>NZ_BBIS01000050.1 GCF_000730605.1 Pseudomonas monteilii NBRC 103158 = DSM 14164 | reverse complement strand
GACTCAACAGGGTGGCTAGCTTCGCTTCGCTACCGCGCTGGAGTGGTGCGCATTATAGGGCCGCCTTCAAGGAGGTCAACCCTTAATTTCAATGTTTTGAAATATTTATGCCGAAGGCACTTCAGGGCTACCACGCGCCCCATCAATTGCGCACTATATTGCTCATCACTCCCCCGCCCAAGGATCGCCGCACAGAAATGAACACCCAGCCCCGCAGCCTGGCCGCCACACTCTTCCCGATTGGGCTGCTGCTTATCGCCATGGCATCGATTCAATCGGGTGCCTCCCTGGCCAAAAGCATGTTCCCCATTATCGGCGCACAAGGCACCACCGCCCTGCGCCTGATATTCGCCAGCATCATCATGCTGCTTATATTGCGCCCGTGGCGGGTACGCATGACCGCCAACACCCTGCGTAACGTGGTCATCTATGGCATGGCCCTGGGTGGCATGAACTTCCTCTTTTATATGGCGCTGCAAACGGTGCCCATCGGCATTGCCGTTGCACTGGAGTTCACCGGGCCGCTCGCCGTGGCGATCTTCTCTTCACGCCGGCCAATCGACTTCCTGTGGATTGCCCTGGCCATCGCCGGCTTGCTGTTGTTGCTGCCTGCAGGGCAAAGTGGCCAGGCACTCGACCCGGCCGGCGCTGCTTACGCGCTGGGTGCTGGCGTGTGCTGGGCCCTGTATATTCTGTTCGGGCAACGTGCCGGGGCCGAACACGGCATCCAGAGCGCCGCGCTCGGCGTGGTGGTCGCTGCACTGTTCGTCGCCCCCATCGGCATTGTCCACGCGGGCAGTGCGCTGCTCACGCCCGCGGTCATCCCCATGGCGCTGGGCGTGGCGATACTGTCCACAGCACTGCCCTACAGCCTGGAGATGGTTGCCCTCACGCGCATTCCGGCTCGCACCTTCGGCACCCTGATGAGCATCGAACCGGCGTTCGGGGCGTTGTCCGGCCTGCTTTTCCTGGGCGAAGTGCTGACGGTTACCCAATGGCTGGCGATTCTGGCAATCATTACGGCCTCTGTCGGCACCACGCTGTCCATGCGCAAGGAGCCCGCCCCAGCCGTCGCAGCAGACTGATATGAGAAATATTTTCATTTGAGACAGGATTAAAGATTGTAGCGACCCGTCTCGCTGATTAAGCTGTCACAGAATCATCATCTTTACGCTATCTACTGGACCGAACAGGGACGCTGGGGAAATTTCAGGAAGAACCGAAGCGATAACGACAGGGCCAGACGACAGCTGATCGGCCCTGCATTTAAGGACAGGAATGAAACGTATTTTTCTCATCCTGGCCATCTTGGCTATTGCTGGATGTGCCGCCACGGCCAAGACTGAGGTCAAGAGGGGCAAGAAGGGCCTGCATATCAACTGCTCCGGCCTTTCCTCTTCGTGGGACAACTGCTACAGCAAAGCCGCGAGCTCTTGCAGCACGCGCGGCTATCGGGTCATCGCACGCTCGGGCGACAGCGATGAAGAAGCCGGCGACTACTTGTTTGGCATCAACCCGGCGGGTTACACCAGCCGCAGCATGATCGTCATCTGCAAGTAGAAAAAAGGGCAGCTCATAAGCTGCCCTTTTAATTTTCCGTTACAGCGACGCGGTACGCGTCTCTAGCCAGGCCAAGGCGTCACCCTTGAGCAACGGCGCCAGGCGCTCACGCACTGTGGCGTGATAGCGGTTCAACCATTCCACCTCTTCTTTTGACAGCTGTTCGGCTAGCAGGCACCGGGTGTCGATCGGGCACAATGTCAACGTCTCGAAGTTCAGGAAATCGCCAAATGCACTCTTGCCGGCTTCACGATTGACCACCAGGTTCTCGATGCGTACACCCCATTGCCCCGGGCGATACGTACCTGGCTCGATCGAGCTGATCATGCCCGCCTGCATCGCCGTCTGCGGTGCAGGTGCCGCCTGGTAGGCAATTACCTGCGGCCCTTCATGCACATTCATGAAGTAGCCTACCCCATGCCCGGTACCGTGGCCGTAATCCACCTGGTCTGCCCAGATCGGTGCACGAGCAATGGCGTCGAGCAACGGCGACAGCACCCCACGCGGAAAGGTGGCACGCGACAGGGCAATCATGCCCTTGAGTACCCGGGTGCAATCCTGTTTCTGCTGGTGGCTGGGGTTGCCCACCGGCACCATGCGTGTGATGTCGGTGGTGCCGCCCAGGTACTGCCCGCCCGAATCGATTAGCAAAAGCCCGTCGCCCTCGATGACCGCGTGCGACTGCTCGGTAGCGCGGTAATGCGGCATGGCGCCGTTGCCATTGAAGGCAGCAATGGTCGAGAAACTCAGCGATACGAAACCCGGGCGCCGGGCGCGCGCTGCGCTCAGTTGCTCGTCAATCGTCAGCTCGGTGATTTTCTCATTGCCCAGGCTGGCCTCGAACCAGGCGAAGAATTCGCACAAGGCAGCTCCGTCCTGCTCCATGACCTGACGGATGTGAACCAGGTCTTCATCACCTTTGCATGACTTGCTCAGGGTGGTGGGGTTGATCCCCTCGATCAGCACGACCCCTGCCGAACGGTTTTCCAGCAGGCCACAGGTGACCCGTGCCGGGTCCACTAGCAACCTGCTGCCGGCCGGTACGGCACCTAAAGCCTTACCGGCCTCGCTGTAGTCGCGCACCTCGATGCCGTCGACTGCCAGCACTTGGCGCAAATGCGCGTCCACCTTGTCCTGCCCCACGAACAGAATGGCCTGCTTCTCATTGATCAACGCAAAGGCCAGAAACACCGGGTTGTAGGAGACATCACTGCCGCGCAGGTTGAACAGCCATGCGATGTCATCAAGGGTGGCAATGAAATGCCAGTCGGCGCCCTTGGCCAGCATGCCCTGACGCAACTGCGCGAGTTTTTCCGCCCGGCTCACCGTCGCATGCGGCGGTAAATGCTGGTACACCGGGTTACCCGGCAGCGCCGGGCGCCCATCCCAGACTTGCCCCAACAGATCCTTGTCGGTGACCAGCCGAGCGCCGCGAGTCTTCAGCCGCTCACCCAGTTGGCGCGCCGAGGCCAACGCCAGGACCGCACCATCCACCGCGACGCTACCGTCGGGCGCTACATTATCGCCCAGCCACTCCAACGCCCCGGGTTTGCCCGGCAACAGTTTCATCAGCTCAATGCCGCTGCCTGCCAGTTCATGCTCGGCCTGCTCCCAGTAGCGGCTGTCGACCCACAGCCCGGCGAACCCGGGGGTGACCACCAATGTGCCGACCGAGCCGTGGAAACCCGAGAGCCACTGACGCCCCTGCCAGTAACCGGGCAGGTATTCGGAAAGGTGGGGGTCGGCCGAAGGTACCAGCAAGGCATCGATGCCCTCTGCCGCCATGGCCTGGCGCAGGCGTGCCAGGCGCTGTGGCACGCTTTGCTCAAGGGTGGTCTGGACGTTCATGCGCTCTCCTGCGGCTACATCACGGTTGATCCAATGTGCCGATAATGGAACAGCCGCCAGAACCCTGCAATCGCGACGACCAAGACACGGCATGGATTGCCCGCCACGCCTTGCGCCAATCAGACACTTCCTACAACGCGCTCAGGACCACCGATCAAGTCCCGCTGAACTTCCGCAAAGTGCCGGCTTCACACACAGTACACTCACTGCCCACAGGCAAATGACCATGCCCAGTGCCTGGCATTCGAAAACCGGCGTGGTGTTGCTCGACACCCGCGAACATACGCCCGAGCATGAGCATGCCGTGCACCTCAAGCTTGCCGACGGTCTCGCCCGCCTGCTGGGTTGTCCACATGTGCCCAGGCAGCAGGCCAACGCCAACGATGGCTACTACTTCGTACCCACCGAGACCCTGATCGACCCCAGGCGCTATGCCGCCCTGGGTATTCTTGGCGAACAGGACCTGTTTGGCGGCCTGGTGTCCTACCCCCACATGGCGACCAAGGCAATCTCCCACCCGTTGCCGGCCAAGGCCAGCTTCCCACCGGGCTGGACTGACGCCTTCGCCCAACAGGCGAGTGACGCCCTGCTGCGCGGCTACACCGTGTTCAGCAAAGCCGATGCGCGCACTGCCGCACAGTTGCTGCTGCTCGACGGCCCGCTACGGGTCAAGCCGGTGCTGGCTACCGCAGGCCGCGGACAAGCGGTCATCAGCACTGCGGACGCACTGGAACCCCTGCTGGCCGATATGGACGAACAGGCGCTGGCAGTGTGGGGGCTGGTACTCGAAGAAGACCTCAATGACGTAAAAACCTTCAGCGTCGGCCAAGTGCGCGTCGCGGGGCTGACATGCAGCTATCACGGTACCCAACAGCTGACCCATGACCACCAGGGCATCGAGGTGTATGGCGGATCCGACCTTGTGGTGGTACGTGGCGACTATCAGGCGCTGCTGCAACTCCCCCTGGAAGACCACCTGCGTCTGGCGATCAACCAGGCTATCACTTACGAGCAGGCTGCCGAGCAGCACTTCCCTGGTTTCATCGCCTCACGGCGCAACTACGACATCGCTCGCGGCCTGAGCCCTCAGGGCCACCTGCGTAGTGGTGTGCTCGAGCAATCCTGGCGCTTGGGCGGCGCCAGCAGTGCCGAGCTGCTGGCCCTGCAGGCATTTGCCGATGACCCGGCATTGCAGCAGGTCCGTGCCTCCACCCACGAAGTGTTCGGCACGCCCGACCTGCCCGCTGATGCCACCCTCTTCTACCAAGGAAACGACAGTGAACTCGGACAATTCAGCAAATTTGCACGGATTCGCGAACATGGCCGTTCAGAGTGAAACCGTTGAACTGCAAGTCGACAACGACAGCATTGTTGGCACCCTGGTCAGCCCCGGCAGCAAGATGCCGGGCATCCTTTTCGTGCACGGTTGGGGCGGAAGCCAGCAGCGTGATCTGGCCCGGGCCCGGCACATCACCGGACTGGGCTGCGTGTGCATGACCTTCGACCTTCGCGGGCACGAAAAGACCGAAAGCCAACGCCTGACAGTCACGCGTGAACAAAACCTGCATGACCTGATGGTGGCCTACGACCGGCTGCTAAGCCATCCAGCCGTGGACAGTAGCGCCATCGCCCTCATCGGCAGCAGTTATGGCGGCTACCTGGCAACGCTACTGACCCGCGAACGGCCCGTCAAATGGCTGGCCCTGCGGGTACCCGCCATGTATTGGGACGACGAGTGGAACACCCCCAAGCAAACCCTCGACCGCCAACGCCTGAACGCCTACCGGCAGCAATCGCTTGGCCCGGCTGACAACCGCGCACTGGCAGCGTGCGCCGAGTTCAGCGGGGATGTCTTGCTGGTGGAGTCCGAACAAGACGACTATGTACCGCACAGCACGCTGATGAGCTACCGCTCGGCATTCATCAGCGCCCATTCGCTCACCCATCGCATCGTCGACGGGGCCGATCACGCGCTGTCCAGCGAAGAGAGCCAGAAAGCCTACAGCTCGATCCTGGCAGCCTGGATCAGCGAAATGGTCATCGGTGCCCGACTGGACCGCTACCCGCATTACGCGCCTTGGTATGCCTGAAGCTCGCCCACCTGACAATGCAGGCCGCCATCGGCGCCGCGCACCAAACTGCGCAGCGTCTGGTAGGCTGCAAAGTTCACCCCGCGCGCCTGATGCTGCCCCAGCAGCTCAAGGAAGGGCTCCTCAACGAAGTACACGGCCGCCGCCGACCAGGCCTGGCGTGACTGCCATTGCAGGTACTGCAGCACCCGGCTGCCATCGTCACTGGCCTGGACACTGACACCCTGCAGCCCCTCACAGCGCGCAGCAAGGTCTTCGCTTCGCGCCACCAAGGCCTGAGCCAATGCTTGTTGGCACATGCTGGGCACTTCGTATTCGATCATCTGGGTGAACCAAAGGGCATGAGGGTTTGCCGACATCGGCGGTCTCCTGGTAACGGACGCATGCAGCGCGATTCCCGGCAGGGTAAAACCTCAAGCAAAGTCAAGGTCAAGTGGTTTTTGAGCACCCTGGCCTGATACCGCAAAACGCCGTCGATAGTCACTTGGGGTCAGGCCGGTAATGCGCTGAAACACCTTGCGAAACGCACCCGGGTCCTGGTAACCGACACCCCAGGCAATCTGTTCGACGTTGCGCCGGGTGAACTCCAGCAAACGGCAGGCTCGCCCTACCCTCACCTGCTGGCAATACTCGGTCGGCCGCAGCCCGGTGGCGGCACGAAAGCGCCGCAGGAAGGTGCGCGCTTCCAGCCCCGCGCACGCAGCCATCGCCGCAAGGTCAGCCTCCTGCCCGCCATTGCCCTGCAACCAATGTTGCACCTTCAACACGGCCTCGTCGCCGTGGTCCAGGCGCGGACTGAACAGTGCCCCAGGCAAGGGCGCTGTAGTCGGCTCAACGGCCAGGTAGCGAGCGGTCTCTCGCGCCACCGTCGCCCCAAGAAATCGCTCCAGCAGGCGCAAGCCCAGGTCAGTCCAGGCCATCAACCCTGCCGAGGTCACGATATCGCCGTCGTCCAGCAACGGCTGCCGGGCCTCTACCCGCACCTTGGGGAAGCGCTGGGCAAGGGCATGCACGTAGTTCCAGTGGGTGCAGGCCGGGCGCCCGTCGAGTAGCCCACTGGCGGCAATGAAAAACACCCCTATGCAAACCGACGCCAGCACCGTACCGCGCCCGTGCAACTGGCACAGCGACGTGCGGTGACGGTCAAGCAGTTCGGCTTGCGGGGCCGACTCCAGGCTGGGTGGAATGATCAATACACTCAGGCCCGGTGCAGCAGTCGCGGAGCTATCCGGGGCTGGCAGCAACTGCCCTGCCTCGTCGGCCTGCCAGAAGCTGACGCGAATGTGCGGCAGTTCGACAGCCCCCAGTTCGGCCGCAACCCGGTTGGCCACCAGGAACAGGTCGGCCAGGCCATATACGGCCGCGCGCTGCACGCCGGGGTACAGCAGCAGGCCGATGTCCAAGCTGGCGGGGATGTCAGTTTTTGCCCGCATAGTGTCGTTCGCGCCAATCCTCAGGTTCGTGCACACAGCCTATAACTAACGCCTACCAACGACTACTGCCACAGGAGGCAGCATGAGCAAGCAGGCGCTGATCATCATCGACATCCAGAACGACTACTTCCCGGGCGGCAAATGGACCCTCGATGGCGCCGACCAGGCGGCCGACAACGCTGCACGGTTGCTGGCAGCCGCACGCCAGCGCGGCGACCTGGTGGTGCATGTGCGCCATGAGTTCGACAGCGCCGATGCCCCCTTCTTTGCACCGGGCTCGCAGGGTTCGGCGATCCATTCCAAGGTCGAACCGGCAGCAGGCGAACCGGTGGTGCTCAAGCACAAGGTCAACGCCTTCCTCGGTACCGACCTTGAGCACACGCTGGACCGGCATGGCGTCGAGGCCCTGACCATCGTCGGCAGCATGAGCCATATGTGCATCGATGCCGCCACCCGTGCTGCGGCCGACCTGGGTTACGAGGTGACCGTGGCGCACGATGCCTGTGCGACCCTGCCGCTGGCGTTCGACGGCAGGCAGGTAGCGGCGGCGCAGGTTCATGATTCGGCGATGGCGGCGCTGGCATTTGCCTATGCCAAGGTCGTGAGGACTGATGAGTTGCTTGAAGGCTGATCGGCTCGAAAGCTTTGGGGCTATGCATCAGCCCCAAAGCTTGCAGGCTCAAATCACCACATTACGCACGAACCGCACCGCCACCGCCCCATCATTACGGTATGCATACCGGCAGTTGCTGGGAAACACATGGAACTGCCCCACCAGCAGACGATGCTCGCCCCCTTCGATGATCAACGTCAGCTGCCCTTCAGCCACATAAATCTGCTCGCTCCAGCCTTCGGCATCGGCCTCGCTGGAATAGCACTCACCCGGCGCCAGGGTCCACTCCCACAGCTCCACCTCACGCCGCGCCGGGCTGGTGCCAAGCAACACTGCCCGGCTCTGCGGATGTTCACCCGCCCAGGCCAGCTCTTCGATGCGCCCGGGATCACGCCGATCAGGCGCCTGGATCAAGGTACTGAATGCCACCCCCAAGGCTTCGGCGATCAAGTCCAGCGTGGTCAGGCTGACGTTCTTTTCCCCCGCCTCGATCGCCACCAGCATGCGCCGGCTAACCCCGGAGCGCTCGGCCAACGTCGCCTGGCTCATGCCAGCCGCGTTGCGCAGGCTGCGCACATTGAGGCTGACATGTTGAAGCACCGATGCGCGGTGCGCGGAATCTTTGTGCACTATATTGCTCACTGGTCGAGATTGCGCAGTATACTGCCCACTTTGCGGCGATTGTGCGCCGCCCCCTCCGAGTGCGCAAGACCATGAGCCAGGCCAGCAACAAACCGACCCCCAACGTTACCTTTCGCCTGAGCAAGGCTGAACTGGTGCTGGTCTTCATCACCATGTTGTGGGGCGGCACCTTCCTGCTGGTGCACAACGTGATGACCGTCAGCGGCCCGATGTTCTTCGTCGGTTTGCGCTTTGCTGCAGCCGCACTGTTCGTGGGCGTGGTCTCGGCGCGGGCATTGCCCGGACTGACCTTCACCGAGCTCAAGGCCGGCATGCTGATCGGTGTATCGATCATGCTCGGCTATGGCTTACAAACCATGGGCCTGCAAACCATCAGCAGCAGCCAATCGGCGTTCATCACTGCGCTGTACGTGCCGTTCGTGCCGCTGTTGCAGTGGCTGGTGCTGGGCCGACGGCCTGGCCTGATGCCCAGCATCGGCATTTGCCTGGCATTCATCGGCCTGATGCTGTTGGCCGGGCCGGAAGGCGGCAGCCTGCATTTCAGCGAGGGCGAGGTGGTCACCTTGGTCAGCGCCGTCGCCATCGCCGGCGAAATCATCTTGATCAGCCGCTACGCCGGCCAGGTCGACGTACGCCGGGTTACCGTGGTGCAACTGGCGACCGCATCGTTGCTGGCGTTTCTGATGATCGTGCCAACCCAGGAGCGTATCCCCGACTTCTCCTGGCTGCTGCTGGGCAGCGCCGTAGGCCTGGGCGCCATGAGCGCAGTTATCCAGGTGGCGATGAACTGGGCACAGAGGTCGGTTTCGCCTACCCGGGCCACGCTCATCTACGCCGGTGAGCCAGTGTGGGCCGGGATCGTCGGGCGCCTGGCGGGCGAACGCCTGCCGGGCGTGGCACTGTTCGGAGGCCTGCTGATCGTCATCGCGGTGGTGGTGAGCGAGCTCAAAGTGCGTCGCCCGCGCGAAGCCATCGAGGCACGCGATGTACAGAATGAAGGCGAACGCCAGGCAGAGCTGTGAAGTCGCTAACAGCAGCTATGCTTTGTAAACAAATGTTATAAAAAAACAGCTTGTCACAGCCTGTTTGTAGGATTCTGCGACAGCTTGCGTGTTGGTGATCACCCCCTCGGCACGTATGATCTTTGCAAACTTCTCCAGAATAGGCCGCTATGTCATTGATAGTGCTATTGCTTCTGCCGTTCGTGGGCAGTTGCTTGGCAGCCGTGCTGCCGCACAACGCACGTAACGCCGAGTCCATTCTTGCCGGGCTCGTAGCCCTGGTCGGTACCGTCCAGGTAGCACTGCTGTACCCCCAGGTTGCCCATGGCGGTGTGATTCGCGAAGAGTTCCTGTGGCTGCCCAGTCTGGGGCTCAATCTGGTACTGCGCATGGACGGCTTCGCCTGGCTGTTCTCGCTGCTGGTACTGGGCATCGGCACGCTGGTGTCGCTGTACGCGCGCTACTACATGTCACCGCAAGACCCGGTACCGCGTTTCTTCGCCTTCTTTCTGGCCTTCATGGGCGCCATGCTTGGACTGGTGATTTCCGGCAACCTGATTCAGCTGGTGTTCTTCTGGGAACTCACCAGCCTGTTCTCCTTCCTGCTGATCGGTTACTGGCACCACCGCGCCGACGCCCGCCGTGGTGCCTACATGGCGCTGATGGTGACCGGTGCAGGCGGCTTGTGCCTGCTGGTCGGGGCCCTGCTGCTCGGCCATGTGGTCGGCAGCTACGACCTGGACAAGGTCCTGGCTGCCGGCGATACCATCCGCCAGCATGCGCTGTACCCGGTGCTGCTGCCCCTGATTCTCATCGGTGCCCTGAGCAAGAGCGCACAGTTCCCCTTCCAATTCTGGCTGCCCCACGCCATGGCAGCGCCCACCCCGGTATCGGCCTATTTGCACTCTGCCACCATGGTCAAGGCCGGGGTGTTCCTGCTGGCGCGGCTGTGGCCGGTGCTTTCCGGCAGCGAAGAGTGGTTCTGGATCGTCGGCGGTGCCGGTGCCCTCACCCTGCTGCTCGGCGCGTTCGCCGCCATGTTCCAGAACGACCTCAAGGGCCTGCTGGCCTATTCGACCATCAGCCACCTGGGCCTGATTACCCTGCTGCTGGGCCTGAACAGCCCACTGGCTGCCGTTGCAGCGGTATTCCACATCCTCAACCATGCCACCTTCAAGGCCTCGCTGTTTATGGCAGCCGGCATCATCGACCATGAAAGCGGTACGCGCGACATCCGTCGCCTCAGCGGCCTGATCCGCCTGGTGCCCTACACCGCGACCCTGGCCATGGTGGCCAGCGCCTCGATGGCTGGCGTGCCACTGATGAACGGCTTCCTGTCCAAGGAAATGTTCTTCGCCGAAACCGTATTCATCAGCTCCACCGCGTGGGTCGAGGCCACCCTGCCCGTGATCGCCACACTGGCCGGTACCTTCAGCGTGGCCTATGCCCTGCGCTTTACCGTCGATGTGTTCTTCGGGCCGACCGCCCAGGACCTGCCCCACACCCCGCACGAGCCGCCACGCTGGATGC
Source organism: Pseudomonas monteilii NBRC 103158 = DSM 14164 (assembly GCF_000730605.1). Lineage (GTDB taxonomy): Bacteria > Pseudomonadota > Gammaproteobacteria > Pseudomonadales > Pseudomonadaceae > Aquipseudomonas > Aquipseudomonas monteilii. The sequence goes on along the minus strand of NZ_BBIS01000050.1, from coordinate 65,652 downwards.
GTGCGCCGGTCGAACTGCTGGTGCTCACCTGCCTGGTGGTGGGGATCTTCCCTGCCCAGTCGGTCGGCCCGCTGCTGGCCGCTGCGGCGCTACCGGTGGTTGGCGGCACCCTGCCGGAGTACAGCCTGGCGATCTGGCATGGCTGGAACGCACCGCTGATCATGAGCCTGGTGGCCATGAGCGGCGGTATCGTGCTGTACCTGTTGCTGCGCAAGCAGCTGCGCCTGGGCCGCTTCCCCTACCCGCCGGTGATCGAACGCTTCAACGGCAAGCGCCTGTTCGAGCACGGGCAGGTTCACCTGATGGTGCTGGCGCGTCGGGTCGAGCGCCTGTTCACCTCTCGCCGCCTGCAATCGCAGCTGTTCATGCTGGTGGTCGCCGCCTTTCTCGCAGGCCTCACGCCCATGCTCTACAGCGGGCTGAGCTGGGGCGACCGGCCGAAAATTCCGGGTTCAGGCGTGTTCGTCGCACTGTGGCTGATCGCCATTGCCTGCGCCATCGGCGCCGCCTACCAGGCGAAGTACCACCGCCTGGCGGCACTGATCATGGTCAGTGTCTGCGGCCTGATGACCTGTATCACGTTTGTCTGGTTCTCCGCGCCTGACCTGGCCCTGACCCAGCTGGTGGTGGAAGTGGTCACGACTGTGCTGATCCTGCTGGGTCTGCGCTGGCTGCCACGGCGTATCGAAGGCGTGTCGCCACTACCGGGTAGCCTGGAGCGTGCGCGCATGCGCCGCCTGCGCGACCTGCTGCTGGCCGTGCTGGTGGGTGGCGGCATGGCCGTGCTGTCCTACGCCATGCTGACCCGGCCAACGCCCAACGACATCTCGTCGTTCTACCTCAGCCGTGCGCTGCCGCAGGGCGGCGGCACCAACGTGGTCAACGTGATGCTGGTGGACTTCCGCGGCTTCGATACCCTCGGTGAAATCACCGTGCTGGTGGCCGTAGCGCTGACCGTGTTCGCCCTACTGCGCCGCTTCCGCCCACCCAAAGAGAGCATGCAACTGCCGGCGCAGCAGCGCCAGCTGGCACCCGATGTGGTCACCGACCTGATCAACCCACGGCATGCCACCGACACCGCCCTGGGCTTCATGATGGTGCCGGCAGTGCTGGTGCGCCTGCTGCTGCCAATCGCGCTGCTGGTCTCGATGTACCTGTTCATGCGTGGTCACAACCAACCGGGCGGCGGCTTTGTCGCCGGCCTGGTGATGTCGGTGGCGTTCATCCTGCAGTACATGGTGGCCGGTACCCAGTGGGTCGAAGCGCAGATGAGCCTGCGCCCGCTGCGCTGGATGGGCACCGGGCTGCTGTGCGCGACCCTGACCGGGGTCGGCGCCATGCTGCTGGGCTATCCGTTCCTCACTACCCATACTGCCCACCTGCACCTGCCACTGCTGGGTGATGTGCATGTGGCCAGTGCGCTGTTCTTCGATGTCGGCGTATACACCGTGGTGGTCGGCTCGACCCTGCTGATCCTCACGGCCCTGGCGCACCAGTCGGTGCGCGCTTACCGCCCGGGCAACCCGGCGAAAACCAGCCAAGCAGGAGCCGCCTGATGGAAGAAGTGATTGCAGTCGCCATCGGCGTGCTCGCCGCCTCGGGGGTGTGGCTGATCCTGCGCCCCCGTACCTATCAGGTCATCATGGGCCTGTGCCTGCTGTCGTACGGGGTCAACCTGTTCATTTTCAGCATGGGCAGCCTCTTCATCGGCAAAGAGCCAATCATCAAGGACGGCGTCACACAGGACCTGCTGCACTACACCGACCCGCTGCCGCAGGCGCTGGTGCTTACCGCCATCGTCATCAGCTTTGCCATGACCGCGCTGTTTCTGGTGGTGTTGCTGGCCTCACGCGGCCTGACCGGTACCGACCACGTGGATGGCCGGGAGCGTGACGAATGAATGGAATGAGTCAATTGATCGTTGCGCCCATCCTGCTGCCACTGGTCACTGCCGCAGTCATGTTGCTGCTGGGTGAAAAGCACCGGCAGATCAAGGCCCGCCTGAACCTGCTGTCGACCTTCGCCGGCCTGGCAATCGCCGTCAGCCTGCTGCTATGGGTGCGCACCCAGGGGCAGGCAGCGTCGATCGGCGTTTACCTGCCGGGCAACTGGCCGGCACCGTTCGGCATCGTGCTGGTCGTGGACCACTTGTCGGCCCTGCTGCTGACCCTGACCGGGGTCATCGGCTTCAGTGCGTTGCTGTTTGCCCGTGCCCGGTGGGACGGTGCCGGGGCCAGTTTCCATGCGCTGTTCCAGATCCAGCTGATGGGCCTGTACGGTGCCTTCCTCACCGCCGACCTGTTCAACCTGTTCGTGTTCTTCGAGGTGCTGCTGGCCGCGTCGTATGGCCTGCTGCTGCATGGCTCGGGTCGCGCCCGGGTGCGCGCCGGCCTGCACTACATCGCCATCAACCTGTTCGCCTCGTCGCTGTTCCTGATTGGCGCCGCCATGCTGTATGGCGTGACCGGCACCCTGAACATGGCCGACCTGGCCCTGAAGATTCCCCTGGTGCCTGAGGCCGACCGTGGCCTGTTGCATGCGGGTGCGGCGATCCTGGCCATGGCCTTCCTGGTCAAGGCCGGTATCTGGCCGCTGAACTTCTGGCTGGTGCCAGCCTACGCTTCGGCCAGCGCACCCGTGGCTGCGTTGTTCGCCATCATGACCAAAGTCGGCCTGTATGCCGTGCTGCGCCTGTGGACTCTGCTGTTCTCCGGGCAGGCGGGGGCCTCGGCGCATTTCGGCGGCGAATGGCTGGTATACGGCGGCCTGGCCACCCTGGCGGTGGCTGCGGTATCGATCCTGGCTGCACAGCGCCTGGAGCGCATGGCAGCCCTCAGTATCCTGGTCTCGGCTGGTACCCTGCTCGGCGCGGTTGGCTTTGCCCAGGCGGCGCTGACCGGCGCGGCGTTGTTCTACCTGGTCAACTCCACCCTGGCCCTGTGCGCGCTGTTCCTGCTCGCCGAACTGGTCGAACGCTCACGCTCGGCCAATGAGGCGCCCCTGGACGAAGAAGAAGACGTGATGCCGCCCCCGCTGGAGTCGCTGCACCCGCCCAAGGGTATCAACCTCGACGACGAGCAAAAGGTGGTGATCGGCCAGATCATCCCGTGGACCATGGCCTTCCTGGGCCTGAGCTTCATCGCCTGCGCGCTGCTCATCATCGGCATGCCGCCACTGTCGGGCTTTGTCGGCAAGCTCAACCTCATCAGCGCGCTGTTCAACCCGCAGGGCCTGGGCATGCCGGCCGAACAACCGTTGAGCCCGGCAGGCTGGGGCCTGGTGGCACTGCTGATCCTGTCCGGCATGGCGTCGCTGATCGCCTTTGGCCGCGTGGGCATACAGCGCTTCTGGAAGCCCGAAGAGCGCCCGTCACCCGTGCTACGCCGCTATGAGTGCCTGCCCATCGTCATCCTGCTCGGCCTGTGCATGGTCCTCAGCCTCAAGGCCGAGCCGTTGCTGCGCTACACCCAGGACACCGCCGCCAGCCTGCAGGCGCCGGACGCCTACATCGAAGCCGTGATGGCCGCCCGGCCGATTCCTGGCCCGACCTCGCTCGACGTACAGGTGCAGCCATGAACCGACTGTTCCCCGCCCCGCTACTATCGGTTTCGCTGTTCGGCCTCTGGCTGTTGCTGAACCTCTCGGTCAGCCCCGGCAATCTGCTGCTGGGCGCCGCACTGGGTGTACTGGCCCCGCTGCTGATGGCACCGTTGCGTCCGCAGCATGCCCATGTGCGTCGGCCGCTGGTCATTGCCCGGCTGATCGGCCGGGTCGGCATCGATGTGATCGTCTCCAACCTGCTGGTGGCTCGCGGCGTACTGCGTGCCGGCAAGCAGCCACCACGCTCGGCGTTCGTGCACATACCGCTGGCATTGCGCGACGCGCACGGCCTGGCGGCACTTTCGATGATCACCACGGTGGTGCCCGGCACAGTCTGGTCCGAACTGGCGCTGGACCGCAGCGTCTTGCTGCTGCATGTGTTCGACCTGGACGATGAAGCGGCCTTCATCCAGCACTTCAAGGACACCTACGAACGCCCGCTGATGGAGATCTTCCAATGACAGGCCTGCTCGCCAATGCTGTCCTCGCCAGCCTGTTCATCTTCGCCCTGTCCATGGGCCTGGCGCTGATCCGGCTGTTCCGTGGCCCGTCCGCCCAGGACCGTGTGCTGGCGCTGGACTACCTGTATATCCTGGCCATGCTGACCATGCTGGTGCTGGGGATCCGTTACGCCAGTGACACCTACTTCGAAGGTGCCCTGCTGATTGCGCTGTTCGGCTTCGTCGGCTCGTTTGCCTTGGCCAAGTTCCTGCTGCGCGGAGAGGTGATCGAATGACCGAAACCTTGGTACTGCCCTTCTGGCTGGAGGTGGTCACTGCCGTGCTACTGCTGACCGGCAGCCTGTTCGCCCTGGTGGGTGCCATAGGCCTGGTACGCCTGAAAGACTACTTCCAGCGGATGCACCCACCGGCACTGGCCTCGACCATTGGCGCCTGGTGCGTGGCGCTGGCGTCGATCATCTACTTTTCCTGGCTCAAGGACGCGCCTGTGCTGCACGCCTGGCTGATTCCGATCCTGCTGTCGATCACAGTGCCGGTAACCACGCTCTTGCTGGCGCGGGCGGCGCTGTTCCGTAAGCGCATGTCGAAAGAGCCGGTGCCCGAAGAGGTTAGCAGCGGTCGCGACCGCGGTAACTGAAGGTTGCGCCTCACCTTTGGCTGAGGCGCTGCAGCTCCCGCCGGACCATGGCGACATAAGGCGGTGGGCCGAGCCGGTAGAGCTCACCCGCCACCCAGCTCAGCCAGGTGCTTTGCAGTTCCTCACGCCTGGCCAGCAAACGTTCGGCCTCGGCCACAGCATCCGCCTGATGCTGCCGATGAAATTCGGCCCGCGAGGCAGGTGCATCGTCAGCGCCGGTCACTCACTGGCCTTGAAGGTGGTCAGTTCACCCTTGCGCCATTTGGCAACCTTGCCGGTCACCGCCTTGAGCAACTTACCCAGGCCTTCCTGCACTTGCTGCTGTGCGGCAAACACCAGCATCACGGCCTGGCCCTCACGGAACACGATGCCCTCGCCTTCCGGCACCGAAACGAAGGCGTAATCGCCCACGCCATACACATTCAACTTGATTTCGCGAAAGCGCATTTCCAGCTTGCCACCTTCACGGCTGGGCAATACGGCGGCGCGAAAATGATCACCTACTTTTAGCTCCAGGCGTTGTTTGTCATCGACCACCAGTGCACTTTCGGTGTCGATTTCGGCCATGTACAGGCCTTCTGGATTCTGTTCGGTGACATAGATGAAGCGGCCCTGGAACAGTTGGGCCAATTTACCGCGCAAGTCGCCCAGGGCGAACAATGCATGGGTATCAAGAGTGCTGACTGCCAATGAAGTAATCCTCAACCGGTTACAACCCGCCCTCACCCAAGCTCGGGGAGGCACGGCCATTTCTTATCGATAGGCGAAAAGAGTAATAAAGCGATATACGAAATGTCTGTGCCCGCTGACGATGCAGCGTGCAGGAATCTTTACTATGGTTTGCCAGATTCGCCCTCAACCGAAGGCGTTTGGCTCATTCCCGGCGTGGGAAGCGTGATGCCTGAGATCACTCGCCAGAAAGCGCAACCAAGGAAGCGGGCCTGCAAGAACACAAGGCCTGGCATCCCAAAGCGCATTACTGTAGGACAAATATGCCCGAAAACACCGAAACACGTCGAGAGGCAATAAACATTTTCAGGCTGCCAGCCCTTTCTTCAGTTGTTGCTGCCAGGCGGCCTGGCATTCCAACGCCTCCTCACGGGTGGCAAATGCAGTGCCACGGCGCTCGCCATTGACCAGCACCACCCAGCAGATGCGTTTGCCCAGCGCTTGCAGGGTGGCCGGCACCCCCGAACCAATCATCACAGCTACATCGACTCGGCTATTCATCATTCCCTCCGGAACTTAATTAGCACCCTAACGATATAGCCATGATACGCCTGCTGGTGGCGAGGAAACAGCGCATGCCGGTACAGCAGTGTTGCGCACGGGGCAACAAAAAACGGCGCCAGCGAGAAACGCAAAAAGCCCCAGGGATTGCTCCGTGGGGCTTGGCACCGCGCGCGGGGTTATACCTGGCGCTGGTGGCGGTCGAGCTGCTCGTGGCGCTCCTGGGCTTCGATGCAGTACTTGGTGGTCGGGCTGATCAGCAGGCGCTTCAGGCCAATCGGCTCACCGCTGTCATCGCACCAGCCGAAGCTTTCGTCGGCAATACGGTCCAGGGCCATTTCCAGCTGTGGCAGCAGGCGCTGGTCGCGGTCGATGGCATTGACCAGCCAGCTACGCTCTTCTTCGACCGAAGCCACGTCGGCAGGGTCCGACGGAGTGTCCAGGCCTTCGATGGTGGTGCGGCTGAGCTCGATGCGCTCATGGGTTTCGACTTTCATCGCCTGCAGCAGCTCAGTGAAGAAGGCCAGCTGGTCGGCGTTCATGTAGTCATCGGCCGACATGGCCAGCAACTGTTCCTTGGTCATCGATTTCTCTATGAAAAAATGTGCATTTGGGCGATTCATGTGCCGCCGATGCCTTGGCATCGGCAGCGGAATTCTTCAAGCGCCAACCGGCACTCTTTTACAGGGGGCGGCAGTCTAAGGCGCCACGTCGCGTGGAGCAACTGCAAATGGGGCTGAATTTGCTTCAGGTGCTTACAATCCGCTGGTCGGTGCCAGGGAGGTAGCATTGGGGACGGCCGGGCTGGGCTGGCGCCGGGCGTCTCGAGGTATGCACCTGGAGGCCCGGCTAAAATCCCCTGCCAGCATCAACGGTCCTTGAACTGCGCCTCGCGCTTGGCGATGAACGCGGCCATGCCTTCTTTCTGGTCTTCGGTGGAAAACGCCGCATGGAACACTCGACGTTCAAAGCGCACGCCCTCGCTAAGGGTAACTTCAAACGCGCGGTTGACGCTTTCCTTGACCATCATGCTCACCGGGATCGATTTGCTGGCAATGGTCGCCGCCACCTTCAGCGCCTCTTCCACCAACTCCGCCTGAGGCACAATCCGCGCCACCAGGCCAGCCCGCTCGGCCTCTTCGGCGCCCATCAGGCGGCCAGTCAGGCACAGTTCCATGGCCTTGGCCTTGCCCACCGCACGGGTCAGGCGCTGGGTACCACCCATGCCTGGCAACACGCCGAGGTTGATTTCCGGCTGGCCGAATTTGGCGTTGTCGGCGGCCAGGATAAAATCACACATCATCGCCAGCTCGCAGCCACCGCCCAAGGCAAAGCCAGACACCGCAGCAATGATCGGCTTGCGGCGGTTGGCAATGCGATCGGCATCGCTGAACAGGTCGTCAACGTAGATCTGCGGGTATTGCAGCTCGGCCATTTCCTTGATGTCGGCGCCAGCGGCAAAGGCCTTGGCCGAACCTGTCAGCACCACGCAGCCGATGTTCGGGTCACGCTCTAGCTGGTCCAGGGCCTGGTTGATTTCGCCGACAATCTGTGCGTTCAGCGCATTGAGCGCCTGCGGGCGGTTGAGGGTGATCAGGCCGACCTTGCCGTGGATGTCCAACAGGATGGTTTCGAATGCCATGCAGTCTGCTCCTTCAAAGATTGCGCGCAATGACCATGCGCTGAATGTCGCTGGTGCCTTCGTAGATCTGGCATACCCGAACGTCTCGGTAAATCCGCTCCAGCGGGAAGTCACTCAGATAGCCATAACCGCCCAGGGTCTGCAAGGCATCCGAACAGACCTTTTCGGCCATTTCCGAGGCAAACAGCTTGGCCATCGACGCTTCCACCAGCGCTGGGCGCCCGGCATCACGCAGCGCGGCGGCATGCAGCACCATCTGCCTGGCGACGGCAATTTTCGTGGCCATGTCGGCCAGGCGGAATGCCACGGCCTGGTGCTCGATCAGCGCCTTGCCGAAGCTTTGCCGTTCATTGGCATAGTCGCGGGCCACTTCGAACGCGGCGCGGGCCATACCCACAGCCTGCGAAGCAATACCGATGCGCCCCCCCTCAAGGTTGGCCAGGGCGATCTTGTAGCCTTCGCCCTCCGCGCCCAGGCGGTTGGCCACGGGCACACGCACATCGTCGAAAACGATCTGGCAAGTGTCGGAGGCATGCTGGCCGAGTTTGTCCTCGACCCGCGCCACCTGGTACCCCGGCGAATCGGTCGGCACAATGAAGGCGCTGATGCCACGCTTGCCGGCGTCCGGGTCGGTCACGGCAAACACGATCACTACCCCGGCGTTTTGCCCAGAGGTGATGAACTGCTTGCTGCCGTTGAGTACGTAGTGGTCGCCATCAAGCTTTGCACGGGTTTTCAGGCTGCTGGCATCAGAGCCTGCCTGCGGTTCGGTCAGGGCGAAGGCACCGAGCATCGCCCCCGTGGCCAGCGGGGTGAGAAACTGCTCTTTTTGCTGCTCGCTGCCAAAACGCAGAATCGGCACGCAACCTACCGAATTGTGCACGCTCATGATGGTCGAGCAGGCGCCATCACCCGCAGCGATCTCTTCCAGGGCCATGGCATAGGCCACATAACCGGTATCGCTGCCACCCCACTGCTCCGGCACCAGCATGCCGAACAGGCCAAGCTCGGCCATCTCGTCGATGGCCTCTTTCGGAAAACGGTGTTCCTTGTCCCATTGTTCGGCAAACGGTTTCAGGCGCTCCTGGGCGAAAGCGCGCACGGCGTCGGCGATCTGTTGTTGCTCGTCAGTTACCAGCATGGTTCACCTCAGTACAGGCATTCGACGGCCATGGCCGTCGCTTCGCCGCCGCCAATGCAGATGGCCGCCACGCCGCGGCGCAGGTTGTTCTGGCGCAGGGCTGACAGCAGGGTGACCAGAATGCGAGCGCCAGAGGCACCGATCGGGTGACCCAGGGCGCAGGCGCCGCCGTGAATGTTGACCTTGTCGTGGGGCAGGTCGAGGTGCTTCATGGCCGCCAGGGTGACCACCGCGAAGGCCTCGTTGATTTCGAACAGGTCGACCTCGGCCAGGTTCCAGCCGGTGCGTTTCATCAGTTTGTCGATGGCACCGATCGGCGCGGTCGGGAACAGCGCCGGGGAGTCGGCGAATGCGGCGTGGCCATGAATCACCGCCAGCGGCTTGAGGCTACGCTTCTCGGCTTCGGAGCGGCGCATCAGCACCAGCGCGGCAGCACCATCGGAAATCGAGCTGGCGTTGGCTGCGGTCACCGTTCCGCCTTCGCGGAAGGCAGGCTTGAGCTGCGGAATCTTGTCCAGGCGCGCCTTCGGCGGCTGCTCGTCGTCCTTGATGACGCGTTTTTCCTTACCCTCGGTGACTTCTACCGGCACGATCTCGGCGGCAAAGCGGCCGCTGCTGATCGCGTCCTGGGCACGGGTCAGCGAGGCGATGGCGAACTGGTCCTGGGCTTCGCGGCTGAAGGCATTGGCCTGGGCGCAATCCTCGGCGAAGGTGCCCATCAGGCGGCCTTTGTCGTAGGCGTCTTCAAGGCCGTCCATGAACATGTGGTCGATGATCTTGCCGTGGCCCATGCGGTAACCGCCACGGGCCTTGTCCAGCAGATAGGGGGCGTTGGTCATGCTTTCCATGCCGCCGGCAACCACCACGTCAGCCGTACCGGCCAGCAGCAGGTCATGGGCCATGATCGCGGCTTGCATGCCCGAGCCACACATCTTGTTCAGGGTGGTGCAGGTGGTGTGCTTGTCCAGCCCGGCACCCAGCGCCGCCTGGCGCGCTGGTGCCTGGCCCTGGCCGGCCGGCAGCACGCAGCCGAACAGCACCTGCTCGACGCTGGCAGCGTCGATGCCGGCGCGCTCCACGGCGCCGCGAATGGCCGCGCTGCCCAGTTGTGGCGCGGTCAGGCTTTTGAGGTCGCCCTGCAGGCCACCCATGGGCGTGCGCACGGCGCTGACGATTACGATCGGGTCATTGGCGAGGGTCATGTTCGCTCTCCTTACTTGGCTGCCATGCGCAGTGCGCCGTCGAGGCGGATCACCTCGCCGTTGAGCATGCTGTTCTCGATGATGTGACGGGCCAGTGCAGCGTATTCCTGTGGACGGCCCAGGCGCGGCGGGAATGGCACACCGGCAGCCAGCGAAGCACGCACTTCTTCGGTCATGCCGGCCATCATCGGTGTTTCGAAAATGCCTGGGGCAATGGTCATCACGCGGATGCCAAAGCGCGCCAGCTCACGGGCGGCCGGCAAGGTCAGGCTAGCGATGGCGCCCTTGGATGCGGCGTAAGCGGCCTGGCCTATCTGCCCGTCATAGGCGGCAATCGACGCCGTGTTGATGATCACGCCACGCTCTCCACCTTCATCGGCACCCCCTTCGGCCATGGCCGCCGCAGCCAGGCGTAGCAGGTTGAAGCTCCCTACCAGGTTGACATTGATGACTTTGGCGAAGCTGGCCAGGCCATGCGGGCCCTGTTTGCCCAGCACTTTCTCGGCACCGACGATGCCTGCGCAGTTGACCAGCCCATGCAGGCTGCCAAAGCTGCTGACAGCCGCATCGACAGCCGCTTGGGCCGCTTGCTCGTCACTGATGTCAGCCACAGCGAAGCGGGCGTTGTCACCCAGCTCGCGGGCCTTGGCCTCGACAGCGTGGGCATTGAGGTCGACCAGCATGACTTTGGCGCCGGCTTCGACCAGCATCTGCGCAGTCGCAGCACCCAGCCCGGAGGCGGCGCCGCTGACGATGAAGTGTTTGTTGGCTATCTGCATGATCGGTTTCCTTTCAAGCGCTGGCAGGGGTGGCCTGTTGCGCGTTTTGTTTGGCGACTTCCTGGTTACGCAGGATGAAGCGTTGCAGCTTGCCACTCGGGGTTTTGGGCAGCTCGCTGACGAATTCGATTTCTCTGGGGTAGGCATGCGCGTACAGCCGCTGGCGTACGTGCTGACGCAAGGTTTCCTCCAGCTCGGCACTGCCGTTGTAGCCACGGGCCAATACCACGAACGCTTTGATCAGCTCGGTGCGCTCCGGGTCGGGCTTGCCGATCACCGCCGCCTCGATCACCGCCGGGTGCTCGATCAGCGCGCTTTCCACATCGAACGGGCCAACCCGATAACCGGAGGTGGTGATCACATCATCGCTGCGGCCGACGAAGCTGATGCTGCCGTCCTGGTTCAGCTCGACGGTGTCGCCGCTGAGGTAATACTTGCCAACGAAGGACTTGGTCGGCAGGCCCTGGTAGCCACCGAACCAGCACAACGGTGATTGCTCACGGTCGACAGCAAGGATGCCCGGCTGGCCGGCCGGCAGTTCGTTACCCTGCTCGTCCACCACCACGATGCGGTGACCAGGGATGGCAAAGCCGGCCGAGCCCAGGTGCACCGGGTGCTTCAAACCATGGTGGTTGCACAGCACCATGCCCAGCTCGGTCTGGCCGTAGTGATCGTGAATGGTCACGCCCAGTTCGTCGGAGAACCAGCGGATCACTTCCGGGTTAAGCGGTTCGCCAGCACTGCTGACCACCCGCAGGCGGCCCTTGATCGGCGCCGAGAATTCATTGCCCGCAGCAATCAGCAAACGGTACGCAGTGGGCGAGCCAGCCAGGTTGGTGATGCCCAGCTTGTCGATCACCCGGGCGCAGCTTTCAACACTGAACGGGCCATCGTAGAAGGTGGTGGCGTGCCCTAGCGACAACGGGCCGGTTACGGCGTAATACAGGCCATACGCCCAACCCGGGTCGGCCAGGTTCCAGAAGTTGTCCTCGGGAAGCAGTTCGATGGCATCGCGCATGTAGCCCTGGAACGCGACAATCGCCCGCAGTGGCACTTCCAATGGTTTTGCCGGGCCGGTGGTTCCAGAGGTGAACATCAGCAGGAACGGATCGTTGCCTGAGCGCATCACCGGCTCGCATGCATCCGCTGCGCGTTCCAGGCATTGCTGGAAGTCCAGCTCACCGCTGCGGGCCCTGACGGTGATGATGGTCGGACAGGCCTGCACATCGTCCAGCTTGGCGAGGTTCTGGCTGTCGGTGACGACCACTCGGGCATGGGATTGTTCAAGCCGGTGCTCGATGGCCTTGGGGCCGAACGCCGTGAACAACGGCTGGTAAACCGCCCCCAGGCGCCAGGTGGCGAGGATGGTGACCAGCAGTTCGGGCGTACGCGGCATCAACCCGGCCACCCGGTCTCCAGCCTCCACCCCCTGCGCCTTGAGCACATTGGCAAACCGGGCTGCCTGCGCCTTGAGCTGATCGAAGCTGTAGCGCGCGCTGTTGCCATCGCGGTCTTCGTAAATCAGCGCCAGCTTGCCGCTTCCGGCATGCCGATCACAACATTCGACACAGGCATTGAGGGCTTCGAGGTTGCCATGCAATGCCGCCGTAACAGCATTGGCATGGTCGAACGCACGGGCGGCCTCGGCGTAATCGCGCATCGTCAGACTCCTGGTTTCTTGTTTTTGGAGTTAAACCATCGGTCCAACGATGTTCGCGCCGCTCAAGCGCGGCGGCAATGGCCAAAGCTGTCAATCTGGATGACCGGTTTGGCCGCCTCTCGTTACCCCTGCCCGCGCTCTGCGGCGCGCAGGTAAGACTGGGTGAGCGCCGCGACCAGGCGCTCGATATCGACGCCCTGTTGCTCCCGTAGTCGAGTTTGCTGCTGATCAAGGGCCATCGCCGACAACGCAGGCCGCTGAGCCTGCAGCCGAAGCATGCGCTGCGAGTAGTCTGCACGGATGGCATCAAACATGCGGCCATGCTGCTGGCGCAGGTAACGGTTCCAGAACGCCCGCTGACTCAGGCTATCGGTCAAGTTCTCGATGGTCTGCGCGTGGTTAACCCGCCGAAATGCATCCTCTATCCGGGCCTGTGCAAGCGTGACAGCATCGGGATAGCGCATGGCGTACGGCTGACCAGGCAGCTGCAAACGGCTGCGAAGTCGGACCCTGTAGGCAAGTCCCAATGCCAATTCATCAACGGACTCACCCGCGGCCAGACGCTGCCGGTAATCCTGGCGGGCAATTCCTTCCACCTGATCCAGCCGGAACAGTTGCCGGCCCAGTTCCAGCAGCTGGTTGCTGCTTTCAGGATTGACCGCGTTCGCTTCAGCCTGCGCCTGCCTGACCTGTACCTGCAATTCACTGAACCGGCTGGCGACAGCATCCGAACACGACAGCGGCGCGTCAGCCCATTCGAAAATTCGCCGGCAGAGCACGGGGTCGTTGTCCAGTGCGGCCAGCAATGTCCATACTCCGTCAACCAGCGCAACCCGTCCTTCGCCAGCGCCCGTGTAGTCAGCCGTCATTTCCAGGCGAGCCAACAACCTGAAGAACCCACTGCTATTCGCTTGCGCCAGCAAACGCTGCCACACGGCCTCTCGCGTCGCCCGAACCGCCGCATCCTCATGCTCGGCCAAAAGCGTGCGAGTCCGGGTGAGGTCAAATGTCCATGACTGCTCAGGCGAGTGCCGATGCTCCTCGATCACATCGAGCGCGTAAAATCTACGGAGTTGCATGGGCGACAAGGGGTTGCGCTCTATCAGAATGGCACGCCGAACCGCATGCGGCATCTGCTGGATTTCCGCCGGCACCTCACGCAATTGGTTGTCGCGCAGGTCAGCACACTCAAGCAGGCCACACAGCTCCAGGCGTCGCGGCCAGGCGTCGAGACGGCAATGGCGCAGGTTCAGGCTTCTCAGTCGGGAGAGATGATGGAAGCTCATGTCCAGCGCTTCCAGCCGGTTGTAGCTGAGGTCAAGATGCGTAAGGTTTGGCATCCCATGCAGAATACCGATTGCCTGGGCGTCAAGCCGTATCTGGTTACGCGCCAATCTGAGCGTTTGAATACCTGGGAGGTACGCAAGCACCGTCGGCATGCGCATCAAACCGTTGTTGTTGAGATTCAGGTGCGTCAAGGCCGTGAAAGGACGAAGGAAATCGACCGGAATGTCAGTGACCAAAGTGTCGTTCACGCTGAGCAGGGTAATGCGATGGAAGTCGATTTGTGGTGGCAGTGCCGGCAGCGTACGCAAATGCAAACCGCTCAGCGACAAGCGCTGCTCCTGTGTTTGCTCTTGACCGGTCGAGACAGGCTCGCCCTGCAGTCGCCAGGCGCGCAATATGCTGTCGGCCGTCAACCTGCGTGCGGCTTGCCGCCCCTCCTGCAGCTCGGCACTGACCCAGCGGTTCAGGTGCTGCATCAGCTGATCATGGTCATCCTGCAGCGCCACGAGGCGCTCCAGCACGGGCTGCGCGCTTTCCTGCAAACGCGCCAGCTCCACGTCAAGCGCGGCCTCATCCAAGCCAGGATAAAGCGATCGTAGCTGGTTACGAACGATTGCCCGCTCATCGCGGGGCGCAGCTGAAGAGCGGCCACTGAGCGTGTAACCCACGCGCCCGTCCTCCAGGCGGTGCCCTGGGTTGAACCACGCACCCTGCTCCGGCCAGCCGAGCATGCGTGCAATCCCCCAATGGGTACCGGGTAACCGCTCCAGAAGCTGCGTACGCAGTTGGCCGGCCAAACCACTGCCCATCAACTGCATCGCCGCGCGCTGTTCAGACGTGAGGGCGGCAACGAGTGCCTCGAAGATACAGCCCGGCTCGCCGGGCGGAACCGCTTGTTGCTCACCCAACCCGTTGTAGATCTGAAACCTGCCTTCATGGCGGACCAGTACCCTTTCCGCCTCGCTCTGCCCGCCGCTACCGAGGTGCTTGACAGACCGTCCATCAAACGCGCTTTCACGCAAGTCGATGTCGAGCTGCTCAAGCTCGAAGGTATCCAGCAACGCAAGGGCCAGCGCGCCTGTGACATCGCTATAGGCTGTGCTCAGATACAATCCGGCCAGCCCCCGGTTCAACCGCGCCAGGCGCAGGAGCGAACGGGCGTGCTTCGTGCAAGACAAGGGCAAGCGCTGCTCGACCCGCGCCATTTCGTGCTCAAGCTCACCTGCCTGGCCGGCCAGCTCGTTTATGTAGGCGGCCGGCAGGCCAGGGAAGTCCCGTTTGACCAACAGGCTCAAGGGACCTTGCACAAGCGGCTGCTCTGTCAGGTGGGCAAACAGCTGCGGGCGCAACTCGGCCTCGTGCGCCAGTAACTGCTCCAGCCCCTCCCCAACGTCTGGCCGGCCTTCACTCCAGGTCAACAGCTCACTGTCGGATGGCATCAATGCCTTCAGCCGAGCGCGCTCGAAAAATGTCTGAATACGCGCATGTGCCTGGAAGGCGCGCAAGCTTTGCCCGAGGTTCACGGGGGCCGGTCGGTTCTCCACCAGCACCCCGCGCAACTCATCTTCATCCATATCGGCGACCCGCAGTATCTGCTCGGCCTGATGCGCATCGACAGCGGGATGCTGTGGCCACAAAGCATCCAGCATGTGTGCAGGATCCTGCCAGCCAAGCGGTTGCTCGCGCATCAGGCGCCAGCCACGCTCACCGTTGTGCAACACCACCGGCCCGTAGCCACCCTCACCCGCGGCATGACGCAAGCGATAGGGGCCGCCAGCGATCGGCTGATGCACTTCATGATAGCGCCCGTCAATGCGGACCCAGCGACGTTCATCCTCACCATACCGTCCCTCTTCCAGCAGACCGATAGAACCCGGCATGGAGCGATAATTCGTGGGATCGAAATGCCATAGCCGACCGCGCCCATTCCCAAGGCTTACCGGCTCCAGGCGCGCGACAAACGCACTGCGCACAAAACTGACCGCCGCCACTGTCGCAGCCGTGGCCGCCAAGGTCTCGGCCACCCCTAGCAAATGCTCCAACGCTTCATGTTGGTGCCCGCTCGACCAGTCCCTTATCCCTTCGAACACTTCCGAGCAGGTCTGGGCAACCAACTGACCCAACAACAAGGCGCCCACGACGGGAATGAACAATCCGGCGAGGTTTATCAGGTCCAGACCCGCAGCCTTCCATTGCGCGTGTCTGGCGCTTATGGCCTGGCTATCAGCGTCGGCGGTTGGTACCAGCAACAAGCGGGCATCATTCTTGACCCTGTGCACTTGCCGGGTCGCCAGTTCCGTGAAAATCCCCCCGCCCGGTGCCGTGCCTTCAAGCGCCAGGTCCGGTAGTGCGTCCTTCAGGCGCATGCCAAGGGTGCTGACGAAAGCTGCACGGTGCTCGATGCTGATCAGCTGCGTGAAGTACTGCCAGTACGATGGCTCCTTCAACAGCGATGCCAGCATGCTGTTCATGGCGGTTGCATCGTCGAAGAAACGCAGCGCTTGCCGAGGATCACTCGCCAGGTAAAGGACGATACCCCGTTCATTCCCTGCCTTGTCACGCAGGTGAATCAGCAACCCGTCGGCCACAGGTTGCCCTAGCGCCTTCAGCAGCATAGGGTCACCCGTCAATCCTTGCTGTCGGTGTGGCTCACCGTGGTCCACCACCTCACGCAAGGCGATCTGTACATCGGCGCTTATGTTTCCCTGCAAAGCTGCAATTTCGGTGGCCAGTTTCAACCCCGAACGTTTGTCTGCAGCCAGCATCGCTTGAGTAGCCGGATGAAAGATCCTTTCCAGCTCGTCCTGATATTTCTGGCCAACGTCCAGATCGCGACAAGCCGCTATCAATGCGTCCAGCGATGCGTTCAACGGCTTATCGCTGCCTGGCAAAACCAGCCCGGTACCTGTGTAGTAACTTGTATTCGCAGCGAAGTTGCGCATCAGCCGCAGCAACCCGTTTTCACGTGTCTGGCTGTACGCATACGTCTGCTGCAATGTGCCTGACAGTGTGCCGAAGCGCGGAGCAACCCTCAGCCATTCGAGCTGGGCAAAGGCCTGCCCGTCAGGCAACGGTGCATCCAGCAGTGTCATCAGGTGCTTCTCGGCAAACGGCTGGAGCGGCAGTAGCTCGAGCGTGAGCCCACGCAAGCGCGCTTGACTGGCATGATGCGCGTTCAGGCTAGTACGCAAGGTATTGATCTGGCCCTTTGAAGCGCGTTTGAGCCACTCAGGTAATCTGGCTGCCATGAATTGATCGTGGCCAGTCGCGTTGGCGATCATGGTTGGTTCCCCAGCTATTGGACGAAGCCAACCATGTTGCTCAAGTGCCCGACCAGGATGCAGAGGGAACGGGTGCGGGCAGATCAAACGCCTTGGCGCGGGCGGCCCTGCAACGGCATGTTCAGTTCCTGCTCGGTAAGCTGCAAGGCAAGCGCATCGAACGCCAGTTCCGTTTCCCGCTTCAGCTGCTCACAGCGTTGCACATACTCACCACTGCCAAGGATTTCCTTCTCCTGATCCAGGGTATTGATCCGCGTGTCGAAATCGTCGGAGATCCGCGCATACGCCTCGGGATACCTGGCACGCAGGTACGGCGCCCAGAAGTCTCGCTGACTGATGTAGCGAACCCGCTCTACACCCGTTTCGGCAGCCAGCACGGTCGCATACGCCTGATCGAGGTGGGCCTGCGTAACCCCGGCAATGGCACGAAACTGCAGGGTCCGCGGTTGCCCTATCAGGTTCAGGCGGCTCGCCAACCCCGTGCGATACGCCAGGCTGACCTCGACCTCATCCACAGCGTGCCCTTCGGCCAACCGGTCAAGGCAGTCGGCACGGGCGATACGTTCCACCTCATCAAGCCGAAACATGCGCTGAGCCAATAACAAGCGGGCATCACGCGTGGCAATCGGGTCGCCCCCGAATGTCACTTGCAGCACTCTCATGCGGACTTCGAGCTGGCTGAAACAACGCGCCACACTATCAACGCATGTACGCGGGTCCGCCGCGCGGTCAAAAAGCTCTTCACGGATCCGGGTATTTTGCGAGGCAGACTCCACCATCCCCCACACTCTTCGCGAAATGTCTTCACGCGCGAGCCGAAAATCGGCGCTGTCAATCAGCTCAGCCAGTAGCAGGAAGAACTGCGTGCTGCCTGATTCCTGCCTCAACGCGTCCCACTGCCCAGACCTGTTTAACTGACCATGCTCATCCAGTGTCGCCAGCCAGGCCGTCCTGGCATGCAGAATGTCCGCCTCCTCCCCTTGCAAGTGGCCCGGTCCCGGCTGTACCGCGTACAAGCGCTCGCGATCGGCCACCGACAGCGCGTTACCCTCTACAAGCAGCCGCTGGCGCAGCGCCAGCGGAGCATCGATCAATGCCTGGGGCAAACTGGAAATCTGGTTGTTTCGCAGGTCGGCATGCTCAAGCAGGCCACACCATTCAAGGCCATCCGGCACCACCTGCAGACCCGTGCGATACAGATGCAGCTCGCGCAACCGGGAAGTTTGGTTGAAACGCAAGCTGATCGCACCCAACGGGTTGCCACTCAGGTCCAACGTGCGCAGGTTGACGAGCTGCGCCAAGGCCCCCGCATGCGGCGCCGTCATCCGAATCCGGTTGCTGGCCAGGTGCAAATAGCGCAACCGGGGCAACATTTCGAGCCCTTGCGGAATCGCAGGCAAGGCATTTCTGCTCAGGTCCAGGCGCCGCAAGCCAGGGAAAAAGTTCAGAAAGCCTGTCGGCAAAGCGTGTAGCCGCAACCCCACCAGCACAAGGTCCGTGATGTGGCCAAAGTCAGTACCTACTGGTAGGACAGGCAAGCCGCCGGCCGGCACATTGAGAACACCAAGTCTCAATCCACTTTGCGCATCATCGGGAAAATGAACCCGATCACCCTCCAGGCGCCACGCGTGGCGAAACGCACTTGCTACCAGCTGCCGCTGCCCACGCTGAGGCTCGGATACAGCATCGGTCCAGCGAACAAGGCTCTCATCAAGCCTGCGATACTGTTGCTCCTGATACAGCAGATTGGCGTAAGCCGAGTGCGTGCTCCTCAAGAGCATCTGCAAGAAGCGTTCGACGGCATCGTCATCGAACGAAGGGTACAGGCTACGAATCCGACGCAGCAGCACCTGCCTTTGAGTCGCTGGCGAAGTGCCCCGGCCGCTGAGCAAATAGCCAACCCGCCCATCGGGTAAACGGTGCAAGGTAGAAGCAACGGGCCTGGCTTCACGCCACCCTAGCAAACGGATCAACTCAAGGCGATCAGGCGGTAGCCAGCCTTGCATCGACACACGGATGCGCGCTGCGGCGCCTTCACCAGCCCACCCTTCACGCTGCAGGAAAGTGGACGGCAGGCAGGCGGCCAGCACTTCGAATAGCCCGTGGGGCTGCGCCACCTCTATCTCGTTTTCCTGGCCCATCTCGTCGTAGAGATCAAAGCTGCCGTCACGCCACACCATCACCGTACCCTGCTCTGCCCCGCCTTGCTCAGGGAACAGTTTTTCCAGTACGGGGCCAAAGGCTGACCCCTCGCGCAATATCAGGTTGATGCGTCCAGGCGCCAAACCCCGGCGACGCAGCAAGGCGAATACCAAGGCCACCCAGTCGGCGTTGTATCCATTACGCAAGAACAGAGCCTCGCGTACCCGTGTAAGGCGAGCCTGCTGCAGCAGCGCACGCGCCTGCTCGGCCAACGCCATCGGCACGCGAGACTCACTCACCATGCGTTGGCGTAGCTCAACACTGGCGTTTTTGAGCAAATCCAGCGCATAGGCGTCAGGCAGCCCCGCGAAACTGCCCTTCAGCGTGGCCAACAGCGGATCATCAACCAGGTAGGCTTTTGCAAAATGCTCCAGCATCGGGGCCCGCAGGGTTTGCGCAGACGCCCGAATTGCCTTTATCTGTTTTGGCGATTGCAGCCCTTGCAGCCCTAATCGGTCGATACACCACTGCAAGGCTTCAGCATCGTGGTCCTGCCCTCCAAGTTCGGCAAAGAACACCTCGATCCTCTCATCAACGGCAAACCGCTCCAAGGTATCGCGCAGCCCTACCGGCAGGCGCCGACCCTCTACCAGCAAACCGCGCAAATGCGCCTCATTGACATCCGCAACGGTGAGGATTTGGGAGATGCGCTCCGGGCTCAATTCAGCTGCGCCAGGCCATAGACGCATGAGTAGTCGCTCACTGCCCTGCCACTCCAGCGGCCGCTCGTAACTGAGCCGCCAGGCACGCTCACCGTTACTCTCCAGAGAAGGGCCAAACACGCTCGCGCCCCCACGGTGCAATAATCGCCAGGTGCCCGCCGTATCGCGGCGCACCCGGTACAGCACACCCTCGCGCCGCCACCAATGGGCCTGGCCATCGCTGAGCAGCCCGTTATCCAGTTCAGCCAAGCTCGGCACGGTCGCGTGTGCCTGGTAAGGACGTAGGTCGTAATGCCATAGACGTTGCTTGCCCGCCTCGGTGAGGACCGGCTCCAACTGCTCGACAAACGTACTTCGCGCTATCTGCACGCCCGTGGCGACCGCAGCGCCGGCAGCCACTGTAGTGGCCACCTGAAGCAGGTGCTCCAGTGCTTCGTGCTGGTGCCCCTGAGCCCAGTCACGCGCACCTTCGAATACTTCACCCAGCACCTGCCGGGCCAGATCAGCCAAGAGCAGTGCGCCAACGGCCGGCACGAAAAATCCGACCAGGTTCAGCAGTACCAGCCCCGCAGTCTCCAGCTTTCGCAATCGTTCTGCCGCAGCCCTGGCGTTCGCCTGCGCCGTCGGCACGGCCAGGAAAGCCGCATCATCCTTGATGCGCTGAACATGCCCGACGGCCAAGTCGATGAACGCTTCGTTTCCTGCAGCAACGGAGCAGGGTTCCAGGTCCGGTTGGTCATCCAGCAGGCGCTTGCCCAGCGTCTGCTGATAATCCGCCTGCCCGCCAAGTGCAATCCGACGTCCAATCGCCTGGCGGAACCGGGCATTGCCCATGGCAGCCACCAGGCCTCGGTTAGCCGAACGCCAGTCATCGTAACGGCGCAGCGGCTGAACGGGGTCGTCTGGCAGATAAAGCAGCACGCTCAGCAGACGTCTGGGGTTGAAGA
The DNA here is from genome assembly GCF_000730605.1 of Pseudomonas monteilii NBRC 103158 = DSM 14164. Lineage (GTDB taxonomy): Bacteria > Pseudomonadota > Gammaproteobacteria > Pseudomonadales > Pseudomonadaceae > Aquipseudomonas > Aquipseudomonas monteilii. The sequence goes on along the minus strand of NZ_BBIS01000050.1, from coordinate 44,921 downwards.
CCAGACCGGGGAACCCGCTTGGTGTTCCCACCAGCTGGAACGCAATGGCGCCATCCACCCGGTGCCCCAGGATCTGCAGCGTACTCATGTTGAGCTCATGGTCCGAAAACAGCTCTGGACGCTTGCCTTGCCCGACTTCACGCAGCATTCGCAGGTCACTACCTGCAAGTTGCCCTTTGACGGCCGCAATCTCGATTGCAACCGCGAGTTCAAGGCGCTTGTCGATGGCCAGCTGGCGCTTGAAACTTGCCGTCAATACCTGATCAAGATGGTCTTGATAGGCCTGACCGACATCTGCGCTACGGCACAGCTGCACCACATCGTCGATGCGCTGCGTGATGACACGCACTGGCTCGCCAGGCGCAGCGGTTGCATCGATCAGCGCCGTATCGGTAAAGAACGACTCACCTTCCTTGAAGTTCTGCAACAGCTTCTGCAAGGCCGGAACGGTCACGAAATAGGCCTCGAACGCCTGAAGCTGGCCTTGGCTGACCTTCAAACGCCGTCGCTCTTCACGCCAGTTGACGTTGGTCAGATCCATTTCCAGCTTCAGTTGCGACTTCATCGCCTGCTCGAAGTGCAGAGCGGCAAACCGCTCAAGCGGTTGCAGCTGCTGCGAGGCCGCCGCCATGCGTTTCTGGCTCTGCAAATGTGCTGTCATGCAGGCCCGCAGCAACGCCAGTGGTTTTGGTCCGGCACCCCTCAGCCAGGTGGGCAACTGCTCGGCGATAAAGTCGTTGGCCGGGTGCAGCAGTTTCGGGTGAATCGTCGGTTGGGGCATGGTCAGGATCCTCAGGCATGATTCGACCTGCCACCTTGCCCTTACCGTTTACCGCGCCACAGCCGGAAGCGTTGGTCCCTCAGTGCCCAGCCCCGCGCGCCTGAATCAATGCCCGATAATGCCCAGGGTTACAGCCAAACCATTTGCGAAACGCCTTGTAGAACGAACTGTTGTCGGCAAACCCCAACTGCTCGGCAAGCTCGCCCATGGCTAGCTCTTCCCGGCTTAACCAGGCGATCGCCAACTCGCGGCGTACGCTGTCCTTCAACCCCTGGTAGTTCTGCCCCTCTTCGGCCAGGCGCCGGCGCAGGGTCGAAGGCGACAGGCACAGCTGCCGTGCCAGGCTGTCAGCATCTGGCCAATGTTCAGGGGCCAGGCGCAGCAAATCGGTACGGATACGTCGCCCGAGGCTGGCCGGGTCCCGGTACTTGACCAGGATGTTGCCCGGCGCTTCGGCAAGAAATCGCTGCAGTTCCTCCTCGTTGCGCTTCAGTGGCAGGTCAAGGCACGCCGAGGCAACGATCATGCGTGTGCGCGGGCGCTCAAAATGCAGGTTTTCCGAAAACATCACCCGATAGTCGTCACAAAAGGGTGGCTCGGCACAACGCAGGTCAATGCTCAGAATCGGGATACGCCGCCCGGCCAGCCAGCACGCCACCCCATGCACGATCATCCAGAACGTGAAATAGGTGAACGCGCGGCGCGGTTCGTCACGCGGCTCATTGATGACAATCTCGGCCAAACCTTCCTGGCGCACCAGGCTGGGCTGCATGTCCTGGAGCATCAGCGAAAGGAATGCCAGCGAGGTTTCCAGGCCCGCACCCAAGGTCGGCTGGCCCATGCTGGCACGGCACATGAAGGCCAGGCTGCCGCTGGGCAGGCCGCGCGGGTCCATAGCGAAGAACTCGTCATTGCAGCGACGTGCCAGCAGGCGCCACAACCGGGCATAGGACTCGGCACTGACACGCGCCTCAGGCAAGTGCAAGTGTTCAACGGCGATGCCCGCCCGGGCCAGCAAGCTGCTATCGGGCTCACCGGCGGGGCAAGTCTGCAACAGCGCTTCGCGCACCAGCTGCATGGAAATAGTGTCTTTGTCGCTCATCGACGGTCCTGTCGGCGTGTTGCCGGCCATCTTAGGCCGCCTTGCTGAAAACAGCCATCACAGCCCCACCGCCAGACCCAGGAACGCCTGGATCAGGCGCAATTCGCGACGGCGCTCCAGGCAACCGACCAGGTGTTGGTTGACCAGGCCCTCGCCAGACAATGGCCGTGCGACCACCCGCGGATCATTGGCCACTTCTGTGGAAGAAACAACACCAATACCCAGCTCCGAAGCCACCGCCTCGGTTACCGCCTCACGGCTGTCCAGCTCCAGCAGTACACGCGGCTGCACGCCCGCCCTGACGCAGGCTTTGTCGAAGGTACGCCGCGTGGTGGAGCTGGGTTCGCGCAGCACCATGATCTGCTGGTGCAGTTCGGCCAGGGGCAAATCGCCGTCGTCGTGGGCCCAGCCATGCCCCGCAGGCAACAACGCACACAGGCGTGATTCGCAGAGGTTCTGCAGGTACAGGCCCTTGCGCGGCTCGATCTCGGTCAGCACCGCCACGTCGGCGTGTTCGGACAACAGCGCAGCCAGCGTTTCCTGGGCATTGCCCAGCCGCAAGTTGACCGTGATGCCGGGGTAGCGCTCGCGCAGTTGCGCCAGCATGGGCATGACCCGATGCGGGCCATCGGCCGCCACCTCCAGGCGCCCGGTCAGCAATTGCCGGTTGGCTTCAAGCATGGCCTGTGCCTCTTCGGCCAGGCCGAACATGGCGCGGGTGATGGCTGCCAGGCGAGTGCCCTCTTCGGTCAACTCCACCCGCCGAGCGGTACGCCGCAGCAGGGTGATCTGGTAGTGCTCCTCCAGCGCCTTGACGTGCCCGGTCACGGCCGGCTGGCTGATGAACAGCCGCTCGGCGGCACGGGTAAAGCTGCCCTCACGGGCCACGGCGTCGAAGGCGCGGAGCTGGAACAGGTTCATTTCTATCGGCCTGACTTATAGCTGAGATAACAACAAACAATTTGATTGATGGCAGCGTGAATTGCAACCTAGGCCCCGTCGTTTCAGCCCACCGCTTGTGAGGAATAACGGAATGAGCACCCCCCCGATTCTGCTGACCCCCGGTCCCCTGACCACATCAATCCGCACCCGCCAAGCCATGCTGGTGGACTGGGGCTCCTGGGACCGCGATTTCAACCAACTGACGGCCAGCGTGTGCGAGCAGCTGCTGGCGATCATCGACGGCAGCGCCAGCCACCACTGCGTGCCCCTGCAAGGCAGCGGCACCTTTGCCGTGGAAGCGGCCATCGGCACCCTGGTGCCACGCGATGGCAAGGTTCTGGTGCTGATCAACGGCGCTTACGGCCAGCGTCTGGCGAAAATCTGCAAAGTGCTGGGCCGCACGTACAACACCTTCGAAACCGCCGAAGACCAGCCAACTACCGCCGCTGATGTCGACCGCCTGCTGGCTGCCGACCCGGCCGTGACCCACGTGGCATTGATCCACTGCGAAACCAGCACAGGCATCCTCAACCCGCTGCCCGAGATCGCCCAGGTCGTCAAGCGCCACGGTAAACGCCTGATCATCGATGCCATGAGCTCGTTCGGCGCCTTGCCAATCGACGCCCGCGAAATCCCCTTCGAAGCACTTATCGCCGCCTCCGGCAAGTGCCTGGAAGGCGTACCCGGCATGGGCTTCGTCTTCGCCGAAAAAGCAGCCCTGGCCGCCGCCGAAGGCAATGCCCACTCGCTGGCCATGGACCTTCACGACCAGCACGCCTACATGGCCAAGACCGGCCAGTGGCGCTTCACACCCCCCACCCACGTGGTCGCGGCCCTGCATGAAGCACTGCAGCAATACAATGAGGAAGGCGGCCTGCCGGCCCGCCACCAGCGCTACGCCGACAACTGCAAGACCCTGCTCGACGGCATGGCAGCCATCGGCCTGCGCAGCTTCCTGCCGGCCGAGATCCAGGCGCCGATCATTGTCACGTTCCATGCACCCAACGATGCCCGCTACCAGTTCAAAGACTTCTACGAGCGGGTCAAGGCCAAGGGTTTCATCCTTTACCCGGGCAAGCTGACCCAGGTCGAAACCTTCCGCGTCGGTTGCATCGGCGTGGTCGGAGCCGACGGCATGCAAGCCGCCGTGAATGCCGTGGCCCAAGTGCTGCGGGAAATGGAAGTGCTGGACATCTGACCCTTTGCCCACCCGACTTCAGGAATTAGCGCACATGAACTACAGCAACCCTACCCAGCTGCAAGCCGCCATCCTCGACTGGGCCGGCACCGTGGTCGATTTTGGCTCCTTCGCGCCGACCCAGATCTTCGTCGAGGCGTTCGCCGAATTCGACGTGCAAGTGACCATCGAGGAAGCCCGAGGCCCGATGGGCATGGGCAAATGGGACCACATCCGCACCCTGTGCGACGTACCGGAAATTGCCGAGCGCTACCGCAAGGTGTTCGGCCGCACCCCCACCGACGATGATGTCACCGCCATCTACAACCGCTTCATGCCACTGCAGATCGAGAAGATCGCCGTGCACTCGGCACTGATCCCCGGCGCCCTGGAAACCTTGACCGGCCTGCGCCAGAACGGCCTGAAGATCGGCTCCTGCTCAGGTTACCCGAAAGTGGTGATGGACAAGGTGGTGGAGCTGGCCGCGCAGAATGGCTACGTGGCCGACCATGTGGTAGCCACCGATGAAACCCCGAACGGTCGCCCCTGGCCAGCCCAGGCCTTGGCCAACGTGATTGCCCTTGGCATCGACGACGTAGCGGCCTGCGTGAAGGTGGATGACACCGTGCCGGGCATTCTCGAAGGCCGACGCGCCGGCATGTGGACCGTGGCCCTGGTGTGTTCGGGCAATGCCCTGGGGCTGACCTGGGAAGGCTACCGTGCACTGAGCGCCGAGAAGCTGGAAAGCGAGCGCACGCGCATTCACACGCTGTTCGCAGGCTCCCGCCCGCACTACCTGATCGACACCATCAACGAGCTGCCCGAAGTGATCGCCGACATCAACCGGCGCCTGGCCAAGGGCGAGATGCCGCAGGCCTCCTGAGCCGGCAAGTGGGGCCGCTTTGCGGCCCCCATGCACGGTCTACTGCGGCAACTGCACTTGCGGCTTGGTCGAGGCAAAGATTGCCCAGCTGGACACGAACAGTGCTGCGATCAATGGCCCGATTACGAAACCGTTGAGCCCAAAGACCGCCAGCCCACCCAACGTCGACACCAGGATCAGATAGTCCGGCATGCGCGTGTCCTTGCCCACCAGGATCGGCCGCAGCAGGTTGTCCACCAGGCCGATCACCAGCACCCCGAACGCGGTCAGGATCACCCCCGGCAATATGGCCCCGGTCAGCAGGAAATACGCGGCCACCGGCGCCCAGACGATGCCAGCGCCCACTGCCGGCAGCAGCGACAGGAACGCCATCAGCACCGCCCACACCAACGCACTGGGGATATCCAGCACCCAGAAGATGAACCCGCCCAGCGCCCCTTGGGTAATGGCCACCAGCACGTTACCTTTCACCGTCGCCCGCACCACCCGGTTGAATTTCAGCTGCAAACGGCGCTTCTGGGGTTCGGGCAGTGGCACGGCCAGGCGCACACGACGAGCCACCTCGGCGCCTTCTCTCAGGAAGAAGAACAGCAGGTACATCATGATGCCAAAGCTGATCACGAACTCGAACGTACCCTGACCGAAGCTGAAGGCCTGGCTGGCCAATACCTGGCTACCCTGGGTTGCCCACTTGGTGATTTTTTCGCGCAACGCGTCGAGGTTGCCCATACCCATGTTGTCCAGGCCATGCTGGGCGAACGCCGGGAGCATGTCCTTGCCGCGCTCGACGTAACCGGCGATGTCCAGTTGCCCGCTTTCGATACGCTGGTACAGCGTGGCCCCCTCCTGCACCAACAGTGCACTGGTGATGATCACTGGCAGGATCGCCACCAGCAGGCACACCAGCATCGTGGTGGCAGCGGCCAGGTTGCGCCTGCGCCCAAAGCGGATCAGCAGGTGCCGCTGCAGCGGGGCAAACAGAATGCCCAGTATCACCGCCCAGAAGATTGCACCGTAGTAAGGCAGCAATATCCAGAAAAAGGCGATGGTCACCAGCGCCAAAAGTACGGCCAGGGCTTTGTTCTGTAGCGCAGCTTCGTTCATCGCAGGTCCTCGAATGGCTTCTGGGATATTAGTGCGCGCCGCGTGGGTAAAAGTGCCACCACTCCTTTGATGCAAATCAATACGCGTTTTTTGCGCCAGCCCTAGCATCCGCGCCTTTTGCCCCGGTACGCACATGAACCCGACTGCCAAGCCCGAACTGCTGGCCCCCGCCGGCACCCTCAAGACCATGCGCTATGCCTTTGCCTACGGTGCCGACGCGGTCTATGCAGGCCAGCCGCGCTACAGCTTGCGGGTGCGTAACAATGAGTTCGACCATGCCAACCTCGCGCTGGGCATCCAGGAGGCGCATGCGTTGGGCAAGCGCTTTTACGTGGTGGTCAACATTGCTCCGCACAACGCCAAGCTCAAGACCTTCCTCAAAGACCTGGCGCCAGTGATCGACATGGCGCCGGATGCGCTGATCATGTCCGACCCCGGCCTGATCATGCTGGTGCGCCAGCACTTCCCGCAGATGCCGGTTCACCTGTCGGTGCAGGCCAATACGGTGAACTGGGCCAGCGTACAGTTCTGGCAGCAACTGGGCTTGAGCCGGGTCATCCTTTCACGCGAGCTGTCGCTCGAAGAAATCGAGGAAATTCGCCAGCAGGTGCCGGGCATGGAGCTGGAGGTGTTCGTCCACGGCGCCCTGTGCATGGCCTACTCCGGCCGTTGCCTGCTGTCGGGCTACCTCAACAAGCGTGACGCCAACCAGGGCACCTGCACCAACGCCTGCCGCTGGAAGTACGACGCCACGCCGGCCACCGAGAACGCCACCGGCGACATCGTGCGCGAAGTGCAGCCCACCCTTGGCCTGGGCGCCCCGACCGAGCAGGTGTTCCTGCTGCAGGAAAGCAACCGCCCCGGCACTGAAATGCCAGCCTTCGAGGATGAACACGGCACCTACATCATGAACGCCAAGGACCTGCGTGCCATCCAGCACGTCGAGCGCCTGGCCACCATGGGCGTGCATTCGCTGAAGATCGAAGGGCGCACCAAGTCGCACTTCTACTGTGCCCGCGCGGTGCAGTCATATCGCCAGGCCATTGACGACGCCGTGGCCGGGCGGCCGTTCGACCGCACCTTGATGGGCAACCTGGAGTCCCTTGCGCAACGAGGCTACACCGAAGGGTTCCTGCGCCGTCACGTACACGATGAGTACCAGAACTACCAGCGAGGTAATTCGGTCTCGGAGCGCCAGCAGTTCGTTGGCGAGCTGACCGGCGTGCGTGTCGATGGCCTGGCCGAGGTCAAGGTTAAGAACCGCTTCGCCGTGGGTGACCACCTGGAGCTGATGACCCCGCGCGGCAACTACCACTTCGACCTGCACCGCCTGTGCAACAGCCAGCAGCAGGCCATCGAGGTGGCGCCGGGCGATGGCCATGTGGTGTACCTGCCCATTCCGGAGCAGGTCGCGCTCGAGCATGCCCTGCTGATGCGCGACCTCGGTGCCGACGAGGCAGCAAGCTGACAGTACTGTAACGTGCAACTCAGTGGCCAGCCGCTTACGCTATGCTGCTGAACCAATGCTGGAAGGAGTGCTTTACCATGCTGCGCAAACACCTGCTGACCGTGGGGCTGCTGGCGATCACCGGCCTGGCCCAGGCCGCCGAGACCATCGATGTCTACCGTGACCCCAACTGCGGCTGCTGCAAGGCCTGGATCAGCCACCTGCGTGACAACGGTTTCACCGTCAATGACCACGTCGAGCCGAACATGAGCGCGGTGAAGCAACGCCTGGGCGTGGCACCACGCCTGGCGTCTTGTCACACGGGGGTGATCGACGGCAAGTTCGTCGAAGGCCACGTACCGGCCGAGCAGGTGCGCCTGCTGGCCAAACGCAATGACCTCAAGGGCCTGGCCGTACCGGGCATGCCCATGGGTTCGCCAGGCATGGAAATGGGTGACCACAAGGACGCCTACCAGGTTATCGGCGTGACCCAGGATGGCCAGGACACCGTGGTCGCCACCTACTGATGCTGAGCCTGTGGGCGCTGTTTCTCAGCGCCTTTGGCGCCGCCACCCTGCTGCCGCTGCAATCGGAGGCCGTGCTGGTCGGCCTGTTGCTGCGCCAGCCCGAGGCTTGGGCGACCCTGCTGCTGGTGGCCACATTGGGCAACGTGCTGGGTTCAGTGGTGAACTGGCTGTTGGGCCGGGCCATCGAGCACCTGCGCGACAAGCGCTGGTTCCCGTTCAGCGCAGCCCAGCTGACGCGTGCGCAGCAGCGCTACCAGCGCTGGGGCCAGTGGTCGCTGCTGCTCAGCTGGATGCCAGTGATCGGTGACCCGCTGACGCTGATCGCCGGGATCTTGCGCGAGCCGTTCTGGCGCTTTCTGCTGCTGGTCACCCTGGCCAAGGCTGGCCGTTATGCGGTGCTGGCAATGATCACCCTGGGCTGGTTTCACGCCTGGTAACACCTTTCACGTTCCCGACATGCGCCTGGCTGCTAAAGTCGCCTATTCCTACATGGCCCTACATGGAGTGCCCCCATGCTGCGCGCAACCGCCCTGGCCCTGGCCTGCCTTGTCGGCAGCCCGGCCATCGCCGCCGAGTCACCCACCTACGGCCCTCAGCTCGAAGGCTTCAGCTACCCACACCCGCTCAAGCATTTTGACTTCAAGTCCCAGGGCCAGGCCCTGCGGATGGGCTATATGGACGTCCCCGCGCAAGGCCAGGCCAACGGCCACAGCGTAGTGCTGATGCACGGCAAGAACTTCTGCGCCGCCACCTGGGAAACCACCATCGACGCCCTGAGCAAGGCCGGCTACCGTGTGATCGCGCCCGACCAGATCGGTTTCTGTACCTCCAGCAAACCGGCGTATTACCAGTACACGTTCCAGCAACTGGCGCACAATACCCATTCCTTGCTTGAACAACTGGGCGTGAAGCAGGCCATCGTGCTCGGCCATTCCACGGGCGGCATGCTCGCCACACGCTATGCGCTGATGTACCCGCAGCAGGTGGAACGCCTGGCCATGGTCAACCCGATTGGCCTGGAAGACTGGAAAGCCCTCGGCGTGCCCTACCGCACCGTGGACCAGTGGTATGCCCGCGAGCTCAAGCTGGATGCCAATGGTGTGCGCGAATATGAGCGCAAGACTTACTACGCCGGGCGCTGGAAGCCGGAGTACGAACGCTGGGTGCAGATGCTGGTGGGCCTGAACAAAGGGCCGGGGCATGAAGCGGTGGCTTGGAACTCGGCGTTGATCTACGACATGATCTTTACCCAGCCGGTGTACCACGAGTTCAAGGACCTGCAGATGCCGACGCTGCTACTGATCGGCGACAAGGACACCACCGCCATCGGCAGTGATATTGCGCCGCCAGACGTGAAGGCGAAGCTGGGCAAGTATGAAGTGCTGGGGCCACAGGTGGCCAAGCTGATTCCCAAAGCTGAACTGATCACCTTTGAAGGCATGGGGCATGCGCCACAGATCGAAGAGCCCGTGCGGTTCAATCGCACGCTGGTGGAGTGGCTGGGCAAATGAAACCGGGGGCGCTTAGCGCCCCTGCACCTTTCAGCCAAACCGCTGGAGTTGCATCTCCCGCAACCGGCTCAAGGTCCGCTGATACGGGAACGCCAGATACCCCTGCGTGTAGAGCCTTTCAAGCGGCACCTCTGCCTCCAGGTACAACGCCACCCGGCGGTCGTAGCATTCGTCAACCAAGGCGATGAAGCGGCGTACCGCATCGTCCTTGGGTGACAGTGCTGGCAACTCACGGTCGCCCGCCACCACTCGCGCTGCGCCGTCTTCGGTGCCACGGGCAATGCGACCGGCTTGCTGCTCACCGCCCAATGCCGGAATACCCGACACCAGAATGGCCGGAAAACGGTCGCAAAGCGCCATGAACTCCATGGCCGCCAGGGGTTGTTCGCACAGGTCGGTGAAGCGGCACCAGATAGCCTGCTCGCTGCGCCGCACGACCTGCACCTGTCTAGACCCGATGGCCAACGGCTGGTCACTGCCTGCAGCGTCCGGGCTGAGCTGGCGAAACACCTCCCCCAGCTGGCTCACCTGTCCCGCTTCTGCCACCCAATAGCGTTGCCGCGCTGCGCCGGGGTGCAGGCGATGGTCCTGCTCACCCGCCACCGACAATACTTGCATGTGCCGCTGGATCGCGCCGATGGCCGGTAGGAACCGCTCACGGTTGAAGCCGTCGCGGTAGAGCTGCTCAGGGGGCTGGTTGGATGTGGCGACAATGACTACGCCCTGATCGAACAGCACCTGAAACAAGCGGCCGAGGATGATCGCATCGCCGATGTCGTTGACGAACAGTTCGTCGAAGCAGAGCACGCGGATCTGCCCGGCCAACTCCCGGGCCAGCGCCAACAATGGGTCGGCAGTGCCGTTGAGCTGGAACAGCCGCTGATGCACCCAGGCCATGAAGTGGTGGAAGTGCTGGCGTCGGCTGGGGATGCGCAGGCAGCGGTAAAACTGGTCCATCAACCAGGTCTTGCCACGGCCAACCGGGCCCCAAAGGTAGATGCCCTGGGTAGAGCGGCTGTGTTCGACTGCCTGGAAACAGGCTTGCAAGGCATCGACGGCACGGGCCTGGGCAGGGTCGACGACGTAGCCCTGAGTAGTCAAGGCTTTCTGGTACAGGGATTGGGGGTCAATGGCCATAACGAATTCTACACGGCAGATGCTATTCGTGTAGGAGCGCGTCAGTCGACCAGGCCTACCTTGAGCAATGCACCGTCCTTGTCATCGGTCAGCACATACAGGTACCCATCCGGCCCTACCCGCACATCGCGGATTCGGGCCTTCAGGTCCACGAGCAGGCGCTCTTCATGCACCACCTTGTCGCCGTCCAGCTGCAAGCGAATCAGCTCCTGCGTTGCCAGTGCACCAATGAACAGGTTGTGGTCCCAAGCCTTGAACGTCGGGCTGTCGTAGAACGCCATGCCGCTGATGCCAGGCGACTTCTCCCACACATGGTGTGGGCCGACCATGCCATCGACATGCTTGCCCTTGGCCTCGGGGATCGGCAGCAGCGAGTAGTTGATGCCGTGGGTCGCAATCGGCCAGCCGTAGTTCTTGCCGGGCTCGGGGATGTTGATTTCGTCACCACCTCGCGGGCCGTGCTCGTGGGTCCACAGCTTGCCGGTCCATGGGTTGAGCGCGGCGCCTTGCTGGTTGCGGTGGCCGAACGACCAGATTTCCGGTCGCACGTTGTCCTTGCCTACAAAGGGGTTGTCCTTGGGCACTTCACCATCGGGAAGGATGCGCACGATCTTGCCTTGCAGCTTGTCCAGGTCCTGGGCCGTGGGGCGCTGGTTGTTCTCGCCCAGGGCGATGAACAGGTAGCCGTTGCGGTCGAACACCAGCCGCGAGCCAAAGTGGTTACCCACCGACAGCTTGGGCTGCTGGCGGAAGATCACGGTGAAGTTTTCCAGCCGGGCCCGGTCTTCGGACAGCTGGCCACGGCCGACTGCGGTGCCGGCCTTACCGTCACTGCCCTCCTCGGCGAAGGACAGGTACACGGTGCGGTCGTTGTCGAATGCGGGCGACAGCACCACATCCAGCAGGCCACCCTGCCCCTCGGCCCAGACCTTGGGCACACCGCTGATGGGCGGGCCAACCTTGCCTTCGGCGTTGACCAGCCGCAAATTGCCGGCACGCTCGGTCACCAGCATGTCCTTGCCGCCCGGCAAAAATGCCAATGCCCAGGGGTTGCGCAGGCCGTCAGCCAGGGTACTGACTGTCAAGGTGCCTTCTTCACTGCGAAACTGTTGCTCGGCCGCCGCCTGTGCCAACAAGGGCATGAGTGCGGCGGCGGTCACGCTGACCAGCCAGGTTGCTCTGGGCATGCAGGATTCCTTTCGTATGGGCTTATGGCGCACGCGTGCTGTCGCGCGGTGGCCGGGTGGGTTCCAGATTCGGGGTTTGCTGCTGGCGGCGCAGGTTGTCGCCATTGCCAATGCCCCGGTTGTCCAGGCTGGGCGTGCGTTGGTACGGGTCGGTGGATGGGCCGCGCACGGGCGGCGTGGCAGGCATGCTGCCTTGGCGGCTGTTGGGGTTGGCGCGCTGGATCGGGCTGTTGTAGGGGTTGTTGTTGCCGGCAGCGAGCTGCAACGGTGGCTGCGGAGCAGCGTGCGCGGGCAGGCACAAGGCCAGGCCAAGCGCCAGGATGGGCAATGACGGGTTCATGCTTCACCTCCTGTACGAAAATGCCGCGCCTGGGGGTTTTGATAGCGTAAGGCGCGAAGGGTTCGCGGCAAAAGTGTGAATGCGGGTGGAGTTGATTCCTGATGTTTCAGTATGGACCTTGGGGCTGCCATGCAGCCCTTTCGCGACACAAGGCCGCTTGTGTCGCGAAAAGGCCGCAAAGCGGCCCCCGATTACTGGGCTTTGTCTACCTTGTGCCGCGCCGCATACAAGCACAGCATCTCCATCGCCAACGTCGCCCCGGCCAATGCGGTGATGTCGGCATGGTCATAGGCCGGCGCCACTTCCACCAGGTCCATGCCCACCAGGTTGATGCCGCGCAGCCCGCCCAGAATCTCCAGCGCCTGCACCGTGCTCAGCCCGCCACACACCGGCGTACCCGTGCCAGGCGCATAAGCCGGGTCGAGGCAGTCGATATCGAACGTCAGGTACACCGGCCGGTCGCCCACCCGCTGACGAATCGCCGCAATGATCGCCTCGGTGCCCTGGCGGTGTACCTGCCGGGCATCCAGGATGGCAAAGCCCTGGCTGTCGTCGTTGGTGGTGCGCAGGCCGATCTGCACCGAGCTGCCCGGGTCGACCAGGCCTTCACGGGCCGCATGCCAGAACATGGTGCCATGGTCGATTCGCTTGCCCTCTTCGTCCGGCCAGGTATCGCTGTGGGCATCGAAGTGAATCAGCGCCAGCGGGCCATGCCGGCGAGCGTGAGCCTTGAGCAGCGGGTAGCTGATGAAGTGGTCGCCGCCCAAGGTGAGCATGGCGCAACCCGCCTGCAGGATATGCTCGGCATGGGCCTCGATGCTGTCCGGCACCGACTGTGGCGTGCCGCTGTCGAAGGCGCAGTCGCCGTAGTCGATCACTGCCAGGTGGTCGAACGGGTCGAACGCCCACGGCCAGTGCCGGGCCCAGGCCTGCTGCACCGAGGCGGCGCGGATCGCTCGCGGGCCAAAGCGTGCGCCAGGGCGGTTGCTGGTGGCGGTATCGAACGGCACACCGCTGACCACCACATCCACACCACGCAGGTCGCGGCTGTAGCGGCGGCGGGAGAAACTGGTAATGCCGGCGTAGGTACTTTCTGCGGCAGTGCCGTACAGGCTGTCGCGGGTCATCGCCTGGTCGTTGCTTGCGGCTTGGTCCACGGTCGGGCTCCTGGGTTGTTATGGGTTATTGCCGGGTGCGGAAGGCCGTCCACAGGCGGTTACGCTGGCGCAGGTCGGCCAGGGCCATGCTGCGGTCGGCGAACAGGCGCTGGCGCACTTCAGCCGGCGGGTAGATGTCGGGGTCGTTGCGCACTGCTTCGTCCAGCAGCGGCGTGGCCGCCTGGTTGGCGTTGGCAAAGAACAGCGTGTTGGTCAGCGCAGCCACCGACTCTGGCTTGAGCATGAAGGCGATGAAGGCCCGAGCTGCCTCGGGGTGCGGGGCGTCCTTAGGGATGACCAGGTTGTCCTGCCACACCAGCGTGCCCTCGCGGGGGATACGGTAGATCAGCTCGAACGGCTTGCCGGCACGACGCGCCTGGTCGGCGGCCATCGCCGCATCGCCGTTGTAGGTCAGCGCCAGGCACACGCTGCCATTGGCCAGGTCGCTGATCTGCCGGCCATTGGCGACGTAGCTGATCGAGGGTTGCAGTTGGCTCAGCAGGCGCTGCGCAGCCGCCAGATCATCCTTGTTCTGGCTGTACGGGTCCTTGCCCAGGTAGTTGAGGGCCACGCCAATCACCTCCTGCGGTGAATCGGGCATGGCAATGCCGCAATCCTTCAGGCGGCTGGCGTATTCGGGCTTGAACAGCAGGTCGAGGCTGTCCAGCGGCACATCACCCAGGCGCTGGCGCACCGCTTCCACGTTCACACCCAGGCCCAAGGTGCCCCAGGTGTACGGCACAGCATGGCGGTTCCCGGGGTCGGCCTCGGCGAGCTTGGCCAGCAGGTCCTTGTCGAGGTTGCTGTAGCCGGGCATGGCCTGAGGGTCGAGCGGTTGCAGGGCGTTGGCTTTCAGCGCCCGTGCCAGTACGGTCGACGATGGCACCACCACGTCGTAGCCACTGCCACCGGTCAGCAGCTTGGTTTCCAGTACTTCGGTGGTGTCGAAGGTGTCGTAGCGCACCTTGTAGCCGGTTTCCTGCTCGAAACGCTCGAGGGTTTGCGGGGCAACGTAGTCGGCCCAGCTGTAGAGATTGACGACCTTTTCTTCGGCTTGCAGCGGCAAGGCCAGAACCAGGGACAACAGGCACAACGATCGACGCATGGCGGACACCTCGGCAAATGGGTGGATGCCGCGAGCATGCCAGCCGGGTTACATTGCAGGAATGGCAAGTTTGTAAAGCTGACATTCAAAAGGAGCAATGTAATGCTCGGACAAGTGCACGACCCCGACCTGCACCTGCTGCGGCTGTTCGTCACTGTAGTCGAGGCCGGCGGCTTCAGCGCCGCACAAGGCGTGCTGGGCCTGAGCCAGCCCACCATCAGCCAGCGCATGGCACAGCTGGAAGCCCGCCTGGGTTATCGCCTGTGCAGCCGGGGCAAAGGCGGCTTTCACCTGACGGAGAAAGGCGCGTTGCTGCTGGAGGCGGCACGCGGGCTGCTGCTGAACATCGAGCAGTTTCGCCAGCAAGCCAATGGGGTTGCCGGGCGGTTGCTGGGGACCGTGCGCATCGGCATGGCGGAGAATCAGGACAAGGCGGTGAGCCTGAAGCTGGCGGCAGCCATTTCGGCATTTCGCACGCGTGAAGAAGCGGTACAACTGGAACTGATCAGTGCGCCACCAGCGGAGCTGGAACGGCTGTTGCTGGAGCAGCGGCTGGACTATGCCATCAGCTACTTCTCTGGCAACCAGGCGGCCTTTGACTACCAGCCGCTGTTCGAGGAGCGGCAACGCTTGTACTGCGGCAAAGGCCATGAGCTGTTCGGCGAGGCGGAAGTTGCGCTTGAGCGGTTGCTGGAGACCGACCAGGTGCGCCACCCGTACCGGTTTCTCAAAGGCGGTGAGCCATTCCAGAGCCGGCGCAGCATGGCGGTGGCAGAGCAGATCGAGAGTGTACTGACGTTCATTTTGTCGGGGCGGCATATTGGCTATCTGCCGCGCCATTGTGCGCAGGAGTGGGAGGCCGGGGGGGCGTTGTGGGCGCTGGACCCGGGGCTGGATTTTGTGGTGCCGTTTACTTTGGCCAGGCACCGGGCACAGGGGGTTGGCGAGGCACAGCAGGCGTTTGCGCAGGATTTGCTGGCAGCGTTTGCCTGAACTGGCCTCTTCGCGAGCTTGCCCGCGAAGAGGCCAGTTCAGGCGAAAACCATCAGTAAGCCATGCTCCAGGTCAAGGTGTAGGTACGCCCGCGCCCCTGGTAGTCATACAGATACGCCGGCCCGTAGGTCGGCGAATAGAACAACGTCGCACGCTGCCCCCAGACCGTGCTGTACTGCTTGTCCAGCAGGTTCTGGATGCCGGCACTGAAGGTGCCGAAGCCGGTGTCCTGGCTGCCCAGCAGGTCAAAGGTGGTGTAGCCGTCGATCTCGTGGTCGGCGTCGTCCTTCAGGCTGAAGGCATGGTTGGCCTGCAGCCGCGCACTGCGGCCATCGCCCTTCCAGCCGACAAATGCAGTGGCCTTGGACAACGAGGCATAACGGGCATCACGCTTGATCCAGCCACCGTCGGCAGCCTCTTCCTCGGAGCGGGTCAGGTGCAAGGTACCGCCTGCCTCCCAGCCGGTCTGGAAATGCCGGGTCAGCGCACCTTCAAAGCCGAAGTCGCGGCTCTTCTGCTCTTCCACGTTGATGGTCAGCGTTTGCGAATCGACGTTGATGATCTTGTCCGACCAGATGTAGTACAGCGCCGCCTGAGCATCCCAGTCCAAATCGGCATAGCGCCAGCCCAGTTCCACCTGGCGGCTCTTGATGCCGGCCAGCGGGTTGTCGGCCACACTCAGGCCTGGCTTGCCGTAGTACTTGGCCGGGTCCGGCAGGTCGAAGCCTTCGCCGTAGTTGGTCCACACCTGATGGCCGTTCTTGAAGTCGTAAATGGCACCGACGTTGAACAGGTTGACCTGGTAATCGTTGCTGCCGCCCGGTACGCCCTTGAAGTCGCTGACGTCCACGTCCATCTGCTGGCGGCGGGCGCCACCGGAGAGGGTCAGGTTGTCGGTGGCATGCCAGTCGAGCTGGGCGTACACCGACACACCATCGACACGGTAGCTGGGATAGCGCGGGGCCTTGCTGTCCTTTTCCAGTTCCAGGCCGCCCGACTCGGACGAAGTCAGGGCATTGAACGTGGTCTGCTCGGCGTTGAAACGCTCACGGTCCAGGTCGATGCCGTAGGTCAGTTTCAACGTGTCCCACTGCTTGGCGAACAGCCCTTTGAGGCTGGTGACCTCGAAATTTTGCTGCGAGGCGGCGAAGTACACCCCGCGCGACCCGGTGGGCGTGGCGCGGTTGTAGTACGGGAACGGGTAGAAGTTGTCGTCTTCCTTGCGGTACGAGGCCTGCAGGTAGAAGTCCTGGCCGAGCACATCGGTGTGGTGGTAGTTGGCGTTGAGCAGCAGGCGCCGGGTACGCGGCTCCAGGCCGGACGAGTAGCCGCTGCGCAGTTCGGCATCTTCCAGGTCGGACGGTGCGTTGTAGTTGAGGTTGGGGAAGTAGATACCCGTGCTGCCGTGGTTGCCCGAGTCGTAGTACTGGGCCAGCAGGTCGAGGCTCTGCTGGTCGTTCAATTGCAGGCCCAAGGTACCGAGCACATCGAGGGTGCGGTTGTACTGCAGGTCGGTCTGGGTGTTGTCGATGAAAATCTGGTCGCCAGCACCGTCGTAGAAGGCTTCGTTCTGCTCACCGGAGATACCCAGGCGGGCATTGACCCGCTCGTTGCCGCCGCTAATCGACTGGGCGAAGCGAGTGGCCAGGTCATCGCTGTTGTTGAAACCGCTGCTGGCACCCAGCTGCGTTTCAAAGCGCGCCGGGCCGGGCTCGCCCTTCTTGGTGACGATGTTGATGATGCCGCCGGTGGCACCGCCGCCGTAGATGGCGCTGGCGCCCGACAATACTTCGACACGCTCGACGTTGAACGGCGAAATGCTGTCGAACTGGCGCGACAGGCCGCGCGAGCTGTTCTGGCTGACCCCGTCGATCATCACCAGCACGTTGCGTCCGCGCATGTTCTGGCCGTAGTTGGTGCGCCCTTCCGGCGCCAGGTCGAGGCCGGGTACCAGCTTGCCGATGGCTTCCTTCAGGCTAACGCCGCTGTCGATCTGTTCGCGCAATTGCTGCTGGTCGACCACCCAGACCGTGCCGGGGATTTCGCTGATTGCAGTGCTGGTACGCGAGGCCACGCTGACTTCGATCGGCTTGAGGTTGACCGCCTGCGGCGCAGCCTCGGCCTTGCGCAGGGTGACAGTGCGGGCATCGCTGAACTGCCAGCCCATACCGCTGCCGGCCAGCAACTGCTGCAGGGCCTGCTCGACGTTGTAGCTGCCGTGCAACGCAGGGCTGGCCAGGCCTGCAACATCGCCCGTGGTGTACAGCAGGTGCAGGCCGGCCTGGTCGGCGAAGGCAGTCAGGGCCTGGTCCAGCGGCTGGGCTGGCAGGTCGAGCTGAACCTGACGGGCCTGGACCTGGGCCTGGTCGGCAGCGGTAGACGCCCATGCCGACAGCGGGCCGGCCAGCATGGCCAGGGCGCTGCAGGACATCAGGGCATGGTGAAGTGAACCGCGACGGCGGTGCAGGGGCTTGAGCATCAGAGGCACGAATGAGCTTCCTGACAAGTCGTAAATGAGAATGGGTTGCTGATCAGTCCCACTACGACGATCTGGCTTGCAGGAACTTGCAGTGGCAAATGGAAAATATTTTTATTTCTGTACCGGATCAGTGAACCACGGCCAACCACGGCAGGTAGGTCACCTTCAGGCCATACCGCTGCTCCAGCGTGCGCAACAGCGCCTCAGGCTCGTCAAGGTCAAACACCCCGCTCACCTCCATGGCTGCCAGCTTGCTGTCCGACAGCACAATCCGTCCATGCCGGTAACGTTCAAGTTCCGCCAGCACCTGCCCCAGCGGCTTGCCGTTGAAGATCAGCTTGCCGCGCTGCCAGGCCATCTGCGTTCCGGCATCGGCCGCTACCCCCAATGGACGTTCGCCAACCTTGGCCTCACCACGCGCCAGCACCACACGGCCATCGCGGCGCACGCTAAACGTGGCTGCACCACCCTGCACACGCGCACCCGCCGTCTCGACCACAAACGGCCGCGCGTCATCAGCGGTCTCGAACAAGGCCTCACCGGCATCCAGCACCACTCGGCGTTCGTGCTCGTTGAACACCACGCTCAGCGCACTGGCGCTGTTCAATGTCACCCGGGTGCCATCTGCCAGGGTGATCACCTGCCGCTCGCCCACTGCGGTGTGGTAATCCGCCAACAGCATCGGCGCCTGTTGCCAAGCAGCCGTAGCGGCGACCAGCAACACCACGGAGGCCGCCACACCCGCCTGTTTGAGCCAGTCGCGGCAATGGCGCAGGGCTTGGCCGATGTACTTGGCCACCATGCTCTCGGAGACCCCCAGCCGCTGTGCAATCTGCGCCTGGGTCAGGCCTTCGACGCGGTTCAGCAACAACGCCTGGCGGGCATTGTCGGGCAGTTTCAGCAGCGCATCGTCAAGGATTTGCAAGCGCTCCCGGGCCAACAACATCGCCTCGGGTGCTGGCGCCGGGCAGGCCAGTTCCCCTGCCCCGTCACAGTCGTCATGGCTGGCCGCCAGGCGCTGTTCGCGGCGCAAGGCATCGATCGCCAGGTTGCCGGCCACGCGGAAGATGAACCTGCGCGCATGCAGCACTGGCAGCGCCTGCTCATCGATCTTGACCAGCTTCAGGTAGGTTTCCTGAGCCACATCGGCGGCGCGCTGGCGGTCGCTCATGCGCCGGGTCAGAAACTGCAGCAGGTCGTCGTAGTGCTCCTGGAAACTCGCCAGCAGCCCCGACACGGGTGACGTCAGCATGGGTTTGGGAACAGCCAGTAGGAGGAGTTATCGGGCGTTAATGAGAAACAGTATCTTTCATCCTGTGGGGCACTTTCAACGCCCACTTGCATTTGCCACACTGACACTTCGCTCACTCTGGCAAGGTCGCCCTCATGACTGCCCGCCTGTACCGCTTTACCCGGTTAATGCTCGTGCTACTGATGGCCTATGGCCTGAACGCTTGTGCACTGTTCCAGCCACGTGACCCGATCAACATCAGTGTGATCGGCATCGAACCGTTGCCCGGCCAGGAACTGGAACTGCGCATGGCCGTGAAAATGCGGGTGCAAAACCCCAACGAATCCCCCATCGACTACAACGGCATTGCCCTCAACCTGGAAGTGAACGGCCAGCCGCTGGCCGCCGGGGTCAGCGACCAGCAGGGGCACATTGGCCGTTATGACGAGGCAGTGATCGTGGTGCCGGTTAGCATCACGGCATTTTCCTTCCTGCGCCAGGCCTATGGGCTGGGCAAGGTGGACTCGCTACAGGGCCTGCCCTATAAGCTGCGCGGCAAGCTGGCCGGTGGGCCGCTGGGGACTGTGCGCTTTACCGACGAGGGCAAGCTGGACCTGCCCAAGGGCACCTACTGGTAAGCACCGGGAGAGTGTGTTCAGCGGCTGGCGCTGGCGGCGGCCATCAGCTTGTTGACTTCGCTGCGCACCATGCTGGCGTATTCGGGGGGCGTCATGCCTTCCAGCTCGGCGCGTACCCATTCGGCCCACTTGCCCTTGCGACGCGGTTTTTCGGCAATCAGCCGGGCCGCTTCGCCCTTGGCCTTGCCCAGGTTGTTTTGCCACAGCTCGAACAACCGCGCCTTCTCTGCCTCGATCTGCGCCCGTTCCTCGAAGCTCTTGTTGGCCAGATTGAAACTCATGAAGGTACCTGCAGGTTTGAAAATGGCCGCTATCTTACACCCAGGCAACGCAACATCGGTAAGCCGGCGCAACTTTCCCGACGCGGCGGCATCCATTGTTCAAACCACCCCATCGACGAGGAAGAGTTCATGGCCCGGAAAAACGCCGCACTGGCAGACAGCGATCAGATCAAGGACCAGGTATTCAGCGAACTGCAATCGCTGATCGAAGAATCGGAAAAGCTGCTAAACGACAGCGCCGCCCTGGTGGGCGAAGAAGCCGAAACGTTACGCGCGCAGGTCAACCTGAAGCTGCGCCAGGCCCGCCAGGCGGCCAGCAATATGCGCAGCAAGGCGCAACCGGTGGTGGACGCCACCCAGGACTACATTGGTGGCCACCCATGGCAGACCGTGGCCATTTCCGCAGGCCTTGGCCTGGTGGTGGGCCTGCTGCTGGGCCGGCGCAACTGACGGCTGGGCCGCCTGGTGCGAATCAGGCGGCCAGCGCTTGCGGGATGCCGCTGTGGAAGCGCAGTTCCTGGTCCGGTGACTGGATCAACTCGACTTCAGCGGCACGCACCAGCTCCACACGACGAGCGATGTCTGCCTCATCACCGTAGTTGTGCGCCAGTTTCAGGTAGCCCTGGTAGTGGCGTGCTTCGCTTTTCAGCAGGCCGTGATAGAAGCGGCCTAGCTCCTCATCCAGGTGCGGCACCAGCGCGGCAAAGCGCTCACAGCTGCGTGCCTCGATAAATGCCCCCACCACCAGCGTATCCACCAGCTTGACCGGCTCGTGGGCGCGCACCAGGCGGCGCAGCCCCGACGCATAGCGCCCCGCCGACACAGGGCGCAGTGGCACGCCACGGCGTTTCATCAGCCGCAGCACCTGTTCATGGTGCACCAGCTCTTCACGGGCCAGGCGCGACATCATGTTGATCAGGTCGAGGTGGGTGTTGTACTTGGCCATCAGGCTCAAGGCCGTGCTGGCGGCCTTGAATTCGCAGTTCTTGTGGTCGATCAGCAGGGTTTCCTGGTCGGCCAGCGCCGCTTCGATCCAGGCATCTGGCGTCGGGCAGCCAAGAAAGGCGTCGATTTCGGGGATCAGGGACATAAGCGTGCAACCACACAGAACAGGCAGGGCTGGCGATTATAGCGGCGGCGGCGGGCGGCGTCAGTGACTATGCTTCTTGATGTACATCAAGCGCCAGCGGGGGGCGGGCCGTCTATAGTCAGGCATTGGTCGCCACCTT
This sequence comes from Pseudomonas monteilii NBRC 103158 = DSM 14164, assembly GCF_000730605.1. Classification (GTDB taxonomy): domain Bacteria; phylum Pseudomonadota; class Gammaproteobacteria; order Pseudomonadales; family Pseudomonadaceae; genus Aquipseudomonas; species Aquipseudomonas monteilii. The sequence goes on along the minus strand of NZ_BBIS01000050.1, from coordinate 23,670 downwards.
TGAAGGGAGCTAACGCCCATGCAAGCCGTCCGCAGCATCCTTGTCGTCCTCGACCCCGAGCACGCCCACAGCCGGGCGCTGACCCGGGCCAAGCTGATTGCCGGCGTGACCGGCGCACGCCTGCACCTGCTGATGTGCGACAAGCGGCATGATCACCATGCGCTGCTGAGCCTGTTGAGTAGTCAACTGCACGATGACGGCTACGACAATGTCACCCATGAAGAGGCCTGGCGCGGCAACCTGCACGACACCATCATCTATGTGCAGCAGGCCGAGGGTTGCGAGCTGGTGATCAAGGAACACCGCCCGGACAACCCGCTGAAAAAGGCCCTGCTCACCCCCAGCGACTGGAAGCTGCTGCGCCAGTGCCCGTGTGCCGTGCTAATGGTGAAGAGTGAGCGGCCCTGGACGGGTGGCGTGATCCTGGCAGCGGTGGACGTGGGCAACCAGGACGAGGATCACCGCCGCCTGCATGCCAGCATCATTGACCATGGCTTCGAGATTGCCAAACTGGCCAAGGGTGAACTGCATGTCATCAGCGCCCATCCGTCACCGATGCTGTCGGCGTCGGACCCGGCTTACCAGTTGAGCGAGACCATCGAAAAGCGCTATCGCGAGGCGTGCAAAGCGTTCCAGGCCGAGTACGACATTAGCGAAGAGCGCCTGCATGTGGCCGAAGGGCCGGCGGACGTGCTGATCCCGCATACCGAGCAGAAGCTGGACGCCGTGGTCACGGTGATCGGGACGGTGTGCCGCACGGGGATTACCGGGGCGTTGATTGGAAATACTTCGGAGGTGGTACTGGATGCTCTGGAAGGCGATGTATTGGTGCTGAAAAGCGAAGAAGCCATCGCCCACCAAGCCGAGTTGGCCCGCGGCTGAAGCAAACGCGATCTGTGTGGGAGCGGGTTTACCCACGAAAGCGTCGGTAAGTCGAATGACGCATTCGCGGGTAAACCCGCTCCCACAGGGCCTGTCTTTTGCCCCGAAATTTACGCCAACGCCTCCCGCACCTTGGGGTCCAGGCCCTCCCCCGCATTGGCCTTGTTCCACTCCGCCAGTTGCCGGCGCATCGCCGGTGTCCAGAAGCTCTGCAAATGCTGCCGCACCCCTTGTACCGCCAAGGCCCGGTCCGGCTCGCTGTCGAAGTAATGGGCAATCTGGTTGGCCATCTTGACCAGGTTGTCGCTGCTCATCGGCGCACCTCGACTTTCTCCGCTGTACGGCGCTCCTTCAGCAAACGCTGCTGTTCGTCACTGAAGTCCTGATAGCGTTTCTGCCACTGCGACGGCTGAAACACTTTCACCACTTCCACCGCCGTTACCTTATATTCCGGACAGTTGGTTGCCCAGTCGGAGTTGTCGGTGGTGATCACGTTGGCCCCCGACTCGGGGAAGTGGAAGGTGGTGTACACCACCCCCGGCGCCACCCGCGCACTGACCTTGGCCCGCAGTACAGTCTGCCCGGCGCGGCTGCCAATACCCACCCAGTCACCGTCCTGAATGCCACGGCTTTCGGCATCGGTCGGGTGAATTTCCAGGCGGTCGGCGTCATGCCAGGCCACGTTGCCGGTACGCCGGGTCTGGGCGCCGACGTTGTACTGGCTGAGGATGCGCCCGGTGGTCAGCAGCAGCGGGTAGCGGTTGCTGACCTTCTCGTCGGTGGGCACGTAACCGGTAAGCATGAAGCGCCCCTTGCCCCGCACGAACTGGTCGATGTGCATGGTCGGCGTGCCATCGGGTGCGGCGTCGTTGCACGGCCACTGCAAGCTGCCGTGACGGTCGATTTCGGCATAGCTGACGCGGCGGAAGGTCGGCGTCAGGCGGGCGATCTCGTCCATGATCTCGGACGGGTGACGGTAGTTCATCGGGTAGCCCAAGGCGTTGGCCAAGGCCACGGTCGCCTCCCAGTCCGCCTTGCCTGCCAACGGTTCCATCACCTTGCGCACACGCGAAATGCGCCGTTCGGCATTGGTAAAGGTGCCGTCCTTTTCCAGGAACGAGCTGCCTGGCAGGAACACATGGGCAAACTTGGCCGTTTCGTTGAGGAAAATATCCTGCACCACCACACATTCCATGGCGTGCAAGGCCGCCGTGACATGCTGGGTGTTGGGGTCGCTCTGGGCGATGTCCTCGCCTTGGCAGTACAACGCCTTGAAGCTGCCGTCCAGCGCGGCTTCGAACATGTTGGGAATGCGCAGGCCTGGGTCGGGCTGCAACGTCACGCCCCAGGCGCGCTCGAATTCGGCACGCACGCCTTCGTTGGAAATGTGCCGGTAGCCAGGCAGTTCATGGGGGAAAGAGCCCATGTCGCAAGAGCCCTGCACGTTGTTCTGCCCGCGCAGCGGGTTCACCCCTACCCCTTCACGGCCAATGTTGCCGGTGGCCATGGCCAGGTTGGCGATGCCCATCACTGCGGTGCTGCCCTGGCTGTGCTCGGTCACGCCCAGGCCGTAGTAGATTGCCGCGTTGCCGCCTGTGGCATATAACCGGGCAGCGGCACGGATCTGTTCGGCGGGCACGCCGCAGACCGGGCCGAGCACTTCAGGGGCGTTGTCTGCCAGGCTGACGAAGTCACGCCAGCGGGCAAAGTCTTCTGTTTCGCAGCGCGCATCGATGAAGCGCTGGGCCAGCAGGCCTTCGGTGACGATCACATGAGCCAGGGCGTTGAGCATGGCCACGTTGGTGCCTGGGCGCAGTTGCAGGTGCAGCTCGGCGCGGGCATGGGGCGAGTCGACCAGGTCGATGCGCCGTGGGTCGATCACGATCAGCCGCGCGCCCTGGCGCAGACGGCGCTTGAGCTGAGAGCCGAACACCGGGTGGGCATCGGTGGGGTTGGCACCTATCACCAGCACCACGTCGGCCTGCATCACCGAATCGAAGCTTTGTGTGCCGGCCGATTCACCCAGGGTCTGCTTCAGGCCATAGCCGGTGGGTGAATGGCACACCCGCGCGCAGGTATCGACGTTGTTGTTGCCGAACGCCGTGCGCACCAGCTTTTGCACCAGATAGGCTTCTTCGTTGGTGCAGCGACTGGAGGTGATACCGCCAATCGAGTCACGCCCGTACTTGAGCTGGATACGGCGGAACTCGCTGGCAGCATACGTCACCGCCTCGTCCCAGCTCACTTCCTGCCACGGGTCTTCCAGCCGCTTGCGGATCATCGGCTTGGTGATGCGATCCGGGTGGGTGGCGTAACCCCAGGCGAAACGGCCCTTGACGCAGGCGTGGCCGTGGTTGGCGCCGCCGTTCTTGTCCGGGACCATGCGCACCAGTTGGTCGCCTTTCATTTCGGCGCGGAACGAACAACCGACACCGCAATAGGCGCAGGTGGTGATGACCGAGCGCTCAGGTTGGCCAAGCTGCACCAGGCTTTTTTCCGTAAGGGTTGCAGTCGGGCAGGCCTGCACGCAGGCGCCGCAGGAGACGCACTCGGAGGCCAGGAAGTTGTCTCCGCCCGCCGCCGCCACCCGCGACTCGAAACCGCGCCCGGTAATGGTCAGGGCGAAGGTACCCTGGATGTCCTCGCAGGCGCGCACGCAGCGGCTGCACACAATGCACTTGCTGGGCTCGTAGTCGAAATACGGGTTGGAAACATCCTTTTTCTCGGCCAGGTGGTTGGCGCCGTCGTAGCCGTAGCGCACCTCGCGCAAACCCACCTGGCCAGCCACGGTCTGCAGCTCGCAGTTGCCGTTGGCCGAACAGGTCAGGCAGTCCAGCGGGTGGTCGGAGATGTACAGCTCCATCACGTTGCGGCGCAGGCCAGCCAGGCGTGGGGTTTCGGTGCGTACCACCATGCCTTCGCTGACGGGCGTGGTGCAGGACGCCGGGTAGCCGCGCATGCCTTCGATTTCCACCATGCACATGCGGCACGAGCCGAAGGCTTCGAGGCTGTCGGTGGCGCAGAGCTTGGGGATGCTGGTGCCGAGCATGGCGGCAGCACGCATGACGGAAGTGCCGGCGGGCACGCTGATGGCACGGCCATCGATGCTCAGGCTGACCTGCACGTCGCTGTCACGGGCCGGGGTGCCGAGGTCGCTGCTTTTATCAGAAGCGGGGTCGAAGAAATTGATCACTGCGCGGCCTCCGTGGTGGTCAGCCCGAAATCGGCGGGGAAGTACTTGAGGGCACTGGCCACCGGGTAGGCGGTCATGCCGCCCATGGCGCACAGCGAGCCGTACTGCATCGTGTCGCACAGGTCACGCAGCAACAGGGCCTGGTCGTGGCGTTCAGTGAAATCCTGGGTTGCAATCAACCGGTCCACCACTTCCATGCCACGGGTAGAGCCGATGCGGCACGGGGTGCATTTGCCGCAGGACTCTTCAGCGCAGAACTGCAGGGCAAAGCGCGCCATGCTGGCCATGTTCAGTGTGTCGTCGGCCACCACTACACCGCCATGGCCAAGCATCGCGCCCATGGCGGCGAAGGCTTCGTAATCCAGCGGGGTGTCGAAGTGGCTGGGCGGAACCCAGGCGCCGAGCGGGCCACCGACCTGCGCAGCTTTCAGCGGCCGGCCACTGGCGGTGCCGCCGCCATAGCCGTCGACCAGCTCACGAAGGGTCAGGCCGAATGCGCGCTCCACCAAACCGCCCTGGCGGATATTACCGGCCAGCTGGAACGGCATGGTGCCCAGCGAACGGCCCATGCCGAAGTTGCGGTAAAACGCCGCCCCCTTGGCCAGAATGATGGGAACCGAAGCCAAGGTGAGCACGTTATGTACGAGCGTCGGCAGGCCGAACAAGCCTTGCAGCGCGGGCAGTGGAGGCTTGGCGCGGACGATGCCCCGCTTACCTTCGATGGATTCGAGCAACGCGGTTTCTTCGCCGCAGATATAGGCGCCGGCGCCAACCCGCACTTCCAGGTCGAAGGACTGGCCGCTGCCGGCCACGTCAGTGCCGAGATAGCCGGCATCGCGGGCGATGGCCAAAGCCTGGTCAAGCACGCGAATGGCATCGGGGTATTCCGAACGCACGTAGATGTAGCCTTTGTCGGCGCCCACAGCGAGGCCTGCAATGCTCATGCCTTCGATCAGCAGGAACGGGTCGCCTTCCATCAGCATGCGGTCGGCGAAGGTACCGGAGTCGCCCTCGTCGGCGTTGCACACCACGTATTTTTGCCCGGCAACGGCATCACGCACAGTGCGCCACTTGATCCCGGCGGGGAACGCCGCGCCGCCACGACCACGCAGGCCGGAATCGAGCACGGCAGCGACCACATCGGCGCCGTCCATTGCCACGGCAGCTTCCAGGCCGGCGAAACCACCCTGGGCGCGATAGTCGTCCAGCGACAACGGGCGGGTGATGCCGGCGCGGGCGAACAGCAGGCGCTGCTGGGTTTTCAGGTAGGGGATGTCTTCGACCGGCCCCAGCGCCAGCGAGTGGCCACCGGGTTCACCGGCCAGGGCATCGAGCAGCGAAGGCACCTCCTGCGGGGTGACCGGGCCAAAACCCAGGCGCCCTTGTGCGCTGTCGCACTCGACCAGCGGCTCCAGCCAGTAAAGCCCGCGTGAACTGGTGCGCTGGATATCCAGCGGTAGCTGGCGACGCTCGGCCTCGCGTTGCAAGGCATCAGCCACCTGGTCGGCCCCGACGGCACGGGCCACCGAGTCGCAGGGGATATAGAGCTTCAGCATGCTGCGTCCTCCCGGCAACCGTTGACCAATGCGCGCAGGCGCTCAGGGGTGAGCCGCGCATGCACTTGGCCGTCCAGTTCCAGCGCCGGCGAACAGGCGCAGGCACCCAGGCAGTACACCGGGCGCAGGCTGATGGCGCCGTCGGCGCTGGTCCCGTGGTCGTCCAGTGCCAGCTGTTCGCGCAACTGCGCGGCCAGGGCCTCGGCGCCACGGCTCTGGCACGACTCGGCGCGGCACAGGCGCAAGGTGTGGCGCGCAGGCGGCGTGGTGCGGAAGTCGTGATAGAAGCTGATCACGCCGCGCACCTCGGCCAGGCTGAGGTTCAGGGCATGGGCGATTTCGGGAACAGCCGCATCGGGGATATAGCCGATGTCATGCTGGATGGCATGCAGGATCGGCAACAGCGCGCCTGGGGTAGCCTTGTCACGGGCCAGAATGCGCTGGATAACGGGCAGGTGGAGCAATTCATCAGGCATACAGCGGACCTCGGCATCACGGACCCTGCCTGAATTATTGTGGGGCAGGTGTCCGGCGTGTTCTGCTGCGGCGCGCCGGCCACGTCACGGTTGCGCGGTCTGGCGGCCTCCTTGCCGACGGCCGTGCATCTGCGTGCACTGGTCCGAAGGCATCCTGCAAGCATGGCACTTGTGGCGCCAGAGGGATGCATGCGAACGACCAGGCGCATCCTGAAACCGACCTGCGGTGATGGCTTAGCCAAGCACGACATGCGGCAAGAACCGCGAGCTTTCCTTGGTAATCAGCGAGTCATCCTCACGAATGCCGATCCCCGCCGCGCGGTCGCCCACCACCCACGAACCGATCAGGGTGTAGCTGTCGGCAAACCTGGGCAACGGTGCGAAGGCCTGGAGGATGTATGGCGCATCGTTGTACGGGCCGTCCTCGAATACCCGCCGGCCATCGGCAGTATGGATATCGACATTCGCCCCTTCTCGCGAAAAGTAAGGCTTGCGCACCCAGCCCTTGGGCACCGGGCCAGCCGGGGCGTCATCCACGAACGCCGGCAACAGGTTGGGGTGCCCGGCATGCCACTCCCACAGCAACGGCAAGATGCCTTTGTTGGAGATCAAAGCCTTCCACGGCGGCTCGAAAAACTGCGTGTTGCAGCCGGGGATGGCCTGGCCGAATTGCTCACGGAAAATGTGCTCCCAGGCATGCAACTTGAACAACCGTGATATCGGCCTGCCGGCCAGGTCGACAAAACGCCCGTCGCCGTCCAGGCCGATGTCTTCCAGGTCGATGTGCCGGGTAGGAATGCCGGCGTGCCCGGCCATCTTGCGCAGGAAGTCCGTGGTGCCGCGGTCCTCCACCGAACCTGCGATGGTGGAAAAGTAAAACGTGCCCTGCCCCGGCAGCGCGATGAACGCTTGCACCAGGTCTTCGGCCAGGGTGTTGAACTGGCTGGCATGGCCTGGCAGCACACCCCGTTCGATCTGCTCCTCCAGCCAGATCAGCTGGAAGGCTGCCGTTTCGTACAGCGAGGTGGGCGTGTCATAGTTGGCCTCGATCAGCTTGGCCGGCCCTTGGCCGTCGTAGCTGAAATCGAAGCGCCCATAAAGGTGCGGCTGCCGCGCCTTCCACGAACGGCGCACCAGGTCGAAGAACGCAGGCGGGATCGCCAGCCGCGTCATCAGTGCCTCGCTGTCGACGATGCGATCAACGGCGTCCAGGCACATGGCGTGCAGTTCTTCTGTCGGGGCCTGCAAGTCACGCACGACCTGGGTTTCGGAAAACAGGTAGTAACTGCGCTCGTCCCAGTAACGCTCCCCCTCGATGGTATGGAAGGCAAACCCTTCGCGCAGGGCAGTGGCACGCCAGCCTGGGCGTTCATCCAGCTCGACCTTGTGCATGTTCAGCCCCCGAAGAAACTGCCGGAGCGGCCGCCCCAACCACTGCGCGCAGTGGCTTGGCCGCCGAAGCCACCACGGGTGATCGACGCCGACTGCGCCGAGCGAGGTTCGTTGCGCCCCCAGGCGCCGGAACCCCCGCCGCCGCCGCCACCCGACGTCGTGCCACTTTCCTCTTCCCTGGCAACGCCACGGATACCACCGGCCGAACCATAACGCCGCCCGAGCAGGCCCATTCGCTGGCCCGTACCCTCACGGTAGGCATACAGCGGCTGGGCGCTATAACGGCGACCGGCGCTGCTGGCCATCTGTCCCAGCAACATGCCGGCCACCGCAGCCGACGCGACATGGCCATAGCCACCGCCTTGGGCATACCCCGCATCGAGCTGCGACTGGGTCACTTCACCGCTGGTTTGCAATTCGAAACCGCTCATGCGCGGCATGTACCGGCCATCACGCGCTGGTTGGCAGCCGTCCGGGCTGAAGTCTGCCTCGCACGCCGTTTTGAAGGCATAGCTCGGCGCGCTGCGGCGATATTCAACCAAGGCTTGCTGGTAGGCATCAGCACAGGCCTGGGCAGGCACCTTGTCACTGACACAGGCTTCGACACTGTCGTAATTGACCTGCTGGCTGACCGTGTACAAATCTTCGTGCGGACCGCAGGCAGACAAGGCCAGCGGCAGCGAGCCGGCTAGCACCAGCTTGACGGAGCTTCTTCGCATAGGGGTGTTCATCAAGGCTCCTGGCGCGTCAGGCCGATGGGGTCATGCAGGCCGAGTTGAGAAAGCCCACGCTGATTGCCACGCTGGCCGCGTAGATGGCCGCCGCCAGTTCACCCTGGACGATGCGTCTGGACAAGTCGCGCAGCACCAGGCTGGTGATGCCGAAGGCCACCAGTTGCACCACGGCGGCGATGACCACCCAGGCGATAAAGTCGAGAATGCCGACGCTGTAGGCGATGATGTTGCTGGCCGGCAACGAAAAGCCGATCAGTGAGCCACCCAGGGCAACGGCTGCCGCCGGATTGTTCTCGCGGATGAGCGCAAACTCACGGTGAGGGGTGAGCCGGGTGTAGATGAACTGGAACAGCCAGAACACCAACAGGGCCACGCTGATATAGAGAATGAAGCCGGTCACCGCTGAAGCGTTGAGCGACAGGCGCAGTGCGTCGAGCATGGGAAATCCTTGTCAGGTTACGTGAAAATCGCTGGGGAACAGGGTGGCGCCAAGCGAAGTGGTGAAGGTCAGGCTGCCCTGCTCATCTTCCTCGATCGACAACAGCAGGAATTCGCGGCGCTCCGGCAGGCCGGTGTCGCGGGCGTAAAGCATCGACAGGTGGCTGATACCGTAGCGGGCACTCTGGTTGACGACCTGCTCATGCAGGGATACCAAAGGCGCCTTGCCTTGCTCACGGCCCCACTGGCGGGAGTACAAATAGCCATCGTGCTCGAAGATCGGCATGCCGACGCTGGATTGGCTGCCAACCACTTGCTGCAAGTGGGCTTGATCGCGGACCGGTATCGCGCTGTGGTAGCCAAACAGCACGGTATCGCCGGCCTCGTTGCCGTTCATCAGCACTTGCAGCCAGTAATCTTCATCATCCAGATAGAAGCGCTTGAGCTGCACGGCCTCACCGAGGTCGACTTCACCCAAGGCACAGACCGCTTGCGCGTCGGGTACCTGAAGTTCGGAATAACCGTCGAGCAGGGGCTTCAACGCAGGGGACGGGTTGAATAGACGGCCGATGAACAGGCCAAAGGGCGACATGACAACTCCTGGAATGCATCCTTGCAGGGGGCGCTAACTTAGCGGGTCCGAGCGGCCAGGCCAATAAACAAAGCGTTTAGGCTGGCCGCTAAAGACCGGCCCGCCCAGCAACAACGTCAGAAGGCTCCCGCAACGTCCCAGGCGATGGCCAAGGTCGGCAAGGGGGTGGGCTTGCGATCAAGGCGCGCCTTTCCCCTCCACCGCCTTGGCGGTTTCAATCAGCTTGTCGAACTTGCGGTTCAATTGGGCAAACTTCTCGTCACTCTTGGCCCGGGCCTTGATGTTCCCGGCCGAGCTGGCCTTGTCGGCAATGGTCACCACGGTCCAGTCCCAGTCTTTGGAGACCCAGTAAACCAGCTCACCCTCTGCAGAAAACGCTTCCAGCCGGCCACCGGTATTCGGCACCCGCTTGGCCTGCTTCGTCATCGGCAGCAGTTGCTGGACCCGCGCCTCGTCAGTGGTATCCAGCCGTACCTCGACCTGGCGGAGCTGGTCGGCTTCATTGAACGACGCTTTCACCTGTGAAACGGGAACACCGCCCAGGCTGTAGTCGCCCTTGGGATTGGCGCCCTGATAAAACTCGGTGGGCACCTGATAGTGATAGCCCGTGAAATGCTCAACCTCGCCGAACTGCTGCTGCAGAATGGCCAGGACCTGGGCCTTGGGCATGCCGAGGGTAAACTGGCCAACTTCAAGCGCCGACCAGGCTTGCAAGGGGAAAATCGCGCAGGCGAACAGGAGCGGTAAGGTCCGTTTCATGGGGTAGTCTTCCTTGAAGTAAGCCCGCCAACCTAACCCCTGCACGACAATCCGACAATACTGGCAGGGTGCCAAGCCCTCCCTGCCCCCGGCCTCAGGCTACTGCTTTGTCCAGGCCACGCTCGGCTTCCAGCGCCCGCACCAGCGGCAACACGTGCTCGCCGAAGTACGCCACTTCCTCCTGGAAATGCAGGAAGCCGGAGAGGATCAAATCCACCCCCACCGCCTTCAACGCGACGATGCGTTCGGCAATTTGCTGCGGTGTGCCGATCAGGTTGGTCTTGAAGCCGTCGTTGTATTGCACCAGGTCCTCGAAGCTGGACTTGGCCCAGTTGCCCTCGCCCTCCGGGCTGGCCGAACCGGCATGCTTGACCTCCTGGCCGAACGCTCGCACCGCCTCGGGGTTGGCCTTGTCGATGATCTCTTGCAGCAGCGCACGCGCCTCTTCCTCGGTATCGCGGGCAATGATGAAGGCATTCACCCCGATCTTTACCGAGTGGCCGTTGGCCGCCGCCTTGGTGCGGATGTCGTCCACTTGGGCCTTGATCCCTTCCACGCTGTTGCCGTTGGTGAAGTACCAGTCCGACACACGCGCTGCCATGTCCCGTGCCGCACGCGAACTGCCGCCCTGGAAGATTTCCGGGTGCGGTTGCTGCAGCGGCTTGGGTTTGAGGTTGTAGTTACGAAAGCGGTAAAAGTCGCCGTTGAAGGTGAAGTTATCCTGGGTCCAGATGCCCTTCAACGCGCGGATGAATTCTTCGGAACGGCGATAGCGCTCGTCGTGATCCAGCCAAGGCTCACCGATGGCATGGAACTCGCCCTTGAACCAGCCCGAAACCACGTTGATGGCGATACGGCCCTGGGTGAACTGGTCGATGCTCGCCAGCTGCTTGGCCGCCAGCGCCGGGTTCCACGGGCCTGGCAGGATGGCGGCGATGACCTTGAGTTTTTCCGTGGCGGCCAGCAGCGCGTGGCTGATGGTGACGGACTCATGCTGGTTGTCGGCGCCATAGCCCGCTGTGAAACGGATTTGCGACAGGGCGTAATCGAAACCGGATTTTTCCGCGATTTGCGCCAGCTTGCGGTTGTAGTCGATGTCCCAGCTGGTGCGCTGCTCGATGGTGCTGACCACCAGGCCACCGCTGACGTTGGGGACCCAGTAGGCGAATTTGATTGGGGCGTGGCTCATGGGGAGGCTCCTTGAGAATCCTTGGGGTTCAAGGAGGCGGGAGCAGCAAACATGCCAACCTATAAATACATATAAATCAGTAAGTTAAAGAAAATAAAAACCTGTCCAGGTGCACTTCAGGCAGCAGACTGTCGATCCACTGTTGCCCCCGCAACAGCACGCCTGAGAAGCCCCGCCAAGCGACCATCCGCACTGACTGGGAGGATTACAGCAGGCCTACGCCCGCGCTGCCGACGACCCCGAGGGATTCTGGCGTAAACAGGTCGCCGCGCTGGACTGGCATCGCTTTGCGCAACAGATCTTCACAGTCCGGGCCGACGGCAGCGGCCAGTGGTTTGCCGATGGCCAGCTCAACACCTGCCAGCTGGCCGTCGTCAGGCCCCGTTAACGGTGACCATTTGCGTCGCCATGTTCTCGGCCCATCTTGGTTGCCCAAGGCCGCAACACAGACAACGAGCTGAGGATGAACGCGTTGAGTCCCCGCCCCGATTTGTTCAAGGCAAAAGCCGCCAGCTATCGCGAGCGCTGGCCATGGCTTGCCTTGGTCGAGTGAAGGCCTACGCCACTGCCTTATTCACGTTGGCCTTGCACCAGGCAAGCCGCCCGGGCGTGTCAGTCGGCGGCGGACGTCGCTGCGGTGTCAGCGGCGGGGGCCGGAGCCTGTGCTTTCGACTTCGCACGGTTGCGACGGTCCTGGCTGCGCTGCCGCGATGCCTGCTGCTTGGCATGCAGTGCCTGAGCGGCGGTCACAGTGCCAGCGGCTTGGCCGGTCAAGTCCACGCGTGGTGCGTTTTCGACCATGCTTGCCCAGTACCGGGCACCCCGGCACCAGGTCGAGATGCCCAGTTTGAGCTGCTCACGGGTTAGCCCGAGCAGCTCCAGGTGTTGCTCGGCATCCTTGAAAATGCCCTCTTTGAGCGGCACCTTGGGGGCCGGGTTGACCGGGAAGGCCAACGGAAAATGCTTCTGCAATGGCCAGATCGCCGCGACCGCCGGATCCTGCTCGCGCGGTTTCGCCTGCGGGGACGGCTTGCGCTTTGGCTGTTTCGGGCTCTCGGCCTTTACCTGCTGTTTTTCCGCCCGCAGGCGGTCGCGTAGCGCTGCTAGTTGTTCAAAACCCATCGTTCAGTTCACTGCTTAGAAGTTGATTGCGTGGCGCAAGGATACCCTATGCAGCCCTGACAGTGTTTGCAGGTCATCTTTCCTGGCCAACCGAGACACGCCGAGCGGGCCTCTCAGCTGAATACCCAGAGTACCCGCGTGGGCTTGTCGGTGAGGTTGGCGTAACGAAAACTGGCGTGGGGTTGCAGCTGAAAGCTGTCATTGGCGCGCAGCGTTACCGGCTCACCGCCGCCCAGCCACACGGTCAGTTCACCTTCGAGCACGAAGCAGCCCTGCTCCGAGCTGTCGTCCAGGTACTCCTCGCCGCTGCTGGCCCCCGGTTCCAGATGGCTATCGAGCATGGAGAACGCGCCCGATATGGTGGGGGACGCCAGTACATCGGTGATGCCGCCCGCCAGGTGAAGCGTGCGACGCTCGTGCGGGCGGGTGACCCAGTCGAGCTCGCGGGGTTTTTCCAGCTTGTAGAAATAGGCGGTCGAGACACCCAGCGCTTCGCTGATGGCGGTAAGGTCGGCCACGGTCGGGCGTGATACGCCCCGCTCGACCTGGGACAAAAAGCCCACCGAACGGCCGATTCGCTGGGCCAGATCGCCCAGGGTCAGGCCTTTGAACTTGCGCAGGTCGCGAATCAGTACTGCCAGGCCTTCGATTTCTTCGTGCACTTTCATAGTTGAATCGCGACTTTCAGACAGGAAATGAATGCCCTGAAAAGTACATGATACGACTCACAAAGCAAAATGCTTCACAGGTGTACTTATTGCCAGCCAGGCAAACCGGGGCCGCCTTGCGACCCCGGTGCAGCCAACGGCCGCTTAGCGAACAGCCTCGTACGTCAGGTCCAGGCACTTGCGGGCCTTTTCCACCAGTTCGTCAATCTCCTCGATGCTGATCACCAGCGGTGGCGCGATGATCATGGTGTCGCCCACGGCGCGCATGATCAGGCCGTTGTCGAAGCAGTGCTGGCGGCAGATCATGCCCACGCCCTTGCCTTCATAACGGGCGCGGGTGGCCTTGTCTTTCACCAGCTCGATCGCACCGAGCATGCCCAGGCCACGCACTTCGCCTACGAGCGGATGGTCGGCCAGCTCGCGCAGGCGTTGTTGCAGGTACGGCGCGGTTTTATCGTGCACTTGCTGGATGATCTGCTCATCACGCAGGATGCGCAGGTTCTCCAGGCCCACCGCCGCCGCCACCGGGTGGCCGGAATAGGTGAAACCGTGGTTGAAGTCGCCACCTTCGCTGAGTACCTGGGCCACTTCGTCACGCACGATCACCCCGCCCATGGGGATGTAGCCAGAGGTCAGGCCCTTGGCGATGGTCATCAGGTCGGGCTTGAGGTCGTAGTAGTCGGTCCCGAACCACTCACCGGTACGCCCAAAGCCGCAAATCACTTCGTCGGCGACGAACAGGATGTCGTACTTGGCGAGGATCTCCTTCACCTTCGGCCAATAGGTCTGCGGCGCAATGATAACGCCACCGGCGCCCTGGATCGGCTCGGCGATGAAGGCGGCAACGTTGTCTTCGCCAACTTCGAGGATCTTCTTCTCCAGCTGCTCGGCCGCCCACACGCCGAAGTCGGCCTCGGTCATGTCGCCACCTTCGCCGAACCAGTAAGGCTGCGGGATGTGCACGATGTCCGGAATCACCCCGCCCTGCTGGTGCATGCCGCTCATGCCGCCCAGGGCGGCGCCTGCCACGGTAGAGCCGTGGTAACCGTTGATGCGGCCGATGATCACCTTCTTGCTCTTCTGGCCCTTCAGCGCCCAATAATGGCGAACCATGCGCAGCACGGTATCGTTGCCTTCGGAGCCGGAGCCGGTGAAGAACACATGGTTCATGCCTTGCGGGGCCACATCGGCGATCGCCTTGGCCAGCTCCAGCGCAGGCGGGTGAGCGGTCTGGAAGAACAGGTTGTAGTAAGGCAGTTGCTTCATCTGCTGGCTGGCGACTTCGGCCAGCTCATCGCGACCATAGCCAACCGCCACGCACCATAGGCCGGCCATGCCATCGAGAATCTTGTTGCCTTCGCTGTCCCACAGGTACACGCCCTTGGCCGAGGTGATGATGCGCGGGCCTTTCTCGGCCAGTTGCTTCACATCGCTGAACGGCGCCAGGTGGTGGTCGCGGCTCATGGCCTGCCAGGCCAGGGTTTGCGAATTCTGTTCACTCATTGCTTTCACTCCATCGCGTTGCGCAGCCAGGCTGCGCAGGTACGTTTTCTAGTTGGGAAAGGTCGCTTTCAGGCAGACAGCAACAGCTTCTGGCGCAATACCGAGCGCTGCCGGCAGGCCTTGCCGAAGGACTGGAAGAGGGTCAGGTAGTGCGGGTTGTCCATGACCTGGAACTCTGGGTGCCATTGCACCGCAAGGGCAAAACCCTTGCCGTTCTCGACCGAAATGGCTTCCACCAGGCCATCGGGTGCCAGCGCTTCCACCCTAAGCCCCGGGGCCAGTACATCGATGCCCTGACCATGGATGGAATTGACGTCGAAGATCGCCGGCAAACCCATGCGGTCGAGCAGGCCACCAGGCTCTACATGCATGGTGTGGCGCGGGCCATACTGCTTTTCGATGGGCTCGCCCTTGCCTTCACGGTGGTCCATGAACACCCCGACCTCGTGCACCTTCTGGTGCAGGGTGCCGCCCAGTGCCACGTTCATTTCCTGAAAACCGCGGCAAATGCCGAGTACCGGCACACCGGCAGCGATAGCCGCACGCATCAGCGGCAACGTGGTGGCATCACGCAGAGCGTCGTGATGGGTGCCCTCGGCACTGGCCGGGCCGTTGTAGTGAAACGGCTCGATGTTGGACGGCGAGCCGGTGAAGATCAGCCCGTCCACCACGTCGAGAATATCGGCGCTGTCCATCAGCTCACCGAGGCTGGGTATCACGATGGGCAAGCCACAGGCCGCCTTGGCCGCCGCGCGTGCATACTTCTCGGCGATGGTCTGGGTGGCATGCTGCTCAATCATGCTGGTGCATGCGGTAATGCCAATAACGGGCACACGTGGCATATCTTCCTCCGGCAAATCGGTATTGCGCGTGGTGTTTGAACGTTGAAAGGCATCGCTGTACGAACGGCGCCAGCTACAGGAACCAGCGGTATTCGCGGGCATCGATGTGGCGCATGAAGTCCAGTTGCTCCTGGTATTTGTTTTCGCAATACACCATCACGAACTCACTGCCCAAACCCTGGTTGACCGCCGGGTGGTGACGCATGGCGGCCAACGCACCGAGGGCATCCTTGGGGAAGTCGATGCCGCTCTGGCGGTTGTCGTTCAGCGGGGCGATGGGCTCAACGCCGCGGTCCAGGCCATGCTCCATGCCGGTCAGGATGGCCGCCAGCACCAGGTACGGGTTGGCATCGGCGCCCGCCAGGCGGTGTTCGATGCGCAGGTTGCGCGGGTCGGACTCGGGGATGCGAATGCACGCATCACGGTCTTCGAAGCCCCAGCTGGCCTTGCTCGCCGCGTTGACCATGGCGCCATAGCGGCGATAAGCATTGTGGTTGGGGGCGAAGATCGGCATGCAGTGCGGCAGCAATTCCAGGCACCCCGCTACCGCATGGCGCAGCTTGCGTTGTTCGGCACCTGCAAGGATGTTATTGCCAGCGCTGTCGTACAGGCTGACGTGCACATGCATGCCGCTGCCTGGTGCATCCAGGTACGGCTTGCTCATGAAGCTGGCACGGTAGCCGTGCTTCATCGCGATACCCCGGGTGCTGCGGCAGAACAGCGCCGACCAGTCCGCCGCACTCAGGGCATCGTCGCTGTGGGAGAAGTTGATCTCGAACTGGCCTGGGCCCAGCTCCGCCGTGATGACGTTCGCTGGCACACCCTGTTCGTTGGCGCCATCCACCATTTCGTGCAGCACTGACGAGAAACGCGACAGCCGCTCGATGTGCATGTTCGGCTGATCGTCTTCATCCCCGGTCGCCGTGTCACGTGGGTACTGCGGCAGGCCGTTATCCAGCTGGCGGTCGAACAGGTAGAACTCCAGCTCAAACGCCACCACCGGGCGAATGTCACGCTTGGCCAGGCGTTCGATAACGCGGGCCAGCACCTCACGGGGCTCGAACTCGATCGGCTGGGCGGTGCCGTCGGAGGTAATCAGCATCTGGGCGATCGCTTCCTTTTCCCAGCGCACCGGTTTCAGGGTGCCGGGCACCAGGCGCCGGGCGGCGTCCGGGTCGCCGTCGGCGAAGCAGTAGTCACCAATCGGGTAGAGCCCACCCTGGGTACCGAGCAGCACGCAGTTCTGTGGCAGCTTCAGAGGGGCGCCGGCGGCGACCTTTTCCAGCATGTCCATGGGGTAGCGCTTGCCGTAGAAGTGCCCGGGGATATCCAGCGCAATCAGGTCGACATAACGTATGGCCGGGTGCTGCGCCCGGAACGCGCGCACTTCAGTCAGCAGATCCGGAAAGATGACACTCATCTTCTTATCCTTGTGAGTTGAACGAATTCAATTGAAGACCCAGAGCACGCGGGTGGGTTTTGCCGTCAGGTTGGCGTAACGGAACTGCGCGTGGGGTTGCAGCTGGAAGCAGTCGTTGGCCTGCAGGGTCACGGCCTCGCCTTGGTCCAGCCATACCGTGAGCTCACCTTCGAGCACGAAGCAGCCCTGCTCGGAACGGTCGCTCAGGTACGCCTCGCCACTGGTGGCGCCGGGTTCAAGATGGCTGTCGAGCATGGAGAAGGCGCCGGCGATGGTGGGCGACGCCAGCACATCGGTGATGCCCGACTCCAGGTACAGCGTGCGCCGCCCGTGGGGGCGCGTGACCCAGCCGATGCTGCGGGGCTTGCTCAGGTTGTAAAAGTACGCGGTCGACACGCCGAGCGCTTCGCTGATGGCGGTGAGGTCGGCCACGGTCGGGCGCGAAACACCGCGTTCGACCTGAGAGAGGAACCCAACCGAGCGGTTGATGCGCTCGGCCAGCTCACCCAGGGTCAGGTTCTTGAATTTGCGCAGGTCGTGAATAAGGATCGCGAGGGCTTCAACCTCTTCGTGCATCTTCATCGTTTCGGACTGCCGTGAAATTTTTAGAGTTATTTTTCATGAAAAATTACATGAAAAAATTCACGAGTCAAGCACAGCGATGCAAATGTGCAGCCGATAACGGCGTGGCTTAAGGGAAACAGCGCTGGATTGGCTGCGGTGGCGTGGGTTTCTTTAATGGTGCTCAGGGAGTAGCCTCGGCATTGAATCTTTGCAGCCCGGCCACCTCCATCGTCATGCCAAACGGTTTCCCTGACTTACCCTCACTCAACGCGCTACGTGTGTTTGAAGTGGTTGCCCGCCACCTCAACTTCCGCTTGGCTGCCGAGGAGCTGGGGGTGACCCAGGCAGCCGTTGCTCAGCAGATACGCGGGCTGGAAGCAAGCCTGAACCTTCGTTTGTTCGAGCGCCTGCCCCGGGGCCTGGCACTGACCGATGCGGGCCTGGGTTATAGCGGCAGCATTCGCAGTGCCTTGGCGATGATCGATGAGGCAACCCGCCTGTTGCGCCCGCAGACGTCTCACCTGACGGTCAGCGTTACCCCCACCTTTGCCTCGAAATGGCTTATTCCCAGGCTCGGCAACTTTGCGCAAAGCCACCCGGACATCGATCTGCGGGTCCTGGCCACCGATCGGCTGTCTCACTTCAGTACCGACGGCGTAGATATCGCGGTGCGCTATGGAAAGCCCGAAATTGGCGCGGGGTTGAACAGCGAACTGTTGATGGAACAGCACATCGTCGCCGTGGCCAGCCCAGCGTTGTTCGAGGGCACCAACATCCCCACCTGCTTCGAACAGCTGCAAGCGTTCATCATGCTTCACGATGCCCATGACTTCTGGCCCCGGTACCTTGCAGCCGTGTTCCCACACCACGCCCAACCGACCGCCAGAAACCTGCGGTTCAACCAGACTTCATTGGCTATTGATGCCGCCATCAGTGGTCAGGGCATTGCGTTGGCCAGCCTGGCATTCGTCGGTGACGACATTGCCGCAGGCAGGCTGATTCAGGTCTTCGACCAGCCGCTCCGGCTGGACAAGTCGTTCTACCTGGTGTGGCCGCGCAAGCTGCAGCAGCCTGAGTCGCTTGACGTGGTTCAACACTGGCTAAGGCAGCAGGTTGGCAATAGTTAATCTACTGTCACGATAAAGTTCGCCTGCCTCCCTCGCCACTGGGGCTACTGCTAAGGTAAGTGCACCTAAGCAATCAGCCATTTCAGTTCTGGAGGCAGCATGTCAGTAGAAAAAGTTGCGATTATTACCGCCGGCGGTAGCGGCATGGGCGCTGCAGCAGCACGTCGCCTGGCCGCTGACGGGTTCAAGGTTGGCATCCTTTCTTCATCGGGCAAGGGTGAGGCGCTGGCTACCGAGCTTGGCGGCATTGGTGTAACCGGGAGCAACCAGTCGGTCGAAGACTTGCAACGCCTGGTCGACGCCGTGGTGGAAAAATGGGGCCGTATCGACGTGCTGGTCAATAGCGCCGGCCATGGGCCGCGCGCGCCGATCCTGGAGATCAGCGACGAGGACTGGCACAAGGGCATGGACACTTACCTGCTCAATGTCATTCGCCCGACGCGTCTGGTAACGCCTTTCATGCAGCGCCAGAAGGGTGGCGTGATCATCAACATTTCCACCGCCTGGGCGTTCGAGCCTAGTGAGCTGTTCCCGACGTCTGCCGTTTTCCGCTCGGGCCTGGCCGCATTCACCAAGATCTTCGCCGACAACTTCGCCGGGGATAACGTGCGGATCAACAATGTCCTGCCCGGCTGGATCGACAGCCTGCCGGCCACCGAACAACGCCGCGACAGCGTGCCGCTCAAGCGTTATGGCACCAGCGAGGAAATCGCCGCCACCATTGCGTTTCTTGCCAGCGACGGCGCGGCCTACATCACGGGGCAGAACATCAGGGTTGATGGCGGCGTGACACGTAGCGTTTAGGGGCTCATGCAGCTCATTACGCTGGACGGACAGGATTGGCCCGCCACTTCCCCTACTTGCTGGCAATCGACTGATTCGCCAGCGGGCAGCTCTGGGCGTTAAGAAAACGCGATGTTTGCAGCCAGTCCCGCTGCGGGTAATAGGCGAACACATAGCTACCGCGTTGCAGCGTCTCGATCAGCTTGCCGGCAATGGCCGGCCGAACAGCCGGGCACCCCTGGCTGCGCCCCAGACGACCGAGGCCAGGCACCACCTTGGGGTCGGCGTACGCTGCGGCATGCATCACAATCGCCCGCGACATGCTGTTGTCATTGAACCCCGGCTCCAGACCCTGCAAGCGCAGCGAGCGGCCGTGCTTGCCACTGTAGGTCTGGCCGGTCTCATACAGGCCGATAGACGACTGGTAGCTGTTCGGCGCGTTGGAGAACGCCGTCGGTACATCGGCGCCGCTGTTCTTGCCATGGGCGACCCATTCCTCGAACAACAGCTTCCTGGCACGCAGGTCGAACACCCACAAGCGTTTGTCACGCGAAGCCTTGGAGTAATCGATCACCGTCAGCAACTTCTGCGCATCGCTGTGACTGGCGCATGCATAGGCGGTGAGTGCCAGGGCCAGGGTCGACAGGCTGGCGCTCGGTGCCAACTGCTGCAGCTCGGCGGCACTCGGCAGAGGTTGCGCGTGGGCAGCTTGCCAGGCGCTGAGAAAAAACAGGCCAATACTGGCCAACGAGAGCCGCGCGGCTCCCCGCAATGGTTTGAAGATCGACATGGATTACCCTGATGAAAACCTGGCCGTTGTTGCCGTGATTGCAGCCAAAAGCGGCTACTTTGCTTGATTCCTGCAGCATTGCCGATCATTTCTTGACCAATGGTTTAACGTCTTCACTGCCTTCGGTGCTGATTACCGTGAATTGTCCATTGCTACGGGTATCCCGGGTGGATGCCCAGTCGGTGATCACCAGCATCGTGCCAACGTCCATCGCCGCCCGTAAATGGCGGCGGAATTCCGGGTTGATACTCAATTGGCCCAATTGTTCATAGGGCGTGCTCCCGTACTCCGGGTTGCTCAGGCCCACCACCGACCAATGCAAGGGTAGCGCGCCATCGAGTGCCGGGGCGGATGGCTTTTGCAGCAGGGAATACACCGCCATGCCACTGCGATGCGGGCTGCTTTCAAGCGAAAGTGCCGGTGCCGATCCGACCAGCTGGCCACCGCGAAACACGTAGGCCCGCAAGTCGGCGCGGCTGATCAGGATCGACAGCGGCCCTGCCGTCGGGTCGGGGTCGTTCCAGAACTGTTGATTGCTCAATACCAACGGGCCTTGGGCTTTACCATCGCTGACCGTGGGCGCCAGTACCCCGGGGTGGTAGACCTCCACCGGAGCACTGTGGGTGTCGGAAACAATGACCGTGGTCGAACTGAAACCGGTCACTTCGTACAGCTTCTTGGCAAAGTCCATGGGCAGCCGCACGCAACCATGCGAGGCGGGGTACCCCGGTAGGTGTCCAGCGTGCAGGGCAATGCCGTCCCAGGTCAGGCGCTCCATGTACGGCATCGGCGCGCTGTTGTAGAGGCTGGATTTATGCTCAACCTTTTTCTGCAGAATGCTGAATACCCCGGTGGGGGTTTCCCGGCCAGGCTTGCCGCTGCTCACGGTGCTGACGCCGATGGCGATGCCATTGCGGTACACATAGGCACGTTGCTCGGTGAGGCTGACCACGACAGTCACCGGCCCCACCGGCGAGACCTGCGGGTACCAGAGAAACTGTCCAGGCTTGAGGCTGTCGAGCTGGCTCCTGAGTTGGGCCGGGGTGGGGACCTGCAGGGGAGCCGCTTCGACCAAGGCGACGGCCATTAACAGACCCAGTCCGAGCGATACATGCAACATCGAATTGCCCCCTTGGAACCCTGCCCCCAGCTTAGTCGGAACACGCCCCGTAAAGCCAGCCGTTCACTGCGTCAACCTGCGCCAGCGGTAACAACTGCACACACGAATGTGCACGAACTTCCCACTTCAAGGCCCGATCCATCGCAGCAAAAGGCAGCAAAACATCGAGAAAACGGCAAATCCCATGAAACCTGCGGGTTGGTACGAATCTTGTTTGTATACAAATCCAACAATAAAAGTACACAACCATCATGGAGTTCCGATGGCGTCGATTTCACGTTCCGATGTTGGCCACCTTGACGCGCTACCCGTCGAAACGGCCGAGCCCGTTCAGCTGGCATTGAGCCCGCGCCTGTACAGCGCCGACCTCGCGCCAACCCGCGCGGCAAATCGCACCTGGGGGCGCTACAGCCTGTTTGCGCTGTGGACCAACGATGTGCACAACATCGCCAACTACTCCTTCGCCATCGGTCTGTTCGCCCTGGGCATGAGTGGCGCGCAAATCCTTGGCGCCTTCGCCCTCGGCGCGCTGGTGATTTACGGCCTGATGAACCTGTCCGGCTACATGGGCCAGAAAACCGGCCTACCCTACCCCGTCCTGTGCCGGATCAGCTTCGGCATCCACGGTGCACAGATCCCGGCCCTGATCCGCGCGGTGATCGCCATTGCCTGGTTCGGCATCCAGACGTACCTCGCCTCGGTCGTGCTGCGCGTGCTGCTCACCGCCATCGTGCCAGACCTCAAGGCCTACGATCAGAACGCAACCCTTGGCCTGTCGACACTGGGCTGGGTCACCTTCCTCGGTATCTGGTGCGTGCAGGTGGCGATCTTCGCCTACGGCATGGAGATGGTACGCCGCTTCGAGTCCATCACCGGGCCGATCATTCTGGTCGCATTCGCCTGCTTGGCGGGCTGGATGTACTGGCGCAGTGGCTTGTCGATTGCCTGGTCCAGCGGCAACGCCCCGACCGGCTCGACAATGTGGCTGAAAGTGCTAGGCGCCGCCGCCCTGTGGGTCTCGCTGTACGGCACCATGATCCTCAACTTCTGCGACTTCACCCGCAACTGCCCAGACCGGCGCACCATCAGCGTGGGCAACTTCTGGGGCCTGCCCGTGAACATGCTCGGCTTCGCGCTGATTGCCGTGGTACTCGCCGGTGCGCAGTTCAGCATCGACGGCAAGCTGGTGCAGGGCCCCACCGAAATCGTCGCCGCCATCCCCAGCACCGCCGGTTTGGTGCTGGCCTGCCTGGCCTTCCTGATCGTCACCGTGGCGGTGAACATCATGGCCAATTTCGTCGCCCCGGCCTACGTGCTCGCCAACCTGGCCCCGAACCTGCTGAACTTCCGCCGCGCGGGCCTGCTCAGCGCCGGCATCGCGGTGGTGATCCTGCCTTGGCACCTGTACAACAGCCCGTCCGTAATCGTGTATTTCCTCGGCGGCCTGGGCGCCCTGCTCGGCCCGCTGTACGGCATCATCGTCACCGACTACTACCTGGTGCGTCGCAGCCGGGTGAACCTGCCGCAGCTGTACAGCGAAAGCACCGAGGCCGCCTACCACTACAAGGGCGGGGTCAACCTGCGCGCCGTAGCGGCGTTCATCCCCGCTGCGCTGATCGCCATCGTGCTGGCGCTGGTGCCAGCGTTCGACACGCTGTCGCAGTTCTCGTGGTTCTTCGGCGCCAGTTTGGGCGGGTTGATTCATTACGCCATAGCCGATCGCAGTGCCAGGTATGCCGACGTTTCCGGTGAAAGCATCGCGGTGGATAGCGCGCAGCACTGAAAAGCGGCCAACAGGCCGCCCTGGCCAGTCGACGGATCAAGCCGGGGCAGTTACGCTGGCGCTTCCCACCTGCACGGAAGCGCCAGTGAAAGAGGCCTATCAAGGAAGCTGCCTGTGCGCAGCGGTCAGTTACCTGTTACTTACCCCACCCAAGGCAGTGAGCCATTGCCCAATACACCCAGACCAGCGTCGATCACCTTGCTGCCAGTTTTAGGCAAGTCTGTGACCGCGTTGTCTTCATGAGCGGCACGCCCCAGCCGGCGGCCGCACGCGATATTAAGCACACCCCGCCCGATCTTGAAGGCACTGGACGCTGTCTTGAACGCCAGAATGGCCGCCACAACGCCGCCAATGCCTATCACGACCGCCGGGAACCCGTCCGACAGTTTGGTGATGCCTTGGGCCACAGCGGTCAATCCTCTGGCCGCCATGTCAGTGGCCGGGCGGATGGCATCGCCAATGCTACGCATGGCGTCGTCAGCCGCCTGCACCGTCTCCGCCCATTGCTGGGCCGAGGTTTCGCGGCGCTCGGTCAGGTTCTTGTCGAGGATGCCGCCGACCTTCTGCGCGTTGGCAGAGTTGGCCTTCAGCTCGTCATACAGTCCCCGGTTTTGCCCGTAAACAAGACGTTTCGGGCCGGCTACCCGGGAGATTGCACTTCGCCTGGCAAGGCGCCGGTGGCCGGCGACATCGTCGACGATCAACCCGGACCTGCCTTTGGCGAGGGCAGCTAACGA
>NZ_BBIS01000051.1 GCF_000730605.1 Pseudomonas monteilii NBRC 103158 = DSM 14164 | reverse complement strand
ACTACCGCTTTCTTTCGAAAGCTAACAACTTCAAACACTTACCGCTTGCCCCGAAGCGTTCATCGCTGCGAGGAGGCGAATAATACGCGCTTTGAAATCAGAGTCAACACCTTGATCTGAAAAAACTTTCCGCGCGTGTTTTACCCCCCCACCTGGCAACTAATGAAAGCGCCACGGATCTGTAGAGAACCCCCCCCACGGAGCGTAGCGGCCATGAGCGATGCGCAAAGCGAGAAAACCCCGGGCCTGTCTGCAGATGAAGAACAGGAGGTCAGCCACAACCAGCCGCCGCGGGCGGCAGTGCTGCACGAGATGATCCGCTACCAAGGCGATCAGGAACTGGAACGTACCCTCGCCGCGTTGTGGTGGTCGGCACTGGCCGCCGGCCTGTCCATGGGACTGTCGCTGATGGCCATGGGGCTGTTCTACGCACGCCTGCCGGAAGGAGAGAGTGCCCAGGTGGTCGCCAGCATCGGCTACAGCGCCGGCTTCCTCGCCGTGATCCTGGCACGCCAGCAACTGTTTACCGAAAACACCCTCACCGCCGTGCTGCCCGTAATGACCACCCCCACCCTGGCCAACTTCGGTCGCCTGCTGCGCCTGTGGGGCGTGGTGTTGCTCGGCAACCTGGCCGGCACCCTGCTAGTGGCTTGGGTCATGCTGGAGCTGCCGATATTCGACAGCAAGACGGACGTGGCTTTTCTGGAGGTTGGCCGCAAGGTCATGAAGAACGACCTGAGCCAGATGTTCGCCAAAGGCATCGTGTCGGGCTGGATGATCGCGACCATGGTCTGGATGATCCCGTCCATGGAGCACGCCAAGGTCTGGATCATCCTGATGATCACCTACCTGATGGCCCTCGGCGATTTCACCCAT
Organism: Pseudomonas monteilii NBRC 103158 = DSM 14164; assembly: GCF_000730605.1. Taxonomy (GTDB): domain Bacteria; phylum Pseudomonadota; class Gammaproteobacteria; order Pseudomonadales; family Pseudomonadaceae; genus Aquipseudomonas; species Aquipseudomonas monteilii. The sequence goes on along the minus strand of NZ_BBIS01000051.1, from coordinate 73,232 downwards.
ATAGTAGTGGGCTCCGTCGAGGTGTCCTATCTGGTGTGGGCCGGCGATGAAACCTGGCGCAGCTTTTGGCTGGAATTCGCCTTGCCGACCCTGACCGGCAACATTATTGGTGGCAGTTTCATTTTTGCCCTGATCAGCCATGCCCAGGTACGCAGCGACAGTGGCAAGCCACCCTCGCACCTGCTGAAAGACGACCAAGCCCCGTGCCGGCGCAGCGAGGATGACCACAACTGAATCTCAGCGTGCCGCCATCGTGCGCTCTTTGGCGTGGCCCCGCTGACGCACAGGCCGTGGCTGCCACCAGTTCTGCCCGGCATGCGGTGAGTCAAGACTGACCCGTTCGCCCATCTGCGGCGTGCTCAAGCGCACCTGGGCCTGGTTGGCCAGCGTCAGTATGCGTTCAAAAGGCTCCTGCCAGCCGTGGGTAGACAGGTCGAACGTACCGTTGTGAATTGGCAGCATCCAGCGCCCGCGCAAATCCAGGTGGGCCTGCAGGCTCTGCTCCGGCTGCATGTGTACGTTGGGCCAGGCGACGTTGTAGGCGCCGGTTTCGATCAAGGTCAGGTCGAACGGCCCGAAACGCTCGCCTATCTGCTTGAAACCGTCGAAGTACCCGGTATCGCCACTGAAGAACACCCGCACATCGTCATCGATGATCACCCAGGACGCCCACAGCGTCCGATTGCTGTCCAGCAGCCCGCGCCCGGAAAAGTGCTGTGCCGGGGTGGCGACAAAGCGCACGCCCTCCACCTCGCTTTCTTGCCACCAGTCCAGTTGGCGCACCTTCGCCGGAGCCACGCCCCAGCTCATAAGTAGGTCGCCCACGCCCAGTGGGGCCAGGAATACCCCGGTGCGTGGCGCCAAATGGCGAATCGCCTGCTCGTCGAGGTGGTCGAAATGATCGTGCGACAGTACAACCGCGGCCAGTGGCGGCAACTGGTCCAGCGCCAGCGGTGGCGCATGGAAGCGCAGCGGCCCCGCCCACTGCACCGGCGAGGCGCGCTCGGCGAACACCGGGTCGGTGATAAAGAAGCGCCCGCGCAGCTTGAGCAATACTGTGGAATGGCCCAGGCGCCACATGCTGTGATCAGGGGCGTCGAGCACCTGCTCGCGGGTCATGGGCTGGAGGCTGATCGGGGTAGCCGGCCGGGTTTGCGGGGGCTTTAGCAGGAACAGGTACTTGAGCCCGATGCGCAGCTTTTTCAGCACCCCATCCTGCGGCAACGATGCCTGGTTGTGAAAACGCCCATCCCGCTGTGGCGCCGGCTCGCCGGCAGCGTTGGCCAAAGGGACCATCAGCAACACTCCGAGCAACAGGAAAGCCTTCATGTTACCCCACAGTGATCAGATCAACCGTGAATTGGCTTGTAAGGTCATTTTTCGCCGCTGAAACACTGTTCAACAATATTCATGCGAGTTATGCGATAAACGGTACCCCGGAAGAATAGCGATGTACACGATGGACAACCGCAGCGGGAAAGGCCTTTCATTCGTCAAGCGCATCTACCTGCCGCGCGTCATTGGCCTGGGCATCGGTCTGTTCAGCGTCATGGCGGCCATTGCGCCGCTGTCTCCCCCCACCTGGGCATGGCTGCTGGTGCTGTGCAACGGGTTGCTGTGGCCGCATATGGCCTACCTGTGGGCAAGCCGCTCGGCGATGCCCTACCAGGCAGAACAGCGCAACCTGCTGCTGGACTCGCTAATGGGCGGGTTCTGGACTGCCGCCATGCATTTCAACCCGCTCCCCAGCGTGACGGTACTTTCCATGATGACCATGAACAACGTCGCAGCCGGCGGCAAGCGCATGGTCTTTCGTGGGCTGCAGGCCCAGTTGGCAGGCATGCTTGCCTCCATCCTGCTGCTCGGCCCCGGCCTGCAGCTGACCGCTACCCCTCTGCAGGTGTACGCCTGCCTGCCGATGCTGACGCTGTACCCGCTGGCCCTGGGCTGGGTGTGCTACCAGCTGGCGATCAAACTGGCTGACCACAAGCGCCGGCTGAGCGCCCTGAGCCTCACCGACAGCCTGACCGGGCTGCTCAACCATGGCGCGTGGAAAGACCTGCTAATGCTGAAATTCCAGGCCTGTAAACAACAGCAGGGGCACGCGGTCATCGCCCTGATCGACATCGACCATTTCAAGACCATCAACGATACCTTCGGCCACGTGGTCGGCGACTATGTGCTGCGCCAGCTGAGCGCCGAGCTGCGCCGTAATCTGCGCGAAGGCGACCAGGCCGGGCGTTATGGCGGCGACGAGTTTTGTGTGATGCTGCCGGACACCAGTGAAGCCCAGGCTTGCCAGGCCATGGAGCGCCTGCGCGAGCAGGTCGCCAACTACCGCAACCCTCAGTTGCCGCACCTGCGCATCAGCCTGAGCATCGGCCTGTCACCCTTCGAAGCTACCCTGGAGTCACCCGAGCACTGGCTCGACCAGGCAGACAAGGCGCTTTACACCGCCAAGCACGCCGGCCGCAACCAGGTCAATTTTGCCCGCAGCGAGGCTTCTACGCTCAAGCTGGCCTATCCTGATTGAACCTCCTTCCTGACTGCCTGGCGGGAGGCTGCTTGAAGGAGCCGCTCACGCATGGCCAGGAATGCCAAACTCCACCCCGCCAGCCCCACACCGCGCTTTCAGGTGCGCCGCCTGATTGCCGGTTTCAGTGCAGTTTTCGGCCTGGCCTGCCTGGTTACGCTGGGCGCACTGTTCAACATCGCCGCCACCCTTGATCACCAGGAGCGTCAGCGTAGCGCCTTCCATGCGAACCAGGCCCTGGAGCAGCGACTCATCGCCTCGCGCCAGTTCTTGTCCAGCTATGCCGTGTGGGATGCTGCATTCGAACACCTGGCGGGCCAGGTAGACTGGAAATGGGCCTATGAAGACAAGAACGTGGGCGAGTCGCTGTACAGCGCCAGCGGCTACGAAGGGGTGTTCGTTGTAGAGGACAGCCGCACCACCTACGCGTTATTCAAGGGACAGCCCAGCCAGGCAGGCGCTGACACTTATATAGACGCGCCCCTGCAGCCGATCATCGACCAGGCCCGCGCCGCGGCCGTACCACGGGAACAGACCTCCCGTTACGTGCTGTTCAACGGCTGGCCGGCCGTGCTGACTGCCGCCGCTGTTCGACCGGATCGCGATGTCACCGACAGTGAGGTACGCCAGGCCCCGGTGATGCTGTTCATCGACCAACTAACCGAAGACAAGCTGACACGGCTGGGCACCGGCGCCGGCCTTACCGGCATGCATGTGGACAAGGACAACAGGGGCGAGCATGGCCACTTGCGCATCGAACTGGGCGATACCGGCTACCACCTGGCCTGGAACAGCCCGCTGCCGGGGCGCCAGCTGCTGTGGGCCGTCTTGCCGCCACTGGTAGGCGCGCTGCTGATGCTTGGCATGATCATGCTGTACCTGTTTCGCCTCACCCTGCGCAGCTCGCGGGCAATCGGCCTTACACTCACTCACCTGCAACAGAGCAACCAGGCGCTGGAAGCCAGCGAGCAGCGATTTCGCGCGGTGGCCGAATCGGCATCCGACTGGATCTGGGAAACCGACAGGCAACAACGCCTCACCTACCTGTCGCAACGCTTTGCCAACGTCACCGGCTACCCAGTGGACGACTGGCTGGGCCAACCGCTCAACCAGTTGCTTGCCTGCGATACCACCCCGCTCTCACCTTGGCTGGACGCCCTGACCAGCGCCGACCCACAACAGTTGGCCAATTTGCGCTGTACCTACCGCGACCAGAATGGCCAGAACCGCTACTGCAGGATTTCGGCCCGCGCCATCTGGTATGACGACAAGCCCAGCGGTTTTCGCGGCACCGCCAGCGACATCACCGACGAAGTCGACGCCCACGCGCGCATTCAGCACTTGTCGTTGCACGACCCACTGACCGGCCTGGCCAACCGCAACAAGCTCGCCAGGCACCTGGAGCAAGCCCTGCTGCGTGGCACCGACTCGCCACCTTTGAGCCTGCTGCTGCTGGACCTCGACAACTTCAAACCGATCAACGACTCACTCGGCCATGCTGCAGGGGATGCCGTGCTGCAAGAGGTGGCGACGCGTCTGCGCGATACCACCCGCGACGGTGACCTGGTAGCGCGTCTGGGCGGCGACGAGTTCATCCTGGTGCTAAGCGGCATGGACAACCGCAACGAAATCGACCGTTTCTGCGCGCGCCTTATCAGCCTGCTGCAACAACCCATCACCTTCGACAACCAACCTTTGCATGTCGGTGCCAGTATTGGCGTCGCCCAAACCCGCACCCAGGGTTTCGATGCGGGCGAATTGATCCGCTGCGCCGACATTGCCCTGTACCAGGCCAAAGCCGATGGCAAGAATACCTGGCGTTACTTCGCTGCCGAGATGAACCAGCAGATCCAGTACCGCCGCCAGTTGGAAAACGACCTGCGCCGGGCCCTGCGCAATCAGGAGTTCGAACTGCATTATCAGCCGCGCTACCGCCTCAGCGACCGACGCATCGTAGCGGTCGAAGCCCTGCTGCGCTGGCAGCACCCGCAGGAAGGGTTGCTGGGGCCAGACACTTTCATCCCGCTGGCCGAGCAAAGCGACATCATCGTCGCGCTGGGCCGCTGGGTGCTGCGCGAGGCTTGCCGCACAGCCCATGACTGGCCAGCCGACATTCTGGTTTCGGTGAATCTGTCGCCCGCGCAGTTCCTGCGCAGTGACGTGGTAGCCGATGTGCGTGAAATCCTGCTGGAAACCGCCTTCCCGGCCCAGCGCCTGGAGCTGGAAATTACCGAGAACGTGATGCTCAACGACATCGAAGGCGCGCTGGGCACCATGCTCTCGCTCAAGGAGCTGGGCGTGCGCCTGAACATGGATGATTTCGGCACGGGTTACTCATCGCTGGGCTACCTGCGTACCTACCCGTTCGACAGCATCAAGATAGACAAGCGCTTCATCAGTGGCCTGAACAACAACAACGGCAGCGACCGTGCGGTGGTTCAGGCCATCATCAACCTGGGCGAAGCGATGGGGTTGACGGTGACTGCCGAAGGCGTCGAAAGTGAACAGCAGCTCAAAGCATTGGAAAACGACCGTTGTCACGAAGTACAGGGCTATTTCATGAGCCGACCGCTGGACAGCGCCGGGCTGGAGGCGTTGTTGCACCAAACATCCCAAAGCAGCAAACAATCTCTGTAGGCGCGGGTTTACCCGCGAACAACGGCAACGCCGGTGCCATGCACCGCGTTGGATTCTTCGTGGGCAAGTCAGCTCCTGCAGGGGGCATCAGGGCTGTTGCAGGCTGCGCTCGGCCACGATCTCTGGCAGGTCCTGGCGGCGCAGGTAAGCACGCAGCGGCTCACCAATATTCAAGCGGTCATCCACATGCTGCTCCAGCAACAGCGCCAGCCGCTCACGGCACAACGCCATGCGCTGCCCTTGCTCAGGCCGCCAGACAAACTCGTTGCACGGGGTAATGCTGTCGTCGGCCACGTCCATGCCGAACGAATCCTCGGAAAAACGCACAATATGGACACCGCGCTTGCCATGAAAACCGACAAAGCCCTTGAGCTGGTCGGCAGCGTTGCAGATGTCCTGGGAAGTGATGGCCATGACGTAACCTCGCAATGATATCGGAAGATACGCACGCCTGGCGGGGGATGGGTCGCCTCTACCGGGCAACTCGCAAGCCGCAGCCTAACGCAGGTGCGCACGAACGCGCCATGGTTTTCAGCGCTCACCGCTCAGGGTGTAGTGCTGGAGCTACTGCCGATCCCGGTCCTCATGCACCTGCACACTGGCCGTCATCCCCGCACTCAGGGTCACCCCTTCCGGCACCTGGTCCAGGCGAATCCTTACCGGTATGCGCTGGGCCAGACGCACCCAGTTGAAGGTAGGTTCCACTTCCGGCAGCAATTGGCTGTCCGGGTTGCTGTTGCGGTCGGTAATACCGCGGCTGATGCTCTCCACATGCCCTTGCATCGGCTCACCCGCCCCCATCAGCCAGACTTTCACGGTATCCCCCACACGAATACGGGGCAGCTTGGTTTCCTCGAAGTACGCCTGGATATAAAAGGTTGAATCATCCACCAGGGCCATGACCGCTTCCCCGGTGTTCACATAATTGCCTTCGGCCAGACGCAGGTTGGTGATATGCCCGCTGCGCGGCGCCCGCACTTCACTGCGCGCAAGGTTGATCCTGGCCACCTGCAACTGCGCCTCGGCTTCGTGCAACTCGCCACGCGCGATGGCCGCATTGATCTGGGCGTTTTCACGCAACTCGGCACTGATCGCCTCGGGCCCCAAGGCCGTGCGTCGGGCGGCTTCGCGTTCGCGCAGGCGCAATTGCTGGGCGCGGGTCTCGGTCACGGCGCTGGCCTGGTCGAACGCGGCCTGGAAGCGCTCGCGGTCGATAGTCATCAACAGGTCGCCCGCCTTGACCTGCTGGTTGTCATGGACCTTAAGCCCGCGTACCCAGCCGGACACGTCAGGCGCAATCACCACCACATCGGCGCGCACACGGGCATCGCGGGTCCAGGGGGTAAGCATGTAGTACTGCCACAGCTGGTAGCCGGCCAACACGGCCAAGGCCACCACACACAGCGTCACCAAGGTACGTACGGCCGCACGCATCGAAACACTCCTTCATAAAGGCCCCAGCAGGCGTACCACCAGGAACAACACACAAACGAACAGCGCCGCGTCAAACAGCGCCTCATGCCAGATCCAGCGCCCCAGCGGCGTGGCCTGCACCACCAGGCGCAACAGGCCGGTGAGCAGCAGCGCCAGCAACACATAAAGCAGAAACGGGCTGAGCAGCACGCCGCCCACTTCCCATTCACGCAACCCCATGGGCTTCCTCCTGCCAGCGGCACCACTTGCCCCAGCTTTTTTGCAGTTGCAGCACCGCACCTTCCGCCAGCCGCAACGGGTCGCTGGCAGGCAGCCGGCGCAGGGCCGCGATGAATTGCTCACTGGCGGTGTCCAGGCGCTGCCCGCGCCCGGCGGCAGGCCCTTTGGCCAGCACCGCCTCCACCTGTTGCAGGTACTCGCGCTCGGCACGCCCCAAGGGGGCCTGGGCGACCGCCAGGCACATGCGCAGGTGTACCAGTTCATCACCAATGTCCAGCCCATGCAGGCCGTCGTCCCAGCGCTTGCGCTCGTCTTCCGGTAATTCACTGGCATGCCGCGCCAGTTGCATCAGGCGGTCAGCCATCCGCCCGCCAAACCAGCTGTCAGCCCCACGCAGGTCGCGCCGGGTCAGGCGCACCAGGTCGCTCTGGGTGGCTGCGCGCAGTCGCCGGCCCAACCAGGCCGGGTGACGAAACACCAATAAACGAAAGGCCATGACTGCTGCAGACACCCCCACCAACATGGCCAAGGCACTGTTCAGCATGGTCGCCACACCGAACTGCATGGCGTTGAGCGGCGACACCAACACAATGAAGTGCAGGCAATAGGAGGTGGCCGTGGCCCCGGTACGGGGGTGGGCCATGCCCAGCGCACCAAGAAACAGCGGCACACCCATGGCAAGGCACAGCATGGCGAAGCTGCTCCACTGCGGCAGCACAATTTGCCCGACCAGAAACGCAGCAGGTATGGCCAGGAAAATCCCGCGCAAAAAACTCAAGCCAATCTGCGCGCCGTTCTCACGGCTGGCGAACAGGCTACAGACTACGCAGGTCAGCACCAGGCCACCCGGCGCCGAAGGCCAGGCCGTGGCCAACCAGAACCCGCTCATTACCAGAAAGGCCAGCGCGCTGCGCGAACCAAACAGCAAGGCCATTGACCAGTCGCGGTGCGCAGCCAGGCCTTGGGACACATCCTTGGGCGCCCTGCCCGCCTCCACATCCTCCAGCGCCTGGCCGGCAGCCATGGCGTAATCCAGCAGCAGGGCCATGCGCGCCAGGCAGAAGTGCTCCGCCGAACTGATCTGCTCATCGTGGGCGGCATCCCAGATACGTTGGCGCAGCAGTAACAGGCCGGGCTTGTCGGGTTTGCCCAACAGTGTGCGCACTTCGTGCAACCAGGGCGCCAGGTGCTCAGCCTCCCGCTCATCCAGTTGCCGCCACTGACGGCGCACCGAACGGGAGATGCGCAACAGCACCATCAGCTTCTGGCTGAGCCCACGAATGGCGCGGGCACGCTGCCGGCCTCGGTTGCCTTCGAACCAGGCATGTTCGCGCTGGCTGTCGATGGCCACGATGCGCCCCAAGCTCTCCAGCAAGCCTTTGCGCGCCTCGTCCTCGCCACCCAGCATGGCGCTGGCAGCTTGCAGACCGTTCTGCCAGGCCTGTCGGGCCTGCCCGCCCAGTTGCTGCTCCACGCGCATGGGCCAGAGCAAGGCACTGCTGGCAGTGGCGCAGAAAATGCCTAGGCAGATCTCGGTGCAGCGCGCCACCGCCTGGTCAAACACCTGCAGCGGGTGGTCGATGGCCGGCAAGGCGATGATGGCAGCGGTGTAGCCGGCCAGCACGAAGGCATAAGCCCAGGCGCTACGCAGCTGGGTGGAGGCGGCGGTGCACAGGGCCAGCCAAAGGGCCAGGGTGAGCAGAAACAAACCTGGGGTCTGTGCAAACAGGCCAATGAACAGCACCGACATGACGGTGCCAACCAAGGTACCCGCCAGCCGCGCCAGGCCCTTCTGCACCACCATGCCGGACAGCGGCTGGGCGACAATGAAAGCGGTCATCAGTGCCCATGACGGTTGCTCCAGCCCCCAACGCATCGCCAGCCACAACGCCAGGCCGCCACCGAGCAGAGTCTTGATGGCGAACTTGAGGGCGAGGCTGCTGGGGGCGAACAGGGCCTGGAAGGTAATGGGCACGAAGCGGACCTTGCGGGGATGGTCTTGTAGAAAAGATAGACAATGGGGAGCAGGATAAAGTAGAAATGGATAATTAGCTAGCTAATCATCTTTATCGAGATGCAACCAAAACACAAATCCCAGGCAAAAAAATGGGCGACCGAAGTCGCCCTAAATGCCTTGCGTGCTCGTGTACCCGGAAGGTCAGCGCGGCTTGCGCTTGTTCGAGTCCTTCCAGATGAAAATGCCCAGACCGGCAAAGAAGGCAAACATCAACCCAACCGTTACCACACCGGCGATAACCACGTTGTCGAAGAACATGCTGGCCTCCCCATTCGTTTGCCGTTGTCCGATGGGTGCAAGATAACCAATGTGGTGGGGGGGAAAATTGATCGGGATCAATGGTGCCCGAGGCCGGGCACGCGAGGGGGGTGCAGGGTTGACCTGCGTCAAATTTCAGCGCTTCTTCGGCTTGCTCTTGGGTTTCTTTTTCTTGCTGCTGTTCAACGGCAGGGCCTGCTCGAACGCGTTGCGCATGTCGTTCAGGCGCTTTTCCTTGAGGTCGTGGACGCGCTTGGCGCGTTCGGCATCGAAATCGATGAGGTTGTCTTGGCTCATGGGTGGGCTCGACGATCTACTGAGACTTGCATGATGAGGCCAGCCGCAGGTGCTGACCAGCCCCTGTCAGACTTCGATATCCACCAGCAGCCCCTGGCGTACGTGTTCGCCCATCAACGGGGCCACCGGCACGGTGTTGTCGGCGTTGACCTCATCACCAGGCATGGCACTGTAGCGTTCCTGATCGCCCTTTTGCCTGCGTTGCTGCTGGCGACGTTGTTCATCGCGCAGCAACAGTGCTTGCTCTTGCGGGTCACGCTGGTGCTTGAGGTCGATGGCACTTTCGCCGGACGCAGGCTGCGTCGGCACCACCGGTTTGATGTCGGGGGTGGGTTTGACCGGGTCCTGTTGCGAGGTCACCGGGGCGGCACTGAGCGGAATGATCGGCGGCAGCATGGACGTTCTCCTGTGCCCCTGTATCGGCAGGTGCGGGTTTACCTTGATGTCATGGACAACATTTACTCGGTTTCGTCGTCAGGCTCGTCGTCATCTGGCGGGCTGGCTTCGCTCCAGGGCCGCTTGTAAACCTGCTGCCAGACCGCGTCCATATGGTCGCGCAACACCTGCGGCGCGGTTTTCAGCGAGGCACTGTCCTCGCGCTCGCCACCGACCGGTTCCTCGCCCGCCGGGGTGATCAGCGACTGGCCGGTAATGGTGTAGCTGGCCTGCCCTTCGCGCATCTCGATGGCGATGTCGTGCGGGTCGATACCGCCGCCACAGAAGGCATGACTGGCTACCGTCACCTCGGCGACACCGTCCTTGTTCAAGTCGCTGGCATCACTGACGTCGGTGTAGAAGTCCACGTCCAGGTCCAGCCCTGGGCAGGTGGTTTCCTGCTCGATCTGCCAACGCGCCTTGAATGCATCACTTTCGGCTGTGCGCCCGTACAAGGTGGCCTTGAGTACCACCTTGTCCACTTCCTGTTCGCTTTCCGGGTCACTGGCCTGGCCATCGCTGCGGCTCAGTACCAGCAGGCCTTCACCGTCGCGGTCGCGGTAGTGCACGCTCTTGATCGGCGTCTGGACGCCCAGCACTTCAAGCTGTTCCATCGGAATGGGGGGCAAGGTCTCGAAATTCTTCTGCTCGCAGGCACTCAGCAGCAGCAGGCTGCCCACGGCCATGGAAGCGCTCATCCAGCGGTGCTTGGCAGACATATAGAAGCGGTGCCCTCGTCGGCTGCACAGTGCGAGGCGATGAAACAGCTAGACTGACTTACTTCCTGTTGTCGTTCAGCACCTTTTGGTGCGTTCGCACTTTGGTCTGACCGGCCGATCCGTTAACATAATCGGCTTTTTCATCGCGGGAGTTCAGGCAGTATGGCGCAGCAGTATCAACCGGGGCAACGCTGGATCAGCGACAGCGAAGCCGAGCTCGGCCTGGGTACCATCCTGGCGCAGGATGGCCGCCTGTTGACCGTGCTTTACCCGGCCACTGGCGACACCCGCCAGTATTCCCTGCGCAATGCGCCGCTGACCCGCGTGCGTTTCTCGCCCGGCGACCAGATCACCCACTTCGAGGGCTGGAAGCTGACCGTGCGCGAGGTCGAGGACATCGACGGGCTCATGGTGTACCACGGCCTGGACGCGCAGAACCAGCCGCGTACCCTGCCAGAAACCCAGCTGTCGAACTTCATCCAGTTCCGCCTGGCCAGCGACCGCCTGTTCGCCGGGCAGATCGACCCACTGTCGTGGTTCAGCCTGCGTTACAACACCCTGCAGCACACCAGCAAGCAGATGCAGTCGGCACTGTGGGGCCTGGGTGGCTGCCGCGCGCAACCGATCGCCCACCAGTTGCACATCGCCCGCGAAGTCGCCGACCGCAGCGCCCCGCGCGTATTGCTGGCCGACGAAGTGGGCCTGGGCAAAACCATCGAGGCTGGCCTGGTGATTCACCGCCAGTTGCTGTCGGGCCGTGCCAGCCGCGTACTGATCCTGGTGCCGGAAAACCTCCAGCACCAGTGGCTGGTGGAAATGCGCCGCCGCTTCAACCTGCAGGTAGCCCTGTTCGACGCTGAACGCTTCATCGAGAGCGACGCCAGCAACCCGTTCGAGGACGCCCAGCTGGCGCTGGTTGCCCTGGAGTGGCTGGTCGACGACGAAAAGGCCCAGGATGCGCTGTTTGCTGCCGGCTGGGACCTGATGGTGGTCGACGAAGCTCACCACCTGGTCTGGCACGAAGATCAGGTCAGCGCCGAATATGGCCTGGTCGAGCAACTGGCCCAGGTGATCCCGGGTGTGCTGCTGCTCACCGCCACCCCAGAGCAGCTTGGCCAGGACAGCCACTTTGCCCGCTTGCGCCTGCTCGACCCCAACCGTTTCCACGACCTGGCCGCCTTCCGTGCCGAGAGCGAGCACTATCGCCCGGTCGCCGAAGCCGTACAGGAACTGCTCGACGAGGGCCGCTTGTCGCCCAAGGCGCACGCCACCATCCAGGGCTTCCTGGGTGCCGAAGGCGAAGCCCTGCTGGCCGCGGTCAACGATGGCGACACCCAGGCCAGTGCGCGCCTGATTCGCGAACTGCTTGACCGCCACGGCACCGGCCGCGTGCTGTTCCGCAACACACGTGCCGCAATTCAGGGCTTCCCTGAGCGCCAGTTGCACCCCTACCCGCTGGCCACGCCCGAGCAGTACCGCGACCTGCCGGCTGGCGAACACGCTGAGCTGTACCCGGAAGTGGCCTTCCAGGCCCAGGGTGAGGCAGCCGACGACGAACGCTGGTGGCGTTTCGATCCACGCGTCGACTGGCTGATCGATACCCTGAAGATGCTCAAGCGCACCAAAGTGCTGGTGATCTGCGCCCACGCCGAAACCGCAATGGACCTGGAAGACGCCCTGCGCGTGCGCTCCGGCATCCCGGCGTCGGTGTTCCATGAAGGCATGAGCATTCTCGAACGCGACCGTGCCGCCGCCTACTTCGCCGACGAAGAATTCGGCGCGCAGGTGCTGATCTGCTCCGAGATCGGCAGCGAAGGTCGTAACTTCCAGTTCGCCCACCATCTGGTGATGTTCGACCTGCCCGCGCACCCCGACCTGCTCGAACAGCGCATCGGCCGCCTGGACCGGATCGGCCAGAAGCACACCATCCAGCTGCACATCCCGTACCTGCAGGACAGCCCGCAAGAGCGCCTGTTCCAGTGGTACCACGAAGGCCTCAACGCCTTCCTCAACACCTGCCCGACCGGCAACGCCCTGCAACACCAGTTTGGCCCGCGCCTGTTGCCGCTGCTCGAAGGTGGCGAGAGCAAGGCCTGGGATACACTGGTGGCCGACGCCCGCAGCGAGCGCGAACGCCTGGAGGCCGAACTGCATACTGGCCGCGACCGCCTGCTGGAGCTCAACTCTGGCGGCGCTGGCGAGGGCCAGGCGCTGGTCGAGGCCATTCTTGAACAGGACGACCAGTTCGCCCTGCCGATCTACATGGAAACCCTGTTCGACGCCTTTGGCATCGACAGCGAAGACCATTCCGAGAATGCCCTGATCCTCAAGCCAAGCGAGAAGATGCTCGACGCCAGCTTCCCGCTGGGCGACGACGAAGGCGTGACCATTACCTACGACCGTGGCCAGGCGCTGTCGCGCGAGGACATGCAGTTCCTCACCTGGGAGCACCCGATGGTGCAGGGCGGCATGGACCTGGTGCTGTCCGGCTCGATGGGCAACACCGCAGTGGCGCTGATCAAGAACAAGGCGCTCAAACCGGGCACTGTGCTACTCGAACTGCTGTTCGTCAGCGAAGTAGTAGCACCACGCAGCCTGCAACTGGGCCGCTACCTGCCGCCGGCGGCACTGCGCTGCCTGCTCGACGCCAACGGCAACGACCTGGCATCGCGCGTAGCCTTCGAAACCCTCAACGACCAGCTCGAAAGCGTGCCGCGCGCCAGCGCCAACAAGTTCGTCCAGGCCCAGCGCGATGTGCTGGCCAAGCGTATCAGTGGTGGTGAAGAGAAAATCTTGCCGACCCACATCGAGCGCGTGGCCGAAGCCCAGCGCCGCCTGGCGGCAGAGGCCGACGAGGAGCTGGCCCGCCTGGTGGCACTGCAAGCGGTCAACCCGAGTGTGCGTGACAGCGAAATCAACGCCCTGCGCAAGCAGCGTGAAGATGGCCTGGCAATGCTGGAAAAGGCCGCCCTGCGCCTGGAAGCCATTCGCGTGCTGGTGGCGGGCTAAATACCGGAGCTATGGGGCCGCTTTGCGGCCCCATAGCCGGCACAGCAGCCCTGATCTCGCGAGCCTCTATTACGGTCCAAACTCTTTATTCCTGGCCGCAATCACGCTGATTACCAAATCGTAGGAATCAATGTGCCATTAGTCAGGAAGGCTTAAATACTCCTTCCTATACTGCCTCTGGACAGTCTGCACAGGGTTGTAGCGCAGACGAGTGAAAACTCGATCAAGAGGCATTCCATGGAGTGGTTAGGGCTGCAACTGTTCGCCGACTTGCCGGCAACCGGGCGTATCGTCATTGATTGCCGTCATGAACCGTTTCTGGTTCTGCTCGCCTACTTCGTTGCCTGCGCGGCCTGCTTCGCCACGCTCGACATGGCCGAGCGACAATCCCACAGCCCCGAACCCACTGCCCACCGCCAATGGAACATGCTCGGCGCTTGCTGCCTGGCCGGTGGCATCTGGGCCATGCACTTCATCAGCATGCTGGCGTTCCAGGCACCGGTGGAAGTGCATTACGACGTTTCCCTGACCATTCTTTCGCTACTCATCGCCCTGGGCGTAGCCTGGCTGGCCATGTACAGCCTGGAACGCACACAAATGCGCGTGCATCATTTTGTGCAAAGCGCAGTGTTGATTGGCCTGGGCATCATCCTCATGCACTTTGTCGGCATGGCCGCCTTGGAAACCGGCGCCGTGCAGTATTACCAGACCGGCCTGCTGCTGGCCTCTGGCGCCATTGCCCTGCTCACCAGCCTGGCCGCGTTGTGCCTGGCCCGCTACTTCCGTAATGGCAGTGGCACTCTTTATCAGGCCATGAAGTACGGCGCCAGCCTGCTGATGGCTGCCGGTATCGTCGCTACCCATTTCACCGCGATGTCGGCCATGACGCTGGTCATCCCGGCCGATACCGCCCTGCGCCTGCCTTCTGGCGACAACAGCCTGCAACTTGGGCTGGGCATCGGCTTCATCACACTGCTCATCAGCGGTGCCAGTATCAGTGCCGCATTGGCCGACAAGAAGTTGCAGAGTAAAGAGCACGACCTGCGCCGGGTCAGCGTGCTACTCAGCCAGCTGGACCAGGCCCGCGCCTCGCTGCAACAAGCGGCGCATTACGACGCGCTCACCAATCTGGTCAACCGCCGTGGCTTCAACCAGGTGTTCGCCGAGCGGCTGGCCGAACACCAGGCCAGTGAAAGCCGCCTGGCGGTGATGTTCCTCGACATCGACCATTTCAAGCGCATCAACGACAGCCTCGGCCATGACGCCGGTGACGAGTTGCTCAAGGTGATCGCCAACCACATCAAGGCCGCCACCCGCAGCCAGGACCTGGTCGCGCGCTTCGGGGGCGACGAGTTCTGCATCGTGACCAGCCTCAATAACCGCGACGAAGCCCGCCATCTGGCCCAGCGCATCATGCAACGAATGAAAGAGCCGATCGACCTGGGTGGACGGCGCATGGTCATGACCACCAGCATCGGTATCAGCATCTTCCCTGACGACGGCACCAGCGTCGAAGAGCTGCTCAAACATGCCGACCTGGCCCTGTATCAGTCAAAGGACAACGGGCGCAACAGCCTGAACTTCTTCAACGACAACTTGAAGACCCAGGCCACGATGGCATTGCAACTGGAAGAAGAACTGCGCATGGCACTGCTCGAAGAACGCGGGCTCTGCGTCCATTACCAGCCCATCTTCGATATGCGCAGCGGGCAGCTGGCCAAGCTGGAAGCCTTGGTGCGCTGGCAGCATCCGCAACATGGCCTGCTCGGCCCCGAACGCTTTATCGGCATTGCCGAAGCCAACGGCCTGATCATCGACCTCGACCTGTGGGTACTGCGCCACGCCTGCAACGATCTGGCCCACCTGCAGCGCTATGGCTACGGCGACTTCAAGGTCACGGTCAACTGCTCGGCCGTGACCCTCAACCATGACGAGCTACCCAACGAAGTGGAGAAAGCTCTGTTTCACGCCGGGCTCTGCGCCCGGCAACTCGAGCTGGAAGTGACCGAGAACGCCCTCATGGGTGATCTCCAGCACACGGTGAACCTGCTCAAGCGCGTTCGCGCCCTGGGTGTGACGCTGTCGATCGACGACTTCGGCACCGGCTACTCGTCTCTGGCCTACCTCAAACGCCTGCCGCTGGATGTACTGAAGATCGACCGCACGTTCCTGCAGGATGTGCCGGGTAGCCAAAAGGATCGGGAAATCGTCCAGGCGATCATCGTCATGGCACACACGCTGCACTTGCAGGTGGTCAGTGAGGGCGTAGAGACTACGGAACAACAGGCGTTCCTCAAAACCCACGGCTGCGACTATCTGCAGGGTTACCTGCTGGGTCGCCCGGTACCACTGGCCGAGCTGCGACCACTGCTGGAGCGGTTGCAGCGCCAGGACGGCGTGCTCAACCCTTGTTACGGTAAAGTTCTACCAGGGTCGCCGGATCTTTTTGCAGGTAACCCTGGCTACCGTGCAGGCGCATCAATTGCGCGGCGAGGCCACTGAGCGGCGTCGCCGAACCCTGCTCGCGGGAGAATTTGACCGCGCCATCAAGGTCCTTGAGTAGCGTGCGCACATGCCACTTGATCGGTTCGAAGCGGCTTTCGGCCATTTGCGGCGCCAGGATCTGCAGGGGCTTGGAGTCGGCAAAGCCACCGGCCAACGCTTCGGCGATCAACGTCGCATCCACCCCGGACTGCTCGGCCAACGCCACGACTTCGGCAATGACCAAGGCGTTGCACGCCACGATCATCTGGTTACAGGCCTTGGTCACCTGGCCTGCGCCCACCGCCCCCATATGCGTCACCCGCTGGCCAAGTACCTGCAGCACCGGCCGGGCACGCTCAAGGTCAACCGCCTCGCCACCGACCATGATCGCCAGGGTACCGGCTTCGGCACCGGGCGTGCCGCCAGACACCGGGGCATCCAGCCAGGCCATGCCACACAGCGCGGCCAGTTCGGCAGCCATTTCACGGGTGGCGGTGGGCTCCAGGCTGGAGAAATCGATCAGCAACTGGCCACTGCTTCCACCCTGGGCAATGCCGTGTTCGCCGAACACTACCTCGCGCACCACAGCCGTATCGGCCAGGCACAGCAGCACCATGTCGCTGCCCTGGCACAGTTCGGCGGGGCTGTGGGCCAGGCGCGCACCGGCGGCGACAAGTGCAGCGCACTTGTCCGGGCTACGGTTCCAAACGGTCAGCGGATACCCCGCCGCCAGCAGGCGTCGGCACATGGGCAGGCCCATCAGACCGATGCCAGCAAATCCAAGCGAAGGTAGTGCAGTGCTCATCAATGACTCCCGACTGTTCGAATTGTTTTACAGGTTGGCAGCGGGGTAGACACATTACGCATCCCGTAAACTGTTACCGCCACGCCGAATTGTTACTTCCCTCTACCCGCCTTGAATGCTTTCAAGCACCAATAAGGGGCTACTGCGCATTTTTGCGCACCAAAAACGATCACGCCACTTCGGGGCCCTTCACCTGAATCACGATGAACGGCGAAACCACTACCGCCCAGATCTCTGGATCGCGGCTTTGCAGGTCCAGCGCTTGTTCGGCCGACACCGGCCCAACAGTGCCATCACTACGCCACTTGGCGAAGATCTCGCTGCGATTCTCGGCCATCGCCTCGGCAACGGTGATCAGGTCCAGGCTGGGGTCGACCCAAATCAGGTCACCCTTGGCCCAGAAACGCTCCAGCGCTTTCCACTCGATGATTGCCGTCTCGCCAAGCAATTTGGCATAGAGGGTGCTTGTTTGATCAGTCATGGGTGATATCCGCAAAAATCGGCCAATAAAAAAGGCCGGCATTTTTGCAGAAAAACCTGGTTTCAAATATGTAATTTGGTCGATTGACCCCGAAGTTGTGGGGTGGGGTCACAGATACAGGCAGTTTGATGGCGCCTTTCTGTATCTTTCTGTCGATCAAGCGACAACCCAGGAAACAGGCACTTTTCGACCGCTTTTCAAGCGCTCGAACAGCGCTCTACACTGTACCGGTACAGTTCCGGGACATGTTCCGGGGGAAGGTGGGCTTGCGCGTTGGCATGGCCACGCCGCAAATCCCGCCCGGTCTGTAGCCCTGGCCGCCAGGACTATAAGAATTACAACAGAATGAGTGGAGCACTATGATCAAGATTTCCAAGCTGTTCGCCGCAATGGTACTGGCCGGGGTAGCCAGCCATTCGTTTGCCGCCGATACCATCAAGATCGGGATTGCTGGCCCTAAAACCGGCCCTGTGACCCAGTACGGCGACATGCAGTTCATCGGCGCCAAGCAAGCCATCAAGGATATCAACGCCGCGGGCGGCGTCGATGGCAAGATGCTCGAAGCCAAGGAATACGACGACGCCTGCGACCCTAAACAGGCCGTGGCAGTCGCCAACAAAGTGGTCAACGACGGCGTCAAGTTCGTCATCGGCCACCTGTGCTCCAGCTCCACCCAGCCAGCGTCCGACATCTACGAAGACGAAGGCGTAATCATGATCACCCCGGCCGCCACCTCGCCGGAAATCACCGCCCGTGGCTACCAGCTGATCTTCCGCACCATCGGCCTGGACAGCGCCCAGGGCCCGGCTGCCGGCAACTACATCGCCGACCACGTCAAGCCAAAAGTGGTTGCAGTGCTGCACGACAAGCAGCAGTACGGTGAAGGTATCGCCACTGCGGTCAAGCAAACCCTCGAGAAGAAAGGCACCAAGGTTGCCGTATTCGAAGGCCTGAACGCCGGCGACAAGGACTTCTCCTCGATCATCCAGAAGCTCAAGCAGAACAACGTCGACTTCGTCTACTACGGCGGCTACCACCCCGAGCTGGGCCTGATCCTGCGCCAGGCGCAGGAAAAGGGCCTGAAAGCCAAGTTCATGGGCCCAGAGGGCGTGGGTAACGACTCGATCTCGCAAATCGCCCAGAACGCCTCCGAAGGCCTGCTGGTCACCCTGCCGAAGTCGTTCGATGCCGACCCGGAGAACAAGAAGATCGTCGACGCCATCAAGGCTGACGGCAAGGACCCAAGCGGCCCGTTCGTGTTCCCTGCCTACTCGGCTGTCGAGCTGATCGCCCAGGGCATCAAGGCCGCCAAGTCCGAAGACACCGACAAGGTGGCAGCCGCCATCCACGCCGGCTCCTTCAAGACCCCGACCGGCACCCTGTCGTACGACGAGAAGGGCGACCTGAAAGACTTCAAATTCGTGGTCTACGAATGGCACTTCGGCAAGCCGAAGACCGAAGTCTCCCCTCAGTAACTGCGTGACTAATAGCTGACCGAAGAAGCCCACTGTGCGAGCAGTGGGCTTTGTTTTACGAGGTTCATGGGCCCGATCCCCGCGATCCGGGGGCAGGCTCACCTGAAAATCTTAAAACCGTCACCCGCGGTTTCCTGGCCTACCCCCGCCAGCGAAATGCAAATCAGGTTTTTAGGAGCGCTGTAATGCCTGAGATCTACCATTTCTTCCAACAACTGGTTAATGGATTGACCATCGGCAGCACCTATGCCTTGATCGCCATCGGCTACACGATGGTGTACGGCATCATTGGCATGATCAACTTCGCCCACGGCGAGGTGTACATGATCGGTTCCTATGTGGCCTTCATCGCCCTGGCGGGCCTGGCCATGATGGGTATCCATTCGCTGCCTATCCTGATGACCGTCGCCTTCGTCGCGACGATCTTCGTCACCAGTGCCTATGGCTACAGTATCGAGCGCGTTGCCTACCGCCCCCTGCGCAACAGCAACCGTCTGATCCCGCTGATTTCCGCCATCGGCATGTCGATCTTCCTGCAGAACACCGTCTTGCTGTCGCAAGACTCCAAGGACAAGTCCATCCCCAACCTGATCCCCGGCAGCTTCTCGTTCGGGCCAGGTGGTGCTGAAGAAGTACTGATCAGCTACATGCAGGTCCTGGTGTTCGTGGTCACCCTGGTGGCCATGACCTGCCTCACCCTGTTCATCTCCCGTTCCCGCCTGGGCCGCGCCTGCCGTGCCTGCGCCGAGGACATCAAGATGGCCAACCTGCTGGGCATCAACACCAACAACATCATCGCCCTCACCTTCGTCATCGGTGCCGCCCTGGCCGCCGTGGCGGCCGTGCTGCTGAGCATGCAGTACGGGGTGATCAACCCCAACGCCGGTTTCCTGGTGGGCCTGAAAGCCTTCACCGCGGCGGTACTGGGTGGCATCGGCAGCATCCCGGGCGCCATGCTCGGCGGGCTGGTGCTGGGTGTGGCCGAAGCGTTCGGCGCCGACATCTTCGGCGACCAGTACAAGGACGTGGTGGCATTCGGCTTGTTGGTTCTTGTCCTGCTATTCCGGCCGACCGGCATCCTGGGCCGCCCGGAGGTTGAAAAAGTATGAACAGAAATCTCAAACAGGCGTTCTTCAGCGCCTTGCTGGTATGGGCCGTGGCCTTCCCGGTGCTGGGCCTGAAACTGAGCATCGACGGCATCAGCCTGGCCGTGCACAGCCAAGGGTCGTTCACCATCAGCATCATCGCCGTGTGTTCGGTGCTGATGTTCCTGCGCGTGCTGTTCGACAAGCAGTGGAGTGCGGTAATGGGCAGCCGTTCGGATCGCAAGCTGATCCCGCCGGCCGTCAGCAACTACCTGACACTGCCCAAGACCCAGCGCTACGTGATCATTGGCCTGATCGTCGCGGCACTGGTATGGCCGTTCTTCGGCTCGCGCGGTGCAGTCGACATTGCCACGCTGATCCTGATCTACGTGTTGCTGGGCCTGGGCCTGAACATCGTGGTCGGCCTGGCGGGCCTGCTCGACCTGGGTTACGTGGGCTTCTACGCCGTCGGCGCCTACAGCTACGCCATGCTCTCGCACTACCTGGGCTGGAGCTTCTGGGTGTGCCTGCCGATCGCCGGCCTGATGGCCGCCACCTTCGGCTTCCTGCTTGGCTTCCCGGTGCTGCGCCTGCGTGGGGACTACCTGGCGATCGTGACCCTCGGCTTCGGCGAGATCATCCGCCTGTTCCTGCGTAACCTCACCGACTGGACGGGCGGCCCCAACGGCATCAGCAATATCCCCAAGCCGGAGTTCTTCGGCCTCACCTTCGAACGCCGCGCCGCCGAGGGCATGCAGACCTTCCACGAGTTCTTCGGGCTGGAATACAACTCGATCAACAAGGTGATCTTCCTGTACCTGGTGGCGCTGTTGCTGGCCCTGCTGGCGCTGTTCGTCATCAACCGCCTGCTGCGCATGCCGATCGGCCGCGCCTGGGAAGCCCTGCGAGAAGACGAGATTGCCTGCCGTGCGCTGGGTTTGAACCCGACCGTGATCAAGCTCTCGGCATTCACCCTGGGTGCCTGCTTCGCCGGTTTCGCCGGCAGCTTCTTCGCTGCGCGCCAAGGCCTGGTGACGCCGGAGTCGTTCACCTTCATCGAGTCGGCGATCATCCTCGCCATCGTCGTGCTCGGCGGCATGGGCTCACAACTGGGCGTGATCCTCGCGGCCATCGTGATGATCCTGCTGCCCGAGCTGATGCGTGAGTTCAGCGAATACCGGATGCTGATGTTCGGTGCGCTGATGGTGTTGATGATGATCTGGCGTCCGCAAGGCCTGCTGCCTATGCAACGTCCACACATGGAGCTGCGTCGATGAGCCGCGAAATTCTGCAAGTCAGCGGCCTGAGCATGCGCTTCGGCGGCTTGTTGGCGGTGAACGGCGTAGGCCTGACCGTCAAGGAAAAACAGGTGGTGGCGTTGATCGGCCCGAACGGCGCCGGCAAGACCACCGTGTTCAACTGCCTGACCGGCTTCTACAAGCCCAGCGGTGGCACCATCCTGCTCGATGGCCAGCCGATCCAGGGCCTGGCCGGCCACCAGATTGCCCGCAAGGGCGTGGTGCGGACCTTCCAGAACGTGCGCCTGTTCAAGGAAATGACCGCGCTGGAAAACCTGCTGATCGCCCAGCACCGTCACCTCAATACCAACTTCTTCGCCGGCCTGTTCAAGACCCCGAGCTTCCGCCGCAGCGAGAAAGAGGCCATGGAGCGCGCGCAGTACTGGCTGGAGAAGGTCAACCTGACCGAGTTCGCCAACCGTACCGCCGGCACCCTCGCCTACGGCCAGCAGCGCCGCCTGGAAATCGCCCGCTGCATGATGACCCAGCCGCGCATCATCATGCTCGACGAACCGGCTGCGGGCCTGAACCCGAAAGAAACCGAAGACCTCAAGGCACTGATCGCCTACCTGCGTGAGTCGCACAACGTCACCGTGCTGCTGATCGAGCACGACATGAAGCTGGTGATGAGCATCTCCGACCATATCGTGGTGATCAACCAGGGCACCCCCCTGGCCCACGGCACGCCGGAAGAGATCCGCGACAACCCTGATGTGATCAAAGCCTACCTGGGGGAAGCGTAAATGCTGAAGTTCGAAAACGTTTCCACCTTCTACGGCAAGATTCAGGCGCTGCACAGCGTCAACGTGGAGATCAACCAGGGCGAGATCGTTACCCTGATCGGCGCCAACGGCGCTGGCAAGTCGACCTTGCTGATGACCCTGTGCGGCTCGCCGCAGGCGCACAGTGGCAGCATCAAGTACCTGGGTGAAGAGCTGGTCGGCCAGCCGTCCTCGCACATCATGCGCAAGAGCATCGCCGTCGTGCCGGAAGGCCGCCGCGTGTTCGCCCGCCTGACCGTAGAGGAAAACCTGGCGATGGGTGGTTTCTTCACCGACAAGGGCGACTACCAGGAGCAGCTGGACAAGGTGCTGCAGCTGTTCCCGCGCCTGAAGGAACGTTACATCCAGCGTGGCGGCACCATGTCCGGTGGCGAGCAGCAGATGCTCGCCATTGGCCGGGCACTGATGAGCAAGCCCAAGCTGCTGCTGCTCGACGAGCCTTCGCTGGGCCTGGCACCGATCATCATCCAGCAGATCTTCGACATCATCGAACAGCTGCGCCGTGATGGTGTGACGGTGTTCCTGGTGGAGCAGAACGCCAACCAGGCGCTGAAGATTGCTGACCGGGCGTATGTGCTGGAGAACGGCCGGGTGGTGATGCAGGGCACGGGTGAAGCCTTGTTGACTGACCCGAAGGTGCGCGACGCGTACCTCGGCGGTTGATAGATAAAGGGCCAACTACTGGCCCTTTTTTTTGCCTGCCAGAAATGTAATGCCTGTGCCGGCGATAGGGCCGGTACGGGCAACCATTAACTTGTGATCCCGCGCCAGCCTGAGTAACGTGGCCAGCTTTCACAGCAAAGATTCCCCGGAGCCCGCCCCATGCGCCTCACCCCCACCCTGCTGCTCACCGCCCTGCTGCCCCTGTTCGCCGGCTGCCAACTGATGGCGAGCCCGCCAAGCGACCCGAACATCGGCACCACGCGCATGCAGGGCGAACTGCGTGCCGCCGGTGGCCAGTTGCTGTTCAAGCCATGCAGCGAAAACCGCACCTTCGTGATCAACGACGTCGGTGCGACGGGCATCCTGCAAGAGGCCGCCAACCTCGCCAAGGACGCCAACGACAAGCTGTTCGCCGACGTACGTGGGCGCCTTACCGGGAGCAAGCAGGCCAACAATGATGGTCAGCTGGAAGTGCGCCGCCTGTACCGCCTGGAACCTTCCACCCGCGCTTGTGACGACCCCAACTTCAAGCAGCTGACCCTGCGCGCCAATGGCCACGAACCGGAGTGGGACATCAAGGCCAGTGGCAAGGGCATGGTGCTCAACCGTGTCGGCCAGGAGCCCCTGCCCCTGCCCTTCCTGGAAGAAGAAGTACCCGGCGGCGGCCTGACCCTGACCAGCGAAGCCAACAACCAGCATGTGGAACTGTGGGTCGCACCGCAGCGCTGTGTAGACAACGCCACCGGTGCCATCCACCACCTGCGTGCCGAGCTGCGCATCGACGGCAAGACCCTGCAGGGCTGCGGTTACTACGGCGGCGCACGCGACAACTGATCGCCGGGCGCTTTTATCCTGCCGTTCGGGGCGGCTAACAGCTTATACTTGGCGGTTTGTGTAAAGCCGCCGGCCGCCCATGGCCGGGATACTGGACCCTGCCATGCTACGAATCACCGAACTGAAGCTGCCCCTGGACCATCCCGACGAAGCCCTGCGTGAAGCCATCGTCCAGCGCCTGGGCATCCGCGACGAGCAACTGCTCAGCTTCAACCTGTTCAAGCGCAGCTACGATGCGCGCAAGAAGAACAGCGAACTGCTGTTCATCTACACCATCGACCTGGAAGCCAGCAACGAAGCCGAACTGCTCAGCAAGTTCGCCGACGATCGCAACATCGGCCCAGCGCCGGACGTCACCTACAAGTTCGTCGGCCAGGCCCCGGCAGGCCTGCAGGAACGCCCGATCGTGGTCGGTTTCGGCCCCTGCGGCATCTTCGCCGGCCTGCTGCTGGCACAGATGGGCTTCAAGCCGATCATCCTTGAACGCGGCAAGGAAGTACGCCAGCGCACCAAGGATACCTGGGGCCTGTGGCGCAAAAGCGTGCTCAACCCCGAGTCCAATGTGCAGTTCGGCGAAGGCGGCGCCGGCACCTTCTCTGACGGCAAGCTGTACAGCCAGATCAAGGACCCGCAGCACCACGGCCGCAAAGTGCTGGAAGAGTTCGTCAAGGCCGGTGCGCCCGACGAGATCCTGTACATCAACAAACCGCACATCGGTACCTTCCGCCTCACCGGCATGGTCGAGCAAATGCGCCAGGACATGATCGCCCTGGGTGCCGAAGTACGCTTTCAGCAGAAGGTGACCGACCTGTTGGTCGAAGACGGCCAGCTGACCGGCGTGGTACTGGAGAGCGGCGAGCAGCTGCATTCGCGCCATGTGGTCCTGGCGCTGGGCCACAGCGCCCGCGACACCTTCCGCATGCTGCACGCCAAAGGCGTGTACATGGAAGCCAAACCATTCTCGGTCGGTTTCCGTATCGAGCACCCGCAAACGCTGATCGACAAGGCGCGCCTAGGCAAGTACGCCGGCCACCCGAAACTAGGCGCTGCCGACTACAAGCTGGTGTACCACGCCAAGAACGGCCGTTCGGTGTACAGCTTCTGCATGTGCCCGGGCGGCACCGTGGTTGCGGCTACCAGCGAGCCGGGCCGTGTGGTGACCAACGGCATGAGCCAGTACTCGCGGAACGAGCGCAACGCCAACTCCGGCATCGTCGTCGGCATCGACCCGGAGCGAGATTATCCGGGCGGCCCACTGGCCGGTATCGAGCTGCAAGAGCGCCTGGAAGCCCATGCCTATGTGATGGGGGGCAGCAACTACCAGGCGCCTGCGCAATTGGTAGGCGACTTTGTAGCTGGCCGGCCCTCGACCGCGCTGGGCAGTGTCGAGCCGTCCTACAAGCCGGGCGTGACTCTAGGCGACCTGGCACCAAGCCTGCCGGACTTTGCCATCGAAGCAATTCGTGAAGCGTTGCCAGCGTTCGACCGGCAGATCAAAGGCTACAACCTGCACGATGCCGTATTGACCGGGATCGAGACGCGCACTTCGTCGCCACTGCGGATTACCCGGGGTGAGGATTACCAGAGCCTGAACCTGAAGGGGCTGTTCCCGGCGGGTGAAGGGGCCGGGTATGCGGGCGGGATTCTGTCGGCGGGTGTCGATGGCATTCGCATTGCCGAGGCGGTGGCGAGGGATATGCTCGGCCTCTGATGCTTGATTGCCTGTCAGCGCCCTTTCGCGGGCTACCCGCAAAAAGGCGCTGACAGGCATCAGAATAATCCACCCCCAACATCAGGCTTCCCCTCCCCCCTCCTGCCTCACTTCCATCTAGGCTTCCCCCAGGCCTGTCAGCAACACCATATAACAAAAACGAATATAGTTTTTGTTTTAAAGCATATAGCCACGGGCTAGGGTGTACGCCCGTTCCATTCGTAAACTGCTCATGGAGAGCCTATAGCCCGTGCGTAGCCTGTTCACCCGTTTCTTCCAGCTTGAAGCCGCCAGCGGCCTGCTGCTGATCGCCGCCGCCGTACTGGCACTGATCATCAACAACTCACCGCTATCCTACCTGTACAGCGGCCTGCTCGACGTTCCCGTCGCCGTTCAGGTCGGCGCGCTGAACATCGCCAAGCCGTTGCTGCTGTGGATCAACGATGGCCTGATGGCGCTGTTCTTCCTGCTAATCGGCCTTGAGGTCAAACGCGAGGTGGTCAACGGCCACCTGTCCAAACCTTCGCAGATCGTGCTTCCTGCCACGGCCGCTATCGGCGGCATGGTGGTACCCGCGCTAATCTACTGGTTCATCAACCGCGAAGCCCCTGCCGCCGTTGCCGGATGGGCGATCCCCACCGCTACCGACATCGCCTTCGCCCTCGGCGTACTGGCCTTGCTGGGCAAGCGCGTGCCGGTGTCGCTGAAGCTGTTCCTGATGACCCTGGCGATCATCGACGACCTGGGTGCAATCATTGTCATCGCCCTATTCTATTCCGGCACCCTGTCGAGCGTGTCGCTGCTGCTGGCTGCGGCCTGCCTGGTGGTGCTGGTGGCGTTGAACCGCCTTGGCGTGGTCAAACTTGGGCCGTACATGGTCGTTGGCCTGATCCTGTGGGTCTGTGTGCTCAAAAGTGGCGTGCATGCAACGCTGGCGGGTGTCGCCCTGGCCTTGTGCATTCCACTGCGCACACGCAACGCCGAAACTTCGCCGCTGCTGGCCCTCGAACATGCCCTGCACCCGTGGGTGGCCTATGCCATCCTGCCGCTGTTCGCCTTCGCCAACGCCGGTGTCTCGCTGGCAGGCATGACCCTAGAAAGCTTCACACACCCCGTGCCGATGGGCATCGCGGTCGGCCTGCTGCTGGGCAAGACCATGGGGGTTTTCGGCCTGACATGGGTGGCCATCAAGCTACGACTGGCCGCGCTGCCTACGGGCTCCAGCTGGGGGCAATTGCTGGGGGTCGCGATACTCTGCGGCATTGGCTTTACCATGAGCCTGTTCGTTGGCTCGCTCGCCTTTGTGCCGGGTAGCAGCGAATACGCCGGCATGGACCGCATGGGTATTCTTACCGGCTCGTTCTTCGCCGCAGTGATCGGCTATGCCGTCACCGCCATGGCCAGCCGCAAAACCCACGCGGGCTGAGTTGGCTGACGCATGAAAAACCCCGACTGGCAGGTGCCATGTCGGGGTTTTGTTTTACCGTGCGGCGGTCAGTGCGAAACGCGGCTGGTACCGTCAACGGTCATGATGCGTACACGGTCGCCCACGCGGAAGATTTCGTTCTCCTGCACGGCCTGAACGTAGGCGCGCATGCTGCCATCGTCCTCACGTACGGTGATCTCGACGCCTTGGGTGCGCGTCAGCCCTTCCTCGGCAGCGGACCCGGCCAGGCCGCCGGCAACAGCACCGATAACAGCTGCCACGATGCTGCCACGGCCACCGCCTACGGCACTACCGGCAACGCCACCCACGATGGCGCCAGCGCCGCCACCGATCGGGGTCTTGGTACCCTCGATCTTGACCGGGCGCAGGGATTCGATGGTGCCCATGCGCACGGTTTGCACGCGGCGGGCTTCGTCACGGGAGTAGCTATCACCGGTCAAGCTCGAGGCACAGCCCCCCAGCAGCAGCGACATGGTGGTAAAAGTCGCCACCAGCAAAGCGGATTTACGCATGGGTAAAGTCTCCATAAGTCAGGTGCTCATTAGACGCTGCACATTGACGGCTGTCACGGTACAAACGTAATAAAATTGTTTTCATTCAGCCGGGGTACAGCCTGCCGGGCTGTGTCGAAGGCCTTTCAAGTGAGACCAAGGATAGCCATGGATTACTTCATCGTCGTGGTCACCACCGTTGCAGGGCTGTATTTTCACGGGTGGTTGTATGTGCGCATGCGCCGCTGGATGGACCGTGACCTGGCGTTGTCATTGGCGGGGGCGGATGCGGGGAAGCGCGCGTATATGCTGCAGCGGCTGGAGCAAGCGCGGGTGGAAAAGGTGGGGCGCAAGCAGTTGGCAGGGTGGTTGGAGCGGGAGGCTGCGGGGTATGTGGGGTAGCCTCTGGTCGAGTGTTGGGGCCGCTTTGCGGCCCCAACGTTTTCAGGGTGCCAGACGCTCGCGCTGCCATTGCCCATCAACCAGCCGATAGTTCAGCCGGTCATGCAGGCGGCTCGCCCGGCCCTGCCAGAACTCGATACGCTCAGGCAGCAAACGGTACCCCCCCCAATGCTCAGGGCAATGTGGCTGGGTGTCCGAGAAGCGCGCCTCAGTCGCCTTGACCAGCCCCTCTAGCTCTTCACGCCCAGCAATCACCCGGCTCTGCGGCGAAGCCCAGGCCCCCAGGCGGCTGCCCAGCGGGCGCACCTGGTAGTAGTCGTCCGACTCCTTGGCCGTGACCTTTTCCACCCGCCCCTCAATGCGCACCTGGCGTTCCAGCGCCGGCCAGAAGAACGTCATGGCTGCAAAGGGGTTGGCTTGCAGCTGCTGGCCCTTGGCGCTGTCGTAGTTGGTGAAGAAGGTAAAACCACGCGTGTCGAGCCCCTTCAGCAGCAGCACACGGCAATGCGGGCGGCCTTCGCCGTCGACAGTGGCCAGGGTCATGGCGTTGGCTTCCACCGGTACCTGCTCGGTTTTCACCGCATCGGCAAACCACTGGTGAAACAGGGCGAACGGCTCACCCGGAGCCTGGGCTTCGGCCAGGCCATCACGGGTGTAGTCGCGGCGCATATCGGCCAGGGATTGGGTCATTGCTGCGTTCCTTGACGATCAGTTGGTCTTCGCAGGGCTGTTGGCAGCTACTTTCTTGTCAGTGGTAGCTTTCTTGGCGGCTGGCTTGGCCGGCGCGGCTTTTTTCTTGGCGGTGGTCTTGGCTGGAGCCTTGGCCTTGGCTGCTGGTTTTTTCGCCACTGGCTTCTTCGCTGCTGGCTTGCTGTCGGCGGCCTTGGCAGCTGGTGCCTTGGCATCCTGAACCGCAACCATCGAAGCCGGCGCAGGTGCCGGGCCGGCCTGCTGATATTTGGCCAGCAGTGCGACCATGGTGTTCTGCGGGGTCAGCAACATTTCAACACGGCGGTTCAGGGAACGGCCTTCGGCGCTGTCGTTGGCGGCACGCGGCATCACCGAGCCCATGCCCTTGAGGGTCAGGCGGTCACGCTGCAGGCCGCTGAGGCGGAAAATGGCCGATACCGACGCGGCGCGCTCCAGGCTGAGCTTCTGGTTGGCAGCTGCAACACCGCTGCTGTCGGCGTGGCCGAGCACCAGCACGGCAGTTTTCGGGTCACCTTCGACGGCCTTGGCCACTCGGGTGATCGGGCCGAGCGTCATGGGCAGCAGCATGTTCGGGCGGTCAGGGTTGTACGAGCTGTCTACCGGCAGGGTTACCGCCAGCACATTGTCGCGACGCTCCAGCTCCAGCTTGCTGTCCTTGATGGCTTCGCGCAGCTTGGGCTCGTACTCGTCCAGCCAGGCCTGGGTGGCCTTCTGGTCGATCTTCGGCACCACAGGCCCTTTGGCTTGCTTGTCATCACCACCGAACGGCCACCACCAACGGCTGGCGCTTTCAGACTTGGCATCGGCTTTGGCCACGTTTTCAGTGACGGCTGCCTTCACTTCCTGCTCGGCGACCTTGTCCGAACCGAAAGGCCACCAGCTGGAGCCACCTGCCTTGGAGCCTTCCGGAGAGTGGCTGGCACAGCCGGTAACGGCGGTCAGGCACAGGGCGAGTGCTAAGGTTTTATGTGAAGACATCAGCGATACACCATGAAATTAAAAGAAATTGTGCCCACACACATAAGGCGTTGGCATTGAGGATAGTCAAAGGGCTGGAGCAATACCCGCATTACCCGATCAAAGGCAACTGGCAAGGACACGCACCAGCTTCTGGGCTCGTGGGTCCATCAGCACATAAGGGCCAAGGGTATTGACCACGAAGCCGAACGCCACATCATGCTCCGGGTCGGCAAAACCGACCGAGCCACCGGCACCGGGGTGGCCAAAGGCACGTGCGCCGAGGCCGAATGTGGCATTGGCCACATCGGGCTGGTCGAGCATACAGCCGAGGCCGAAACGGGTCTGGGTGAGCAAGGTACGGTCCTGGCCCAGGCTGTGTTCACGGGTCAGTTCATCGAGCAGTTCGGACTCGAGCAGGCTGCCGTCCAGCAGCCCGGCATAGAAACCCGCCAGGCTGCGTGCATTGCCATGGCCATTGGCCGCTGGCTGCTGCATGCGCCGCCATTCCGGCTTGTTGGTGCTGGTCAGGATCGCTGGCGGGTTGGTGAAAGCACGGGTCGACAACGCCGCGGGCTCACGCATGGTCACCTGCAACAGGCGCTGCGCGGCGGCATCCCCGGGGTTGCCCTTGCCACGGGCGATATGCGCGACACGGTGGAACTCTTCATCTGCCAGGCCAACATGGAAGTCCAGCCCAAGCGGGCGGGCGGTACGGGCCACGATCGAGTCGCCAGGGCCACGGCCATCGGCTCGACGGATCAGTTCACCAATCAGCCAGCCATAGGTGATGGCGGCATAGCCGTGTTCCGTACCTGGAGCCCACCAAGGTGTCTCGGCCGCCAGGGCATCCACCATGGTCTGCCAGTCATACAGGGCTTCGGCTGGCAGCAGTTCACGGATGGCAGGCAGGCCGGCACGGTGGCTAAGCAGTTGGCGCAGGGTGATCGACTGTTTACCCGCTTGGGCAAACTCGGGCCAGTATTTGGCCACTGGCGCATCGAGGGCCAACTTGCCCTCGCCCACCAGTTGCAGGGCAGTGACGGCAGTGAAGGTCTTGGTACATGAGAACAGGTTGGCGATGGTGTCGCTATGCCAAGCCTGCTGCCCATCCTTGTCGGCGCTGCCGGCCCACAGATCGATGACGGTTTCGCCACCAACCTGGATGCACAGCGCGGCGCCACGCTCCTGGGGATCATCGAACAGCGCGGCAAAGGCTTCGCGCACGGCTTCGAACTTCAGCTCATAGTGACCCTGGATCTGCACCCGCTGTACCCCGTACGACCATGTTCAAAAAAGGTGTGCATTGTTTCAGTAGTTAAGTGTTTTGCAAACTGGCTTGGGCCAAATGGTCGCGACGAACGGTAACCTGCACTCAAGGCGTCGGCTTTTCCAGTTGGGTACGCAGTTGGCTCACGGCCTGCAGGTTGCTCTTGCGCACAGCGTCGACAAACCGTGGGTAGGGCATATCCGTAATCGCGACCAGCCCCAGGTGCCCATTCTCGCCGTCGAGCAGGCGGCCGCTAGCTGGCTGATCGAGGTACTGGAACCAGTGAGCACCCACGATCATCGGCTGCGCCAGGGCCGCCTTGAGGAAGTTGCCATAGGCCGGGCCACGGTCTTCTTCCCGCGCCACCTCCAGCGGCCCAGGCCAGAACGGCCCGCGATCGCGCGAACCGAACTGGAACTCGGACACCAGCACCGGCTTGTCCAGCTCGGCCAGGCGCGCGAAGTCGTAGCCGTCCTGCGGCTTGAGGGTATAGAAGTTGAAGCTGAGCACATCGCAGAATTCGGCACAGGCCTTTACCGCCTCCGGCGTGCTGACCGCATAGCGGCCACCCAGCAGCAGGTGATTGGGGGCATGCCATTTCAATGAGTCGGCAATGGTCTTGAAGTAAGTCTCGGCGAACACCTGCTGGAAGTGCTGGTAGTCGCGCTCGATTTCCGGGTGTTCCGGGTTGGGCAACGGTGCCTCGAAGCCCGGGTCTTCCATCAGCTCCCAGGCGGGCAGTTCGATGCCCCAGGCCTTGGACAGCCCCTCCTGGTTACGGTACTTGTCGCGCAACTGCTTGAGGAAGGCGCGCTTGGCCGGTACGTCGGTGGTCAGGCGCAAGGTGCCATAGGCCAGGCCATAGCGGGCTTTGGGGTCGTTACCGGGAGCAGCCCACGCCAACTCGTTGTCGGCAAAGTAGCCGATCAGCCAAGGGTCGTCGCGGTGATCGCGGGCGGCAATGGCCACGGCGCGCTCTGTAGCCATGGCAAAACGTGGGTCGAATGGGTCGGGCATACTGCCCCACCAGTCCATGCCGGTGCTGATGCTGGCGTAGTCGCCCACGATCGACAGCGGCAAGGTGTAGGGCATCCGCTTGGCCTGGCCCAGGGCAGGCTCGCTCCAGTTGCCGATCGTGTTGAACCCCCAGGCCTGCAACCGGTCGAGCGCATGCGCCTGCCAGCGGGCAGCATCCAGTACCAGCGGCGGGCAGTTGGCTGGCTGCCCTTCCAAGGCCGGCGGGCAGGGTTTACCGTAGGTACGCTGCAGGTTGGCAGCATAGAAGTCGAACCAGCGCCCTTGCTTGAAATTGCGCCCTTGCGACGAGGCATTGCCATCGTCGTTGTTGCCTTCGCCATAGAATGCCGCCAATGCCTCGCCCTCACCCGGCAATGCCTTGAACATGCCTTCACGGCCGGCGACGTAAGTACGCCCGCCATCTGCAGCTACCGCATTTACCCCCAGGGAGTAAAACGGGTGCCCCTCGGGCGTTACCAGGTACCAGCGGCCATCACGCTTTTCGGTACGAAAGAACCCTTTGGCCTCGAACGCCGGCCCGGCAACAAGCCCGCCGTAGCTGTCCAGTTGCTGTTTGTCACGCTCAGCCAGCCAGCCCTTGAGCTGTTGCTGCTCGCGCTTATCGGCCGCCTTGAGTTGATCGTCATTGGCGACCTTCTCTGGCCAGTTGGCGCGGGTGGACTGGCCGTAGGCATCGATCAGCTCGTGGTAGGCCGCCTGATAGGCCTGGTCGTCATCCTGGATGCCCACCCGTTCGATCAGCAGGTTCTGCGCCACCTTGGGGTTGGGGATGCTCAGGCTGACCGAGGTCACCTGCTTGAGGTCAACCGCGCCAGCGCTGCTGGTCAGTAGCAGGCGCTGGCCGCCGTGGTTCCAGGGCATGGGAGGGCCGGCGCGCATGCCCTGGCTCAACGGCGAGCTGGCCGTCAGTGGCACCATCACCGTTTGCGCAGGGCCAGCCGGCAGGTCGATGCGGCTGGTCAAGGTGCGGCCATCACTGCCTTGCACCGTAACATCAACCGTCAGTGCCCAGTCCATGGCACTTTGCAGACGCAAGGTGAGGAACTGCCCGGCAGACCAGTCCCACACCCCGCCTTGCGGGCTCAGGCGCAAAGTCGGTCGCGGGGCCGGGTTGAACACCACACGTCGCAGCACCTCGCCCTCGGCCGTTTGCTCCGCGTTGTACTGCGGCATGCCTGCATCTTCGGTCGCCACGTTGACCACCGAGGCCGGGCGCACGAAGCTGAACAGCGTCTGCTGCCCGGCCAGCAAGGGCGAGCTGAACAACAGGGCGAAAACGGCGGGCAGGGTACGGCGGACCATAAGGCTGGGGCTCTCCTTCAGGGCCGTCATGGCCCAAGACTGAGTAATGGACAACGCGCCGGAGCAAGTGCTCCGGCGGTCAGGAAATCTCCCGCCGGAACGGCGGCAGCGCATTGAGAATAGCCTTGCCGTAGCGCTGGGTGACCAGGCGCCGGTCGAGCAAGGTGATGACGCCGCGATCCTGCTCGGTACGCAGCAGGCGGCCACAGGCCTGGATCAACTTCAACGAGGCGTCGGGCACGGCAATTTCCATGAACGGGTTGCCCCCGCGAGCCTCGATCCACTCCGACAAAGCGGCTTCCACCGGGTCGTCGGGCACGGAGAAAGGTATTTTGGCGATGACCACATGCTCGCAGTACGCACCTGGCAGGTCGACACCTTCAGCAAAGCTGGCCAGGCCGAACAACACGCTGTGCTGGCCATCATCGACCCGCGCCTTGTGCTTGTTCAGGGTTTCCTGCTTGGACAGGTTGCCCTGGATCAGCACCAGCTTGCGCCAGTCACGGTCCAGGCCGTCGAACACATCCTGCATTTGCTTGCGTGACGAGAACAGCACCAGCGCGCCACGGGCATCCTCGACGATGTTTGGCAGCTCACGAATGATCGCCGCCGTATGCGCCGCCGCATCGCGGGGGTCGGCCTGCAGGTCGGGGACCCGCAGCAGACCGGCATCGCCATGTACGAACGGGCTGGGCACCACGCAGGTGACGGCATCGCGCGGCAACCCCGAGCGCATGCGGAAACGGTCGAACTTGCCCAGCGCGGTCAACGTCGCCGACGTGACCAGTGCGCCGTGGGCAACACTCCACAGGCTGCGGCGGAGCATTTCGGCAGCGAGGATGGGGCTGGCGTTGACTTCGATGTCGAACAGAGCGCCACTCTCGGCCAGCGTCAGCCAGCGAGCCATGGGCGGGCTGTCTTCCGGGTCCTCGGCGGTAAAGGCCGTCCACAGTTCCCAGTTGCCTTGGGCACGGGTGACCAAGCTGCCAAACAGCGGGTACCACTCCTCGGCCTGATGGCTGGCGATGCCGATATTGACCTCGCCGTCCATGCCCTCCTTGAGCAGGTCGGCCAGGCGGGTGAACAGGTCGTTGAGGCGGGCAAAGCCCTTTTTCAGTTCGATGCCCACTTCGCGGATCTGCTCTGGCACCACACCGCCCTCGAAGCGGTAACGCGGGCGTTCGCGGCCTTCGGTATCCTCGCTGGGGCGGAAGTCTGCCACCTGCTCGCACAGGGTGAACATGAACTGCTGTTGGGTACGCACTTCCCGCGCCAGCTCCGGCACCTGCTCGATGTACTTGCCAAGGTCACCGGGCAACGGGTGCTGAGCCAACAGTTTGGTCAGGTTCTTGGCGGTCTGTTCCAGCCAGTCGGCGGTGGAGCGCAGGCGCGAATAATGGGCGAAATGGCCGATGGCCTTGTCTGGCAGGTGATGGCCTTCGTCGAACACGTACAGGGTATCGCGCGGGTCGGGCAACACCGCGCCACCGCCCAGGGCCAGGTCGGCCAGCACCATGTCGTGGTTGGTGACGATCACGTCGACCTTGCCCATGCCTTCGCGGGCCTTGTAGAACACGCACTGCTGGAAGTTCGGGCAGTGGCGGCCCGTGCACTGGCTGTGGTCGGTGGTCAGCCGTGCCCAGTCCTGGTCTTCCAGGGCCTCGGGCCAGCTGTCACGGTCACCGTCCCAGCGGTTGCCAGCGAGCTTCTCGATCATGCTGTTGAACAGCTTCTGGCTGCGCTCGTCGACTTCGATGCGGAACCCTTCTTCCTCGAACAGCTGGGCGGTGGCCGACTGGGCATGGCCTTCCTGCAGCAGGATGTCGAGCTTGGACAGGCACAGGTAACGGCCACGGCCCTTGGCCAGGGCGAAGCTGAAGTTGAGCCCGCTGTTGCGCATCAGGTCGGGCAGGTCCTTGAAAACGATCTGCTCCTGCAGGGCCACGGTCGCGGTGGCGATCACCAAGCGCTTGCCGGCGGCCTTGGCGGCCGGGATGGCTGCCAGGCTGTAGGCCACGGTCTTGCCGGTACCGGTGCCCGCCTCGACTGCCACCACGGCAGGCTCCCCGGCACGGCGGCCTTCATCGTCGCAGGCGATGTCGCCAAGCACCTTGGCCACTTCGGCGATCATCAGGCGCTGGCCATAGCGCGGCTTGAGGCTCTTGGCTTCGAGAAAACGCGAATAGGCGCCCTGGATGGTGGCTTTGAGTTCGTTGCTGATCATGGTCTGCAGGCGCCCGAAGGGCTGGATATATTTTCAGTGTTTCACACGGGGCGGCTATCATACCCCGCTATTGCCCATTATGCCGCATGGAGATCCGGATGCTTGCCTTTGCCCTGCCCTACACACTGCATGTCCTGGCTGCCCTGATATGGGTCGGCGGCA
This sequence comes from Pseudomonas monteilii NBRC 103158 = DSM 14164, assembly GCF_000730605.1. Lineage (GTDB taxonomy): Bacteria > Pseudomonadota > Gammaproteobacteria > Pseudomonadales > Pseudomonadaceae > Aquipseudomonas > Aquipseudomonas monteilii. The sequence continues at coordinate 38,052 of NZ_BBIS01000051.1, read as the reverse complement.
TGTTCTTCGCCTGGCTGGTGCTGCGCCCGGCAACGGTTGCAGCCCTTGAAGGGCCTGCGCGCCTGCGCCTGTGGGTGGAAGTTTTCCGACGCTTCTTCGGCTGGGTCTGGGTGGCTGTAGCGATTTTGGCGATAAGTGGTATCGGCATGTTGCACATGCGCTTCAGCGGCTTCGAGACTGCGCCGAAGTATGTGCAGGTGATGATCGGTGGAGGGATCGCCATGTTTGCCTTGTTCATGCGCATTCAGGCATTGCTGTTGCCCGAGCTGAAGACGGCGGTGCAAGCCGAGGACTGGCCGACGGGTGCGGCAGTGCTGGGGCGGATTCGGCGCATGGTGGGGATCAACCTCCTGCTGGGCCTGGCGGTCGTTGCAGTTGCCAGTTCGCGACTGATGCTCTGACAGCTGATTATCTAACGACCTGCGCGGCCCCTTGTAGGAGCGGCGTGGCTCAGAGGCGCTGCAGGATCAGCTCACCCGCGGCCCCCGCCAACCCAGGTTGGCCCGGCTGTCCCGGCCGGCCATTGGCCCCAGCGTCGGTGCTGTACACCAGGCAACCTTTACTCGCCCCGCCTTTACCCGCCTTGCCTGCCGCCCCGGCCTTCCCCGGGGCGCCGCCATCCAGACGCGCCACAATGTGCTCCTGCGGGAACCCTTGCGGCAGGCTCAGACGAATGCGCCCACCCGGGGCGCCGTCGTGCCCGTTGCCGCCATTATCGCCATTGGCACCGCGACTGGCCTGGCCCCATGTGCAACCACCTGCCTGGCCATTGGCACCATCAAGCCCCACGTACCCCGGCGCACCGGCGCCGCCACGGGCATCGATCGCCACCCGTTCGGCATCCAGTTCAGCCAGTTTCAGGTCCAGACTGCGGCCCGAGCGGGCTGCCCGCTGGTAGCTCCCGGCAGCCCCTGGAGCACTGAATTCACTGCCTTCGCCCAACCTGGCGCTGCGCGCCTCGATCAGCAACGGGCTATCGGAAGGTGCAATGGCGATACGCGCATCACGCCCCAGCTCCAGCTGGTCGACCTTCAATTCCGCAAGCGAGGCAGGCAGCAGCAGGGTTGCCGAATCAGCGACACGCAAGTGCGTGAGGTGCACGCTGGCCGACTTGTCGGGCAGGCGCAGCATGGAATTGGCGGCGACTTCCAGGCTTTCGGCCTGAGCCAGGGGAGTGGCCAACATGGCCAGCAACATCAGATTACGCATTTCGCGGCGCCTCCTGCGCACGGGGAATGGACATGACATGGAAGATGCCCGTCAACAGGATCTGCAATCGGTCGAACCAGCGATGGCTGCGCCCACGCAGGCTGCCATTGAAGAACAGCACTTCGAGCAGGTGCAGGCCGAACAGGAAAATACCAGCGGCATTGATCAGCAGATTGAAGGGCAAAGGTTGTGGCAACAACTGATTGAACAACACCACCCCCCAGAAAGCGACCGTCAGGACCTTGCCCAGGCCCAGGATGAACTTCATACCCCGCCCCTATCGATTGTTGTTATGTCGAGACGGCCCGATCGAGCGGGCCGTGCACCCCACATTAACTGCAATGCCAAGGCAGGCGCCAGCGCCGCTCAGTTGAGGTGCAGCTCCACCCGTCGGTTGCGCGCGCGGCCCTCCTCGGTTTCGTTGTCGGTGACCGGCTCGCTTTCCCCACGCCCCTGGCTGGTGACCTTGCCGGGCTCCAGGCCCTGGCTGATAAGGTATTCGGCAACACTGCTGGCACGGCGCTCGGAAAGCGCCTGATTGTAGGTGTCGGAGCCCACGCTGTCGGTGTGCCCGACCACGGCGACCTTGGCTACCGTCGGGGAATTGAGCTTAGCCACCAGGCCTTGCAGCCGTTGCTGGGCCGCCGGGGTCAGGTCGGCGGAATCGAAGGCGAACATCACCGCGCCGTTGTCATCCAGGATGATCACCTCAGGTGCAGGTTCGGGTGCGGTAGCAGGGGGGGCTGCCGGATACACCTTCAACGGGCAACCCATGTGGTCGACCGCCGTGTTGGCTGGGGTGTCGGGGCAACGATCGCGGCGGTCGAAAATACCGTCGCCATCTTCGTCACCGTCCTGGGCATAGCAGATCAGCCCCCCGGTAATGGCGCCCAGGGCGCCGCCACCTGCGGCCCAGGCAGAACTTTCGATAGCGCCCAGGCCGCCACCGACCAAGCCGCCCAACAGGCTGCAGATGGGCCAGGTCCTTTGGTTGAGGGGCGCGCTGCCATCGCTATGGGTAGCGCAGCCTGCGAGCAGGCTGGCAGCCACCAACAGCGGCAGTGCCGCCTTCGACGTCACACTCATGCTGAATGCTCCTGTGTCTTTGGCCACAAACGGCTGGCCGGCATCAAGACGCGCCCGTGCCACTGCTCAAGGCACGGGCGCATGCCGTGTTACCGCTGGATCTTGATCTCGGTACGACGGTTCATCGCACGCCCTTCGGCCGTGGCATTGTCAGCCACCGGTTGGGTTTCACCGGCACCGACCACCGAAACGAAGCTGCTGCGCGGTACGCCGCTCTCGACCAGGTAATCGGTCACCGAGTGGGCACGACGTTCGGACAGTTTCTGGTTGTAGCTGTCGGAACCCACACTGTCGGTGTGGCCGCTGACACTCAGGCGGGCGGATGGCGCTTCCTGCTTGAGGCGCGTGGCAATGGTGTTGAGGCGCTCTTTATCGCGGGCGGTCAGCTTCGCAGAGTCGAATTCGAAGTGCACATCGCGAATGACGATGACCTCTTCTTTCTGCACCACCACTTCCTCGACCACGGCTGCCGGCTCAGGCGGGCACCCGTTGGCATCGACCTGCACCCCACGCGGGGTGCCAGGGCACTTGTCACGGCTGTCCGGCACGCCGTCGCCATCCTCGTCGCCATCTCCATGGGCCCAGCAGTAACCCGCCGCCAGGCCACCGCCCAGCAACGCGCCCCAGCCAGCCCAGCTGGAACTTTCAATAGCGCCCAATGCGGCGCCGCCTACACCCCCGACGGCGGCACATTTCGGCCAGTCGGTTTTTTGCAAACCTGCACAACCAGTCAACACACTGGTGAGCAGTACCAGGGGTATCGCTGTGCGTACTATGCTCATTTCATTGCTTCTCCTAGGGGGAATCGGCATAAGGCCGATCTCTGGGAGTAAAGACCGCGCATTCCAACCCTGCCAGCAATCAGCCACGACGCGGTCACATGCCTCTTTGCCCGCAGGCTGCGGCCCGCTAGTCTTGGACGACTTGAACGAGGATTGGCAATGACCGAAGGTTTCTCCCAACGTACGCCGCAGCAGGCTTTGGCAGCCCTGCTGGAGCGCTTCACCCCGCAACGCCTGCTGCTGGTGGGCACACGTTTCCCGGCGCTCGACGCCTTCGCCGAGGCACACCCGCAGGTGACCATCGCCACAGCGGCCCCTGGCCCGCTTCCGGCCGAGCTTGCGGCCCAGCGTTTTGACCTGGCGGTGCTGGTGGACTGCCTGGAGCACCTGCCCAAACGCACGGGCCTGGAGCTGCTCGGCGGCATCCGCAACCTCAATGCCAGCCGGGTTGCCGTGCTGGCCGATCTGGCCGCCTGCGGCTGGCAAGACACCGACTTTTTCGCCCTGGCCCTGTCGGCCAGTGAGAAATTCTGCCGTGACCAGCAGGTATTGAGCCTGTTCACCTATGATCTACATGACTACAAGCAGGTCCCGGACTGGCTCAACGCCAGGTTCTGGGCCAACCCTGAAAACTTCGGCAAGTACTGGTGGTGATGATGAGTGTCTCGGTCTGCCCCTGTGGCAGTGGCAACCTGCTTGATGCCTGCTGTGGGCATTACCATGCCGGCACCCCGGCACCCGATGCCCAGGCGCTGATGCGCTCACGCTACAGTGCCTACGTGCTGGGCCTGGTCGACTACCTGGTGGCCACCACTTTGCCCGCCCAACAAGCCGACCTGGACCGCGCCGCCATGGCCGCCTGGAGCGCCCAGAGCACCTGGCTGGGCCTGGAGGTAGAAAGCGCTGAAGTACTCGGCGGCCAACCGGAACACGGCTTTGTCACCTTTACCGCACGCTGGCACGACCAGGAGGGCGACCACCAGCACCGTGAACGCTCGGCGTTCGTCCAGCATGCCGGGCGCTGGTACTTCATCGACCCTACGGTCGGGTTGAAGGCCGGGCGCAACGACCCCTGCCCCTGCGCCAGCGGGCAGAAGTTCAAGAAATGCTGCGCCAGTTACGTCGGGAGCTGAACATGAACGCCCGCGCCCGCCTGCTGCTGCTCGGTACACTGATGGCATGGCTGGCGGGCTGCAGCAGTTGGGGCGGTGAAGACTGGCGCGAACCCGAGGTGCGCCTGGTCGAAGTCGAAACGGTCAAGGCCAGGTTGCTGGATCAGGAATTCGTGCTGCACCTGCAAGTCGACAACCCCAATGACAGCCGCCTGTTCATCCGCAACCTCTCGTATGCCGTGCGCCTGAACGATCTGCTGCTGGTGCAGGATGAAACCAGCGTATGGCGCAGCGTGGGCGGGCATGCCCGGCGTACCTTCAAGATCACCGCGCGTACCAACCTGTGGCAGCACCTCAAGCCGCTGGCCAAGCTGCTCAGAAGCAAGCAACCGCTGCACTACACCCTGCAGGGCGAACTGGCGACCGGGCTGCTTATCCATCGGGACCTGCACTTATCGCGCAGTGGTGAGATAATCCCCGGCGATCATATCCCGGAGTAACCCTGCAATGTCCCAGCAACCCCACGTTCATGGCCCTGACTGCAACCACGACCATGATCACCACCATGACCATGGCCATGTTCACGGCCCGCACTGCAACCACGGCCACCAAGAGCCGGTACGCAACGCCCTGAAGGATGTTGGCCGTAACGACCCGTGCCCATGCGGTAGCGAGAAGAAGTTCAAGAAGTGCCACGGCGCCTGATCTGACGTTGCCTCCCTGCTGAGGGCCTTGGCCTAGGCGGCCTTGCGCCGTGTCGCCCCCAGCAGGTCCTGGTACCACAGGCCGGCGTCATAGGCGATGGTCACCACAGTGGTCCCGGCATACCGCGGGTGCTGGGCCATGCGCTGAGCAACGGCCAGGCAGGCGGCAGCGGTATTGCCCACAAAAATGCCACTTTGCATGTAGAACCAGCGCTGCGCAGCCAGCATCTCAGCGTGTTGCACCTGGGCCCGCTCGTCCACCAGCGACCAGTCCATGAAAGGCGGGCAAACCCCCACTGCCATGCCTTCGAAGCGGTGGTCGGCAAACACACCCGCCCTTGAGTCGCACCCGCTGGGGTCGACCAACACCGTCGACACCTCGAAACCGTGATCCTTCAGCCCCAGCGTAATGCCCGTGAAGCTTGCCCCCGTACCCGCACAGCCAACAAACAGGACATCCCGCCCTGCCCCGGCGTTGGTCAGTTGCACGGCCAGCTCGCTGGCCGTCTGGTAACGATGGGCTTCGATACCCATCGGGTTGTTGAACTGGTCGGTATAGAAGTATGACTTGCCCAACGCGGCCTGGTTATCCAGGTGGTGCATGACCACATCCTTGGGGGTGGCACCGGCCATCAACATTTCCTTGCCGATCAGCCGCGCACCGAAACACTCGAGCAAATCCCGCTTGGTCTGGCTGAAGCTCAGCCCGACCGCCAGCTCCACGGCGACCTGGTACTTGTGACAGGCTGCCAGCAAGCCGAAGCCAAAACTGCCACCGGTTTTCTCGATGACGGTTGTCACACCGGGAATGATGTCGCCATTGCGTACGGCATGCTCGACGATGCGCCGGGCCGCCCGGTATTTGTGGCTTCCCCCAGGGTTGTTCATTTCCAGCTTGGTATAGATGCGATCGCTGACACTGATGAGCTCGCTCATTTGCGGCTACCTTCCATTGAAGTATGCAGGCAGGTCTTGTTCTGCAGCAGGCCGGCAGTGGCAACCAGAAGCCCGATGCACAGGGCCATGCAGATGGCGTTGGTGCCATCCCAGCCGACCGTGCTCAGCAACAGCGAAGGGCTGAACGCGCCGAGGGTGGCGAAGATGGCAATGGCCAGGTCGTTCTTGCCCTGCATCTGCATCGCTGCCGGGCTGTTCTGCAGCGACTGGGCCAGCAAGGCGCCGCCGCCTACATACGTCAGGTTCCAACCCAGCCCGAGGGCAATCAGTGCCAAGGTCATCATGGCGTAGCTGTGCGACCAGATATTCAGGGCCGAGCAGCCGATCAGCAGGGCCAGGCCCGCGCAAATGGTGGTCCTGATACCCAACCGCTGGATGATCGCACCGGTGAAGAACGACGGGGCAAACATGGCAATCACATGCCACTGGATCGCCAGGCGTACGTCCGAGAAGTCCTCGTGCATGTGTTTCATGTGCATCGAGGCCTGGATCATCAGCAGGTTCATGATCCCGTAGCTCAGTGCAGCAACACCCATGGCCACCACCACGCTCGGGCTTAACGGCTCGGTGCGTGGGCGGGCCGACTGGGCGGCGCTGTTGACCGTGCTGGTCACACCGCCATCGTCTGGCAGGCAAAGGGCAATCAGCAGTGACAGCAGCGCCAGGCCGACAAACGCGGCATAACACAACGAAAACAGTGGATAGCCACCAACATCACGCAGCCACTCGGTAAGCGTCGGCCCGACCACCGCAGCGATGACGCCCCCTGCCACGACCAGCGAAAGGGCTTTGGGCTTCAGGGCCTGAGACAGATTGTCGGTGGCCGCGAAGCGGTTGAAGTTGGCGAAGGCGATATACACACCCAACGCAGAATGGCTAAGTACCAGCGTTGCAAAATGCTGGTGCTCCACCGCCAGAAAGCCGCTGACACCCGACAATGCCAACGGAATTGCGCCCAGCATGAAAGCCTTCTTGCGGCCGATGCGGCTCATCAGCCTGGAGACTGGGTAGGTTGCCAGCATCAGGCTCAGAAACTGAAACCCGTACGGCACCGTGGACCACGCGGCATCAGGCGCCAGCGCCGCGCCGACAATGGCGGCCATGGTCACGGACATGACCGCTGTGGTCAGGTTGATCGACTGTGCGGTGAAATACAGGTACGTGCGCCGCGGTAACGTGCTGTTCATAGTGCGTGCCCGTGGTAGGTGGACAGGTCGATTTCGGCATCGGGGAACGCGCAGATCAGCCGTTCCTTACCTTTGCCCAGGCGTTTGCGCCTGACGCTCAGGCGCCCGATACGCCCTGGTGAATCGAGGTGTGTGCCACCGCACGGAATTTCGATGCCGTTGTAGGTCCACAAACGTGCGTCTTCCAGGCCCTCGACCGCGTAGTGCTCGATGGGTGCATCGAAGCCGATCAGTTCGTTGGCCCGCCGTTCTATTTCAACCACCTCTTCGGCCGTGAAAGCGTCCTCGACCAGGAAGTCGAAACGTGCCGAATCCTCTTTGATGTGGCAGCCGATGGTCCATTGCTGCAGCTCTTCACGCAGCCCGATCGCAGCGGCATACAGAAAGTGACTGGCACTGTGAGACAGCGTCAGCCGTTCGCGCCGTTCAATATCGATGGTGATGCGGGCCGGCATGCCTGGCGTGACGTCATCCAGCAAGTGCAGGTCATCAGGGTGCAGGCTGTGAATAATGATGCCGCCCAGTTTTCCGCCTTTGAAACCTTCGAGGCGAATCGGGCTGCCATACAGTTTTTTCACCCAGACAAAGCGCACAGTTCCCACCGGTAATTCAATGGTGCCGAAGTCTGCTTCCTGGCCGCCGCCTTCCGGGTAAGCCACGGTACTCTGCAATTCAATGCCATCACTGTGCACGCGTGTTACTTGCGTATCAACGCCGGCCAGGTACTGGTCTTTGTAATACAGCTTTTCGGTATTGCGTAACACTTCATAGTTCAGAGCGTTCATGGTTCCAGTACCACCTGCAATGATGTTTTAACCTGTACCCGGGCAGCCGCGGGAACATCTTTGGTAATAATGCAGCCCGGACCGATAAATGCGCCGTCACCGACGTGGATAGCGCCCAGCACACTGGCGAACGCGCCGATTTGTACCCGGTTGCCCAAGGTCGGGTGCCTGGGGCTTGAAGGGTTGCCGCTGATACCGCGGGCGCCCAGTGTGACGCCGCCCAGCACGTAGCAATCGTCACCAATGGTCGAGGTTTCGCCGATGACGGTGCCCATGCCGTGATCAATGATGAAGCGTGCGCCAATACGGCTGCGGAAGTGGATTTCCGCCCCGGAGAGCATTTTGCCGCGCCTGGAGATCATGGCCGCCAGGCATTGACCGCCGGCACCATAGGCAGCAGCGGTATTGTTGTAGATCCAATGGGCGAGCCGATAATGCAGAACGGCAGAATAAGAGGTGTACGTTCTTGCAATGAATACCAGGTCGCGGCCAGCTGCCGGATCTTTCAGGGCAAAGGCCTGCAAATCGGCATGGGCTTGTTCGGTGACACACTGAATAACCGAAGTTTCTTTAAACGCTTCGAATTCATCAACTGAACAACACTCCAATAGCGCCGATGTAACAAGGTTCCTTACAACCTTGAATGTTTCCGGTTCATCAGGCACAGGTAGCCTGGCAATGACGGCTGATTGCATATCCATAGAGTGCATGGGCTCAATATCCAGTTGTCTGGTTGAACAGACGCTTAAGGTGCTGCCTTTGCGGGCAACCAACACTTCCGACCAGGGAATAGTGGCATGTACTGGCCAGTTGAAAACGAACAGTCGACAAGCATTTCCGTTAACTGTTAGGCTTTTTTTTCTAACGGTTTGAGACCTGCCATGAACACCCGCAGCCTTCATCACCAGTTAAGACAACGCCTGGATGCAGGGGAGTGGCTGCCCGGGCAGCGCATGCCCTCCATCCGCAAACTGACAGCTGCAGTCGACTTCAGCTACCACGACGTTGTTTCGGCCTACGCCCAGCTGGTCAGCGAAGGTGTGTTGACCGCTTCGCCGGGCAGGGGCTACTTCGTCGCGACCCGGTCACGGCAAACCAGTGCGATCCACGAGCCCGAATGCATGGCGGGCGACCCGCTCTTCAAGCTGCTGCAAGGCGGACAGCACTACACCAAGCTGGGCAGCGGCTGGCTCCCCCCCGCCTGGCGTGACACCGAGCTGCTGGCCAAGGCCATTCGCCGCACGGCGCGGCTGGAGCAAAGCTCGCTGGCCGAATACGGCGACATCCAGGGCTACCTGCCCATGCGCAAACAGCTGTGCGTACACATGAAACGGCTGACCCGTGTCGATGTCCGCCCCAACCAGTTGCTGACCACCCTGGGCGCCACACAAGGCCTTGACCTGGTTGCGCGGCTGCTGATCAAGCCAGGCGACCACGTTTTCGTCGACGAGCCGGGTAACGGCAACCTGATCAAGCTGATCCAGCTGGCGGGCGGGCACGTTGTCGGCATACGGCGAACCCAGGACGGGCCAGACGTGGAAGAGATGAAAACCTACCTGGCCAGGCACAAGGTCAAGGCATTTTTCTGCAACAGCACCTTCCACAACCCGACCGGCAGCAACATCAGCCCGCACAACGCCTTCAGTGTCCTGCGCCTGGCGGTAGAGCACGAGTTCTTCGTGGTCGAGGACGATGTGTATGGCGACTTCAGCCCGGCCGTACGCCAGACCTTTGCCGAGCTGGACAACCTTGACCGGGTTATCTACATCGGCAGTTTCTCCAAATGCCTGTCCGCATCGCTACGCGTGGGTTTCATCGCCTGCTCACACGACCTGATCGAACCGCTGACACGCCTGAAACTGCTGACCTGTGTTGCCGTCCCGGCGTTTTGCGAACGCTTCGTCAACACCATATTGTCGGATGGCACCTATGCCCGGCACATGAATGATGTGCAGCAGCGCCTGATCAGGCAGCAGGTCCAGACCCAGCGGCTTCTGATCGAGCGAGGTTGGCAGTTTGAAATCGCACCGCAAGGGGGGATGTTCCTCTGGGTCTACCACCCGGACCTGCCAGACCTGCAACCCCTGGTGCGCAAACTGGAACAAAACAAGATCCTGCTGATGCCAGGTTCTGCGTTCGCCGTCACCCGTGACTACCGGCGCTATGCGCGCATCAATTGCACGCACTTTTCCGAGACGTTGGCAGACCACTTCAACGTTTGAGGCAGCGCTGGCAAATAAACCGACCTGGGACCTTGCATGGCGCCTGCGCGCTTACTACCTTAGCGCCTTTCGAAACCCGCCACGCCTTGCAGGAGCCCTTGTCATGGCCGCCTCCGCCTTTCCTCCCTTCCGCCCGCGGTTCGCAACCGCTGCCACGCTGCTCGGCATGCTCGGGCTGGCCGGCTGCCAGACGGGCGGCTACCAGGACAGCGTGCCACCGACCAGTGGCGTGCAGCCGCTCAAGGGCCTGGCGCAGAATGTTTCAGTACGCCGCAATGCCATGGGTGCGCCACTGATCGAAAGCAGCAGCTTCCATGATGCGCTGTTCAGCCTGGGCTATGTGCATGCCGGTGACCGCATCGAGCAGATGGTCGCCATGCGCCTGCTGGCCCAAGGCCGTCTGGCCGAACTGGCCGGCAGCGAAGCGCTGGACATCGACCGCCTGATGCGCGCGGCCAACCTCAAGCAAAGCGCCGCCCAGCAGTACGCCGACGCCTCGCCACGGCTCAAGCGCTTTTTCGAAGTGTACGCACGCGGGGTCAACGCCTACCTGTTCCGCTACCGCGACAAGCTGCCGGCCGGCCTAGCCAGCAGTGGCTATCGCCCGGAATACTGGAAGCCCGAAGACTCGGCACTGATCTTCAACCTGTATGCGTTCAGCCAATCGGTGAACCTGCAGGAAGAATTGAGTGCCCTGACCCTGGCGCAGAAAGCCGGCAGCGACAAACTGGCCTGGCTGCTGCCTGGCGCCCCGGACGAGCCATTGGCCGAAGGCGAGGTGGACAAGCTCAAGGGCCTGAACCTGGCCAGCCAGCTGCCGGGCCTGCCAGCGCTGGCGGCCGCCAGCCAGAAACTGGCCGACCTTGACCTGCTCGGCAGCCCGGGCTCGGCCAACCTGGCCCTGGCCCCGCAGCGCAGCCGCAGCGGCAAGAGCCTGCTGGCCAGCGACAGCCGCGCTACCTGGGCCCTGAGCCCGGTACAGATTCACACCGGCAAGTACCAGGTTGCCGGCCTGTCGTTGCCGGGTTTGCCGATCGTGCTGGCCGGTTACAACGGCAAACTGGCCTGGAGCAGCAGCGCCGTGATGGCCGACAACCAGGACCTGTTCCTGGAACAACTGCGTCGTCAAGGCAGCCAGCTGAGCTACCTGGCCGACGGCAAATGGCTGCCGGCCCGCGCCCGTAGCGAAACGTTCTTCGTCCGAGGCCAGCGCCCGCTGCGCGAGGTGATGTATGACACCCGCCACGGCACCCTGCTGGCCCAGCCAGACAACGCCAGCCTGGGCCTGGCGCTGAACCTGCCGCAGTTCAAGGGCGACCGCAGCCTGGATGCACTGTTCGACCTGACCCGCGCCAGGAACGTGGAACGCGCCTTCGACAGTACCCGCGAAGTGACCGCCGCGGCTCTCAACTTTGTCTTCGCCGAGCCGGAACACATCGGCTGGCAAGTCAGTGGCCACTACCCCAACCGCCGCGAAGGCCAGGGCCTGCTGCCCTCGCCGGGCTGGGACGGGCGCTACGACTGGGACGGCTATGCCGACCCGATGCTGCACCCGTATGACCAGGACCCGCCTGCTGGCTGGATCGGCCACGCCAACCAGCGCAGTCTGCCGCGTGGCTACGGCATGCAGCTGTCCAGCACCTGGTACTACCCCGAACGCGCCGAACGCCTGGCCCAGTTGGCCGGCAATGGCCGCCACGACAGCCGCAGCCTGATGGCCCTGCAGAACGACCAGGTAACCCTGCTGGCCGACAAGCTCAAGCAGATGTTCGACGCCCCCGGCATGGCCCAGCCACTGAAGCAGGCGATCGACGCCCTGCCTGCCGCCCAACGCGACAAGGCCCGCGACACGCTGGCCCGGCTCAAGGCCTTCGATGGCCGGCTGAGCCCGGTGTCAGCGGATGCCGCGCTGTACGAGCTGTTCTTGCAGGAGGTAACGCGGCAGACCTTCCTCGACGACCTGGGCCCGGAATCCGGCCCTGCCTGGCAGGCGTTCGTCAGCAATGCCCGCTTGTCGTTCTCGGCCCAGGCCGATCACCTGCTGGGCCGCGACGACAGCCCGTTCTGGGATGACCGCAACACCCCACAAAAAGAAGACAAGCCTGCCATTCTCGCCCGCAGCCTGGCGGGAGCAATGGACGCCGGGATCGCGCAACTGGGCGCCGACCGCCGCGCCTGGCAATGGGGCAAGCTGCACCAGTACCGCTGGCCAGCACCGGCCTACCATGGCCTGGGCGAAGCCATCAGCCGCTCACCGCTGGCTGCAGGTGGCGACTTCACCACCCTCGCCCTGACGCCATACGCCTGGGGCAGCGACTTCGACACCCGCCTGCCGGCCTCAGCGCGGATGATCGTCGACTTCGGTCAGGCCGAACCGTTGCAGGTGCTGACCAGCAGCGGCCAGTCCGGTAACCCGGCAAGCGCGCACTACAGCGACGGGCTGGATGCCTGGTTCAAAGGCCGGTTCATGAGCCTGCCGCTGCAGCAGCAGAACTTCGGGCGGGCGTATGGCAACCAACGACTCACGCTGGTGCCTGGCAAATAACGGGCATCGCCTGTTTTGGGGCTGCATTGCAGCCCCAGCCATTTCCAGTCGAACTTCCTTTCTCCGGCATGGCTCCTAACTGGTAACTCCAAACCAGCGCCCGCGCCATGGACCTTGTCATCGCCCGCCCCGAAGGCCTCTACTGCCCGCCCGGTGATTTCTACATCGACCCTTGGCGGCCCGTGGACCGCGCCGTGATCACCCATGGCCACGGTGACCATGCACGGACCGGCAATGGCCATTATCTGACCGCCAGCCCCGGTGCTGGCATTCTGCGTAGCCGGTTGGGCCAGGGCATCGATTTACAGACCCTGCCCTACGGTGAGCGCCTGCTTCACCATGGGGTGACCCTGAGCCTGCACCCGGCCGGACACGTGCTGGGTTCGGCACAGGTGCGCCTGGAGTACCAGGGTGAAGTCTGGGTCGCGTCCGGTGACTACAAGGTGGAGCCCGATGGCACCTGTACGCCCTTCGAACCCGTGCCGTGCCACACCTTCATCACCGAATCGACGTTCGGCCTGCCCATTTATCGCTGGCCCAGCCAAGCTGAGGTGTTCGCCGACATCAATGCCTGGTGGCGGGCCAACAGCACACAGGGCAAGGCCAGCGTGCTGTTCTGCTATGCCTTCGGCAAGGCCCAGCGGATCTTGCATGGGCTGGACGCCAGCATCGGCCCGATCCTCGTGCACGGCGCCGTCGAGCCGCTCAACCGCGTGTACCGGGACGCCGGTATCCACCTGCCGAAAACCCTCTACGCCGGCGATATACCGCGCAACGACCCACTGCTGCGCCAAGCGCTGGTCCTGGCGCCCCCGTCAGCCAGCGGCAGTAGCTGGATGCGCCGCTTCGGCGAGTACAGCGATGCCTTCGCCAGTGGCTGGATGCTGTTGCGCGGCACCCGCCGGCGGCGCGGTGTCGACCGGGGCTTCGTCCTCTCGGACCATGCCGACTGGCCCGGCCTGCTGTGGGCAATCGGCCAGACCGGCGCCGATCGGGTGATGGTCACCCACGGCTCGGTCAACGTGCTGGTGCGCTACCTCAACGAACAAGGCCTCGATGCCCGCGCCTTCGCCACCGAATACGGCGACGAAGACGACGTCGTCACTGCCGAACCCACACCATGAAAGCCTTCGCCACGTTGTACCTGCGCCTGGATGCGACCACGTCCAGCAACGCCAAGCTTGAGGCACTGCGCGACTATTTCGCCAATGCCCCCGCCGAGGATGCCGCCTGGGCCGTGTACTTTCTGGCCGGCGGGCGCCCGCGCCAGCTGGTGCCCACTCGCGTGTTGCGCGCACAGGCAACGGCTCAGGCCGGGTTGCCAGACTGGCTCTTCGAAGAAAGCTATCAGGCAGTGGGTGACCTGGCCGAAACCATTTCGCTATTGCTACCCATACACGCCGATGGCAGCGATGAAGGCCTTGCCATCTGGGTGGAGCAGCATTTGCTGCCCCTGCGCGGGCTACCGCCTGAGCAGGTTCAGCAGCGCCTGCAGCCGCTCTGGGCGCAGCTGGATCGCCCCAGCCTGATGCTGTGCCTGAAGCTGATCACCGGCAGTTTTCGCGTGGGCGTATCGAAGTTGCTTGTCACCCGCGCCTTGGCGCAACTGGCCGGGCTGGACGCCAAGCGCGTGGCCCAACGCCTGGTCGGTTACACCGATATTGGCCATCGCCCTACCGCAGCCAGCTACCAGAAGCTGATCGCCCCGGAGTCCGCCGATGAGCATCGCCAGCGTGGCGGCCAGCCCTACCCATTCTTCCTGGCCCACCCGCTACAAGCCTCTACCGACCAGTTCGATACTTTGCTCGGGCCGCCAAGCAACTGGCAAATCGAGTGGAAGTGGGACGGCATTCGCGCCCAGGTGGTCAAGCGCGAGGGCCAGCTGTGGGTGTGGTCGCGCGGCGAAGAGCTGGTGACCGAGCGCTTCCCCGAACTGCACAGCCTGGCGCAGACGCTACCCGATGGCGTGGTGCTCGACGGCGAGATTCTGGTCTGGAAACCAGGTGCTACAGAGGCTGAACTGGCCGTGCAGCCTTTTTCCCTGCTACAGCAGCGCCTGGGGCGCAAAACGCTGGGCAAGAAATTGCTGACCGACGCACCGGTGGTGTTGCAGGCCTACGACCTGCTGGAGTGGCAAGGCGAAGACTGGCGCAACCGGCCGCAGCACGAGCGCCGCAGCCAACTGGAACGCTTGGTCGATGCGTACCCGCTTGCCCCCGTGCTGCTGTCGCCGCTGCTGACAGGCCCGGACTGGGCCAACCTTGCCCACCAGCGCGAACAGTCGCGCAGCCTGGGTGTCGAGGGCCTGATGCTCAAGCAGCGCGAGGCCCTTTACGGTGTGGGGCGCACCAAAGATATGGGTACCTGGTGGAAGTGGAAGATCGACCCATTCAGCGTCGATGCCGTGCTGATCTATGCCCAACGCGGCCACGGCCGGCGTG
The DNA here is from genome assembly GCF_000730605.1 of Pseudomonas monteilii NBRC 103158 = DSM 14164. Lineage (GTDB taxonomy): Bacteria > Pseudomonadota > Gammaproteobacteria > Pseudomonadales > Pseudomonadaceae > Aquipseudomonas > Aquipseudomonas monteilii. Next base: position 23,022 of record NZ_BBIS01000051.1, on the reverse strand, counting down.
CAAGCCTGTACAGCGACTACACCTTCGCCGTGTGGGACGCACCGGCCGGCACCCCGGAGCGAGCATTGGTACCCTTTGCCAAGGCCTATTCGGGGCTCAGTGACGAAGAAATGCGCAAGGTCGATGCCATCATCCGCAAGACCACGGTGGAAACCTTCGGCCCGGTACGCAGCGTAACGCCTACGCTGGTGTTCGAACTGGGATTCGAAGGCATTGCCTTGTCCAGGCGCCACAAGAGCGGTATTGCCGTGCGCTTTCCGCGCATGCTGCGCTGGCGGCTGGACAAGCCGGTGGAAGAGGCGGATGACCTGGCCACCTTGCAGGCACTGCTGGCCTGAAAGGTCGCGACCCCAGTGAGGCGCAACGCTAAAAACTATGCTTCTATCAGTGTGCCGACCTGTGTCGCAGACCGTATTCGCCACGCATCCAGGACCACCATGCACCATTCAACCCACGACCTGCTCTCTCCCGTTCCGGGCATCACCCGCCAGTTGCACAGCTTCCACTTCGGCCCTCGCAGTGGCGGCAAAGTCTATATCCAGGCCTCCCTGCATGCCGACGAACTGCCCGGCATGCTGGTGGCATGGCACCTCAAGCGCCGCCTGATAGCGCTGGAAGAACAAGGCCGCCTGCAGCGCGAGATCATCCTGGTGCCGGTGGCCAACCCGGTCGGCCTGGAGCAAGTGCTGCTGGATGCGCCGCTGGGGCGCTTCGAACTGCAAAGTGGCGAGAACTTCAACCGCAACTTCGTCGACCTGTCGGACAGCATCGGCGACCAGATCGAAGAGCACCTGACCCAGAACCCGGCGCACAACGTCGAGCTGATCCGCGAATACCTGCGGCGTGGGCTGGACGCGCACCCGGCCCGCACACCGCTGCAAGCCCAGCGCCTGATCCTGCAGCGCCTGGCCTGCGATGCCGACATGGTGCTGGACCTGCACTGCGACTTCGAAGCCGTTGAACACCTGTACACCACACCCGATGCCTGGCCACATATCGAGCCGCTGGCCCGCTACCTGGGCGCCCAGGCCAGCCTGCTGGCCACCGACTCGGGCGGGCAGTCGTTCGACGAATGTTTCAGCCTGGTCTGGTGGCAGTTGCAGCAACGCTTCGGCAAGCGCTTCCCGATCCCGCTGGGCTGCTGCTCGGTCACTGTCGAACTGCGCGGCCAGGCCGATGTCAGCCATGACCTGGCCAGCAAAGACTGCCAGGCGATACTCGACTTCCTTACCCACGCAGGCGTTATCGAAGGCGCCAGCCCTGCCCTGCCGCCCTTGCCCAGCCCGGCCACGCCGCTGGCTGCTGTCGAACCGGTAGTGACGCCGCTGGGCGGCTTGCTGGTGTATCACGCCATACCCGGACAGCACCTGGAAGCTGGGCACTTGATTGCCGAAGTCATCGACCCGCTCAGTGACCGGGTAACGGCTGTGCGCAACAGCCAACCGGGCCTGCTGTATGCCCGCAGCGTAAGGCGCATGGCCACTTCTGGCATGGTCATCGCCCATGTTGCTGGCGAGCAGGTATGTCGCAGTGGCTACCTGCTGAGCAACTGATTCGGTAAAACCATTGCACCTGGCGGGCGGTCTGTAGAAGCACAGTCTTCAAAGGACCACTTGCCTCATGCCCGCCACCGACCTTGCCAATGCCTGGTTTGCCAGGCGTGGCTGGAAGCCATTCGCTTTCCAGCGCCGCGTTTGGGCGGCTGTGGCGCGCGGCGAGTCCGGCCTGCTGCACGCCAGTACCGGGGCCGGCAAGACCTACGCCGTGTGGCTCGCCGCGCTTCGTGCGTTCAAGACCCAGCCCCAAGGCAGCCAACCGGTGCCATTGCAGGTGGTGTGGGTGACGCCCATGCGTGCCTTGGCCGCCGACACCGCACGCGCCCTGCAGGTGCCCGTGGATGAACTGGCGCTGCCGTGGAGCGTTGGGGTACGCAGCGGTGACACAGGCAGCGCAGAACGAGCCCGACAAGCTCGGCGCCTGCCAAGTGTGCTGGTCACCACACCCGAGAGCCTGACGCTGCTGCTGACGCGCGCACAGGCCCGCGAAGATTTCGCCACCCTGCGGCTGGTGGTGGTGGATGAATGGCACGAACTGCTGGGTAACAAGCGCGGGGTACAACTGCAGTTGGCCCTGGCCCACCTGCGCCACTGGCATCCAGGCCTGCCGACCTGGGGCCTCTCCGCCACCCTGGGCAACCTGCAACATGCGCTGGACGTTCTGCTGCCGCAAGGCGGCCTGCTGGTACAGGGCCGACAGGACAAGGCGCTGCAAGTCGATACCCTGCTGCCAACAGCGATCGAACGCTTCCCTTGGGCCGGGCACATGGGCCTGAAGATGCTCGACCAGGTCAGCCAGGAAATCGAGGCCAGTGCCAGTTGCCTGGTGTTCACCAACACGCGCGCCCAAGCCGAGCTCTGGTACCAGGCCCTGCTTGAAGCCCGCCCTGACTGGGCCGGACTGATTGCCCTGCACCATGCCTCGCTGGCCCGCGATACCCGCGACTGGGTGGAACGTAGCCTCAAACAGGGCAGCCTGAAAGCGGTGATCTGCACGTCCAGCCTTGACCTTGGCGTGGACTTTCTACCCGTGGAACGGGTGTTGCAAATCGGCTCGGCCAAAGGCATCGCCCGCCTGATGCAACGCGCCGGGCGCTCCGGGCACGCACCGGGGCGGCGCTCGCGGATCACCCTGGTGCCTACCCACAGCCTGGAACTGGTGGAGGCAGCTGCAGCCCGACAGGCACTGATAGCCGGGCACATCGAAGCCCGCTGCTCGCCGCAACTGTGCATGGACGTGCTGGTGCAGCACCTGGTCAGCATGGCCTTGGGCAGTGGTTTTCGCCCCAAGCAGCTACTGGCCGAAGTGCGCAGCACCTGGGCCTTCCGCGCGTTGCGCGACAGCCAGTGGCAGTGGGCGCTGGACTTCGTCTGCCACGGTGGCAGTTCACTTTCCGCCTACCCGGATTACCAGCGCGTCGAGCCCCGGCCCGACGGCGTTTACCGGGTTGCCAGTGAACGCCTGGCACGGCGCCACCGCATGAGCATCGGCACCATCGTCAGCGACGCCAACCTGCAACTGAAATACTGGAGCAAGGGCGGCGGGGGCAAGACGCTGGGCAGTGTCGAAGAAGCGTTCATCGCCCGCCTGCGTCCCGGCGACACGCTAGTGTTTGCCGGGCGGGTGCTGGAACTGGTACGCGTGGAAAACATGACCGCCTATGTGCGCCGCAGCACCGCGCGCAAGGCTGCGGTGGCACGCTGGAACGGTGGGCGCATGCCGCTATCGAGCGAACTGGCCGACGCGCTGGTCGAGCAACTCGATTCTGCGGCCCATGGCCGCTTTGACGGCCCGGAGATGCGAACCGTGCGCCCGCTGCTGGCGTTGCAGGCACAGTGGTCGGCGTTGCCAACCACCGGCACGCTGCTGGCCGAGACCTTCAAGTCCCGCCAGGGCTGGCACGTGTTCTTGTACCCCTTTGCCGGGCGCCTGGCCAACCTGGGCCTGGCCAACCTGATTGCCTGGCGGGTCAGCCGCGTACAACCGCTGTCGGTATCGATTGCCGTCAACGACTACGGGTTCGAACTGCTCAGCCCTGCGCCGGTGGACTGGATAACGCACCTGCCAAAGGCGCTGGGTACCGAGCACTTGCTGGAAGATGTGCTGGCCAGCCTGAATGCAGGGGAAATGGCACTGCGGCGTTTTCGCGAAATTGCCCAGATTGCCGGGCTGGTGTTTGGCGGCTACCCGGCGGCACAGAAGAGCACTCGACAGATCCAGGCATCCAGCGGGCTGTTCTATGAAGTGTTTCGCAAGCATGACGCCGGTAACCTGCTACTCGGCCAGGCACGGGACGAAGTGCTGGGCGAGGAGCTGGAGATCGAGCGGCTGCGTCGGCAATTGCTGAAAATGGCCAGCCTGAAGCTGGACCTGCAGGTATTGAAGCGACCGGGGCCGCTGGCGTTCGCTTTACTGGTAGAGGGCATGCGCGAGACGCTGAGCACCGAGAAGCTTGCAGACCGGATTGCGCGAATGGTTGCAGAACTGGAACAAGCGGCAGGTAAGGCATGAATGACCAGCCCATCGAACACGCAGGCCAGGTGCTCTGGCTGCTTGCCGACAAGGCCATCTATTGGCCCAGGCGCCGAGCATTGCTGGTGGCCGACGTACACATCGGCAAGGCTGCCAGCTATCGTGCCCTGCACCAACCTGTACCGCGTGGTACCACAGACGCGACGCTCGCCCGGCTGGATGCCTTGCTGGCAGTCCATGACTGCGACCAGTTGATCGTTCTCGGGGATTTCCTCCATGCACGTACTGCCCGGGCGCCTGCAACGCTGGCCAGGCTGCATGCGTGGCGGCAGCGCCACGCGCACCTGAATATTGTGCTGATACGCGGCAATCATGATCGCAACGCCGGCGATCCACCTGCATCGCTTCGCATTGAAGTCAAGGATGAGCCTTGGATACTGGAACCTTTCGCGCTACAACACGAACCAACGCCTCACCCGGCTTACCCAGTGCTGGCCGGCCATGTGCACCCGGTTTTTGTGCTGCGCGGCACGGCTCGCCAGCGCCTGCGACTGCCATGCTTCCTGATCGACGCTCACGTCAGCCTGCTGCCGGCTTTCGGAGAGTTCACCGGTGGCTGGAAGATCGCACCATCCGGCACCAGCCGGGTATACCTGGCTGGCGCAGGGCGCGTCTGGCCGCTGTAACGGCGTTCAGGCGACAGGTGCTGGCGGCGGCTCATCCGGTAAGGTCGGCTCGCCCGGCTCCATGGGTGGCCTCTCGCCAGGCTCTGGTGGCTGCGGGGTATCGGGGTCAGGCTGATGGGGCACGCCCCCCGCCTGCATGGGCAGCGGGTGCGCCAGCAATGACCAGGGCAACAACCCCACGTGGTTGGGCTGCAGGCCTGCCAGCTTGGCACTGATTGCGGGATGGAGTTTCATTGGCTGCTCCTGACGAAAGCCGATGCACATCATACGCACCGGCATTACATCGTTGGAGTGCCAAAGACGCGGGTAATTCCCCGCGCTTGTCGGCTCAGGTGCGCGGCAGGGTGACGCCGCGCTGGCCCTGGTATTTGCCGCCCCGGTCCTTGTAGGACACTTCGCACTCTTCGTCAGACTGCAAGAACAGCATCTGCGCCACGCCTTCGTTGGCGTAGATCTTCGCCGGCAGCGTGGTGGTGTTGGAGAACTCCAGCGTCACGTGGCCTTCCCACTCGGGCTCCAGCGGGGTGACGTTGACGATGATGCCGCAACGTGCGTAGGTGCTCTTGCCCAGGCAAATGGTCAGCACGTCACGCGGAATGCGGAAGTATTCGACGGTGCGGGCCAGGGCGAAAGAGTTTGGCGGGATGATACACACGTCGCTCTTGATGTCGACGAAGCTGCCGGCATCGAAGTTTTTCGGGTCGACGGTAGCCGAGTTGATGTTGGTGAACACCTTGAATTCGTCGGCGCAGCGTACGTCGTAGCCATAGCTGGAGACGCCAAAGGAGATCACCCGGCTGTCTTGTTCGCCGCGCACCTGGCGCTCGACGAACGGTTCGATCATGCCGTGTTCCTGCGCCATGCGGCGAATCCACTTGTCCGATTTGATGCTCATGGCGGGGGTGTCCTGAAGAGTTGCGTGGTGAAAATCGTGACGCGCATCTTACCGGTCCCGGCGCCCAGGTTAAAGTTCTATGCCTCATCCCGCGCCGGGCGGGGGCTTCAGCCGCCGTCGATCCGAATTTGCGTAAAGCGCCTTCTGACCATTGGCAGGTTGCGGAAAGTGGGGTAAGGTGGCGCCACTGTGCTGCACGTGACACCGAGAATCTCTAGTTTGATGCACGATCCTGATCGGCCCATCGCTGAATTTTCTGCTCTCTTTGCGCTCAGTCCCGGGCAGGGTTTTTCCTGACCGTTATCAAATTGTCCAAGGAGACAGAAAAATGTCCAACCGTCAATCCGGTGTTGTTAAGTGGTTCAACGATGAGAAAGGCTACGGCTTCATCACCCCTCAGTCGGGCGACGACCTGTTCGTGCACTTCAAAGCCATCCAAGCTGACGGCTTCAAAACCCTGAAAGAAGGCCAGGCTGTTACTTTCGTCGCTACCCGCGGCCAGAAAGGCATGCAGGCTGAAGAAGTTCAGATCGCCTAAGTCGATCTAGCTTCCTGGCTTTCAAAAAAACCCGCCTTCTGGCGGGTTTTTTTATGCCTCCCTGAAAGACCGAGTCGCCTGTTCGCGGGCAAGCCCGCGATGCAGGTGATTTGGTCTGCGGTCAGTCTTCGCTGATGGTAATGCTCGGCATCGCCGGCGCCGCCGCCTCTTGCAGCACAATCCGCGCGCCTACCTGGCGGGCCAGTTCCTGATAGACCATGGCAATCTGGCTTTCCGGCTCGGCTATCGCCGTCGGCTTGCCGCTGTCGGCCTGTTCGCGGATCAACATCGACAATGGCAACGACGCCAGCAGGTCAACGCCATACTGGCTGGCCAGCTTCTCACCACCGCCTTCACCGAACAGATGTTCGGCATGGCCGCAATTCGAACAGATATGTACGGCCATGTTCTCAACCACACCCAGCACAGGGATGTTGACCTTGCGGAACATCTCCACACCCTTCTTGGCATCCAGCAACGCCAGGTCCTGCGGCGTGGTGACGATCACCGAGCCCGCCACCGGCACTTTCTGCGCCAAGGTCAGCTGAATGTCGCCAGTACCCGGCGGCATGTCGATCACCAGGTAGTCCAGGTCATCCCAGGCGGTCTGGGTGACCAGTTGCAGCAGCGCACCGGAAACCATCGGGCCTCGCCAGACCATCGGTGTGTTGTCGTCGGTGAGGAAGGCCATGGACATGACCTCCACGCCATGGGCCTTGATCGGCACGAACCACTTTTGCTCGCGAATCTGCGGACGGGTGCCTTCGGCAATACCGAACATCACGCCTTGGCTAGGGCCGTAGATATCGGCATCGAGAATACCCACCCGCGCGCCTTCGCGGGCCAGCGCGAGTGCCAGGTTGGCCGCAGTGGTCGACTTGCCCACACCGCCCTTGCCCGAGGCCACGGCGATGATGTTCTTAACGTTGGCCATGGCCGGCACCTGGGCCTGGGCCTTGTGAGCGGCGACCACGCAGTCGATCGATACCTGGGCGCTGCTGACACCCTCAAGGTTGCCGATGGCCGTCTGCAACACCTGGGCCCAACCGTTCTTGAACAAACCGGCGGCATAGCCCAGCTGCAATTGCACGCTGACCTGCCCGCCCTGGATGTCGATGGCGCGCACGCAACCGGCGCTGACCGGATCCTGGTTCAGGTAGGGGTCGGTGTACTGGCGAAGCACGCCTTCGACGGCGGCACGGGTGACGGCACTCATGGAGACTCCCATTGGCAAACTGAATGTAAAACAGGCGCCTATCCTAACCCGTCAATCGTCAGTAGATGCGCATGCGGGGTGAAATATCTTCGCCAGCCCTTTATAGTGGCCGATCATCCTTAATTTTTACCCCGTCGCCAGATAAGTAGCCGAGCCACCATGTCCGAGCCACGTCAGATTCTCGTCACCAGCGCCCTGCCCTATGCCAATGGATCCATCCATCTAGGCCATATGCTCGAGTACATCCAGACAGACATGTGGGTCCGCTTCCAGAAAATGCGTGGCAACCAGTGCATCTATGTCTGCGCCGACGACGCCCACGGCTCGGCCATCATGCTGCGCGCCGAAAAGGAAGGCATCACCCCGGAGCAACTGATCGCCAACGTTCAGGCCGAGCACAGCAGCGACTTCGCCGACTTCCTGGTGGATTTCGACAACTTCCACTCTACCCACAGCGAAGAGAACCGCGAGCTGTCGGGCCTGATCTACACGCGCCTGCGTGAAGCCGGGCACATCGCCACCCGTTCGGTGACCCAGTACTTCGACCCGGAAAAGGGCATGTTCCTGGCCGACCGGTTCATCAAGGGCACCTGCCCCAAGTGCGCGGCGGAAGACCAGTACGGCGACAACTGCGAAAAATGCGGTGCCACCTACGCGCCTACCGAGCTGAAGAACCCCAAGTCGGCGATCTCCGGCGCTACCCCGGTGCTGCGTGACTCCCAGCACTTCTTCTTCAAGCTGCCAGACTTCCAGGCCATGCTGCAGCAGTGGACCCGCAGCGGCACCCTGCAGGACGCGGTAGCCAACAAACTGGCCGAATGGCTGGACTCCGGCTTGCAGGAGTGGGACATCTCCCGCGATGCGCCGTACTTCGGTTTCGAAATCCCGGGTGAACCGGGTAAATACTTCTACGTGTGGCTGGACGCGCCAATCGGCTACATGGCCAGCTTCAAAAACCTCTGCGCACGCCGCCCGGAACTGGACTTCGATGCGTTCTGGAACGAAGGCTCCAAGGCCGAGCTGTACCACTTCATCGGCAAGGACATCGTCAACTTCCACGCCCTGTTCTGGCCAGCCATGCTCGAAGGTGCCGGCTTCCGCAAGCCGACTGCCGTCAACGTGCATGGCTACCTGACCGTCAACGGCGCGAAGATGTCCAAATCGCGCGGCACCTTCATCAAGGCCCGCACCTACCTCGATCACCTGCAGCCGGAATACCTGCGTTACTACTACGCAGCCAAGCTGGGGCGTGGCGTCGACGACCTGGACCTGAACCTGGAAGACTTCGTGCAGAAGGTCAACTCCGACCTGGTGGGCAAGGTCGTGAACATTGCCAGCCGCTGCGCCGGCTTCATCCACAAAGGCAACGAAGGCGTGATGGTAAGCGGTGATGCCGCGCCTGAGCTGACCGAAGCCTTCCTGGCTGCCGCTCCGTCCATCGCTGAAGCCTATGAAGGCCGTGACTTTGGCCGCGCCATGCGTGAAATCATGGCACTGGCCGACCGCGCCAACGCCTGGATCGCCGACAAAGCACCGTGGTCGCTGGCCAAGCAGGAAGGCAAACAGGATGAAGTGCAGGCCATTTGCGCCCAGGGCATCAACCTGTTCCGCCAGCTGGTGATCTTCCTCAAGCCGGTACTGCCGGTGCTGGCAGCAGACGCCGAGGCTTTCCTCAACGTTGCCCCGCTGGCCTGGAACGACCACCTGTCGCGCCTGGAAAACCATAAACTGAACCCGTTCAAGGCCCTGATGAGCCGCATCGAACCGGCCAAGGTCGAAGCCATGGTCGCCGCCAGCAAGGAAGACCTGCTGGCAGCCGAAGCCAAGGCCCCGGCCGGCAACGGCGAGCTGACCAAGGATCCGCTGTCGGCAGAAATCGAGTTCGACACCTTCGCTGCCGTCGACCTGCGCGTGGCGCTGATCGTCAAAGCCGAAGCCGTGCCGGGTGCCGACAAACTGCTGCAACTCACCCTGGACATCGGTGACGAGCGCCGCAACGTGTTCTCCGGCATCAAATCGGCCTACCCCGACCCGTCCAAACTGGAAGGCCGCCTGACCATGATGGTCGCCAACCTCAAGCCCCGGAAAATGCGTTTTGGCGTATCCGAGGGCATGGTCATGGCAGCTGGCCCTGGCGGTGAAGAAATCTACCTGCTGAGCCCGGACAGCGGCGCCAAGCCAGGCCAGCGTATCAAGTAACACCCCCTGCCCCGGCCCTCGTGCCGGGGCAGTTTCTTCTGCGCCTTGATTACCGGACAATCACCCGCATTCCCGGCTATCGTCATCTCATGAGCGATTACCTTCTGGTCCTGATCGGCGCCGCGCTGGTCAATCACCTGTGCCTGTTGCAGCAGCCAATCCCCCGGCTGAACCTGCATGTGCATGGCCTGACCTGCGCTGTGTGCATTGCCTTGGGCACGATCGGCGCACAATTGCTGATGCGGGGGGTACTTGCCCCGCTGCACATCCCCGACCTTGCCCTGTTCCTGTTATTGCCCTGGCTGGCACTGCTCGCCTGGGGCTTGCCTTGGCTGCTGGCCAAGTGGCGCCCGGGCTGGCCCGTAGTCGGGTTGCCAGCGCTGCTGTCGAGCAATGCCACAGTGCTGGGGCTCGCCCTGCAGCAGGCAGGCGATGACAGCACCTGGCCCTCGACGCTGCTGCAAGGTTTACTGGCGGGCGGCGGCTTCTGGCTGGCACTGGTGTTGTTCGCCGATTTGCGCCCGCGCAGTGCCCATGCCGATATCTCCGGCGCACTGCGCGGCCTGCCACTCGAGTTGATCGGCGCCGGGGTGATGGCCATGGCATTTTCCGGCTTTAACGGCATGTTCGGACAATGATCAGCCAGCCCGATCCGCGACTGCGCACCAGTATGGGCCTGGTCCTGCTGGCCTGTTTGCCCGGACTGCTGGCGTTGTTGTGGTTGCATGGCTGGGGCATGCTGCTGAACCTGTTGCTAAGTGCCACCGCCGCATTGCTGTGCGAAGCTGTGCTGCTGGCGTTGCGCGGCCAAACGCTGAGCACAGCGCTAGGCGACGGCAGCGCACTGGTAACCGCCGTGCTGCTGGCGGCCGCCCTGCCCACCCTGGCCCCGTGGTGGTTGCCGGTGGTCGCGGCAAGCGTTGCCATCGGTTTCGGTAAACAGGCTTTTGGCGGCGTCGGACGCAACCCGTTCAACCCGGCCATGGTCGGTTATGCCTTCGTGCTGCTGAGCTTCCCGTTGCAGATGAACCATTGGCCGGGGCAACCCCCAGGCCTGCTCGAGAGTTTGCAGCAGGTATTCACCGGAGGCGAACAGATCGACGCCTGGGCCCGGCCGACGTTGCTCGACGGCCTGCGCCACAACCGCAGCCTGACCATCGAGGAGCTGTTTGCCAGCCATCCAGGCTTCGGTAACATCGGCGGGCGCGGCAGCGAATGGGTCAACCTGGCATTCCTGCTCGGCGGCCTGTTCCTATTGCAGCGCAACGTGATCAGCTGGCATGCACCACTGGGCCTGCTGACAGGGCTGTTCGTTTTCAGCCTGCTGAGCTGGAACGGCTCTGGGTCGGACTCCAACGGCTCGCCCTTGCTGCACCTGTTCTCCGGCTCGACCATGCTGGCAGCCTTTTTCATCGCCACCGAGCCGGTGTCGGGGCCCAGGAACGAACGGGCCAGGCTGTACTTCGGCCTGGGTGCCGGCCTACTCATCTACCTGATTCGCACCTGGGGCAGCTACCCGGATGGCACCGCGTTCGCCGTCCTGCTGATGAACCTCATGGTACCCACGCTTGAACGCCTTACGGCACAGCCCCAACAGGCCGCCCGATGAAACGCCTGACGCATGATGTGAGCTTGCTGGTGCTGATTGGGGTATTGGCAGTGTCTGCCACGCTGGCATGGCGGCACTTGACCGGCCCAGCCATCACCGGTGCCGAGAAGCAACTGCAAAGCCGTCAACGGCTGGCCGTGCTGCCCGAGGGAAGTTATGACAACCAACCGTTGGACAGCCCGCTCGCGAAGCCCGAGGCGCAGCGGCCCAACAGCCGCATCCTCGCGGCTTACCGTGCCACGATGGCGGGCAAACCAAGCGCGATCGTCCTGGTCACTCAAACTCAAGGTTATGCCGGGCCAATCGTACTGAGCGTGGCCATCGCCACGGACGGCCGCCTGATCGGCAGCCAGGTCATGGAGCAACAGGAAAGCCCCGGTCTGGGCGCACGCCTGGGCGACCCGCAGTTGCACTGGCTGGGGCAATTCGACAACCGCCATCAGGGCGACCATTGGGCGCTGAAGCGAGACCAGGGTGACTTTGACCAACTGGCCGGCGCGACCGTGACCTCACGGGCGGTGATCACCGCGCTGCAAGAGGCGCTGAGCTATTTCGATGAGCAGCGCAGCGTACTGCTGGAGGGTGCAGCACATGAATAGGTTCTGCCTACTGGCCGTAAGCCTGACACCCCTGCTGGGCGCTACCCGAACACTGCATGAGGGCATCGCCATTGGCCTGTGCGCAGTAGTGATGGGCAGCCTGCATCAGCTTTTGCTGACGCCGCTGCGCCAGCGCCTGGCCAGCTGGGCCTATGTGCTAGCCAGCTTGCTGATGCTGGCAGCCTTGGCCAGTTGCCTGCAAATGGCCCTGCGCGCAGGGTCGCTGCCTTTGGCACTTGCCCTGGGCCATTATCCCGCCCTGCTTTGCCTGCAGTGCCTGGTCAGCGATCACCTGCTGCCCGAACAAGGCCGCTGGCGCATGCTCGCCAGGTATTTCAGTGCGGTATTTGCCCTCTGCCTGGTGCTCGGCGCCAGCCGCCAATGGCTGGCCAACGTTGCCGAACTGCACGTGGCCAGCCTGGCCCCGGGCGCCCTGCTACTGCTCGGACTGCTGCTGGCCTTGTACAATCGCTTGCGTCCGGGCCCTGCCCACCCACGTCGTCAAGGAAAGCTCTGAATTCATGAATGCCGCCAAACGCCTGGAGATTTTTCGCAGGCTGCACGAAGACAATCCAGACCCGAAGACAGAACTGGCCTACACCACCCCGTTCGAGCTGCTGGTCGCCGTGACACTGTCCGCGCAATCCACCGACGTCGGCGTCAACAAGGCCACTGCCCGCCTGTTCCCCGTCGCCAATACGCCCGAGGCCATCTATGCCTTGGGCGTTGAAGGCCTTAGCGAGTACATCAAGACCATCGGGCTATACAACAGCAAGGCCAAGAATGTCATAGAGGCCTGCCGGCTGCTGATCGAACGTCACGGCAGCCAAGTGCCACAAACCCGCGAAGCCTTGGAGGCGCTGCCCGGCGTGGGCCGCAAGACCGCCAACGTGGTGCTCAACACAGCGTTCCGCCAGCCGACCATGGCGGTGGACACCCACATTTTCCGGGTGAGCAACCGCACGGGTATTGCGCCTGGCAAAACGGTGCTGGAAGTGGAAAAGAAACTGGTCAAGTTCGTGCCAAAAGATTACCTGCTCGATGCCCACCACTGGCTGATCCTGCACGGGCGCTACGTGTGCCAGGCGCGCAAGCCAAGGTGCGGCAGTTGCAGGATCGAAGATTTGTGCGAGTACAAGCACAAAACCTCCGACGATTGAGGCGATAGCTGGAAACCCCTCACCACGATTGAAAAAATCTTTTTTACCGGCGCCTGCTTTCTGGTTATAAGGACGGCCAATGGCACCTTGGCTTGGAGCGACTCATGAGTACCGATAAAGACGACCTGTCGATCGAAGATGATTTTGTTGCCGCAGACGATGACGCGGAGCCCCAGGTGGAACCCGCAAAGACCAACCTGAGCAAACGCCGCACCATCGATAACATGCTGGAAGAACGGCGCCTGCAAAAGCAGTTGGCCGATTTCGACTACGACCTGTAAAGCCGGACCTGTAGCCTTAGCGAAGCCTCCAGACTGGAGGCTTCAAGGCTTGGCGGTCAGTTCAGTCCTTGCCGCTGCGCCAACTCGATCAGGTCAACCAGCGACCGTGCATTGAGCTTGAGCAGCAGCCGCGACTTGTAGGTACTGACCGTCTTGTTGCTGAGGTACATGCTGTCGGCAATCTCCTTGTTCGAACGCCCTCGCGCCAGTTGTTGCAGCACCGTCATTTCACGCGCGGAGAGGCGGTTGACCATGTCCACCTCGGTTCCCGCCCCCCTGCCACGTGACGCGTGCAAGGCCTGGTTAGGGAAGTAGCTGTAACCCGACAACACCGCCTTGATGGCGCTTAACAACTCGGTAAGTTCCTGCTGCTTGCACACGTAACCCGCAGCGCCCGCCTGCATGCAACGCATCGAGAAGTTGCCAGGGGCCTGCGATGTCAGCACCAGTACCTTGCTAGCCGGGCTGAACGTCGTCATGCGGGCGATCACCTCCAGGCCATCCAGTTTCGGGATCCCGATATCCAGCACCACGATATCCGGCAGGTGTTGCCGAGTAAGCTGCAGCGCAGCCACTCCATTATCGGTCTCCGCCACGACGTCATACCCATGCCGCTCCATCAGCATGCGTACGGCCAGGCGTATGACCGGATGATCATCCACGATAAGCACTTTATTCATGCGATATCCATTCATTCATTGTTTTGCTTTGGCACGCCACGATAACCGACAGGACGCTTGATGGCGCGGCGATTTACTGACGAAACTCATGGACAGACAAAACTTACAACACTTACAGAAATTTCCTACACTTCACGACCAAGGTTGTAACAAACGCGTTCCTTAGCACCCAAACAACGGTATCACCCGCCTGCAAAAACGCACCAGTTGAAAACTGAACATCTGCTGGCGAAACGTCCAACTCAAACACGCTGAAAAAACAAAGCCGAGTGGCTTTATGTCGATTATTCCTCACCTGGAAAACAATCCAGTCTTTAGTTGAGTACCGCAGTAAGGTAATGATGGGCAAAACCGCTGGAGATGGCCCATATGACCCAAGCACAACCTGTTGCCCCGCTGACGATCATTGCCATCTTCGCGGGGATTATCGAAGCCTCCGCCCTTGCCACACTGCCCTTTCTCAGCGAGTCCAGCCAAAAGCTCTACACTTGGTTCCTGGTAGGCTTTCCGTTCTTTCTGACGGCACTGTTTTTTCTCACGCTCAACTTCAATTACAAGTCGTTCTACAGCCCGCCACCAAACAAGATGGCACACGACAAAACGCCAACTGTGAACAGTGTCATCAGTGATGCCCCTGAGGCGGCGCAAGGCGAGCCTGTCACGTTCATGTTTTCCGGCCCCGACGCTTATCGCATGATGGAACAACAACTCTTGCATGCACTTGCCCAACCGCCCGTACCGCCCCGAATATGGCGCTTTTGCAACCTGGACAAACGTCAATGTGCGCAGCTGTCGATCAGTGCACTCGAGGGTGATTTTGTGAGCCAACACAGTTGAATGCCCTGACTTTTCTACACGCAAAAAAAACCCCGGCTTAAGCCGGGGTTTTCATTGCACAAGCGCGCAATCAGAGCATCGAACGGCCCTTGTTGGCGGCAATGCGCATGCGCAGTGCGTTCAACTTGATGAAGCCTGCAGCATCGGCCTGGTTGTAGGCGCCGCCATCTTCCTCGAAGGTCGCGATGTTGGCATCGAACAGCGAATCGTCCGACTTGCGGCCAACCACGGTAACGTTGCCCTTGTACAGCTTCAGGCGCACGACACCGTTCACGTTGACCTGGGAAGCGTCGATCATCTGCTGCAGCATCAGACGCTCCGGGCTCCACCAGTAGCCGGTGTAGATCAGGCTGGCGTACTTCGGCATCAGCTCATCTTTCAGGTGAGCGACTTCGCGGTCCAGGGTGATCGACTCGATGGCACGGTGCGCCTTGAGCATGATGGTGCCGCCAGGGGTCTCGTAGCAGCCACGCGACTTCATGCCGACGTAACGGTTTTCCACGATGTCGAGGCGGCCGATGCCGTTGGCACCACCGATACGGTTCAGGTCGGCCAGGACGGTGGCCGGGGTTTTCTCGACGCCATCAATGGCAACGATGTCGCCGTTGCGGTAGGTCAGCTCGATGTAGGTCGCCTGGTCCGGGGCGTTCTCAGGCGAGACGCTCCAGCGCCACATGTCTTCTTCGTGCTCGGTCCAGGTATCTTCCAGGACACCGCCTTCGTAGGAGATGTGCAGCAGGTTGGCGTCCATCGAGTACGGCGACTTCTTCTTGCCGTGGCGCTCGATCGGGATGCCGTGCTTTTCGGCGTAGTCCATCAGCTTCTCGCGGGACAGCAAGTCCCACTCACGCCACGGGGCGATGACCTTTACGCCAGGCTTGAGGGCATAGGCCCCCAGCTCGAAACGAACCTGGTCGTTACCTTTGCCGGTGGCGCCGTGGGAAATGGCGTCAGCACCGGTTTCGTTGGCGATTTCGATCAGGCGCTTGGCGATCAGCGGACGGGCGATGGAAGTACCCAGCAGGTACTCGCCTTCGTAGACGGTGTTGGCGCGGAACATCGGGAACACGAAATCACGCACGAACTCTTCGCGCAGGTCGTCGATGTAGATCTCTTTAACGCCCATTGCCTGAGCCTTGGCACGGGCCGGCTCGACCTCTTCGCCCTGACCCAGGTCAGCGGTGAAGGTCACCACTTCGCAGTTGTAGGTATCCTGCAGCCACTTGAGAATCACCGAAGTATCAAGGCCGCCGGAATACGCCAGTACGACCTTTTTTACGTCCGCCATGCCATCACTCCACGGGGTTGTACGGAAAGGGATCGATTCTAACGGCCTTGCAGATAAAATTACAGTGGGGCGACAGCTTCTGACGACAAAGCGACAGGAACTTTCGATGGCGCGACGAGGCTTACGCCTTGGTATATTCAGCGCCTGTGGTGAGCACCCATGGCCAATACGGTCTCAGGGCGCCTTCGCCCCCGGCGCGGCAGCAGCCGGGCTGGCTGGAGCTGGAGCTGGGGTAACAGACGCCGCTGGCTCAACCGGTTTCTCCACTGGCTTCTCAACCACCGCAACCCGATCCAGTTCGATATTCACTCGCCGGTTGCGCGCCCGGTTGGCAGGGCTGTTGTTTTTCGCCACCGGGTACTGCTCACCATGGAAACGCAGGATGATCTGCTCTTCCTTCAAGCCATGGGCCTTGAAGTAATCAGCCACCGACAATGCCCGACGGCGCGACAGGTCGCGGTTGGTCAAGCGGTTGCCGCTATTGTCCGAATGGCCGTCGAGCTCGATCTGGTTAACCGTCGGGTCGGCTTTCATGTAGTCAAGGATCAGGTCCAGACGCGCCTTGGCGGCTTCATCCAGTTCAATGCCGCCCCCCGGGAAGCCCACCTGGGTCTGACGCACCTGGTCGTAGTTCATCGCAAGCAGCTTGCCCGCGCAGGCCTGATAGTCGCTGTAAGCCTTGGCAAAGCTGACCGGCAACACCCGCACCTCCATCGGCCTGCCCGCCTCACCGGCATAGTTGCGCACCACCGTGCTGCGCCCGTCGAGCAGGCCATTGATCAGGCGGCTGGCCTGGCCTTGGGACGAGTTGAACAACACTCCGGTACGGGCCATGCGCACACTGCCCAGGTTGATGTCGCCGCGCCCGGGTTGCCATGGGGCCGCCGCCGCCAGCAGGCTGGCGGTGCCTGCACCCAGTAGGTTGCTGTCCGAGCGCAACTGGAACACCGGCTGCTCACCCGCCCGGCGGACGAACTCCCCGCTGCCGAAACCTTCGATCGGCTGGATCAGACGGCACTCGAACTGGTCACCCTCGACCTTCCAGGCAATGTTCTCCATGCGCGTCTGGAAAGTCAGTGCACCGGCCGGCAGGCTGGCGAACAGGGTCAACAGGGCTAGGTAACGCTGGCGCACGGGCGGCTCCACAAATTCTGACGGCTTACCTGCAGGCTATCGGACGCTGGCCGGAAAACTTGATAGCCGTGCTCGACCCAGGGTTTTCCGGTAGCATTAGGGCTTGAGTTCGACCCGCCTGGAATCCCCAATGTCCGATCGCCTGACCCTCCTGCGCCCCGACGACTGGCACATCCATCTGCGCGATGGTGCCGTCCTGCCCCACACCGTTGGCGACGTGGCGCGTACTTTCGCCCGTGCCATCATCATGCCAAACCTGGTTCCTCCGGTGCGCAATGCCGCCGAGGCTGGCGCCTACCGTGAGCGCATCCTTGCCGCGCGCCCGGCCGGTAGCCGCTTCGAGCCGCTGATGGTGCTGTACCTCACCGACCGTACCAGCCCCGAGGACGTCCGCGCGGCCAAGGCCAGCGGCATCGTGTACGCCGCCAAACTGTACCCGGCCGGCGCCACCACCAACTCCGACTCGGGCGTGACCAGCATCGACAACATCTTCCCGGCCATCGAAGCACTGGCGGAAGTTGGCATGCCCCTGCTGGTGCATGGCGAAGTGACCCGTAGCGAAATCGATGTGTTCGACCGCGAGAAGCGCTTCATCGACGAGCACATGCGCCGTCTGGTCGAGCGCTTCCCTACGTTGAAAGTGGTGTTCGAACACATCACCACCGGCGATGCCGCGCAGTTCGTCACCGAGGCCCCGGCCAACGTTGGCGCGACCATCACCGCTCAGCACCTGCTGTACAACCGCAACCACATGTTGGTTGGCGGCATTCGCCCGCACTTCTACTGCCTGCCGATTCTCAAGCGCAACACCCACCAGGTGGCGCTGCTGGATGCGGCCACCAGCGGCAACCCGAAGTTCTTCCTTGGCACAGATTCGGCACCTCACGCCCGTCACGCCAAGGAAGCCGCCTGCGGTTGCGCCGGTTGCTACACTGCCTATGCGGCCATCGAGATGTACGCCGAAGCGTTCGAACAACGTAACGCACTGGACAAGCTTGAAGGCTTTGCCAGCCTGCACGGCCCGGCTTTCTATGGCCTGCCGGCAAACACCGACACCATCACCCTGGTCCGCGAAGAGTGGACCGCCCCGGACAGCCTGCCGTTTGGCGAGCAGACGGTAATCCCGCTGCGCGCTGGCGAAAAACTGCGCTGGCGCCTGCTGGAGGACAACGCGTGAGCGAAGACCTCTACGAAGACGACCTCGACTCCCAGGGCAGCAGCGGCTCTCGCCACCCGATGGCCGAGCGCTTCCGTGGCTACCTGCCGGTCGTGGTGGATGTGGAAACCGGTGGTTTCAACAGCGCCACCGATGCCCTGCTGGAAATTGCCGCCGTCACCATCGGCATGGACGAGAAAGGCTTCCTGTTCCCCGAGCACACCTACTTCCACCGGGTCGAGCCGTTCGAGGGTGCCAATATCGAAGCTGCGGCGTTGGAGTTCACCGGTATCAAGCTGGACCACCCGCTGCGCATGGCCGTCAGCGAGGAAAGCGCGCTGACCGACATCTTCCGTGGCGTGCGCAAGGCGCTCAAGGCCAATGGCTGCAAGCGGGCGATCCTGGTCGGCCATAACAGCAGCTTCGACCTGGGCTTCCTCAATGCAGCGGTAGCGCGCAACGACCTGAAGCGCAACCCGTTCCACCCGTTCTCCAGCTTTGACACCGCCACCTTGGCGGGCCTGGCGTATGGCCAGACCGTGCTCGCGCGCGCCTGCCAAAGTGCGGACATCGACTTCGACGGGCGTGAAGCGCACTCGGCGCGATACGACACCGAGAAGACGGCAGAGCTGTTCTGCGGCATCGTCAACCGCTGGAAAGAAATGGGCGGCTGGCGCGACTTCAACGATTGAGTTGATGCTGGGGGCGCTTCGCGCCCCAGAAGCCAGGCACAAAAAAGTGCCGGTGTCAAGTCTTGCGTGCAAAGCACGTAAGGCTTGAAACCATATATGGGACAGTAGGTTAGCTCTTTTCGCGGCCGCTTTGCAGAACCACGGCTTCGTCGGCTAGGAGCCACATAAGAGCGTCGGGGGAGAAAGCCGCATCGCACTGTGTCGTGCTGGATTGCCGAGGAACGGCGGGCCTGTCGCGTCATCATAGCCCAAGAGACATAGCGGCATCCAGAATGAAGAACGCGCAGCCTGGGGCTGCGCGTTCGATGGATGCCGTTGGTATGCGACGCCATCATGTCGGCTTCGATGGCGCGCTCCGGGTCGCCGTGTCCTTCCTGAATCCCCGATCCCCCGCCATGAACGCCTCCAGCATGTGCGGGATCAGCGTCATGGCATCAACCGCCTCGCCGTAGGTCTGCGCGTGCAGCGCGGCGTAGCGGTCGAGGTCGGCTTTCAAGCTGGCTGGGCAGGCAAAGGTCAGTTTGACGCTTTCGGTCTTGGGCAGCGGCCCGAGCCGCAGCTTCTTGGTCGTGCTCATTGCGAAGCTCCCCGATTGAAGAACAGCGGCTGGTACGGCCGCAGCACCAGATCCCGGTTGACGATGATTCGCACGGGCAGGCCCGGCCGCTCGGTCAGCGTCGGCTGGATATTCATGTTGCGCCGGGTGATTTCCTGGCCGACCTGATTGATGCTGTCCTGTGCGCCATCGCGCCCGGCGATGACGATGCGGTTGCCATCCTGGCGGTTCTCCGGCGCGGCCAGCTCGGCACCTACGCCCAGCAACGTCGTCAGCACCGCGCCGGCAACGATGCGATTCCAATGCCAGTCCACGTCGTCTTCCAGGCCGGAGTAGCCGGCCGGATCGGTGCCGACAAGGTTGTCCAGCGTCAGCGAGGATGTGTCGGGCAGAATGACGCGATTCCACACCACCTGCACGCGGCTTTGTCCGTAGCTGACCTGGCTGTTGTATTTGCCAAGGATGCGCGAGCCCTGCGGGATCAGCAGAAACTTGCCCGTGGCCGTGTCATAGACCGGCTCCGTCACCGTGGCGATCACGTCGCCCGGCAAATCCGACTGGATGCCCGTCACCAGCGCACCCGCGATCACCGTTCCGGCCATCACCTGATAGGGCGATGCGGGCAGCGCCAGATGGCCGGAATTGCGGGTTTCCGTAGAACCGGCTTTCAGGAATGCCTCTTTCTGGTCTTGCCGGTTCTGCACGGCGGTCGGGTCGGCGGGCTGGGCCGCTGTCGAGGCAGGCCCGGCAGCGAGAGGATCGAAGGCCGCGAGTGTGTTTGCAACACCAGGCGCACCCGGCGCAGCTTGCGCGACCGTGGCGGCGGCCTGGCCCTGACCCTGGCCGCCCGAGCGGAAGAACACCGACGAGGCCGCCGCCGCGTCCGCCTCCTTGCGCAAGGCATCTTCGGGATCATGGCCTGGCGGCGAATAGCCCGGCGTCACCGGCTGCTGCGAAGCGACGATGGCCGGACCAAGGTCGCCGGGCAACGGCGGCCCCAGTTCGGGCACATCGGGCGGCAAGGCTGGCGGCAGCTTCGAGTAGTCCGTCGGCAGCGCATCCAGCCCTTCGGACTTCGAGACGCGATCGACGTTGTAAAGCTCGGTCTGCTCGTTGGCTCCGCGCCGCTGCGGTTGCAGCGACCAGATGGTGGCCCCAAGCACGGCGACCGACAGGCCGCCGGCGAGGATGGCCAGCGTGCGCCGATTCAGGCGCGTGACCGGGCGTGGCTGGGCGCGCAGCGCCACCGCCTCCGGCGCAACCTTGCCCGCCTGCGGCGTGGCGAGGTCGGGGGTGTCGTCCTGGCTCATGGTCAGTTCCTCCGCGCAACGCCGTCCGTGCGTTCAATTCGCACCACGTCGCTCTTGTCTCCGCCCAGGCGGAGTTCGGCGGCGCCGAACAGCCGATCCACGATGTAGTACGGCGAGCGGAAGCGATAGTTGACCAGTTGCCCGTCGCCTTCCGGCCCGATCACGAACAGCGGCGGCAGCTCGCCTTGCGCGATGCCGGCGGGGAACTGGATATAGACCTTCTGCCCGTCGTCGAACGCGCGCAGCGGCTTCCACGGCGGGTTGCTACCGCTGACCGCGTAGCGGAAGCGCAGGTTTTCCAGCGACAAGCCGGAGTCCACCGGCGCGGCGGCGCTGGCCGCCTGCGCTTGGCGCTGCAAAGCCAGCATCCGGTCGCGCGGGTACTCCCAGGACACCGACGCCATCCACGTCTTTTCCGTAGAAGCCAGCTCCAGAAGGTACGTCCTGCGGCTGGTGGTGATGACGAGATTGGTCTTTAGGGCCGAACGGATTGGCTTGACCAGCACGTTCACGCGCAGGTCGGCGCCGCTACCGCTGGACGTATCACCCACGATCCAGCGCACGGTATCGCCGGCGGCCACCGTCACCAGTTCCTCGCCCGGCTGGAGCGCGATCACGGTCACGCGGCCCACGGCCGCATAGACCTGATACAGCGCACCGTCAGTGAAGGGCCAGACCTGAATCGCATTGACGTAGCCCTCGCGCGTGGGCGCGACGCGCGCCTCCGTATTGGCCCGCGAGACGCGCACCTTCTCGTCGGCCGGTTCCGGCGCGGCCTTGGCGTCCTCTGCCTCGGGCAATGGCTTCAACTGCGCCGGCAGCGCCAGCGGCTCGGGCACCTTGACCACTTCCACCGGCGCGGGCGGCTCCGGCAGCGGCTGGGCCTGCACTGGCTCATCGAGCGAGATGGTCGGCGGCGGTTTGCCCTGCGTGGCGCAGCCCGCGAGGGAAAGCAGGATCAACGGCAACGCGTATTTGCGGAAAAGATCATTCATGGCTTGGCTCCTTCGGAAGAATCCAGTTCACGGCTCCACGACAGGCCGTTGACGTAGATGCCCAGGGGGTTCTTGCGCAGGCGTTCTTCGGTGCGTGGCGGCTGGAGCACGATGGACACCACGGCCGTCCACCGCTCCAAGCCCGCCGCGGCACCGTTGACGTATCGGCGTTCCGTCCAGCGCACGTTGAAAGACGTGTCGCTGGCGCGCACGACGCTGGTGATCTGCACCGTCACCGACTCCTTGCCGATGCGCGCGAACGGGTCGTTGACCCGTGCGTAGTCGTTGAGCACGGCCGCGCCCTTGTCGGTCGTGTAGTCGTAGGCGTCGAGCCAGTTCTGGCGGACGACGATGGGGTCGATGGACAGCGAGCGCACCAGCGTCACGAAACGCGCGATGTGATGCGCCGTCTGCGCATCGTTGGGCCGGTACGGCGTGGCGGCTTCGCCGACCGCGCGTACCTGGCCCGCGTTGTCCACTTCCACGACGTAGGGCGTCACGATGGACTGCGCCGAGCGCCACACCAAGCCGCCGGCCATCAGCAGCGCGAGCGTCAGGCAGCCGAAGGCCATCAGGCGCCAGTTCTTCGCCTGCACGCGCGGCGAGCCGATACGGTCGTCCCACACCTGGCCGGCAGCTTGGTACGGCGTGGCAGGCTGCGGCGTGCCGGCATAGCGCACCTGCGGTTTTCTGAATCGCATGGTCAGTTCTCCTTGTGAATCGCTTTAGTCGTCGGAGCCGCGCAGGCTCGGGCCTTGCCCCGAGCCGCCACCGTCGCCGCCGCGCAGCGTGTGCGCGGCGGTGGTCGCGGCGTGGGTGAGTTGCTGGCGGCGATGCAGCCGCTTGGCCCAGGCGGGTTGTTCCGGCTTCTGTGCAGCGGCGCCGCCTGCGGGGGCTTCTCCTGCGGAGGCTTGACCGGTTGACGCGCCAGCGTCGGCCGTCGAGCCATTCCAGCCAGCACGGAACGGAGCGGCCATCCGCTGCCCGGCAGCGGAAGCACGGGATGCTGCGGCGCGTCCGGCGGACTGCGCGCCGGTCTTGGCGACGTTGCCTAGGCCCGCCATCGCGCCCTTTGCGCCGCCGCCAGCGGCGGCGGAACCGGCCTGGAACGCCGACTTCGCACTGCTGGCCGCCGACGTGGCGGCGCGCGCACCGCTACCGG
>NZ_BBIS01000052.1 GCF_000730605.1 Pseudomonas monteilii NBRC 103158 = DSM 14164 | reverse complement strand
TTAAGGTGGGTCGGTTGTTTGTAGTTCATATTGGTACTCCACTTAGTTTTTGAATGGCCCACCCCGAAGAGCATTAGCCATGTTACAGGGTTGGATACAGGCGTTAACGCAACGACTAAACAGCGCTAGCACCTTTGAATAGCTTTTCAATTAGCGGCCGTTGACGACAAATGCGCAAACAGCACAAGTAGTATTCGATCTGTAGCGGTTCATCGATAAAGCTGATTGCGCATGTCCCGGGTAACTCGACATATTCCACCGCGGAGACGAAGCCGATTCCAATGTTTTGCATGATCGCGTGGGTTATCGCCTCACGGCTGTTCAACTGCATCACACAATTGAGTGTTACACCGTGCTGCAGGCAGTAGTCTTCGAGCCGCTGTCGGGTCCGTGATTGTGATTCGCGCAATACCAGCCTCTCACCGCTGATCTGTCTGATACTCACCTCGCCCAACCTGGCCCAAGGATGGTCATCACGAACAACCGCTACGATCGGATATCTTCGATACAACTGTGTGTCGAGGCGTGGATCGAAATCAGAATGGGCAAGAATCGCTGCGTCGATATCAAGATTGATCAAACGTTCCAAGGTTGCCCTTTCGGTATTGAACGAAGTCTCCAGTTCGATATCAGGGTGGCGTTGCATGAACGAATAGATAATGTTCATAGCCACCGGTGGTGAAACGGCTCCCAAGCGCAGCGCTTCTTTCTTATGCTGCCCCAAGGTAGTGAAAACCTGCACCGCTAGCTCCTCTTGCTCGAACAGTCCCTGGGTGATTGCGAACAGTTGACGGCCAACCGGGCTAAGCTCGAAGCGGCGCCCGTCGCGGTGGAAAAGCTCCACCGCGAATTTCTCCTCAAGAGCACTGACTTGTTCGCTAACAGTCGGCCGACCGACGCTCAGGTACTCAGCGGCGAGGGCGAAACTGCCCGTCCTCGCCACGGTGTGGAAGGAACGGAACCACTCATTGTATTGATACATAAGAGGCGCCTAGATGAGCGAGTCAGCGTCGTTGTATAAGGTCTAGACTTTAGCGCCGGATGAACAGGGCTACGGTTGCGCTGGAAAGACAGGCCGCAGTCACTACGATAAAGATCAGCGAGGTGTTACCGGTGCTGTCGAGCATTGCGCCAATCAGCGGCTCCGCCAGGCCTGCGAACAGGTAGGAAGAGAAGTTCATAATCCGGTGGCTGTGCCAGCACGTTTGGCACCGACCAGATCAGGACACAGTGCCCAGAAGCTGGAAGCAGGGCCGTAGACGAAGAAGCCGCAAAGGAACAGGGCTACCAGACCAATACCGCTGTGGGCAGGCAGACTCCACATCCACAGGCTGGTTGCAGCGCCGAGGAACATGTAGAGCATGATCGCCAGATAACGCTTGGAGCCAAACAGCTTGTCGGATACCCAACCATTGCTCAGTGCACCGACTGCCATGCCTACCGGCAATGCAACGGTGATCCATTTAGGGGTCGATGAAGCCGTCACCATGTTTCCAGTCAGCGCCCATGAAGTGCACCGGCACCCAGACGATCAAGCCATAGCGGGCGGCGTTCTGGAAGCCAAGGGATACAGCCGCAATAATCAGACGGAAGTTTTTCAGCACAGCTTTGTAACGCTGCGCCGAAGTTTCCACTTCACCGTCGGCAACTTCGTGGTCCTTATCGCCAGCATTGGCCACACCGGTGTCGGCAAGTGGTTCAAAGCCGAGGTCCTGCGGACGTTCACGAGCGACCAGGTAGAACAGGATGCCACCTGCCAGCATCAACAAAACGGGCAGACGGAAGATCCACCGCCACTCGAGCTGGAAGATCTCCAGGACAACGATCGAGGTGATGTAAGACAGTACCGATGCACAGCCGGCGGCGAATACATAGAAGCCATAGACCTTGCCGCGTTCGCCGGCGCTCCACCAGTTCGAGAGCAAGCGGCTACCCGGCGCCCAGCTCAATGCTTGGAAGTAACCGTTGATACCCCATGGCAGGATCAGGCTGGCGAGGCCGCCGGCGAAACTGGTTACCCAGTTGGCGCCACAGGACAGTACCGCGCCCAGACTCATGATGCGCCGGCCGCCGAACTTATCGGCAAGATTGCCATTGATGGCCTGACCGATGGCATACGCCCACAGCATGGCGGCCGATGCCCAGCCCAGCGTTTCTTTGGTAAAACCAAACTCAGCCTGAATGCCGGGGATGGCAAAACCGAAGGTTTGTCGCCCGGTATAGAAGAACAGGTAGCACAACATAGCAGCCAATAGCATGCGCCATTGAGCCACGCGGAAAGATGACGTCGGCACTGCAAGACCGGACAGGGTGTCGGCACGATTCATGATGTTTTCCTTTTTATTCGTTCCCACCAGCCGTTAGCAGGCGGGGGTGGCACTCTTTTTTGGTGCATCAGGAAAGCGCTGCAACAAACGCCGCAGCTAATGGAAATTCGACCCTAGGCAACTTGAGCGCCGATGAAGTTCTTGCCTCGCGCGCCTTGCATGGCAAACGCGATGATTTCTTCCGCCTCCTGGGCCGACACGCCATAGTCGGTAAACTCGGTCTTTACCTGCAAAGCGTGAAGGAACGCTCGCAGTTGCGACTGCGCGGTACTGAGGTCGCTGCCAAATACTTGTTGCAGGGTACGGTCGCGCGCTTCATCCCGGCCCCAGGCCAAGCCCAGGACCAGCGGCAGCGTGAAGGAACAGGCGATGCCATGAGGCAGCCCATAGCGCAGGGTCATTTCGTAGGAAATGGAGTGAGCAAGTGCCGTTTTGGTATTGGAGAAAGCCATGCCAGCCTTAAGCGCAGCCAGCGCCATGCGCGAACGCAACTCCTCGTTGGAGAGATCACGATACAGCTGCGGCAAGCACTCGAGGATGTCGCGAATCGCCGAAATGGCGAAGTTATCCGAGACGGGATTGGCATTGACGTTCCAAATCGACTCCAGAGCATGAGACAACGCGTCCAAACCGGTTGAGACCGTCACGCCAGCCGGCACGGTCAACATCAATTCTGGGTCAATGATGGCAACCTTGGGCCAGGTGCAGTCGAGGTGCAGCGAGTACTTCTTTTGGCTGGCGTTATCCCATATCGTCGCCCACGGGGTTACTTCACTGCCAGTTCCGGCGGTGGTAGGTGCTGCAATCAGTGCTTTACTCCGAGCAGGCACGAAAGGCTTACCTGTTGCCAGCAATCCTAGTAACTCATCAAAGGTGCCGCTTTCGGTGCCTACGATCAGCGCTTTCGCAGTGTCAATGGCACTACCACCACCAACGGCGATCACGGTTTCACAATCGGCAGCCTCACGCCAGAAGCGCTCATAAGTGCCGCGCAACTGAGCCACATCCGGGTTAGGCTGGACATCTTCGATGATGTACACCAGGCGGTCGCCCAGCAGCCCCTGAATGCGTTCCAAGAGTCCCAGGCCACGAGCTTCCGGAAAAATGACCAGCGCGACTTTCTGCTGTTCGGTGAGGGAAACCAGTTCCTTCAGGCTGCCATAGCCGTAGCGCGTATCGACCGGGTTGTGGAAACGAGCAGTCATGACGACTCCTTGGTTTTATTGTTGTTGGAAGGTGTCGTCATACTCAGCGCCACGGCCACATAGCTCAAATCGATTGTTTGAAGGTCTCTATCGGCTCAACCGATTACATGGCGTCTGCGGCCTGGGGGGGGGCCGGCGAAAAAGAGTCATTGAGCGAGATACCGGTTGTAAACCGTCGAGGTCACCTGGGTCTGGCAATAAGTAGAACTTGGTGCCGTCGGTGCACTTGTCATTTCCAGTAAGCTCAGCCGGTCTACCAATGTATCGAGGGTGCCTGACAGCGCCATCACCTGCGCTGCTGACGTAGCGGCGACCAAGGTAACGGACTGCTGGGGAAGGTCAGCAGTGGACGCATGTAAATCAGTGAAACCGATGATTTCATGCGTGCCGAACTGCGAAGCAATGCTGCCCGAAACAAAGCCAAGCCGACTGTCGCGAATGGCGTCCACGCGCAACGTCAGGCTGCCATCAGAGGCCAACCATCTACCCGCCAACGCATTTTCCAGTGTTTCGTGGTGGTCATTGAGCACCAGATCGAATGCTTGCGGCGACACTCGTCTGTACGTCAATTTATCGAGGTAGGTTCCCACCCCTGACACCTCAGGAAAATCGCTTGAGGCCACCAGAGCGTGCGCCAATACCATGACTTCCTGGCCATCCTGATAACTGATCTGGCCGCACAAGCCAGAGCTCCAATGCCAGCTTGGGTCTGCGACTGCCTCATCGATTGAATGCCAGGAAATAGCCAATGCCAATGGCTGCCCTTGCAATGTTGTCGCGGCTTCTGCGGTCTGTATACCGAACACTTCATACGTACCGACAGAGCCAGTCGACGATTGGTACACGCCCCTTAAGCTATTACCTACGCTCACCAAGGTCATGATCGAGCCGTATTCGTTTATCCAGGTGCCTGCTGCTGACATGTAGTTCTCCTTGAATCTGAAGCGTCGCTGCCGCGGGCAGCGACCCGTAGGTTGGCTCACCGCGCCATCAATGCAATCGCTCACCCTCGGTCTCGGGGATCAACAGCGCCAGCAATACGCTCGCCAGCATGAAGCCATTGATCAGGGTGGTGGTCATGTTGAATGAGGTGCCGAAGGCCACTAGCACGCCGATCAGGCTCGGCGCCAGAATGTTCGCCACCCGCTGAGAGAAAACCGCCCAGCTATAGCCCAGCACGCGCAAACGCGTGGGATACAGTTCACCGACCCAGGTGTCCCACACGCCCCAGGCGCCCATGCTGAAAAATGCCAGGGCGAAATTACTCAGATAGAGCGTTTCCAGCGTTTGCGCATTGGCGAAGCCGTACCCCGCCAGAACCGCCGCGCCGATGAACGACACCACGACCTTTTTGCGCCCCAGACGGCTGGTGAGGTACGACGCCATCATGTAGCCGGGGATCATGCAAAGCGCCGAGAAGGCAATGAACCCATAGCTTTGCGGCAAGCTCAAACCGCGCTGCTGCAGCAACGTCGGCAACCACGTTTGCAGCCCCCAGTAACCCCAGGAAAAGGTGAAGTTGACCGCGATCTGCAGCAGGCTGGTTTTGCCCATACCCGCAGAAAACAATTCGCGGTGGGTACCTCGCAAGGTTTTTTCAACCCGCAGTTCGTATCCGCTGGGTAACTGGACCGCCCCTCGGCTGAGCCTGGCGATGACCGCACGCGCCTCGGCCTGGCGACCAACCGATGCCAGCCAGTACGGCGACTCCGGCACCCAATAGGCAACCGCAATGGCCCAGAGGCTACCCAACGAACTGACGGCAATAATGGTTCGCCAGCCCAACGGCATCAGCCAGACCGTCGCGCCCAGTGCCAGCAGCACGCCAACCGGCCAACCCGAGGTTAGATAGACCGTACAGGCGCCGCGCACCTTCACCGGCAATAGCTCTTCGAAATGGGCAAAGGTCACTACCAGCATACCGACGGCTGCGACCCCGCTGAGCAAACGCAACAGATAAAACACCGGGTAATTGGGTGCGAAAGCACTCAGCAGCGAAATGGCGCCATACATCACCATACTCAAGATAATCGAGCGCTTGCGCCCAAGCCGCTCGGAGAGCCTGCCCCATACCAATGAGCCAATAAGCATGCCGACAAAAATGGCACCGATCAGGTTGCCGGTTGCCAGCGCGTCGAGTTGAAAATCCTTGCCGATCAAAAGCGCTGTGTAGACGATGATCATCATCTCCCAGGCTTCGATGGCGAACACAAAGAACAATCCCAGACAGCTTTTCAGGTGCTCCCGCGTCAGCGGGAAGTTCTCGAACACCTGGCCTACGGAAAGCCCCGGTTGCGCGCTGCGGTTATGTGTAGCGGTGGGTTCTGTAGTAATGGCTGAGGAAAGTTGGCTCATGAACGGTCATCCTAAAAAGCGGCAGAGCCGGCAACTGGCCGGGCTCTGCTCACGGTAGTGGATCAGGCCTTGACGCAGTTACCGATGGGCACTGGGCTTTGGAACAAACCGAATGCTTGAATTTCGACTTCTGGCGGCGGCTCACAGCTGCCTACCCGACTCGGCACCCAACCAAATCGGCGCTTCATCCCTGCCAGCGACTCAGCGACCTTGAATGCTGCTACCACCGGGTCAATGACCGGAACGCCAATCTGCGCTTGCACCTGTTCGAAGAAGCCAAACTCAATGGTGCAGCCGAGGATGATGGCTTCGGCACCGTCTTCCTCGACTGCGCGCCGGGCCTGCTCGATGATGCGCCGGCGGGTCAGCGCGTGGTCACGCTGGAACTCGTCGACGCCCATCCCCAATGGGCGCATCGAAGCCAGCCGGTCGCCAGCGCCACATGCGCGAACGCGTGCACTCATCTGCTCGATCCACTTGTTGCGCCCTACGATGATCGAGTAGCGATTGGCCAGATTGGCCGCCACCTGCAGGCTCGCCTGGCAAGGGCCGACGACAACGGTTTGACCTGAGATCTCACGGGCATCATCAAGGACCGGATCATAGAAACAGCCCAACACTAGGGCATCGACGTTGCTCTCGGCACAATCTCTGGCAATCCGCACGCTGCGCTCATAGATCAACGCCTCGTAACTGCGGTACTCCAGGTGTGTAGGGCTGGGGTGCATGTCCAGGGAGATCACCTCGACCTGGGTGGAAGGCTGCTTGATCGAGCGCAGCAGCTGGGCAATGGGTTCATCGAAGGTGGCGTTACCGATGGGGTTCAGCCAACGCACGCAAACTGGAACATCCTGCGGCTCGGCAGAGGTCAAGAATGTGCTCATTTCTTTAATTCCTTCAGAGGCTAGAAGCTCTTGACCAATGCCATGGTCAGCGAGTTGGAGTACGGCAGGTTGTCGGTGTGGTAGTAATCGAAGTTCAGGTTGGCCGAGACAAAAACGCCCTGCTTGGCCCAGCCGGTGTACGTCATGGACGGCCCAACCTTGCCTTCTCGCGACTCTTCAAAATCCGAGGCCGAGCGGTTGTTGATGTTGTAGACGTGGTGTACTCCAAGCCACAGGTCGTCGGTGACCAGATAGCCCGCGGCGATATCGGCCAGCCATAGGCTCACCCCACCGCGCAGGTGTTTAGGGTCGCCCTCACCGAAGTCCGTGGCGTTGCGGTTTTTTTCGGCGTAGTAGATGCCAACGGGTGTGAAGGTCACGCCGAATTTCCCGACCTGCAAATAGTTGGCAATGCTCAAGCTATAGGCGTAACGGTTGTAACCTGCGCCGTAGCCCTCGGTGTCATGGTTGCCGTTAGGAAACTCGACCATCAGGGTCGGACTGGTCCAAAACGTCACATAGTCTGGCGACCCCCACGGTGCAGTAGGTTCGACGATGTTGTAGTAGTACTCGATGCCGATATTGGGTGCGGCAATGTCCCAACCACTCTTGCCACCGCCTGCATCGGTGTCGGTGTAGCCAGGTATGGCGCCTACCCAGAATTCCCATTGGTCCCGTTGCGTGCCGGTCAGCCCGGTTTCGGTGAAGTAAGCCAGCACGGTGTTGGAGGAGACCCGGACATCGCCTTCGGCGGTGCGATTAATCACCGGAAATGACTCAAGCGCCCAGGAACCTGGAACACCTGGCTGGGCGAAGCCGATGAACTGATCGGCCTGCGCCGGGGTAACCTGGCTCAACGTCAGGCCGAGCGGACCCAGCGCGCCTAAGCACGACAATTTGCGAAGTTTCATCACTTATTCTCTTGTTGTTGCTCTTGTAATGGGCGGCCGTGCCCGACCGCCTTCACTCACGACATCGCGGCTTCGATATCGTCCGTGTGTTTGGGCGTTGACGGCCCCAGCACCCTGGCCGCGTGTGCACTGACCGTGACCACGTCCTCGACGCGCATACCGCCGAAACCGCAATAGGCCTTGAAGCGCTCAAAACAGATCAGCCCTGCATGACGCTTTTCTGCCTGCCACTGCTCGATCAGGCCCGGGATAAAGTAGATCCCGGGTTCCACCGTCAGCACCATGCCCACCTGCAAGCGCTTGCCCATGCGCAGGTTGCACAGACCGAAAAGACGGCTGCGCGAAACGGCCTTGTCATAGCCCACGCAGTCTTCGCCCAAGGCTTCCATGTCATGGACATCCAACCCCAGCTGGTGCCCCAGTCCATGGGGAAAGCACAGAGCGTAAGCGCCCGATTCCACCACCTGCGCCGCGTCGCCCTTGAAGAAGCCCAGCTCGGTCATACCCTCGACCATGCGCAGCGCTGCAAGCCGGTGCACCTCTGCAAACGCAATACCCGGGCGCATCGTCGCAATGGCATCTTCCTGGACCCGTACCAGCAGTTCGTACAACTCACGCTGGTGCGGGAGGAACCGCCCGCTCACCGGCAGTGTGCGGGTAACGTCGCTGGCATAGCCCAGCAAGCTGGATGCCCCGGCATCGTTCACCACCAGGTCGCCGGCCTCCAGACGATTGCCGTACTCAAGGTTATGCAGAATCTCGCCATGTCGGGTGAACACGGGTTGATAGGCCTCCTGCAACCCGTGACGTCCTAACACGCCACGCATTGCCGCAACGATTTCACGCTCCAACACCCCAGGTCGGGTCGTCCTCATCGCGGCCAGGTGCATTTCGTTGGCCACCCCCAGGGCTCGATCGATCTGCTCGATTTCACCGGCGTCCTTGATTTCACGCAGGCCAACCACCGCCGCGATCAACGTTGGCGAGGCGTGGGCGGCGACTTCATCGGCTGAGAGCCCCAGCAGCCGGGCCAGCAACACGGTGGTTTCAGCACGATATGGCGGTAGGTAATGAACGTTGCGACCTTGCTTAAGTGCCTTGCCGACAACCGCCTGCAAGTCGGCCGAGGGTTGCAAGGTACTGCAACCCGCCGCCGCACATTGCTGGGCCAGGGAGATTCCAGTGCCTACCCAAATACTGTCATCAAGGCTGACCTCGTCGGCAAAAACACTTTCGCCACCGTCATCAAGGTCGATGAGCCCATTGAGCCCTGGTCTGCTGACACCAAAAAAGTACGCAAAACTGCTGTCCTGGCGAAACGGATAGACGTTATGGGCGAAGTTGATCGGCGCATCGAGGTTGCCGGGGAGCAACACAAGGCCACCGCTCAAGCGCTCGCGCAACGCTTGCCGACGCTGAATGTAGGTGTGTTTCGAAAACATGGTTCAGGTCTCCCGACTCAAGCCTTTTCAAGCCCGCACGCCATAAACGGCACTGGCGGTCTCGGTGCTGAGGTAGCCGTTCTTCAGATCCTCGATAACCGCCTCGCGACTGCGCAACGCCGGATCGCCATAGCCTCCGCCTGCCCCCGTGCGAACACGAACGATGTCACCGGCGCTCAACATCACCCCGCTGGCCATGGCGTGTCGTTCGCTGCGGCCGTCTTTGCGCACCACTTCGATATAGTTGGGCGAACCCTCGGCGCCCCCTTCAAGTCCCCACGGGGCTACAACGGAGCGGGTGTAACCACAGGTGAGGAATGTCCCCTCGGAACGCACCCGGTAATCGATGCGGATGCCCTGGCCGCCTCGGTACTGGCCATGCCCTCCCGGCTCATCGTTCAGGGTCATGCACTCAACGTACAGTCCATAGCGCGCTTCGCAGACTTCGACCGGACAGTTATAGGTTTCGCCGTGCAGGCCCGAATAAACCGCATTGTTACCATCACGCCCCTGCTCTGCCCCCCAGCCGCCAATCTCCGGTTCAACCAAAGTGAACGTGCGCCCCGTGTCGGGGTGCACACCGCCAATGATGGTGGCGCAAACCGAAGCGAAATTACCCGCCGGCAAGCGCTCAGGCATCTGCCGGGCCAGGCAGCGCAGGATCAGATCATGCACGCGGATCAGGTTCTCGAAGTAAAAACCTTCGGCCGCAGGGGCCTGGGCATCGAACAGCGAACCTGGCCGGGTCAACACCTGCAGCGGGCGGAATGTACCGCCGTTGGTCACGCCCTGCGGTGCTGTGACCGCCTTGAAGGCCATCTGTGCCGCAACCACGGTGCCGTCGCGACTCAAGTTGGTAGGGCCAACCGCCTGCGCCGGGTTGTCACGCAGATCGACGGTCATCTGCGTCTCGGTGATGTCCACCACGACCTTAAATACCTGGCCATCATCCTGGACTTCTTCCATGCTGAAGCGGCCACGCGGCGCGTCCAGCAATGCCCTGAGCGAGACCTTCTCACCCAGAGTCATGAAGTCCTCGACCGCGCTTAGGAACAACTGCGTGCCGTACTTTTTACTCAACTCGACAATCCGCGCAGCGCCACCCCGCGCTGCCGCGATGGCCGCCCACAGATCGCCTTCCATAAAGTCGGGCATACGCGTGTTGGCCCGCAGAATCTGCAGGACCGATCGGATCGGTTGGCCTTTGCCAATCAGTTTCACCGAGGCCAGACGCAAGCCCTCCTGGAAAATCTCCGTCGCCTCGGTGGACAACGAGCCAGGCACCATACCGCCGACATCGTTCCAATGGGCGATGTTCGCGGTCCAGGCAATGATCTGACCGTCGGCGAACACCGGCATGGCCAGCACCACATCGTTGAGGTGAGTGACCCCACCGCTGTGCGGATCGTTGGTGATAAAGACATC
Organism: Pseudomonas monteilii NBRC 103158 = DSM 14164; assembly: GCF_000730605.1. Lineage (GTDB taxonomy): Bacteria > Pseudomonadota > Gammaproteobacteria > Pseudomonadales > Pseudomonadaceae > Aquipseudomonas > Aquipseudomonas monteilii. Next base: position 54,606 of record NZ_BBIS01000052.1, on the reverse strand, counting down.
GCCGTCCTCGATATCACCCGGCTCGGCGTGCTCGTTGAGGATCTGCCGTACCGCCTTGTCGAGCACCCCGACAAAGGCCGGGATGCCCGCGCCGGAACTCGCGATGTTGCCCTGGGCGTCGGTGATGCCGGTGCCCATATCGAGCACTTCGTAGATCACCGGGCTCATGGCCGCCTTGCGCATGGCCGCAAACATCTCATCAGCAATTGCTTGAAGCGAGTTCTGGATGATCTCCAGGGTAAAAATATCAACGCTGCTCATCGCCCTGCTCCCGTTAGTTGCCGATCGTGATGTGGATGTTGCCGAGGTTGTCGACGCGCACGCTGTTGCGTGGATGCACGACAATCGTCGTCCCCGCATCCTCGATCACCGCTGGGCCGTCAAAGGTCATGCCCGGCTCCAGTTTGGCGTTGTCATAGATGCACGCTTCATGACGGCCTTCCAGTGCATAGTCGACCAGGCGCCGACCTTTGAGGGCTGCTGTCAGCGTCGCACCGGTTACCGGCAGTTCGTCCAGATCAAGCTTGCCGATCTGGGCCACTGCGACGATGTGGAAGCCGACGATTTCCAATGGCGCGTCCAGGCGGTAGCTGTAGTGCTGCTCGTGCAACCCGTGGAAGCGCTGGGCAATGTCCTCCCCGTGCAGCGCGATCTGTTCGTTGGCCAGCAATGGCACTTCGACTGAGTGCTCCTGGTTCTGGTAGCGCAACTTGCAGTGAACCGAGAGCTCGACCTGATCCGCCGCAACCGCCTGCTCTGCAAATTGTTCACGGGCACTCAGTAGCAACTGGTCCAGGAAGGCTTGAGCTTCGGCCAGCGCGCCTTCACGGTTGCACTCAAAGAAGCGGTTGACGAACATGTCCCGGCGCAAGTCCGACATGGTCATGCCCCACGCAGAGAACACCGGGGCACCACGCGGGATGATCACCTTCTTCACGCCCAGTTCCTGGCCGAGCGCCACAGCGTGCATGGCACCACCGCCACCAAAGGCGATCAGGGTGAATTCGCGCGGGTCGTAGCCGCGATTGAGGGACACCAGCTTCAGGGCATTGACCATGTTGTCGTTAGCGATACGCACGATGCCGCGGGCGATTTCGACGCTCGACAACCCCAGCTCTTCGCCCAGCACACCCAGCGCGCGCTCCACCGCTGGCATGTCAGCTTGCAGCTCTCCGCCACAGAAGTAGTCCTTGTTGATGCGCCCCAGCACCAGGTTGGCGTCAGTGGTGGTGGCGCGGGTGCCGCCATTGCCATACGCGGCCGGGCCGGGCTGCGCACCCGCCGATTGCGGGCCAACGTGCAACTTGTCGAACTCGTCGACCCAGGCGATCGAACCACCGCCGTTGCCGATTTCGACCAGGTCCACCACCGGCACCATGATCGGATAGCCGGCGCTGACGCGATCACGCTCGATCCAATAGTCGGTTTTGATCGTGACCTGACCCTCGCGAATCAGCGAGCACTTGGCCGTGGTGCCGCCGATGTCCAAGGCGAGCAAGTTAGGCTCATTGATCAATCGACCCAGTTCGGCGGCGGCCCAAAAGCCGCTGGCCGGGCCGGATTCAACCATGGTGATCGGTATTTCACGGGCGTGGGCGACCGTGTCGACGCCACAGTTCGATTGCATGACGTAGAGCGGTGCCTTGTAACCGCCATCCCGCAGGCTGTGCTCAAGTTCGCTGAGGTAGCGTGCGGCGATGGGCTGCACGTAGGCCGACAGGACCGTCGTGCTGGTGCGCTCATACTCCCGCCATTCGCGGGTGATCTGGTGCGACGCCACGACGGAGACTTCAGGCCATAGACGCCGCACTCGCGCCAGCACGGCCAACTCGTGCTCGGGGTTGGCGTAGGCATGCAGCAGGCACACCGCGATTGCCTCGACCCCTTCGCGGCGGAAATCGTCGAGCAGTTGGGCAAGCCCGCTCAGATCCAGCGGTTCGCGTTCCTGCCCATCGCAATGCATGCGTCCGGCAATTTCACGACGCAGGTGACGCGGCACAAAAGGCTCAGGTTTCACCCATTTCAGATTGAAGAAATCCGGGCGGTTGGCGCGGGCGATTTCGAGGATGTCGCGAAAGCCTTGGGTGGTGATCAAGCCGGTGCGCACACCGCGACGCTCGGTCAAGGCATTGATGACGACGGTCGTGCCATGAGCAAGGAAATCCACCTCGTCCAGGCGCACATCCGCCTTGTTCAGCACATTGATAATGCCCTGCTCGAAATTGGGCGGCGTGGTGTCTGATTTTGCCGTGCGGATCGTCTGCCGGCCGCTGACCGGATCTGTCTCGAAATAGACCAGGTCGGTAAAGGTGCCCCCGACATCGGTCGCTACGCGCACGGTCTTGCCGTTCATACCCACAGTGCATCTCCTAGCATGATTGTTTTTATTGGCAACAGGAGCGTCGAACCCCTTGCCGCTTGGACAACGAATCGCTGTTGAAATCGATGCTAAGAACCCCGCAGGCAGGCTTCAATGCTGCCGAAGGGTAGGTATGGGATGGGTAGCGAGGTTGCCTACCCATATGGGTAGGCGGGTCACCTGCGGGCGTCGAGCAGCCCTTCGCGCAGGGCGGCACTGATGGCCGCTGCACGGTTGTCGACCTCAAGTTTGCGGAAAATCTGCTTGAGGTGGAACTTGACGGTATTTTCAGAAATGTCCAATGCCAGCGCGATGGCCTTGTTGGATTGACCGCCAGCCAACAGCGCCAACAACTGCATCTCCTTGGCACTCAGATGAGCCCGCGGACGTACCGGATGGGCCCGCCAACCGCGCAAGCGGGTGATCACCGTCGACATGCCAGCGAAGGCCTCAGGTAAGCCGTCCAGCAATGGCAGGATCGCCGGCCCCACCTCTAGCAACAGCCCCATCAAGCCCTGGCGTACAACCGGCAACAGCGTGTCACTCACCTCTTGGTGGTCCACTTCACCGCGCAGCTTGAAACGAGCGAGCATGGCCATGATGCGCAAGCGCAACACCGGCAACAGCAGGCCTTTTTCCTGCAACGCCTCGATATCACGCTGCAAGCGCGCAAGCGCCGCAGCCGAAGCACCGCTGGCCAACATCAAGCGCGCGAGGGCCAAACCGACGGCCTCACGATTACGCCAATCCAGTGCTTCGGCAGGCTGGCTGTCGAGGCCATGCAGTTGCAGCTCCTGACGGGCCTGGGACACCTGACCCGACTGCACCAGCAAGTCGATCCGCCAGGCGTACACCAGGCGCACCAGTCGATCAAGCAGCCTGTCGTTGGCGATGCGGGCGAGTTTTTCCAGCTCGGCCAGTGCCGGTTGCACACCCAGCGTACGCAGGGCGGTACGCCAGGACACTTCCGCGGTAGCGGCAAACACGTCAAGCCAGCCGTCGGTATGCTCAAGCGAGTCCCAACCTTCGCGGATCCACGGCTGCGCCTCGGCCCACGCACCTTGCCAATACAAGTGTTGAGCCTTGAAGCAGCCAACCACGGCCTTGAGCGAACTTTCACTGCCGAAGTTTTCCTGGGCCATGTCCAGGGCCTCGTCAATCAGTTGCCCCGCGCCGGCCACCTCCCCGCTCAGCGCCAACGCTTGTGCTTCATGAATCAGGCAATAATTCTCACCCAGCGGGCTTACCACCATCTGCATCTGCAACCGCGCTGCGCGAGCTCCGCGCAAGGCTTGGGGTAAATCGCCATGGGCCAGACAACCTATCGTCTCCACGCATTGCAAGGTCGCCAGAGACAGCGCACTGCCGGACCAGCCTGCGCCGTCCAGCCACCCCTGCATATCGACGAACTGATCGAAATAGGTCTGGGCCAACGCATGGATGACGGCGAAATCACGCTCCAGGCGCTCATCACCCGCTACCGCGACCTGGGCCAAACGCAACAGCTCAGTCGACAGTGCCCGGTTGCCCAGCTTGGCGTGGAGATACGCCTGCATCAGCAACAGATCCGGCTCACTGCTGCGCGCCTGCTCATCGAACTGTTGCAGCAGGCTTTGCGCGTAACTGATGCCCTTGCGCAACACCAACTCCCAGCCCCCGGCACGCACCACCAGATTGACTGCCAACACGGTATCTTTGGCCCGTAAGGCATGGGAGACCGCCAACACCCAGTCGGTTTGCACGGCCAGCCACTGCGCTGCGGCCTGATGGATGCGCTGCGCGCGCGCGCCGTCCAGTCGCGGGCGCAGGAAATCGGCCAACAGCATGTGGTAGCGAAACCAGCTGCGACTGGAGTCCAGCGGTACCAGCAAGGCATCGAATGCTGACAGTTGTGCCAACAGCGCGGCACTGTCCTCGCGTCCACGGACAACATCGGCCAACTCAGCGTTAAAACGCTCCAGCAATGACGTGTCCAGCAAAAAGGCGCGACATTCCTCAGGCAGGTTTTCAAAGATTTGCTCGGTCAAATACTCGGCGACGTCGGCCACACGACCGGAGAACGACTGCAAGCCATACAGCGAGCCATGGGCCCCGGCAAGCCAGTGGTGGGCCAGTTGCACCGCCACGGCCCAGCCTTCTGTCTGCTGGTGCAGACTGGCCAGTGCCGGTTCGCCCAAGTCTGCGCCGAAAATGTGCGCCGTTTCAGCCTGTGACAACGTCAGATCGCCCGCACCCAGTTCATAGACCAGGCCTTGCGATTTGAGCCGCGCCAGCGGCCAGGCGGGACGGGTGCGACTGGCGACGACAAGATGCAGCCATTGGCTACCGCGCTCCAGCAGCGTCAACACCACCTCATCGACGGCACTGCTGGCCGCCCGATGATAGTCATCCATCATCAGCGTCACCCGACGCCCGTCGCGCGCCAGCACCTGCAGCAACGCCGCCACCGTGCGCTGCGGCCGCACATCCAGCGCTTGCGCCTGCGCCAATGCCGCCAGACCACCGACATCCAGCCCTGCCGCCTCCAGCGCCCAGATCAGATAAGCGAGAAAACGGTTTGCCTCGGCATCGGCTTCGTCCAACGACAACCAGGCGGTAGGCGCAGCGGTGTGCTGTTGCAACAGACACGCTCGCCATTGCGCCAACAAAGTCGTCTTGCCGAACCCCGGAGCAGAGGCGACAAGTGTCAAGGGTTTGTGTTGGTTGCACTGTAACGCCGCCAGCAAATCCTTACGGGGCACCGCCTCTAGCTGGGCTTGGGGCGGCGCAAGCTTGCCCATCCACATCCAGACACTGTGGAACTCTGAGTCGTTCATGCTACGAAGCCGAGTGGAATATGGCCGTAAAGATGTTGAATGCCTCAAGCAAAGTCAAGCGACACCGACGATCTACCCTGCTGCTGCCAATTGGTGTTTGCGCAGGCTGGGCCCTCAATGATCGGGGGGCAGCAAGTCGTAAAAGGCGGAGGGCATGAACAAGGTACCGACAAGAACTCCACAGCCGCTCTTTCTTTGCTCAACAGTTGTGGCGACCCAAAACGGAACGCCTACCTGATCATCTTTTAAGAATGCTTAAAATCTACTGAAAGATATTTCAAACCTATATCACCTTCTTGAAGACCTAGCGATAGGTCGGCTCTGTCCATTTACACAGGTTGATATAGGAACTCGCATGAACTGTCCCGCATGTAAATCTGCAAAAATCGTCACGCTCGATATCGGTAAGAAAGCCGGTGGCATTCTTGGTTCTATTGGTGGCGCTGCCAGCGGCGCCTCCAGTGCTTTAACCGGTGCAGAAGTTGGCGCTGCAATTGGCGCATTTGGCGGCCCACTTGGCATCACTCTCGGTTCCGTGTCAGGCGCCGTCCTCGGCGGACTGGCCGGCGGCGTAGGCGGCTGCGCGCTCGGAGCGCAGCTCGGCGAGTCGCTAGATCGCCACGTTCTGGCTCACAACCTCTGTCTGCTCTGCGGTCATCGCTTCAACCTGCCGACTTAATCCGGCTCCTCTCTCCTCATCTCACAACGTCCCGACGGTGCTGCGCCTAGCGCAGCGCTTTAAGCCCTTTTGCACCCAAAGGAATCATTCACATGGCACATCTCGTCGAAACCATGGCCTACGCCGGCGCCACTCCATGGCACGGTCTGGGCAATCAACTCACTCAAAAACAACCCATCGAAGTTTGGCAACGTGAAGCGGGCATGGAGTGGCAGATCCTCGAAAGCCCCGTGCATTTCAAATCAGAGGTCACGGGCCACCTGGGCGCGATCCACTCTTTCCCGGAACAGAAAGTGCTCTACCGCTCAGACACCAAGGCACCACTATCAGTGGTATCCCAGCGTTACCACACCGTGCAGCCTCAAGAAGTTTTGGAGTTCTACCGCGACCTCACCGAAGTTTCCGGATACGAGCTGGAAACTGCTGGCGTGCTCAAAGGAGGTCGCAAGCTCTGGGCACTGGCGCGTACAGGACAAGGCGTCGCGCTCAGGGGCAACGACCAGGTAAATGGGTATCTGCTGCTGGCCACGTCCTGCGACGGCACCCTGGCCACCACGGCAACCCCGACTACCGTGCGCGTGGTCTGCAACAACACCCTGACCATAGCCCTGAACGGCACCAGCCGAGCGATTAAGGTGCCGCACAGCACTCGCTTCGATCCCATGATGGTAAAAAAGCAGCTAGGGATCGCCGTCTCGCAGTGGGATGACTTTATGTACCGTATGCGTGCACTAGCCGAACGCAAGGTTCAGTGGCATGAGGCATTGGGTTTCTTCATGTCCGTGCTATGCGATACCAGACCGACCGGCGTGTTGCCGGAGCAACTGCCCAACGAGCGTGCTCTGCGCAAAGTCCAGGAGCTGTACGAGGGGCGTGGCCAAGGCAGCCAGCTCGAATCGGCGCGCGGCACCGCTTGGGGTTTGCTCAATGCTGTGACGGAATACGTCGATCACGAGCGCCGTGCGCGTAGCAATGAGTACCGTATGGATTCGGCCTGGTTCGGCCAGGGGGCGCTGATTAAGCAACGCGCCTTGGATGCCGCGCTTCAGCTCGCCGCTTAACCCTCGCTTACCTCACCCTCGCGCCCGGTCATCCCTCCCGCACTCGGTCGCATCTCCATTGGCAAGGTCGTCGAGAAAAACGGTAAGCGTCTTCCGGAGAAGGATGACCAGTTCACCATCACGTCCCAAGTGCAGGGCCGGGATGGCTGGCTGTTGCACCCGCTCAACGATGAACTGCGTCAGGGCAAGGACGACAAGCTGCGTAGCATCCCGGTACGTCTGCTGTTCAACGAACCGGAATTGAACTTTCGCGCCGACTACACCCTGTTCGACCGGCAGTCGGGACGGCCACTGTGCGTCGGTAATGGCGAAACCTGCAAGCGCGTCACTCAGGACGGTATGCAATCGCTGCCCTGCCCTTCGCCGGATGCCTGCCCGCTGGCCAAGGGTAATGCCTGCAGGCCCTATGGCCGGCTGAACGTGGTCATTGGCGAGGAGGATGCGCTGGGCACCTTCGTGTTCCGCACCACCGGCTTCAACAGCATCCGCACCCTGGCAGCCCGGCTACATTACTTCCAGGCCATTTCCGGCAATCGCTTGGCCTGCCTGCCGCTGGAGCTGCGCCTACGCGGCAAGTCGACGCGCCAGAGCCACGGCACCCCGATCTTCTACGTCGACCTCACGGTACGCAACGGCATGGGCATGGCTGAAGCTCTGCAGCAGGCGGGCGAGCTCGCGGCGCAACGGCAAACCGCCGGCTTCGATCAAGGGGCGCTGGATGAGGCAGCCCGCCGGGGCTTCGGCAATGGCGCCTTTGAGGACAGCGAAGAAGACAGTCACGCCGTGATCGAGGAGTTCTTCACCGCCCCAGAGCCAGCCAGCTCGACCGCCCCCGTTGATTCACAGGCGGCGCCCAAATTCCTCGCAGACAAACTGGAAGCCCTCGCCTCACAGCCCCACTGAATCCCACCTGCCTGCGCTGCCGTCATCGGCCAGGCAGGTTTTCTTGGAGACTCACTATGCTTCTACTTCGATTTCTACTCCACCTGCTCATCTTCATCGGCGCGCTCGCGGCCGCTGCTACGGTGGTGCTGAGCATCTTGCTCATGCTGCGCTTCCCGCCGCTGCTGCTCGCCGTGGTCCTGGCCTGCTGGATGCTGAATCGCCTGCTCAGATTGCTCTGCCCACGCCCGGGCAATCCCTGCTGAAAACCCCCAGCGACAACCGCCAACCAGTCATCACCAGCGGCTGTGCATTCGGCCGTTATTACCACGAGGAACCATGATCAGATGCTTAATCTGCGAGTCCAAGGCCATTCTGACGCGGGACGTTGCCAAGGGCATCGCCCTGCTGGTCAGCCTGGCCGACAGTGCATTGCAGGGGGCTCAGGAGGCGGACACAGATACCCCAACCCTGGGGTCGCCAAATATCACTTCGGAGGGTTCAGGTATTTGTGCCTGCGCTGTGGATCGCTGTTCGATGAGCCGGGTACAGAGGAGGCGTCCGAGCCCGCCATGTAGTCGCCATGATTCAGCGCTCAGTCCTGGCCGAGCCGGGCAACCAGGCGCTCCACCATGTCCATGACAAGCTCACGGTCTGCCGCTGTCAGCCGGGAAAGAAGGTCATGGAGCCTGCGGGCCTGGTCCTCCGGGCGGGAGCTCCCTCGGTCAGCAGGTCGGCTGTTTCGCAGTTGAAGATAGTTGCCAGCTCGACCAGACGCTCATGATGATTCTTGGGAGGACCGACCTTAACAATCGCTTAGCTTGCAATCAATGAGCCTGGCGTACAGGTGTGTTTCAGCCATGCGGCTGGACAAACGCAACGCGCCATGCTGAAGCCCGGCTTCAGCATGGCGCGGGTCACACCCGGGCGGTCAACGTTTGCCAATGCTAGCCAGGTAATCCAGGCAGCTGTCGACGGTTTCCACGTCGGCGAACTTGGCATCAATGTCAAACAGGTTCCAGGCCACCGCGCCCGGTACCCGGTCGCCGATGCACTCTTTCACGGCGATGGTGCGGAAGCCTTCGGCCAGGCCGTCGCACAGGGTGGTACGCACGCAAGCCGAGGCCGTCACGCCGGTCACCAGGATGGTGTCGACCCCTGCCGAGCGCAGGTACCCGGCCAGCGAGGTGCCGCTGAACGAACTGGCGCGCTTCTTCACCAGCACGAACTCGCCATCGACTGGCGCGATGCGCGAGTCGATCGCCCAGAGGTTCTCATCGGCCTGGTTGACCACGTCCACCGGGATCTTGTTGTGCCACTGGCCCATGTCGGTGTTGGGGTCATGGCGGTCGGTGTTCTGGTAGCAGGTGGTGACGTGGACGATCGGGAAGTGGTTGGCACGGAACACCTTCATCAGGCGCTGCACGCCGGGGATGATTTCGTCGTCGATCTTTTCGCAGGTGAACGGGTTGCCTGGGCGGGTCCAGGCGTTGGCCAGGTCGACGTTGATCAGCGCCGGGCGCTTGCCGAAGCCGATACGGCGCTGGAAGCCACGCTCCTTGTAGAGCTTGGTCGATTCTTCGAAGGCGCGTTCGAGCATGGTCATCAGGTCTTGCGACATAGTGAATCTCCCCAGTGGGTCGTTGTGAGCGGTTCGGCAAGGAAGGTTTGCCTTGACCTGGAACTCACGATAATCTCGGCCACTGATGACATCCAATTCATTGTTGTCGAGCATTGATACCAAAATGAGCATTAATATCCGCTTTGATCTCAAGCAGATAAAAGCCTTCGTCCGCGTCGCGCAACTGCTGCATTTCAAGCGCGCCGCCGATGCCCTGTTCATCACCCAGCCGGCTTTGAGCCGCCTGATCAAGGCGCTGGAAAGCGAGCTGGGGGCGGAGTTGTTCATGCGCACCACGCGCCATGTGGCGCTGACCGAGGCCGGTCGGCTGTTCTTGCAGGAATGCCAGCAGGTGTTCCGCCATATCGAACGCGGTATCGACCTGGCGCGTAGCGCCGCGGCGGGGGACATCGGCCACCTGACCGTGGCCTACAACGACTTCGCCATCAACGGCGCGCTGCCGGGCATTCTCGAGCGCTTCAAGGACCTGCACCCGGATGTGACCGTGGAGTTGCTGTACATGCCCTCTCACGAGCAGTACAAGGCGATCCGCGATTGCCTGATCGACGTGGGGTTCCTGCTGGGGCCAATGACCGAGCCGGACATCGCCTCATTGCCGGTGAACCAGGAACGCATGGTGGCAATTCTGCCGTCACGGCACCCGCTGGCCGGACAGGCCACTTTGCGCATCGAACAGTTGCGCGACGAGCGCTTCATCTTCGGTGCGCCCAGTGGCTGGAGCCTGTTCCGCGACCAGGCGTTTCAGCTGTGCCAGCGCGCCGGTTTCAGCCCGAACATTCACCAGGAGGCCACCACCAGCATCGGTATCCTCGGGCTGGTGGCGGCCAACATGGGGGTGTCGCTGTATTCGGAATGCGCCTACCGGATCCAGCGCGAAGGCGTGGTCATCGTGCCGCTGCAGGACGAGCATGCCCAGGTGCAGACCATCGCCGCGTGGAACGAGGAATACCAGAGCCCTACCGCCGCGCGTTTCAAAGCCCTACTAGGGCACCGAGCTGCGGAGCTTCACGCCTGATCTGATGGCGTAAGGCCGAAGCGATCGGTACTGGCATCGTAGCGCCAGTCGTGGCCGACACTGCTGGCCAGCCACTGCGCGCCATTGCCGGTGAGCTCTTGCTGGGGATAGCGCCGAACGATCCAGAACTTCATCAGCATGGCATGGATCACCAAACCGCTGACGAAACCGACTACAAATGCCCAGTCACCGGAACAGTACGCCAACACGCTGGCCGCAGCCCACGCTAACAAGCCGGCAGGGTTGAAACCGCGCCAATAGTGGAATTGCCCTTGCAGCTCATACAACTGCGGCACGTTCAACCGGCGTCGCCGAATCAGGTAATAGTCAGCCACCATGATCCCGCCAATTGCCGAGAGGAACGATCCATACGAAAACAGGAAGGCGAACAGGTTATCGAGGATGGCCCACGGCATCGAAAGTGTACCGATGACTCCCGCGATCATCACTGCAGTCGGGTATCTGACTCGTGGTGCTCCAGCATTGACGAAGGTCAGCGCCGCCGGGATCAGGTTGGCTGCAGTATTGGTCGACCACTGTGCCAGCACCACCAGGACCATCAGCACGACCAGGCTCAGCCCGGTGCTCTGGGCCTGGATGACATTGATTGGATTCCAGTCTCCGGCGGCGACGAAAGATGCCGCGCCAATGACCGCGATCCAGGTCTGAGTCAGCGGTAATGCGACCAGTTGAGCAAGAAAGATATGCCGGTTACGAGACAGGAACCCCCGAGCATTGACTGGTGTCCGCACGTAACGGGTGATATTGGGAATGTCGATGGCCAAGGTCGACCAGAAAGCCACGTTAGCCAGGAACAGGGTAATGATGGTCAGCTGCTTGTCGCCGACGAACGTCCAGATATTGACCCCTTTGGTGACTGCCAGCACATCGAGGGTCAGGTACATCCAAACCGAGATGGCAATGATCGCCGGCGCTGCGATGGACGAGAGAAACTCTACCGCCTTGATACCCAGCGCGGTATTGATGATTTGCACCACTGCGAAGATCACATACCACAAGGCCCAGTTGTCGAACCCGGTCAAGTACTCGACGATACCGCTCAGGGCCAGGGCGCCGAGGTAGGTCTGGATACCGAACCAGATCGCCGCGACCAGGCCGCGAAACAATGACGGAATGTGTGTGCCATGCACGCCGAACGGCGCTCGCAAATACACCGCGAAAGACAAACCATGTTCGGTACCGATGTCCGCGGTCAGGGTCATCAGTAGCGCCAGGACGATGTTGGCCAGCAGAATGATCGCTACGACCTGTGGCAGCGGCAGGCCGGCAACACCCGTAGCACCCAGCTGGAAGGTGGCGATCATGAACGCGATACCGATCCAGATCCAGGTGAAACCCAGGGTACCGATCGAGCGATGTCGTCGTTGTACCGGAAGAATCGACGGTTCCAACAGGTTGTGACGGGAGACGGCCGGAGTCGGTGAGACAGAAGTCAATTCGGGGCTGTTCATCGAAGCACCTGTGCATGAATGGAAGGCGCAACCTACCTGCCATGGCGATGGCCGCAGGCTCTTGGGGAAAGGAACGAACGTGGGCAACGGCCTTTGCTGGCGAATAGCAACCCAGCAAAGGCTGCGGCGGGCAGACCTGTGGTCAGCCCTGCAGTTGCTGGCGCCGGGCGCGGGTGGCCTCGATGTCCAGGCGCACCTGCTCGTCGAGCACCACTCCGTACACCTCAAAGGCCTGTTCGAGGCTGCAGAAGTCATCCAGCACGTCTTCGCGCACCTGCTCGGCACTGCGTTCTAGCGGGTTGCCATAGCCACCGCCACAGGGCGAGTAGTAGGCCATCACATCCCCCGCCTTGGACGCGTACCCGGAGAACTTCGACGGCATCGACACCACCTGCCCGGGGCTGGCGACATTGTAGATCTCGGTCTTGCCTACCACCCCGTCGCAGCCACCGAACACCCCCCAGGGCACATCGAAATGCCGTTCGCTTTCGTGGGTGATGAAGCCCGCCGTGAGCACCCGCTGGGCCTTTACCACACCGATGCCACCGCGGTACTTGCCAGCGCCTGGCTGCACATCGTCACGCAGCTCGTAGCGGTCGCAGATCATCGGCAGGTGCATCCCCAGGTCTTCGATGGGGTTGTTGCGGGTGTTGGCCATCAGGTTGTCGATGGCATCGGGCCCGTCGGATTTCGGCCGCCCGCCGTATGCCCCTTCGTTGACTTCGAGGAATACCCAATAGTCGCCATCGGCCTTCACCCCGGAATAGGCAGCGAAGGAGATCGACGCCGAGCTGCCGGCGATCACCCGCTCCGGCAGCACCGGGGCCAGGGCCTTGATGATGAGATCGATCATCCGGTTGCACTGGGTGAAGCGCGCCTCGGCAGCGGCTGGGAACACTGGGTTGAAAATCGTGCCCAGCGGCGCCACGACGCTGATCGGGCGGAACGACCCCTCGTTGGACGGCACCGGGCTGGGCAGCGTGGCAGCGTCGAGCAGCAGCTTGCGGAAGGCGGCGTAGGCGGCCACCTTGCACGAACCTTCGAACGGCACGTTATAGGCGGTTTCGGTTTGCAACGCCGAACCGGTCAGGTCCACCTCCAGGGCATCACCGCTCACTTTTACCGTGACCACCACCGGCAGGCGCCGCTCGCGGTTGCGGCCGTCGTCGTCGAGGAAGCCTTCGGCGCGGTAGTCGCCATCGGGAATCTGCGCGATCTGCTGGCGCATGATGGTTTCGGCGTAGTCGATCAACTGGTTGATCGCGGTAAAGCTGAAGTCCTTGCCGTAGCGGGTCAGTAGTTCCTTGAAGCGCCGGGCGCCCAGCTGCGCCGAGGCCACCTGGGCTTCGATGTCGCGAATCAGCTGGTCGGATGCACGGCTGTTGTAACGGAACATCTGCACCAGCGCTTCGTTGCGCACACCGCGCTCATAGAGCTTGAGCCCGGCCATCAGCATGCCTTCGGCGTACACGTCGCCTACGTCGATGATCAACCCCGGCGTAGCTGCGCCGATGTCGATGTGGTGCGCGGTGTTGCCGGAAAAGCCCACCAGCTCGCCTTCATGGAAAATCGGCACGATCACCGCCAGGTCCGGGCTGTGGCTGGAGCCGTGATAGGGATGGTTGTGCACCACCACATCGCCCTCGTGCCAGGCGCCACCTTGCAGGGTGGCCTCGATGCCGCGCAGGTAGGCCGGGATCGAGCCGATGTGCATCGGCGTGGATTCGGACTCGCAGATGGTCTGGTAGCGGGTGTCGAACAGCCCGGCGCCCATGTCCTGGGACTCGCGGATGATCGATGAGAACGACATGCGGTACAGCACGTGGCCCATCTCTTCGGCGATGGTCTTCAAGGCGCCGCTGATGACTTGCAGGGTGATCGGATCGACCGGTTGCGTATTCATGGCTGTGTCCTCTGGCGTTACTGGCGGGAGATGATCAGGTTGCCGTGGGCGCTCACCCTGGCCACCCAACCCGGCGGCACCAGCGAGGTGGAGTCGTGCTGCATGAGCATGGCCGGGCCTTCGATGTACTGGCCGGCGTGCAGCTTGCTGCGGTCATAGCGTGGCGTGGGCAGGCACTGGCCATCGTCGAACCAGGTGTCGCGCTCGTAAAGGAAGGCCTGGCCGGTGTCGCTGTCGACCGCCGCCGGCAGCGGCTGCCAGGCCAGCTTCTCGGACTGGGAATGGCCGATGACACGCAGGCTGACGACTTCCACCGGGGCATCGGCGTAGCAATAGCCGTAGTCCTGCTCATGCACTTGGTGGAAATGCGCCATGACCTGGGCAATGGCCTGGTGGTCCACCCTGCCGCCAGGGATCAGGGCACGCAACTCGAAGCCCTGACCGTCGTAGCGGCATTCGGCGATGCGGGTCAGCTGCATGCAGGCATCGTCCACGCCATCGTTGCGCAGTTGTTGCCGAACATTGGCTTCCAGTTCCTGCAAGGCGCTTTCGAGCCGATTCAATTGCGTGTCGTCGATGGTATTCAGGGTGCACAGCAACGAGCGCAGGGCCTCGTACTGCAGGTCGGTGGTCAGCAGGCCTGCGGCGGCGGTGATGCCCGGCGCTGGCGGGATGAGCACCGACTTGGCATTGACCTCATCGGCCAGCGCCGGACCATGCACCGGCCCTGCCCCGCCGAACGGCATCAGCACGAAATCGCGGGGGTCGATACCACGGGCCACCGAGTTGGAACGAATGGCCAGGGCCATGTTGTTGTTGACCACCCGCAGGATGCCCAGGGCCGCCCGGTGCACGCTAAGGCCCAACGGCTTGGCGATCTTCGCCTCGATGGCCTGGAACGACAGCGCCGGGTCGATCTTCAGGTCGCCGCCCAGCATCTGGTCCGGGTCCAGACGGCCCAACACGATGTTGGCGTCGGTCACGGTGGGCTCCTCGCCACCGCGGCCGTAACAGGCCGGGCCGGGGTTGGAACCGGCCGAGCGTGGGCCGACCTGGAAGCCACCGGCCGGGTCGATGAAGGCCACCGATCCGCCACCGGCACCGATGGTGATCAGGTCGATCATCGGCACCAGCACCGGGTGCCCGGACACGTAGGAGTCGCGCGGGTTCATCACCTTGATCTGGCCATCGACCAAGGTCGAGATGTCCGCCGAGGTACCACCAATGTCGACGGTGATGATGTTGCGCTCACCGTCGAGCCCAGCGAAGTAATGCCCGCCCATCACGCCACCGGCGGGGCCGGACATGAGGATGTTCACCGGCCGCTCGCAGCAGCTTTCAACGGTGGCCACACCGCCGTTGGACTGCATGATGCGCAGGTCGGCCTGGATGCCGTTTTCACGCAGCTGGCTGGCCAGGTGGGTCAGGTAGTGGGCGGTGCGCGGTCCGACGTAGGCGTTCATGGCCGTGGTGGAAAAGCGCTCGTACTCGCGCATCACGTCCACCACATCGGTGGAGCAGCAGACGAACGCCTCGGGCATCACCTTCTGCACGATGGCCTTGGCGCGCAGCTCATGGGAGCGGTCGAGGAAGGCGTACATGAAGCCGATGATTACGGCCTGCACGCCACGGGCCTTGAGCAACTGCGCGGCCTCGCGGACTTCCTGCTCGTCCAGCGGCGTCTCGACCTGGCCATGGGGCGGTAGGATGCGCTCGTTGATGGCGATGCGGTTACGCCGACGCACCAGCGGTGTGCTCTGCCATGGCACATCGAACTGCAGCGAGAAGTTGTAGGGCCGTTTGTGCCGGCCAATGTGCAGAATGTCGCGGAAGCCCCTGGTGGTGAGCATGCCCACCTCGGCGCCATTGTGTTCGATGGAAATGTTGGTCGCCACCGTAGTGCCATGGACGATCAGGTCCACTTCTTCGGCGCCGATTCCGGCCTTGGCACACAGCTCGAGAATCCCGCGCATCACAGCGATGGACTGGTCTTCGAGGGTGGTGGGGACCTTGTGGGAAAAGATCCGCCGGCCGATGGAGTCGCGCTCCGTGGTTTCCAGGATCAGGTCTGTGTTGGTACCGCCGACATCTACGCCTATACGGGCCATTCTGCGTCACTCCTGGTGATCGCGAATGCACTCGGCAACTGCGCCGCCGAGCCGATTCGCACGTGGGTCTTATGGTTGTTGTTGAGGTGCGGGGGCCCCAAGCGGGGCCTGTTTTTTTTATGCCAAGGGGTTGGCGGGTTGATCGGCGGCGTGGCTCAAGGGGCGCCCCGCCGTCTCCGGCAACGACAGCCCGCCCGCCAGGGCGAACAGGGCGATACCGGCCAGGTAATAGGCCGGCGACAGCGGGTCACCGCTGCGCTCGATCAGCCAGGTGGCGATCAGCGGCGCGGTACCGCCGAACAGCGTGTAGGCCATGTTGTAGGTGATGGCCGAGGCGGTGTAGCGACTGCGGGTGGGGAACACTTCCGACAACAGCACGGCCGTGACCACACCGCACAGCACCGCGCCGATGGCCAACAGGAATGCCCCCGCCAATGCTGGGTAGAACAACCCGGAGCGCGCCAGCAGAAACGCCGGGTAAATGGTCAGCACCAGCCAGGCGGCAGCCGTGACCATGGTCGGGCGCCGGCCAACGCGGTCGGAAAAGCGTCCGGCAAAGGGGCAGCAGGCTGCGGCGAACAGCAAGGTCAGCAAAGAGATCAACAGCGCTGTGGGCTGCGGCTGGCCGCCTTGCAGTTGCAGGTAGGTCACGAAGTAGGTGGTGCACATGTAGAACGACAGCGCGGTCAGCGAGATGAACGCCGCCAGGCAGCACATCGCCCCGCCCTGCTCGCGCAATGTCTGGCCCAGCGGTGCATGCACGGCACGCTCGGCGCTAGCCAGCGCCTTGAACGCCGGCGTCTCGTCCAGGCGCCAGCGCAGGTACAGGCCCACCAGCCCGAGGGGCGCGGCGATCAGAAAGGGCAGGCGCCAACCGAAGGTTGCCATCTGCTCGGCTGTCAGCCAGCGGTTCAGGGCATAGGTGACGATGGCGGCGGCCGCGAACGAGGCGAAGGTCGACACCAGCGCGGCACTGCCATAGCGGGCGCGCTGCCCGGCCGGGGCGTGCTCGATGAGGTAAATGCAGGCGCCGGCGTATTCGCCACCGGCGGAAAAACCCTGCACACAGCGGATCAGCGTCAACAGCAACGGGGCGGCCAGGCCGATGCTGGCATAGGTCGGCAGCAGCCCGATCAGGGTGGTGGCTGCGGCCATCAGCAGGATCGTGATCGACAACACCCGGCGCCGCCCGAAATGGTCCCCCAGCATGCCGAACACCAGCCCGCCGAGCGGGCGGAAAGCAAAGGCAACGGCGAACACGGCAAAGGTCTTGAGCAGCGCCGTGGTGCTGTCACCCGAGGGGAAGAACAACTGGGCGATGGTGGTCGCCAGAAAACCATACAGGGCAAAGTCGAACCACTCGACGAAGTTGCCGATGGACGCGGCCCAGACCACGCGTTTCAATTGCTCCGGCGCGACCGGCTGCTGCGACGTACCCGACATATCCACCTCACTGTCTGTTGGAGAACAAGCGATTGGCAGTTCGAAACCTTCACGCAGCGAGTGGGCTGCAGGCGCAGCCCTCAAGCTCAGTCCGGGCGGGCCTCTGGTGGGCCGTCACCGTCAATGTGCGCCCTGCGCCTCCAGCCCCCGACGGCTGAACACCAGCGAGGCATTGGCCCCGCCGAAACCGAAGCTGTTGGACATCACGCAATTCACCTGCTGCCCTTCGCGCACGCTGCGTACCAAGGGCAGCCCCTCGACCTGCGGGTCGAGCTGTTCGATGTTGTGCGAAGCCGCCATGAAACCGTGGCGCATCATCAGCAACGCATAGATCGCCTCGTGCACCCCGGCCGCCCCCAGCGCGTGCCCGCTCAGCGACTTGGTCGAGCTGAACGGCGGCAGTTCACCGTCGAAGGCAGCCAGTGCCGCCTGCAGTTCCACCAGGTCGCCGGCCTGGGTGCTGGTGCCATGGGTATTGAGGTAATCCACCGGTTCGGCGCAACTGGCCAGGGCCATCTGCATGGCGCGCAGTGCGCCGTCGCCGCTGGGGGAAACCATGTCCTGGCCATCGGAGGCAGTGCCATAGCCGATCACTTCGGCGAGGATGGTCGCCCCGCGCGCCTGGGCATGCTCCAGCGCCTCCAGCACCAGCACCCCTGCCCCGCCGCTGATAACGAAGCCATCACGGGCCACGTCATAAGGGCGGCTGGCAGTGGCCGGCCGGTCGTTGTAGCCGGTGGAAAACGCGCCCATGGCGTCGAACATGCAGCTCTGGCTGAAGTGCTCGGCTTCGGCACCGCCAGCAAACACCACATCCTGTTTGCCGAACTGGATCTGCTCGAAGGCGTGGCCGATGCAATGGGCGCTGGTGGCGCAGGCCGAGGCGATGGAATAGTTGAGGCCCTTGATGCCGAAGAAACTGGCCAGGCACGCTGAGACCGTACTGGTCATGGTACGGGGTACACGGTACGGCCCCACCTTGCGTACGCCCTGGCTGTGCAGCAGCTGGTTGGCCTCGACGATGTCTTCGCTGGAGCCGCCACCCGAGCCCATCACGCAGCCGGTGCGGGTGTCGGCCACCTGCTCGGGCGTCAGCCGTGCATCGGCGATGGCATCGGCCATGGCCAGGTAGCCATAGGCTGCGGCATCGCCCATGAAGCGCCGGTGGCGCCGGTCGATGCGCTGAAAGTCGACCTCCAGCCGGCCGCTGACATGGCTGCGCAGCCCCGCTTGCGCATAGGCCAGGTTGAAGGCGATTCCCGAGCGCCCCTGGCGCAATGCCTGGAGGACCTGCGCAGGGCTGTTGCCCAGACATGAGACGATGCCCATGCCGGTCACGACCACGCGGCGTAGCCCGATTGTCTGCTTCGATAACATGCACTGACTCCACAGGTTCAGAACTGTCCGGGCAACCTGGCTGGGTTGCCATGGACTCGAGTCTAAGGGGCGGCTTTGATTCTGATAATTCGTATTTCGTTAGCCATTGATACCGAATTTGGCATCAGTAATTATCCTGCGCCCATGGCAAAGCACCCCGCCCGGCCAAAGCCGGCGGGGCATGATGAATGCCGTTGCTGGAGGGTGGCGTCAGGCAAAGCGTTCGACCTGCGCCGACGTGCGGCGCATCAACACCTTGCCGTTGCGCACCGAAACCAGTGCGTGGCCCTGGCTGCGGACCATCTCGTAATCATCCGGCGCCGACAGCAGCAGCAAGTTGGCCGGCCGCCCGACCTCGATGCCATAACGCTCCCCAAGGTTGAGGGTGCGGGCACTGTTGTCGGTGATCAGATCCAGGCTGCGTTGCAGGTCTTCGTAGCCGAGCATGTGGCAGATGTGCAGCCCGGCTTCGAGAATGCGCAGGATGTTGCCGTTGCCCAGCGGGTACCACGGGTCGACGATGGAGTCCTGGCCGAAGCACACGTTCATCCCGGCGCGGTCGATCTCGGCCACGCGGGTCAGCCCGCGGCGCTTGGGGTAAGTGTCGAAGCGCCCTTGCAGGTGAATGCTCTCGGTCGGGCACGAGATGAAGTTGATGCCCGACATTTTCAGCAGGCGGAACAGCTTGTAGCAGTAAGCGTTGTCATAAGAGCCCATGGCCGTGGTGTGGCTCGCCGTGACCCGAGCGCCCATGCCACGTACCCGGGCCTCTTCGGCCAGCACCTCGAGGAAGCGCGACTGTGGGTCGTCGGTTTCGTCACAGTGCACGTCCACCAGGCAACCGGTGCGCTCAGCCAGCTCCATCAGGAACTTCACCGACGACACACCCTGATCGCGAGTGTTCTCGAAATGCGGAATGCCACCGACCACATCGGCGCCCATGGCCACCGCTTCGGTCATCAGGGCCCGGCCATTGGCGAACGACTCGATGCCCTCCTGGGGGAAGGCGACGATTTGCAGGTCAACCAGGTGGCGTACTTCCTCGCGCACCTCGACCATGGCCTTGAGCGCGGTGAGCTTGGGGTCGGTCACATCCACATGGGTTCGCACGTGCTGAATGCCATGGTCCACCAGCATGTCGATGGTCTTCTTCGAGCGCTGCTTGATGTCGTCGTGGGTGGTGATTTCCTTGCGCTCGGCCCAGCGTTCGATGCCTTCGAACAAGGTGCCGCTCATGTTCCACTTCGGCTCGCCGGCGGTGAGGGTGGCGTCCAGGTGAATGTGCGGCTCGACGAAGGGCGCCACCACCAGGTTCTGTTGGGCGTCCAGGTCGTCGGGGTTGGCCAGCACCGCCACATCGGCCTGGGGCTCGATGGCGGCGATACGGTCGCCGTTCAGTTCGATACGAAACAGGCCCGACTTGCCACGCAGACGGGCGTTGATGATGTTCATGCTGTTACTCCTTGCATTGGGCTTCGCTCATGCGCCATACCAGCATGGCGACCGAAGCGTTCATACGAAATAGCGGGTCGTCGAGTGACTGCCCACTCAGTTGTTCGATACGTTGAATACGTTGGTTGATGGTGTTGCGGTGCAGGCCCAGACGCTGGGCGGCCTTCAGGCCATTGCCGTTTTCCTTGAGCAGGGCGTCGAGGGTATGCACCAGCACATGGGGGTGCTTGCGGCCGGGCGCGATCAGTGGGCCAAGGGTTTCGGCGACGAAGTCGTCGATCAGCGAGCGATCGACGATGCCTTGCAGCAGGCGCAGCACGCCCAACTCGCTGAAGTCGCAGAAACCGGTGGCCGGGCGCAGGTTCTGCGCCACTTCCAAGGCCTGGCGCGCTTCATTGAGCGCCTGGCGGTAGTGGGCGCAATCCTCGGCCAGGCGCGACAGGCCCATGAACAGGCCCAGTTCACCGACCACGCCCGCCAACTGCCGGTGCAGCGCGGCCAGGGTGGCGTGCAGGCCGTGGGCATCGGCCAGTAACAACACGAACAGGTCACCCGGCAATTGCGCGGTCACAGTCCCCGGCCTGCCACGACACCAGGCCTCAAGCTGATCTTCCAGCGCCTGGCGAATGCCCTGCCACACGCGCTCGCCCTGGGCCAGCCCATGGCGCTCGAACAATCCATCGACGCCAGACAGCCGCAGTGTCACCAGGCGCCGTGGCTCGTCCAGCGCCAGCTCAAGGTGCGCGGCCCGCTGCCGAGCGATGGCCAGGCTCGGGTAGTCGCCGGTCAGCAACTGGCCGAGGATGTCATTGCGCGAGCGCCGCACCTGGGTCATCTGCACCAGGGCCGTACCGATCAGGTGAGTGACGACCACCATTTTCAGCGCATACGGCTGCTCGATCAGCGGCAGCCCCAGTTGCTCGGCGCGCTCGATCACTACAGGCGGAATGCCGTGGATGAACGTGCCGCCGGTGAGGATCACCATGCCGGCAATGCCCACGGCGTCGCCATCTTCCACCAGGCTCAGCAGGTTGGCCTCGCCGCGTGGGTGGTTGATGCCGGTGACGAACACCAGCTCGCCGCCCATCACCCACTCGGCAATGCCTTCGTTCTCGGCCACATACGGCCAGCGCACCCGCCGCTGCAGGTTGCGCGCGCCGGCCCGGACGGTCATGTCCTGCAGGCCGGGCAGGTGCAGGATTTCGTCCAGCGCCAGGCTCACGGTTCGACACCCGCCTGGCCCAGCGCCCGGCGCCGGCCGCTCAGTTCAAGCATGACGATGTAGCACAGGGCCGAGGCGCCAATGCCCACCAGCGGCGCGACCCACGGCGAGGCGTAGGCCAGCACCGCACCCAGCGCATAGGACCCGAGGCCCAAGAAGTTGTAGCGCGGCAGCTGCACCGAGGCCAGCGCCGGGTACTTGCCGCGGTGGCGGTACCAGAAGTCGGCCATGATCACCCCACCCACTGGCGGAATGATCGAGCCCAGCAGCACCAGGAACGGGATCAGCATTTCATACATCCCGCCAATCGCCAGCACGATGCCCACCGCTGCCGCGACCAGCGTGGCGATGCGTCGACGCTCGCTGCGCAGCAAGTGGCAGGCCGCTGCCGAGACGTTGTAGATGGTCGGTCCCTGGATGGTCCAGAGGTTCAGGCAGAGCATCACCACCGCCGCGAACGACAGGCCTTGCAGCATCATCACTTCGACGATGTCGGCCTGCTGGTAGACCATCGCGCACCAGGCCCCGGCCACCACCATCAGGCCGTTGCCGAGCAGGAAGGCGACGATGCTGGCCACCACCGCCACCCGCCCGCTGCTCGACAACCGGGTCCAGTTGGTGGCCTGGGTGGCACCGCTGGCGAAGGTGCCGAAGACCATGGTCACCGCTGCCGAGAAGGTCATGGTTTCATGCGGCACCACCGCCGCCAGGCCGGCAAAGCCCCCGGCATCGGCGGTGGCGATATACATCGAAACCAGCAGCAGCGCGAACATCAGCGGCACCGACACCCGCGACAGCAGGTCCAGGCCCTTGAAGCCGATGATCGCGGTAATGCTGAAACCCAGGCCGAACAGCACCATCAGCGGCACGGTGAAACCACCCGCCAGGCCCAGCAACTTGACCAGCACGATCGCCACGGTCGCGGTGCCCCAGGCGTACCAGCCAAGTTCGGCGAAGCCCAGGATGAAGTCGGAAAGCCGGCTGCCCGCCTCGCCGAAACAGAAGCGCCCCATCAGCACGCTGTTCAAGCCGCTGCGCGAGGCGATGAAGGCCAAGGCCGCCGCGTACAACGCCAGCAGCGTGTTGCCGATGGCGGCGACCCACAGCATGTCGACGAAGTTGAAGGCCATGCCCAGCTTGCCACCGGCGAACATGGTGCCGGTGAAGAAGGTAAAGCTGAACAACACCATGGCAATGGGCAGCAGCCCTTTGCGCGAGGATGGCGGGGCTTCGCAAAGCGGGAATTCGGTAGGTGAGCTCATGGCACGGTGCTCCGGGTTGTCGTTGCGACTAGGGGAGCAATATGCGGGCCGCTTTTGCCAAGCGCGAAAAACAGGAAATTTGCGGGCAATCGGCACAACTTTACCTGTTCACCTTGCACACTATTTTGCCGAATTGATGAATTAAACCTGTGCGTTAAGACCTGTTTTGATGCGGGCGCGCACCAACGCGGAACAGCACTGGATAGTTTCCACGCAGCCTGCCGTCGGCGGTGCGCGCCGGCCGTCATTCGCTGGCGCTGACATCCACCTCTTCCAGCTGTCATCCGGATCGAAGCGTTTCATGGCCTTGGCAATCTTGTCGCCCTGTGGCCCCAGATCCTTCTCGAACACCTGGTCGTCGTGGCTGATCATGAAGCTCATGACACCGCTATCGTTGTATTTCGCCGGCCAGGCGACCAGGGCGAAGCCGCGGCTCATCTGGTTGCCGATCAGGTAGCTGTAGGCGCCGCCCGGGGCCGACGAGCCTTGGCCATCAAGGATGCGGAAGTGGTAGCCGTACCAGGCATCGCCCACCACATCCTTGCCGAACAGCGGCCCCAGCGGGCTGATCTCGCCGCCCTCTTCGTCCTCCCAGAACAGGCCGTCATGCTTGCCGGGCGTGCTGAAGATCTGCTGGGCATATTCCAGCGCGCCGTTGCTGTTGCGGTCCTTCGAGGCGTAGTCCATCTGCGCGTCGTGATAGGCTAGGACCGACTGCAATGCAGCCAGCTCGTTACGGCCGATGCGCCGGGCGTGGATTTCGGCGCTGCCGGCCTTGCGGTCGAAGCGCCAGCCGTTGGTAGCCTTGGTCAGCCGAACCAGTTCTGCATCAGATGCACGCTCAGCTAGCTTCCCGACCGTAGCATCCAGTAGCGGCCGAATGCGGCCGACAGTACTTGCCTCAGCGCGAATCGTCTCCAATGACCGTTTCAAAGCGAGTGCAGCCACTGTCCCAGCATCTGTGTCGGACACCTTGCGCATGTCGCGACCATTTAGGCCAGGGTTCAGGTTGGTTTCGCTGAACGGGTGATCGGCCGGCAGGCTGGGCTCATCGACATGTTTGTTCGGCACCTCGCAGGGGAATGGATCGATTAGGAATCCCGGAAACCTTCCTTGCCTGCCCCTTGCGCAAGCAACGAGCTCCTACCGGTTTGAGCCGCAGATGTTGATCATTCTTGACCAGGTAACGCATGGCGCAAAGCACGTTAGCCCGCCCATTCAGGTCCCGCCTGTGGATCAGGCCAAGCCCCAGCCTGTCTTGGTATTTATCTTTTTCGAGGTTGCAGTTGTGGTAGCAGCCCTGACCAAGAGTGATGTGCTCCCACAGCTCGCCAATCTGCTGCGCTCTGTAGATGTCCGCACCCACCTCTGAGCCGTTGAAGAAAAAGGCCGCATGGATGTGGTAGCCACGATCCTCACCCTGCTCAACACTGCAGATGTAGCCGGTCTCATGATCGAAAATCGGGTTGCGTTCACGCCCCTTAATCAACCGCCTCAGATCATCGAACACACGCTCCACACGCAACCTGGCCTGAGCCTCTTTCCGGTAATACAGATCGACCCTGACCACGCAGGTACGGGCGTAACGATCAAGCACAGCATCCACGTAGCGAGTGATCTCAGTCTCCTGCTGAATGGCCTGGTAGCGCTGATCATGATGCTCACGCTGCTTGAACTCCTTCTGGGTAAAGAGGCTACGGATGCATTGGGTTAGCTCGTTCAGTGTCTCGCTGGTGCTCAGGTAGCGAGTTTCATCCTCGCTCAGGCAGGTAATGCCACATGGGCTGAGTTCAACCCCGATGATCTGGCAGGCTTGCTGAAAGAGGCTCAACTGCCAGCTGTACTGATACTCCACATCGCCTTCGAACAGCATGATCATCTGTTCGACACCATTGAAGTACCTGGACAGCCTGGTATCACTGACCAGTTCATATCCCTGCTTCGAGTAGGTGATTCGGTAGGCTTGGCTATCGGTACGCTGGATGGCATTGATGAGACGTTCAATCCGGATGGCGGTATCGGACTGGGATAGATAGGTGTTTGTGCTTCGCTTGGTCATGGGTATGTACCTGTTGATGGTTTCTCATACCAGGTACGCAATGTGTGTTTTTTTAACCTATGACCTACTCACTTACTGGGATATAGGACTGGTGTTGCTATCCATGCCTATACCTATTAAATAGATAGATATTGATAGTCTGTAGCTATATAACTAGATCCCGATCCAGTCTCATGTAGCCTTCCTAGGCTGGCCCGACAATGGGGAGCAGCATTGCCGAGCCAGCCGTCAGATTCGCCGAGGCGCATCTTGGGAGAGTTAGCTGAGAACGATTTTTCCCAGACGGCATAAGCGCCATGACCAGCCGAAGCCAGTCATGGCGCTTATGGTCATGGCTAGCTGGCCACACTCAGGTGGCCGACTGAACGTAGCGCAGCGCCACCCTCTGCAAGGTCGCGCTCCTCAATCCTTGCCAGGATCCAGTCGTGCACTTCACTGTCGACCCAGCCGACGCAGCGATCGCCCAGCGAGACCGGTTTCGGGAAGGTGCCTTCCCCGATGTACTTGTAGATGGTCGACCGAGCAAGACCGGTCGAGTCGATGACTTCTTTCAGTCGGATGATTCGCATGAGCAGGCTCCTCTGTGGCTCAGAGGATCTGCAAGCACCGTTTAAAAAAACTAACCGGCCACAACACTGACCTACCCCGACCAAACCGAACACCCTCTCCCCGCCAGGTCACCCGCCAGCCAGACGCTTGAACTCCTGAGGTGAACAGCATGTCAGCCCTCCGTGCGGATGCTCCTCGCCGTAATCCTTGAAGAGTGACCTAGGCTCAGTCGATAGGGAAACGTGGCACATACAGCCCCGCCTCGCGGCCTTTACGAGGCTCTCCCCTATGCGTTGTTCTGCGTGCTGGCACCACGGATTACCAGCGGTGGTAGGTCGATATTCCAGACAACAAGTCGAGGGCTGGCCGAAGGCATCGATCGAACCGTCATCACTCAGCGATTGCACCGACAGAATGAACCTGCCGCTCACCACAGCGGTGTTTCTTGATCGGCTACAGCATCACTTCACAACACCACCTCCACTGCACCCGCTTGAAGCTGAGGGCCTCGTGAG
This sequence comes from Pseudomonas monteilii NBRC 103158 = DSM 14164, assembly GCF_000730605.1. Classification (GTDB taxonomy): domain Bacteria; phylum Pseudomonadota; class Gammaproteobacteria; order Pseudomonadales; family Pseudomonadaceae; genus Aquipseudomonas; species Aquipseudomonas monteilii. The sequence goes on along the minus strand of NZ_BBIS01000052.1, from coordinate 28,790 downwards.
TGCGGCGGCCAGACCGAAAGACAGACGCAGTTTTTCCACCGCCCTCGTCACTGAACTCGAAACCATTCGAACACCATCAGGAGCTAATCACCTCCACAGCGACACGACCCCGCTACGCCGGCCCAACTACTTGCTCAACGCGCCAGCAACGAGCCGTGGTCGCCCATGACACAGAAAATTCATTCACGGTTACCATCAACTAGATCTGCTGCTAATGCGGATTCTGAAATAGCAGCCCCCTGCAAACCCTTTAAGGAAGGTCTGAAAAAGACTTCCCGCATCTGGTGAAATACGCCGATCCCGCCAGCCGAGTTTTTCCATGAAGCAGATGACCTTCGCCGACGCCGAGTACGCCGGCAAGCGCAAGCAGACCCGTAAGGAATTGTTCCTGATCGAGATGGATCAGGTGGTGCCGTGGAAGAATTACTTGACGCCAATCTCAAGACAGACCCCCATCAGCAACTATCAGGAGCTGCTGATGTTCTTCGACCAAGAGGAGATAGGTTCAAACGAGCGAGTAGCTATCATCGAAAGGATCAGAAGGCTTTGGAGCAAAAGGCAATTCAATGAACGCTCCACTGACAAGAAGCAGGTCAACGTCATGCTCTCGAAAGCAGTAATTGCCCAGCTGGATGCGCTAGCAGAGAAGCATGGCCTGAAACGCGCTCAAGTCATTGAAAGCTTGATTAGGATGGAGGCCGATGCAGGCATGTACCTGGCCGAAAGCTAGGAATAGCCCCTCATCCATTACGGCGCTGCAGGAGCACTACCCCCACCCCCCACGAACTCAAAACAGGGTACAAAACCGGGTACGAAAAATCGCGTTACTCGCACAATCAGCTACGTAACAAGGCCTGCACACCACAACTTCCCGACTAACGTCTGAACGCGTCGTATTTCCCAAAATCGGTGAACTGCCGATCAAAGCCATCACCCCCATGCACATTCTTGAAGTGCTCAGAGCAGCCGCTCAAGATAATGGCCCATCTGTTGCCGCAGAGGCCAAGCGGAGCATGTCCGGAGTTTTCGAACTGGCAATTTCCACGTTGCGAGCCAGCACCGACCCGGTACACCCCGTTCGAAAAGCCCTGCCAGCCAACAAGACTCAGCACAAACGCCCTCTCTCCACCGAAGAAATTGGCCAACTGTTACGCGATGTCGAATCTCACGGCGGACGCCATGAGACCCTCTGCGCTTTCCAGCTCATGTGGCTGACTCTGTGCCGCCCCAATGAAGCTGTAGAGGCTCAGTGGGCAGAATTTGACCTGGAGAAGGCGCTTTGGCGCATTCCCGCCGAGCGGATGAAAAAGCGCAAAGAGCACACGGTGCCACTGCCGCGACAGGCAGTCGAAATACTGCGAGGCCTGCATTCCATCACAGGAAAATACACCCACGTATTTCCTCACCGCGACGTACGCACCCGCCCAATGGTTGCGGCCTCATTCCGCCAGATGCTCAACACCCTTGGCTGGGGAGGTAAATACAGCCCGCATGCCACGAGGACAACGGGCAGCACCAGACTCAATGAGATGGGCTATTCAGCAGACTGGATCGAAAGACAGCTCGCCCATACCGAGCAAAACGCTGTCCGCCGCACCTACAACCATGCCGAGTATTTGAGTGATCGAGCCATGATGATGCAGAGATGGGCGGACATGCTGGACAGCTGGAAAAAGGACTTAGGCTGAATGGAAAGAGACGTCGCTGATTACGAAAACATCGGCTGGCGCTTTCACCCGAATGCACCAACTACCCGAGAGAGGTTTGTGAGCTTGCGCTTGCCCATGATGAACGCGACCAGACCGAGGCGGCCTATTCGCGCTCCGACCTTCTGGAGAAGCGCAGTGCACTGATGGCGGAATGGGCCAAGTTCTGCACGAGCAAGAAGTGACCCACAGCAAGCCCAAAGCAGCCGGTAACAACAGGCAGAAACCGGCCAAAAGCGGTCATCAGGGCTGGCTTGAATCGGGGCCGAAGGATTACGCTCTCAGCCCCATAATTGCTGGTCAGACAGTTACCACGATCTTGCCGATCTGCTGATTGGCTTCAAGGAAACGATGGGCATCCTGGATGTCGCTAAGTGTGAATGTCTTGGCGATGATCGGGCGCAACGCACCGGACTCCAACCCTTGCAGAATAAAAGCCTTTGCTCTCTCCAGGGCTTCAGGGTCGGCCACAATCTCTGCGTAGAGATAGCCCTTCAAAGTCAGGCTTTTGCCCAGCACGGTAAACAGTGGGAATGGTGTCGGTTCAGAGCTAAGTGCGCCGTACTCCAGCAAAATTCCGCCCCGCGCCATGCTCTGCGTGAGAGGTTCCAAGGACGGCCCGCCTACAGGATCGAATACAACGCGAGCGCCTTGACCGGCAGTTATCGTCATAACACGCTCGACGATATCCTCTTCATCGCTGACGATGACATGCGCAGCGCCTGCATCAAGTAGGGCTTGCTTCTTCGCGTGAGTTCGAGTGATCGCAATCGATGTGGCGCCGACCATACGAGCCATTTGGAAGGCGGCCAAGCCAACACTGCTTGACGCGGCGGTAACGATGACAAAATCGCCCTGACGTAGCTTCGCCTGTTCAATCAATCCCCCCCAGGCGGTGACGTACTGCATCCAAGACGCCGCAGCCTCTTCAAAGGACAAGTTCTCAGGGCTCTTTACCACCAGGTGGGCCGGTACATTGGCCAACTCGCCGTAGGTGCCCCAGCGAGCAATATCCAGAGGTGGGATCAGAGCGACCGAGTCACCAATCGTGATCTCGGTTACGTCGCTCCCAACTGCCGTTACGATGCCTGCGGCCTCGTAGCCTAAGCGGCTGGGGAACTCCGCTTCTTGTAGGTATGCGTGATTGCGGAACATCACTTCGGCTCGGTTCAAGCCAAAAGCTTTAACACTAATTTTCACCTCGTTTGCTGCTGGTGCCGATACTTCCAGATCTTCCAGCTTCAGAACGCTGGCGTCACCGTATTCATGAATTCTGACAATGCGTGCCATCATAAATACCTCGTTTATCAATGGGCCTCGACGTACATCCGGAAGGTATCCGGGCACTCGAAAGGTGACAAAAATTTAGTCATTGGTTGGCGCTAGATAAAGGCCTACGATGGCGTATTACTAGAAACAGAGTGTTTATAATGGATCGCCTGACCCAGATGGCCACGTTCGTCAAAACAGTTGAGCTGGGTTCATTCAGCGCCGCTGCGGACGACCTGAATCTGTCCCCTCAATTGGTAGGGAAACAGGTGAAAATGCTCGAACAACATCTGGGTGTTTCCCTGCTGCACCGGACTACGCGCAGGCAAAGCCTCACCGACTTCGGCAGGGCGTTCTACCCGCGAGCAAAACTGATCCTTGCAGACATGCAGTCTGCCGAGAGCCTTGCTGCCCTCACTCGGGGCACACCAAGCGGCCGCCTTCGCATCAACGCGCCGGTCACGTTCGGAATCCGCACGCTTTCGCCACGCCTGCTGGAATACATGGTTCGGTATCCTCAGGTGTCTGTTGACCTAACGTTATCGAACGAACTGGTCGATATCGTTGATGATGGTTACGACGTGGTATTTCGCATCGGCGAGCTGGCGAGCAGTGGGTTGAAGGCATTGCCACTGGAGCCCTATCAGATGGTTTTATGCGCTGCGCCGTCCTATCTTGCACGTCGCCCTCCCATCATCAATCCGTGGGATCTACAGCAGCAGGAATGTCTGGGGTTTACCTATTCTGATGGCCGCTCACACTGGAGCTTCGACAGCCCGGAGGGGCGTATAGATGTTCCTATTACAAGCAAATTAACGATCAATCAAGGTGATCCACTGCTGGCAGCGGCTGTAGCTGGTCTAGGCGTGGTTCTACAGCCGATAGAGTTGGTTAGCGATGCACTGCGCGATGGGACACTGGTGCGTCTGTTGCCGCAGTACCCGGTGCCGAATACCGCAATGCACATCCTCTATGCCCCTGACCGAAGAATGACTCCAAAGCTGCGCAGCTTCTTGGAGTTTGCGCGTGAGGCTTTTGGGCAGCGAGGCCCTCTCTAACGCACGAAAATCAATGTCTGCGCTATCCGGTATTCGTAAAGGACGACGATTACCGTGGCTCACCGGATATGACCAAGCACCCCTTGCTGAGGAAGTACCTGCTGTAGCACTTCGCGGCGGAAGTCGAAGAACTGAAAGATGCCATGTTCGTTGGCTTGGGGCCGTAGGTCCAGAGCGTGCTGGAACGCCTGATCCAGGAGCGGGTTCTGAATCCCGACCGGGTGATTGCCGGCATGCTGCACCCCTCCGGAAACTGCACCTACCGGATCAACGACCTCATCGGCGACAGAAGCGCGCTGGTCCCGCACGCCACCAGCCCTGTGCCTTACGACCAGGTCCGGCGAGCATTTCGGGAGCGGTTCGTCACCGCCTGATCGAACGTCGGATGAGTGGATGCTGACGCGGGTTCAATTCCCAAACGGGAATAGAACTGGCGCCCTGTCTGATGCGCTCGGTTGGTGACCCGACCAGGGCAGAACTGGTAGGATTGCGGGCATCAAGGTCCGGATTCCGCACCTTTCCGCAGGAGTTTGCAGCGGTCGCAAGGCGCTGAGTTACATAGGTTTGGCGCAGGGTTCCACCCCACCGAGCCCCTGCAGGAGTTCGAATCGGTACGCCCCCCCAGAAACCCTCACTAGCCCGAACGACCCGATGCTAGGTCGTTGATTTTCAACAAATCGCTCGATCGATCCGCGCTTGCGGACTGCGGACTTCCAATGGGCCGGAAATCTGGCTCGCCCAGACGGCTCTCGATACCGACACGTTGCAAACAGTCGGTACTTCTCGATAACTACCCGACGAATCGGAACATCACAGCCAGCCCTGATGTTGCCCCTGCTTGCTGACGCAGCTTGGAAGTTCTGGCTGCAATATTGCCCCCCGTCGCTGTGGAAGGTAGCTCCCTGGGCAAGTGCAATCGAGGGGGGGGGGACGCTGCGTAGAGCTTGTGCCCCCCCATCCTGCAGCGCGACCTGATTGGGTCAAGGCCGGGTTGTCATGCAGGCAGTTTGGCTGCAAGCAGTTCGACCTTCTCGATATTGGGCGGAGAACTGAGCAAGGTCGCGGCGTTGGTCATCAAGGCCGCGGCGATCTGGCCGTTCAGATGTGCTTGGCGACCTGCCTCATCGGCAAAGGCATCGAACACACCGAACGTCGAAGGGCCAAACTTCAATGCGAACCAGGCAGTGGTGCCGGACTCGGCGTTGGCGAGCGGCAGTGCGCTGGCCAGGAAGTCGGCAAGCGCAGCCTCCTGGCCGGGTTTGGCTTCGAGGCGAACAAACAGGGCGAGCTTGGTCATACTGTAATCCTTTGGGTGAATGGGTTAGGTGAATGGATCAATGAGCCTGCAGTCTAAGTCGTCATGACAGCCATCTCTATAGACAATAATGACAACATTGATATCATTGTTGCCATGAAACTCCACATCCTTGTTTGTGATGGCGTGTTTGATCTGGGGCTTGCGGCGCTCACCGACACAGTGGGCTTGGCCAATGCGATGGCGGGCTCGCTGCCACAGACTCCCGCGCACATAGAGCTCACGCTGGTGGGCGTGCGGCATCGCATCCGAACTGCGCAAGGCTTGACGGTCCCCGTGGTCCCTGCGCGTAGTGTGCCGAAACCAGACGTCGTGCTCGTGCCCGCGTTTGGCGACAAGATGCCTGACACGCTCTCGGCTCGGCTCACACGCCCCGACGTGCCCGACGCGGTCGCGGCGCTACAGCAGTGGTCCACCGCTGGCGCGCACCTAGGTGCCGCTTGCTCCGGTAGCTTCTTGCTTGCAGAGAGCGGCCTGCTTGATGGGCATCGTGCGACGACGTCATGGTGGCTGGGGCCGATGTTTCGGCAGCGCTATCCGAACGTCAAGCTGGACGAGTCACGCATGATCGTGAACTCGACACGCTTCACCACCGCTGGTGCCGCTTTGGCCCACGTCGACCTGGCCTTGCGCATCATCCGGGAGCGCAGTCCGGCGCTGGCGGCCCTGGTGGCACGCTATCTGCTGGTCGAGGCACGCAGTTCGCAAGCCGAGTTCGTGATTCCCGACCACCTTGCGCATACCGACCCGATGGTGGAGCGCTTCGAGTGCTGGGCCAGAAGTCAGCTCGCGAAGGGGTTCTCCCTGGCCGAGGCGGCCAGCGCCGCGGGCACAAGCGAGCGCACCTTGGCGCGGCGGCTGCAAAGCGTTTTGGGCAAGACACCCCTGTCGTATTTTCAGGACCTGCGCGTGGAGCATGCCGTCCATCTCTTGCGCACCGGAAACGCGAGCGTCGACCAAGTCGCCGCACAGGTCGGGTACTCGGATGGGGTGACCCTGCGGGCCCTGTTGCGCCGCAAGCTGGGCAGAGGTGTCAGGGAGTTGCGACGCGGTGGATGACCAGAGGCGTTTGGTGTATGTACAGCTGGAGACCGCCGGGAAACTGACGCAGGCCAAACGGCGCATTTGGACCTGACAAAACTACTGCGCCACGTTATTTGAACTGGTTTGCTAGGGTCTGTTGCCATTTCGCGCTAACCCATTGATTTATAAGAGCAAGCCCGTATCGTTGAAGCTCTGACCCAACATCGATACGAGCTTGCAATGCCCCGATTACTGCTCAGCGATGAGCATTGGTCGAAGCTGCGGGAAATTCTGCTGCACAAGTGGGCGGTCAGTAGTGGATCACCGTGCGAATCGACTTGCCTTCATGCATCAGGTCGAAGGCCTTGTTGATGTCGTCGAGGCCCATGGTGTGGGTGACGAACGGGGCGAGATCGATCTCGCCTTTCATTGCGTCTTCCACCATGCCCGGGAGTTGGGTGCGCCCCTTGACCCCGCCGAAAGCCGACCCCTTCCAGGTGCGACCGGTGACCAACTGGAACGGGCGGGTCGAAATTTCCTTGCCAGCACCAGCCACGCCGATGACGATCGACTGGCCCCAGCCACGGTGGGCAGCTTCCAGAGCCGAACGCATCACGTCGACGTTGCCGATGCACTCGAAGGTGTGATCGACACCCCAGCCGGTCATCTCGATCAGAACCTCGTGAATCGGCTTGTCGAAGTCCTTCGGATTGAGGCATTCGGTCGCGCCGAAGGTACGAGCCAGATCGAACTTCGCCGGATTGGTATCGATGGCGATGATGCGACCCGCTTTGGCCTGGCGTGCCCCCTGAATCGCAGCGAGACCGATGCCGCCGAGGCCGAAGATGGCCACCGAGTCGCCCGGCTGCACCTTGGCCGTGTTGTGCACGGCGCCGATGCCGGTGGTCACGCCGCAGCCCAGCAGGCAGACATGCTCGGGATTGGCGTCCGGGTTGATCTTGGCCAGCGAGACTTCGGCCACCACCGTGTATTCGCTGAAGGTCGAGCAGCCCATATAGTGGTAGATCGGCTGGCCGTTGTAGCTGAAGCGGGTGGTGCCATCGGGCATCACGCCCTTGCCCTGGGTGGCGCGCACCGCCACGCACAGGTTGGTCTTGCCGCTCTTGCAGAACAGGCACTCACCGCACTCGGCGGTGTACAGCGGGATCACGTGGTCACCCGGCTTGACCGAGGTCACGCCCTCGCCGACCTCGACCACGATGCCGGCGCCCTCATGGCCCAGCACCGCCGGGAACACGCCTTCCGGGTCCTCGCCCGACAGGGTGAAGGCGTCGGTATGGCAAACGCCGGTATTCGTGATCCTGACAAGCACCTCGCCCTTGCGCGGCGGCTCGACGTCGATCTCGACGATTTCCAGTGGCTTTCCAGGCCCGAAGGCAACTGCTGCACGTGATTTCATGATGTCGCTTCCTTTACTAGCTAACTAAACTTTCCCTCACCGAGGGCACCCTGGTGCCTCTACCGCAGGTAGGAGCGGACGATGGAGATGGTCTCGTCAATGGACTTGTTCTGCGAATCGCTCCTGATTTCGCTACTGGGAAACTCTTCCCGTAGATAGCTCTCCATAACCGTTGCCATCAATCCGTTGTCAGCCCCACGAACAGCTGCAAGCTGCTGAAGAATTGCAGGGCATTCAGCACCTGCATCGAGCGCTTGCTTCTTTTCTTCCGGGCCATGTGGCACTCACCGCTTTTCACTCCAGATAAGCGGGGCCTGACGCCGAAGCGACAGGCCCTCAACTCATTAGAATTCCTGCACGGTTGGGCGCAGAACGATCTCGTTAACATCCACGTCAGCAGGCTGTTCAATCGCAAAGGCGATAGCCCGTGCGACGGATTCGGCGGGAATTGCTTGCTTGTAGAAGTCCACCACGAAGTCGCGGCTCTGCTGGTGGGAACTGCCGAATTTCAACTCGGAGTCCACGGCACCCGGTTCGATAGTCGTGGTGCGAATGCTGCCACCGACTTCGTGACGCAGTCCTTCGGAGATGGCCCTCACAGCAAACTTGGTGCCGCTGTACACCGTGCCGCCAGGGCTGAATACCTTCAGGCCTGCAACCGATGCGATGTTGATGAAGTGGCCACTGTTTTGTTTCTGGAAGACCGGCAATGCAGCCGCGACTCCGTACAGCAGCCCCTTGATGTTGATGTCGATCATGCGATCCCACTCGTCAGTGCGAGCATCACTGAGCGGTGCAATCGCCATCAGCCCGGCATTGTTGACCAGTACATCTATGCGCCCGTAGGTGTCCACGGCACCTTGAATGAGCGTTTTGACCTCTTCCTGAGAGGTGACATCGGTCTGATACGCGATTGCCTGACCACCTGCATTGGTCAGCTCAGTCACCAATGCGTCGAGTTTATCTTTGCGGCGTGCGGCCAGCACTACGCGCGCGCCAAGCGCAGCAAGGTGGCGTGCAGTCGCTTCACCCAAGCCACTGCTGGCGCCGGTGATAACGACAACTTTTCCAGAAATGTTATTGCTCATGTTGAGAACCTCATCGGCGGGTTTGTACTTCGCCATGGCTGGTTAACCTGGCAGTGCACAAACCTTAGCCCCATGATTGATCTCAATAAATGGAAATGATTGGATTAAGCTATTCCTGAATATGGAATAAATGGGAGGGCAACATGCTTAACCGCATGGAGATGGTCAGGATTTTTTGCACAGCAGCAGAGGCAGGTAGCTTCCGCGAAGCGGCAACCCGATTAGGTATCTCCCCGCAAGGGGTTACCCGAGCCATTCAAGCCCTGGAAACGGAGCTTGGCGAATCGCTGTTTCACCGTAATACCCGCCAGGTGAGCATCACTGCTTTCGGTCAGGATTACGCCAAAGATGCCAGATCAGCTCTGGAGCATTTCGACACGCTATTCCGGTCGCACAGGATGGAACCTGAGCTGTCAGGGAGGGTGGGGATCACGGCTCCACATGCTATTGGCAGGCGCTTCTTAATACCGTTTCTTCAGCCCTTGGCCGCAGCACATCCAGACCTGCAATTCGATCTCCGCCTGGAAGATCAGATGACCGATGCCGTTGAGGCGCATATCGATATTGGCATCAGGGTGGGTGTTATTCGCGACCGGCGCTACGTCGCACGGGCCTTAGCTCCCGTGCCGTTTTACGTTGTCGCAAGCCCGGCGCTAATAGAGCAAAAGGCAATACCTGGATCTCTGGATGCCTTGGCTCAGCTGCCACTTTCAGTCCTGATCGACCAGAAAAATGGTCGCCCTTGGCCTTGGCTATTTGCCGACGGGCAAACATTCACGCCCAGGCAGCCAGCGCTTATCTGTGATGATCCAGATACGGAATTGGAAGCCACCCTGGCAGGCATGTGTTTTGGCCAAATTCCTGCCTATCTGGCTGAGCCTCATCTGCGGTCAGGAAAGCTGGTTGCCGTTTTGGCTGATCACGCTCCAGCACCATGGGATCTGTTCATATACCGCCCGCAGCAGGGTCCTGTATCGAAGCGGGTGCGATTGGTGTACGACCATCTTAAGCAGGCTTTCTCAAACCCCGAGCTATTTCCCCAAGGCCTGGGGACATAGCGATGCATACCTGCCAGCCAATCGTCCGCTATTGGCCCAGGCTGTGTAAAAACGTTGGCATCGACCTTGCTGTGATTTGAAGGATTCAGACTCAGCAGGGGCGGCCCATGAAGCGCTTTATCCAGGGAGTACATCGAGGCCAAAGCACGCTGCTGCCCGAGAGCCTGGATGACTACGTCGCGGACACCAACCCGGTGCGGGTGGTCGATGTGTTCGTCGATGCAACCAGCCTCCTTGATGAAAAAATCAAGGGAGCTGGCTGCATAGGCAACCCTGGCGCGAAGCACGGCGCGCTCCCAGCTGATCCAGAAGTGAGCTGCAAGGGCGTGGAACCATGCGTACGTGCCGGCATCAATATTAATATATTGACATATATGAATATCGAGAATAGCCTACCGATAACCGCGCTAGAAACCCCAGGAGGTAGTCCCATGAAAGATTCCAGCGATACCCATCCGAATCACCTTCCCGACAGCAGCTACGGCCTGTTTATTGACAACCAGTGAGTTTCGGACGAATACGGTGAAGCCCTCGACATTATCAACGCCACAGCTGCCGACGTCGCCCGCGCGGTGCAGGGCGCACAGCGCGCCTTCGTGACCTGGACCGCTCGGACTCTTCCGACCTCGTTGATCCATATTTTTTGACCCATGACATCGACTATTTTAGATATGCAGGTAAACAAAATGGCACAATCAGAACTTTTCAAAACCACTCAGCTGGGCCCATACACCCTCAAGAACCGTATCGTTCTGCCGCCACTGACGCGTTCACGCAGCTCCCAACCCGGCAATATTGCGAACGACCTGATGGCCACGTATTACCGTCAGCGCAGCGGTGCTGGCTTCATGGTGACCGAGGGCACACAGATCGAACCCCGAGGACAGGGTTATGCCTGGACACCCGGCATTCATAGCCCGGAACAGATACAAGGCTGGCGTAAGGTCACCGACGCTGTTCACGCCGAAGGGGGGGTCATCTTTGCTCAGCTTTGGCATGTGGGTCGCGTGTCGCACACATCGCTGCAACCCGGTGGTGAAGCGCCCATCGCGCCATCAGCCATCCGCGCGGACAACGTCAAGGTGTTCATCGAAACTGGCCCCGGCACGGGTACACTGACCGACCCTTCGACCCCACGAGCTCTGTCCACCGCGGAGGTAAAGGAACTGGTTGCGCTCTACGCCCAAGCAGCCCGAAATGCTTTGGACGCAGGTTTTGACGGGGTGGAGCTTCACTGCGCGAACGGGTACCTGGTAAACCAGTTCATTTCGGCCCATACCAACCAGCGTGATGATGAATATGGCGGTTCGCTGCAGAACCGTCTTCGCTTCCTGCGCGAAATCACCCTCGCCGTTGCTGGTGTTGTCGGCAAGGAGCGCGTTGGCGTTCGCTTCGCCCCGCTGTTCGCGACCACAGACGAAGACCGCGTCTACCTTGGTCTGGTCGAAGATGATCCTCATCAAACCTACATCGAGGCCGTGAAGATCCTCGAGGAAGTGGGCATTGCCTACCTGTCGCTCGCCGAAGCCGATTGGGAAAACGCCCCCGAGCTGCCTGAGACGTTCCGGGAAGATGTTCGTAAGTCCTTCAGCGGCAAGATTCTCTATGCCGGCAAGTACACCGCTGAACGAGGAAATCGCGTGATAAAAGCTGGCTGGGGCGACCTGATCGCTTTTGGTCGCCCCTTCATTGCGAACCCCGACCTGCCCGCTCGTATCGCCAACAACTGGCCGCTTAACCCAGTTGATCCAAGCAGCATGTACGGCGGTACCGATAAGGGCTACACCGACTACCCGACTTACAAATCCTAAACGCTCAATGCCACGCCCCATAACTCAGGGGCGTGGCTCAGCGTTTGCTGACCGAGGAAGTTAAGCATGTACCAACCGAGCACGATCCCCTACCAAGAGCATAGGGGATTCAAACGGACCTTCAGGCAGGGTCATCTAAGCCTTGGGCTGTTCTTTCCCCTGGAGGCTTTCGAGGGTGACACACCGCGCATGCTGGATCAGGTCGCGCTGGCCAAACGTGCAGAGGCACTTGGTTTTTCGGCGCTCTGGTTTCGCGACGTCCCGCTCAGGGACCCAAGCTTCGGTGATGTCGGCCAGGTTTTCGACCCTTGGGTGTATCTGGGCTACATCGCAGCCCATACAACAAAAATCGCACTAGGCACCGCCTCCATCGCCCTTACTTTGCGTAATCCCTTGCACACGGCAAAGGCCGCAGCGAGCATTGATCAGTTGAGCGGAGGTCGCTTGCTCCTGGGAGTAGCCTCTGGCGATCGTCCCGTGGAGTTTCCCGCATTCAGCATTGATCCAGAAAAGCGTGGCGAGACCTTTCAAGAAAACTTCAATGTGATACGCCAAGCCCATCGAACACACTTCGAGCCCATTCGCTGGAGTCACGGCGAGTTACTGGGGGCCGACCTCGTTCCCAAACCTACGACTCGGGAAATACCGCTATTCGTAACCGGACACAGCCGCCAGCCGCTCGATTGGATCGCACGTGAAAGCCATGGATGGATCAACTATCCACGTCCGCCAAAAATACAGCGACTGATCGTGGAGGATTGGAGACAGGAAATAGTTAAACAGTGTGACACTATCTACAAGCCGTTCTTGCAATCGCTTTATATCAACCTGGACGAACACCCATCCACGCCGCCCTCGCATATCCATCTAGGATTCCGACTAGGACGTAACCACCTTCGGACCTTGCTGGATACACTTCAGGAAATCGGTGTAGATCACGTCATCCTGAACCTCAAGTATGGTAAACGCCCCGCAGCAGAGGTTATCGAGGAAATTGGCAAGCATATCGTCCCGCAATTCGGCGCACAGGTGCCCGATAGTTCTACCTGACAGGACAATAGGATTCCAGTCCAGACCAGCCAGTCATTGCGACGGGCAGGCGCGCAGAGATCACGGCGAAGCCTTCCAATTTGATGCGCGAACCAGGAAGATATCTAGATATCGTAAAAAACAGGTATCAAAAAATTCATGACTATTGACGTCAACGAAGCCCTGAAAGCATTGGCGAACCCGATGCGCCTTGCCATCCTCAATTGGCTCAAGGATCCCAGGACAGTCTTTCCTGAGCAGGAGGTCGACCCAGAAACGGTAGGTGTGTGCGTCAGTATCATCCAAGAGCGCACGGGCCTCTCGCAGTCAACGACATCGCTTTATCTCGCAGCTCTACAGCGCGCGCAATTGGTGACATCGCAGCGGATCGGCCCCTGGACCTACTACAAACGCCACGATGGGAATATCGATGCCTTCTTCAAGGCGCTGCAAGAAAGAATCTAGGGCTGCAACCCTTGTATTTCTGACTGATTTCAGTCTTTGCCGATGTCAAAAACAGCAATCTGACCAAATAACGATCAGATCATCCGAAGCTTCGAGTGATCGAAAAGCATTACCAGTGATGCGGTGCGCGGAAAAATCGCTCCTATAGCAAAACTGCCACTTGACAACGCTGAAACCAGGGGCTGTATACGCAAAAGAGAGCACATTCCAGAGAGGGACGCGAAGCCCTTCAAGTGCTCTTCTACGGCCAACCTTCTTTAGGGGGCAGCATAGAATTTCAACATGACAGAACCGCGCCACAACCCTGAGTGTATCGGCCCGGTACTCGCCGCCGGCACCGGGCAGCGCTTCGGCAGCGACAAACGCTGCGCCAAGCTGGCCGACGGCAACAGCCTGCTACGCGCAACAGTGCTGCGCACGCAAGAAGCCTTCAGCGATGTTCGAGTCGTGCTAAAAGCCGAGGACGATGCCCAGGCCCTGGCTATTCCGCCTGGCGTTCAGCTGGTACGTGCGGCCCACGCCAAACAGGGCATGGGCTCAAGCCTGGCTGCCGGCATCCAGAGCCTGGCACACTCGCAGGCCACTGCGGTGGCGGTGCTGCTTGGAGATATGCCGTGGATTTCTGCCGCCACCCTGCGGCAACTGCGAGCGCAGGCCGACGCTGAACATATCGTCGTGGCTTACTGCGAGGGCCAGCGCGGCCACCCGGTGTTGTTCGGCCGGCGCTTCTGGCCGGAGCTGATGCAACTGCAAGGCGAGAATGGGGCCAAGGGTTTGATCGCCAGCCATGCGCAACAGGTGATTGCCGTGACGCTCGATGACCACGGCATTCTGCGGGACGTCGACAGGCCGGACGACCTCAGCCACCCACCGATTTCATAATCAGCGCGCTGCCGGTAAACGTAGCGTCCTGCTTGTCCGCCAGCGCACGGCCGAGCAACGCGGTCAGCTGCGGCTGTGCCTGCTCAGTCGGCAGATCCAACAGCGTGCCCATAAAGTGCCCGCGATTGGATGACAAGCATCCGTATAACCTGCCGGTAGACGACAGGCGCAGACGGCTGCAGCTCCGGCAAAAGGGCGCGCTTTCGTTGGCAATGATGCCGAACGCCCCGCGCTCGCCAACGCTATAACGCAGCGCGGTGGAGTCTACCGGCGCCTCAGCCTGGGTGAAGGCATAACGCTCGCCGATAAGCTCCAGCAGCTCGCGCTGGCCGACGAACTGGGTACGAAAAGCCTGTGCATGCTGGGCCAGATGGCCCATGCGCATAAGTTCGATAAAACGCAACTCGTAGCCCTGCTGAAGGCAGAACGCCAACATGGGCAAAACTTGATCGAGGTTGCTACCACGCATCGGCACCATGTTGATCTTGATGCTCATGCCGGCTTGGCGCGCCTGCTCAATGCCGTTGAGCACCGTCTGCAGGTCGCCGCCCTTGGCGATCGTGCGGAAGGCACTCGGGTCGAGCGTATCGAGGGACACATTGAGCCGCTGGATGCCGGCGCTGCGCAATAACGGCAGTTTGCCGGCCAGCAACTGGCCATTGGTGGTCAGGCTAATGTCCTGCAACGCCAGCTTACCTATGCCCTGCAGAAAGGGCTCCAGCCGGTCACTCAGCAGCGGCTCGCCGCCGGTAATGCGCAGTTCCTCAACCCCTGCAACATCCCTGAGCAACTCGACGGCACGCAGCATCGACGCGGCCGTCAGCTCATCGCGTGCGGCCACCAAGCGACGGCCATCGGCCACACAGTAGGTGCAGGCGTAATTGCATGCGGCAGTCAGGCTCAGACGAAGTTTGCGAAAACGCCGACCATGTCGATCAACTATCACCCGACAACGCCCGTACGGGGATCAATGGCGGGTTCGATGTCCTCCGCCAGCGCTTCAAGCACATAAACCTGACGATCGCTTAGCAGCTCGCCCAAGGCATTGGCCATGGCCGTGTAATGTGGCATCTGCCGATGGCGCGCTATCGCCTCATGGCTGGCCCAGCGCTCGACGAAGACAAAACGCCCGGCCTGTTCAATACAGCGATTCAGGACGTAAGACAGGCAGCCGTCTTCGGCGCGCGATGGCTGCACACAGGCGCGCAGAATCTGCTCGACCTGCGACTCTTTGCCTGCCTTGGCTGTCAGTATCGCTACAACGCGTATGGCTTGACTCATGCTGATGGGTTCCTCGGTTGATAAATTGTTAACGCTGCACGGCCACCAGCCGACAACCTTCTGCCGCAACATCCGTTTGATCCCGGCCAGCCTTCAGCACAGGGTCGCTGTCATGGATGCTCGCAGATCTGAAGCGCAGGCTGCCGCCATTGCGGCCGTTGAGCACTGCCTGAATTTCCGCCAGCACCGCCATGGCCACGCTTTCCGGGGTGTCGCCACCCAGGTCCAGGCCGATCGGATAATGCAAACATTCCAGCCCCGGCAGCTCGTCCTGTGGTTTAGCCAATTGTTCGTGGATGCCGGCCAACAAGCGCTCGGTGCGCTCACGCGGCCCCAACTGACCGACATAGCAGGGTTCACTGTGCAACACACCCTTTAGCCAATGCGCGTCTTGCACCAGGCTGTGGGTCATCACCGCCACCGCAGCCCCGCGCACCAGCTCGTGGTAATCGAAAGGCTGCTCTACATCGCCGACCAGCACCTGGTCAGCCTCGGCAAAACGCTCGGCCCGGGCAAAGTGCGCCCGGCCGTCGATCACCGTCACATGCCAACCCAACAGCTTGGCCATGCGCACCAGCGGCTGGGCATCATGGCCCGCGCCGAAGATCACCAGACGCCGCACCGGCGGCAAGTACTCCAGAAGCACTTCCACTTCGCCGAGACCATTCGGGTAGAGACCACGGGATGACTTGCCGCGCAGCAAGGTCTGCTGCAGGTCGGCGCTGATTTGCTCAACCAGCACCGAGCGCAGCAACTCGCCCGCGGCCTCCTGCCCAGGCATCAAGCACAAACGCTCGCCTAAGCGTGGCGCAGCCGCGCCCGAGCTGACGATTACCGTGGCGATGGCCGCAGGCTGCTGGCGGTCGCGCACGCTGAGCAAAGCATCGACCAAGGCGCAAGGGCCGGCCGGCAGGCGCTCGAACAGCACGTGAACCTTGCCGTTACAGCCCAGGCCGAAGCTCAGCGCTTCCTCGCTGGCGTCATCCGCCTCTGCGGTGCTGTAGCTGCGCAGCGCCGGCCCGGCTTCGGTCAGCCACCAAGCCTTTTTCGCCACTTCCGCCTCCAGGCAGCCGCCACTGATGGTGCCCTCGGGCCGGCCGAAGCGCGACACCAGCATGCGCGCACCGGGCCGCCGATACGCCGAACCTTCGACCTTGACTACAGTCGCAAGCACCGCTTCGCGGCCAGCCTCGCGCTCGGCCAGGAGCGCATCCAGCAATGTGTTCAGGCCCGACATGCAGAACCTCCGCTCAATGCAGGGACTCGGTCCGGCGCTTAGCCACAGCCGGCACCGAAACCTGCGCACCACTCTCGCCGAAACGCTGCAACATAAAGCTGCTCAACGCGGCCAACTCTTGATCGGTATAAATGTTGCCGAACGATGGCATACGCCGATTCACTGGGGCGTCGGCGGCGCCGTGGCCACTCAACAGAATGCCGAGCAAGTTGCTGGCGGCCGGATCGTTGACCGTCTTCAAGCCCAGCAGCATGGCCGTCTGGCTCTGGTTGCCCGTGCCGTCCCAGCGGTGGCAACTGGCGCAGGCTTCGGCGAACAGCTTGTTGCCGAGTGCACTGCCGCTGCCCGGTTCTGCAAGCGTGACCTGCTGCGGGCGAGGCACGCCTTCACTGCGCGGTGGCGAGTCCTTGAGGAACACTGCAATCGCCTGACGGTCAGCGTCAGTCAGGTGGCGCAAGCTGTTTTCCACCACCTCCGCCATGGGCCCTGAAGACAAACCCAGGCCTGGCGCTGCGCCATCCTTCAAATAGCCAGCTAGCACGTCCGTGGGCCAGGCACCAATGCCGTGCACGGGGTCGGCACTGATGTTGTAGGCGTTCCAACCCTGGATCAGATTACCGGCCAGCGAGCGCTCGCTGCTGACAGCCTGAAACAGGTTGCGCGGTGAATGGCATTCGCCGCAGTGACCCGGCCCTTCGACGAGGTATTTGCCGCGATTCCACTCAGCAGAGCGCTGGCTGTCCGCCTGAAATGGCTCATCGTTAAGGAACAGCAAATTCCAGAAAACCATGCCCCAGCGCTGATTGAACGGGAAGCCGATGTGGTTTTCGCGCGGTGCTTGCTCGACCGGTTGCAGGCTGTCGAGATAACCCTTGATCGCGAGGATGTCATCGCGCGACATTTTGCTGTAGGAGGTATAGGGAAACGCCGGGTAGTAGTGCTTGCCGTCACGGCCAATGCCGGTCTGCAGCGCACTGACGAACTCGTCATCGGTCCATGCACCGATGCCGGTTTGCGGGTCCGGGGTAATGTTGGGCGAAAACAGCGAGCCGAACGGCAGCTTGAACTCAACACCACCGGCGAAGGGTTGACCGCCAGGCACGGTATGGCAAGCCACACAGTTGGCAGCGCGCGTCAGGTATTCGCCCTTAGCCAGCAAGTCCTCTTGCGCATAGGCCGCTTGCGCCAGCAGAGCCGCGCTGGCGAGCGTCAGTAGGTTGCTTATTAATTTCATCAAGTGCTCCTTAAACCGGGTAGTAGCCGAAGCGGCTCAGCGGCAGGCGACGGATGCGCTGACCCGAGGCCGCGTACAAGGCATTCACCAGGGCCGGGCCAATCAATGCCGTACCCGCCTCCCCCACGCCACCCGGTGCTTCCAGGCTAGGCAGCAGGTGCACCTCCACCGCCGGCGCTTCGCTGATGCGCAGCTGCCGGTAGTTGTGGAAGTTGGTCTGCTGCACCTGGCCGTTTTCGATGAGGATTTCGTTGAATAGCGAGGCGGACAAGCCGAACAGCGTGCCGCCCTCGATCTGCGCCTTAACCGAGGTCGGGTTAGTCGCAAAGCCGCAATCCACCACACTGACCAGCCGCTTGATGCGTATGCCCAAGTCGCCGTGCATCTCCAGTTCAACCAGGGTCGCCACATAGCTGCCGAACACCGCACTGACCGCCACACCACGGCCCTGCCCTGCGGGCAACGGCTTATTCCAGTCAGTCTTTTCGGCCAGCAAACGCAGCACCGCCTGGGCTCGTGGCTGCTCCGCCATCAGTTCCAGGCGGTAGGCAACCGGGTCGGCTTTGGCGTTGTGCGCCAGCTCATCAATAAAACACTCCAGGGCATAGGTGCCGCGCAGCGGGCCCACGCCGCGCCACCAGGACACGGGCACAACGCTCGGCTCCTGGCGGATATAACGAACCTGCAAATGCACCAGGCTGTAGATAGGGTCTACCGCCACTTCCACGGCATCACTATCCACGCCATTGGGCGGCAAGCTGCCGACATAACGGGCGAGAATCGAGGCGCCGGCGATGCGGTGCTCCCAACCCAGCGGCCGTCCCTGCTCGTCGAGGGCGGCCTGCATACGGTCGGCATACAGCGGCCGGTAGAGGTCGTGGGTCATGTCCTCCTCACGGCTCCAGATCAGCTTGATCGGGTAATCGACCTGGCGTGCGATGGCCACCGCTTGGGTGATGAAATCAAACTCCAGACGCCGGCCGAATGCGCCACCGATCAATTGGTTGTGCACCTGGATTTTTTCCACGGGCAACCCGGTGACTTGGGCGGCCGTCTGCTGGGCAAACACCGGCACTTGGGTGCCGACCCACAGCTCGCAGGCATCTTTGCGCACATGGGCCACACAACTCATGGGTTCAAACGGCGAATGGGACAACAGCGCCTGCTCGTAAACCGCTTCGAACTGGCTAGCCGATTGCTGCTTGGCTTGCTCAATGTCGCCGCTGCGCTTGGCGACCACGCCATCACGGCTACTGGCGACGAGCAGCTCCTGGTCCAACTGCGCTGAACCAATCGCGGCATGTGGGCCGAGGTCCCACTCGATCTTCAGCGCCCTGATGGCCTGCTGACAGGTCCAGAAGTTGCTCGCGGTGACGGCCACGGCATTGTCCAGGCGCACGATGTCGCGCACCCCAGGCACTCGTCGCGCCTGACTGTCATCAACGTTGAGCAGCCGCCCGCCATACACCGGACAGGTGATACTGGAGGCCACCAGCATGCCGGGGATTTGCAGGTCGATGGTAAAGTGCGCCTTGCCGTTGACCTTCGCAGGCGTATCCAGACGCTGCGCGGGGGTGCCCAGCAACTTGAACTGCTCGGGGGTTTTCAGCGGCACTGCGTCGGGCAATGGCAGCGTCGCAGCCGCCTCGACCAAGTCGCCATAGGCCGCCTGCAGGCCATTGGGGCCAAACACCTGGCCGTTCTGCGCATGGCACAGGCTCGGCGCGACGCGCCATTGCAGAGCAGCCGCCTGGATCAACAGGATGCGCGCCGTAGCGCCCGCCCGACGCAGCGGCTCCCAGGTAACACGAGTAGAAGTCGAACCACCGGTGGCCTGAAACTGCATCAGGCTGTCGGTATACAGCGCCGAGTTCGGTGGCGCTTCCTGGATCACCACCTGATCCAGGGGCACTTCCAGCTCCTCGGCGACCATCATGGCAATACCGGTTTGCGCACCCTGGCCCATTTCAATTTTCGGCGAGATCACCGTGACCACGCCATCGGGGCCAATGCGGACAAAGGCACCGTAACCCTCCGCGGAGTGATCACCAAGCCGACCTGCCGCAGCCGCCTCGGCGGCTGCGCTTTTGGCCACCAGCGGCGGTAGCCAGGTACTCAACACCAAGCCACTGAGGGCGATACCGCTGCCCTGCAAGAGGCGGCGACGGGACATATCAACAGTCACTTCGTTAGGCTTTTTCATCTCACGCCTCCTCAACCTGGCCAACACTGTGAATGGCCGTGCGAATCCGGGTGTAAGTGGCGCAGCGGCACAGATTGCCCGCCATGGCGGCGTCAATTGCCTGATCATCGGGCTTCGGCTGGCGCTGCAGCAGCGCCGTGGCGGCCATGATCTGCCCTGATTGGCAGTAACCGCATTGCACCACCTCATGCGCCAGCCAGGCCTGCTGCACGGCTTGGCCCACGACCGTCTCACCGATGGCCTCAATGGTGGTGATAGCGCGGCCCGCCACGGCGGAAATCGGCGTCACGCACGAACGAATCGGCTGGCCATCGAGGTGCACGGTGCACACGCCGCACTGGGCAATGCCGCAGCCATACTTGGTTCCGGTTAGGCCCAGCACATCGCGCAGGACCCATAGCAGAGGCATATCGGGGGCAACGTCAACCTGCTGCGACTGTCCGTTAATGATTAACATTTGCATGGTATTTCCTCTGCTTAAAGTGTTGATGCCGACAACCTTGGTTATCGCTTTGATCATGTGGGTGCGCGACGTGAGGCAGACTTAAACAGCGTCATGCCCTCACGAATCTATTCGCCTTAAACGGGCAACCAGCCACCCGGCCAATGGAAAGGAAATAAGCTGGGTGACAGGCACCAATACCAGCACTTCCACCAGCACCATTACCGGGAAACTCAGATCACGGGTCAGCGGGGCTAATACACTCAGCACCAACAAGAGTGTTGGGTAAAGCCCCAGACAACCAACCACTACACGCCAGAACATGGCGTTTATTTTATGCGAGCGCTTACTGGGTGTATGCATAACTCCCCCTGCAGGCATTGCCTGTAACTTAGCAATCTGGATTTTTTAAATAAAAAAGCCCTACCAGCAAGGAGCTTGAGCTGGCAGAGCAATAACCTGTGTTATCCCAACAAGCGGCAATCAGTCCTCACTGACGCGAACCACTAACTTGCCAAAATTTCGCCCCTCGAGCAGGCCGATAAAGGCCTTAGGCGCCTCCTCCAGACCACTCACTAATTCTTCACGGTATTTAATCCGGCCCTGCGCAAACCAGCTCGACATATCGTTAAAGAACTCGTTGTAGCGGTGGCCGTAATCATCAAAAATAATGAAACCCTGCACATGAATACGCTTGCGCAGAATGCTGCCCATCAAAGCAGGCAAACGATCTGGCCCGTTGGGTAAAGCGGTATCGTTGTAGTGCGCAATAATGCCGCAGACGGGCACTCGGGCCTTGGTATTGAGCAGCGGCAGCACCGCATCGAAGACCTTGCCGCCGACATTCTCGAAGTAGATGTCGATACCTGCCGGGCAGGCCTTGGCCAGTTGCTCGGCGAAGTCCGGCGCACGGTGATCTAGACAGGCATCAAAACCCAGCACCTCGACCGCATGCCGGCATTTTTCCGCGCCACCGGCGACACCGACCACATGGCAGCCCTTGATCTTGCCGATCTGCCCCACAGTCGCGCCGACCGGCCCGGTGGCCGCCGCCACCACCAGGGTTTCACCCGCCTGCGGCCGGCCAATATCGAGCAAGCCCATATAAGCGGTGAAGCCCGGCATGCCAAAGATGCCCAAGGCATAAGAAGGATGCGCCGGCGACTCACCCAACGCGGTCAGATCGCTTCCATCGGACAGCGTGTAGTCCTGCCAGCCAGCAAAGGACAGCACCCAGTCACCGACCTTGTAGGCCGGGTTTTTCGAAGCCTCCACACGGCATACAGTGCCACCCACAATCACTCCACCGATTTCCACCGGCGCAGCATAGGACGGTGCATCACTCATGCGACCACGCATGTAAGGGTCAAGTGAGAGGTAAACGGTACGCAACAGAACCTGCCCTTCTGCTGGCTCAGGAATGGGGCTTTGCTCAATGCGAAAATTCGCTTCGAGAGGCGCACCGTGGGGACGTGAGGCCAGAACGACGCGCCGATTGATTAGCTTTGATTGGGGCATGTGCAAACTCCTGGGGTTGCTGAAGTTGGGCTTGTCTCGATCACCCGAATTAGACCAGTCGACTAGTTGGTCAGTGAAAAAAATGCCCACCAACAGGTGGGCAACCGCGCCATCAGATGTTGTCAGAGGTCAGAATGGTCTGAGTTGTGGCCATGGCGTGTTCCAGCGGCCGACTATTACGGTGTAGCTTGCTCAGCAGACTCGCACCGAGCCACAACTGGTAAAGGGCCGTCGCAGTGTGGAAAGCATCGCCCATTGCCAGAGAACCGTCTCGCTGCCCCTGCTCAATACATTCAGAAATCCGCGCAATGATTTGATCTGCACCATCGCGCAGCGTGAGGCGCATGGGCTCCGAAAGATCAGCTACCTCTGCGCTCAGCTTCACCACCAGGCACTTCTGGTCGTCGCAGGGCTCGCAGTAGCTGTCTAGCCACTTCTGCCAATACCCCATCAGGCGCTCGCGAGCCGTGTTGCCCGTGACGGCAAAACGCTCATCCATGCTCGCCAAATAATTGCGAAAGTAATCCTCAAGCAACGACTGGCCGTACTGCTCTTTGGACTTAAAATAATGGTAAAACGAGCCTTTCGGCACGTTAGCGGCCTGCAAAATCTCGTTAAGGCCCACACCAGTGAAGCCCTTAACCACCATCATGCGGTGGCCGGTATCGAGTAGATGCTGACGCGTATCGTCGTAACGTAGTTTCATCGGATTAATGTATCAATAAATAGACCAGTCGTCTATAGTGAATTTCTGAGAGAATTGTTAGCCATTCTTGATGACACTCAGACAGTATACAGACCAACCCACACACAGCGAGCTCATGGCGGCACAGTACGGCGAAGCACCTACCTGAAGCTAACGGGGAACCTTCAAACCGCCCTTCGCTCGTGCCCAGAAGGAAAGCCGCTGGATAGAGACCTCAGTGGATCCGGAGGGAACCTAAAGGGCATCGCCGCACTCAGCTTGCCATGCCAGTAGACTGGTCGCTTAGTGACAGATAAAATTTTGATCGCCGGTTGCTGCCCCCCCCTGCCGAGATCCCTCATACAAAGCACACCTTCCCTCCCACGATAACTTACAAGGCGTAATAACGATGATAAAACTCCACCATCTAAATGATTCTAGGTCGTTTCGTATTCTGTGGCTACTGGAAGAAATAGGCCAACCATATGAAATCATTCGGTATCAGCGTGATAAAGAAACCCATCTGGCCCCCGAAACCCTGAAGGACATTCACCCGCTAGGCAAATCTCCGGTTATTGAGCTCGACGGCAAGATAATTGCGGAGTCAGGGTCGATTACAGAAGTTTTGATTAAAGAATTCGCCCCCCATCTAGCACCAAACGAAAAAAGTCCAGAATATATTGACTACCTACAATGGATACACTTCTCAGAGAGCTCAGCGATGCTCCCGCTCCTACTTAAAATATTCAATGAGTTCGAAACACGATCCGGAACCGACCTAAAATTCCTCAAGAACTATGCAGAAATTGAATTCAACAAAGTTTTTTCATACCTAAACAATCACTTGAATAATAAAAAATTTTTAGTCGAAGACAGACTCACAGGAGCAGACTTCATGCTGGGTTTTGTAGTGAAAGGCGCACTTAATCTGCTCAAGTCTAGCGGTGCATTTCCACATATCGAAAGCTATATTACTAATATTGAAAATCAGATAAGTTACAAGCGAGCACTGGATATAGATGCCAATTAAACCTGGCTTCGCAAAAAAAAGCCTCCAAGAAACCAACGCCGGTCTGAGAGCAGCATTGCTCAATTCATACCCCAAAAGGACTCAACCGAGTGACTCAACCGAAAACCCGGGTTCGACCCGGGTTTTTGCTTTTTTACAGACGCACTTTCTCTATATCAGCCAGCAAATAGCCCAACTTCTAGCTCACGGACCACCGATCATGGGATATATCTGACCCACGAGGAGAAACTTTCGAACTAACCCCTGGGCATCCCTTCAATAACACCGACGAGCATTTCAACGATATTCTGCGTTGCCACTCAGACCGTAGAATCGACACTGTTGCCCTGAGGCTAGCAGCAATATTTCAAGAACCGAATGGAGAAGGCTGAATAAAATTCTTGCGTCCCAGTTCAACACCTTCGAGGGGTGATATATCAAGCGGAAGCGGCACTAGGGCTATTTTGATGGCACCACGCATAGGTGTCGAGGCCCGTAGCTTTCATACCAGCTCAGCAAGCAGCACCGAACCATCACCGACGAGAACGACTAAGAGTCCCCTTGCGCAGACAGCGAGCCCCCGCAGGCTTCAAGCGCAGGTGCTGATCGTCCTTGACCAGGTACCTCATTGCCTCGTGGGTATTAGGCCGCTTCGACTGATCCTCCCTATGGATCTGGCCGATGCCTAGCTTGTCGCCGTACTGTTCCTTATCATGGTTGCAGCTGTGGGCATAGCCCTGACGACGAGTGATCTCCTCCCACAGCTTGCCAATCCTAGTTGCCTTACAGACATCCCGGCACACTATGTTGCCATTGAAGAAGTAGGCTGCATGGATGTGGTAACCCCTGCCGTCATTTCGATCCCCCTGCTCAACGGCGTAGATGTATCCGATAAGATGCTCGAAGATCGGATGGCGGTGGTGCTTGGTAATCAGGGCATCCAAGTGATTGAACACTTGTTCGATACGTAGCCTGGCTTGTGCCTCAGACCAGTAGTACAGGTTCAACCTGATGATCGCGGTACGCGAGTATCGGCTCATCATCGCATCCGTGTACTCGGTGATTTCCCTATCCTGCTGCTTGGCCAACTGCTGCCGGTCCCACTTCCTACGCCGATACCACTGCTCTCGTGTCAGTTCACGGATCCGTGCGGTCAGGACGTTCATGCTCTGGTGATGACTGAGCCAGTACGTCTCCGTCTCGCTCATGCAGACAGGACCATTGGGTGAACGCTGAAGACCGATGTCGTCACAGGCTTCCCGGAACGCTAACAGGTGCTCGCTGTAGTCGTACGGCACTCGATCATCGAACAGGTTGTACATCTGCTGGACGTTGGTGAAGTACCGGGAGAGTCTGGTCTGCTCGACCTGCTCATAGCCTGAGCGCTTGTGCGTGATCCGGAATGCAGGAGTGTCGCTGTGTTCGATAGCCTGAACGAGTGATTCGATCTGCAGGGCTATGTCGGACTGGGAGAGGTGGGTGTTGTGCTTACGGTTGTTCATCGGTGAGTACCTGATTGGTTGTTGGTGCATACCAGGCACGTGGTGTGTTTCTTTTTACTGGTGTTCTTTCCCTCTGGTGGTAGTCAGTAGTGATGGGTAGTGATGGTTGCTATCGATTAGTAAGAGCTGGTAGTTAATAGCTATATCAATAGATGCAGCCCTGACCAGAGCCGTCCCTCCAGACCTGGGCGGGAAATAGGGAGCAACATTGCCAAGCCTGTCGAGAGATTTTCCGTACTGAGCTTTGGGAGAGTTAGCTGAGAGCAGAGCCCTACCAGAAACGGCATAAGCGCCATGACCAGCGAAGCCGATCATGGCGGAAAAGTTTACTTGGCGACGCTCAAATGGTTGCTTGGACGTGTGGCGGATCCCTCAGCCATATCCCGCTCCTCGATTCTTGCCAGGATCCAATCATCGACCTCTGACTGGATCCACCCCACGCCTCGGGTACTCGGCATATCCATGCCGGCAGGAGCTAAGTTAACCGGTTTCGGGAAGATTCCGTCCGCGATGTATTTGTAGATAGTTGACCTGGCAAGACCAGTCGTATCGATTACTTCTTTCAATCGCATTATACGCATGAGCAGGCACTCCTCTATGGCTCAGAGGATGTGCAAGGGTTTTAAAAAAGAACCGACCCAAAGCCAGCCCTGTAGGCAAGCACGCCCGAGGCAGCCATCCATTGCGGGAAAGTAATCATGGCGGCCTGGCACAGGCGGCAGCCGACGAATCCGAAGCTAAGCCAACCGCAACAGACAAATGCAATACAGGGGCAGCTCACTTGCCCGCCCTCCTGTGAACAGTGAAAGTCCCGCTCGGGCGCCACACATAGCCTCAAGGCACGTGAAGCCTCCGGGGTGCCCCTCCCTAACCAGCAAGAACAAACTGACTGAGCACCACGTCATTGCTAGCAGCAGCTGACTGAAAATCACCCAGCAGCTGAATGCTTGTCGGACGAAGCGCAGCTGCCGAAAAAAGCATGAATTTCAGCCAATGCTTACCGTTCTGCTACTGGCATTTACATGCCTATAGCTACGTTGAAGCCATGTAAAATCTGGGTTATACAAGATTTCATACATCTATAAATCATCTACAGATGTTCTTTCATGATTCATTTCATTGACTATTACCTATCTCCTGATTAACTTAATTTGTACTTTTTATGTGCTAGGAATGAATAGATAAATGGCTGTAAATGAGATGGATTTGCTTTCTGAGGAGCTTCCCGGGTGGGGTCTGACTGAACGGGAGGTAACGTGGCTATGGCTTTTCCTGGAAAGCAGGGAAAGCATTCAGATGGATGAGTGCCAGCTCAACAGCCAAACCATGCGAAACCAAATTGCTAGAGCACTCAGAAGGAATCCTCGCGTCACGAGGGGCCTAGTACGAGCACGGGATAGCGAGCTGCTACCGGAGGAGGCATTCAGCTGGGTCGAAAAAAGCGGACGACAACCAAAATGGCTCGCCGCTCAAGCAGGGAATAAAACAGGACTGCGAATACGTAGCAGTGTCTTCCGCACACTCACTGACAGGGAGCAACTGATTGCACTGTTCGATCTCTGGGACAGAGATTTCGGCCAGAAAGAGAGTGCATTGAAGCGCCTATCAGACGCCTGGACCGAGCACGCGCGGTCAGACAGGATCTTCAGCTGGTTCAAAGACAAGGACGAACGCACAAAATGCGCTCTGGCATGGAGTTGGCTTGAGAAAAACAAGCCCAGGCTAACGTGGCGCGCCGAGCCCTTTACAAAGCTCACTGAGCTGCTGGAGTTCTTCGACCATAGCGGAGCCTCCGACGAGGAAAAGGAACTCTACGTCGACAAAATTAAGAGGCGCTGGAGCACGCAAAAAACGCGCGAGAAGGCTGTCGAGAAGAAGCAATACAACTTTGTGCTCCCCCTGAGCGTCAATGCGCTCCTGGACAAGCTTGCTGAAGAGCACCAGCTATCCAGAACCAAGGTCTTGGAGATGCTTATCCTAGGCGAGGAACAGCACGAGCTGTATCTCCCGAAACAACCCTCCAGATGAGCCATCTGGAGCCACGAAAGCCCAGTGGCACAAAAAGTGGCACAAAATTCGAGCGAGACAGAAAACCATCAGGCATAAAAAAATCCAGTCACCGTTAAGTGACTGGGTTTTCTAGGGTTTTTTGGTCGGGACGGAGTGATTCGAACACTCGACCCCTTGCACCCCATGCATGCCAAGCCTACGTAACGGCATGAAAACACAGGATTTCCGGCCCTGCTTTCGCTGCAACGAAGCCTCACGCGTCCGGACGCATCCGAGCGAAGTCACTTCAAAAGTCACTGGCCAAGGCCAGCCCGCCCACGGCGTTCTGCCGACCGCTTCCCTTCCTTTATATAGCTACTCACCGCCACGGCGGATTCCATCGACTACAGCCTCGCACGCCAGTCCTGCTATTCGGCTTCGCTCAAGCGCTGCTGCGCAGCTGCCCGCCATTCGGTCAGCGTCTTCAAGCAATCCCCCGAGCACCACGACGGCAGAGGTTCCTGCCTTGCGCTGCTGGGCAGCGATGGTGTCGCAGGTGGCTGATCGGCCGGCCCGCAGTCTGTCGATTTCCCCGCGCAGCCCGCCAGCAGCAGACTCAGCAGCAGCGGCGCGGCCCTGGGCCAGTTCCAGTTTCTGTCGTGCACTCTCACCCTCCTCATCCGCCACAGCCTGGCGGCGCTGTTCTTCCTGTCGGGCTTGGGCCGCGGTGCGCCTGTCGCGCTCGGCAACCTGCAGGCGGTAGTCGGCCAACTCGCTCCGGGCAGTGCCGGTTTCGCCTTGGGCAACCACCACCCGGTACTGCTGGCCACCTGCGATCAGTACCAAAGCAGTAAGCCACCAGCACCAGGCCGGAACCGCGCCAAGCCAGGTCATGCCAGCGCCCGCCGAATGCCTTCGTCGATCACCTCTGCCTTGTACGGGTTGCCGCCGTTCTCGTGGACGATGATGCCGACCACGGCTTCGCGCAGCACTTGCGGCTTGGAGATGTCGATGGAATCGCGCACGCCAACGCCCAGGCGCTTGGCAATGGCCTGGGCGTAGGCCAAGGTGTTGTTCTCGCTGGACGGCGCCCACCGGCTGATGAACTCTAGCGGGGTGTCGATACCTGGGCGGCCAACCCCGGGCATACCGTCCTTGCTCCGGTAGTTCAGCAGCAGCTTGCCCAGGGCGCGGATGCCGTTTTCGGCCTGGTCGAATCGAGCGAAGCGCGGCTTAGCCACGCCCTCCTCCAGCCCCAGCTGGCCCTGCCAAGCGTTGCGCGGGTTGTAGTCTATGTTCCCAGGGTTGCAATTGCGTACGCCGCGAGGAGTGCTCATTGAGCTGGCTCCTCTACTGGCAGCGCTTCGGCCTCCTGAACGGTCACGCTGACCTGAGCGGAGTAACGCTTGACCAGGTGGGCGGTGAGCACTTCATTTCCAGGGTTCGCGTTTAGCAGTTCTCGCGCGGCGGCATCTGCTTCAGGTTCGGTGGCGAATTCCACGGTGCGCAGCGGGCCCAGGGCATTGGTGCGGTCGATAACGATGAAAGGCATGGGTTTTCTCCAGG
>NZ_BBIS01000053.1 GCF_000730605.1 Pseudomonas monteilii NBRC 103158 = DSM 14164 | reverse complement strand
GGACAATCGCTTCGTCGCTGGGCTCAGGCGACATTTTGAAGCGCTCGGCTTCCAGGCGCTTGAGCCAGAGGCAGAAGCCGTTGCGCTCCCAGTACAACACTTTGATCCGATTACGCGCCTTGTTGAGGAAGACGAAGAGCACGGGGTC
The DNA here is from genome assembly GCF_000730605.1 of Pseudomonas monteilii NBRC 103158 = DSM 14164. GTDB lineage: Bacteria > Pseudomonadota > Gammaproteobacteria > Pseudomonadales > Pseudomonadaceae > Aquipseudomonas > Aquipseudomonas monteilii. The sequence continues at coordinate 59,736 of NZ_BBIS01000053.1, read as the reverse complement.
GAACACGGCGACTTTGATATCCAGTTCTACCAAGGCAGTAAGGCCGTCGATGGACTTTCGAAAGTCCACAGGCTTGGGGTAGAGGTAGACTTTTTCGACTTTGCTGTCGGGGCGCATCATGCAGGGCTGGCTCCAGAAGGAAATCGGGAGTACAGCATCGGGCATCAGGTAAGCGCTTTGAATGTGGGGTTCATGGAGCACTTACCATTGGCTGGGCGCTGCACGTATGCATCACCATGAAAAGGCGTCAGATATAGATATGCACGAATAGAGGAAATATTCCTTGCCTACCAATCCCTTATCCCATTTCACAGAATAATACCAAAGCCTAAGGATATTAAGTCGCTGGAAAATGAAAGGCAAGAGCTAGCTGGAAAAATTCTTCAACAGGAAAAATCGTTAGCAAGCAATTTCGACATTCTTACTAATGCCTCGGAAACGGCCAAAAAATACATTCTAAGCAAAATTGAGGAAGTAGCTCACGACTTGGATCAGCTTAAAGCAAAGCATAATGAGATTAGCCTAAGAATTAGTTCGCTGCATCTGGCCAGTAAATCCATGCTTAACGTTATGGGAATTTACAAGCTCCTTTTGAACGAGCATGGGCGAATGCGAGTAAATAATTTCCTAATCGGTCAAAACGTAAGAATTACTATAACGCCTACTAAGAAAAACATTTCATCATGGATGTTCACTTGGCTGATGAGCACATTGACCGCATCAGTTTCACCCCGAATGGATACACTGCCGAAAAGAAGCCCCATCTCTAAATCGCTACCAGCCCTAAAACGCACCCAATCAAAGATTGGGCACCTTTTAGGGCTAATATAAAATTTATTCATGTGCAAAATTCATCGCTTCACCCCTAGCTCTTTGCGATCTGACTTTTTCAGTAAGTTCGCTAATTGGCAATGCCTTGCTGAATAGCCATCCTTGAACAAGTGCATCAGGACAGAAATCAAGAATTGCTTTTTTCTGAGCTTCCGTCTCCACGCCCTCAAAAATTATTTTTGCGTTTAAAGCTTTTGCTATTTCATGAATCTTTTGCAGCACTACTGCTGCCGGAGAGTCTGTTCCAGCAGCTTTTGAGAACGACTTGTCAATTTTTATAATATCAACATTGAGCCCGGCCAGATAGGATAGACTTGAATATCCTGAGCCGAAATCGTCAATTAATACTTTATAACCAGAAGCTCGAATGGACTCAATTTTTTGTTCGACCTGGCTAATTTCAGCCGTTGCCCCTTCAAGAATTTCAATTGCAATCTGGCTAGCTGATACGCCGTGACTTCTTGCTGTATCTGATATGTGTCGAATTAGACCGCCATCCAGCAGGTCCTTGGTTTCAATGTTAAAACTCAAATATACTCCCGGATGGCAAGCCAGGCCTCTCGAACACTCTTCCAAAGCCCTATTAACAATCAGCTTGTTCAGCTTCTCTTGCAAACCAAGAGTTTCCGCTTTTTGGATGAAGACATTTGGAGGGACTGATCCGAATTTCTTATCGTGCCAGCGCGCCAAAACTTCGAACCCGGAAACCTTGCCGGTCTTGCCATGAACAATTGGCTGATATGTAGTTGATATTAGCCCATTTCTAATAGCGTATTTTAAACGATATGAAAGTGAGTTTCTAACTCTACGATATTGGTGGGCAGCATAGAAAGCCAACAAGCCCAAAGAACAGCCAGTTAATGCGACAAACAGGAAAAGAGTAGGTTTGCTGGCCTTGAAAATATTTGCTTGAATGTTCGAGCTAACACAAATGTCGTATTTTTCAGAGCACACTCTTGCAGATGCGCTGCTTAGGATATTTCCTTGCTGAAAATCGCCGAACGTGCGCATGATGGTTTTGCCGTCACGAGAGACAATAAATGCATTTAATTCTGCTGGCGGTGATTCAAAAGGTGCAAATGCGGTGGGTGACGTAACCACAAATGAGTTTTCTTTTGCTGAAACATCAATTTTTATTGCGCCGGGAAAATAGCTTGAAGCTGCACTCCACAGCCTAACATTGTTTTTCGTAAGTCTACCCTCACCAGCCAACCTGAAAGCAGGGATTACGCCCCACATAGCGGAGCAAGTAATAGTGTTGTTTTTTATTCGCCCTGCATCTTTTACAAAGCGATATTCATATAAAACTCGTTTTAACGTGTCTAGGTCAGTTAGCCCGCAAGACTCGTCAGAGGTATTGTTTAGCTCATCAAGTGCAGCTGTAAGGTTTCCTGCGACCATTTCGGCATGATTGAGAATAACCTTAGCGTGGGACTCTATCCTGTTATCTGCACTAGCCAACCATAAAAGCTGTGTCACTCCAAATGAGAACAGCACTCCAACTGTCAGGCATCCAGCTAAATAGCACAGAGTGCTTTTTTCGAGCTTTTTCATGCGCACCGCACCACCCATGATTCCCTATTTCCGCCTTATGCCATATCTCTGTGGGGTTGCATAGGGGCTATATGAGCATTTTCAACCATCACGCTATGCGTGACGGCGCTGGACAAATCCAGCGCCAAATGCTGGCCCTAACAAGTCAGGGCCAGCCGGACAAATCCGGCTAAAAACCAAAGCCTCGGACAAGTCCGAGGCGCTGGACAAATGTAAGGGATCCATCATCCCCACATTCCAAGCGTCCACCTGATTCACGATGCTGCGCTCCCGATTTCTTTCTGGAGCCAGCCCACCATGATGCGTCCCGACAGCAAAGTCGAAAAAGTCTACCTCTATCCCAAGTCCGTGGACTTTCGAAAGTCCATCGACGGGCTCACTGCCCTGGTCGAACTGGATATCAAAGTCGCCGTGTTCGACCCGGTACTTTTCGTCTTCCTCAATAAAGCCCGCAACCGCATTAAGGTGTTGTACTGGGAGCGCAACGGCTTCTGCCTTTGGCTCAAGCGCCTCGAAGCCGAGCGTTTCAAAACCTCCCCCGACGCCACCGACGAAGCTATCATTCTGACCGTCCAGGAACTGAATTGGCTACTCGACGGTTTCGATCTCTGGCGCAACCGTCCGCATCAGGTTTTGACACCCCGTTTCGTCGCTTGAGCCGGTATAATCCGGGCCATGATTTCAGTGCCCGATGACCTTCCTGACGACCCTGCCGCGCTCAAACAACTGCTTGCGCAGTTGTTGGCCGAGCGCACGGTCGATAAAGGCCAGATCGTCGATCTTAAAGAACAGGTCAAGCTGCTGCGCGACCGACTGTTCAATCGCAAGTCGAGCAAACCGTCGAGTCCAACACACCCCAACTGGCGTTGTTTAACGAACCTGAAAGCCAGTGGGTACCTGCCGCTGATGATGCTGACGAAGACGTTGTTGCCCCGACCGAGCCGCGTGGCAAACGCAAACCCCTGTCGGCTGACCTACCACGTATTGAAGTCATTCATGACTTGCCCGATCACGAACTGACTTGCGCCTGTGGTTGCCGCAAACACGTGATTGGCGAGCAAACCAGCGAACAGCTCGACATCGTGCCGATGCAGATCCGTGTGCTCAAACACGTACGCAAAGTCTATGGCTGCCGTGGTTGCGAAACTGCGCCGGTCACCGCTGGCAAGCCGGCGCAATTGATCGAAAAGAGCATGGCCAGTCCCAGCGTGCTGGCCATGTTGCTGACCACCAAGTACGTCGATGGCCTACCGTTGCACCGCTTCGAGACGGTGCTGAGCCGACATGGTATCGAGATTCCCCGGCAAACCCTGGCCCGCTGGGTCATCCAGTGCAGCGAACACGTTCAGCCATTGCTGAACCTGATGCGTGACCGCTTGCTGGAAAGCCCGGTGATCCATTGCGACGAAACTAGAGTGCAGGTGCTCAAAGAGCCGGATCGTGATCCGACCAGTCAATCCTGGATGTGGGTGCAGGCCAGTGGCCCGCCTGATCGACAAGTCGTGCTGTTCGATTACACCACCAGTCGCGCGCAGGAGGTGTTGCTGCGCCTGCTGGAGGGCTATCGCGGCTACGTGATGACCGATGATTACGCTGGCTACAACGCGTTGGCGCTACAGCCGGGTGTTGAACGACTGGCGTGCATGGCGCATGCCCGGCGTAAATTCGTCGAAGCGCAGAAGGTGCAGCCCAAGGGCAAGACCGGTCGCGCCGATGTTGAGCTGACGATGATCAACAAACTGTATGGCATCGAACGCGACCTCAAGGATGCCAGCGATGAACATCGATTTATCGGTCGTCAGGAACGAAGCCTGCCGATCCTTGAGCAGTTGAAAAGTTGGCTCGACAAGACGCACTCGCAAGTGACACCGCAAAGCGTACTGGGCAAGGCGTTGCATTATCTGGCAAACAATTGGAACCGCCTGGAACGGTATGTCGAAGCGGGCCATTTGCCAATCGACAACAACCTGGCAGAGCGCGCGATAAAACCGTTTGTGATCGGGCGCAAGGCTTGGCTGTTCAGTGACACGCCCAAGGGAGCCACGGCCAGCGCGCAGATCTACAGCTTGGTCGAAACCGCCAAGATCAACGGCCAAGAGTCCTATACGTGGCTGCGCCACGTACTTGAGCGACTGCCGCATGCGTCGTCAGTAGCAGACTACGAAGCGCTGCTGCCATGGAACTGTTCGCCAGAGATGCCACGGTAACCTTGGCTTCCACCTTGCGGTAGGTGGGGTTCATGGATCGGTTACAGACCTTCGCACCTTGGCGAGCCTCCGTGGTGGCGTTCAGGAAGGACAGCGCATGCTGTTCCTGTTCTGGTCACTCAATTTCATGGGTATGAGCTTCCAGGTCAACAGTATGAACTTTTGGGTTGAGGCCAAAGCCGTAGCAGAGAGGTTCTTCCCCAATGGTGATTGGGAAGAAGCGGCGCTTGGAACCGTGTTTGAGAAGGTCTGTCAGCATTGCAGAGGTGAGAAGGTCGAGTTTAATGGGGAAAGCTATAAGCCACTCTACACTCCCCGTAATTCAACGCTGATACGTGCTTTCAATATCACGCCGGAGGAACAACAACACATGATTACTATCATTGATCCAGTGGAAAGAGCACGCCGAGGAAAAGAAAGGAAAATATGGGAGCGCAGGCAGCGTGGAGCGAGTGAACAGAAGAATAGTGATGCCCGAACTAAGCCATGGGAAAAGTTAGGAATAGGCAAAACGACTTATTGCAAGTGTAAGAAGTTACAAAGGCAGCAAACTTGGGGGTTACAAGTAGGGTGAACTACTTCGTCCTGTTATCTAAGGGGATACTGCGGTGAGGGGGTTTTAAGTATTATTTGAATCTGCCTTTTAGACATGGTTTTGCTCTTGCAATTTCCAGCGCCGAAAGACCATTAAATCATTGTCTTGCTCTTGATTTTTTAAGTTTAAGTTTTACGATATAAAAACAACAATATTAGGCATTACATGACATTTAAAGTCTACAATCTCACCCTTAACAAGGGACTAAAAAGCGAAATGCAGACCAGGCTGACTATAAAGCAGGGCTTTGATATTTATCGTATTGAAAATGATAGTTTTTGGGAGTGTTACGCTGGTGAATGGGAGCGTAAAAGTCTCTCTTATAGTGGTATAACCAATCAGCACTATCTTGGTGATCTCAAATTAGACCGTGTAAGTGCATGCCTCTTTTACTATCAGGTTGATGTCTTCCTGCCCTTGCCGTAGTATTTGATAAATTTGTTCATGGTCGTCAGTTTAGTAAAAACCTAAATACTCTTCAGCGTATGTAGCTCGGTGGTGAAAACGAAGAATCTACTCTTCAGTTTCAAAAAGCATGAGTTTTCGTTGAATAAATTGGTAGAATGGCATTGGGATAATCATAGGAGGTCGAATATAACAATAGGTAAGGTTTTGGTTACGCCTAAACTACTGGCTGATTTTCAGCAGACCCTGCTACGAACTGAACAGCAAATAGAAATCCCACCAGAAATGGCCCGAGGGATGTTCTACACTGGAGAGGATGATGCTTTTGCCTTTGGTTAAACAACCCCGTAAGGGGAGCATCTTGGCGAATCCTTCTCCCTCCTAATCCAATAATTTTGCTTAGACCGAGAAAACTTCTCTTCTAAGGTCAATCACCTTTTGGATTTTCTCCCGATAGGTTTTCCAGATGGGTATATCAAAGGATATGCTTTGTTCAACAATCAGGCGTGCATGAGCTTTGCAATGCCCATCAAGAAATCGCCATGCATCCATTTTAATGCTCAAATCGTCTTGATTAAATATTGCAGGATTGAAAGAAAGGAAAAACTCTAAGACTTTAACCCCTTCGATTCGGTCGGATAGAATTATCTTTTCTAATTCACGAATTGAATTATTGATCTGAATGACTGCGCCTTCATAATCCTTTGCTTTATCCATTGCCACGCACTCCTCTTTTCCCAAGCATATACACAACCTACAAGGCTGTCAATTTATTTGCCATCGCACGAAAGTCTTGGTGAGACAAAAGTTGGAATTTAACTATATCAGGGATAATAGCCCGTGAGGGAACATCTTGGCAAAGGCTGTTCACATATGCACTTAAAATTTTGCTCTGGAATGCGCCATTGGTATTCAAACCAACACGGCGCAAAGCGCGTATCATTTTGGATTGCGCATTCGAATGTGATTTCCTCTGACCAGAGCCTCACATTTTAGTTGGTAAATCTCTCCGACTCGAAAAGCATAAAAGTCTTGTGATTCTACCGGGACAATTTTCTTTTCTATCCTATGGTCTTCATCGTCGAGATCCATAGTGGTGACTAACGCCAAGCAGACAATTCCCTCATAATCGTTCGGGTCATTTCCACTGTCCAAGTCGAAATACCAGTCCTGAACCGATGAAATGCTATGGATTTCGATAATTTTCTGTCGCATCCTTTGCTTCCTGCTTTTGGTGTTTCACGACACTAAAAATAATTCTTTGCCCAAGGCAATAATACTTTGGTCTAATAAAAACCGCCTTGCTAGGCGGTTTGGTCAAGAGCTTTAAGGTGTTGTGCTGCCATTTGCGTTATCTCTACTGAATTTCAGCGCAATAACTCCGCTTCCGTTCGTCCCGCAATAAGTTGATACGTCTGATATTTTATAACAGTCATTGTATTTCACAGTTCCTACGCTATCCCATCCTACTGCTTTTTGAGATTTCACGATGTTCGCACAAACCTCTACCTGCTTCAGATGTGAAACGACTAGCGAGCACCGATACTCGCACCAGCAGATTAAGATTGCGGGCTCGCTGGATGTGATTTCAGGTGGCAAGCCTTGATTCGACTTCCTATCCAGTCACACAGGATCATTCGCACCGAAAGCAGCAGGCTTTCAGTAGATCGCACCGTACTGACTGATCACCACGCCTGAGGTTGTATTCAAATGTTTGGGTTTCTGCACTGCGCATCCAGCCAGTCGATAAACACCCGCAAGCGTGGCGTTAGACGTCGATGGTGGGGGTAGAGGATGGTGATGGGTAAATCCGGCGGTCGATGCTGGGGCAGTACTTCGATCAAGCTCCCGTGTTCCAGTTGACGGGCGACATGGTAATAAGGGACTTGGACGAGGCCGAAGTTAGCCTCGCAGGCAGCCACATAAGATTCTCCATTGTTGACCGCCAGGCTGGCTGGCAGGGTGCGAAGCAACACCTGGCCGTGGACGCAGAACTCCAAAGGTTGCAGCTTGCCGGTGGTGGCCGATAGGTAGTCCACGCAACGCTGCCCTTCGAGTTGTTCGAGCTTGGAGGGAAGGCAATAACGGGCCACATAGTCGGTACTACCGCAGGTGACCTGGCGCAACGGGGGCAAAGGGTGCGCGACCAAGGTTGAGTCCGACAGTTCGCCGACTCTGACCACACAATCGACGCCTTCTTGTACCAGATCAATCATTCGGTCACCGATGCCGATCTCCAGCATGATCTCGTGGTAGATTTGGTAAAAGGTGGGCAGTGCCGGGATGACCACCAGACGGCCGAAAGAGGCCGGCCAATTCAGGGCTAATGTAATTGCAGGTCTCATTTCCAGCGGATGGCAGGCTCAGGAAAGTATCGCTTGCCGACTCGAGGGCCAGTTTGCCGGCTTTGGTCGGCACAAAGTCCATTGTCGGCATTTCATCGTTGGTGCCGAGCTTTAGGAGTCTGCCATTGAACGTCACCGTTTTGTCGGTCAGCGTTGGTTGCTTGCAAGGTGTAGCGGCGTGCGGCGGCGGGCACGGTCAGTGATGTCGCTTGATACCGGGCAGTGTTGAGCACCAGCAGGGCGAGGCCGCTCGGTTGCTCACGTAGATGTTGCTAAGAGATCGTAGAGAAAGCGAGCACTAAGCTGTAACGTTTGGATAGGGGGTGAGCATCACTCCACCGGAAACTTGGTCATACGTCCGCGTGGTCGTCGAGTGCATGAAGCTTGATGGGATTATCTCCAAAGTCGTGAGAGTAGATGGAATGTACGGGAGGGCATCTCGATACTTGGTGCTGTTGATCGCAGTCATCTCGCCGTTTGAGGGAGTGATCATGAACGATTTCAGGTAGCATCTCTATTACAAGTCCCCGGCATGGTCGTCGATGAACTTGCTGAGACTTAACCGCATGCGCAATTCGGTCAAGGCGTAGGAGCAGTACTGGCATGTCCTTTCAATTTCTAAAGTTGATATCTTCGGCGAGCAGTGACGCCATGGTACAGCCCGACATTCTCATGTGCGAGCCAGTTAGAGGGCGTCAGATGCAGAGCCTGGCGGGTGTCGAGCCATGAGCTTGACTCTGGGTGAGGTCCTGAACCTGCCCGGCTTGGAAGACATGAGGGTCCGTGCAGGCGAGCTTTACTTGCAACGGCGAGTATGCTGGTCCTACGTGGCGGGAAATGAGGGTATCACCGCGTGTAAAATGGGCGGCGAACTAGTATTTATTTCGGAAATCAATTACCTATGTGACGAACGCAAGCTACTCACTTTGGTCGAGACTGGTGCTGTGTTGGGTATTGCCGGGATGGTGGTTCTTACTGGAGGCCCGTTTCCCCAGTGCATCCCGTCTGCAGTGATCGCTCGTGCTGAACAGTTGGGCTTGTCGCTGATCGAGCAGCCCTCTCCGCTGAAGTTGGTGTTTGTGACCCACCTGATCGATACGGCCCTGATGCATATGACTCAAGTGCGGCGCTCACGTAACCACATTCTCGGCCAGTTGCTGACCGGAGATTACCCGAGTCTGGCCATTGCCCGACAGCGGGCTGCGCATCTGCAACTGATGCTTGATATTCCACGGCGACTGGTCGTGCTGCGCTTGTCAGGTATCGAGACGCTGTTTGAGCGCCAAGGCTTGGCCCAAGGCGAGCAGCTGTGGCAAGCCACTCGCCAGTCCATGGAAGACCAACTTGAAGCCTGGGGTCGCAGCCGCCCGGGAACGATGACGGTAGAGATGCCGGGCGACCTCTTCGTGCTACTGCTGGCGGATGCCGATGACCTGCCGGCAGCCTTGACCACGTTGCGTCGGCAACTGATCGGAGTGGCAGGGGAGTTGGATATGTACATGGGCCTGTCGAGCGTTGCTGAAGATTGTGGTCATTACCGCCGAGTGCTCAACGAAGCGCGCCAGGCGCTGAATGTGGCGCAGAAACTGCGCCCGGAGAGCGGTTACTGCGATTTCAACGAGTTGGGCGTGTTGGGTTTGCTGCAGGGGGTAGTCGACCGCACGCTCATCGACGACTTCGTCGAAAAGACACTCGGCCCGTTGTTCGTGGCCGGCCGTAAACACCCTAAAGTACTCGTGCATACCCTCGACGCTTTGCTCACGGAAAATGGCAACGGGCTCAAGGCTGCCCAGCGCCTGGGACTTCACCGTAACACCATCAATCAACGTATCCAGCGCATCGAACAACTGAGTGGAAAATCCCTGGACGATCCACTTTTTCGTATGAATGCTTCGATCGCTATTATGGTATGGCACATGTCTGTCGCCCGAGGTAAGGAATAATGACATGAACATCATCAATGCGCGCCTGCGTAGCAAGCGTAGTCCGCTTCGTCCTGAATGGCATGACATCTAGCCAGATCCAAGTGATGGTCCAAAACTGTGCGGAATGACCGAGATTCCCCTGCAGAATTGTGGTGGCGCCCTCGTGGAGCGCACATTCACTTGGATGCCCTCACATTGCGGGCCAGCTGAGGGGAGCATGGCGAGGAAATCCTGGGCCGCGCCACGAAAACTAACGACAGGGTTGTTCAGTGAAGTGAAGAGACTACCTTTTTCCGCTCGCAGATTGGTGAGACACCAAAGAAACGACTGTAGCACTTTGAGAAGTGTGCTGGCGAAATGAAACCACAGGCGAGGGCGATATCACGCACTTGGGATTCACTGTGTAGCAATAGTTGCCTAGCCCGTGTCAGGCGTAGTTCCAAGTAATACTGACTCGGTGTGTTTTGAAGATGCTTGTGGAACAAACGCTCCATTTGCCGAACCGAGATCTCATTTAGTTCTGCAAGCTCTTCCAAGGTCATCGGGTCTTCAAGGTTGGCTTCCATGATTGTAACAATCTGACTGAGTTTGGGCTGAGAAGTGCCGAGCTTTTGCCGCAAAGGCACGCGCTGGCGCTCTTGCGAACCACGTACTCGATCACATAACAGCAGTTCAGCCGCATGACTGGCAATGTCCCGTCCGCCAGGTTCTCGGGCAATCAGTTGTAGGATCATGTCCATGGAGGCCACGCCGCCGGAGCTCGTGAAACGGTCACGGTCAAGCTCGAACAGTTGGTTGGAAATGATAATGCCGGGAAATCGCTCTTTTAGCGCCTCGATATCTTCCCAGTGGATGGTGCACCGATAACCCGTGAGCAGATTGGCGCGCGCTAGCAAATGGCTGCCTGTGCAAATTCCGCCCAATGGTACCTGGTCATGTGCCAACTTGCGAAGCCAGTTGAGGATGGGGCGGGTATTGTGGTCGGAGACTATCGGGTTTGGGCCCACCACGAACAGCATGTCCAGCTTTGGGGCATCCTTGATACTGAAATCGGGCAGGATTCGCATGCCGTTGCTGGCACTCACTGGCTCCATGTCGGCTGCAATGATCAGGGTCTGGAACATGGTTTTGCGTGCTGCCAGGTTGGCCATGCGCAAGGTTTCCACCGCCGAGGCGAAGCCAATGGTGGTGAAATTGGGAATGACCAGGAAACCGACGACCTTCAGCGGCGGGGCATCATTGACAGGGTATGCCGGTGCCGACGGCGAGGATTTCAACGTACCCATCAATATGACTCCTTGAATGCAAAAATGACGTGCTCTGCGTCTGTTTGTCGTAAATCGGCAATTCATTGTGTTTAGGTTGATGCATTTGTCAGAGTGATAGTACACGCAGTGCCTAAGCATTGGGAGGCGCCCCGGTGAAAAGCAAAAACCCTGCGAAAGCAACACCTTCACAGGGTGGGTAACGACCTGGCCTGGTCAGGCAGGCTTGCTCGCCACGGTGGCCGAAGTGCTCTTTTTAGACGAGAAAATGGCGCTCACGCAGACGATGGACAGCGCCAGCGCACCGGTTGCCACCACTTCCATGCGATGCCCTGGCATCACCAGCATCATCGTCAAGATACTGATGATGGAGAAGATGACCAGGTAGCTGAGCCAGGGGAACAGCCACATCTTGAAGTCCAGCGCAGTACCTTGGCTATCCATCCGTTTACGCAGAACCAATTGCGAAACAGCGATTGCCAGATAGACCAGAAGCGCTACCGCCCCCGAACTTGCCAGCAGGAAGGAAAACACCTCGTCGGGAGCAAAGTAATTGAGTGCTGTGGTCAAGAAGCCCACTGCGGTACTGGCCAGCACTGCAATCACTGGCACGCCCGCCGCTGAGGTGCGCTGCAGAACGCGAGGGCCGTCGCCGCGCTTGCTCAGCGAATAGACCATGCGCGATGCGGTGTAGATGGCCGAGTTGAGGCAACTGGCAACGGCAATCAGCACGACGATATCGACGATCATCTTGGCGTGCGGGATGTTCATCAGCTCAAGGGCCCGTTGATAGGAGCCGACCTGCACCAGCATGGGGTCGTTCCAGGGCACGATGGAGATGATCAGGAACACCGAGACGATGTAGAAGATCCCCATTCGCCACACCACGGAATTGGTGGCACGGGTGATTTGCTTGGAGGGGTTTTTCGACTCGGCGGCGGCAATTGTGACAATTTCGGTTCCCATGAAACTGAACACGGTGGTGAGCATGGCACCGATGACAGCGGTCATGCCGTTGGGCATGAAACCACCAAACTCATGACTCAGGTTGACCACACCGCTAACTGAAATATCGGGCAGCGCGCCTGTCAGTGCCAATGCACCCAGAGCAATGAACCCTAGCACCGCGATAACCTTGAGCATCGCAAACCAAAACTCGAATTCACCGTAGCGCGCCACACTGAACAGGTTGGTTACGGTCAGCAAACCGGTCACCACCAGTGCGAATTCCCAGGTTTCTATCGCAGGGAACCAGGCATGCAGAATGGCCGCTGCTGCAATGGCTTCGATTGGAATGACCAGCACCCAGAACCACCAGTACAGCCAGCCAATGGTAAAGCCTGCTGTACGTCCCATTGCGCGCTCGGCGTAGGTGGAGAATGACCCGGTATCTGGCGAGGCCACCGCCATTTCTCCGAGCATGCGCATGACCAGAACGACCAGTGTGCCAGACATGATGTACGCGAGAATTGCCGCAGGACCGGCTGCAGCAATGGCATGCCCCGAGCCGATGAAGAGGCCGGCGCCAATAGCGCCGGCGATTGACAACATGGTGACGTGGCGCTGCTTGAGGCCGGGGGCCAGAGTTGAGTTGCTGGACATGCTAATTACCCTTTTTATTCTTGAAGGAGGGTGAACTGCGAACGGCGGTGCTGCTCTGGGCTGGAGATCGGTGTTATTTCTGCAGGTCGAAGGCCTCCCGCACAGCGCTGCTAATGCCCTCTACACAAACTCGCAGAATCAACTCGCCTTTTTCTCGGTTGGCGCCCTTAGGCGAGGAAAGCGTTCCGCAGGCGGGGGTGCGTTCAGGGATGATGGGGAAGACATCGTAAGGTGGGAATTTTGCCGGAGGGTGGTCGACGGCGCGGCTCAGGTCGACCTTTTCAGGGTGCAGGGCCAGCATCAGTGAAGTTTCGAAAACGCCACCGTGTTCGATGTCCCAGCCGAGGAAACCTTCGGGGTAGAGCTCTTCGATGACCGCCGGCGCGTTGACGAAATCCCAGTAGGACAGAACGACCACCTTGAAATCGGTGATACCGCCATAACGCAGTTCGCGCAGCGCCAGGTCGATGCCTTCGACGATGAACATCGAGTTTTCATAATGGCCATTCATCAAAACCAGCTTGCGCGCCCCATGCCGGGCGAGTTCGCGGATGATGTCCTGGATGGTATGGGTCAGCGTTGCGCCATCCAGGCTGGTGGTGCCGGGAAAGTGGTTGCCACCTCCCGACTTCTGCTGTGACTTGTAGCCATAGGCCAAGGCGGGTAACACCAAGCCGTCGACTTCTCGCGCTACTGCCTTGCACAGGGCGGTAGGCAATAGCACATCCACCTCCATGCACATGTGATGACCGTGCTGCTCCAAGGCGCCCACCGGCAAGAAAATCGTGCTGCCGGAAGCTACCTTCTGTGCGTACTCAGGCCAGGTGAGTTCGCCAACCACTACGCTTTCGTTCATCGGTTATCTCTCTTTATTCTTGTATTCGTTGAAGTAGTCCGTTTGCAGCGAGCCAGTACCTGCAACGATTTGATCAGATCACAACGACATTCACTTGTCAGTTCCCGACCTGAATTTGACAAATGCTGACGGACCTGAGACCCAGGTGGGTCGGGTGGGGCAGGGGGCGAATTTGACAAATTACAGGTCGGAAAAACACAACTTGCCCTGATGGCAATCTGCTGCAATCGGTAATCACACAGGCGGTGAAAACCTTGGGGAGGCGGGGCGAAAGCGCGGCTGGGCCAAGGCACTTTTGATTACCGAGGGTATCTCCATGACGCGTCGCGCCGATTTTTCACGCCGTACATTCATCAAGAACAGCAGCATTTTGGCCGGTGTGGCGGCGCTCTCCGGGGTACTTCCGAACAGAACCTTTGGCGCAGCCGAAAAAGAACTGGTGATACTGGCGTGGGCAGGCCACGCCGCGCCCGACATCGTCGCGGATTTCGAGCGCGAGCATGGGGTCAAGGTGCGGGCCAAGTACTACACCGGCGGCGATAACATGCTGGGGCTCATTTCGCAGTCACCACCGGGCACCTTCGACCTGATCCTGTCGGATGCCGAGTATGTGCAACAACTCAACGCCGCCGACTATATCGAGCGACTGGACCCTGCCGATTATCCCTTCGATGACTTCTACCCAGAGTTTCAGCACTTTCCAGGGCACTGGCAGGGCGATGAACTGTATTCGGTCATGGTCCGCTTCGGCTTTCTCGGTATCGCCTTCAATACCCAGCTGCTGCCGGAGTCCAAGGCGAAAAGCTACCAGGTGTTCTGGGACGATAGCCTCAAGGGCAAGGTCGGCCACTTCGACTGGCACCTGCCAAACCTGGGCCAGATCAGTTTGCTCAATGGCAACAGGCTGCCCTACGACATCGACGCGGCGCAGTGGAAGAGGCTCCAGGACAAAACCATGAGCCTACGCGGACAAGTGGCCGGGTTCTTCGATTATGGCGGTACCTTCTCCTCCCTGAAAAACGGCCAGATCCACGCGATGTGTGGCATTGGCGACTGGATTACCGGGGTCTTGCAGCGTGCCGGGGCACCGGTAAAAACAGTGATACCCGAGGAGGGCGGCCTGCAATGGACCGAGTCTTATTGCATCGCCAAGAAAGCCCGCAGCCCGGAACTTGCGAAGAAGTTCATTCAATACATCACCTCCCCTGAAGGCCAGGTGAAGTCGGCGAAGATGGAGGCTTACCCGGCGCTGATTCCCAATAAGCGCGGCTGGGAGTTGCTGAACAAGACCGACCTTGCCGAAGCCAGACGCCAAGGCATGGTACTGGGCCAGCGCAATGTCATGGACGACATCCGCGAGGGGCGTATTCAGTATCGCGCGCTCCCCATGCAGCAGAGCCTGGAGGACTGGAACGACTTCTGGTCGCAGTACAAGGGTGCTTGATGGCGCCTACACAGGAGCGGCGTAATGAATTCGAACAAGCTATCGCCCCCACTGCCCGCCAGTGAGGAGCCTGCACGCACGCGTGGGCAGTTCGGCAAGCGCACCTGGCGCTTACCGGGGTATGGGCTGATCCTGTCGCTGCCGATACTGGTCTGGCAGTTACTGTTTTTTGTAGCGCCCTTGCTGTTTCTGCTGACCATCAGTTTTTGGCTGGTGCGCAACTTTCGCATGGTCCCTGCGTTCGAGTGGCTGAACTGGAAGTACCTGTTCAGCCGCGAGTACTTCTGGGATGCCTACTTGCACACCTGGGCGATGGCGGCGGGGGCCAGTGTGCTGATCAGTGCCGTAGCCTTTCCGTGCGCCTATACCATTGCCTTCAAGTTCCGCGAATCGACCCGGCAATGGTTGGTGCTGTTGTTGATCACGCCATTTTTTACCAGTTACCTGGTGCGCACCTATTCCTGGCAAGTCTTTCTCAGTGACCAGGGGCTGCTCAATAGCGCCCTGGCGTTGCTGGGGATTGGGCCGTTGCCCTTGCTCAATACCAGTTTTGGTAGCTATGTGGGTTACTTCACCCTGTGCCTGCCGCTGGTGGTGTTGCTGCAGTTGTTCAGCCTCATGTACATCGACCGCACTCTGATCGAAGCTGCCCACAACTTGCGCGCGGGCCGTCTGCGCACGGTATTTGGGGTAGTGATTCCATCGGCGCGGGTCGGCATCGTCATCGCCGCACTGTTCTGTTTCATCATGACCTTCGGTGACTTTGTCAGCCCGCTCTATCTGGGGGGCGGCCAACCACCAACCTTGAGCACCCTGATTACCGACACGACCAAATCGGGGCAGCAATGGCCACGCGCGGCGGTTATTGCCACGACGATGATCGTGACCTTGCTGGCCACGGCGTTCCTGACGGTTCGCCACGCCTACAGGAGGCGCGCATGAACGAACACCGTGTCATCAACTTCATGCTGCGCAGCTTCGTCGTCCTGGTGTTCTTGTTCATCCTCACGCCTATCATTGGCAGCTTCGTGTTTTCCTTCAACGTCGACCGCTTCCCATCCTTGCCCCTGGGTGGCTTCAGTTTGCGCTGGTACGAAGCGATTGCCGCCGACCCGCAAGTCTGGCAAGCCTTCAACAACAGCCTGGTCGTCGGTGTGGTGGTATCGCTGGTTTCCACGCTGCTGGGCTTCACTGCCGCCTATACCGACTTTCGTTATCACTTTTTTGGCAAGTCGGTGTACATGGCATTGGCACTGCTGCCTCCTACCATTCCGGTGGTGATTCTGGGCCTGGCGATGCTCGCGTTCTTGTCGCGAATCGGCCTGTCCGGCGAGCTGTATGCCGTCATGATCTGCCACATCGTCATGTGCTCACCATTCGCCATGGCGGTGATTCGCATGCGCCTGGCGCAGATGGACCCGCAACTGGAGGCCGCCGCCTGGAACCTGAGCGCCAGCCAATGGCAGGCCATGCGCTACGTGATCCTGCCGTTCACCGCCCCGAGCATTTTCGCCGCACTGTTCGTGACCATGGCCGTGTCGTTCGACGAGTTCGCGGTGGCCTGGTTCGTTTCGGGCCTTAACGAGACAGTCCCGGTACGCATCCTCAATACTTTGCAAGGGCAGGTCAGCCCGACCATCAATGCGATAGGCACGATCGTTTTCATCACCACGATCACGCTGACGATCGTTGCCCAGGTTTTGCTCATGCGCCGGCAGAAGAAACCGGCTGACGGCAAAAAAAGCTGAACATCCCATGCCGACGCAGGAGCTCCCCATGACTCAACCGTTAGTGGTATTCGATAACGTGACCAAACACTTCGGCAGTTACGTCGCTGTCGAACCGATGAACCTGGAAATCTACAAGGGCGAGTTCGTCGCGATCATGGGCTCCAGTGGCTGTGGTAAAACCACCACGCTGCGCATGCTTGCCGGGCTCGACAAGCCCAGCAGCGGTGAAGTTCGCTTGAACGGCGAGCGCATCAACGACCTGTATTCCTGGCAAAGGGACACCCCGCTGGTGTGGCAGAACCTGGCGCTGTTCCCCTTTCTGAGCGTGCTTGAAAACGTTGAGTTCGGTTTGCGCATGCGCGGCATGGGCAAAGCTGAACGGCGCAAAAAAGCCCTGCACTGGTTAGAGCGCCTGGACCTGGGCGAGTTTGCCAACCGTGATATCAGCATGCTTTCTGGCGGGCAACGGCAGCGGGTGGCGCTGGCGCGTTCACTGGTCACCGAGCCCCCGATACTGCTGCTGGACGAACCGCTCAGT
The DNA here is from genome assembly GCF_000730605.1 of Pseudomonas monteilii NBRC 103158 = DSM 14164. Classification (GTDB taxonomy): domain Bacteria; phylum Pseudomonadota; class Gammaproteobacteria; order Pseudomonadales; family Pseudomonadaceae; genus Aquipseudomonas; species Aquipseudomonas monteilii. The sequence continues at coordinate 42,439 of NZ_BBIS01000053.1, read as the reverse complement.
GCCCTCGATGCGCACTTGAGCGTGCGCATGCAGGCGGTGTTGACTGGGTTGCAGAAGGACCTTGGCATCACCTTCGTCTATGTCACCCACAGCCAATCCGAAGCCTTCGCCATGGCTGACCGCGTGGTGATCATGAGCCGTGGCCGGGTTGAGCAGATTGGCACGCCCAAGGATATTTTCTTCGAACCGCACAACCGTTTTGTCGCTGAATTCGTCGGCGGCAAGAACATGCTTGGCGGCGTTGTGCTTGGCTTCGACGACACCGGGCTGGTGCAACTGGACTCGGCGTATGGTCGCTTTCTGGCACGCTTGCCCGAAGACCGATCTGTTGCGGTAGGGGAAGAGGTCACCCTGTGCATCAGTGCCGAACATATCAACCTCGCCGCGCAACCGACCACAGCCAGCCGCCTGGCGTGTACCGTGATGGGGGAGGAATTCATTGGGTCAATGGTCAACATATACCTGGAAGCCGCCAACGGGCTGGAACTGCAAGTGCAGAAGCCGTACGCGGATTACGACCTACTTGGGCTCAAGAGCGGGCAGAGGGTGCATGTCGGGTGGGACGATGCGCGGGCGCTGATTTTACGTGGCAATTAGAGGTCGATATCTGACATCTGCGCAGGGGCGGCAGCGTGGACAATTGTAGACGTACCCACGCCCAGTTGACCCGAAGGAGGCAGTACATGCAGCAATTGACTGAAACCAGCGAAAAGCTGGCCAGCGCCGTGCGTATTGGCTTCCTGCTGGCCGAAGGGTTCGATTTCTATGCCTTGGCCGCTGCGCTGGAACCCTTGCGCCAAGCCAACGACGTGGCCCGCTGCGTGGTCTGCGAATGGCAGATACTGAGCCTTGAGGGCCAGCCGCTGAAGGCCAACAATGGCATCGTGGCGGCCACCTTGCAACTGAGCCAGGCCAAGCCCCTCGATGTGCTGATTCTGTGCCTTGGCAGTGAATTGCAGTTGTGTACCGACGACAGTGTCCGCGAATCGCTGGCGCTGCTGACCAAACCGACCTGCCGCACGCTCGATGTCGGCGAATTGGCCGAATTGATCAGCGTTGCCCGGTTGTCCCCGTAGCGCGTGTTCACCCGCTACCAGAGCTGAACCTGCCTCGATAATTATATTGATCCGCGCCTGCAATGGGCGCGACATCGCGCGTTTCCTCTCCTTCATTCCCCCTCATCTATACCTCTGCCTGTTCTTGCCGCAGCGAGGCCTGTACGGCAGTGGCGGGCAATATTGTCCTTTCCACAGCGGCGTTTACAGCAAGGCGGATCTGATCATCTAGGGGTCGGATTCGCGCAAAAAAGGCCGCCTTTTATCTGTTCGAATGATCTCCAGTGGCACCCAAAACAGGGCCTCTCTACTGATCACCTACCAAGGAGTGAAGACATGCAAATGCCGAAAACAATACAGATTCAAAACGGCGAAAAAGTTAAGCCGACGTTCTCGCACCAGGAATACGCCAACCGTCAATCCAAGTTGCGCAGCTATCTGGCCCAGAGCAATATCGACGCCGCCGTCTTCACGTCTTATCACAACATCAACTACTACAGCGATTTCCTGTATTGCTCGTTTGGCCGTCCTTATGCCCTGGTGGTGACTCAGGACGCCGTGGTGTCGATCAGCGCTAACATCGACGGTGGCCAGCCATGGCGGCGTACCGTGGGCACCGAAAACATCATCTACACTGACTGGCAGCGCGATAACTACTTTGTCGCGATTCAACAAGCCTTGCCCAAGGCCGGACGTATCGGGATCGAGTTCGACCACTTGAACCTGGTCAACCGCGACAAATTGGCCAGCCGTTATCCCCAGGCCGAGCTGGTGGACGTCGCCGCGCCATGCATGCGCATGCGCATGATCAAGTCGGCTGAAGAACACGCCATCATTCGTCACGGTGCCCGCGTTGCCGATATCGGTGGTGCTGCGGTGGTTGAGGCTCTGCGTGACCAGGTGCCTGAGTACGAAGTTGCGCTGCATGCCACCCAGGCCATGGTCCGTGAAATTGCCCGTACTTTCCCCGATTCCGAACTGATGGACACCTGGACCTGGTTCCAGTCTGGTATCAACACCGATGGCGCGCATAACCCGGTAACCTCTCGCAAGGTCAATAAGGGCGACATTCTGAGCCTCAACTGCTTCCCGATGATCGCCGGTTACTACACCGCGCTGGAGCGCACGTTGTTCCTCGACCATTGCTCCGATGAGCACCTGCGCCTGTGGGAGGTCAACGTCAAGGTCCACGAGGCCGGCCTGAAGCTGATCAAGCCAGGCATGCGTTGCAGCGATATTGCCCATCAGTTGAACGAGATTTTCCTCGAGCACGACTTGCTGCAATACCGCACCTTCGGTTATGGCCATTCGTTCGGCACCCTGAGCCATTATTACGGCCGTGAAGCTGGTCTTGAGCTGCGCGAAGACATCGACACCGTGCTGGAACCTGGCATGGTCGTGTCCATCGAGCCGATGATCATGCTGCCCGAAGGGCTGCCGGGTGCGGGTGGTTACCGCGAGCATGATATTCTGATCGTTAACGAAAACGGCGCTGAAAACATCACCAAGTTCCCATACGGCCCAGAACACAACATCATCAAGAAGTAACCGAGCAAGCCGCACAGGAAACTGTGCGGCATTTTTTATCAGTATGTCGTTGTCCATGCCCAAGGTTCAAGGAGGACATGTGTGGAGTACACTACAGCGCACGCTCGCAATGAACGGGGGCTGCCGCAACCTGGCAAAATTGCCAAGGGTTCGCGGCTTTTTTATTTCGCCTGCAGCATCATTTTCGTAGCCTTCAACCTTCGCACTGCATACCCAAGCCTCGGCGCTGTGCTTGCCGATATATCCAGCGACCTAGGCCTGACGCCTGCCGTCGCCAGTGCAATTACCACGCTGCCTGTACTTTGCCTGGGGTTGTTCGCGCCCGTGGCGCCCTGGCTTGCCCGCAAAATAGGCACAGAGCGCACGATATTGGTATTGATGGTGGCATTGTCCGTAGGGCTATTGATACGTGGCGCCGGGAACGTCAGCGGCCTGGTGGTCGGTTCGATCGTCATTGGCAGCGCCATCGCCATCATCAACGTATTGCTCCCTGGGCTTATCAAACGCGACTTCGCCAAGATCACCGGGCTGATGGCCGGCCTCTACTCCATGGCGCTGTTGAGCGGGGCGGCGACTGCCGCAGGGTCCACCCTGGCGCTGCAAAGCACCTTGGGCGGTGGCTGGACGACGGCGTTGGCGCTGTGGTCAGTGCCGGCAGCGGCAGCCTGTGCCTGCTGGCTTTTCCAACTGCCCAAGGGCAGTGCGCTGGCACCCAAGGCTGCGCCGCGCGTACGAGGGGTGTGGCGCTGCGCGCTAGCCTGGCAACTCACGCTGTTCATGGTGCTGCAATCGATGTATTCGTTTACCGTGTTTGGATGGCTCGCCCCGTTTCTGAATGGGCGGGGGATGACACCGCTGGAGTCCAGCGTCATCGTCTCCAGTTCAATCCTGCTACAAATGGTCGCTTGTCTGTTCGGGCCGCTGATAGCCACACGCTTGCCGAGTCAATCCTGGTTCAATGTGGTTGTGGTGGTGCTCACCACGGTCGGTTTTCTCGGCTGCCTGTCCGCGCCGCTCGACACGGTATGGCTGTGGGGCGGGGTACAAGGCATCGGGCAAGGTGCCTTGACTTCCATTGCCATCACCATGATTGTGCTGCGCTCGGCAAACGCACAGGTTGCGGCAGAACTTTCGAGCATGGTGCAAGGCGTCGGCTATGGCCTGGGCGCACTCGGGCCGTTGCTAGTCGGGGTGCTTTATACGCCGGTCATTGGCTATGCGCACGTTGAGATATTTCTTAGCGGGGTAGGCGTAGCGATGCTGTATTTCGGATATACCTCAGGTCGACGCCGACTCGTGGCAGCCCGCCATTAGCGCTATCCTCCAGCTGACACCTAGTCACCGGAGCGCTCGGAACATCAAGCGAAGCGGTACAGATCCACTTGGAACTTGACGCAGAAAAGATGAAGCTGCGGCTACAGACTGTCGAGCATCTTTTTGGAACTCCCAAATACTGGATGAGAAGCACCCACTTCCTGGCCAAAGCCCTGCCCAGATCCAACTACCCGATTATCCCGATGAAGCAGATGACCTTCGCCGATGCTGAGTCCGCCGGTATGTGTGAGCAGACCCGCAATGAGTTGTTTCTTATCGAGAAGGATCAAGTGATTCCATGGAAGGATTTGATTGCTCTGATTTAGCCGCACTACGCGAAAGTCGAAGGCGGTCTTCCAGCCTATAAACGCGGTTCCCTGGCAGAGCTCGTTGCATAGGGGCGTGCGTGTTTCCTCGGAGATCAGGTGCTCCACCATGTTGCAATGCTCAGCAGCGCAACGCCAAACCCCAATGCCACCACAGCGCCCGGTCGGGGGGCCGAGCTTTCTTCGCGGATGTGCCGCGCTGACCTGCGATAGCCGCCGCCAATCAACAGCGAATAGACGGTGCCGATAGCCACTGCCATGAGCATGAGTGTGGTCATGGCAACGTAATGGGCCAGGGGATGACGAAAAACGATGCATCCCAATACCAAGGTAGACAGCACCGTGCGCTCCCAGGTCAATGCCGTGCGCTCGGGCTGCAGGCCTTGGTCGTCATGCAGGGGCATGTTGGGTGCCCTCAAGGCAGCAACAGCAGGGTGGAAACGATCAACCCGAACAAGCCCAGCAGCGGTGCCAGGATCGGGTACGGAAGCGCTTGCCGATGACGCAGGGCACGCTCGACGTTGTGCCAGCGTAGGGTCGCATTGACGCTCACCAGCAACGCCATGCCAGTCAGGGCATGGGACAGCAGCGTTTGTGGGCGGCCGGCCAACAGCTCCAGCGGCAGTGCATCCAGTGCGATGCCGCTGGCCAGCAGGGCAAGGGCCGTGCGGATCCAGGCCAGAAAGGTGCGTTCATTGGCGAGCGTGAAGCGTGGGTCGGGCTCGCATCCATCGGCCAGTGCAACGACCTGACGGAATCTGGATTTAAACGATTTTTCAGCGGGTGGATGCTGCATGGCAACAAACCTTCTATTTAAACGCCGGTGTTGTACGGTCGATTGACCGCCTGCGTTGGCATTCTGAATGGTTTTGTTTGTCTGGCTAGGGCAGTTCTTGCTGAATGCTATGCACTTCTTGGCAACGGCCTTACTAAAAAAGCACAGCGTTGCTCGAATATCTGCATAGCCCACACATTGGGCGGTTGGCTAAGGTCAGGCTGGGTAAAGCATCCGACCAATTATATTTTAAAGAGGTGAACTATATGGCGTCCGGGAAACTGCACTCCGCGCAAAACGTGCCACTGCCTTTCGGTGTTGACGACATAAAATCCATGATCGGCCGCAAAGTCTGGAACGTGCTGGGTACTTCGTATTGGCCGATTCTTGGCGGGGATGATCAAAGCAGTTTTGCCTGGTTGACCTATGACCCGCCCGGCAGCTTCATACCGCCGCATACGCACCCTATCCAGGATGAGCATGTGTTCGTCCTGGAAGGCGAGTATTCGTTGTACATGGATGGCGAGTGGGTTACCGCCAAGCCGGGTGATCATGTCTGCTGGCCACGCGGCTCGAGCCATGGGTACCGCATCGATGCGGACAAGCCCGCCCGCGGGCTGTTCTGGGTAAGCCCGGGCAACGACCTGTCCAGCCTGTTCGATGAGCTGCACAACCAGGCCAGCCCCGAAGAAGTGGTCAGGCTGTCTGGGCTGCGCAACATCCTGTTTGCCAAACCCGGTACTTCGCCGAATTTCGAATGAACCAGTGGCTCAGCCATCCCGCTGGGGTGGCTGTTTGCACAAAGCAGAAATGAATATAAACCCAGCGAGAACCGCATAGTGATATGCCCAGTGCCTGAATTAAATTGATTTGGCAATAACCCGCTTTTTTAATTAATGAGAATAAGAAGGTAGTCAGATGAGCCAGGCAAATCATTCCGGAATGACTGTTCACACACTCGGCACTGGTGGTGGGCCAGTGGTCTCCGCCAGCCGCGCCGGTATCTCGACAGCGGTTGTTGTTGATGGCTGTTCCTATGTATTCGACTGTGGCATGGGCAGTATTCGTAACTACCGCTCTCATTGCACGTGGGATCAACTGCGTGCGATTTTTATCACCCATCACCATTCTGATCATATTTACGACCTGGGCTCTTATTTGCTGACTGGCTGGCAGATACCGGGCGAGTCCTTCAGCCAGCCGATTCACGTTTACGGCCCGGCCAAACCGCCGCGCGTACCGGCCCTGCATAACCACGGCGATCACCCTGTGGTGCCCGGTTGCTGCGGTGGGGACCACCCGATGGTCGGCACAGCTGATGTCGTGGATGCATTGATCAACCGGGTATTCGCCTCTGACGTTGCCATCCGCATGGCCGACGAAGGGCGCTCCAGCCCCAGCCAGTGGGTTTATGGCCACGACATCGAAGTGCCGGCCGCAGCCAAGGCTGACCCCGTGCTGGCCCGTCATCCGGTGATGGACCCATTCGAAGTTTATCGAGACGAGAAAGTCGTGGTTTCGGCCATTCTGGTTGATCACCGCCTGTGCTACCCAGCCTTCGGTTTCCGTATCGACAGCCAGTACGGGTCGGTGGTGATTTCCGGTGACACGACGTATTCGGAAAACTGCATCCGCCTGGCCAAGGGCGCCGACGTGCTGCTGCACGAGGTCATCGACCTGGATGCTATCCTCGCCACCTTCCCCGAAGGGCCGACCCGCCAAGGTATTGCCGTGCACCTCGAGGAGTCGCACACCTCGTACGAGCAAGTCGGCAAGGTGGCGCAGGCAGCGGGTGTCAGCCAATTGATCCTGCACCATATCGTGCCGAATGTGCCGGGCGCGGCAGACATCGAAAAAATGCTCCGGGCCGCTCGCCGTGACTTCAGCGGCATGGTCTACGCGGCAGAAGATAACGATAGCTTCCGCGTTGCTGGCACTGTAACTGCAGCTTCCTCCAACACTGTTTTGCATGCGTCTGAAGCCGTCGAGGTGTGAACATGACAGAGCTGACTCAAACCGCATATCCGCCTCATACACTGCGTGCTGCGGTCGCCAAGGGGCAGATGAATCGCCGCGCCTGGTTGATCACCGGCATGCTGGTGATCTTTCAGATGATCAACTTTGCCGATAAGGCTGTACTGGGATTGGTTGCCGAGCCTGCGATGAGTGAGCTCGGTTTGTCGGCGAGTGAGTTCGGTTTCATCGGCAGCGCTTTTTTCTTTCTGTTTGCAATCAGTGCAGTGTGTGTAGGTTTTCTCGCGGCCAAGGTGCCGACCCGATGGATCTTGTTGACCATGGGGGTGCTCTGGTCGGTGTTGCAGTTTCCAATGCTGTTTGGCGGCGGCGCTGCAATACTGCTGGTGACCCGGATAGTGCTTGGCGCCGCCGAGGGGCCCGCTACACCGACGACCCTGCACCATGTGCATGGTTGGTTCCCGGCGCGGGAGCGCGGTTTGCCTAGCACCCTGGTCGCCATTGGCTCAACCTTGGGGCCGATCGTTGCAGCGCCAATCCTGGCCTATATCATTGCCCACCCGCAGTGGGGGTGGCGCTGGGCATTCGGTTTTCTCGGGTTGGTCGGTTTGATCTGGTCGGTACTCTGGCTGGTGGTCGCCAAGGAGGGCCCCTACAGCCATCTCAAGGGCAAGCATCAGGAGGACGCGCCAGGCGCGGAGCCGGCGCCAGACCAGGCTCCTGCCAAGGCGCGAGCGAGCATTGCAGAAAAGTCGGACACGCTTGAGCAGGTGCCTATTTTTCGGGTGTTCTGCTCGCAAATGTTCATCATTGCCACGCTGGCAGGTGCCGGTTGCTTCTGGGCGCAGGGCTTTTTGACCACCTGGTCGCCCCGTTACCTGGGGGCGGTAGTGTCGCTTTCGCCCGAGATGGTCGGGCTGGTATCGACCTTTCCGTGGTTGTTCGGCGCGTTGACCTTGGGTGTACTGGGTTATGCGTCACGGGTAATGATGCGCCGCGGTGTTTCGGTTTACCTGTCCTTGGGCGCCTCGTTCGGCCTGGTCCTGCTGCTGTCCGGGGTCTGTTTCCTGATTCTTCCGCACCTGCAAGGGTACGCCGCAGTCACCTTGCTGGTGGTTGCCGCAGGGCTGGCGATGACCTTTCCCCTCGCGCCAACGGCAGTGGCCTTTTGCGTTGCGTCCAAACAACGTGGGGCGGTCATGGCAACGCTGACGGCCGTAGCGTCGCTAGGCGGCATCGTGGCGCCGGTCATGGTCGGCCTTCTGATGGAGCGGGCAGGGTACCTGCAAGTGGGCAAGGGCGCGCCACAAAGCCTGGAAATGACCGCTCGGCTGGCCGAAGGGATGAATGCTTCGTTCGCCTACATTGGTTGTTACCTGGTGGTAATGGGCTTTGTCAGCATCCTTTGCCTCAACCCTGACCGTACAGCGAAGAAACTACAGCAGCGTTTTGCCTAACGCCCTGAGGGCTCGCTCCCGCCCCGTGCAGGGGCGACACAACGTCGCTCCTGCACGCATTCACACACCGGCGGCCCCCTCCGATTCAGTAAGTGGTCATAAAAATAACAAGGTAGGTCGAGTGCCGGAGCTCTGCCTTTCGGCCAACTGATCTGCTCCCACGGCTGTGCTTTGCACACCTCAGAAGGGCTCACCTCGATGTTCCATAAAAATTGGCTGGCCAGCGGCGTTGCTGCGGGCTTGATGGGGATGTTCGTGCCGATTTCTGCCCAGGCAGACTTCGTGAAAGACCGCCAGATCAGTCTGGGGCTTCGCAACTTCTACCTGGATCGCGACTTCAAGCAAAACGGCGCGCCACAGTCACGGGTCGGTAGCTGGACCCAGGGGTTCGATTTTCGTGCCATCTCTGGCTACACCGAAGGCCCCTTGCAATTCGGTCTCGATGTGTCCGGGCAATATGCCTATCGCCTGGATGGCGGCGGTGGTCGGGGGCCGGATAGCGTCATTCCCTACGATGACAGCAAAGGCCAACAGGTACACGACTATGGCCGCGCTGCCTTGACCGGCAAGGTGCGCTACTCCAGGACCGAGCTTAAAGTCGGGGAGCACCGCCCGCTGCTGCCGGTTGCCTTTATCGACGATACACGCCAGTTGATCACCACCTACCACGGTCTGTTGCTGGAGTCGCGTGAAGTGGACGGTTTGGTGCTGACGGGTGGGCGCTTTACCGAGATCAGCAGTCGCGAGTCGTCCAATCGCGAAAAAATGTACCTGTTCACCGGGCCCAACGGTCCGCGCCGCACCAGCGATGGGCTGAACTTCGCCGGCGCCAGCTACGCATTCACCCCGCGTCTTTCCGCTACGTACTTCTATGGGCAACTGGAAGATATTTATCAGCAGCAATACCTGGGCCTCACCCAAACCAACGATCTGGGTAACGGCTTTGCGTTGAAGACCGACCTGCGCTATTTCAACAACAACGAGGATGGGCAGGCCCTGTACGGCAACATCGACAACCGTTCCTACGGTTTGCTCACCAGCCTGAGGAAGAACTCGCACACTGTCGCGGTCGGTTATCAGCGCATGCTCGGTGAAAGCACATTCCCGACCCTCAATGGCTATGCGCCGCAACCCTACCTGGTGAACTGGTCTGCTGTCGGCTTCGTCAAACCTAATGAAAGTTCCTGGCAGTTGCGTTACGACCTGGACTTTGCCGGCTACGGTGTACCTGGCCTGAAGCTGATGACCCGCTACCTGCGCGGCACCGGCATCGATCGCGGCAACAACGCCCTGGACCAGAACGTCGAGAGCGAGCGCAATCTCTTTATCAGCTACGTGGTGCAGAGTGGCCCGCTTCAGGGCGTTGCATTCGAGTGGCGCAACATCGACGTCAAGACGCGCTATGGCAACGGTCAGGCCTCTGGGGTGGATTACCAGGAGAACCGCTTGATCACCAGCTACACCTTCAAGTTCTAGTGACCCGCAGGCCGCCCTCAGGGGCGGCCGCGTTCATGCTTCAGGCGGTTTCAGCCAGCAGGGCAGGCCGCTTGGTACAGGTTGTCGATCAGCTCAAGCAGCATGCCACCCGCCCCCTCGAATTCCTGCAAAACCGTGAAATGATCACGGCCTGCGACCTCCAGGCAGGTCGCCGGGCTACCCGTTAGTGCCCACGCTTCCATCATGCTGCGACTCTGCTCAAGAAACGCTGGCGTTTCTTCTCCCCCGACGACAAAAGCTGCAGGCACCAGCGCACCGCTCACGCGGGTTAGTGGCGAGCAAGCCTGCGCCTGTCGCATGTCCAGGCGCAGTTTGTCATTCAGGCTGGTTTCGATCAGTGGCGCCAAATCATAGATCCCGCTGATCGGTACTATTGCTGAGATGGGGCGCTGCTGCGGCGCGAGTGCGGTTTGCGCCATGGCCAACTCGACCGCAAGGTGCGCCCCCGCCGAATGCCCCGCAAGCATGAGCGGCAGGCGGCGGTCCCTGGCCGGGAGTTTCGTGAGGCTGAACAGTAGGCCGTGACTTACGCTGGCGACGATCTGATCGACAGCTACATCAGGGCACAGTGGGTAGTTCAGTAGGGCGACGTTAAAGCCGCGTGCACTCAGCGCCGAGGCAATGAAGCGAAACTGTGCCTTGTCTCGCGACTGCCAGTAGCCGGCGTGCAGATAGACCAGGTTGGCTTTGGCGGTGCCTTTGGCAAAGCACAGGTCCAGGGTCTGCCTGGGGTGTAGACCGTAGCGCAAATCCAGATACCAGGTGCGCTCACGTAGCACCTGGTCGTTGGCCAATTGGTACTGCTCGAACAGGGCGGTGAAGCTGGGGCGATACTGCCCGGTGACGTATTGGTATTCTGCTGTGTTTTTTGGCATGGCTCAGTCTCTTGCGTTGAAGTCAGGCTCAACAGAAACAACCGAACCGCCAAGCGGCGGTTCGGCATTCGAAAAGTGCAGCCTCAGGGCTCAGGTGTTGCTCTGGGCGAATTTTTCGTAGTAGAGGTGGCTGTTTTCCAGGCCTTGCTCATTCAGCCAGTTCTTCACCGACTCGACCATCGGCGGCGGCCCGCACAGGTACATGTCGAACGGCGCGCTGTGCATATGCGGCAACTCGAAATGTTCGGTGACATAGCCGCATTTGCCGTGCCAAAGAGGGTCGGCGTCGCTGATTACCGGGGTAAAGCTGAAGTCGGGAATGCATTTGGCGTAGCCTGCGATCCGCTCCAGTTCGCAGAGGTCCGCCGCCTGCCGAACGCCGTAGTAAAGGTGCACGGGTTGGCCACACCCACCACGTTCGGCAATTTCGTCGAGCATGCCGAGGAACGCCGACAGGCCTGTGCCGCCGGCAACCATCACCAGTGGCCGGGTGATGTGGCGCAGGTAGAAGGCCCCCAAAGGCGCCTCGAATACCAGCTCATCGCCAACCTGGCAACGTTCACGCATGTAGTTGCTCATCGCCCCGTCAGGCAGCAGGCGAATCAGGAACTGCAACTGGTTGGCGCTGTTGGGCTGATTGGCAAAGGAGTACGAGCGCTTGTGATCGGTGCCTGGCACCTGAATGCGGGCGTACTGGCCGGGCAGATAATCCAGGCGCTGTGCTGCCGCGCTGGCATCGACATGAAGGATCGCCGTGGGCGGCGAAACCTGTACCACGGCGCTGACAGTGCCGCGTTGTTCAACGGTGCCCGCGCCATGGCAGAGCGTTGAGTCGAAATCGAAATAGAACGCTGAATCCGACTGCACGCGTGTCTGGCAGGTCAGCACTTTGCGCAGGGCAAGGTCAGTGGCCGAGAGCGCCTCGTCGTCCACGTAGTCCTGGGTGTACTGCCCAGACTCACAGCGGCCCTGGCAGGTGGCACACACACCTTCGCGGCAATCCAGCGGAATCTTGATGCCTGCACGCAGCGCCGCATCAAGCAGCACTTCGTTGCCCTGAACGGTGCAGAACAGGGTTTTTCCATCGGCAAAGTTAAAGGCAACCTTGTACGTCATGATGGGTAATCCGCCCTGTCAAAGATGGTAGAAGTCGAGCACCGAATTGATCGTGTCGTTGAGCAGCACCACATGCTTGCGGGCAATCTTCCAGCTCTCGCCGTCGGGCCGCAGGCGGTAGGTGGCGCGGCCAAAGAATTGCTCGGCGTTCTGCAGGCGGTAGTACAACGTGTGCCAGTTGACCTTTACTTCCAGCTCATCACCTTCCAGCGGGGCAACGCGGACGTTGCTGATCAGGTGCAGGGTGCGCGGCATGGGAATGGTCGAAGCCGCTTTGCCGGTGCGAATTCGAAACACCCGATCTTCCAGCCCGCCGCGATTGGCGTAGTAGATCAGCGACATGCCTTTCTTTGGGTCAAGGGTGTAGACGTGCTCCGAGTCCCACTGCGGCAGGTGAAATTCGCTGTCCTCACTGAACATGGCCAGGTAGGCATCCCAGTCCTGGGCATCGCAGGCTTCGGCGTTACGGTAGAAAAACTGTTCGACGCGGTATTGCAGTTCGCCATTCATGTTCACACCTCCTTGAGCTTGAGGGATTGTTGTTCTTCGGCCTTGCGGGCCAGGCCCTCAAGCAGGAAGCGCTGCCAGTTGCCATGCTGGTTGACGTACAGGCCTTCGTGGGTGAACTCGGTGCCAGTCAGGGCCGGGGCAATGCCGATGGTCTCGCTGTTGCGGGTAGGGCCTTCGACCCACTTGCCGCTGCCGCGTGAAATGTCGCTCCAGCGCTCCAGGCGCGCCTGGAAACCGCGCTGCGCTTCACGAAACTCCACCAGGTCGTCCGGCGTACCAAGGCCCGAGACATTGAAGAAATCTTCGAATTGACGAATGCGGTTCTCGCGGTCGGCGTCGGACTCGCCTTTGACGCCTAGGCAGAAACTGTTGATCTCGGTCTTGTTCCAGGCCAGTGGGCGGATAATGCGCAGCTGCGAACTGATCTGGTCGAGGAAGAACATGCTTGGGTAGATGTTCAGGTTGCGCAGGCGGTGCATCATCCATTCGGCCTTGCCCTGGCCGTGCTCTGCAACGAGGCGCGGCATGATCGCGGCGTAGCCGGGGCGTACGGCCGGGTTGGGCATATCACTGAACAGCACGCTGTGGCCGTTGTGGAAGGCAAACCAGCCGTCATCGGTTTCCTTGTCGCCGGCCCCCAGCTTGCTGTAGTCCAGGGTGTCGTTGGCGGTCAGGCCTTTCTCGGCGTTGACCTGCTGGCGATGTTGCACAGTGGCCACGTAGTTATAGTGCACGGTGCTGACGTGATAACCGTCAAGGCCATTTTCGTTCTGCAGCTTCCAGTTGCCTTCGTAGGTGTAGGACGACTTGCCCGGCAGCACTTCAAGTTCGCCCGTGGCGGACTGCGCGACCATCATGTCGAAGAACACCCGGGCGTCGCCCAGGAAGTCTTTCAGCGAGTCCTTGCCGTGCACATCGAGGCTGACGAAGACAAAGCCCTTGTAGCTTTCGATGCGGGCTTTTTTCAGGCCGCGCGTGGCCTTGTCGAAATCTTCTGGGTATTCGCCCGGCGCCTTGACCTTGACCAGGCGACCGTCGCTTTTGTAGCACCAGGCATGGAAGGGGCAGGTAAAGGTCGATTGGTTGCCCTTGCCGACGCGGGTCAAGGTCGTACCACGATGCTGACAGGCGTTGATCAGGGCGTTGAGCTGGCCTTCGCCGTCCCGGGTGATGATCAGGGGCTGACGGCCGGCGCGTAGGGTCACGAAGTCGTGCTTTTCGGCGATCTCGCTTTCGTGGCACGCGTAGATCCAGTTTTTCTCGAAAATCAGCTCCATCTCGAGATCGAACAGCGCCGGCTCAGTGAACATGTCACGGGCGATGCGGTACACGCCTTGCGCTGGGCGAAAGTCCAGGCAGCCCTTGATGAAGTCCTGCCACTGGGCAATTGATTTGGTGCTCATGGAGTCTGACCTTTGCTTGCTGCGGGAATGTTTTGATTAAACCCCCCAGCCCGCTCCGGCACTATTCAGCTACCACGTGATTACTATCCAGTTTTGCGCTTTTCATCAGGCCGCTGGCTGGACTGATGGTGCTTGACGTGGGCGCGCCAGAGAAATAGCGTGGCCCAGCGTGCTACCGCAAAAGCGCATGAATGAGACGTTCGCGGTTCGGGCTCGATGAGGAAATGCCATGCGTTACTCCCACAATAAAAACAATGCCAGTCGTCAGCAGTTCTCAACCGTTCTCAACACGCCGGCGCAAGCCGTACAGTGGATGTTGAGCATCAATGGGCCACATGCCCTTGAAGTCCCCAGGCCTGACGAGCTGGATTTTCGTCATCACGGCACGATCATTGGCAATGCCGCTATCGGGGATATCGAATACTCGACCCTGGTGAGCGTGAAGATCCAGGATCTGGAGGAGAGCTACAGCATCAACTTGCCGGTATACGGAGAGCAAAGCATCGAGCATCAAGGCAAGGCCTTCGTTTCCAACCCTTCGGTGGGCGTGATCCTCTCGCCCAACCAGTCCTTGCGCATGACCATCGGTGAGAAGTGCCGGAAGAAAATGGTCAAACTTTCGCGCAGCGCGCTGGAGGCAAAGCTATCGAAGTTGCTGGGTCGGCAAATCGTGCAGCCTATACTTTTCGAGCCCATGGTGCATGTGGAAGGGGCGATGCAAGAGTGGTGGAAGCTGGTGGAAAGTGTTCAGTCGATGCTGCAGACCGAGAACTCGTTGTGCGACCTACCCGAGGTTTGGAGCAACTTTGAAGGTAGCTTGATCACGAGCCTGCTGTTCTCTCAACGGCATAACTATTTTGATGAATTGCAAGCGCGGCAAACCGGGCGCCCGCAGTACCTGGCCCAACTTGAAGGGATGTTCAATACATCCCTTGAAACACCACTGACGCTTGAAGACCTGGAGCACGCTGCGGGTGTTTCACGCGAGCGCTTGTATCGTGATTTTCATACCCATTACGGTATGACGCCGATGGCGTACTACCGCCAGTTACGCTTCGAACAGGTGCGTGTACGGCTGACTCAGGCACGCGCTTCGGAAAAGGTCTCCAGCATTGCCATGGATTATGGTTTTCAGCAATTCGGCCGTTTTTCCAAGGAGTACAAGGAGCGTTTTGGGGAGCTGCCTTCTCAAACTTTGAAATCGCACCGCGTCAACTGACGAGTTAGCGCTCATTATTGAAGGTGAATACCCTTAAGGATGATCTCAAATAGCCGGATAATTTCCGGCTACAGAGCCGTCTGCCTACCTACCGTATGTTTAGCAATCTCATCATTACTTCAACCCCGGCTTCGCCGATAAGGAACATTAAGGATAGTCTGAAATAGCCGGATATTTTCCGGCTATCGAGCAGCCAACACATCAAAAAACGACGTACGTTGTAACCTGATCAGCATTCTCTGTTATTCGGGCCCATCGACCACTGCAAGGTGCTTCGCAGCAGCCATTTCCTGCATTGCGCGCGCACCTCTCCTGCGCACGCTAACAAATGTCGGCGTGCCATCCACAGGTTCGACAAAGCGAATAGCGTCAGCATCCGAGCGGTGTTGTTGGCCAATCCTCGAAAGCGTACTTTCGTATAGCTAAACTGGCGCTTGATCACCCGAAACGGGTGCTCGACCTTGGCTCGCACCTGGGCCTTGGCCTTCTCGATCTTGCGGGTCGCTTAATACGGCGTTGCGCTTGCCATGCTTCTTGTACGTGCTGCGCCGGGCTGCAATCTGATGGTGCCTTGGCGAAGCGACAGACCTTTGTCCTGCCAGTAGCGATTGATGACTTCCAGGATGCCCGCTGCCAGTTGGTGTTTCTCCAGAAGGTGCCGGAAGTTCATGATCGTCGTGTCTTCGGGGATCGGAGCGCTGAGCGTCAGACGAGCGAACTGGCGCATCGAAGTGATCTCGTACAGCGCCTCTTCCATGGCTGGATCACTGAGAGAAAACCAGTTCTGCAGCAGATGAATGCGCAGCATGGTCTCTAGCGGATAGGGCTTGCGGCCACCGCCAGCCTTTGGGTAGCGAGGCTCGATCAACGCCACCAGTCCACTCCACGGAACCACCTGTTCCATCTCGGCCAGGAAACGCTCGCGACGGGTTTGCTTGCGCTTGCCGGCGTACTCGAAATCGGAAAAGCTCATCTGACTCATGGGACTGGCTGTAGCTCGTGGTGGAGTGGTGGGCTATTTCAGCACAGCAGGCGGGCGCTGTGCTGAAACTTGATCGGAGAATCCTTAAGGATTTTATTTTCTCGCGGTTTCCTGATAGGTCTGAATTTCAAGGTTTGTGACAGCTTTGAGAAATTGTCTGGATGAGTTGAGCCCGCAGTGTTTAAGGCGCTGAGATAACAGGTGTTATTGTCGAAAACCTTCAGGTAGCGCAGCAACTCAGAAGGGCCCGGGTTGTAGTCCTGGCCAAAGCGAGCCCGGTCGTGGGTGTGGTAGTTACTGAAGTGGGTGGTGAAGCTAATGACGACCAGCACCTTCTCACCAGTTTCAGGGTGCGTGCGCACCACAGGATGCTCGGCATCCGGGTAGCGATCCTTGAGCGCCAGGCGCTTTTCGATCGGCATGGCGGCGCCAAAGCTGGCCTCGATGCTGTGCCGGGCGCGCAGGCCTTCGATCTTGTCCTTGACGTCCGCAGGCAGGCGCTCGTAGGCCACCACCATGTTCGCCCACTAGGTGTCGCCGCCCGCGGGCAGGCATTCCAGGCAGCGGAGCACCCATGGAAGGGCTTTCGCGTCAGGTAGTGTCAGTGTGCCAGCCGTTCTCGTAGCGGTCCACCGGGGTTCCCGGTGATTTGTGGATCTGCACCAGGCCAGGGTAGTCCGGGTGGCTGCCGTCCACCGGGTGATCTTCCCGCTCGGCGAAGCGCCGGGCGAACGCCACATACTCGGCGTGGCTGATGTCCCGGTTGCGCAGGAACAGCACTCGGTGCTTGAGCAGTTGCTGGCGAATCTCGGCGAACAGCCCAACGTCATGTATGGCGTCGGCCAGGTTCAGGCCAACCAGTTCGGCACCGATGGTGCAGGTCAATTGTTCGACTTGCATGATGTGGTCTGCCCTTAGATGCAGAAGATCGATGAGCCGGTGGTCTTGTGTGCTTCAAGGTCGCGATGGGCTTACACGGCATCCTTTAGCTCGTGGCGCTGGTTGATATCGATCTTGAAGCGGCCACTGCTGACATGGTCAAACAGCTCGCCGGCCATGGCGGCTTTTTCGGCGGGGTCGGCAATGTAGTCGGCCAGGGCCGGGCGGGTCAGCATCAGCGAGCCTTTGATCGCCAGGATCTGCGGGTCGAATGGCTCGATCATGCCGGAGGAGGTGCCCACACAGACCATCAGGCTTCGGCGATTGAGGGAATCCAGCGAGCCCATGAAGGTACTGCGCCCGACACTGTCGAACACCACGTTGACGCCCACGCCGTCGGTCAGCTCGCGCACGCGCTTGGCTACATCTTCGTGGCTGTAGTTGATGATGTGGCTGCAGTCATGTGCACGAGCCAGCTTGGCCTCGGTCGACACGGTGCCGATCACGTTCAGGCCGAGCAGCTTGGCCCATTGCGAGACGAGCAGGCCGACACCGCCGGCGGCGGCGTGCAGCAGGATGCTGTCACCCGGCTTGAAGTCGTACAGGTGGCGCAGCAGGTATGACGTGGTGAGGCCGCACATGGTCATGGCTGCGGCAGTTTCGCAGCTGATGCCAGCAGGCAGCTTGATTAGCGGCGCGGCGGGGATGACGCGCTCGGTGCTGTAGGCGCCTAGGGTATTGATGAAGCCGGTAGAGGTGACGCGGTCACCGACGGCGACGTTCAGGGCTACCACCACGACTTGGCCATGGCGCCGCGTCCACCTGTTCAGAAGATCTTGAAGGGCACGTTGACGATCAGCCGAAATTCCTCGATGTTACCTTCAACCTGATACTCACTGGCGCGATGCCACACATACCCACTGATTATGCTGGCCCCCGCCAAGCGGCCTGACTGGGTCACATAATTGACGAAAGCCCCGACTTCGTAGTGGCTTTCGTCGCTTTGCTTGAGTACCGACGAATAGATGCCTTTGGCCCCACTATCATAGTGAGTGCCATCGATACCCCAGCCCTTGATGTACCACAGGTTGGTCTTGAAACCCGGCAGGCCGTAGGCAGCAAAGTCGTTAATGTAGTTAACCTGGAATGAGCGTTCGTTCGGGCCGTTGTAGAACGACAACTGGGTATTGGGCAGATTGATCGCATTGGTTTCGGCCACGTAGTCGAAATATTCATCACCCTTGATTTGCTGCAAACCCAGTCTCAAGCTGTGGTTCTTGTACTTGGGTGTCACGCTGATGCCATACGCCTGCTGCTCGATCTTGCCAGCCACCTCCCGCCCGCTGGACTGCGTGTTATAGAAATCGAACTGCACATCGGTGTTGATCGTGTCCCCTTTGAATTGCCTGCCAAGGCCCACGTACTCGCGATCCCAGATGTCTTCGAAACGTGAAACATAGAGGTTGGCGCGCCAACCGCTCCTGGCCAGGTAATCGGCACCGGCGTAGGCGACCCAGTCGCCGCTGACTCGGCGGGAGCCGAAACTGGGGCTCAAGTCCTGGCTACCGGCACCGGTTCGCGGCGTGGCTTTGTCGAAGTAGCCGGACTTGAACGTCAGCCCCTCGATTTCGTTGCTTTCAAGTGAGATCCCATCGTAAGACGAAGGCAGTGTTCGAGTGTCGGCATATGCCATGACGGGTGTCTTGACCTGGTGCCTGCCAACTTTGAGGACGGTGTCTGAGACTTTGAACTTCAGCACTGCAATGCCCAGTTTGCTCCAGTCATCGACCACGTTACCGTCCTTGTCCACCAACAGCCGATTGCTGCCGCCTGCGGTCGCCAGTTTGCCGCGTTCAAGCGCCACGGCCGAGTACAGCGACAGATCCAGGCCAATGCCGACCATGCCTTGGGTAAACCCGGAAACATAATCGAGCTTGAACCCTTCCAGCCATGCCGTGCGGTCACGCACCGGGCGGCGTCCTTCGGATGTCTGGGCGTAATAGTAAGTGTCTTTGCTGGCGATCTCGTGGGAGTACCATTGGCGGGTATTGAGGGTCAGCGAACTGTCCTCGATAAAGCCGGCCTCGCTGGCTTGAGCATTCATCGGCGTCAAAATGAAGACGGCCGAAAGCCCTACGACCACTTGGGTCGAACGAACGGTATGCATAACGTGCTTCCTTATGGATCTTTTTATTGTTGTGAAGGTGCAATCACGCTCGGTCGCCGAGACTGATGTTCGCGACCTGGGGCGCTCTGCGCATCCGCGAAGAGCGCCCAAGCATTTCAGCTGTGCAGGTAACCCTGGACTAACGCCACCCAGCAGGCGGCCCCCAGTGGGATGACGCGGTCATTGAAGTCGTAATGATCGTTGTGTACCGAACAGCCGGTAAACTCACCGTGGCCATTGCCGAGGACGAAATAACAGCCCGGCCTTGCGTTGAGCATCCAGGCGAAGTCTTCGCTGCCCATCAGCCGTACCGGCATTTGCTTGAGCACATTTTCGGCGCCTAGTACCGCCTCGACCACCGCGCGCAAGCGTTCGGTCTCGGCTTCGCTGTTGACCAGCACCGGGGCCAACAATTGGTAGTCGATCTCAGCGCTGACCCCGTAACTGGCGGCTTGGCCGGCGACGATTTCGCGGATGCGGCGCTCCACCAACTCGCGGATTCTTGGCGTGGCGGTACGCACGCTTACCTGCAGGCAAGCCGTTTGCGAGATGATGTTGTAGGCGCTGCCGGCATGTACCGTACCGACCGTGATCACGGCCGCGTCGTCCGCAGCAAGGTTGCGTGAGACCACGGTCTGCAAGGCGCCGATGATTGCGCCCAGCGCGGGAACCGGGTCGATTGCCCGCTCCGGCATTGCGCCGTGCCCGCCTCGTCCGTTAAGGGTGATGGTCACCCGTTCCGAAGAGGCCATGAAGCCGCCGCTTTGCACCACGGCCTGGCCAACTTCAAGGCCAGGCATGTTGTGGTAGGCGTACACCGCATCGCAAGGGAAGCGCGTGAACAGGTCATCTTCAATCATCAGCCTGGCCCCGGCCAAGCCTTCCTCATCGGGCTGGAAAATCAGGTTCAGGGTGCCATCGAAGCTCGCCGAACGCGCCAGTTGTTCGGCGGCGGCCAGCAAGGTGGCAGTGTGGCCATCATGACCGCAGGCGTGCATGCGCCCTGGGTGCTGGCTGGCCCACGGCAGGCCATTTTTTTCCAGAATCGGCAGGGCGTCCATGTCGGCGCGGATACCCAGGCTACGCTTGCCGTCGCCACGCCTCAGCACGCCCACCACGCCGTGGCCGCCGACACCGGTGTGAACCTCGTAGCCCCAGCCGCCGAGCATCTCGGCAACCAGCGCTGAAGTGCGCGGAGTGTCGCCGCCCAACTCGGGCGCGCGGTGAATGTCCTGGCGGATCAGGGCGAAATGGGCGGCGCTGTCCTGCAGTTCATTGATGATCTTGAAAATGCTCATGGCTGAGTCCTTATTGGCGAATGAGTGAGGTTCAGGCGCGGCCTGGGTGTTCAGGGAACAGCCGCAGCGCGGCCAGGCTCAGCGCTACGGCGCCAATCAGGTAGGCCGCCGGCGTCAGCGGGTTGCCGGTCAGGCCGATCAGCCAGGTCACCAGCAGCGGCGAAAAACCACCGAACAGGGTGACGCCGAAGCTGTAGATGATCGACATGCCGGTCACACGTTGCTCACGTGGGAAGGCTTCCATCAGCAGGGACATGAACGGTCCGATGCCGACGGCCAGCGGCATAATCAACAGCACGATGGCCAGCATCATCAGCAGCGAATTGCCACTGCCCAACAGCAGGAAGGAGGGGTAGACCATAATCAGCGGCATGCCCATGGTCCAATACAGCATTGGCTTGCGGCGGGGCATGCGGTCAGCCACGCGCGCAGCGATCGGCGGCATGATCGCCAGCAGGGCGCTGGCCAAGCCGACCAGGGCGAAGGCGGTGCTGGCTGGATACTGCAGGGTACGAATCAGGTAGGTCGGCATGTAGAACACCACCAGGTACATGCTGACCGTAGAGCTGGCCATCGTCGCGATGCCCAGCAGCAGGGTGCGCCGTTGGGTGTTCAGCAGCTGGTTCAGGGGAGTGGCTGCATCGCCTGGGGCGTGGGTTTCATCCAGGTGGCGGCGAATGTACCAGCCTACCGGGCCGATCAGCAGGCCAATCACGAAAGGCACCCTCCAGCCCCAGCCTTCAAGGGCTTCAGGGCTGAGCAGGTGGCTCAGCAGCAGCCCACTGAGGGCACCCAGCAACGCCGCGGCGCCTTGGCTGGCACCCTGCCAGCTGACCATGAAGCAGCGGTTTGCGGTGCTGCCGGATTCCATCAGAAACGCCGAGGCCGTCCCCACTTCGCCACCGGCCGAAAGGCCTTGCAGCAAGCGCCCTAACACCAGCAGCACGGTGGCACTGATGCCGATGCTGGCATAGGTAGGGCAGAAGGCGATGATTGCGGTGCCGACGGTCATCAGGCCAATGGTCAACGACAAGGCGGCCTTGCGCCCGTGACGGTCAGCGACCCGGCCAATCAACACACCGCCCAGTGGGCGCATCAGAAAGCCCACGGCAAAAGTTGCCAACGACAGCAACAGGCCGGCGAAAGCTGAATCGCTGGGGAAGAACAGTTTGCCGATGATGGCGGCGAAAAAGCTGTACACCGTGAAATCGTAGATTTCCAGGGCATTGCCCAGGGATGAGGCAATGACCACTCGGCGCATGTCAGGCGAGGTTGGCTGTGTACGTGACTGGTCGGCTGTCGCGCAGGTCGCACTAGCGGTTGTGGTTTTCATTCTGCGTTCCTGAACCCATCTGCTTGTTGTGCCGCCAGTCTTGGGCCTGCAGGCACAATCTGCACTTGGCATTTCTGCAAGGCCCTCACAAACGGTACAGGCGCAGTTGCCCGACAGCGTTGCGTGGGCAGCCGCTGGGCAGATTCGACAGGATGTGCACCACAGGTGGGCAGGAAGTGTGACGATTCAGATGTATGCGGGCCGGTAAATGCCTGTAATCAGGGTGACACAGGCGCTTGCCGGCACTTTTATCAAGGCCTTGAGTTTTGCTACATGTGAGGCCTAGGGCTGCTGCGTAGCGTTCTCCAGCGACTGGCGCAGCATGCCGAACAGCTGGCTGGCGGTGGTGGTCAGGTAGCTGCGGTTGATGCACACCAGGTTGATGAAGTAGTCCGGTATCGGCTCCTGCACCTGAACCTTGTGAAAGTGCCTGGACAAGTCGCTCAAGCCAACCAGATCATGCCCCAGCGCGGGCTCGCTGATGGGCATCACCGCATCGCTGTCGATCAGCAACTTGACGGCCAGGTTCATGGCCGTGCATTCGAATACCTGGCGGGGGCGGGCCAGGGCGCTGCCTTGGAACAACTGGTTGAACTGTGACTGCGCATCGCTCAACGGGTCGACGCTGATCCAGGTGGCTTGCTGCAACTGGCGCAGGGATTTGGCATGGCGCAGCGGGTGGTCCCTGCGCACCACCACCGCGCCGGCAAGCCTGCACAGCGGTTGCCAGTCCAGGCCAACGGTGCTGGCCGGCAATTGCGAGGTCAAGGCAAAGTCCAGCAAGCCGTCGCGTAGGTGTTGCAGCAGTTGCGTCGGGCGCATTTCCAGTACCCGCAACGTGACGTGCGGATGTTTCTGCTGGAACGCCAGCAGCACTTGCTTGAGGGGAGACAGCAGCGCCGTCACCGGGGTAACGCCCACGGTAATCTCGCTGACCACCTGGCCTTTCATGTCTTCGATTTCCTGGCGCGCACGGCGCACGCTTTCCAGCGCCTGGCGGGCATGCCCGAGCATGCGCTGGCCATATTCGGTCAGCGTCATGCCCTTGTTCGAGCGCACCAGCAATGTGATGCCCAGTTCACTCTCCAGCTCCTTGATCGCCCGGCTCAGTGCCGACTGTGTCAGGTGCAGAACCGCCGATGCGTCTTGCAGGCTGCCCGTTTCGTGGATCGCTACCAGCGCGCGAAGTTGATGCAGTTTCATTATTGTTCCCAGCGATTGAACCGAGCTTTTTGCCGGCAAGTTTGCCAGATAGGCGCTCTGGGTGAGAAGCGCGACCGGCCCCGCAAGGCTGGCAGGGAATACGCAGGGACCGACCCAGATTCATATGGGGTTCGTAAACAAGCTGATCGGCTATTCCCTTGCGCTTGATTGCACACTCACGCAGAATGGCTCGATTGAAATATCTGCACCCCTGTATTTCGCGGTTGCCGAGAGGGCAATCGACACCCTTTAACAGCGTTCAGCAACATCGACGGCGCCATCCCTGGCGACGTTCACAGGCCAAGTGCTTTCATCCTCGACCCTGCCACGGGTCAGTCGAACTCAAGCCGCCTGGAAGATGTGGGGACGCTTTCCATTTTCGTTCATGTGCGCAGCAAGTTGCCCCAACGCGGGGTCCAGATCTGCAGGCGATAGCCGAGCATGACGTCTTAGTGCAATCACTTGTGCCAACCGCATAGGGAGTATTCGCGCACCCGATAATCCTATCCCTCTCAGGAGGCGTTGAAGTGAAGTACGCAACAGGAGAAAGCCCATGCCCTTCGAACCGCCCTCAGATCAGCACCGCGACGGTGTCGATCCGATCACGTCAGGAGGCGTGAAGTCGATCCCTGCGCTTGAGCGCAGCAAATTTGGCGGTACCGACCGCCAGCCCAGGCGCCCGAGCGACGATGACGATACGCCCGTATCGCGCAGCGACCTGAGCAAAGGCCATGACGAAGTAGTCGAGCATCACGAGGCTTACATCAACTGGAGCGTCCTGTTGATTTCGTCCGTGGTGATACTGGTGTTTTCCATCACCACGATCCTCATACCCGATGCAGCACGCTCGGCAATGAGGCGGACCACTGACTGGATTGCGACAAACCTGGGTTGGTACTACGTGCTGACGATGACGCTGGTCATCGGTTTCGTGCTGTGGGTCGCGTTTTCCAAGGAAGGGGATGTGCGCATCGGCCCTGACCACTCACGGCCGCAGTACAAGCTGGTGACGTGGGTCGCCATGCTGTTCGCCGCTGGGGTCGGGATAGACATGCTGTTCTATTCGGTTACCGGCCCGGTCGTGCAGTATCTGCACCCGCCCAGTGGCGCCGGCGGGACTGCCGAGGCCATGCAGGACGCAGTGATCTGGACCATGTTCCACTATGGCATCGCGGGTTGGGCGATGTATGCCTTGCTGGGTATGGCCATGGGTTACTTCGCCTATCGATGGGACATGCCGCTGTCGATTCGCGCCGCGCTCTATCCGCTGTTTGGCAAGCGCGTGCGCGGCCCGTTGGGCGATGGCATCAGCATCATTGCGCTGGTCGGTACCGTGTTTGGCGTCGCCACATCGATGGGCATCGGCGTGGTACTGCTGAGCGTGGGTTTCTCGCTGATTTTCGGTCTGGAGCAGGGCCTTACCTTACAGATCGTACTGGTAGTGGGGGCTGTGGCACTGACCATCGCGGCTACCACGTCCGGGGTCGACCGTGGCATCCGCTGGATCGCCGAACTGAACCTGTGGAGCGCCGTGGCCATGATGCTCTACATTCTGCTGACCGGGCAGACGGCATTCCTGTTGAATGCCCTGGTGTCGAATATCGGCCAATTTCTGGTCACCTTCCCCGCCCGGACGTTTCAGACGTTTGCCTATGAGCCAGAAGGGGCTGGGTGGATGGCGGGCTGGACGTTGTTTTTCTGGGCCTTCTGGTTGGCCTGGGGGCCTTTCGTTGGCGTGTTCCTGGCGCGGATTTCGCGGGGGCGCACCTTGCGTGAATTCGTCCTGGCGGCAGTCACCGCGCCGGTGCTGTGCGATTTCATCATAGTCTCGCTGTTCGGCAACAGCGCACTTTTTCAGGTGCTTCAGGGCAACACCGAGTTTGCCCAGCTGGCGATGGACAGCCCCGAGCGGGGTTGGTATGCACTGCTGCAGATGTTCCCAGGCCCGATGTTTCTTATTGGACTGGCGACGCTGTCAGGCTTGCTGTTCTACCTCACCAGCGCCAATTCCGGCGCTATGGTGATGTCGAATTTTTCTGCAACGATTCCCGACCCTTCTCATGACGGCCCCAGCTGGCTGCGGATCTTCTGGGCCTTGCTCACGGCCATGCTCACCGTAGCGATGCTGGTCGCAGGCGGGGTGACGACCATGGAATATGCAACGCTGATCTTCGCGCTACCGGTGACGATCATTGCTTATCTGGTGATGGCATCGTTCTACAAGGTATTGCGCATGGAACGCGCTGAACGCGAGGGGAGGGTGCTGCGCCGGCCCTCTGTGGCGGCTATCGGGGGGCATGTCCCTGAGCGCTCCTGGAAGCAGCGGCTCGAGCACTTGCGAGCGTACCCATCGATGCGCCAGGCTACCCAGTTCCTCAACCGCACAGTTGGGCCAGCATTGGACGAAGTCGCCGCTGAATTTCGCAATCAAGGCTATGACGTCACGCGGGAAAGCGTGGTCAATGCACACGGTATCGAGGAGCCGTTGTTGCGGGTATCGATGGATACGTTCCGTGATTTCCATTACCACGTCGCCATTGTCGAGGCGCCAGTGCCCATGTTCAGTGGCCGCATGACACGCGAGATCGATGTCTACTATCGGTTGGAGGTGTACACCCAGACGGGGTCGGGTGGTTATGACCTGATGGGGCTGACCAAACAGCAGGTCATCGACGATGTACTCGATCGCTATGAGACACACCTGGCGTTCCTTGTCTTTTCCAGCGAGAACGCTACCGCCTCTGTGCTGACACCCCGGCAGTACCAGCCCCCTGAAGCGCCCGATGAATCCGGGCAGGGCCCGCGCTGACAGGTCGATGCGGTTCGCCAGCAGGTGCCCAGGCCCCTGCTGGCGGTTGGTTTTACTTCAGTGTCTTGAGGTAGGCAACGAGGTTTTGACGGCTCTGAGCGTCAGCTTGGCCGGGGTACATCATCATGTTGCCCGGTACGAGGTCTGCTGGCTTGGTCAGCCACTTGTCCAGGTTGGCGTCATCCCACTTCAGCTTGGCCGCTTGCAGTGCGGCAGAGTAGTTGAAGGCGGGAGCCTGGCCGCTGCTGCGATCGAACACGCCTAGCAGGCTGGGGCCCATCAAGTTTTTGCCCTGTTCAGTGCTGTGGCAGAAACCGCATTGCGTGGCGAAAAGGGCCTTGCCTTGAGCGGCATCGCCCTCGGCCAGCGTCAGGGGGGCGACCAGGAGCAGGGCGCTGGCAACCAGCAGTTGTGCAGGGTTCATTTCACTTCCTTCGGATTTAACCGCCACGTCAGGCATGGCGGGGCTTCAAGAACATTCAGAAAGGGTTGGCGAGGTCGATACCCGACTTGCCTGGCGAGAGGATGTTGTTGGGGTCCAACGCACGCTTGAGGGTGTGCTCGAGCTTGCGCTTGACCGGGCCGTAGCTGTTCGCGACGCGATCCTGGAAGGCCGTGTTGACGCGGTAGACGGCGTAGCCTTCCTGCTCGAACACATCCAGCAGTTCGGCGAAGCAGGCATTGGCGCGCAGGGTTTCTTCCGCGTTGCTGCGGTCGTACAGCACATCGATCACGTGGTGCATGTCGCGCCAGCCGACGATGAACTCGCCGACATAGTCCAGCCCATGCTTGTTGAGGGTTTTCTTGGCCAGTGCCTGCTGCTTGTCGCACTCGCTGCCTCGGGCCTGGCTCACCGGCGCGAACCACATCGAGCCACCGCCGCCACGCCAGTTGTACAGGCCGAATTCCTGCAGGTTGGGCACCCCGGACATCAACTGCGCACGGTACTTGAACGGCTGGGTGTCACCGGCCTCCTGCTGGGTGAAGATGCGGCCTTTGCCCAGTTTCTTCAGGGCGTCGGTAACGATCTTCCAGTTGACGTCGACCTGTTCCTGGGTGCCGTACAGCGCGGCATAGACGTTCCAGGCGCCGAGGTTCTTGTCTTTCTGGATCTGTTTGAGGATCGCGTCGGACGTCGCCCCCGGCTCGTTGGTGTAGTCGGCGCGCCGGGTATTGCAGGTGGCGGCCTCCCAAAGCACACCGGCGATGACAACCGAGTTGGGAATGACCTGGGCGATCCGCAGCGGGCGGATGAATTCGACGATCTCGGCGATATCCGAGGCGTTGTCGAACTTGATCTCGAACGGCTTGAACACGGGAGGCTTGGGCATCAGCCAAAAGCCCATCTTGGTACAGATGCCATAGTTGGCCTGGGTGAACATGCCGTCCAGGGTCGGGCCGTAACCCCACTTGAACACCTGCCAGGCATTGTCGCCTTTCACGCCGCCCATGCCGGTGCGGTACACGTCGCCATTGGCCAGCACGACTTCCATGCCGCACTGCATCAGGAAGTGCTCGCCGTAGGGCGTGTAGCCCACGCCGCGATCCATGGTGTTGCCCAGCGGCCCGGCGATGGCCGACGGTGCGGAGAACGACAGCATCAGCGGCAGTTTGTGTTCCTGCAGATAGTCGTACAACTGCTGGTAGGTCACCCCCGGCTCGACCAGGGCCGTGCACAGTTCCGGGTCAACATGGAGGATCTTGTTCATCTTCTTCAGGTCGAGAATGACCTGGCCGCGCTGGCTTGGGGCCGCCGAGCCATAACCGAAGTTGCGCCCGGTGGAGATGGTCCACACCGGGATCTTGTGTTCGTTGCAGATCTTTACCACGCCTTGCACCTGCTCGACGGTGGTGGCGGTGACGGCGGCGGACGGGGTGTGCTCGGCGGTGTCCACGGCCATCATGATCTTGGTGTAAGGGATCAGCTGATCGTCCTTGATCAGGACGTTTTCATCGCCCAGCAGGGCCCGGAACTTGGCAATGGCCTGATCGAAGTTGGCGAGGTCGACGCCGCGCGGGAGCAGGGTGGTGGTGTTTTGCTCAGTCATGTCTTACAGCTCCTTCAAGCCTCGATCGAAAACGAAACGAAATGACCGGTCAGCACCGCCGACCGGTTGCCGACCACAGGCGCTTGCCCGATGTGCGTGGTGCCCAGGGTGGCGAGGGCGTAGCCGAGTGTGGCCGCCCATTGGTCCGAGGCGCCTTTGTCACGGCCGGCAGCCGACGCGCGCAGGGGGGGCTGCTGGCCGCGCAGGCGATGCTCGGTAAGGCTGAAACCTGCGCCGCAGGCGTTCAGGCTCAGGCCGAGTTGCGGGGCGCAGCCACTGGCCGTTTCGCCGCTGAGCAGGCGGTGGTGTGAAGCGTGGGCTGCGGCGTGGTGCTGGCCAAGCCACTGCACGTGCGCACCGGCGCTGCGCGCGAGGTCGACGATCAGTGCGGCACTGGCATCGTCGACCAGGCCGATGATGCGTTGCGGTGTGGCGATACGCAGGCGTTTCTCAAAGCCAAGGATGAAGTCCAGGCTGAGGTCGGTACGTTGGACCTTGACTTGCTTGCCGGCGGGGCTTGCGTTGACGCCCTGGAGGAAAGCCGCCTGCGCGGCTGCGCTGCTGACCAGTACCAGGGTTGGACGCGCCGGTTGTGGTTGTGTGCCCAGGGCACTGTTGGCCGCGCTGATGCCTGCGCTGCTCATGGCAATGCCGGCAAGGCTGGACAATGCCATGCCTTTGAGCACGAATCGGCGTTCGACGTTCATGGCTTGCCTCCGGCCGGGTTGGGCGCAGGCGCGGATGCTGTGGAGATGTACTCGGCAACCTGTTGCAGCGCGTTGTCGTCGATGAACGAGGCAGGGAAGGCGGGCATGGCGCGAAAACCATTGCGCACGATCGCAGTGATGTATCCCGGCGGCAGCTGGCGGCCGGTGATTTGCGGCCCGACCTGGTGTTCGTGGCAGTGGCCACACACCTTGGCGTAGACATTTTCGCCGCCTTTCCAGGCACCATCGCCATCGGCAGCGGCGTTATTGGCAAGCACGAGCAAGGGCAGGGCGAAGCAGGCGGCCAATGTCCGTTTCATCACGGCGCCGTCGCGAAGTGAAGACATTTCGTACTCCATTTTTGTTGTAGGTGGGATGGGCATAGGGCCGGGTCAGAACGGGTACGCTCTGGGCACGTGTTGCAGGGTGATCCAGTGGTCGGTGGTGAATTCGTCGATGGCCCAGTCGCCATTGAAGCGCCCCAAACCTGAGTTCTTCTCGCCGCCGAATGGCGCGTTGGGTTCGTCATTGACCGGGATGTCGTTGACGTGGGTCATGCCGGCGTGGAGGCGTTGGGCGAACCGCACGCCACGCTCCAGGCTGGAGGTGAAGACGGCGCTGGAGAGCCCGTATTCGCTGTTGTTCGCAAGCGTTAGGGCATGCTCGGCATCACGTGCAGCCTGAATGCCGACCAGGGGGCCAAAGATTTCTTCACGGGCGATGTCCATGTCGGCGGTAACGTTGCCGAAGACGTGAGGCGGCAGCACGTTGCCATGAGCCTCGCCACCCACCAACAAGGTGGCGCCTTCGGCGTGGGCAGTGACGATCTTCTGTTGCAGGCCCGCCAGTTGCTTGCTGTTGATCACCGGCCCGATGACCGTGCTGGCGTTGCTCGGGTCGCCGTAGGGCAGGGCCTTGACCCGTTCGACAAAGCGCTGGGTGAAGGCCTCCAGCAACGGTTGCTCGACGATGATGCGGTTGATCGCCATGCAGATTTGCCCCTGGTGCAGGAACTTGCCCACCACGGCAGCATTGACGGCCTGCTCGACGTCGGCATCAGCCAGGACCACGAACGGGCTGTTGCCGCCCAGCTCCAGCGCCACGTGCTTGAGGTGCTCGCCGCCGCTGGCGATGCGGCCGATGTTGCGCCCGACTTGGGTCGAGCCGGTGAAGGAAATGAACGCGGGCACCGGATGCTCGACGAAAGCGTCTCCGATCTGCGCGCCGGCCCCCACCACCACGCTGAGCACACCCGGCGGCAATCCGGCCTCCTCGAAGATTCGCGCAAGCAGCAGGCCGCCGGTGACCGGGGTATCGCTGGCCGGCTTGACCACCACGGCGTTGCCTAACGCCAGGGCAGGTGCCAGGGAGCGTGCGGTCAGGTGCAGGGGGAAGTTCCAGGGGCTGATCACGCCAATCACGCCCAGGGGAACCCGGTAGACGCGGCTTTCCTTGCCGGGCACATTGGACGCCATGATGCGCCCGTGCACGCGGCTTGGTAGGCTGGCCGACTCGAGGGTGATGGCGCGTGCGGCGCCCCATTCGATTTGCGCCTTGATCCGCGTGCTGCCTGACTCGCTGATGATCCAGTCGATAATTTCTTCACGGCGGTCGTCGAAGATCTTCACGGCATTGAGCAAGACCTGGCTGCGCTCGGCGGGGCCTTTGGCCGCCCACTCGAGCTGGCATTCGCGGGCCCTGCGGTAGGCGGCATCGAGGTCTTCGCGGTTGGCCAGGGTGATCTGCAGCAATCGCTTCTGCGTGAAGGGGTCGAACACCTCCAGCGATTGATCGGCGCTGCCGGCTCGCCATTCACCGGCAAGGGGCTGCAAGTGCAGGTTTTGATAGGCAGGGGAGTGGGAAAGCGTCATAGGGAGGTCACCTCTATTTTTTTATCGAGTGCACCTGCGCTGCATAACAACAACCGTGCCAATGCTTCGAAAAGATATATTCCTCAATGAATTCAATGGGCTGATGCATACAGCTGGCGCTGACAAGCGGTCGTTACTGGATGATTTTCGACGACGCCTGCAGAAATTCATGCAGAAAAATCGACGCAGTCAGCCTGTAGAAAGACAGAAGGTGTGCGGCTATCGGACAGATCGAGTGCCTACGCGCTTGCGCC
Organism: Pseudomonas monteilii NBRC 103158 = DSM 14164; assembly: GCF_000730605.1. GTDB lineage: Bacteria > Pseudomonadota > Gammaproteobacteria > Pseudomonadales > Pseudomonadaceae > Aquipseudomonas > Aquipseudomonas monteilii. The sequence continues at coordinate 11,819 of NZ_BBIS01000053.1, read as the reverse complement.
GACCGCTCGCGCATTGACCCGGCTCGAGGGCTCGGCATACTCACAAGCTACTCACTTGTTCGTTGCTGATTGCTCATGACGCCTACCAAACCCACCCAGCCCGGTCGTCCTGCCGACGAAGAGTTCTTCAAGCAGATGCTTGGCAAGCAAAAGCGCCTGATCGTCGACCGCGCCAGCCAGTTTGGCGCCAGTGGCCTGCCATCGGCAGAACAGTTGGCGGAGACGGTGGCTTTTTCCCCGCAGGAAGGCAGCGTCTGGATGTGCGGCCAGCGCATGATGCTGCTGCAAGGCGCCGCGTTCGGCGCCATGCGCCGCGAACTGATCGAGGCGCTCGGGTTCGATAAGGCGCGCGGCCTGTTGACGCGCATCGGCTGGCAGGCCGGTGCGCGGGACGCGGCCCAGGTCAGCGCGCAATGGCCAGAGGGTGATGACGCCAGCCTCTACAGTGCAGGGCCGCGCCTGCATATGCTCGAAGGGATGGTCAATGTCGAAGTGGTGCGCTTTGAAATCGATTCAGGTGTCGGCCACTTCTACTCCGAGTTCCTTTGGCACAACTCGCTCGAAGACGATGAGCACATCGCGGCCTATGGCTTGGGCGGAGAACCGGCCTGCTGGATGGAGATCGGCTATGCCAGTGGCTATGCCTCGTCACTGCTCGGTCGCCTGGTCGTGTTCCGTGAGCAGGAGTGCCGCTCGATGGGGCACCCGGCTTGCCGGATTGTAGGCAAGCCGGCCGATCAGTGGGACGACATCGACGTCGATCTGGCCTACCTGATGCCGGACGACTTCCTTAGCCGCAGTACTTATGCTTCAGGTACCGCCACGGAGGTAGCCGAGCTGGAGGCGCCTATCGACGGCAAGCCAATGGTGGGCATCTCGGCGGCTTTCGTGCTCGCCACGCAGATGCTGCAGCGCGTGGCCTCGACCCAGGCAACCGTGCTGCTGACCGGGGAATCGGGCGTTGGCAAGGAGCTGTTCGCCCGCTCGTTGTACCAAGCCAGCTCACGCCAGCAGCGGCCGTTGGTGGCGCTCAACTGCGCGACCTTGCCGGAGAACCTGGTGGAAGCAGAGCTGTTCGGTGTCGAACGGGGTGCCTACACCGGTGCCGACCGCTCGCGTGCCGGACGTTTCGAGCGGGCCAATGGCGGCACGTTGTTTCTCGATGAAATCGCGACCTTGAGCCTGAGTGCCCAGAGCAAGATTCTGCGCGCCCTGCAGGAAGGTGAAATCGAGCGGGTAGGCGGCACGGCGCCGATCCGGGTCGATGTGCGGGTCATTGCCGCCACCAACCTGGACCTGCGCCGCGAAGTCGAGGCCGGGCGTTTTCGTGAGGATTTGTTCTATCGCTTGAATGTGTTCCCCATCCACCTGCCACCGTTACGCGAGCGCCGTGAAGATATCCCGCTGCTGATGAGCTATTTCCTGCGTCATTTCAGCCAGCGCCATGGGCGTCGGCTTGCGGGCTTTAGCACCCGGCTGGTCAACGCGCTGCTCACGTATCGGTTCCCAGGGAACATCCGTGAACTTCAGAACCTGATCGAGCGGGGCGTGATCAGTGCCGGGGAGGGCGAAGTCATCGACCTGGTGCACTTGGCCGAGATCGGCGCGCCCATGATGGCCACGGCGATTGGCCTGACACCTGAGGGGCGCTTGTCCGCGGGCGAGCGCCGTGACGAGCCGGCCAGGCAGGTAATCGAGCCCACAGCGCACATTCGGGAGCCGGTATTGGAGGGGCTGCTGGCGTTCGTCGCCGGGAGCCAGAAGGTGCTCAGTACACCGTTGGCAGATATCGAGCTGCAACTGGTGCATCTGGCCATGGAGCGCTCGGGCGGCAACATCACCCTGGCGGCACAGATGCTGGGCATGAGCCGCGCGCAAGTCAGTTATCGGCTCAAGGGCAGCTAGCGGCGGATCAAGGCGGATTTTCTGCGCTGCGCAGTTAGTCGTTACGCGCAGGCGATAACGGCTTATAAGCGGACTGCGGATACTGGACCTCTACAACAATAAAAATGTTTAGAGGCATCCATGAACGGTCAACACGCAACTGTGCCGCGCGCAGCGTACGCTGCTGGAAAACACCTAAGGGCAGTGGGTCTGATTGGGGTGATGATGCCCCTGGCCGCGCAAGCCGACTTTGTCGCAGACAGCCAGTTGAACCTGGGTCTGCGCAACTTCTACGTAGACCGTGATTTCAAGGGCGAAAAGCCGAGAACCTCTCGCGATGGCAGCTGGAGCCAGGGCCTGGACCTGCGTTTCACATCCGGTTATACCCAGGGCCCGCTCGCGTTCGGTGTCGATGCCGCCGCGCAATACGCCTATCGCCTGGACGGCGGCTCAGGTCGTGGCCCTGACAGTGTCTTGCCCTACAGCCAGAGCTCACGGGAGCAAGCCCGGGAATATGGCCGGGCGGCACTGACTGGCAAGGTGCGCTATTCCAAGACCGAGCTGAGGGTCGGCGAGCATCGGCCGACCTTGCCGGTGGCCTTCCAGGACGATTCCCGGCAACTGGTGACGACCTTCGATGGTTTCACGGTCAAGTCCAACGAGATCGACAAGCTCACGCTGACCGGTGGGCGATTCACCGGGATCAGCACCCGTGAATCCTCCAACCGTGAAAAGCTGTACCTGTTCACCCGCCCCAACGGCCCCCGTCGTACCAGCGATGGCCTGAACTTCGCCGGCGCCACCTACGCCTTCAGCCCCAACCTTGCTGCCAGCTACTTTTATGCACAGCTGGAGGATATCTACCAGCAGCATTATCTGGGCCTGACGCTGAATACCGAGCTGGGCGCAGGCTGCGGCCTGAAGACCGACCTGCGTTACTTCAACCACAACGAAGACGGTGATGCGCTGTACGGCAAGATCGATAACCGCTCCTATGGCGCCATGACCACCTTGAGAAAAGCCGGCCACGCCTTTGGTATGGGCTATCAACGCATGCTCGGCGAGAGTGCGTTCCCGACGTTGAACGGCTTCGTGCCGCAACCGTATCTGGTCAATTGGTCGGCCGTGGCCTTCATCAGGCCCAACGAAAGCTCATGGCAGGCGCGTTACGACTATGACTTCGTGGCCATGGGCATACCCGGCCTCAACCTGACCACCCGTTACTTGCGCGGCACGGGCATCGATCGCGGTGGGGACCTCAGCCAAACCGCCGAAAACGAGCGCGATCTGTTTCTGAGTTATGTGGTGCAGAGCGGTCCGCTCAAGGGCGTGGCCGTGGAGTGGCGCAACATCCACGCGCAGTTCAAGCATGGCAATGACTACGATGAGAACCGTTTGATCACGACCTACACCTGGAAATTCTGGTAGGCCTTGGCCGAGCTGGCCGCTGCGCCTGCAGCGGCCTTCCCATCAATCTGACCTGGCCAGCGTTTGCGAGGGCGGCTCGCCAAACGCTTGCTTGTAGGCGGCGGTAAAGTGGCTGGGTTGTGCAAACCCCCACTTGAAGGCCAGCGCCGACAACTGTACTTCACCCGGTTGGTGCTCCAGCAACACCTTGCGCATCGCCAGTAGCCGGCAATGCTGGATGTAGCGTTGCGGGCTGGTCCCCAAACCGTTGCGAAACGCCTGTTCCAGGCTGCGTCTGCTGGTGCCGCTAACAGTCACCAGTTGGGTGATGCAAAGCGGCTGTTCGAGATTGGCGTGGATGAAATCGACCACCCGTTTCACGGTGCCCGGCAACAGGCGCCGTGGTGGTTCGCTGTACAGGCTGGGCAGCAGGTGCAGCAGGTTTTCGCAAAACAGGTGCTGCACGTGGGACTGGCCGAAGGGCGTTGCCAGCAAGCCAGCGGTGTTGCCGCTTTCGCTGTCGACCATGCGCAGCAGGTTGCCCAGGCTGCGCATGGCCGGGTGATTACCCTGGAACAACAACGCCTGCGTCGGGCTCTGGGCATGGTGAACCTGATGGTGACGTTCCAGGTGATTGAGCAGCAAGGCCGCATCCAAGGCAATGACGATGGCCTTTGTCCCTTCATGCCAGGTGACGTCCACTTCCTGCCCGGGGCTGAACACCAATAGCTCACCCGCGTTCGCCTGCAAGCCCTGGGGGTGGCTGCTGATCGCGCCGTGCAAAGGCAGGATGCCATGCCAACAGCTCAACGGGCTTGAGCTCACGCGAACCTCGCGCCCCCACCACGCGCCGAACAGCTTCATTTGCGGCAAGGTCTGCAAGGTGAAGTCGATATCCAGCGTGCCTCGCCCGCCGAGGCGTATCCGCCGTTCCTCCAGGTGGTTGTTGAGCAGGGCTTCGGCGTCTTCGACATTGCGCGAGCGCAGCAAGGGCTCGGCTGCAAAGGGAATGGCCGAGCGGGCGTCGCCAGCAGTGGGCAGGCCGCTGTAAAGGGGCGTATTCATCACCGTAACCTTTATTGTTGTCTGTCTGGTTTGATCCAGTGCTATTCAGTCTTGGCCGCGGCTTCGCTGGTCATCGATTCGCGCCCATGGTGCGCGTACGCTGCTGTTGCTGCTGTACATAAGCCAGCAGGCGACGCGCCTCGGGGTGCTGCGGTTGTAGCATCAACAGGCGCTGCAAGAACGCGAATGAAGAGGCCCAGTTGCCTGACCGCGCATCCAGATAGGCACCTGCATACAAAAGATCCCTATCTTGCGCTGCGTGAGCAAGCCCGGCCACTACCACGCGTCGCGCCTGTTCAGGTTGGCCGAGCTGGCTGCGCAGCAAGCCGAGGTTGTAATACAGGCGCAGGTTCAGCGGCTGGCCGGGCAGGGCTTTCTCCAGCCACTCGATAGCCTGCTCGGGCTGCTGGCGCTCGGCCTGGAGCAGCCCCATGGCATAGGCCAGCTCGCTGAAGCCGGCGCGCTGCTCGCCGCGTTGCAAGCCGGCCTGTAGTGTTTCAAGGGCCTGGTCGGATTGCCCGCGAGTCAGCAGCAACCTGGCAAGTGCCACGCGCGCGGGCGTGAAGTCCGGATCTTGGCGCAGGACTTGGTGATATTGATCCAGTGCCTGTGCCTCATTGCCTTGACGTGCCAGCAGGCTGGCCAGGTTGAATCGCGTGCCCGGCAAGTCGGCGTTGGCGCTGAGCCGCGCAAGGTGGTCCTGGAGCAGGTGGCCGAGCCGGTCACGTTGGGCGGTCGGCAGTTGCGCCTGCAGGTCGGCCAAGGCGCGAGCCGCCTGATCGCGTACCGCCAGTGCCGGGTCATCAAGCAGGGCAGGCAAGTGTTGCAGGCGTTGCGCATCGTCGGCATTGGCCATGGCGCGCACCACGCTGCTGCGAACCAGTGGATCTTGATCGGTAAGCCCGAGGGCAAGCGAATCCAGCGCAGGCCCCTCGACGCCGCTCAGGACGTCGGCGGCAGAAGCCCGGACGATCGCCGGGCGTGTCGCGTCGGTGACCAACTTTGCGGCCAGGGCAATTGCTTGCGGATCGTGCGCTCGGGCGCCTTGCATCACCGGGCCATAATGCTCGGCACGCAGCGGGCCGAAGCGCTGGCTGATCTCGTTCGCGGCCCATTGTGCCGAGCGCTCTTTGTGGCATTGCGTGCAGGCGTTGGGCGCGCCGGTGATCGGCGTCAGGTCGGGCCTTGGCAGGCGGAAACTATGGTCGCGGCGTGCGTCGATCACCATGTAGTTCTGTTCGGGCGCATGGCAGTTGGTGCATTGCGCGCCGGGGCTACCAGGCTCATGAAAGTGGTGGCTGGGGCTGTCGTAGTCCTTCTTCTTCAGCGTGGGGAACCGCGGGTTGCCCTGCGGGTTGTGGCAGCTGGCGCACAACTGATTGCCCTGGGCGGGCAGCTCGCCGGTGTGCGGGTTGTGGCAGTCGCTGCAGGTCACGCCGGCGGCGTACATCTTGCTCTGCACGAAGGAGCCATACTCGAACACCTCAGCCTGTTGCTGGCCATCGGCATGATAGGCGCCAGGGGTCAACAAGGTAGGGTAGGCGCTATCCACCAGAGGTTTACCCGGCTGGCTGCCAACACCAAGGGTTTCCTGTTGTGCGTGACAGCGGGCGCACTGGTCGACTTCGTAACCCTTGGCTCGCGCCCCGAAGTCCACCTGTAAACCGCGTGCGCCGGCATTGTTGGCGAGCTGGCGCTGCGCCGTCGGCAACTTGGCCCATGCCAGATGCTGAGCGCCCGGCCCATGGCAACTCTGACAACCCACCGACAGCTCGCTCCAGGTACTGGCGAAGCTGTCCTGCCTGGCGTCGTAGCCTTTTTTCAGGTTGCCCGAGTGGCACTGGGCACACATGCCGTTCCAGTTCTGCGAGCGGCCGGTCCAGTGCAGGGCGTCGTCCGGGGTGAAGCGCTGGCCGGGGTAGAGCGAAAACCAGCGCTGCCCACCGTCGGCCTTGGCGCGGTTGTCCCAGGCAACGGTCAACGATTGCAAGCGACCACCAGGGCGTTCGATCAGGTATTGCTGCAGGGGATAAACCCCGAAGGTGTAGGCCACGGCGAAGTCCTGGCGTCGGCCCTGTTCGTTTTCGGCATTGACGTAAAACGTGCCATTGCGCGTGCTGAAACTCACCTCTACGCCGGCGGCGTCCGTGAAGGCCTGATCGGCGAAGTCGCCCCGCACATTGTCCGCGGTCGGCTTGCGCATCGACCAGCTGTGATGTGACTGGGACCACTGTTGCGCCTGTGAAGCATGGCAGGCCTGGCATTGGCCTGGGTCGACGTAGCCGTCGTCCAGCTTGCGCTGTGGCGGCTGAGACGGGGCGGCAAGCAGGCCGCCGGCCCATGCGCACAGCCATAGCAGGGCCATCCCCCGGGTGACATTCGCTGCGTGCCGACGAGCTTGCTTCATGTGCCCCACCTCTTGCCTGCCAGTGGGTGCGCGCCCCCGGTAAATAAAGGGGGATGATGAACGTCGAGCGGGCACTGCCCTAGCCCTCGGGGCAAATAATCACGCGGATGCATAAGCGCTTGCGCTGCAGCGTTATCGGCGAGCGGCGGGCCATCCGCATACTTGCAAGCACGCCAATAATAATAACCGAGGACACGCTTCATGAGCCCGTTTAAGACACGCCTGCTTGCTCTGATGGTTGCCATATGCAGCCACACGGCCATGGCCGCAGATGAGCGCCCGAACTTTCTGATCATCGTCGCCGATGACCTGGGCTACAGCGACCTGGGCAGTTTTGGTGGCGAAATCAGCACCCCGAACATTGACTCACTTGCGCGCGATGGTGTGCGCCTGAGCAACTTCCACACGGCGCCCACGTGCTCGCCGACCCGCGCAATGATGTTCTCTGGCGCCGACAGCCATGTGGCGGGCCTGGGCAACATGGGCGAGCTGCTGCAACCGTTCCAGAAAGGCCAGCCTGGCTACGAAGGGTATTTGAACGAGCGCATGGTCACGGTAGGGCAGGTGCTTCAGGATGCAGGTTACAACACCTACACCACCGGCAAATGGCACTTGGGTCGCACCGAAGAGACCAGCCCCAAGGCGCGCGGCTTCGACCGCTCGTTCATTCTGGTGCAAGGCGGTGCCAGCCACTTCGACGACCAGCACGCCATCATTGCCCAAGACCCCAAGGCGATCTACCGCGAAGACGGCAAGCAGGTGGAAGTGCCCAAGAGCTTCTATTCCAGCGAGTTCTACACCGATCGGCTAATCGACTACATCGAAGCCGACAAAGCCAGCAACAAGCCGTTCATGGCCGTACTGTCCTACACCGCGCCACATTGGCCGCTGCATGCGCCAGACGCTTGGCTGGACAAGTACAAGCACCGTTATGACGCCGGCTACGACGCGATCCGCCAGGCCCGCCTGGAGCGCCAGAAGCAGCTGGGTATTGTCGCGGCCAATGCAACGCCCAACACACCCATGGCCAAGGGCCTGCCGAACTGGGGCCAGTTGAGCGATGAGCAGCGCCAGCGCGAGGCGCGCAACATGGAGATCTATGCGGCGATGGTGTCCAACATGGACTACCACATTGGCCGACTGCTCACGTACCTGGAGAAAAACGGCAAGCTGGACAACACCTTCATCGTGTTCATCTCCGACAATGGCGCCGATGGCAATAGCCCGATCGACCTGCCTGGCAACAAGGAGTGGCTGGCCAAGGACTTCGACAACAGCCTGAAAAACCTCGGGCACAAAGGCTCGTATGCCGACTATGGCGCACAATGGGCCCAGGTCAGCTCCACGCCGTATCCGCTGTTCAAGGGGTTCACCAACGAGGGCGGCATTCGGGCGCCAGCCATCATCAGCGCGAAAATGCTGAAGAAGGCCCACCTGCAAGGCACGCTCAACAACGACATGGTCCATGTGATGGACCTGATGCCAACCTTGCTGGACCTGGCGGGGGTGCCGGCGCTGGGCAAGACATTCCAAGGTCGCCCGGTGCAAACCATCAGCGGCAAGAGCATGCGCCCATTGCTTGAAGGTCGGGCCATGGCCCAGCGTCAGATCGGCTGGGAACTGTTCGGCCGCAAGGCGCTGCGCAAGGGCGATTGGAAAATCATCTTGGTCAATCCACCTTACGGCACTGCCCAATGGCAGCTGTACGACCTCAAGAGCGACCCGACCGAAAGCCGCGACCTGGCCCAGGCCGAGCCGGGCAAGCTGAAGGAAATGCTCGTGGCGTGGGACCAGTACACGAAGGAAAACAACGTGCTCGATGGCAAGTTCGACCTCAAGTACGGGTTCCAGACTTGCCTCTACGAATACTGTTTCAAGTAGCCGTTGAGCACGATCATGCTGCCTGCTTGACTGGAGCAGGCGGCGGTCTTTGAGGACCCTGCAACCAGTCTCAGTAGCGGGCCACGCCTTGCTCGACTGCCAGAGTGGGTGCGGTGTAACCGGCAGCGCGCAAGCGCTCCAGGTCGGCGCAGGTGTAACACTGGTACTTGCCACGCAAATGCTCAGGAAATTCGCTGTACTCCAGAATACCTTCCAGCAAGGCCATCTCAAGTGACAACGAGGGTTGGCCTTGCTGCCCGCGCAGCCGATTGATCACAGCCAGAGCCACATCATTGAATGGTTGGGCGCGGCCACTGCCAACAGAACTGCCGGCGCACCTGTTGATCGAACAGGAACTTCGAATAGCCATAGACGTTCAGCGGGCGCTCACATTCGCGCTGTTCACGAAAGTCCTCGCCGGCTCCGTAGACGCGTGACGAAATGCAGGTGCGCTGCCCCGAACTGCTAATTACCAACTATTCAATGCTCGAATACATGCTAATGCGTCCCATCGAGCGGGACATCTTCGAACAGACCAAGGACTGGTTGAAAAGTGATGTTCGCAACGAGTTCATTCTGGTGCTCGATGAAGCACACAGATCGTGTCCCAGGAAGTGGTGTAACTCATCATGGCTCTGGCCATTGAGCTCGCCGTTTATTTGATCACGGCCGCCAGCTTGGCCTGTGGATTATCGCTGACGGCCTCAAAGGCCTCCAACTGCATGTACCGCCGTTGCAGGCACCACTCGTCGTTCTGCTCTAGCAGCATCGCCACTACCAGCCGTGTGATGGCTGGGTCGTTGGGGAAGATGCCCACGACGTCGGTGCGACGCTTGATCTCGGCGTTGAATCGCTCCAGAGTATTGGTGCTGTGCAGCTGCTGTCGGTGCGCCTTGGGAAACGCCATGTGTGCCAGTACTTCATCCTCGCAGCCGTCCATGAGCATTGCGATCTTGGGGTACTTCTCGCGCAGTCGGTCAGCAACCAGGTGCCACTGCTGGTGGCATTCGGCACGGCTGTCTTGGGCGAAAACTGTGCGCAAAAGCGCCGCCACCATGGTGCGTTGTCCTTTGCCGACATGGGCCATGGCGTTGCGCATGAAGTGCACGCGGCAGCGCTGCCAGGTTGCGTTGAAGACCTTGGAAACAGCTGCCTTGAGGCCTTCGTGGGCGTCAGAGATGACCAGCTTTACGCCGCGCAGGCCTCGTCGCATGAGGCTTCGCAGGAAGTCCGTCCAGAACGGCTCGGCTTCTGATGGGCCAACCCGCATGCCCAGGACTTCACGGCCACCATCGGTGTTCACGGCCACAGCGATTATTACGGCGCCCGAGACGATGCGCCCGGCCTCCCGCACTTAGACGTAGGTGGCATCTATCCAGAGATAGGGCCAGTCGCCTTCAAGCGGTCGGTCAAGGAAGGCGTGAACGCGCTCATCGATCTCACCAGCCAGCCGTGACACTTGGCTTTTGGAGATGCCGGTCATGCCCATGGCCTTGACAAGCTCGTCCAACGAACGCGTTGATATGCCTTGGATGTAGGCTTCCTGGATCACCGCCGCCATGGCCTTCTCGGCGGTACGTCGAGGCTCAAGAAAACCAGGAAAGTAGTTGCCTTGGCGCAGCTTGGGGATCTTAAGGTCAACGTCACCCGCACGGTTCTGCCAGAGGCGATCACGGTAGCCGTTGCGGCTGTTTGTCCGGTCAGGGCTTTTGACATCGAAGCCGGCGCCGCACAGGCCTTCGACATCGAACTCCATCATGCGCTGGGCAACGAACTGGATCATTTGCTTGAGCAGATCAGCATCTGCCCCTTTCTCAACCAACTCGGTCAATGCGATAGTGGGCTTGGTCATCGTGGTTTCTCTGGTGAGTGTTTGGTCTTCGCAAACTCAACGTTAGCCAAGAACCACGATGACCATCCTTTTTCGCCCGCAGGGCGCCTTCGGCTGGTTCAGTTACACCACTTCCCGGGACACGATCAGACCTCGAAAAACACTCGGCTGGAAAACACCTGCCGAAACACTGAATGAGTATCTGAAGTCTGTACAACAATCCAGTGTTGCGACGACCGGTTGAATCCGCCCAATATTGCTCGGCGCTATACCAGTCACTGCACCAGCGCCACGGTGTTCAGTGCTCCATGACAGATGGGTATGACTGCTACCAGAACGCGCTGGCTGAACGAATCAACGGAATCCTCAAGATGGAGCTGCTGTTGAGCAGTCCTGAAGATCTGGAACAAGCTAGGCAGATGGTTGCCGAAGCAGTGCAGATCTACAACACAGAACGGCCTCATATGGCCCTGAAAAACAAAACGCCCGATGCGGTGCATCAGGCGTTTTGAGGCCTGTCGGCCTACCTGAACAGGTGTAAACCTATTTCAGGACTAGACACGAGCAGCACCTTGCCTTTGTCAGGTTGCTTCGCAACCTGACAGTGCATAGCGAGCCCATTGCTCCATAAGCTGTTTTCGTTTTTCTAGCAGATCGCCTCGTCGATACGCTGCTTCAGTCGCGTTACTGATTTTATGCGCCAAGGCCATTTCAGGGACGATGTTGGCGAAGTTAGTTGTCTCGGCGGCCCAGTCTCTGAAGCTTGATCGGAAACCATGCATGGTGATGACTTCACCAGTTTCGTTGCGCCAGCCGGGCCCGTCGTTGGCTAAGGACTTCTCATCCATACCGCGTATTTTTTGTAGCATTGCCATGTTCGATAGCGGTCTACCAATGCTCCGGCCCGGGAAAAGCAGTCCGCTTTTGCTTTCCGCCTTTAGGCACCTGAGCGTATGAAGGGCGGCTTTAGATAACGGTACTCGATGCGGGCGCCCGGCTTTCATTCGGGCAGCCGGAATAGTCCAAATTTCTTCGTCCAGATCAATTTCTTCCCAGTACCCACCTATCACTTCGCTTGTGCGCAGAGCGCACAGCACGGTTAGCTTCACCGCAGTTGAACTGAGGTCCCTGGAATGCTCAAGTTCTGCCATGAAGGCTGGCAATTGCTCCCAGGGTAGAGCGGGATGATTACCACGGTCTGCCAGCCTTCTTCTAGGCAGAAGCTTGTCCAGATGACCTCGCCAGCGAGCGGAGTTTTCACCCGAGCGCAGTCGGCGTGCTTTGGCAGCATCGAGAACGAGCTCCAGCCGGTTTCTGACCCTGGCCGCTGTCTCAGGCTTAGGG
>NZ_BBIS01000054.1 GCF_000730605.1 Pseudomonas monteilii NBRC 103158 = DSM 14164 | reverse complement strand
ACGTGAGCTAGGAGAGGAATGCGGACGAAATCGAGTCGGGCGCTTGATGCAGGCGGAGGGGCTGCGTTCGCAAACGGGCTATCGGCGGCGTCCAGGGTTTTACGGTGGAAAACCAACAGTGGCTTCGCCCAACCACCTCGCGCGGCAGTTCAAGGTCAGTGAGCCGAACAAGGTCTGGGTGACAGACATCACATACATTCGCACCTATGAAGGATGGCTGTACCTGGCGGTGGTGCTGGATCTGTTTTCCCGGCAAGTGATTGGTTGGTCAATGAAGCCCAGGATGTGCAGCGACCTAGCTATCGACGCAATGTTGATGGCTGTGTGGCGACGCAAGCCACAGCAGCAAGTGATGATTCACTCAGATCAAGGTAGTCAGTTCAGTAGCTCAGATTGGCAAAGCTTCTTGAAGGCTAACAATGTAATCAGCAGCATGAGCCGGCGGGGAAACTGCCACGACAATGCCGTAGCTGAGAGCTTTTTCGAGTGCGATCCATGAACCCCACCTTCTAAAAGATAGGGCCTCAGCTTACCGTGGTATCTCTGGCGAGCAGTTCCATGGCAGCAAGGCTTCGTAGTCTGAGACCGACGACGCATACGGCAGGCGCTCAAGTACGTGGCGCAGCCACGTATAGGGCTCCTGGCCGTTGACCTTGGCGGTCTCGACCAAGCTGTATATCTGCGCACTTGCCGTGGCGCCCTTGGGCGTGTCACTGAACAGCCAAGCCTTACGCCCAATGACAAACGGTTTTATCGCGCGCTCTGCCAGGTTGTTGTCGATTGGCAAATGGCCCGCTTCGACATACCGTTCCAGGCGGCTCCAGTTGTTTGCCAGGTAATGCACCGCCTTGCCCAATACGCTTTGCGGCGTCACCTGGGCGTACGTCTTGTCCAGCCAGCTTTTCAGCTGACCGAGGATCGGTAAGCTTCTTTCCTGGCGACCGATGAACCGCTGTTCGTCGCTGACCTCCTTGAGGTCGCGCTCGATGTCATACAGCTTATTGATCATCGTCAGCGCCACATCGGCTCGTCCGGTCTTACCCTTGGGCTGCACCTTTTGTGCTTCGACGAACTTGCGGCGCGCGTGAACCATGCATGCCAGTCGCTCGATACCGGGCTGCAACGCCAAAGCGTTGTAACCCGCATAATCGTCGGTCATCACATAGCCGCGATAGCCTTGCAGCAGACGCAATGGTACTTCCTGCGCACGGCTGGTGGTGTAGTCGAACAGCACAACTTGTCGATCAGGCGGGCCACTGGCTTGCACCCACATCCAGGATTGGCTGGTCGGGTCTCGATCCGGTTCTTTCAACACCTGGACGCGGGTCTCATCGCAATGAATCACCGGACTTTCCAGCAGCCGATCACGCATCAGGTTCAACAGCGGCTGGAAGTATTTACTGCACTGGATCACCCAACGCGCCAGGGTTTGTCGTGGAATCTCGATGCCGTGGCGGGACAGCACACTTTCAAACCTGTGTAGCGGCAAGCCATCGACGTACTTGGTCGTCAGCAGCATGGCCAGCACGCTTGGGCTGGCCATGCTTTTTTCGATTAACTGGGCGGGCTTGTCAGCAGTGACAGGAGCAGTCTCGCAACCACGGCAGCCATAGATCTTGCGCACGTGTTTGAGTACGCGGATCTGCATCGGCACGATATCGAGCTGCTCGCTGGTTTTTTCGCCGATGACATGCTTGCGGCAACCGCAGGCGCAGGTCAGTTCGTGTTCGGGCAACTCATGGATAACTTCGATACGTGGCAGATTAGCCGCCAGTGGCTTGCGCTTGCCACGGCGCTTGACCGGGACAACGACTTCTTCATCGGCATCATCGACTACAGCCAGCAGAGGGTCATTTTCCGCTTCATCGAACATGGCCAGTTGCGGCGTTTTGGGATCGACGGTTTGCTCGGACTTGCGGCCAAAGAAACGGTCACGCCATAACTTGATTTGTTCTTTC
>NZ_BBIS01000055.1 GCF_000730605.1 Pseudomonas monteilii NBRC 103158 = DSM 14164 | reverse complement strand
GCAGTAAATTGCAAGGCAAGCACCTGGGCCTCACGCGGCCTCTCCGGCGGGCATAAGTACACGTTGGACGGGGTGTGAGCAGCTAGAGGCGCACTGCTAAGGCAGCTGTGCGCGGGCAGGCTTTGCCTGGCCGGGTATGCGCCTCCAAGTTCGCCGGTTCTCACCTCGCGCATGGCTGCCACCCAATTCCCGTGAGAAGGAAGCGATTGGCCGCCAGTCATCCCTGTGATCTGGAGGCTATACCATGACTGACCGTTTGCCAGATCAACCTGTAAAACTGCAACCCACCGCTGAAAAACCCTTTTGCAACTGCGAACCCAGCCACCCGCCGTTATTTGCCATCCGTCCTGGCATCGACGCCGCCGACGCTCTAGTCCACGCCTGCCTGCTGGCCCGTGGCCTCAACCAGATTGTCACTGACTACGCCCAGCACCACGCCCCCGAGCGTAGCCGAGACATCGTCTGGTCGATGCAGCATTCTGCCGAGAGCCTTTCGGCGATTCTGGAGGGGCTGCTCGACGGCCAGGAGGCCTGATTGATCAGAGCGGCTGCCCCCGGTCCACCTTGCTACTGAGAATGATCGACGTGGTGGTCTTCTCCACCCCGTCGACACTGCCGATCTGGTCGAGCAACTGGTCCAGTTGCTCAGGCGAATCCGTAAGCAGCCAGGCCACGTAGTCGAACTCGCCGCTCACTGCGCACAGCTGCTGCACTTGGCCCATGGCACTCAAGCGCCGCACCACTTCCTTGCCGGAGCGCGGCTGCACCTTGATCCCCACATAGGCCTGCAAGCCGCCACCCAGCACCCGCTGGCCCAAGCGCACGCCATAGCCGGAGATGACCTTGTTCTTCTCCAGCCGCTCCAGGCGCGAATTGACGGTGGTGCGGGCGATACCCAACTGGCGGGCGAGGGTGGCGACGCTTTCGCGGGCGTTGATTTGCAGCAGGGCGATCAGCTGGCGATCGATTTCATCCAGCGTGATGGAGCGGGAATCCGACATGGCGAGTCTCTACGGTTGGCCTGCTAGCCTATCGAGCGACTGCCAATCAGGGCAAGACCGCTTCTACAGCGACCGCGCTGGCCTGAAGGCTGGGCCTTCGGCATGATGAAACGCTAGTCCAACGAGAACCTGAGCGTGAACCTCGACAACCTGCTCGAATGCTGGCGACTGGAAGTCTCCAACAAGAAAAGGCCAGGAGGCCGTATCAGCCTGCTGTTCAACGTACTGCGCCGCGCACGCAGGGACAACAAACTGCGCTTTCTCTTTGCCTACCGCCTGGCCCAATACCTCGATGCTCGTGGCGGCCTGGCCCGGCGTCACGCTCGGCGCATGCAACAACGGCTCAACCTCAAGTACGCGGTGGACATCGACATCGGCGCACAAATCGCGCCCGGCCTGCGCATCGCGCACCTGCCGGGGGTGGTGATTACCCGGCATGTCAGCATCGGGCGCAATTTCTTCATTCGCCAGAACTGCTCTATCGGCATCAAGACGCTCGGGCTGGAGGAGTACGCGCTGCGCATTGGCGACAACGTGAGCATGGGTGCCAACAGCTGCATCGTTGCTGATCGCATCGTTATTGGTGACGACGTGGTGATTGGCGCGATGTCGCTGGTTATGCGGGATATTCCGACTGGGATGGTCTTCTACAACCAGAGGCAGGTCGAGATGCGGCCGATAGGCGAGTAAGGGCTCACAAAATCTAACGATTAATCCCTGCGGTATTAGCCGTTGTAAGGTCGAGAATGGTCCGCTCATGAGGCGGAGTTCGGAACCGAACCCATGACCACCAATCATTTTCAGTTGAGCGAGGTCGTTGCTACGCCCGCGAGTACCTTGCGACTAACCTTTGCGGACAGGCAGCAACTCACTGTGGCTCTGGATGAAATCATCCGGAACACGCATCTTTGGCTCCTCTTGCCGACCCTAAGGTATTCGCAACGGCTGCAATGGGTGAGTGCAACGACACGGTCATCCGGGCAGGTGACGACAATCTTGAGCTTGCTGCCGCCAACCTGCGCGTACGCGCGGTCGAACAAGCAGGGGAGTGTTCGCATGAGCTTATCTGGAACTGGATGGCCCAGCATGGGTTGACGTTGGATCGTGCAGCTCAGGAGCTGGGTTTGAGCTGGCGCCTGCTGGCTTACTACCGAAGCGGCGAGAAGCCTGTGCCTAGGACAGTCGCCCTGGCAATGAAGGGGGGGAAGCGTTGCGGATGGCTGATGTGGTAAGCGCAGCGGCAGGACATGCCTCGAAGAAACGGGCGCGATACCTAAAAAGACAACGGGCACAAAAAAGCCGCGCAATTGCGCGGCTTTTTCATATCTGGTGGGCCCACACGGACTCGAACCGTGGACCAAAGGATTATGAGTCCTCTGCTCTAACCAACTGAGCTATAGGCCCTCAGTAAGTGGCCGGATTATAACGAGGGTTTCGCACCTGTGCCATCTGAAAGATCCGATAGTGCTATGCGAAGAAACGCGGCCGCAAATTCCTCGGGTGGCAGTGGCAGGCTGACGATGTAGCCCTGGATCTGCTCGCACCCTTCGGCTGCCAGAAAACGCTGCTGGGCCTGGTTTTCAACACCCTCGGCAATGATCGCCAGTTGCATGCTGCGGCCCAGGGCGATGATCGCACGGGCGATGGCAGCGTCGTGTGGGTCGTCAGGCAGGCCACGGATGAACGATTTGTCGATCTTGAGGATGTCCAGCGGCAGGCGCTTGAGATAGCTCAGTGATGAGTAGCCGGTGCCAAAGTCGTCGATGGCCAACTGCACGCCCAGTTTTTTCAGCTGGTACAGCACGGCCAAGGCCTCTTCTGCCTGGCTCATGATGAAGTTTTCGGTGATTTCCAACTGCAAGTCGCCGGCCTTGAGCTGGTGCTGCTTGAGCAGTTGCTCGATGCGTCGGGCCAGGTGTGGGTGGCGTAGCTGGGCGCCGGCGAGGTTGATCGACAGCGGGCCGAACGGTTCGTAGTGTTGCTTCCAGGCCTGCATCTGCCGGCAGGCTTGCTCCAGCACCCAGTCGCCGAGCTGGAGAATGGTGCCGTTCTCTTCCGCCAGGTGGATGAAGTGCTCCGGCGGTACTTCACCAAAGGTGGGGTGGCTCCAGCGGATCAGCGCCTCGGCGCCTACCAGGCTTTGGGTCTTGAGGCTGAGCTTGGGCTGGAAGCACAGGCTCATTTCGTTGCGTTCGACGGCGCGGCGCAGCTCGTGCTCAAGGGCGATGCGCTCGCTGGCCTGAGCGGTGAGGTCGCGGGTGTAGGCTTCGACGCGGTTGCGGCCTTTGGCCTTGGAGCGGTACATGGCCGCGTCGGCGTTGCGGATCAGTGTCGCGACATCAGTGCCGTCCTGTGGGTACAGGCTGATGCCGATACTGGCGCTGGTGAAGAACTCGTGCTCACCGGCCTGGAACGGCGCGACGAAGCAGGCCAGCAGCTTGTTGGCGATGGTGCTGGCGTCACTGGGCTTGTGCAGGCCAGGTAGCAGGATGATGAACTCGTCGCCGCCCAGGCGGGCCACGGTGTCGACGTCACGCACCTGCTCCTTCAGGCGCTGAGCGATGCCTTTGAGCAGCAGGTCGCCGACCGGGTGGCCCAGGCTGTCGTTGATGTGCTTGAAGCGGTCGAGGTCGAGGAACAGCACCGCGCCCTGGCGGTTTGATACTTGCGCGCAGGTAAGCACGGCCTGCAGGCGGTTCTCGAACAGGGCACGGTTGGGCAGGCCGGTCAGCGGGTCGTGGTGGGCCTGGTAGTCGAGCTTGGCCTGGGCGTGCTTGAGGCTGGAAATATCGGCAAACACGGCCACGAAATGGGTGATCTCGCGCTCGTTGTTGCGCACCGCACTGATGGTCAGCCAGCCGGGGTACAGTTCGCCGTTCTTGCGCTTGTTGTAGATCTCGCCTTGCCAGTGGCCTTCGTCGGTAAGCTGGTGCCACATGGCGGCGTAGAAGGCGCTGTCGTGTTGGCCGGAAGCGAGCAGGCGCGGGGTTTGGCCAAGGGCTTCGATTTCGCTATAGCCGGTGATTTCGCTGAAGGCGCGGTTGACGGCACTGATGCGTTGGTCGATGTCGGTGATCAGCACGCCTTCGGCGGTGTTTTCGAACACGGTGGCCGCCAGTTGTAGCTTTTCCTGCATCAGATGGCGTTCGGTGATGTCGCGGGCAATGGTCAGCATGCAATCGACGCCGGCAATCGGCAGGGGCCTGGCGGATAGCTCGCAGAGGCGGATCTGCCCGTCACTGCGGCGGATGTGGCAGGTGAAGTCGCGCACGAAGCCGTCGCGGTTGAGCTGGTCGACCAGGCGCTTGCGCTCGTTGAGGTCGACCCAGATACCCAGGTCCAGCGAGGTCTGGTCGATGGTTGGGTTGAGGTCATAGCCGGTGAGGCGGCAGAAGCCCTCGTTCACCTCCAGCAGCAAACCGTCGCTCTGGCGCGACAGTAACAGGCCGTCGGGCGAGGCGTGGAAAGCTTTGGCGAACTTCTCTTCCGAGGTTTGCAGCTGTTCCTGGGTTTCCTTGAGCTGGCTGATATCGCGTACTGCCACCACCAGCGCCGGGGTGCCGTCGAGCTCGAAAGTTTCGGCCGAGGTCAGGCCGGTGAACAGTTGGCCGTTGCTGCGGCGGAAGCTCATTTCAAGGTTACGGATACCGCCCTGGTGCAGGCGTTCGAGCACCCGCGGGCCGCTGCCTTCGACACCCCACAGGTTGAGGTCGGTGGCGGTACGGCCAATCACCTGGCCTGGGGTCAGGCCGATCTGTTCTTCGAAAGCTTCGTTCACCTCCAACAGGCAACCGTCACTGTGACGGGCGATTAGCAAAATATCGGGGCACTGCTGGAACACCGAGGCGAACTTCTGCTCGGACAAACGCAGGGCATCTTCGGTGCGCTTGGTTTCGCTGATGTCGATCATCAGCCCGCGCATCACCGGTTGGTGGCCGTGTTTGATCATGCTGACGATGTTGCGGACCCAGAGGGGTTGTCCGTCGGCCCGGATTACCCGGTAATCCAGGCTGTGGTCGCGCCCGGCTGCAGTTTCGCTGTCGCAGTAGGCCTGGGCCCAGAGGGCGTCTTCCGGGTGCAGAATGCTGCGCCAGAAGCCAGGCTTGAGCCAGTCATTCAGGGGGTAGCCGAGCAGGTCTTCGGCATGCGGCGAAACGTAGCTGTAGGTGAAGTCGTTGGCATCGGCTTCCCAGGCGATGGCCGACAGGCTTTCTATCAAGCCGCGGTAGTGGTATTCGCTGCTGCGCAGCTCCTGCTCCAAGGCAATGCGCCGTGAAATTTCCGAACTGAGGCGGCGGTTGATGCGGATCACCACGGCCAGTACGGCCATCAGCAACAACACCGTTGGCAGGCCATACACCAGCAGGTCGGACCAGAACATCCGCTGGTCGACCACATTGCCTACCCAGCGCTGTTGTATCTGGCTGACTTCGCTGCTGCTCATGTCGGCCATCACTTTGTCGAGAATACCGACCAGTACGTGGTTGCTGCGGGGGACGGCCATCGCCAGTTGGTAGCGATAGGGCGTTTCGCCGCTGACGTAGAGGCCGTCAAGCTTGAGCTGGCGCAGGCTCCAGATGCTGGAAGCGAGGTCGCCGACGACGGCATCTACCTGATCGGTGGCCAAGGCCTGCAGCGTGGAGCTTACATTGGGCAGTGCGACCAGGTTGAGGTCCGGGTGGTGGGTGCGCAGCAACTCGTGGGGGGCGTAGTTTTCGACCACAGCGATTTTCAGGCCGTACAGGTCCTCCAGTTTGCGCGGCTGTGCGCCGCCTTTGTGGGCAAGGATGACAATGGGAAAGTCGAGGTATGGGCGGGTGAAAGCCAGGTAGCCCTGGCGTTCAGGGGTAGACATGATGCCGGGCAGCAGGTCGATGCGGCTTTCGCGCGCCTGCGCCAATACCTCGGTCCAGCTACTGGGTTCGACCGGTTTTAGCGTCACACCCAGACGTTGCTGGATCATGGCGATGTAATCGGCGGCCAATCCCTGGTACCGGCCCTCCTGGTCGCGAAACTCGAACGGTGGCCAAGAGGCGTCGACACCCAGGCTTAGCTGCGGGTGGGCAGCCAGCCAGGCTTTTTCCTCGTCTGTCAGGGTCAGGGCGCCGGCCGTTGTGTTCCACAGCATCAGGAGCAGCAACAGAATGGCCGGCTTCAAGGACATGGCAGCCTCGCATTCAGGTGGTCTGAAGTCGAGTGTAGACGGGCATTGCGGCAGATGTGCAGTGGAAGCCGGGCTTTATGTTTCGGGTCACTAAAGAAAAACCCCGGCCTGGGCCGGGGTTTGTCTTCACTCGTCGAGGAAGGAGCGCAGGTGCTCGCTGCGAGTCGGGTGGCGCAGTTTGCGCAACGCCTTCGCTTCGATCTGACGGATACGCTCACGCGTTACGTCAAACTGCTTGCCCACCTCTTCGAGGGTGTGGTCGGTGTTCATGTCGATACCGAAACGCATGCGCAGCACCTTGGCTTCGCGTGCGGTCAGGCCCGAGAGCACGTCGCGGGTGGCTTCCTTGAGGCTTTCGACCGTGGCAACGTCGATCGGGGACTGCATGGTCGAGTCCTCGATGAAGTCGCCCAGGTGCGAATCTTCGTCGTCACCGATCGGGGTTTCCATGGAGATCGGCTCTTTGGCGATCTTCAATACCTTGCGGATCTTGTCCTCAGGCATTTCCATGCGCTCGCCCAGCTCTTCCGGGGTCGGTTCACGGCCCATTTCCTGCAGCATCTGGCGGGAAATACGGTTGAGCTTGTTGATCGTTTCGATCATGTGCACCGGAATACGGATGGTGCGTGCCTGGTCGGCGATCGAACGGGTGATCGCCTGACGAATCCACCAGGTGGCGTAGGTCGAGAACTTGTAGCCGCGACGGTATTCGAACTTGTCCACCGCTTTCATCAAGCCGATGTTGCCTTCCTGGATCAGGTCGAGGAACTGCAGGCCACGGTTGGTGTACTTCTTGGCGATGGAGATCACCAGACGCAAGTTCGCCTCGACCATTTCTTTCTTGGCGCGGCGGGCCTTGGCTTCACCGATCGACATGCGACGGTTGATTTCCTTGATCTCGGCAACGGTCAGGCCGGTTTCGGTCTCAAGGTCGATCAGCTTCTGCTGGCAGGCAACGATGGCGGCGTCCTTTTCACCCAGGGCAGCAGCCCACTTGGTGTTGCGCTTGGCCAGGTCACCGCTCCAGGTCTGGTCGGTTTCGTTGCTTGGGAACATGCGCAGGAAGTCGGCACGCGGCATGCGGGCGTCACGCACGCACAGCTGCATGATGGCGCGTTCTTGCTGGCGCAGGCGGTTCAGGGCATCACGTACACGCTCGACCAGTACCTCGAACTGCTTCGGTACCAGCTTGATCGGCATGAACAGGTCGGCCAGTGCCTGCAGGGCCTCGACGCTTTCCTTGTGGGTGCGACCGTTTTTCTTCAGGACCTTGGTGGTCGCCTGAAGCTGCTCGGATACCGCACCGAAGCGCTGGGCTGCGACAACCGGGTCCGGGCCGCTTTCGGCCTCTTCCTCGTCGTCACCGCCTTCGGACTCTTCTTCTTCGTCGTCGGACTCTTCTTTCGCAGCGGCGGCCTTGGTGCCAGGGATCGGCACTTCTTCGGTCGGTGCTGCGATGTTGTCGTCAGGGTCGATGTAACCGCTGAGAACGTCCGACAGACGGCCACCCTCGGTGGTGACGCGGTCATATTCGCCGAGAATGTAGTCGACAGTGCCCGGGAAGTGGGCGATAGCGCCCATGACCTCACGGATGCCTTCCTCGATACGCTTGGCGATTTCGATTTCGCCTTCGCGGGTCAGCAGCTCGACGGTACCCATTTCGCGCATGTACATGCGCACTGGGTCGGTCGTGCGGCCGATATCGGTTTCAACTGCCGCCAACGCAGCAGCGGCTTCTTCGGCCGCGGCTTCGTCGGTGTCGGCTTCCGCCAACAGAAGGGCATCCGCATCCGGAGCACTCTCGAATACGTTGATCCCCATGTCGTTGATCATGCGGATGATGTCTTCCACCTGTTCCGGATCTGAAATATCCTCAGGCAGGTGGTCGTTGACCTCCGCGTAAGTCAGGTAGCCCTGCTCACGACCGCGGGTGATCAACTCTTTGATACGAGACTGCTGTTGCGCTTTTCCGGACATAACACCCTATCCACTGAAGGTCTTGGCGGGCAAAAAACAAGCCGAGGATTATACCCGAGCATGGGCCTCACGCGCCAGATGAGGTCGGCGTTTGTGCGGGAACATTCCGGCTCAGCAGGGCGAGGAGCTGGGTTTTTTCCTCGCTGGTCAATTCGCTTTGACGTGATTTCCTGAGCAGTTGTTCCAGGCTGCGCTCGCGTTGGCGGGCGGACAAGCTAGTTATAGTGTCGAAAAACTGTTGTTCAAGGTTGTCGGCCACGATCAACCATTCCTTTTCTGCCAGCGCCCGCAGCAGCCGGCCCTGTTCGGTGCCGTGCCAACGTGCGATCAGCTGCATTGAGCTTAGCCCAGGATTTTTCTGCGCGGCTTCGATCAGCGCCACCAGCAGCTGGCTGTACAGGTGTTCTTCGTCGGCAAAATGGCTGGCGTCTTCCACCTTGCCGGCCAGCAGCGGGTGGTGCAGCAGGGTGCGCAAGGCCGCCAGGGTAGGTGGCTCGACCGGGGCCGGTACGCGCGGTGGCGCTTCGTCGCGTTGCTGCCAGGGTTTGCCGCCTTTGCGGTTCTTGTCCCAAGGCTTGTCGCTCCATTGCTTCTTGCCGCCGCCCTTGTTCGGCTTCCACTGCTGTCCCTGATGAACAGGGGCGTAGTCGTGCTGCGGCATGTCGCCGAAGTCGGGGGTGTAGCTGGCCATGGCGTCGTAGTCGTAGCCAGGGTCGTAGTCCGGCACGCTGTTGGCCGCGGGTGCCTGTTGCGCCAGTTGCTCGACCTGCTGCGGGTCGAGGCCGGTGATTTCCTTCAGACGGTTGCGCATCAACTGGCGCAGGTTGGCGCCAGGGATCTTTTCGATCAACGGTGCGGCCAGGGTCGCCATGTGCGCCTTGCCTTCCAGTGAGCGAGGGTCGGCTTCGACACTCAGCTGCTCGAAGAAGTAGTCAGCCAGTGGCTGGGCGTGCTGGTTGATACGGGCCTTGAAGGCATCGGTGCCTTCGGCGCGCACCAGGCTATCCGGGTCTTCGCCTTCGGGCAGGAACAGGAAGCGCGCGCGGCGGCCGTCCTGCAGGTTCGAGAGGGTCGACTCCAGCGCACGCCAGGCGGCCTTGCGCCCGGCCTGGTCGCCGTCGAAGCAGAACAGCACGCTGGGCACCACGCGGAACAGCCGCTTGAGGTGCTCTTCGCTGGTGGCGGTGCCCAAGGTGGCCACGGCATTGCGCAAGCCTTGCTGGGCCAGGGCGATGACGTCCATGTAGCCCTCGACGACGATGATTTCGTCGAGGTTGCGGTTGTGCTTGCGCGCCTCGTACAGCCCGTACAGTTCCTGGCCCTTGTGGAACACCGGGGTTTCCGGGGAATTCAGGTACTTGGGTTTGTCGTCGCCGAGCACCCGGCCGCCGAAGGCGATGATGCGCCCACGGCTGTCGCGGATCGGGAACATCACCCGGTCGCGGAAGCGGTCGTAACGCTTGCCGCTTTCGGCGTTCTCGATCAGCAGGCCGGCGTCGATCATCACTTTCTGCTGCAGGGTGTCGGCACCCAGGTGCTTGAGCAGGTTGTCCCAGCCTGGCGGGGCAAAGCCCAGGCCGAAGTCGCGGGCAATTTCCCCGGACAGGCCGCGGCCTTTGAGGTAGTCCACCGCCGCCTTGCGGGTCGGGTGGCTGCGCAGGGCCTGGCGGTAGAACTCCGAGGCGGCATCCAGTAGCGGGTACAGTGGCGAGTCGGTGGGCTGGCGCGGCTTGTGGTCGCGGCGGCCCTGTTCGCGGGGCACTTCCATGCCGGCTGCGCGGGCCAGTTCCTCGACGGCCTGGGGGAAGTCCAGATTGTCGTGGTCCATGACGAAGCCCAGGGCGTTGCCGCCGGCGCCGCAGCCGAAGCAGTAGTAGAACTGCTTGTCGGGGCTGACCGTGAAGGAGGGGGTTTTCTCCTTGTGGAACGGGCAGCAGGCGGAGTAGTTCTTGCCGGTTTTTTTCAGCTGGACGCGCGAACTCACCACGTCGACGATGTCGAGGCGGTTGATCAGGTCGTCAATGAAGCTCTGGGGAATCAGCCCGGCCATGGCAGTCTCGTCATCTGGCAACTGGCAAGTCTAATCGCTCACGCGCCGAATGGGGCGAGTGTTGCTTGGGGAAGTGCGAGGGAGTGTGCTCGTCGCCGGCCCTTGAGGGCCCGTCAGTCGGACGTGCACGTCTGGTCATACAACAAGGAAGACCAGCTCTGACGTTTCAGGCAGGTTGCCCATGTGCAGTTCGCATGACGCTTGTGCAGGGCCTTGAGCTAGCTGCTCAAGTTTGAAACGACCACTGCCATCGCCCGGCGGTTAGCCGGGCAGGGCAGAAGCTTTGCGTTGAACGCCTGTATTAGTACAGACGAACGGCGCGGCGCTGTTCGCGCTGAACTTTCTTGGCGTGACGCTTAACAGCGGCAGCTGCTTTGCGCTTACGCTCTGCGGTCGGCTTCTCGTAAAACTCGCGGCTACGAACTTCAGCCAGTACACCGGCTTTTTCGCAGGAGCGCTTGAAACGACGCAGAGCTACGTCGAAGGGTTCGTTCTCTTTAACTTTGACGGCTGGCATCCAGGGCTACCTTAATTCATTACCGGGGTAGACGTGCTCCTGGCAAAACAAAGGTGTGCTGGAGAACGTCGGTTTTCAAGGGTTGCGGATGTTAACCCTTAGCAAGCCGGAATGCAAAGCCTCTGATCGAAAACCGCTGGTCGGCATCCGACACGGGGACTATCATGCGCGGCTTCGAATTCAGCCCCCACAAGGGACGAACCCATGCTAGTACTGGGATTGGAAACATCCTGCGACGAAACTGGTGTCGCATTATACGACAGTGAACGCGGTTTGTTGGCCGACGCACTGTTCAGCCAGATCGACCTGCACCGCGTGTTTGGCGGTGTGGTGCCCGAGCTTGCCTCGCGTGACCACGTCAAGCGCATGCTGCCGCTCATCCGCCAGGTGCTGGACGAGGCCGGCTGTGTCGCCACCGAGATCGACGCCATCGCTTACACCGCAGGCCCTGGCCTGGTCGGTGCTTTGCTGGTGGGTGCCTCCTGCGCCCAGGCACTGGCCTTTGCCTGGGACATTCCGGCAATTGGCGTACACCACATGGAAGGCCACTTGCTGGCGCCCATGCTGGAAGAAAACCCACCGGAGTTTCCGTTCGTCGCTTTGTTGGTTTCCGGCGGGCATACCCAGTTGGTTCGGGTCGATGGTATCGGCCAGTACGAACTGCTGGGCGAGAGCCTGGATGACGCTGCCGGTGAAGCGTTCGACAAGACCGCCAAGCTGATCGGTCTCAACTACCCTGGTGGCCCGGAAATCGCGCGCCTTGCTGAAAAGGGTGTGCCTGGGCGTTTCGTTTTCCCACGGCCGATGACTGATCGCCCGGGCCTGGAGTTCAGCTTCAGCGGCTTGAAAACCTTCGCCCTCAACACCTGGCAGCAATGCAAGGATGCTGGCGACGACGGTGAGCAAACCCGTTGCGACGTGTCCCTGGCATTCCAGCAGGCGGTGGTGGAGACTTTGACCATCAAGTGCAAGCGGGCGCTCAAGCAGGCTGGCCTCAAGCGCCTGGTCATCGCCGGTGGCGTGAGTGCCAACAAGGCGTTGCGGGCGTCCCTCGAGGACATGCTCGGCAGCATCAAGGGCAACGTGTACTACGCGCGGCCACAGTTTTGTACCGACAATGGCGCGATGATCGCTTACGCCGGCTGCCAGCGCCTGTTGGCCGGGCAGCAGCAGGACCTGGCCATCAGCGTGCAGGCACGCTGGCCGATGGAACAGTTGCCGCCGCTGTAGGTTTCAGAAGTGCCGTTCGCGCCCGGCAAACAGGTCGCGTAGGTTGCTGCGGTGGCGCCACACGATCATCACCGTCAGCACGGTGATCGGTAGCAGGGCTTCCGGCTCGCGCCAGGCCAGCAATGGCAAGGTCAATGGCGTGGCAATCAGCGCCGCCAGCGAGCTGGTACGGGTAAGGTAGAACGTCAGTAGCCAGGCGCCTATGGCCAGCAGCGCGGCCGGGAAGTACAGGCCCATGAGCATGCCGGCGGCGGTGGCTACGCCTTTGCCACCGCGGAAGCAGAAATACAGCGGGAACAGGTGGCCCAGCACCGCACACACGCCTACCCAGGCTTGCGCGTGCAGGTCCAGCCCGGCAAAGCGGGCAAGCAATACCGGCAAAAGGCCCTTGCACAGGTCGCCGAGCAGGGTCAGGATCGCCAGTTTACGGCCTGCCAGGCGTAGCATGTTGGTGGCGCCGGCATTGCCTGAGCCGCTGGAACGCGGGTCCGGGCTGCCCGAAAGGCGGCTTAGGACAATGGCGAAGGACAGCGAGCCGAGCAGGTAGGCGAGCAACGCCAGTAACCAAAACATGCTAACTATTCCGGGCGAGGACGCCCTGATTCTAACGGCGCCAGTCGCCCTTGTCGTGCTGTGGAGAGAAGTGCTTGGACAGAGTGTTCATCGAAGGCCTGGAAGTCGATACCGTCATCGGTGCCTATGACTGGGAGCGGGATATTCGCCAGTGCTTGCGCCTGGACCTGAGCTTCGCCTGGGACAACCGCCCGGCGGCGGCGGGTGACGACCTGAGCCTGGCGCTGGACTATGCCAGCGTGTCGGCGCGCGTCCAGGCGTTTGCCGAGCAGGCACGTTTCGAGTTGGTGGAAACCTTTGCCGAGCGCCTGGTGGCCACTTTGATGGAAGAGTTCCAGATCCCGTGGGTGCGGTTGAAACTGACCAAGCCGGGGGCGGTGCCGGCGGCCCGTGGTGGTGTAGGCGTGGAGATCGAGCGCGGATGTCTCTGAGCACGGTTTACCTGGGCCTTGGCAGCAACATCGACCGCGAGGCGCACTTGTGCGCCGGGCTCGATGCGCTGGCCGGTATTCTGACTGACATGCGCTGCTCACCGGCGTTCGAAAGCCAGGCGGTGGGGATCAAGAGCGGGCCATTCATCAACTTTGTGGTGACCGGGCAAACCGCGTTGCCCTTGATCGAGCTGGACCGCCGGCTGAAGTTCATCGAGGCCGACAACGGCCGATACGCGCCGGACCGCAAAGGGTTGCCGCTGGATATCGACGTGCTGATGTATGACGATTTGCACGGTACGTTCGATGGGCTGGTGCTGCCCAGGGCCGAGATCCTGAAGAACGCGTTTGTGCTGTGGCCGTTGTCGTTGCTGGCGCCTGAGCTGGTGCATCCGGGGGCGGGCAAGACCATGGCGCAGTTGTGGCAAGAGGCGCAGATCGATCAGGTGTTGGCGCCGGTCGCCTTTGAGTGGCGTGGATTGCAGTTGACACCGGCATAAGTCTGTACCGGCCCTTTCGCGGCCAAAGCCGCTCCTACAGGGATCGCGGGATGCCGAGCAAGCGCGGTCCCTGTAGGAGCGGCTTTGGCCGCGAAAGGGCCAGTACAGACAGCCGAAAAATCACCCTTCTGCAACACCGATGTAGGCTTCAATCGCCTTCAATCGCTCAGCCTTTAGGGCCTCGCCCAGTGCCTGGCCCGTCAGCCCGGCCTGCACCAAGGGCTTCACATCCACCGCTCGCGCTGCGGTGGATGCACCCCGCAGATAAGCTGCCTGTGGATAACCCTCCTTGCCATCACCCTGCGCCACCATCTCGCACGCGGCAATGAAGTCCTCGAACCGCTGCGGTCGCCGATACACATCGAACTTTTGCAACAGCTCCAGCAGTGCCGCAGCAGGTAAATCCAGCGCATGATTGCCCTGTGCCAGGCATTCCCCTGTCAGCAGTGCCAATTCCTGGCATTCCCGCGGGGCCTTGAGGCGCTGGTTGACGGCTTTTATCGATGCTGGTTCCAGCCCATGCAGCAGGCAGGCCCAGCGTATGTGCAGTGGCTGCTTGTGCAAAGCTGCTTGCTCCAGCGCCGCCAGGGCCTGGGAATCGTCTAGAAGCTCAGGCAGTAGCTCCTGTAGGGCATCGCACGCGCGCAGCACCTGGAAGAACACCTGCGGTTGGGCTTCCATTAGCGCCCGCTCGATTTCCTTCCAGCTACGTTCGGCAGTCAAGGCCTGCAGCTCGCCAGAGGCACTGATCTGACGCATCAGCTCCAGGGTTTCGTCGGCAACCCGGAAACCCAGTGGTGCATAGCGGGCAGCAAAGCGGGCAACGCGTAGCACACGCAAAGGATCTTCGGCAAACGCCGGGGAAACGTGGCGTAAAAGTCGTTGATCGAGATCGTCCTTGCCGTGGTAAGGGTCGTACACCGTGCCCGCCTCATCCTCGGCCATCGCATTGATGGTGAGGTCGCGGCGGATCAGGTCTTCTTCCAGGGTCACGTCAGGGCTGGCGTGAAAGGTGAAACCGCCATAGCCGCGCCCGCTCTTGCGCTCGGTGCGCGCCAGCGCGTATTCCTCGCCGGTTTTCGGGTGCAGGAATACCGGGAAATCGGCGCCGACCGGCCGATAGCCTTTGGCGAGCATTTCTTCGACGGTGGCGCCCACCACCAGCCAGTCGATATCGCTGACCGGGCGGCCGAGCAGGCGGTCGCGCACAGCGCCGCCGACTTTGTAGATGTGCATGTGCAGCTCTCCATAACGGCCGACAGGATAACCTGTCGGCCGTCAAGGCGTTGCACTAGAGGTGGTGGATGACCGCCAGGTCCATGCGACCGTAGTCCGCGCTTTCGCCGTGCTCGCCACGTGGCGGCATGTGATGGGTCTTCATCACCTGCTCACCTTGCACCGTTTCCAGGTGGATATCGAATCCCCACAGGCGGTGCAGGTGCTTGAGCACTTCATCGGTCGAGTCGCCCAGCGGTTTGCGGTTGTGCTGCTGGTGGCGCAGGGTCAGCGAGCGGTCGCCACGGCGGTCGACGCTCCAGATCTGCACGTTCGGTTCACGGTTACCCAAGTTGTACTGTGCCGCCAGTTGCTCACGAATCACCCGATACCCGGCTTCATCGTGAATCGCGGGCACCAGCAGGTCGTCGCGCTGGTCGTCATCAAGGATGCTGAACAGCTTGAGGTCGCGCATCACTTTAGGCGACAGGTACTGCAGGATGAAGCTTTCGTCCTTGAAACTGCTCATGGCGAACTTGATGGTAGAAAGCCAGTCACTGCCGGCAATGTCGGGGAACCAGCGGCGATCTTCCTCGGTCGGATTTTCGCACATGCGGCGGATGTCGGTGTACATCGCAAAGCCCAGTGCGTACGGGTTGATGCCGCTGTAGTACGGGCTGTCGAAGCCAGGCTGGAACACCACGCTGGTGTGCGACTGCAAGAACTCCATCATGAAGCCTTCGGTAATCAACCCCTCGTCGTACAGGTCGTTCATCAGGGTGTAGTGCCAGAACGTCGCCCAGCCTTCGTTCATTACCTGGGTCTGGCGCTGTGGGTAGAAGTACTGGGCAATCTTGCGCACGATGCGCACCACTTCGCGCTGCCAGGGTTCAAGCAGCGGGGCGTTTTTCTCGATGAAATACAGGATGTTTTCCTGAGGTTCGGCGGGGAAGCGCCCGTCATCGCGGTCGTTACCCTTATCCGCGCTTTTCGGAATGGTGCGCCACAGGTCATTGATCTGGCGCTGCAGGTGCTCCTCGCGCTCCTGTTGTCGACGCCGCTCTTCCTCGGCAGAAATGGGGTAGGGCCGCTTGTAGCGGTCGACGCCGTAGTTCATCAGGGCATGGCAGGAGTCGATCAGGTCTTCAACTGCATCAATGCCATGACGCTCTTCGCACTGGGCGATGTACTGCTTGGCGAACACCAGGTAGTCGATGATCGAACTGGCGTCAGTCCAGGTGCGGAACAGGTAATTGCCTTTGAAGAAACTGTTATGGCCGTAGCAGGCATGGGCGATTACCAGTGCCTGCATGCACATGGTGTTTTCTTCCATCAGGTAAGCGATACACGGGTCGGAGTTGATCACGATCTCGTAGGCCAGGCCCATCTGGCCACGGCTGTACGACTTTTCTGTGCTGAGGAACTGTTTGCCGTAGGACCAATGGTGATAGCCCAGCGGCATGCCGACCGAGGCGTAGGCGTCCATCATCTGCTCGGCCGTGATCACCTCGATCTGGTTGGGGTAGGTGTCCAGGGCGTAACGCTCGGCCAGGCGGCTGATTTCCCGATCGTAGGTCTGGATCAGCTCGAACGTCCACTCGGACCCGGTGGAAATGGGTTGGCGTCTCTGTGCTCTGGCGGTCATGTGGCTAACCTGCGCTGGAAGAGTTCACGGAAGACCGGGTAGATGTCGCCGGCCGATACCAGCTGCTGCTGAGCGAACGTATCGGGGTAGGCTTCACCGATGCGTTCGTATTCATACCACAGCGCCTGGTGCTCACGGGGGGTGATCTCGACGTAAGTGTAGTACTGCACATGCGGCATGATCTGCTTGGAGAGGATCTCGCGGCAGATGGGCGAGTCGTCGTTCCAGTTATCGCCGTCGGAGGCCTGCGCGGCATAGATGTTCCAGTCGCTGGCCGGGTAGCGTTCAGCCATGATCTCCTGCATCAGCTTGAGTGCGCTGGAAACGATGGTGCCGCCTGTTTCCCGCGAGTAGAAGAACTCTTCCTCGTCGACTTCCCGGGCGCTGGTGTGGTGGCGGATGAACACCACTTCGATGCGGTCGTAGTTACGCTTGAGGAACAGGTACAGCAGGATGAAGAAGCGCTTGGCGATGTCCTTGGTGGCCTGGGTCATCGAGCCGGACACGTCCATCAGGCAGAACATCACCGCCTTCGAGCTGGGATTGGGCTGCTTGACCAGCAGGTTGTACTTGAGGTCGAAGGTATCGAGGAAGGGCAGGCGGTTGATGCGCGCCTTCAAGCGTTCGATTTCCTGTTCGACTTCCTGGATATCGGTGAAATTGTCCGGTTCTTCGACCCGCAGGCGGGCGAGTTCCTTTTGTGCTTCGCGCAGCAGTGCGCGGCTGCTTCCGGTCAGGGCGATACGCCGGGCATGGGCCGAGCGCAGGGTACGAACGATATTGATGCGCGATGGGTTACCTTCATTGGCGATACCGGCGCGCACGGTCTTGAAGGTGTCGGTGCCTGTCAGGTGACGCTTGACCAGGTTGGGCAGTTCGAGGTCTTCGAACATGAATTCGAGAAACTCTTCCTGAGTGATCTGGAAGACGAATTCGTCCATGCCTTCGCCGGAATTACCGGCCTTGCCACGGCCCCCGCCGCCACCCCCGCCGCCTTGCGGCCTTGGGATGTGTTCACCTGCAGTGAATTCCTTGTTGCCAGGATGCACGATGGTCTGTTTGCCGCCGCGACCATGGTGTAGCACCGGTTCGTCGATGTCGCGACCGGGAATGCTGATCTGCTCGCCATGTTCCATGTCCATGATGGAACGGCGGCTTACCGCCTCTTCGACGGCCTTCTTGATGTGTTCGCGGTACCGCCGCAAAAAGCGCTGGCGGTTGACCGTGCTCTTGTTCTTGCCGTTCAGGCGTCGGTCGATAACGTAGCTCATGGTCCCTCCGGTAGCTGGGAACAGCTGCACGCTTCAAGCTACGAGCTGCTGCACGTCATGGCAGCAAAGCAGCTGCCGCCGCCCAAGGCCGGCATGGCAGCCTTGGGCGCGCGGTGTATAGCTTGTCGCTTTATTGCGATTTCCTGACCCGCAGGTACCATTCCGACAGCAGGCGCACCTGTTTGTCGGTGTATCCACGCTCCACCATCCGGGTGACGAAGTCGTTGTGTTTCTTCTGGTCCTCTTTGCTGGCCTTGGCGTTGAAGCTGATGACGGGCAGCAGGTCTTCGGTGTTGGAGAACATTTTCTTCTCGATCACGACCCGCAGTTTTTCATAGCTCAGCCAGCTTGGATTCTTGCCGTTGTTGTTGGCGCGTGCGCGCAGTACGAAGTTGACGATCTCGTTGCGGAAGTCTTTCGGGTTGCTGATGCCGGCCGGTTTCTCGATCTTTTCCAACTCCTCGTTGAGGGCGATGCGGTTGAGGATTTCGCCGGTTTCCGGGTCGCGGTATTCCTGGTCCTGGATCCAGAAGTCGGCGTACAGCACATAGCGGTCGAAGATGTTCTGGCCGTATTCGCTGTAGGACTCCAGGTAGGCCGTCTGGATTTCCTTGCCGATGAACTCGATGTAGCGTGGTGCCAGGTATTCTTTCAGGTAGCGCAGGTAGCGTTCGCGCACTTCCGCCGGGAACTGTTCCTGTTCGATCTGCTGTTCCAGCACGTACAGCAAGTGCACCGGGTTGGCGGCGATCTCGTGTGGGTCGAAGTTGAACACCTTGGACAGGATCTTGAAGGCGAAGCGGGTCGAAAGGCCGTTCATGCCTTCATCAACGCCAGCGGAGTCACGGTATTCCTGGATCGACTTGGCCTTCGGATCGGTATCCTTGAGGTTTTCCCCGTCGTAAACGCGCATCTTGGAATAGATATTGGAGTTTTCCGGCTCTTTGAGGCGGGAAAGCACCGTGAACTGAGCCAGCATCTTGAGCGTATCCGGCGCACAATGGGCCTTGGACAGCGAGCTGTTGACCAGCAGCTTGTCGTAGATCTTGATCTCATCGCTGACGCGCAGGCAGTACGGCACCTTCACGATGTAGATCCGGTCGATGAACGCTTCGTTATTCTTGTTGTTGCGGAAGGTATGCCACTCCGATTCGTTGGAGTGCGCCAGCAGGATACCGGTATAGGGAATGGCCCCAAGGCCTTCGGTACTGTTGTAGTTGCCTTCCTGGGTGGCAGTGAGCAAGGGGTGCAGGACCTTGATCGGCGCCTTGAACATTTCGACGAATTCCATCAGGCCCTGGTTGGCCCGACACAGCGCGCCCGAGTAGCTGTAAGCATCGGCGTCGTTCTGTGGGTACTCTTCAAGCTTGCGGATATCGACCTTGCCGACCAGGGCCGAGATGTCCTGGTTGTTCTCATCGCCGGGCTCGGTCTTGGCAATGGCGATCTGGTTGAGAATCGACGGGTAGAGTTTCACTACCTTGAACTTGGAGATATCGCCGCCAAACTCCTGCAGGCGCTTGGTGGCCCATGGCGACATGATGGTGTTCAGGTAGCGCCGTGGGATGCCGTACTCTTCCTCGAGAATGTCCCCATCTTCGGTGGCGTTGAACAAACCCAAGGGCGACTCGAACACCGGTGAACCCTTGATGGCGTAGAACGGCACCTTTTCCATCAGCTGCTTGAGTTTTTCGGCCAGCGACGACTTGCCGCCGCCCACCGGGCCCAGCAGATAGAGGATTTGTTTCTTCTCTTCCAGGCCTTGGGCGGCGTGACGGAAGTACGAAACGATCTGGTCGATGCACTCTTCCATGCCATGGAAGTCGGCAAAGGCCGGATAGCGGCGAATAACCTTGTTGGAAAAGATGCGCGACAGCCTGGAGTTGGTAGAGGTGTCGATCAGCTCTGGCTCACCGATGGCCAGCAACAGCCGTTCGGCCGCCGATGCGTAGGCACTGCGATCCTCTTTGCACAGCTCGAGGTACTCCTGCAGCGAGAGTTCTTCCTGGCGCGTAGACTCGAAACGTTGTTGGAAGTGGCTAAAAATACTCATGACGTCACCTCGCTCGATACGTGGAGACGACGCCGGATCAGTCAGCTGATGCTGGCATGCAACCGGGTTCGCCGATTGCTGTATACCCCCCAGAACACCCTGTAACGCTACCGATGACCCGCACGCCGGTGTACCGGCTCTCCCCTTTTTTGGATGGCCTGAGCTTAAGCGTAGTTGGTTATCTGCAAGGTCAAGGGGCGAGGTGGGCAGAAGTTACGAACGACCGTTCGTCAGATAAGCCGCAAGCCCGCACGGGGCGCGGGCTGCAGGAAAAATGAAAATATTTATTCGGCGCTGCCTTGGGCGGTCTCGGCCGGGTAGGTGGCGCGCCACAGTTCGAAGCCGCCGTCCACGCTGTACACGTTGGAGAAGCCTTGGCCTACCAGGTAGGCGGCAGCGCTCTGGCTGGAGTTGCCGTGATAGCAGACCACCAGGGTCGGGGCGTCGAGGTCGGCATTGCGGATGAACTCGGCAACCGAATGGTTATCCAGATGCTGGGCACCGGTGATGTGGCCGGCAGCGAAGGCCTGCGGGTCGCGAATGTCGACGACGACCGCACCTTCTTGCTTGCGAAGCTCCAAGGCCTGCTCGGGAGGGATGCGCTTGAATTCGCTCATGGGTACTACTTCCTTCAGGTGTGGTCGTTGAGTGTAGTGGGTTGTGTCGGCTGGCGCAGGGTGCCGTCGTCGGCGCAGTCGCAGCGGTGGTATTCGCCGCTGTCGACGTTGTACAGGGTCATGGCGCCGCCCCACACGCAGCCGGTGTCCAGTGCGATGACGCCTGGCGCGTCTGCGCGGCCTTCGAGGGCGGCCCAGTGGCCGAAGATGATCTTCACATGCCGCGAGCGGCGGTCCTTGTGTGCGAACCAGGGCTTGTAGCCCTTGGGCGCGGTGCCCAGGCCCTCTTTGCTCTTGAGGTCGAGCTTGCCCTCGGCGGTGCAGAAGCGCATGCGGGTGAAGTAATTGGTGATGACCCGCAGGCGTTCGACGCCGGTGAGGTTCTTGCTCCACTTGTTCGGCTCATTGCCGTACATGCCATCGAGGTAGAGCTTCAGTCGGCCATCGTCGCGCAGTACTTCTTCCACCTCTGCCGCCAGACCAAGTGCCTGGCCGAGCGTCCACTGTGGCGGGATGCCGGCGTGCGCCATGGCAATGCCGCGTGCCTCGTCGTAATGCAGCAGCTTTTGCTGGCGCAGCCAGTCGAACAGTTGATCGGCATCCGGCGCTTCGATGATTTCGCGCAGGGTGTCGCTTTTCTTAAGGCGCTCGACGTTGTGCCAAGCCGCCAGTAGGTGCAGGTCATGATTACCCAACACGCAGACCAGCGACTGGCGGATCGAGTACAGGAAGCGCAGGGTTTCCAGCGACTCGGGGCCGCGGTTGACCAGGTCGCCGACCAACCACAGGCGGTCGACGGCCGGGTTGAAATTGACACGTTCAAGCAGGCATTTGAGAGGTTGCAGGCAGCCTTGCAGATCGCCGACGGCGTAGGTGGCCATCAGTGCAGCGCCCCGGGCACCGCCAGGCGGAAGGGCGCGATTTCGGCGTCGAAGCGCTTACCGTCTTCGGCGAACATCTGGTAGCTGCCCTGCATGGTGCCCACGCGGGTGCTGATGACCGCACCACTGCTGTAGGTGTGGCTCTGGCCCGGGTCGATGTTGGGTTGCTGGCCAACCACACCGGCGCCGCGCACTTCCTCGACTTCGCCGTCACCGTTGGTGATCAGCCAGTGCCGCGACAACAGCTTGGCCTTGAGTGAGCCGTTGTTCTGCACGGTGATGGTGTAGGCGAACGCGAAACGACTGTTCTCCGGGTCGGATTGTTCATTCAGGTAGCGGGTCACGACGCTGACGTCGATTTGATAGCGGGGGTCGGACATGCAAGGGCCTTGGGCGAACTGACGCAATAATGCAGTCTAGGCCATTGGGAGGGGGGAGGGCCAGCGCCGAGGGGGCTTGAGGGCTAGGTTGGATATGCTGGCCTCTTCGCGGGCTTGCCCGCGAAGAGGCCGGTACAGGCGAAATCAGGCTTGCTGATCAGCCAACTGATCGGCCAGGCGCACAAAGGCCGCCAGATCCAGCTGTTCAGGGCGCAGGCTGCCATCCACGCCGGCGGCTTCGATGGCTGCGCTGTCGAGCAGGCCCTTCATGGTATTGCGCAGGGTCTTGCGGCGCTGGTTGAACGCCTCGCGCACCACCTGCTCCAGCAGCTTGGCATCCTTGGCCGGGTGTGGCAGCACTTCGTGCGGTACCAGGCGGACGATGGCCGAGTCCACTTTCGGCGGCGGGTTGAAGGCGCCAGGGCCTACGTTGAACAGGTGCTCGACCCGGCAGTGGTACTGCACCATGATCGACAAACGCCCCCAATCACCACCACCGGGGCCGGCGGCCATGCGCTCGACCACTTCCTTCTGCAGCATGAAGTGCATGTCACGGATCAGCCCGGCATGGCTGAGCAGGTGGAAGATCAGTGGGGTGGAGATGTTGTAGGGCAGGTTGCCCACCACCTTGAGGCTGCGCGGCGGCACGCCGAGCTGGTTGAAGTCGAACTTCAGGGCGTCACCCTGGTGCAGGCGGAAGTTGCTGCGGTCAGCGAACTTGTGCTGCAGGATCGGCACCAGGTCTTTGTCCAGTTCCACCACATCCAGCTGTGCACCGCTGCCCAGCAGGCCTTCGGTCAGGGCGCCCTGGCCCGGGCCGATTTCCAGCAGGTGTTCGCCGGCCTTGGCGTTGATGGCACGCAGGATGCGGTCGATGATGCCGGCGTCGTGCAGGAAGTTCTGGCCGAAGCGCTTGCGCGCCCGGTGTTGGTATTGCTCGTTCATGGTCGGTTCTCGGCCATCTGGTAGGCGGTTTCCAGCGCGACGCGCAGGCTGCCGGTGTCGACCTTGCCGGTGCCGGCCAGGTCCAGGGCGGTGCCGTGGTCGACCGACGTGCGGATGATCGGCAGGCCCAAGGTTACGTTGACCGCAGCGCCGAAGCCTTTGTACTTGAGTACGGGCAGGCCCTGGTCGTGGTACATCGCCAGCACCGCGTCGCAGTGCTCCAGATATTTGGGGGTAAACAGGGTATCGGCCGGCAGTGGCCCGCGCAGGTCCATGCCTTCGGTGCGCAGGCGGGCCAGGGTCGGCTCGATGATGTCGATTTCTTCGCGGCCCAGATGGCCGCCCTCGCCCGCATGCGGGTTGAGGCCGCACACCAGAATACGCGGGTTGGCGATGCCGAACTTGTCGCGCATGTCGGCATGCAGGATACGGGTTACACGCTCCACGCGCTCGGCAGTGATGGCGTCGGCAATATCACGCAGTGGCAGGTGTGTGGTCACCAGGGCCACACGCAAGCCACGGGTGGCCAGCATCATCACCACCTGTGCGGTGTGGGTCAGTTCGGCAAGGAACTCGGTATGCCCGGAGAAGGCGATACCGCTTTCGTTGATAACACCCTTGTGCACCGGGGCGGTGATCATCCCGGCGAAGTGCCCGTCCAGGCAGCCTTGGCCTGCACGGGTCAGGGTCTCCAGCACGAACGCGGCGTTGGCTTTGTCGAGCTGGCCTGGCGCTACTGGGGCAGCGAGGGGGGTATCCCAGACGTAAAGGCTGCCTGCGGGTGCCGGCTGGTCGGGCCATTGGCCTGGGGCTACCGGCAGCAGGCTGACAGCCAGCCCCAGCTGCGTGGCCCGCTCGGCGAGCAGGTCACGGCTGGTGATGGCGATCAGGGGGTGGGGCTGGGCGTCTGCGGCGAGCAGCAGGCACAGGTCGGGACCTATGCCGGCTGGTTCGCCGGGAGTGACGGCGAAGGGCAGGGGCTTCACTGGGCGGCCTGGTCAGCGCCAGGCAGCTTGATTTCAACGTAGGCTTCGTCGCGGATCTGGCGCAGCCAGGTTTGCAACTCTTCGTCGTACTTGCGGTTACGCAGAACGCTCAGGGCCTGCTGTTCGCGGGCCTGCTCGGTGCTGTCGGTGGCGCGGCGGCCCAGCACTTCCAGCACATGCCAGCCGTACTGGGTCTTGAACGGCTTGGTCACCACGCCTTGCTGGGCATTGGCCATCTGTTCACGGAACTCCGGTACCAGGCTGTTCGGGTCTACCCAGTTGAGGTCGCCGCCGTTAAGCGCCGAGCCTGGGTCTTCCGAGAAGCTCTTCGCCAGTTCGCCGAAGTCTTCGCCGTTCTTGATGCGTTCGTACAGGCGCTCGGCCAGTTGCTCGGTGGCCGCATCGCTGCGGATCTCGCTTGGCTTGATCAGGATGTGGCGTACATGCACTTCGTCACGCAGCACGTTCTCGCTGCCCCCGCGCTTCTCCTCGAGCTTGAGGATGATGAAGCCGTTAGGGATGCGGATAGGCTGGGTGATTTCGCCGACCGGCATGCTGCTGAGCATCTTGGCGAAGTCGGGTGGCAGCTGGCCGGCTTTACGCCAGCCCATTTCGCCGCCTTCCAGGGCGTTTTCGCTGGCGGAGCGGGCAATGGCCAGTTGGCCGAAGTCGGCGCCTTGCTTGAGCTGCTGGTACACATCGCCAACCTGGCGCGCCGCCGCCTGGATGGCTTCCGAGTTGGCGCCTTCCGGGGTCGGGATCAGGATGTTTGCCAGGCGGTACTCTTCCGACATCTGCATCTTGCCCATGTCGGAGTTGAGGAAGTTCTTCACTTCCTGCTCCGACACCTGGATGCGCTCGGCCACACGGCGCTGGCGCACGCGGCTGATGATCATCTCGCGCTTGACCTGCTCGCGGGCGTCGTCGAACGACAGGCCGTCGTGGGCCAAGGCAGCACGGAACTGGTCCAGCGACATGCCATTGCGCTGGGCAATGGTGCCGATGGCCTGGTTCAGCTCTTCGTCGGTGATGCGGATGCCGGAACGTTCGCCGATCTGCAGTTGCAGGTTTTCGACGATCAGGCGCTCCAGTACTTGCTGTTCCAGGGCACCGGTCGGCGGTACACCGCCGCCGCGCTTGGCGATGGTTTGCTGTACCTCGTGGACACGCTGGTCCAGCTGGCTTTGCATGACCACGTCGTTGTCGACGATGGCCACCACGCGATCAAGAGGTTGCACCGCGGCATGCACCGCGCCACTCAGCAATGCAACGCCCAGCAACGCCGGGCGCAGTCGATCAATAAGCTTGGTCTTCACGTTCACGGTAACCTTGAATGCCTTGGTCGAGGAAAGATTCGACCTTGTTGCCAACTACGCCACCGAGGCCTTTCAGGACGATCTGAAGGAAGACACCGTGGTCGCCTTTTTCGTTCGCCGGGAGGGCTTGGCTGAAGTCGTCGTAATCGATCCAGTAGCGGTTGATCAGGCGCAGCTTCCAGCAGCAGTTGTCATACTCGAAACCGCCCATGGCTTCCAGGGTGCGGTTGCGGTTGTAGTCATGCTGCCAGCGAGCGATAACGTTCCACTGCGGAACGATCGGCCAGATGACCGAGAAATCGTGCTGCTGGATCTTGTAGTAATCCTTGATGTAGTTCGCGCTGCCTGGGGTGCCGTAGTCGCCACCACCCACTCGCCACTGACCGGTAGTGGAATCGTAGGAAATGGTGTCGTTACGGTAGCGATAACCGAGGTTAAGCACCTTGTTCGGGTTGTCTTCAGGCTGGTAATGGAACATCGCACTGCCCGAGCGGGTGCTGCGGCTGTCCGGGTCCCAGTTGAAGTCCGAGTTGAAGCGCCAATCGCGGTTGAAGTAGTAGTTGTACAGCAGCGCGTATGGCGACACGTCGGACTGAGAGTCGGTACGGGTGCGGTAGTCGATACCTGGCAGCTGGACCTTGCGGTCCTTGAAGTAATAGGCCTGGCCGATACTGAAGTTCTGGCGCTCGAAGCCGTTTTCTTCGATAAAGCGGGTTGTCACGCCAAGCGAAAGCTTGTTCTCGTCGCCGATGCGGTCGGTGCCGCTGAAGCGGTTGTCGCGGAACAGCGAGTCGTAGCTAAACAGGGTTTCGCCCGAATCGAACAGCGGGATGTCCCTCTGGTCCTTGTACGGCACGTTGAGGTAGAACAGGCGAGGTTCGAGGGTCTGCTTGTAGTTGGTGCCGAACAACGACGTGTTGCGGTCGAAGTACAGGCCGCTGTCCACGCTGAAGATCGGCACGTCGCGGTTCAGCGAGCTGTTGTAGCTGCCATACGCCGGGTTGGCGGACTGCGTGATCGCTTGCGCCTTGCCCTGGCTGTCCAGGTCGAGGTCGTAGTGGGTGTATGCGTACTTCAGCTTGGGGGTCAGGTAGCCATAGCTGGCTTCCATCGGCAGGCTGATCGACGGTGCGACGTTGAAGCGGTTGCCGTTGGCTCGGGCAATACCGCTGACGTTCTGGTCCAGACGACGGCCGGCTGCACCTGCCGAGAAATCTGGGTTACCGTCTTTGTCCCGTACGAAGTCGTCCTTCAGGTCGCGGTCGAAGCGTACCGCTTCGCTCTCGTAACCCAGAACTAGACCACCCGGGTTGTAAGGCAGTACGCCATTCAGCGTGATCTGCGGGAGGCGGTCGTATGGCGTAACCTGCGAAATGGTCGCCATTTCGTAGGCATGCACGTTCAAGCGTGCGGTGTAACCCTCGCCACGGTAAGTCAGCGCGCCCTGCTGATCCAGCAGATCCTTGCTTTCGATGCCGATCTGGTCGGACTCCAGGTCCTGGAAGTAGAACGGGTCGCTGATGTCGGTGTAGTCCACCTCGGTCATCAGGCGCTCGTCCAGCCCGCCCTTGTGCTGCCAGTTGACCATCCAGCGCTGATCTTTGTAGTCAGTCTGGTCTTTGCGGTCGTCGTTCTTGTCGTTCAGGTACGCACCACCGAACTGCCCTTCGCTGGACTTGGTGAGGTAGCGGAACTCGCCTTCCATCAGCAGGCCGCGCTTGGCCATGTAACGCGGGTACAACGTGGCGTCGTAGTTAGGCGCCAGGTTGAAGTAGTAAGGCGTCACCAGCATGAAGCCGGTGTCGCTGCTGGTGCTGAACGATGGCGGCAGGAAGCCGGACTGGCGACGGTCGTCGATCGGGAAGTAGATGTACGGTGTGTAGAACACCGGGAAATCCTTGACCCGCAGCGTCACGTTGGTCGCGGTACCGAAACCGGTGGCCGGGTTCAGGGTGATGTTGTTGCCCTTCAGCTGCCAGGCGTTGCTGCCCGGTTCGCAGGTGGTGTACGTACCGTCCTTGAGGCGGATGATGGCGTTTTCGCCACGCTTGGCGTACAGGGCACTGCCGCGAATGTGCGACTTGTGCATCACGTATTCGGCGTTATCGACCTGGGCTTCGCCCGTGTCGAGCTGAATCTGTGCCTCGTCACCGACCACCAGCGAGCCGTTGTCACGGATCTTGACGTTGCCCTTGAGCTCGCCACGGTTCTCGGTCTGGTAGAGGTTGGCCTCGTCGGCTTCGGCCTGCATGCTGCCCTGGCGCATCACCACGTCACCGGCGAGGGTAGCGA
Source organism: Pseudomonas monteilii NBRC 103158 = DSM 14164 (assembly GCF_000730605.1). Lineage (GTDB taxonomy): Bacteria > Pseudomonadota > Gammaproteobacteria > Pseudomonadales > Pseudomonadaceae > Aquipseudomonas > Aquipseudomonas monteilii. The sequence goes on along the minus strand of NZ_BBIS01000055.1, from coordinate 32,129 downwards.
TCTGCTGCTCCTGCTGGTACTTGGACACCTTGGCGTTGATGTAGGTCGGCGACTCGTCCTTCGGCGTGGTGTCGGCCATGCCCGGGCGGGTTGGCTCGATGTACGCACCCCCGCAGTACGGGCCGGTTTCGGCCAGCTGCGCGGCGGTGAGTTTTTCACGCGGAACCCAGTCCAGGTGGCTGTAGTCTTCGCTGCGCGACTTCAGGGCGCGGCCTTTGGCCTCGGTGACCAGCATTGGCCGGTCCGCGGTTTCGCCTTCGCTCGCGGCTTCGGTGCCGGTGCTGACAGCAGCACCCTCATGCACCGGGCGCGGCGGCAGGTTGTTGACCGGAGCCTTGGGCTTGCAGTCCCAACCACCGGCAGCGGACACTTGGCAGTCGAACTGTTCGGCTGCCACCACATACGACGTGGCCAGAGGTTGCAGGGCCAGCAGACCGCCGGTTACCAGCAACGGAAACTTTCTACGAAACGCGGGGGATTTCAATGCCATCTTATTAGTCCGGGCTTCCTGCGTGCCATCTGCCCGCGTGTGGGGCCGCACGCCTCTCGATGGTCTGAAAAAGATGCTGGATAATAAAGCATGACCCGCTTGACGGCTAGGGCCGTCGGAGACCCTTGTAATGCCTGAACACGATGTACGCTTGCAACAACTGACGGTCTGGCTCGATGAGCAGCTCAATGATCTTTTCCGCAACAACGCCTGGGGCGAAGTGCCGGCCGGCAGCCTGACTGCGGCCAGCAGCGACGCCAGCTTCCGCCGCTACTTCCGCTGGCAGGGCGCCGGCCACAGCTTTGTGGTCATGGACGCACCGCCTCCGCAGGAGAACTGCCGACCGTTCGTCGCCATCGACCATCTGCTGGCCAGCGCTGGCGTGCATGTGCCGCTGATCCACGCCCAAGACCTGGAGCGCGGCTTCCTGCTGCTGGGTGATCTGGGCCATCAGACATACCTTGATATCATTGATGCCGACAACGCCGACGGGCTGTTCGCAGACGCTATCGATGCACTGCTGGCCTTCCAGCGCCTGCCGATGGACGCGCCACTGCCCAGCTACGACGACGCGCTGCTGCGCCGTGAAGTGGAATTGTTCCCGGAGTGGTACGTGGGCCGTGAACTGGGCCTGACCTTCACCGATGCCCAGAAGGCTGCCTGGCAGCGTATCAGCCAGCTGCTGATCGACAGTGCCCTGGCCCAGCCCAAGGTGTTGGTGCACCGCGACTACATGCCGCGCAACCTGATGCAGAGCACCCCCAACCCCGGCGTGCTGGACTTCCAGGACGCGGTGTACGGCCCGGTCACCTACGACATCACCTGCCTGTTCAAGGACGCCTTCCTCAGCTGGCCTCAGCCACGGGTCGAAGGTTGGCTGCGTGACTACTGGCAGAAGGCGCAGGCTGCCGGCATCCCGGTACAGGCCGACTTCGAGGCGTTCCAGCGTGCCAGCGACCTGATGGGCGTGCAGCGCCACCTGAAGGTGATCGGCATCTTCGCCCGTATCTGCCACCGCGACGGTAAACCCCGCTACCTGGGCGACGTGCCGCGTTTCTTCGCCTATATAGAAGAAGTGATCAGCCGCCGGCCCGAATTGGCGGAGCTGGGTGAACTGATCGCGCAGTTGCAGGCCGGAGCGCGTGCATGAAGGCAATGATCCTGGCAGCGGGTAAAGGCGAGCGCATGCGCCCGCTGACCCTGCACACCCCAAAACCGCTGGTCCCGGTGGCCGGCCAGCCGCTGATCGAGTACCACCTGCGTGCCCTGGCGGCGGCAGGCGTTACCGAGGTGGTGATCAACCATGCCTGGCTGGGACAGCAGATCGAAGACCACCTGGGTGATGGCAGCCGCTTTGGCCTGAGCATCCGCTATTCGCCCGAGGGCGAGCCGCTGGAAACCGGTGGTGGCATCTTCAAGGCCCTGCCTTTGTTGGGTGACGCGCCATTTTTGCTGGTGAACGGCGATGTCTGGACCGACTACGACTTCGCACGCCTGCAAGCCCCCTTGCAAGGGCTTGCTCACCTGGTGCTGGTCGACAACCCGGGCCACCATGGCCGAGGTGACTTCCGCCTGCTGGGCGAACAGGTTGTCGATGGCGATGAGGCGCCGGGCACGCTGACTTTCAGTGGCCTTTCAGTACTGGACCCTGCGCTGTTCGAAGGCTGCCAACCGGGTGCCTTCAAGCTGGCACCGCTGTTGCGCCAGGCCATGGCGGCAGGGCAGGTCAGTGGCGAACACTACCGTGGGCACTGGGTGGATGTCGGCACGCTCGAACGCTTGGCCGAAGCCGAGCGCCTGATTGGCGAGCGCGCCTGACATGTGGTGGCCAGGGACACTGATTGGCGCTGGCGCCGGCTTTGCCGTGGCCAGCATTCCGGGCGCTTTGCTGGGCCTGTTGCTTGGGCAGGCCCTTGACCGCCGCTTGCGCCTGGAAGGCTGGGAAGACATGCGCGAGCGTCTGGGCGGGCGCCCGGCCTTGCGCGATGACGAGTTGCTGTTCGTGATGCTTGGGCGCCTGGCCAAGTGCGATGGTCGGGTGGGCGAGCAGCACATCCAGCAGGCGCGTCAGGAGATGGTGCGCCTGGACCTGGCCGAAGCGGCCCGGCTACGCGCTATCAATGCGTTCAACCGTGGCAAGGCGGGCAAGGACCGGCTTGGCAGGCACCTGCGGCGCATTCGCCAGCAGCCACATGCGGCGGAAGGTACCTTGCGTGCCTGTTGGCGCATGGTCTGGGCCGACGGCAAGATGGGCAACAAGGAGCGTGAGCTGCTGCTGGACTGGGGGCAGAAACTGGGCCTGAGCCGACGGCAGGTGCAGGCCATGTCGCTGGAGTACGAGCCGCGCAAGGCTACGGGCGCGGAAGGTGTCCCCATGACCTATGCGGCTGCCTTGCGCTTGTTGGCGGTGGAGGCGGACACCGAAGGCGACAAGGTCAAGCAGGCCTATCGTCGGCTTGTCAGCCGTCACCACCCAGACAAGCTGGCGGGCACCGGCGCCAGTGAGGCGCAGGTGCGGGAAGCGACCGAGCGTACCCGTGAGTTGCACCAGGCGTATGCCATGATCCGTAAGCGGCGGGGCCTGTAAAAACAGGGCCGCAAAGCGGCCCCATCGATTTCAGCTCAACCCTGTGGGCTCATCCACCCCCGCACCCGTCGGAACAATTGCTCCTGCTCCGCCGCCTTGTTCCCCGGCATGGCAATCAGCGACAACTGCCGGTACTGGCTGTCCTTCTGCCGCTTGCTGGCCTGCAGCCGCTGTTGGGCTGCGCTGCGGTCCTGGCTGCGGGTGGCGTAGTAGATATCGGCTGTAGGCACCTTCAAGGTTGGCGCCAGGCTTTCCAGGTCATGATCCACCCGTGCTGGCGTCTGCGCCGCCACCATTACCAGTTTCTGCACGTGCGGTGGCTGTTTTTCGCTCAGGTAGCGGGCTGCCCAGTACGCACCGCTGCCATGCCCGATCAGCACGATGCTGCGGGCATTGTGCTGCTGGGCAAACGCCACAGCAGCGTCCAGGCGGGCGAAAATGCGCTCGGCGTCGGCCGGGTCTGTCTGCTCGCTGGCCTGTTCGGCGTCGGTACTTTCCGCCGTGTCGGCATCGGCAGCAGTGGCCTGGGCGACATTGGCATTGGCGTCAGCGGGTACGTCCTTGGCTGGCGCACTTTCACCCTTGGTTTTTTCGGGTTCGGCAGCCGACTTGGCCTCGACCCGCGCCTGCGGGCTGTCGGCCAGCAGATCCGGCAGGCTAAGGCTCAGGCTGTGCCAGCCGACATCTGGGAATTTTTGCCGCAGGGGGCCTACGGCATTTGGCCAGTCGGCCGTTTCACCAGCACCCGGGACGATGATCACTGCCCCTTGCGGGTCGCTGTCGTTGGCCGGCTTCCACAAGGCCAGGAAGCTGTCGGCGCCCGCCTGCAACGTCTGTTGCTCAGCCCTGGGTACCAGCCGCTCCAGCGCCAGGGCGTCTTCCTGGCTGCGCTCCAGCAGGGGCGCGCGAGGGGCTTCGGCAGCGGGTGCCTCGGTTGTGGCGGGTGCTTTTTCTGCATCGGCGGCCAAGGCGGCGAGCGGAAGGATCGACGCCAGGCAGCACATTGCCAGCGTCGTGCGATAAAGTGTGGACATGCGTCAACCCAAGGCCAGAATGATACCGGCAGCCTAATAGTATTTGCCCGTGACGGCCATGCTGCATGGCCGCCTTTGCCAAGACGAGCGTGTAGATGAAGCGAGTGCGTCGCCTGTTGGTTATCGGCTGCTTGTGGCTGCCCTTGATAGCCTTGGCCAGGACCGAGGCGGAGCCCACGGTTGTACTGGAACCTGCGCAGCAGCAGTGGCTGGACAGCCATCGCAGCCTGCGCGTCGGCCTGGTGCTGCAGGCGCCTTACGCCCAGTTCGACCGGCGCCTGCAGCAATTGTATGGGGCCAACGTAGAACTGGTGAACAGCCTGGCGCAGGCACTGCGCCTAGACCTTACCTGGCGCAACTTCACCGACCAGACCAGCCTTGAACATGCCCTGCAGGCCGGGGAAATCGACTTTGCCCCAGGCCTTACCCAGACGCCAGCCAGCCTGCGCCTGTGGTTGTTCAGCGACCCGTACATGCGCGTGCCGCAACTGGTAGTGGGGTCGCGCACTGGGGCCATGGCGGTAGAGCTGGAAAAGCTCGAGGCCGAGCAGCGCGTGGCGGTGCGCATGCCCAGCCAACTGGCGGATTATCTGCGTGGCAACTACGGCAACCTCAACCTGCAGGGGGTACCCAACGAGCGTGAGGCCTTGCAACTGGTGGTAGGTGGCCAGGCCAGTTTCGCCGTGCTGGATGAAGCCCAACTCAGCCGCCTGTCGCGTGAGAGCGAGTTCAGCGAGCTGGCTGTGGTTGGCGATATAGGCCTGCCGCAGTTACTGCGCATTGGTTCTCGGCGCGACTGGCCACTGCTGGCCGACGTGCTGGAGCGTGGCCTGCAGGCATTGCCGGCCAAAGAGCTGGAGCAAATGCACCAGCGCTGGTTGCAGCCGAAGTACCCACGCCTGAGCGAGTCGCCTGGCTTCTGGCAGAACCTGGCCTTGCTGTTCGGCATGCTGCTGTTGTGCGCGCTTGCCACGCTGGTGTGGCAACGCCGGCAGCAGCGCCAGCTGGAGCGCAGCCTGTTGGCCACGCGGGAAAGCCTGGTGGAGCGCCAGGTGCGCGAAGAGGCGTTGCGATTGAGCCAGTTCGCCATCGACCAGAGCACGGTGGGTATATTGTGGGTCAACTGGGACAGCCACGTGCGCTACGCCAACCACGCTGCCGAGCGCATGTTGGGTTACGCCGAGGGGGAGCTGCTGGAACGGCCGCTGGGTGACTTCGAGCCAAGCCTTAATATGGACCGCTGGCTGGAACTGTGGAAAGGCGCGCGTACGGGGGCAAAGGGTATCGGGCAGTTCGAGACGCAATGCCGACGGGCCGACCACAGCCTGCTGCCGGTCGAACTGTCACTGAGCTTTCTGCGCTTTCGTGATTCCGAATACCTGGTGGTCTACCTCGCCGACGTCACTGAGCGCCACCGTGCCCTGGCGGCACTGCGCGAAAGCGAGGCGCGGCTTAAGGGCATTGCCGGCAATGTGCCGGGGCTGGTATTTCGTCTGGAACGCGACCCGGCCGAGGGCGATCTGGAGTTTCCCTACATCAGTGAAGGCAGTGAGGCGCTGGTGGGCTATACGCCCGGCGAAATCCAGCACCCGCAGATGGGGCTGCGTAACCTGGTACACCCTGAGGACCGTGCCGATTACCACCGGGTGCAGGACCTGGCCCTGGCCAGTGACCAGGACTGGTCCTGGCAGGGCCGCATCCTCACCCGCCAGGGCGAGCAGCGTTGGGCCGACATCAAGGCCAGTACCCGGCGCCTGGGTAACGGCCAGGTGGTGTGGGACGGCGTGGTGTGGGACATCACCCAAGGCAAGCGGGCGGAAATGGCACTGGCCAAGTCCCAGGAGCAGCTACGCGAGCTGTCGGCCCATCTGGAAAGCGTGCGTGAAGAAGAGAAAGCCCGCATCGCCCGGGAAGTGCATGATGAGCTGGGGCAGATGCTGACCGTGCTCAAGCTGGAAGTGTCGATGTGCGAGCTGGCCTTTGCCGAGCTGGACCCGGGCCTGAACGAGCGTCTGGGTAGCATGAAACGCCTGATCGCCCAGCTGTTTCAGTTGGTGCGCGACGTGGCCACGGCCTTGCGCCCGCCAATCCTCGATGCCGGCATTGCCTCGGCCATCGAATGGCAGGCACGGCGTTTCGAGGCGCGCACGCAGATCCCGTGCCTGGTACAAGTGCCGGATAATCTGCCAGCATTGAGCGATGCCAAGGCCATTGGGTTATTCCGTATCCTCCAGGAGGCACTGACCAACGTGATGCGTCATGCCCAGGCGCACAGCGTGGAGATCGAGCTGGTGCTTGCACAGGGGCAATTGCGCATGACGGTCAGCGATGATGGCCAGGGCTTTTGCCGCGAGCAGACCCGGCCCACCTCGTTTGGCCTGGTGGGCGTGCGTGAGCGGGTGCTGATGTTGGGGGGCAGCATGACGCTGGACAGCGAGCCGGGCGAAGGCACCAGCCTGAGCGTGGCCATACCGTTGGAGTAGGAGAGCGATCGTGATTCGAGTACTGGTGGCCGAAGACCACACCATTGTCCGTGAAGGGATCAAACAACTGATTGGCCTGGCCAAGGACATGCAGGTGGCGGGGGAGGCCGGTAACGGCGAGCAGCTGCTCGAAACCTTACGCCACACGCCTTGTGAGGTGGTATTGCTGGATATCTCGATGCCGGGTGTGAATGGCCTGGAGGCGATCCCGCGTATACGTGCGTTGCACGATGCCCCGGCGATCCTGATGTTGTCGATGCACGACGAGGCACAAATGGCGGCGCGGGCGCTGAAGGCCGGAGCGGCAGGTTATGCCACCAAGGACAGTGACCCGGCGCTGTTGCTGACCGCGATTCGCCGGGTGGCGGGTGGCGGGCGTTACATCGACCCTTCGCTGGCTGACCGCATGGTGTTCGAAGTGGGCCTGACCGAGTCGCGGCCGTTGCACACGCTGCTGTCGGAACGCGAGTTTTCGGTGTTCGAGCGCCTGGCCCAGGGCGCCAACGTCAACGACATCGCCCAGCAGCTGGCGCTGTCGAGCAAGACCATCAGCACCCACAAAGCGCGCCTGATGCAGAAGCTGAAAGTGAACTCGCTGGCGGAGCTGGTGAAGTACGCCATGGAGCACAAGCTGGTCTGATTGCGACATACGCTATCGGTGATCCTGTCGACGTCCCTGTGGGAGCGGGCGTGCCCGCGAAAGGGCCTGACCTGCTGATCTCCATGGCTGTGCCGGCCTCATCGCGGGCACGCCCGCTCCCACAGGTTCGGTGGAGTGTTCGCAAGGGCATTCCAATCCCGCCATCCTTGTAGGGCAATCCCTACAACAAATCTTCCATCCGGATGATGGCATTCTCTCAGCACCCCCGATTTTCGGGCGCTTGCGCCTCTTCTACTCTTTTGCCTACGCAGTCATCCAACAAGAAGGTGCAGGCATGAGCGAGGCGAAGTCGAACGCTGCAACCAGCGAAACGCTGGTCAGCTTCCGTGGTGTGCAGAAGAGCTACGACGGCGAGTCGCTGATCGTCAAAGACCTCAACCTGGAGATTCGCAAGGGCGAGTTCCTGACCCTGCTCGGCCCGTCCGGCTCGGGCAAGACCACCAGCCTGATGATGCTGGCCGGCTTCGAAACGCCCACCGCTGGTGAAATCCAGCTGGCCGGGCGCTCGATCAACAACGTGCCGCCGCACAAGCGCGACATCGGCATGGTGTTCCAGAACTACGCGCTGTTCCCGCACATGACCGTGGCCGAGAACCTGGCCTTCCCGCTGACCGTGCGCAACCTCAGCAAGACCGACATCAGCGAGCGGGTCAAGCGCGTGCTGAACATGGTGCAGCTCGATGCCTTCGCCAAGCGCTACCCCGGCCAGCTCTCGGGTGGCCAGCAGCAGCGCGTGGCCCTGGCCCGGGCGCTGGTGTTCGAGCCACAGCTGGTGCTGATGGACGAACCGCTCGGCGCGCTGGACAAGCAACTGCGGGAACACATGCAGATGGAGATCAAGCACATTCACCAGCGCCTTGGTGTGACCGTGGTGTACGTGACCCACGACCAAGGCGAAGCACTGACCATGTCCGACCGTGTGGCGGTGTTCCACCAGGGCGAGATCCAGCAGATCGCCGACCCGCGCACGCTGTACGAAGAGCCCTGCAATACCTTCGTCGCCAACTTCATCGGCGAGAACAACCGCATCAACGGCACATTGCTGGCCAGCGACGGCAAGCGCTGCCAGGTGCAACTGCCGCGCGGGGAGCGGGTAGAGGCGCTGGCGGTGAATGTCGGCCAGGCCGGCGAGCCGGTCACCCTGTCGATCCGCCCCGAACGCGTGCGCCTGAACGGCCACAGCGAAAGCTGCGTGAACCGCTTCTCTGGCCGGGTGGCTGAATTCATTTACCTGGGCGACCACGTGCGGGTGCGCCTGGAAGTTTGCGGCAAGGGCGACTTCTTCGTGAAACAGCCTATTGCCGAGCTCGACCCGGCGTTGGCCGTGGGCGATGTAGTACCGCTGGGCTGGGAGGTGGAGCACGCCCGCGCGCTCGATCCGATTGCCGAAGCCCATTGATGGATTGCTTCACCAACCCTGTACTGTGGAGAGAATAAGAATGCGCAAGCAGTTGAAACTGACCGCCCTGGCCTTGGGGCTTTTCGCCGCTGGCCAGGTCATGGCCGCAGACCTCACCGTGATCTCGTTCGGGGGCGCCAACAAGGCGGCCCAGGTAAAAGCGTTCTACGAGCCATGGGAGAAGGCGGGTAATGGCAAGATCGTCGCCGGTGAGTACAACGGCGAAATGGCGAAGGTCAAGGCAATGGTCGACACCAAGAGTGTGTCGTGGAACCTGGTAGAGGTTGAGTCGCCAGAGCTGGCGCGTGGTTGCGATGAAGGCATGTTCGAAGAGCTCGACCCAGCCCTGTTTGGCAATGAGGGTGACTACGTGCCGGGTGCCATCCAGCCTTGCGGCGTGGGCTTCTTCGTCTGGTCCACGGTCATGGCCTACAACGCCGACAAGCTGAAAACCGCACCTACCAGCTGGGCTGATTTCTGGGACACCAAGAAATTCCCGGGCAAGCGCGGCCTGCGCAAAGGTGCCAAGTACACCATGGAATTCGCACTGATGGCCGATGGCGTTGCGCCCAAGGACGTCTACAAAGTGCTGGCCACCAAGGAAGGCCAGGACCGCGCCTTCAAGAAGCTTGATGAGCTCAAGCCCAGCATCCAGTGGTGGGAAGCGGGTGCACAGCCACCGCAGTTCCTGGCCTCGGGTGACGTGGTCATGAGTTCTGCGTACAACGGCCGTATTGCCGCTGTGCAGAAAGAGAGCAACCTCAAGGTGGTGTGGAACGGCGGCATCTACGACTTCGATGCCTGGGCCATTCCGAAAGGCGCCAAGGATGCCGAAGAAGCGAAGAAATTCATCGCTTTCAGCGTGCAGCCCGAGCAGCAGAAAACCTACTCCGAGAACATCGCCTACGGCCCGGCCAACGCTAAGGCTGTGAGCCTGCTGTCGGACGAAGTGAAGAAGGACATGCCGACCACGCCTGAAAACATCGCCAACCAGGTGCAGATCGACGTGGCCTTCTGGGCCGACAACAGCGAGCAGCTGGAGCAACGCTTCAACGCCTGGGCGGCGAAGAAGTAAACGTCCAGTGTGCGGGGCTGCATCGCAGCCCCCATTTCAGCCTGTATTGCGGAGTTCGCCATGGCCATTGCAGTGCCCCTCAACGAAGGCGCAGGTCCAAGTCTCAAGCAGCGCCTCAAGCACGCCGAGCGGGTCAACCGCTGGAAGGCGCAGGCGTTGATCGCGCCGCTGGCGCTGTTTCTTCTGCTGGTGTTCCTGGTGCCGATCGCGGCGCTGCTGTACAAGAGCGTCGGCAACCCTGAAGTGGTCGGCGGCCTGCCACGCACGGTCGAAGTCATTAGCCAGTGGGATGGCAAGAGCCTGCCCGGCGAGGATGTGTACAAGGCGCTGAGCCAGGACCTGGCCGAATCGCGCAAGAACCAGACCCTTGGCGACCTTTCCAAGCGCTTGAACATGGAACTGGCCGGTTACCGCAGCTTGTTGACCAAGACCGCCCGGGCACTGCCATTCAAGGCTGAGCCTGCCTCTTATAAGGACGCGTTGCAGGCCGTCGACGAGCGATGGGGTGATCCAGCCTACTGGCAGGCGATACGCCGCAATACCAGTTCGGTGACATCGTTCTACCTGCTGGCCTCTGTCGACCATCGCATCGATGACCTTGGCGAACTGGCCAAGGCCACCCCGGACCAGGCCATTTACCTGGACATTTTTGCCCGTACCCTGTGGATGGGTGTGGTGATCACCGCCATCTGCCTGGTGCTGGCCTACCCACTGGCCTATTTACTGGCCAACCTGCCGACCCGGCAGAGCAACCTGCTGATGATCCTGGTGCTGCTGCCGTTCTGGACTTCGATCCTGGTGCGGGTGGCGGCGTGGATCGTGCTGCTGCAGTCGGGCGGCCTGATCAACAGCGCGCTGATGGCCATGGGCATCATCGATCAACCGCTGGAATTGGTGTTCAACCGTACCGGTGTTTACATCTCGATGGTACACATCCTGCTGCCGTTCATGATCCTGCCACTGTACAGCGTGATGAAGGGCATTTCGCCCAGCTACATGCGTGCGGCAATTTCGCTGGGCTGCCACCCGTTCGCCAGCTTCTGGCGGGTTTACTTCCCGCAGACTTACGCCGGTGTAGGTGCGGGTTGCCTGCTGGTGTTCATCCTGGCCATCGGCTACTACATCACTCCGGCACTGCTGGGCAGTCCGAACGACCAGATGGTCAGCTACTTCGTTGCCTTCTACACCAACACCAGCATCAACTGGGGCATGGCCACCGCGCTGGGCGGGCTGTTGCTGCTGGCGACTGTGTTGTTGTACCTGATCTATAGCTGGCTGGTCGGCGCCAGCCGCCTGCGCCTGAGCTGAGGAGCCTTGTGATGTTGAGCCCATACATGTCGCCCGTGGAGCGGGTCTGGTTCTACAGCCTGCGCATTCTTTGCGGTTTGATCCTGCTTTTCCTGATCTTGCCGGTACTGGTGATCGTGCCGCTGTCGTTCAACAGTGGCAGCTTCCTGGTGTACCCGCTGCAGGGCTTCTCACTGCAGTGGTACCAGGACTTCTTCGGCTCGGCCGAATGGATGCGGGCGCTGAAGAACAGCATCATCGTCGCCCCGGCAGCCACGGTGCTGGCCATGGTGTTCGGCACCCTGGCGGCCATCGGCCTGACCCGTGGCGATTTCCCCGGCAAGTCGCTGGTGATGGCGCTGGTGATTTCGCCGATGGTGGTGCCGGTCGTGATTATCGGTGTAGCCAGTTACCTGTTCTTTGCACCGCTGGGGATGGGCAACAGCTTCACCTCGCTGATTCTGGTGCATGCGGTGCTGGGTGTACCGTTCGTCATCATTACCGTGTCGGCCACCTTGCAGGGCTTCAACTACAACCTGGTGCGCGCGGCGGCCAGCCTGGGCGCGTCGCCACTGCTGACCTTCCGTCGGGTGACCCTGCCGCTGATTGCGCCCGGGGTGATTTCGGGGGCGCTGTTCGCCTTTGCCACGTCGTTTGACGAGGTGGTGGTGACCCTGTTCCTGGCAGGGCCCGAGCAGGCGACCCTGCCGCGGCAGATGTTCAGTGGTATTCGCGAAAACCTGAGCCCGACCATTGCAGCGGCTGCGACCTTGCTGATTGCCTTCTCGGTGATATTGCTGCTGACCTTGGAGTGGTTGCGTGGGCGTAGCGAGAAGCTGAGAACCCAGCAGCCTGCCTGATTGTCAGTTTTCTGAGCCTGCCTCTTCGCGGGTAAGCCCGCGAAGAGGCCGGTACAGGTTGAAACAGCTGGTCGACACGGATTGATACCAATCAGCCTCTACCCGTTTGCCTGAGTTACAATGCGCGCCACCGTGATTCTGCCAACAGGTGCGCCATGCAGCCCTACGCTATTGCCCCCTCCATTCTTTCCGCCGATTTCGCCCGCCTGGGTGAGGACGTCGACAAGGTTTTGGCTGCGGGTGCCGACATCGTTCACTTCGATGTCATGGACAACCACTACGTTCCCAACCTGACCATCGGCCCGATGGTGTGCACTGCCCTGCGCAAGTACGGCGTCACCGCGCCCATCGACGTGCACCTGATGGTCAGCCCGGTCGACCGCATCATCGGCGACTTCATCGAGGCCGGCGCCACCTACATCACCTTCCACCCGGAAGCCACCCAGCACATCGACCGCTCGCTGCAGTTGATCAAAGACGGTGGCTGCAAGGCCGGCCTGGTGTTCAACCCGGCCACCAGCCTGGACGCCCTGAAGTACGTGATGGACAAGATCGACATGGTGCTGCTGATGAGCGTTAACCCAGGCTTCGGCGGGCAGAAGTTCATCCCCGGCACCCTCGACAAGCTGCGCGAAGCGCGTGCGCTGATCGACGCCAGTGGCCGTGATATCCGCCTGGAAATCGACGGCGGCGTCAACGTCAACAACATCCGCGAGATCGCTGCCGCTGGCGCCGACACCTTCGTGGCCGGCTCGGCGATCTTCAACGCCCCGGACTACCAGGAAGTCATTGCCCTGATGCGCGCCGAACTGGCTCAGGCCCGCCCATGAGTGGCTTCGAGCAGCTGTTCCCGGGGACGCTGCCCAGGCTGGTGATGTTCGATCTGGACGGTACCCTGATCGACTCCGTGCCAGACCTGGCCGCCGCCGTGGACCGCATGCTGCTCGAACTGGGGCGCCCGCCTGCCGGCCTTGAGGCGGTGCGCCATTGGGTTGGCAATGGCGCCCAGGTGCTGGTGCGCCGAGCACTGGCGGGCGGTATTGAGCATGACGCTGTGGATGATGTGCTGGCCGAGCAGGGCCTGGCGCTGTTCATGGAAGCCTATGCCCAAAGCCATGAGCTCACTGTGGTTTATCCCGGCGTGAAAGACACCCTGCGCTGGCTGCAGAAGCAGGGTGTGGAAATGGCACTGATCACCAACAAGCCGGAGCGCTTCGTCGCCCCTTTGTTGGACCAGATGAAGATCGGCCGCTATTTCCGCTGGATCATCGGCGGCGACACCCTGCCGCAGAAAAAACCGGACCCGGCGGCGTTGCTGTTCGTCATGCAGATGGCCGGCGTTACCCCGCAACAAGCGTTGTTCGTCGGTGATTCGCGCAGTGATGTGCTGGCGGCCAAGGCGGCTGGCGTGCAATGCGTGGGGCTGACCTACGGCTACAACCATGGCCGGCCGATCCACGACGAAACCCCCAGCCTTGTGATCGATGACCTGCGCGCCTTGCTGCCCGGTTGCGAAGACCCGGCCACTGGGATAACGTTGGCGGACCTTCAAGCCTCACAAGACAGAGAGTCCACCGTGGCGGTTACTGGCAAATTCTGGATGAAAGTCATCAAGGCTCTGGCCCGTTGGCGTTGGCGCGCCTGACTTCTGCCTGCCGGCGTGTGCCGGCCCATCCGTTTGCCTGACTTATTGCTGCTTGCCACGAGGCTACTCATGAACCGCGAAGAATTCCTGCGCCTGGCCGCTGTCGGCTACAACCGCATCCCCCTGGCCTGCGAAACCCTGGCCGACTTCGACACGCCGCTGTCGATCTACCTGAAACTGGCCGACCAACCCAACTCGTACCTGCTCGAATCGGTTCAGGGCGGTGAGAAGTGGGGCCGTTACTCGATGATCGGCCTGCCGTCGCGCACCGTGATGCGCGTTCACGGCTACCACGTCAGCATCCTGCAGGATGGCATCGAGGTGGAAAGCCACGATGTCGAAGACCCGTTGGCGTTCGTCGAAAGCTTCAAGGACCGTTACAAGGTCGCCGACATCCCTGGCCTGCCGCGCTTCAACGGCGGCCTGGTCGGCTACTTCGGCTACGACTGCGTGCGTTATGTGGAAAAGCGCCTGGGCGCCAGCCCCAACCCGGACCCGCTGGGTGTGCCGGATATTCTGCTGATGGTGTCCGATGCCGTAGTGGTGTTCGACAACCTGGCAGGCAAGATGCACGCGATCGTGCTGGTCGACCCGGCTGAAGAGCAAGCCTTCGAACAGGGCCAGGCACGGCTGCAAGGCCTGCTGGAAACCCTGCGTCAGCCGATCACCCCGCGCCGTGGCCTGGACTTGAGTGGCCCGCAGGCCGCCGAGCCGGAATTCCGCTCCAGCTACACGCGTGAGGACTACGAGAACGCCGTCGGCCGTATCAAGGAATACATCCTGGCCGGTGACTGCATGCAAGTGGTGCCGTCGCAGCGCATGTCCATCGACTTCAAGGCAGCGCCTATCGACCTGTACCGCGCGCTGCGCTGCTTCAACCCGACGCCCTACATGTACTTCTTCAACTTCGGTGACTTCCATGTGGTTGGCAGTTCGCCCGAGGTGCTGGTGCGTGTCGAGGACAACCTGGTTACCGTGCGCCCGATTGCCGGTACTCGCCCGCGTGGAGCGACCGAAGAGGCCGACCGTGCGTTGGAAGACGACCTGCTGTCGGACGACAAGGAAATCGCCGAGCACCTGATGCTGATCGACCTGGGCCGTAACGACGTGGGCCGTGTGTCCTCGACCGGCAGCGTGCGGCTGACCGAGAAGATGGTGATCGAGCGTTATTCCAATGTGATGCACATTGTCTCCAACGTCACCGGCCAGCTGCGTGAAGGGCTGACGGCGATGGATGCGCTGCGGGCGATTTTGCCGGCTGGCACCTTGTCGGGCGCACCGAAGATTCGTGCGATGGAGATCATCGACGAACTGGAGCCGGTCAAGCGTGGGGTTTACGGTGGTGCCGTGGGGTATTTTGCCTGGAATGGCAACATGGACACCGCGATTGCGATCCGTACTGCCGTGATCAAGGACGGCGAACTGCATGTGCAGGCCGGTGGCGGCATCGTTGCCGACTCGGTGCCGGCGCTCGAGTGGGAAGAAACCATCAACAAGCGCCGCGCGATGTTCCGTGCGGTCGCCTTGGCTGAGCAGACTTCAGCCAAGTAAATGGATTGGGGCCGCCAAGCGGCCCCATCTATTCAGAAGTCCACGCTGATCCCCAGGCTCACCCCCTGCTGGGTCAATTCATCGCTCTTGCGCCAGTTGTAGTTTCCGCGCAAATGCACCCCTGCCACCACTTCATGGCTTACCCCCAGGCTCGCCCGGGTCAGGTCGCTGTGCGGCGTATACCCGGTCAGGGTGAAGTCATTCGCCGGCAAGCTGGTGAGGTGCATGGTCACATCCTGCCGGTCATCCTCGAACTCATGTTCCTGCGCCACTTCTGCGAACAGCCGGGTACTCGGCAGCACCTGCACACTGCCCTGCAAACCCAGGCCCAGGCGGCGTGACGTGCGCGCCTGGTCATCGAAGCCCAGCGCCGTCGAGCGACCACTCTTCTCGTCGTAACCATCCACCTTCACGCGCGCATAGTCGGCACTGATGAAGGGTGCCAGCTGCCAGTTGCTGCTGTCGGCTGCCAGATTGTAGCCCAGCCGCCCGGATATCGCCCAGGCCTCGCCATCAGTGTCGCCTTTTTCGCTGCGGTCATTCACGCCGAGGGCGAAGGTGCGCTTCAGGTCGCTGTAGTCCAGGTGCCCGGCGGTCAGCGCGGCATCCGCCCACCAGCGGTCCTGGCGGTATTGGGCAAAGGCGCTGGCCAGATAGCTGTTCAGCGTGTAGTCCGAGTCGTGTCCGCCGGCTTCCAGTCTCTGCCGGTATACGCCTCCCGCCAGGCCCAGGCGCCAGGCGTCGTTCAGGCGGTAGCTGCCCCCCACGGTCAGGTTGTAGCCGCGGCCATCGCCACTGGCCGCGCTGCTCTGGCCGTCGAAATCCAGGTCCTGGGCGCCGCTGGTGACAAAGGCTTGCCACTGGCCAACGGCCTGCCAGGGTGTTTGCCACTGGTTGCGCAGTTCGTCCTGGTGGGCACGCAGGCTTGTGTGGGCCATTTCCGGAAGAAGGGTCAGTTCCCATGGTGCGGAGAGGATCGAGTAGGCGTAATCGGCGATCAGTTGCTGGCCAGCGATGGTCGGGTGCACCAAGTCGTTGAACAGCAGCTTGGTCGGGTCTGGTGTTGTGCCGTTGATGCCGTACACCGGGTTTTCCACGCAACCTTCGCCGCTGTAGCAGGTACCCACCAGGTTCTGGCCGGTGGCCAGGCCGAACTGGCTGGGGCTGGCCAGTGCCTCGCTCAGCAGCATGGGCACGTTCAGCGGGATGATCTCGGCGTCAATTTGCCCCAGTTGGCTGAGCAGCGACTGGTTGAAGACACCAGACAGTAATGACAGGGGGTTCTGCTGCGGCGTGCCGCTGAAGTTCGGTGTTTGGCCAAGGTCCGGGAGCAGCCAGACCATGATGTAGCGGGCGCCACCTTGTTGCAGGGCCTGGGCGCTGGCGGCCAGGCGGGCACCGGCGGCTGCGGCATCGGCGGGGCTGTTGACCAGGCCCTGCAGGAAGTCATTACCACCACCAGTCAGGTAGTACAGGGCGTTAGGGTCGGCGCGCAGGCCGTTAGCCAGGTAGCCTGGCTTCTCCCGTAATACTTGCCCGGCGCCGGGGCGTCCTGGCGGGATGACCGTCTCGGAAGTGCTGGTGATCGAATCCAGGATCTGTTGGGTGGTGTAGCCACCGACTGCCCAGTTATTGCCGTCGGGAAGCCCCAATACCGGATTGAGAGGGGAGGTGGAAGGGCCAAGCTCGGTCGGGTTCACACCCAGCTGCCCGCCCAGGATCATCGGTGACACTGGCGCATAGTTGCCATTGGCATCGAGGTTGGTGAAGCGCACGCCGCCAAACTGCCCGGCATCGCTGAGGCTGTCGCCAAACACAATCATGCCGGAGTAGGGCGAGGGTGCCGCGAATGCCTGGCTGCAGGCTAATGCCAATGAGGCGAGGGTAAAGCGCAATAATGGGGCTTTTCGCATCAGGGAACATCCTTTTCTTTGTTTTTATGAGGTACTGCCCGATCGACCTTAGCAAATCGCCGTGCATCCCTCCCAAGTCCATTCGTTTCCCCGTGTTTACAGGCATATTGCGCCCGCCGCCCCGGTAAGCTACTGTGCCGGGACGTATGAGCGAGACCTATCCTGTGTTGATCGTCAGCAAACTCTTGATGCGCGTAATCAAGGCCCACGCCCGTTGGCGTTGGCGCGCCTGACTTTATCTCTTGCCGGCCCGCCCGGCCCGTCCCCGTTTGCCTTCTTCATTTTCTGCCCTTTGTGGCGAAGCTGTGCCCGTGACGGCAGCAAGAAGGTTCGAATTCTGAAGTCAGTAAGTCCAAGAGGTTTAACACCATGTTACTGATGATCGACAATTACGACTCATTCACTTACAACGTCGTTCAGTACCTGGGCGAGTTGGGTGCCGAGGTGAAGGTCATTCGCAATGACGAAATGACCATCGCCCAGATCGAAGCACTCAACCCTGAGCGCATCGTCGTATCCCCAGGCCCATGCACACCGAGCGAGGCCGGTGTGTCCATCGAGGCTATCCTGCATTTTGCTGGCAAGCTGCCGATCCTGGGCGTGTGCCTGGGCCATCAGTCCATCGGCCAGGCCTTTGGGGGTGACGTGGTGCGTGCCCGCCAGGTGATGCACGGCAAGACCAGCCCGGTGCATCACCGCGACCTGGGTGTGTTCACCGGGCTCAACAACCCGCTGACCGTTACCCGATACCACTCGCTGGTGGTCAAGCGCGAAACCTTGCCCGACTGCCTGGAAGTCACGGCCTGGACTGCGCATGAAGACGGCTCGGTCGATGAAATCATGGGCCTGCGCCACAAGACGCTGAATATCGAAGGGGTGCAGTTCCACCCCGAGTCGATCCTGACCGAACAGGGCCACGAGCTGTTCGCCAACTTCCTCAAGCAGACCGGCGGCCGCCGTTAAGGATCGAGCATGGATATCAAGAGCGCGTTAGGCCGTATCGTCGGCCAGCTGGACCTTACTACCGAAGAAATGCGCGATGTGATGCGCCAGATCATGACTGGCCAGTGCACTGAAGCGCAGATCGGTGCCTTCCTGATGGGCATGCGCATGAAAAGCGAAAGCATCGACGAAATTGTCGGTGCGGTTTCGGTCATGCGTGAACTGGCCGACAAGGTCGAACTGAAAAGCCTCGATGGCGTGGTCGACATCGTCGGCACCGGCGGTGATGGCGCCAACATCTTCAACGTGTCCACCGCTTCGTCGTTCGTCCTGGCGGCGGCAGGCTGCACCGTGGCCAAGCACGGTAACCGCGCGGTGTCGGGCAAGAGCGGTAGTGCCGACCTGCTGGAATCTGCCGGTATCTACCTGAACCTGACGCCCACCCAGGTGGCCCGCTGCATTGACAGCTTAGGCATCGGCTTCATGTTCGCGCAAAGCCATCATTCGGCCATGAAGCATGCTGCCGGCCCGCGTCGCGACCTAGGGCTGCGTACCCTGTTCAACATGCTCGGCCCGCTTACGAATCCGGCCGGAGTGAAGCACCAGGTGGTCGGCGTGTTCGCCCAGACCCTGTGCCGCCCGTTGGCCGAGGTACTGCAGCGCCTGGGCAGCAAGCATGTGCTGGTGGTCCATTCGAAGGACGGCCTGGATGAGTTCAGCCTGGCTGCCCCTACTTTTGTTGCCGAGTTGAAGAACGGCGAAATCACTGAATACTGGGTCGAGCCGGAAGACCTTGGCATGAAGAGCCAGAGCCTGCATGGCCTGGCTGTCGAGAACCCGCAAGCGTCGCTTGAGCTGATCCGCGATGCGCTGGGCCGGCGCAAGACCGAAAACGGCCAGAAGGCCGCTGAAATGATCGTGCTCAACGCGGGGGCTGCCCTCTATGCCGCCGATCACGCGATGACCCTGGCCCAGGGCGTGGAACTGGCCCACGATGTACTGCACACCGGCCTGGCCTGGGAAAAGCTGCAGGAGCTGGGTGCCTTTACTGCAGTATTCAAGGTGGAGAACGAAGCATGAGTGTGCCGACGGTGCTGGAAAGGATCATTGCCCGCAAGTTCCAGGAGGTGGCCGAGCGCAGCGCGCGCGTCAGCCTTGCCGAGCTGGAACGCCTGGCCAAAACTGCCGATGCCCCGCGTGGCTTCGCCAATGCGCTGATCGAGCAGGCCAAGCGCAAGCAGCCAGCCGTGATTGCCGAAATCAAGAAGGCTTCGCCGAGCAAGGGCGTGATTCGCGAGCACTTCGTGCCGGCGGAAATCGCGGTTAGCTACGAGAAAGGCGGCGCTACCTGCCTGTCGGTGTTGACCGATGTCGATTATTTCCAGGGTGCCGATGAATACCTGCAGCAGGCCCGGGCGGCGGTATCGCTGCCGGTTATCCGCAAAGACTTCATGGTCGACCCTTACCAGATCGTCGAAGC
Organism: Pseudomonas monteilii NBRC 103158 = DSM 14164; assembly: GCF_000730605.1. Classification (GTDB taxonomy): domain Bacteria; phylum Pseudomonadota; class Gammaproteobacteria; order Pseudomonadales; family Pseudomonadaceae; genus Aquipseudomonas; species Aquipseudomonas monteilii. The sequence continues at coordinate 12,722 of NZ_BBIS01000055.1, read as the reverse complement.
CCGGGCCTTGGGTGCGGACTGTGTGCTGTTGATCGTGTCGGCACTGGATGACGTGAAGATGGCCGAGCTGGCGGCTACGGCCAAGGATGTCGGCCTCGACGTGCTGGTGGAAGTGCATGACGGCGATGAGCTGGAGCGCGCGCTGAAAACCCTGGATACGCCGTTGGTAGGGGTGAACAACCGCAACCTGCATACCTTTGAGGTCAGCCTGGAAACCACACTCGACCTGTTGCCGCGTATTCCGCGTGACCGCCTGGCAATTACCGAGAGTGGCATTCTCAACCGGGCCGATGTGGAGCTGATGGCGATCAACGAGGTTTACTCGTTCCTGGTGGGCGAAGCGTTCATGCGCGCCGAGCAGCCTGGGCTGGAGTTGCAGCGGTTGTTCTTCCCGGAGCAGGTGAAGAAGACTGTTCAGCCACTGGACTGAATAAATGAAGCCGGCGTTTTTGCCGGCTTTTTTGTATGCCTGTCATGGCCTCTCGCGCCGGACCGCCGCGAAGAGGCCATCAATAACAACATCAAAGGTGGATCAATGACCGATCAACCCCTGGCCCTGACCGTCGAACAAGGCCTGCACGCCGAACAGGAACTGCTGGCCGCCGTGTGCCGCGGCGAACGCGACAGTGGCGTGCTGTTCTGGCGCCCCACCGACCATGCCCTGGTCATGCCCCGGCGCATGAGCCGTCTGGACAACTTTGAGGCCGCCTGCTCGGAGCTGGCGATTGCCGGCTGGCCGGTGCTGCTGCGTGAGACGGGCGGTGAGCCGGTACCGCAGTCGCATTCGACCGTGAACGTTGCACTGGTCTATGTCGCCCCGCGCAGCGAAGGTGATCATGGCCGCATCGAGAATGCCTACGAACGTTTGTGCCTGCCGCTGTGCGATGTGCTGCGTGAGTGGGGTGGGGTAGCTTCGGTGGGGGAAATCGACGGGGCGTTCTGCGATGGCCGCTACAACGTCAACCTCAACGGCCGCAAGCTGGTGGGCACTGCCCAGCGCTGGCGCCAAGGGCTGGGCGGCAAGCGCCCGGTGGTGCTGGTGCACGGTGCGTTGCTGCTGGACAACGAACGGGAGTCGATGGTGGCGGCGGTCAACCGCTTCAATGAATGCTGCGACCTGGAGCAACGCTGCCGCGCCGACGCGCACATCGCCTTGCATGAAGTGGCACCCGAGGCGCCCTGGTTCGAGCGCCTGTCAAAGGCTTACGCCAAGGTGCTGGCGGACCTGCCCAAAGACTAGCGGGTACCGTAGACCACCATGGTCTTGCCCTTGACCTGCACCAGGCTGCGCTCTTCAAGGTCCTTGAGGACGCGGCCGACCATTTCCCGAGAGCAACCGACGATACGGCCGATTTCCTGACGGGTAATCTTGATCTGCATGCCGTCGGGGTGGGTCATGGCATCAGGCTGCTTGCACAGCTCCAGCAGGCAGCGGGCAACCCGCCCGGTCACGTCGAAAAAGGCCAGGTCGCCGACTTTGCGCGTGGTGTTACGCAGGCGCTGGGCCATCTGGCTGCCCAGCGCGTAGAGGATTTCCGGGTCCTGGCGCGCCAGTTCGCGAAACTTCTCGTAACTGATCTCGGCCACTTCGCATTCGGTCTTGGCCCGTACCCAGGCACTGCGCTGCTGTTCACCTTCAACGGGTTCGAACAGGCCCAGCTCGCCAAAGAAATCGCCATTGTTGAGGTAGGCAATGATCATTTCATGCCCGTCGTCGTCTTCGATGAGGATGGTCACCGAACCCTTGATGATGAACGACAGTGTCTCGGCCCGGTCGCCGGCGCAGATGATGTTGCTTTTGGCGGTATAGCGGCGGCGCTGGCAGTGCACCAGCAGCTTGTCGATATTCTTGATCTTGGCGGGTAGGGCGGAGGCAACCATCACGAAATCCTGTTCGATACGACGCATAGGCTTTTTATAGAGGTTGGCTGGCGGCGAGCGCCAGTCATTTGGCGCCAGCTTATCAGACACTACAGGATGTTTCGGTACTAAACCGACACCTCTCGTACTTTTCCCACAGCTGCACAAGGTCTAAGCTGACACCCTTTTCCGAAAATCAGGAGTCCGGGTAGATGAAGGCACGTATCCAGTGGGCCGGTGAGGCCATGTTCCTCGGCGAATCGGGGAGTGGCCATGTCGTCGTGATGGACGGCCCGCCCGAGGCCGGCGGCCGCAACCTGGGTGTGCGCCCGATGGAAATGCTGCTGTTGGGCCTGGGTGGCTGCAGCAGCTTTGACGTGGTGAGCATCCTGAAGAAATCGCGCCAGGCGGTGGAAAGCTGCGAGGCCTTTCTGGAAGCCGAGCGTGCCAGCGAAGACCCGAAGGTGTTCACCAAGATTCACATGAATTTCGTGGTGAAAGGCCGTGCGTTGAAAGAAGCCCAGGTCAAGCGGGCGGTGGAGCTGTCGGCGGAGAAGTACTGCTCGGCTTCGATCATGCTCGAGCGTGCCGGGGTTGAGATTTCCCATGGTTACGAGATTGTTGAGCTGGGTTGACTTCGAGAAACCGGGGCTGCAAAGCAGCCCCGGCAATATCAGCGCCGAAGCGCCGGCAGTGCAGCTTGCATCCACCCTGGCAACCATCCTCGCATCATTTGGCTCAACCGCTCCCGCCGCTTCTGGTAAACCAGCCCCAGCCCGATAACCCCCAGCCCGATCAGGGTCAACACCACCGGGAACAGCAGCGATTCGGCAAACACCTCGTACGACAGGTACCCCAGGTAAGCCGCCACCCCCAGCGCCCCAAACACCATGAATACCGGCCTGCGCAACAGAACCGCCGTGCTCATCAACGCTACGTTGATCACGCAGTACATGGCCTTGCCCAACTCACTGCCGCTGTCCAGCAGCGTCAACCCGCCCCAGAATGCGGCCAGCCCGGCCAGGTAGCCCCAGCGGGCGTAGTCCTCTCGTGTGCGACCGTCTATCACCAGGAATACCACCAGCAAACCCAGCCCGAACCACAACGAAACCTCGCGGCGCTGCTCCCAGCTGAACGGCGAGCCGAAGAACCATTCGCTCAGGTCCATCGACATGAACCACAACGCCACAGCCATTGGCATGACAATGAACGGGTAGGGGATCAGCCGCACCATCAGTAGCCCGGCAAGCACTGTGGCCGCTTCCATCGCCAACCAGCCGCCCTGCACGTAGGTGTAGTACTGGTGATAGTTGGCTTGCGCGTCGTCCAGTGGCCACCAACCGGCCAGGCGTTCGATGGCGAACACTGCTAAGGGCACGATGCTGACGGCCACTGCGGCCAACACCCCGGCAGCGACAGGCTGGGCGCGCCGTTGCAGGTTGAGGGCGAACACTGTGAGCAACAGGATGTACAGGCTGGCGATGACCAGCAGGGCGATGTCACCGATGCGCATCCACGCCTCGGTGAGCAGCCAGCCCATGGCCGCCATGATCAGCATGGCGCCAAAGTAGAAGGCGACATGGGCCAGCTGGAAGCTGCCCCGGTGCGCCGGTTGCTGGCGCAGGAATGCAAGCAGCGCCTGGTCCTGGCCCGGCTGGAGAATGCCGGCTTGCACGGCGCGCGCCAGGTCCTTGGCGTCGAAACGGTCCGTCATGGTGATGCCTTCAGATGCGGTAAGTGCTCTTGGTCATGACCTTGGCCAGCAAGCTCATGCCAAAGCGGACCGGCGCCGGGAAGCGATAGCCGCCGGCTTCCAGGGCAGACTCGGCGTGCTGCTCTTCGTCGACGCGCATTTGTTCGAGAATGGCCCGGGATTTTTCATCTTCGTGCGGGATCTGCTCCAGGTGCTCGTCGAGGTGCTTGCACACCTGGTGCTCGGTGGCGGCGACGAAGCCCAGGCTGACCTTGTCGCTGACAAGCCCGGCGAGCGCGCCGATGCCGAACGACATGCCGTAGAACAGGGGGTTGAGCACGCTCGGGTGGCTGTTCAGCTGGCGAATGCGTTGCTCGCACCAGGCCAGGTGGTCCACTTCTTCCTCGGCGGCATGCTCCATGGCCTTGCGCACTTCGGGCAGCTTGGCGGTCAGGGCCTGGCCCTGGTACAGCGCCTGGGCGCACACTTCACCGGTGTGGTTGATACGCATCAGCCCGGCGATGTGGCGGGTCTGCTGCTCGTCGAGGTCGACGTCTGGCTGGACGATGGCCGGCGATGGCCGGGCGGGTTGGCCGCTGAAGGGCAGCAAGGTGCGCATGGCGGTATCGGCCTGCAGCAACAAGCGGTCGAGCGGCGAGTAGTGACGTTCGGTAGCCATCGGGCACCTCCGCAAGAATGTGCCCGACAGTTTACCGCAATAGCGGCGGGGTCGCTTGCCGTGGATCAGCCCGGTGGCCAGTTCATCTGGCGCTGGCCAAGCACATGCATATGGATGTGGTAGACAGTCTGGCCGCCTTTCGGGTTGCAGTTCATGACCACGCGGAAACCTTCCTCGCAGCCTTGCTCGACTGCCAGACGCTGGGCAGTGAACAGGATGTGGCCAGCCAGGGCCTTGTCTTCTTCGGTCAGGTCATTGAGCGTGCGGATGTGCTTTTTCGGGATGACCAGAAAATGTACCGGTGCCGCGGGTGCAATGTCCTTGAAGGCCAGGATCTGGTCGTCTTCGTAGATGATATCCGCCGGGATTTCCCGGTTGATGATTTTGAGGAAAAGATCGTCCACAGCACTTGCTCCATGGTGAGGGTCGGGCCGAGTGTACTCAGCCGGGCGCCGCTCGCCCAGTGGCTATTCCATGCCGACCGGGCAATAGCGGCGGTGGATGGCCCCGGCCAGCTTGCGCAGCAGCCAGCGTGGCAGCAGGCGTGGGGCGAATGCCAGCCAGCGGTTGCGCCGGCCGGGTAGGATCAGTGCGCGGTTCTTGTCCAGCGCACGCACGGTGTACAACGCCACTTCCTCGGGGCTCAGGCAGCGTGGTTTGCCATCGAGCCGCGGTATGCGTCGGCGTGAGGAGCGGACCGGGCCGGGGCATAGCACCGAAACCTTGATGCCGGTGCGCTTGAGTTCTTCGCGCAGGGCCTGGGAAAAACTCAGTACATACGCCTTGCTGGCGGCATAGGCTGCCATCCATGGGCCAGGGGCGACCCCGGCCAGGCCCGCGACGTTCAGGATCTGCCCGCCGCCCTGAACGGCCATCAGGTTGCCGATGGCGTGACACAGGCGGCTCAGGGCCAGTACGTTGACCTCCAGCAGGTCCTGCTCGTCGGCCCACTCATGGGCCAGGAACGGCCCGTAGGTACGCAGGCCGGCGCAGTTTACGAGCAGGTCGATACGCCGCTCGCCTTCTTCCAGCTCCAGCACGAAGCCAGACAGGCGTAGCGGCTGGCTGAGGTCGCAGGCGCGAAACAGTACCTCGACACCAAAGCGTTGGGTCAGCTCGATGGCCACCGGTTCCAGCGTTTCTCGCTGGCGTGCCACCAGGATCAGGTTGCGCCCGCGCCGTGCCAGGGCTTCCGCCAGGGCCAGGCCCAGGCCGCTGGAAGCACCGGTGATCATGGCGTAACGGGTCATGCAAGGCTCCTGGGACCGGAAGAGGGCGCCTAGTGTACAGCTTGGCCGGGCAAGGTGTTGCCTTTTGCTACAAGGTGCGGGCGCGCAGGGCCTGGCAGCGTTCCAGTGCCTCCCGGTACTCGCTGTGCAGGCGCTCGATCAGGGCGCGGGCACTGGGCAGGTCGTCGATACCACCGACGCCCTGGCCCGCCGACCAGACGGTCTTCCAGGCTTTGGCTTCGTCGTCGATCGGTTTGAGCTTGCCCTGTTCGTGGCTGCTCTTGAGGGCATTCATGTCATAGCCGGCCTGCTCCAGGCTCGGGCGCAGGAAGCTGGCAGGGATGCCGGATACTGCCGGGGTGTGGATGATGTCTGCCGCGTGGGCGCTCAGCAGCATCTGCTTGTAGGCGTTCTGGGCATGGCTTTCTGCCGTGGCGATGAAGCGCGTGCCCATGTAGGCCAGGTCAGCGCCCAATAGTTGCGCAGCCAGGATCTCATGGCCGTGGTTCATGCAGCCGGCCAGCAGCAGGGTCTTGTCGAAGAACTGGCGAATCTCCGCAGCCAGGGCGAACGGGCTCCAGGTGCCGGCATGGCCACCCGCACCAGCGGCGACAGCGATCAACCCGTCCACGCCTGCTTCAGCAGCTTTTTCGGCGTGGCGGCGGGTGGTGACATCGTGGAACACCAGCCCACCGTATCCGTGCACCGCATCGACCACCTCCTTCACTGCGCCAAGGCTGGTAATGACGATTGGTACGCGGTGCTCTACGCACAAGGCCAGGTCGGCCTGCAGGCGCGGGTTGGTCGGGTGAACGATCAGGTTGACCGCGTAGGGCGCGGGTGTCTGAAGTTGTCCCAGGCCTGCCTCGATCTCTTCCAGCCACGCCTTGAAGCCGGCGCTGTCACGCTGGTTCAGGGCCGGAAAGCTGCCCACCACGCCGTTGGCGCAGCAGGCCAGTACCAGTCGGGGGTTGGAGATCAGGAACATCGGTGCGGCAACCACGGGCAGGCGCAGGCGTTGTTCGAGCGAGGCGGGTAGCGACATGGCAAAGCTCCTTGTGCGGGTGGCTATGTCAGAACGGTTTGACCACCACCAGAATTACGATACCCAGCAGGAACAGCACAGGTACTTCGTTGAACCAGCGATAGTAGACGTGGCTGCGGGTGTTGTTGCCGCTGGCGAAGCGTTTGCGCTGGGCGCCACACATGTGATGGTAGCCGGTCAGCAGGATGACCAGGGTCAGCTTGGCATGCAGCCAGCCCTGGCTCAGCCAGCCGGGGGTGAGGTACAGCATCCACGCACCGAACACGTAGGTGGCGATCATCGCCGGGTTCATGATGCCGCGGTACAGCTTGCGCTCCATGGTCACGAAGCGGTCCTGGCTGATGCTGTCCTGGCTTTGGGCGTGGTAGACGAACAGCCTGGGCAGGTAGAAAAGGCCGGCGAACCAGCAAACCACGCTGACGATATGCAGCGCTTTGATCCATAGGTAGAGCATGGAGGGAGTTCCTTCAGGTATTCACGGTCGTCAGATAGTAGTGGTCAAGCGCCCGAAGGGTCACCCGAAGAGTTGTTACAGGCGCCTTGCGCCCCTATTATCGTGCGCTTTCCAGACGGCTCGTTGATAAGGGGCAAGCGTTATGATCAAGGTCGGTATCGTCGGCGGCACGGGTTACACCGGCGTCGAACTGTTGCGTCTGCTGGCACAGCATCCACAGGCCGAAGTGGCGGTCATCACTTCGCGCTCCGAGGCGGGCGTGGCGGTGGCGGACATGTACCCGAACCTGCGCGGCCACTATGACGGGCTGGCGTTCAGCGTGCCGGACAGCAAGACCCTGGCTGCCTGTGACGTGGTGTTCTTCGCCACCCCGCACGGTGTCGCCCATGCACTGGCCGGTGAGCTGCTGGCAGCCGGCACCAAGGTGATCGACCTGTCGGCCGACTTCCGCCTGCAGGATGCCACCGAGTGGGGCAAGTGGTACGGCCAGCCGCACGGTGCTCCAGAGCTGCTCAAGGACGCGGTGTACGGCCTGCCTGAAGTCAACCGTGAGAAAATCCGCCAGGCGCGCCTGATTGCAGTGCCGGGTTGCTACCCGACCGCCACCCAGCTGGGCTTCCTGCCGCTGCTGGAAGCGGGCCTGGCCGACCCGTCGCGCCTGATCGCCGACTGCAAATCGGGTGTCAGCGGTGCTGGCCGTGGTGCGGCAGTGGGTTCGCTGTTCTGCGAAGCCGGCGAAAGCATGAAGGCCTACGCGGTCAAGGGCCATCGCCACCTGCCGGAAATCAGCCAGGGCCTGCGCCTGGCCGCTGGCAAGGACATCGGCCTGACCTTCGTGCCGCACCTGACGCCGATGATCCGTGGTATCCACGCCACCCTGTACGCAAATGTCGTCGATACCTCGGTCGACCTGCAGGCGCTGTTCGAGAAGCGCTACGCCGATGAGCCGTTCGTCGACGTGATGCCAGCGGGCAGCCACCCGGAAACCCGTAGCGTGCGCGGCGCCAACGTCTGCCGCATTGCGGTTCACCGCCCGCAGGGTGGTGACCTGGTGGTGGTGCTGTCGGTGATCGACAACCTGGTCAAGGGCGCGTCGGGCCAGGCGGTACAGAACCTGAACATCCTGTTCGGCCTGGACGAGCGCATGGGGTTGTCCCACGCAGGCCTGCTGCCGTAAGCATCCTTGCTTTGAAAAGGCCCGCGTCGTGCGGGCCTTTTTGTATGTCGCGACTAAAGCCGCACAATTCTTGACCGATTTTCTCGGGAAAGCGGATAATGCGCGTCATCGAGTTTTAAGACGGCTACCGCGCCGGGAGAATCAACATGAGCGTCGAAACCTTCACCCCTACCGGTCTGGAGTTCACCCATGGGGCAGCCCAGAAAGTGAAGAACCTGGTCAATGAGGAAGGCAATGACCGTCTGAAGTTGCGGGTGTTCGTGACCGGTGGCGGTTGCTCGGGCTTCCAGTACGGCTTCACGTTCGATGAGGATGTGGCCGAAGACGACACCATCGTCGAGCGTGAAGGCGTGTCGCTGGTGGTCGACCCAATGAGTTTCCAGTACCTGGCCGGCGCCGAAGTGGATTACCAGGAAGGCCTGGAAGGCTCGCGTTTCGTGATCAAGAATCCGAATGCCGCCACCACTTGCGGTTGCGGGTCTTCGTTCTCGATCTGAGGCCTGGCCCTATGAAAACGCCGCGCAATTGCGCGGCGTTTTGCTTTCTGGCGTAGCGGTTAGGCCGGGTAGATTGCGCCCAGTACGCGCAGGCCCTTGGCGGCAGTGACGCTGGGGCGGTTGGCGGGGATGCCTTCCAGGCAGCAATGGGCCAGCCAGGCAAAAGCCATGGCTTCTACCCAATCAGGGTCAACGCCGTGAGCGCCAGTGCTGGTGACGCGGGCTTCAGGTAACAACTGGCCGAGGCGGGCCATCAGTGCACCGTTGCGTGCGCCGCCACCACATACCAGCAGTGCTTCGGTGCCTTGTTGGGCATTGATCAGTGAGTCGATGATGCTGCGTGCGGTCAGCTCAAGCAGTGTCGCCTGTACATCCTCATCGCGGTAGGCAGGCAGGCGGGCCAGGTGGCCATCCAGCCAAGCCAGGTTGAATACCTCGCGGCCCGTGCTCTTCGGGCCGCTACCGGCGAAGAACGGGTCGGCCAGCAATGCGTTGAGCAAGCCGGCCTGCACCACTCCAGACGCTGCCCAGGCACCATCGGCATCATAGGCCTGGCCGTGCTTGCGCTCGATCCAGGCATCCAGTAACACGTTACCGGGGCCGCAGTCGAAACCGTGGACCGGCTTGTCTTGCTCGATCAGGCTGAGGTTGCTGAAACCGCCCACGTTCAAGACTGCCAGATGCTTGCCGAGATGGCCGAAAAGGGTTTCGTGGAAGGCCGGCACCAGCGGCGCACCTTGACCACCGGCAGCCACATCGCGCCGGCGGAAGTCGGCGACCACGCTGATGCCGGTAAGCTCGGCGAGCAGTGCCGGGTTACCGATCTGAACAGTAAAGCCGCGCGCAGGCTCGTGGCGAATGGTCTGGCCGTGGCTGCCGATGGCGCGGATGGCATCGGCCTGCAGGCCCTGGCGAGCCAGCAGTTGGCGGATGCCTTCGCCTGCCAGGGTGGCCCAGCGATTTTCCGCCAGTGCCGCACGAGCGATCTCGTCAGGGCCGCTGCTACATAGCGCAAGCAGTTCCTGGCGCAGGTCGCCGGGCATTGGCAGGTAATGGGTGGCGAGCAGTTCAGGCTGCTCGCCTTGTTCGATCAGGGCGATGTCCAGGCCATCGAGGCTGGTGCCGGACATTACCCCCAGGTAGAGCGCCATGGCTTAGCGCTTGTTCGCTGCGAGCAGGGTGGCCTTTTCCTGATCCATGCGGGCGATCAGCGGCTGACTCTGCTGCAGGAAGCGCTGGCGCTCGTTCTTGGCGATCGGGTCGGCCATCGGTACCTTCTGGCTCAGCGGGTCGACGTGCACGCCATTGACCTGGAACTCGTAGTGCAGGTGTGGGCCGGTGGACAGGCCAGTGGTGCCGATGTAACCAATGATCTGACCCTGCTTCACGGTGCTGCCGGTCTTGATGCCTTTGGCAAAGCCCTGCATGTGGCCGTATAGCGTTTTGTAACGGTTGCCGTGCTGGATGATCACGGTGTTGCCGTAACCGCCACGGCGCCCGGCCAGTTCGATGCGGCCGTCACCCGCTGCCTTGATTGGCGTACCGCGTGGGGCGGCGTAGTCGACGCCTTTGTGGGCACGGATCTTGTTCAGGATCGGGTGCTTGCGGCCGGCGGAAAAGCGCGAGCTGATGCGGGCAAAGTCCACCGGGGTACGGATGAATGCCTTGCGTAGGCTGTTGCCGTCGGCGGTGTAGTAGGTAGTGTTGCCCTGCTTGTTGGTGTAGCGCACGGCAGTGTAAGTTTTGCCCCGGTTGGTGAAGCGGGCGGACAGGATATTGCCGGTGCCGACGACCTTGCCGTCCATCACCTTCTGCTCGTAGACCACGTCGAATTCATCGCCTGGGCGAATATCCTGGGCGAAGTCGATGTCGTAACCCAGCACGCGGGCCATGTCCATGGTCATGCTGTGAGACAGGCCGGCGCGCTGGGCCGAAGCCGACAGCGAGCTTTTGATCACGCCATGGGCATAGGCGGTACGCACGACCGGCTTGCTGATTTCACGGTTGAAGGTATAGCCCTTGGCGGTTTTGGTCAGGCGAATGGTTTCGAGGTTGCTGACTTTGCTGTGCAGGCTGGCCAACTGGCCGTCCTTGTCGAGCTCGAACTGCAGCACCTGGCCGTGCTTGAGCTGGCTGAACTGCTTGGCCTGCTTGTTGCTGGCCAGCAGGTCATGCACTGCATTGGCCGGCAGGCCAACCTTGGCAAAAAGGGTGGACAGCGTGTCGCCACGGGCCACGGTGACTTCGCGGTGGCCAGGTTCCTTGGCTGCTTCGGCGACCGGCTCGTCGGCAGGGGCTTGCTGTTCGGCCTTCTGTGTTTCGGGGGGAGTGTCTTCGATCTGGGCGAAGGGCGAGCCTTGCTCATCTTGTGCCTGCACCAGAGGCGCAGCGCGGGATTCGTCTTTCAATTGCTCGGCAGGGCTTTCCAGCTCGAGGTTGAGGGTGGTTTTCTTGGCTTCCACTTCGCTGGAGGGAAATACCAGCAAAGCCAGGCTGAGCAGGGCGGCGATGCCGCTGGCGGCCAACAGATGGCTCTTCGGATAAAGCGGGGGCGCTTTAGGCGGTTCGTTGGTCATGGGCAAGGTGACTTTGAAAAAGGTGAAATGGAAAAGATGAATGACATGATGAAGATGAAATAACTGTATAAAATATAACCAAATCCATTTTCACGCAAGGGCGCGTAGACGCCGCAACCCCGTGTTCGGGTCACATTCCTTTGCGAAACTTGTAATTGACGGCCGATCTTGTATGGTTGGCTCCCCCTGAATCTGAGCCTTGCGGGTTTGTCTATGAAGTCGGTTGAAGAGCAGCTTGCGCTTATCAAGCGCGGTGCGGAAGAAGTACTGGTCGAGTCGGAACTGGTGGAGAAGCTCAAGCGCGGCCAACCTCTGCGCATCAAGGCCGGCTTCGACCCGACCGCGCCCGACCTGCACCTTGGCCACACGGTGCTGATCAACAAGCTGCGCCAGTTCCAGGAGCTGGGCCATCAGGTCATCTTCCTGATCGGTGACTTCACCGGCATGATCGGTGACCCGAGCGGCAAGAGCGCCACACGCCCGCCGCTGACCCGTGAACAGGTGCTGGACAATGCTGAGACCTATAAGCAGCAGGTGTTCAAGATTCTCGACCCGGCCAAGACCGAGGTCGCGTTCAACTCTACCTGGATGGACAAGCTGACCCCGGCCGACTTCATTCGCCTGGCGTCGCAGTACACCGTGGCGCGCATGCTGGAGCGCGACGACTTCGACAAGCGCTATACCACCAACCAGCCAATTGCCATTCACGAGTTCCTTTATCCGCTGGTGCAAGGCTATGACTCGGTGGCGCTGAAGGCGGACGTCGAGCTGGGTGGTACCGACCAGAAGTTCAACTTGTTGATGGGGCGCGAGCTGCAGCGCGCCTATGGCCAGGAAGCGCAGAACATCGTGACCATGCCGCTGCTCGAAGGGCTCGATGGCGTGAAGAAGATGTCCAAGTCGCTGGGCAACTATGTCGGCATCCAGGAAGCGCCGGGGGTGATGTACAGCAAGCTGGTATCGATCCCGGATACCTTGATGTGGCGCTACTTTGAGCTGCTGAGCTTCCGTTCGATGGAAGAGATCGAGCAGTTCCGTGCCGATGTCGCCAACGGTGCCAACCCGCGTGACATCAAGATCAAGCTGGCTGAAGAGATTGTGGCGCGCTTCCATGGTGAAGAGGCTGCGGCCAATGCTCACCGCGCTGCGGGTAATCGCATGAAGGAAGGTGAGCTGCCTGAAGATCTGCCGGAGATCGAAGTGGCTGCGGCCGAAGACTTGCCAATTGCTGCCGTGCTGAACCGGGCTGGCCTGGTGAAGAACTCGGCGCAGGCGCGGGACCTGCTGAGTGGTGGTGCGGTGAAGGTTGATGGCGCAGTGGTCGACAAGGACTTCATCTTTGTTCTCGGTGCCACTCATGTGTGCCAGGCGGGCAAGAAGTCGTTTGGCCGGGTTACCCTCAAGGCTGAGTGATTGTCTGATGGTGTAGCTATATAGAAGCGGGGAGGCCGGTAGGCCTCCCCGCTTTGTTTTTCAGCGATATTAAGGTTTGTTGAAATTAAGGGTTGACGC
>NZ_BBIS01000056.1 GCF_000730605.1 Pseudomonas monteilii NBRC 103158 = DSM 14164 | reverse complement strand
AAGAGATGAAACAGCTGCGCATTTCGGGGAGCCGGACGGTCTCGATAGAACTGACCACCACTGCGCGAGTGCAACCCAACTTTCTCGGGATGCTCACCTCGGGCGGAGGCGGTGGTTTGAACGCAGGGATGCTGTGGTACAACATCATATCGCTCCAGACGGCCTACAACAGCCTGCAAAAGAGCAATGCTCCGGAATACACCTTGGGTTTTGCTTCATCGATTTTCGGAGTGATCGGTGCAGCAGCGGCGACGCTGGTCAGCGTAAGGGCGACGCAGAAGGCCGTGATGCTGAGATTAAGTTCGACAGCGCCGGGGATGGCGTTTGGCAACGGAATTATCAAGTTCTTAAGTAGCAACCTGTTCGCGCGGGTAGCCGGATATCCTGCAATAGCGTTCGGCCTGTTTTCTGACATATCGAAGGGAATGCGCCAACTCAAAAGTGGCAATTCAGCTGCAGGCGGATACACCTTTGCAGGAGGGGTAACTATGGCTATTGGCTCTGCTGTCGCCCTTGAAGCAGGCCTTGCCATAGCGGGTGCTACTACGGTGGTACCCTTTGCCGGATGGGCCGCAGCCGCCCTTGTCCTCGTAGGCGTAGCCATTATTGCTGGGGGACTCTACCTACACGCCAAGGCACATGAGCACCTTCATAGCCCAATTGAGCTTTGGGCAGCACGTAGTATTTTCGGTAATCGCAACAATGATGGAGAGGTGCGCTCAGGCATTACGTTGGACTATGAGCAGAGACTTCCTCCTTTCGCTTCGCTTCAAACCGAAGTCAAAGCCTGGCACAACGAGCATTACGGTCCCAAACTACTATCCGCCGAGCAGGCTGTACCACTCGGCATAACTAAAGTCGACACCCGATGGCATCATAACGATCACTGGTCTCCGCCAAACTGGACAGCCATTACACACAATGAAGTAGCCACACCTCAACCAACCGTTGAGTTCACAGTGCTGCTGCCTGGCTTCGTGCTGGGGGTAAGCGAATGGTCAGGAAGCTTGAGAGCCCTCCGTGACGACCAAGGAATGGACGTATTCCCTATCACCCCGACCGCCCACATCGTAGGTGCTGGCTTGGTTCTGCATTTCGAGAACACGTTGGCCAATCAAAAGCATGTCTCACTGCATCTAGCTTACCGCGCCAATCAAGGGTTGGACGAAGACCATGCGATCCTGTCAATTTTCCGTTTGGAGCGTTAATCATGGCAACCATCTGGATATTCGACTCAATGTCGAACTCAGGGCATAACCCCGCTATCGCCGGGCAATTATTAAACTTATCCGACAACACCTTATGTTTGAGAAATCCTTGGGTGACAGACTCTGTCTTCATGGGAAAGCTGTACTGCGCGATAATTACTGCATCAATGATCGGCTTCTACCCCTATCTATTTGACGGAGAATTCCTGAAGTATTTCAGGTCCAATCCTATATTAATGACTAGCTTTGCGCTCTCGCCCCTCACCTTCCTCCCATTCCTAATTTATCGAATATACTTCATTAACCATTTATCAAGCTTTTGCCTCAACCGCTCAACCCAGAAAATCTACTACCAACGCTTGAGCAAGGTATTCGTTTTTGAGTGGAGCAACACCGGCGGTGGCCTGTTCAAACGCACCGAAAGCGGCGGCTCATCCTTCAGCACCAGCTACGCCCTCGCCTTCGCCCCGCGCCGTGCGGACGGCAGCCTCCACCAAAAAGACTGCCTCTGGGTCGACAGTAACGAACCCACCGAGCCCGACGTCAGACACGTCGCCGAAGTCTGGGAATACCTGCGCCACTTCATGGCCCATGGCCCCGACAAACTCCCCCCACCCGGCGAACCCAACTGGTGGCACAAGCCCCTGCATGCCATCTGCCTGACCCCGGCTGAAGCCTGGCGCCACTACGCCCCTTGGCGAACCGGAGAACCTGGTGAAATGCAGGGCAAGAAGAATTGGCAACTGCCCTTCTGGGCCGTGCTGTTCCCCTACAACCTCACCGTCGCCATCTGTTGGTACTTCATCTGCAAGCTCCTCAATGTTCGCGCAGCACCACCACCGCCTGAAGCGTTTGAGGAACGGCCGGCACGTGCAAGCAAAAGGAGGCGTGCATGACTAACGCCTCCGTCAGCAGCGCCACCTCCGGCCCTGCCTGCAGCACACGCGTCCCCATTCTGCCCATTCGTTATCTTACCGCCCAGTCGGTCAATACCATGGTACTCAAATCGGGCGGAGGCGGTGGTTTGAATGCGGGGATGCTGTGGTACAACATCATATCGCTCCAGACGGCCTACAACAGCCTGCAGAAAAGCAATGCCCCGGAATACACCTTGGGTTTTGCTTCGTCGATTTTCGGGGTGATCGGTGCAGCAGCGGCGATGCTGGTCAGCGTAAGGGCGACGCAGAAGGCCGTGATGCTGAGATTAAGTTCGACAGCGCCGGGGATGGCGTTTGGCAAAGGAATTATCAAGTTCTTAAGCAGTAATCTGTTTGCGCGTTTAGCTGGATATCCTGCGATAGCGTTCGGCCTGCTCTCAGATTTGTCAAAGGGATCACGCCAGTTCGATAACGGTAACTCTACAGCTGGCAGATACACAATTGCTGATGGGTTTACCATGGCCATTGGCTCTGCTGTCACCCTTGAAGCAGGTCTTGCCGTTGCGGGCGCGACAACATTGGTACCCTTTGCCGGATGGGCCGCAGCCGCCCTGGTCCTGGTAGGCGTAGCCATCATTGCAGGAGGCCTGTACCTGCACGCTAAGGCACATGAGCACCTTCACAGCCCCATTGAGCTTTGGGCCGCACGCAGCATTTTCGGTAATCGCATCAATGACGGAGAGGTGCGTCCTGATATTACCTTGGACTATGAGAAAAAACTGCCTGCTTACGCCTCACTAAAAGCTGAGGTCAAAGCCTGGCAAAACGAGCATTACGACCCCAAACTACTGTCCGCTGAGCAGGCCCTATCACTCGGTATAACTAAGGTCGACACGAAATGGCATCGAAATGATCACTGGTCTCCGCCCAACTGGACCGCTATCACACACAACGAAGTAGCCACACCTCAAACAACCGTTGAATTCACCGTGCTGCTGCCTGGCTTTAGGCTAGGCGTAAGCGAATGGTCAGGAAGCTTGAGTACCCTCCGTGACGACCAAGGAATGGACGTATTCCCTATCGCCCCGACCAGCCACATCGTAAGTGCGGGCTTGGTCCTGCATTTCGAGAACACACTGGCCAACCAAAATCATGTCTCACTGCATCTAACTTACAGCGCCAATCAAGGATTGGATCAAGACAATTAGGTTTTTTTCAATTTTTCGCCTGGAGCACTGATCATGGCAACCTTCTGGATATTCAACTCATTGTCGGACTCTGGGCACAACCCTGCAATCAGGGGACAATTGGCAAATATATCCGATAACATCTTATGCCTAAGAAACCCATGGGTAACAGACTCCGTGTTTATGGGGAAATTATATTGCGCAATGACGATCACCCTACTAATGGGCACTTACCCTTACCTCTACCCCAGCTTCTTGGACATCTACAACGAAGACATCATATTATTGATCTTGTTTCTAATAACGCCCTTTGTATTCACTCCATTCCTTGCTTATCGAATTTTCTTTATAAAAGGCTTATCAACCATTTGCCTCAACCGCTCAACTCAAAAAATCTACTATCAACGCTTGAGCAAGGTATTCGTCTTTGAGTGGAGCAATACCGGCGGTGGCCTGTTCAAACGCACCGAAAGCGGCGGCTCATCCTTCAGCACCAGCTACGCCCTCGCCTTCGCCCCGCGCCGTGCGGACGGCAGCCTCCACCAAAAAGACTGCCTCTGGGTCGACAGCAACGAACCCACCGAACCCGACGTTAGGCACGTCGCCGAAGTCTGGGAATACCTGCGCCACTTCATGGCCCATGGCCCCGACAAACTCCCCCCACCCGGCGAACCCAACTGGTGGCACAAGCCACTGCATGCCATCTGCCTGACCCCGGCTGAAGCCTGGCGCCACTACGCCCCTTGGCGAACCGGCGAGCCCGGTGAAATGCAGGGTAAGAAAAACTGGCAACTGCCCTTCTGGGCCGTGCTGTTCCCTTACAACCTGACCGTCGCCATCTGCTGGTACGGCATCTGCCGCCTCTTCAACGTTAGAGCCGCGCCACCGCCCCCAGCTGCCTTCGAAGAAGCCCCTGCTAGACTCAACAAAAGGAAGCGCAAATGAGACCCATCGTATTGGTAGGCCATCGCCACAGCTGCCCGATCCATGGCGAAGGCACGGTGCAGACCGGTGCAAGCGCAACCTTCGTGGATGGCAGAGCCGTGGCGCGTGTGGGCGACCGCATCAGTTGTGGCGCCGTCATCGAAACCGGCGCAGCTTGCACGATCATCGAGGGCCAACCCGCGGCAAGGGAGGGGGACACCACCAGCCATGGAGGCACGCTAGTCGAGGGTGACCCGGGTTGGCTCATTGACTGACTACGACTATCAGCACGTTAGCCACTCTCTTTTGCACCTCGCAACCGTTCGATAACCGAACAGTAGCCCGTCTCGTGAATTGACGCTGCCATCTTCACTGCGCACCATGCACCGGCCTTGCGTGCCCCCTGCCTGGGAACCGGCCACGTATCCGTCGTACCGCAGCTGAATACAATTTCAAGAAACGAGCAGTTTATGAACCACTCCAAGATCACCCCCGCCGCACCCCGGATGCACCCGGGTTCGATCGGCGACAAGCTTCGCGGCGCGTTCGGCGTCGGCAAAACCCGTTGGGGCATGCTTGCCCTGGTGTTCTTCGCCACCACCCTGAACTACATCGACCGTGCCGCGCTCGGCATCATGCAACCCGTGCTGGCCAAGGAAATGAGCTGGACGGCGATGGACTACGCCAACATCAACTTCTGGTTCCAGGTCGGCTACGCGATCGGCTTTCTGCTGCAGGGCCGGCTGATCGACAAGGTGGGGGTAAAACGGGCCTTCTTCTTCGCCGTGCTGCTGTGGAGCCTGGCCACCGGTGCTCATGGCCTGGCGACTTCGGCCGCCGGCTTCATGGTCTGCCGCTTCATCCTGGGCCTGACCGAGGCCGCCAACTATCCGGCCTGCGTCAAGACTGTGCGGCTGTGGTTCCCAGCGGGTGAACGGGCGATTGCCACCGGGCTGTTCAACGCCGGCACCAACGTCGGCGCCATGGTTACCCCGGCCCTGCTGCCGCTGATTCTGGCCGTGTGGGGCTGGCAGGCCGCATTCATCGCCATGGGTAGCCTGGGCCTGGTGTGGGTGGTGCTGTGGCTGCTGAAGTACTACAACCCTGAAGACCACCCCAGCGTGCGCCAGAGCGAGGTGCAGTACATCCAGCAGGATGACGAGCCCGAGCCGACCCGCGTGCCGTTCAGCCGCATCCTGCGCCTGCGCGGGACCTGGGCTTTTGCGGTGGCCTATGCGATTACCGCGCCGGTGTTCTGGTTCTACCTGTATTGGCTGCCGCCGTTTCTTAACCAGCAGTACAGCCTGGGCATCAACGTGACCCAGATGGGTATCCCGCTGATCATCATCTGGCTGACGGCGGACTTTGGCAGCATCGGCGGCGGCATTCTGTCGTCGTGGCTGATCGGACGCGGCGTGCGTGCCACCACGGCGCGGCTGGTATCCATGTTGATCTTTGCCTGCACCATGCTCAGCGTCATCTTTGCCGCCAACGCCAGTGGCCTGTGGGTCGCGGTGGCGGCCATCTCGCTGGCGGTGGGCGCGCACCAGGCGTGGACGGCGAATATCTGGAGCCTGGTGATGGACTACACGCCAAAGCACCTGGTGAGCACGGTGTTCGGCTTTGGCAGCATGTGTGCGGCAATTGGCGGAATGTTCATGACGCAGATTGTCGGTAGCGTGCTGACCGCTACCCACAACAACTATGCCGTGCTGTTCACCATGATTCCGGCCATGTACTTCCTGGCGCTGGTGTGGATGTACTTCATGGCACCGCGCAAGGTCGAAAGCGCCTGAGTGCGCTAGCCACTTTCCTCTACGGGGCCCTTGCGGGCCCTTTTTTTGGTCTTGTGATCAGGCCATTACAGCGCGCCGTCGGTATGAGCGCGCTGCTTGTTCGAAGTCAGACTGCGGCCAACACAGCCTTGGCCTTCTCCAGTGCCATACGTGCCCGCTGCTCGCCGCTGATGCCTTGTTCCAGCAACTGCCGCGTGGGAATTTCCAGGCTTAGCGGTACGTTCGACGGCAAGGCGCGCAGCAAGCCTGCAAGGTCGGCATCACCCTCACCCGGGAAGCGTCGCTCGTTACGTGCCTGGCGCAGGATCTCATCCATGTCGGCCGGTACCGGACCGGCAACGTCGCACAGCTGGGCATAACGCATGCGCTGCGGTGCCAACTGCGCCAGGTCATCCAGTGAAGACCGGGAGCGGTTGAAGTGGAAGGCGTCCACCAGCACGCAGCCATTGCCATGGTCGGCGTTGGCCACCACCCGCATGGCCTGGCGCAGGTCACGTACGTCGGTCCAGGGCATGAATTCCAGGTGTGGGTGAATACCATAGCCCGCCGCCAGCTCGCACATGGCAGCAAAACGCTCGGTCAGGCGTGCTTCATCGGGGTCGTTGCCAGCCACCAGCAGTTCAGTGCCACCCAGTTCGGCGCCCACCGCAAGGATCGGCTCGAAATCAGCCACACAGGTCTCCGGCTTCAGGCGCAGGATTTCCAGGTCGAGCACGTTGATGCCGGTGTCGCGCAGGCGCGCCTGGGTCTGCCGGCGCAGCTCGGCATCAGCCACCAGCGGGAAGTGCTGTTCCTGCTCGGTGGCGGGTACCAGGCGCAGGCCAACGTGGCTGTAACCGGCACGGGCTGCCGCCTCTACCATCTCTGGCGGGGACAGTTCGAGTACCGTCAGGGCGGCAAGGGAGAAAATACGGTCAGTCATTTATCGTCACCAAAAGAGTAGAGGTTGCGTCAGGCGATGTGCTCGGGCGCGCAAGCCCGGCCCGTTTCCGCCGCCTGGCGGATCGCTTCGATCAGCGCCAGCGTGCGGCCACCGTCGGCGGCATCGATCAGCGGCGCCTGTTCGCCCCGGGCAACCCGCACGAAGTGCTGCAACTGCAGGGTCAAGGCCTCGCCGGCGGGAATGCTCTCCTCGCTTTGAAGCAGCGGCGTGTGCCAGCCCGAGCCCGCTTCGGCGTAGTGCCAACGCTTGAGCTGGGGAATGCTCAGCGCCCCTTGAGTGCCGGCCAGCAGGTAGCACGGCTGGCCATTCTGGCGCGGGTACACCGGGCTTTCGCCAGCGTCCAGCTCCCAGCTCCACGGCGCCGCCACCGCGTCGGAGCCGGTCAGGCTACCCAGCGCGCCGTTGGCGAACTGCAGTAGCACCGCCGCGCTGTCTTCGTTGGCAAAACCACGTACATCGTTACGGGTGAATGCCTGCACCTGTACCACCTCGCCGCACAGATGGCGCAGCAGGTCGAGGTCGTGGATCAGGTTGGTCAGCAGGAAGCCGGCGCCCGGTTCGCGGCGCCATGGCGTTTCGAAATAGCTGTCGGGTTTTTGCAGTTGCCACAGCGCGGTGACATTGATCAGCCGGCCCAGCTTGCCGTCGGCAATCACCTGGTGCGCCTTGGCGATCAGCGGGTTATGCCGCCGGTGATGGCCGACCAATACGGGTACGCCACAACGGCGCGATGCTTCTACCAAGGCGCGAACCTCATCCAGGTGCACGCCCACCGGTTTTTCGACCAGCACCGGCACGCCGGCTTCGACGCAATCCAGGGCGGTCGCCACATGCAGGTTGTTCGGGTTGGCAACGATTACTGCCTCGGGGCGCGCGCGCTCCAGCATCTGCCGGTGGTCGGCAAAACAGGGCACGCCGCATTCAGCGGCAAAAGCCTCGGCCTGCGGGCCGGGGTCGGCCACCGCGCACAGCTGGGCGTGCGGCACATTGCGCAGGTGCTGGTAGTGCTGGCGGCCCATGATGCCGGCGCCGATCAAGGCAATACGAAGGGGTTCGTTCAACAGCCTGTCCTCTTGTCATTGTTGTTTTATGAATTATGGAACCCTATTCCAAAACTCATACAGCACAATTTAGAACCAAGTTCAGCCTTTCAGAAGAACCCGCAGGACAAGCTGTTCGGTAATCGACCGGAAATGCGCGTCAGGCAAACAATTCGCTTGCCCGGCTGGCCGCCGACAGCTCTTGTGCAGCAGCCAGCAGTAGTGGCGCCAGCTCTGCCAGGCGGCTTTGCGCCATCCGTGCACTGGGCCCGGCAATGCTCAATACGCCGATCACCTCGTCAGTGTGCGGGCGGCGCACCACAGCAGCCAGGGCCGAGGTGCCGATGGCCGAGGTTTCCTCGACCCAGGCATAACCACGCTCGCGGGCACGGTGCAGATAGGCGAGCAGCTCGTCGGTAGAGCGCGGTGCGTTGGGGCCGAACTGCGCAGGGTC
The DNA here is from genome assembly GCF_000730605.1 of Pseudomonas monteilii NBRC 103158 = DSM 14164. GTDB lineage: Bacteria > Pseudomonadota > Gammaproteobacteria > Pseudomonadales > Pseudomonadaceae > Aquipseudomonas > Aquipseudomonas monteilii. The sequence continues at coordinate 50,080 of NZ_BBIS01000056.1, read as the reverse complement.
GGCAATACCTTGGCGCAACACCATCTGCAGCGCCTGCTCATCGTCCAGGCTGGCCAGCCAGGCATGCCCGGACGCTGTATAGAACAGCGGCGCATCGCGGCCCATGTCGGGGTCGTAGCGCAGTCCGGAACGAGCGCCCTGAGACTTGGCGATCCAGGTCTGGCGGGCACCGTCGATCACGCCAAGACGCACCAGCTCACCACTGTCCTGGGCCAGGCGGTCAAGAATCGGCTGAATGATGTCGGCACCGTTGCTCGACAGGTAGCGAAACCCCAAGGCCACCAGTTTGGCCGACAGTTGGTAACGGCTGTTGTCGCGGTTCTGCCGCACGTAGCCCAGCCGCACCAGCTCGGTGAGCATGCGGTGGGTGGCGCTTTTGGGAATGTCCAGGCGCTCGGCCAGGGTTTGCAACGGCAGCCCCGAGGGTTCGCCGGTAAGGGTTTCTACAAGACTGAAGGCGCGTTCGATCTGACTACCAGCCATGACTACAGGTCCCTGATTTTTTTGCCGATTCTAGAAGATGATTCCACATGAGCGGTAGCGGCCGCAGCGAAGTCGCGCTGAAGTGTCCGGTTATCGCCCAGTTGTTGCCTGCGCGGGCTGCCATACCCTTGCGGGCAAAGACGCCGCTGATAAAAATATGGAACATTGTTCTAATAACAACACAGGAACACCGCGATGCCCTCAGCTGCTCTGGATACCGAATACGATGTACTGGTCATAGGCTCCGGCGCCGCCGGGCTGGCTGCGGCCGTGACGGCGGCCTGGCATGGGCAGAGGGTGATCGTGGTAGAGAAGGAGCCCGTGTTTGGCGGTGCCACCGCCTGGTCCGGCGGCTGGGCCTGGGTGCCACGTAACCCGCTGGCACAGCGGGCCGGCATCGTGGAGGACATCGAGCAGCCGCGAACTTACCTGCGCCATGAACTGGGAACCCACTACAACGCCGAGCGCGTCGATGCCTTCCTTGAGGCTTGCCCGCACATGGTGGCGTTCTTCGAGAAACATACGGCGTTGCAGTTTGCCGATGGCAACGGCATCCCGGACATGCATGGCGACACGCCGGGCGCAGCCCAGGGCGGGCACCAGGTGATCGCGGCGCCGTATGATGCCCGCGAGGTGGGTGCCTTGCTGCCACGCCTGCGCAAGACCCTGCGCGAAACCTCGTTCATGGGCATGCCGATCATGGCCGGTGCCGACCTGGCGGCCTTCCTCAACATGACCCGTTCGCCCAAGGCATTGCTGCACGTATGCAAGCGTTTTGGCCGTCACCTGTATCACCTGGCGCGGTATGGTCGGGCGATGCACCTGGTCAACGGCGTGGCACTGGTGGCGCGGCTGGCCAAATCGGCACAGGACCTGGGTGTGCACCTGCAGGAATCGGCGCCGGCCAAAAGCCTGCTGGTCGAAGATGGCCGGGTGTGCGGGGCTCGGGTGGCCACGCCGCAGGGCGAGCGACAGATACGCGCCAAGGCCGTGGTGCTTGCAGCAGGTGGCTTCCCCAACGACAGCGCCCGGCGCCAGCAGCTGTTCCCGCGCGATGCCAGCGGCCACGACAACCTGGCCCTGCCGCCACAGGGGTGTTCCGGTGACGGGCTGCGCCTTGGCGAGGCGGCCGGCGGCGTGGTGGCCACCAACCTGAAATCGCCGGTGGCCTGGGCGCCGGTTTCGCGCGTGCCACATCGCGATGGCAGCATCGGCCACTTCCCGCACATCATCGAGCGGGGCAAGCCAGGCATCATCGGCGTGCTGGCCAACGGCAAGCGCTTTGTCAATGAAGCGCATGGCTATTACGACTATGTATCAGCCATGGTCGCGGCAGTCCCGCAGGGTGAGGAAGTGTGCTCGTGGCTGGTGTGCGATCATCGCTTCTTGCGCCGCTTTGGCCTGGGCTATGCCCGCCCGGCACCGCTGCCGGTGTGGCCGCATGTGCGCAGCGGTTATCTCAAGCGGGGTGTCACGCTTGAAGCGCTGGCGGACGCCTGTGGCATTGAACCGGCCGGGTTGCGTGCCACGGTCAGCGACTTCAACAAACATGCACGAGATGGCCAGGACCCGGCATTTGGCCGTGGCTCCACGCCGTTCAACCGCAAACAGGGTGACCCGCAGCACAAGGGCCCCAACCCGTGCGTGGCGCCCATCGAACACGGGCCGTTCTATGCAGTGAAGGTGCAACCCGGCTGCTTTGGTACCTTTGCCGGGTTGCGCACCGACGGCAGTGCCCGGGTGCTGAATGAAGCCGGGCAACCCATCGCAGGCCTGTATGCGGCGGGTACGGACATGGCCAGTGTGTTTGGTGGCTGGTACCCGTCGGGCGGCATCAACCTGGGGCCAGCGCTGACCTTTGGCTATGTGGCCGGGCGGCACATTGCCGGGGTGCAGGCGTATGAGTGAGGTGGGCCAACCGGTTCCGGCAAGGAAGTGTTCGCCAAAGCCCTGCATGCCCACTGCTGCCCTCAGGCCCCGTTCGTTGCGATCAACTGCGCGGCCCTGCCCGAAAGCCTGATCGAAGCCGAGCTGTTCGGCTATACCGAAGGCAGCTTCACTGGCGCCCGCAAAGGGGGTGCCATGGGCCTGCTGGAGTCAGCCGGGGACGGTATCCTGCTGCTCGACGAAATTGGCGACATGCCGCTGGCCCTGCAAAGCCGGTTGCTGCGGGCACTGCAGGAACGGCAGGTCACCCGCATTGGCAGCACCACGGCAGCGCCCTTCAAGGCACACATTGTCGCAGCCACCCACAAAGACCTTGGCGCGCTGGTAGCCAACGGGGGTTTTCGCGAAGACCTGTTCTACCGCCTGGACGGCCTGCGTGTCAGCCTGCCCGGTTTGGAACAGCGCCTGGATAAACAACAACTGATCGAAGCCTTTTTCCAGCGTCCGGGCTTTGCGCCGCTGCAGGCCGAGGCCAGGCGCCGGCTGCTGGCCTACCACTGGCCGGGCAACCTGCGGCAACTGGAGAACGTGGCGCGGCTGGTCGGGGTGCTGGCCGCGGGTGAGCCCAGCATAGGTGTGCAGCACCTGCCAGAAGACCTGCAAGGCCAGCCGGTCGCGGCGCCGCGCTCGCTTTCAGAAGCCACCCACGACGTGATCGAACGCGCCTTGCTGGCCCATGAGGGCAATGTCAGTGCTGCCGCCAAGGCGCTGGGTATTTCCCGTACCACCATGTACAAGCGCCTGGGTTCGCGCTAGCACTCAGGCCGGGCAGCGCATCTGCGCCAGCCAGTACGGCACATCCACCTCGTCGATCTGCTCGGCACGCAGGAACTGCTCGGCATACTGGCGGTACACTCCGGTGCTGAGGAACACCTCCAGCAGTTGCCCGTCGATGTGCCGGTCACGGGCCATGAACACCAGGATCTTCACCGATTCGGACAACGTCTTCGGCGGCTTGTAAGGCCGGTCGGCCGCCGTCAGTGCTTCAAATATGTCGGCAATGGCCATTACCCGCTCGGCAATGCCCAGGTCATGCTCACCCAGCCGGCGTGGGTAGCCGCTACCATCCAGCTTTTCATGGTGGTTGCCGGCGATGGCCGGTACGCGTCTCATCTGACGTGGAAACGGCAGCGAGCTGAGCATGATGATGGTTTGCACGATGTGCTCGTTGATCTTGAAACGCTCCTCGTCATTCAGCGTGCCACGCCGGATCGACAGGTTATACAGCTCACCGTGGTTGCTGGCGTGGGCTGGCAGGCGCATGTCGAAGCCCCATCGGTTACACGGGTCGCCCTTGGTCACCGGGGGTTTGCGCTCGCCCCAGGGCACACGATGCTCGGGGCGGTCGGCCAGCAGCGATTCTTCTACCGGCAGCGCGGGTTGCGGTACGCCGGTATAGCGCTGCGCCTCATCGCGGGAGATGCCCAGGCGGTTGTCGAAGTGGCGCTGCCAGCGCTGCTGGCTGATCTGCTGCAGGCGTTCGATATCGGCATCCTGCATGGACTCGCCGCCGATGTTGGCCTGGGCGACAAAGGCGAAGTCATCCTGCAGCTGGGCCTGGCTATGGACTAGCGCGGCTTGCAGCACCTGCGGGTCGGCGCCGCTGGCCAGGCCTCGCCAGTAGGCCAGCTCGGCATCACGCCACAGCACTTCAAAACGCATGCGTACTTCATGAATACGGTTGTACAGGGTCTCCAGCTTGGTCGGCTTGTCCACCACGTACTCAGGGCTGGTGACCTTGCCGCAGTCGTGCAGCCAGGCCGCTACGCGAAATTCGTAGCGTTCGGCTTCAGTCATGCTGAAGCTGGCATAGGGGCCGCTGTCGGCATTCACCACCTGGTCCAGCAGCATCTGCGCCAGTTGCGGCACACGCTCGCAGTGGCCGCCGGTATAGGGACTTTTGGCATCGATGGCGTCGGCCAGCAACTTGATCATGGCATCCATCAGGCGTTGCTGGGCTTCGGCAAGCTGGCGTGTCTCGATGGCCACTGCCGCCACGCCAGAAAGCTCTTCGACAAATTGCCGGAACGGTTGGCCCAGCTGGTCGCGCGCCTGCGCCTCATCCAGCTGCAGCACCAGAATGCCCAGCAGCGCCTGGCTACGGTCTTTCAGCACCACGGCCTGGCTGCGCTCGTCCAGGCCGAGGGCCTGCGTCACCGCAGCGGCCAGCGTGCGCCGGGCACCTTCATCCACGGCAAGCTCGCCGGGGTATTGCTCACCCCGGCAGGCGGCGGCCAGGCGCAGCAGCGTGTGCTCGGCGTCGAACAAATACACCACACCGGCCTCGACCCCGGCAGCGTGCACCAGGTGATCCAGGACGCCGTCGAGCATACGCGCCAGGTCGCGCTCGCGGCTGAGCGTGAGGGTAATGGCCTGGAAACCGCGAATGGTGCCGGCCATGCGGCTCAATACATGGCTCAGCTCTCGTACTTCGGACACCTGCGATTTCACCCCCACTTCGCGGCTGAAATCAAAGCTGGCCAAGCCCTGCACCTGTTCAGCCAGCACCTTCAGCGGGCGGACGATACGCCGGCCGAGCACACCGCCAAGCACCAGCAGCACGGCCATCAACGCCAAGGTCCAGAGCAACTGCTCGAACAACACCTTGCGCGCACCGGCCAGCAGCTCATGGCCCGGCACGGCAATCAACACCTGCAGATCCTGCCCGGCCAGGCTGGTCAGCGGAATGCGCATGCCATACCAGGTCTGGCCGTCCACCTGGTATGGCTGTGCCTGCGTGCCTGACGGCAGGTCAGCGTACAGGTGCTGCAGGCTTGCGATGTCCAGCTCGCTGAGTCGCGACAGGCGCACGCCCTGCCCTTCATGCACGATCACCCGCTGCAAGTCCGGGTAGGCCACAACATTGCCCTGGTCGTCGAGCACGGCAATTTCGGTGCCGGGGGTGATGCGCAAGCCCTGGGTTTCGCTGGCCAGGTCGTTGACCGAAACATCCATGCCGATCACCGTTTCTCCGTCAACGCTGCGCTGCGCCAGGGTCACGCCTATTTCGCGGGTAGTGAAGAACACGTACGGCGGCGTCAGCACAGTGGCGGGCTGCGCACTGGCTTCGGCGAACCACGGGCGTGTGCGCGGGTCGTAGCGGTATTCGGGTTTGGCCTGGGCCTGCAACAGGTTCAACGCCTGGTCGTAGTAGCGCCACTCGCCCTGCACCACCCCGCCCTCGCCACGGCTGACACGCTGCACCAGAAACGCCGTGCCCGGCGGCGCGGCGAAACGCTGCAGCAGCTGCGGGTCACGCAGCCGGCGCACCAACAGGAAATCGCCGCTGGGGTAGCCCATGTAGGCGGCACTGAGCATGCGGTTGGCATTTAGCGTTTCGACCAGTTGCGCCAGGCTATCCAGGCGCTGCGCCTGGGTATGCGCAGCAGGGTTGTGGGCAAGCAGGCGGATGCTGCTTTGCACCGGGTCGATCAGGCGCCGGGCGCGTTCGTCGATGGTCTTGCCCACCTGCTGGGCTGTATCGCCGGCGGCGGCTACCAGGGTCTGGCGGATACCGCGATAACCCTGCCAGGCCAGGGCGGCACCCAGCAGCAGCATGCCCAGCACGATGGCCAACGCCACCAGCCATTGCAGTGAAATGCCACGCCCGGTCCTACCGGTATCACGCCCCGTCGACACGCAGCCCATCCCAGGTACTCCATGTGAGGCAAATTGAGGGAGCAGCCAGAACGATCATGCGGGCCGAAGCCATTCGCAGGCAGCGAGATGGGCCGAATGGTGGCCAATAGCCCTGGTCCATCTTGGCAGGAGTGTAGAGTGCGGCGCGGGATTCTGCCGGGTTGGCAGAAAAAATTAACGTGGCTGGTCACAATGCCCTCAGGTAGACGCCCGCTGCTCCAGCATCACCAGCGTGCCGACATCACCTTGCAGCGCCTGTGCCGGCCATTTCGCGGGTAAATCACGATCGGCAAGGTTCATGTCGATTGGCTCGTTCGAAGAATGAAAAAGGTGGGGCCGGACCGCGCCCCACCTGAGGTGAGTCAGCGTTTGGCCTGCAGGGCCTTTTCGCGGATCTGACTGAGGGTCATGCGCGGGGTCAGGGCTTCAGGGTCGACCTGCACCTCGATCAGCGCCGGCTTGCCGGACGCCTGGCAACGCTCGAAGGCGGCGGCGAAGTCCTCAGTGCGAGTGACCGTTTCACCGTGCAGCCCATAGGCGCGCGCCAGGGCGGCAAAGTCCGGGTTATGCAGTTCGGTGCCAGACACCCGGCCCGGGTAAGTACGCTCCTGGTGCATGCGGATGGTGCCGTACATGCCGTTGTTGACCACCACCGTGATCACCCGGGCGTCGTAGTGCGCCGCCGTGGCCAGCTCCTGGCCATTCATCAGGAAGCAACCGTCGCCGGCAAACGCCACTACCGTGCGCTGCGGGTAGGTCAACTTGGCTGCTACTGCTGCCGGCACGCCGTACCCCATGGATCCGTTGGTAGGCCCGAGCAGCGTACGGAATACGCGGTGCTGGTAGCCACGGTGCACCCAACCGGTGTAGTTACCAGCACCGCAGGTAAGGATGCTATCGGCCGGCAAGGTCTTGTTCAGCCAGGCGATCACTTCGCTCATCTGCACATCACCCGGCGAACGCGGGGTTTCGAAGTTGCCCCGGTAGCCGCTGTTCAGGCTGGCGACCCAGTCGGTGAACGCCGCCGGGCGCACGGTGGGCAAGGTGGCGGCCTGGTTCAGGAAGCTCGCCGGGCCGGCATTGATGCCCAGGGTCGGTTGGTAGACGCGGCCAATTTCTTCGGCGCTGGCGTGCACATGCACCAGTGCCTGTTTTGGTGTCGGGATGTCGACCAGCGCGTAACCGCCCGTGGTCATTTCGCCCAGACGTGCGCCTACCACGATCAATAAGTCAGATCGCTTCACTGCATCGACCAATACCGGGCCGGCAGCCAGGCCAAGGTCGCCGGCATAATGCGGGTCGGTGTTGTCGAACAGGTCCTGGCAGCGGAATGACGCTGCCAGCGGCAAATGCTGCGCCTGCACGAAGCGCTTCAGGTCGGCCACCGCCTGGGCGTTCCAACCACCGCCACCGGCAATTACCAGTGGCCGCTTGGCCTTGGCCAGCAGCGCCTGCAGTTCGCCCAGCGCCTGCGGTGCCGGGGCGGCTTCGACACGCTGGGCCGGACGGGCATCGGCTACCTGTACCACGTCCGTCAGCATGTCTTCCGGCAAGGCGATCACCACAGGCCCAGGGCGGCCGCTGATGGCGCGCTGGAAGGCCTGGTTGACCAGTTCGGGAATGCGTGCGGCATCGTCGATCTGCACCACCCACTTGGCCATCTGGCCGAACATGCGCCGGTAGTCCACTTCCTGGAAGGCTTCGCGTTCGATCTGGTCGCGGGCCACCTGGCCGATGAACAGCAGCATCGGCGTGGAGTCCTGGAAGGCGGTGTGCACGCCCACAGAGGCGTTGGTGGCGCCTGGGCCACGGGTAACGAAGCAGATGCCCGGCTTGCCGGTCAACTTGCCGTAGGCCTCGGCCATGTAGGCGGCACCACCCTCCTGGCGACAGACGATGAGGTCGATTTCGTCCTGCACATCATGCAGCGCATCGAGCACCGCCAGGTAGCTTTCACCCGGCACACAGAACGCACGCTCGACACCATTCACCCGCAGGGCATCGACCAGTACCTGGCCGCCACTGCGCTTCACTTCGGAGTTGCTCATTGTTGTTCTCCCTCAGGCGCTGCGGTCAGATAACCGAGTCTTCCAGGAACGGCTTGTTGTCGATCACCCGCTGGTAGCTCAGCGCGCCCAGGTCGAGCGAGCGGTAGCCGCCATAGGTGATAAGCTCGGACAGCCCGCGGCCAATGGCCGGTGCCTGCTGCAGGCCGTGCCCGCTGAAGCCGTTGCAGAACAGGAAGTTGCTCACTTCGTTATGCGGGCCCACGATGGCGTTGTGGTCGAGCACACAGAAGTCGTAGTGCCCGGCCCAATAGTTGACCACTTTGATGCCCTCGAACGCGGGCACCCGCTCGGCAAGAATCGGCCACACCTCTTCGTCAAACTCCTCGTGCAACACGTCGAAGTCTTCAAAGTCCACTTTCGGGTCGTTTTTGGGGTAGGTGCCGCCCAGGTAGAACTTGCCTTCGGGGCGGAAGAACACCCCGGTCGGGTCGATGGTCAGTGGCACGGTGCCTTCCAGCGGGGTACGGCAGTCGAACACGAACAGCGAGCGGCGCCGTGGCTCGACCGGAATATCCAGGCCCGCCATGCGCGCGACCTTGGTGCCGCGAGTACCGGCACAGTTCACCAACAGGCCGCAGCCGATACGCTCGCCGCTGGCCAGTTGAACGCCGGTAATGCGATCACCTTCGCGCTGGATACCCGCCACCTCGTTCTCGATGTACTCGATGCCCATGGAACGCGCCTTGCGGCGGAAGCCGTTGAGCATGCCAAGGCTGTCGAACCAGCCTTCTCCACTCTGGCCATAACTGGCGCCAGCGAGGCGGTCGATGTTCACCCAGGGAAACTTGCGCTGGAGCTGCTCGGGGTCGAGCAGGTGCACATCCGCGCCGTGAGACACCTGGGTATCGTGCAGGCGGCGCAGCACTTCATAGCCCTTGTCGTCGCCAAGGAACAGGTAGCCATTCTCGTGAAAGGCCAGATCCGGGCGGTCGCCATCCACTTCCATCACGTCGGGGAAGTTGCGCACGAATTCGGCGCCGAACCTGGAGATTTCAATGTTGATCGGGTTGGAAAACTGCTGACGGATCGAACTGCTGGACAACGCGGTGGCCGACTTGTTGTAGGTCCAGTCGCGCTCGATGACCAGCACCGCCCCCTTGAAGTCCGGGTTGTTGGCCAGGAAGTAGGCGGTGGCGCTGCCGTTGACCGCGCCGCCGACGATCACCACATCGTAATTTTGTTGTTTAGCGGTGGAAGCCATGGAATTAGCTCTCTTCTGATGTGGGCGTTACTTCGGGTCTTCGAAATGGCCGGCGCCGGCGAAGTTGCCGCCGTGGTAGCGTGCAGCGGGTTCATTCGGGTGCAGTGGCGGGTGCTTGGCCAGGACCTTGTCGCGGTAGTCGTCGGCGCTGTCCTTGGGCACATAGCCGATCGATGAGGCCAGGCGGTTGTCCCACAGGCTTTCGCGGTTGGCCGACATGCCATAGACGATCATGTGTCCGACCCGTGGCGCCAACAGTGAGCGCTCGGTGAGCTGGGCGAAGTCGTCGAACGATAGCCAGGTGGCGAGCATGCGCCGGTCCAGCGGCTCGGGGAACGACGAGCCGATGCGCAGGTTGACCGACTCGATGGCGAACTTGTCCCAGTAGTAGCGGCCCAGGTCTTCGGCAAAGCACTTGCTGACGCCATACAGGCTGTCGGGGCGATGCGCGGCGGTGGCATCGATGGTCTCGGTGCGGTCATAGAAGCCGATGGCGTGGTTGGAGCTGGTGTACACCACACGCTTCACACCGTTGCGCCGCGCGGCTTCGTAAATGTTGTAGGTGCCGACGATGTTGCCGTTGAGGATTTTCTCGAAGGTGTCCTCCACCGGTACGCCACCGGCATGCACGATGGCGTCAACCCCTTCGGGCAGCGGCAGCACATCGTTGAAGTTGGCCAGGTCGCAGCGCACCAACTGTTCATGGGGCGCAGCGTGGCCCATGTCGGCGATGTCGGTCAGGCGCAACTCGTCGGCGAAGGCGGCCAGGTGCTTGCGCAGCACGCTGCCCAGGCGCCCGGCGGCGCCGGTGATCAGCAGGCGTTTGAAAGGCTTGCTCATGTGTTACCTCGATTGCTTGATGGGCTCAGGACAGCGCCGCGAACGCGTCGCGCAACTGCCCCAGGGCTTGTTCCAGTTCCTGCCGCGACGTGGCGAACGACAGACGAATGTAGGGCTCCAGGCCAAACGCCGAGCCCGGCACGGTCGCGACTTTGCCGACACGCAACAGGTAGGCCGACAGGTCGGCGTCATTGCCAATGACCTGGCCATCCGGGGTGCGCTTGCCGATGAAGGCACTGACCTCGGGGAAGGCATAGAACGCGCCCTGCGGCATCTGCAGCTGCAGCTGCAAGCCCGGGATCTGCGCCAAGCCTTGCACCACCAGCGCGCCACGCGCCTGGTATTCACGGTTGGCCTCCCGCACGAAGTCCTGCGGCCCGTTCAGCGCCGCCACGGCGGCCAGCTGCGAAATGCTCGACGGGCAGGTGGTGGTCTGTGACTGGGTCTTGTTCATGGCCACGACCAGGTCTTTCGGCCCGGCGGCGTAACCCAGGCGGTAGCCGGTCATGGCATACGCCTTGGACACGCCGTTGATCAGCAAGGTGCGCTCACGCAGTTGCGGGCAAGCAGTGACGAACGACACGAACGGCTGATCGCCCAGCACGATGTGCTCGTAGATCTCGTCGGAGATGATCAGCACGTTCGGGTGGCGCGCCAGCACCTTGCCCAACGCGGCGAACTCTTCACGGGTGAAGATCGCCCCGCTCGGGTTGTTCGGCGAGTTGAGCATCACCCAGCGTGTGCGCGGGGTAATGGCCGCTTCCAGCTGCTCGGGCTTGAGCTTGAACCCCTGCTCGGCGCCGCAAGGGATAACCTTGGGCACACCGTCGTTGAGCATGGCCATGTCGGTGTACGACACCCAGTACGGCGCCGGGGTGATGACCTCGTCGCCAGGTTCGAGCGTGGCCAGAAAGGCGTTGAACAACAGCTGCTTGGCACCGTTGCCTACGCAGATTTCGTCCAGGCCGTAGACCAGGTCGTTTTCCCGGGCAAACTTGTCGACGATGGCCTGGCGCAACACCTTCAGACCGTTGGGCCCGGTGTAGTGGTTGTTACCCGCAAGCATCGCCTGGTGGGCGGCTTCGATCACGTGGGCCGGTACGTTGTAATCCGGCTCGCCGAGTGCCAGGTTGATGACCGGTTCGCCCTTGGCCAGCATCTGCTTGGCCAGTACCGACACGGCCATGCTTGGCGAGCTTTTTACCGCGCGCACGCGGCTGCTTTGCACGTCCATCCTCTAGCGCTCCTGAGCGGCGTCAAAGCCGTAGTCGTTACGTGCCTGTTCGGCGCTGATGTAACCGGCACGTACATCGCGCTCAACCTGCTTGCGGTCGCGCTGGCGCGGGTCGCCATAACCACCGCCACCGGGCAGGCGCAGCACCAGGCGGCGCTCAGCGGGTACGAATTGCTGGCCTTTGCCGCGCAGCACGCTGCCGTCATCCAGGCCAACGAAGCCTTGGGCGCCCTCCTTGCCACCCTCCAGGCCGCGAGCCGGGTACTGGATACGGTCGAACATGGCACTGAAGCGCAAGCTGTAGCCTTCGGCGGCCGACACTTCGATTTCCTGGCCCAGGCCACCGCGCAACTGGCCAGCACCGCCGGAGCCTTCACGCAGTTCTTTGCGCCATACCACGACCGGGCCGGCGTGTTCGGTGGCTTCCACCGGCATGGTGTGTACGCCGCTGGGGAACGCCGTGGCGCTCAGGCCATCCATCGCCGAGCGGGCACCCATGCCGCCGCTGTTGAACATCAGCATCTCGGCATTGCGGCCGTTGGGGTTGCTCTCCAGCGGACGCACGCTCAGGTGCAGGTTCCACAGGGCGCTGGCACCCTCGGCCGGCACTTTGCCTGGCAGGCACTTATGCAGCGCGCCGAGCACCAGGTCGGGCACGAAATGGCCCAGCACATGGCGCACCGACACCGGCGCCGGGTGCTTGGCATTGAGGATGCAGCCTTCAGGCGCGGTGACGTCGAAGGGCGCCAGCGAAGCGGTGTTGTTCGGGATTTCCGGTGCGACGATGCACTTGAGGCCATAGCAGGCATAAGCCTTGGCGTAGCCCAGCGGCACGTTGATGCCGAACTGGCTCATGCCCGAAGTGCCGGTAAAGTCGCTCTTGATACCGTCGGGGCCAACAGTGATGGTGACCGCCAGGGTTACCGGCACATCGTAGCCGTCGAGGGTCATGCTGTTGCTGTAGGTGCCGTGGGGCAGCGACTTGAAGCACTCCAGGGTAGCGCGACGGCTGTGTTCGAGGATGAACCCGCCGATGTGCTCCAGGTCGTCCAGCTTGAACTCTTCGAGCATGTCCAGCAGGCGCTTGTGGCCAGTTTCGTTGCACGCCGCCAACGCATAGAAGTCGCCCACTACCCGGTCGTTCTCACGCACGTTGTTGCGCAGGATGTTGATCAGGTCGCGGTTGACCTTGCCGCGCTCGAACAACTTCATGATCGGGATGAACAGGCCTTCTTCGTACACTTCGCGGGCATCGGGGCCGAAGCCCCGGCCACCGATATCGACCACGTGGGCAGTACTGGCGAAATAGCCGATCAGCTTGCCCTTGTAGAAGGATGGCGAAACGATGGTGATGTCGTGCAGGTGGCCAGTGCCCTTCCACGGGTCGTTGGTCACGTAGACATCGCCTTCGAAAATGTTGTCCTCGCCGATGTCATTGATGAAGTGCACCACCGCCTCGGCCATGGTGTTCACATGGCCAGGGGTGCCGGTGACAGCCTGGGCCAGCATGTTGCCGGCGCGGTCGAACACCCCGGCGGACAGGTCGCCGGCTTCGCGCACACTGGTGGAGAAGGCCGTGCGAATCAGGGTCAGGGCCTGCTCTTCGACCACCGAGACCAGGCGGTTCCACATCACCTGCATTTGAATGTCGATCAACGTATCGCTCATGGTTCTGGCTTCCGAATTCAGGCGTTAGCGGCGCACGACCAGCAGGCAGCCGTCTGGCTGGACCGTGGCGGTGAAATTGGAGGTGACGAAGGTCGAGGTTTCGCGCTCGACGATGACCGCCGGGCCGTCGACACGGGCACCGACTTGCAGCTCTTCGCGTGGGTGGATGCCGGCTTCGACAAAACCACCGGCGGCCACGTCGAACACCTGGCGGCGGGAAATTTCATGGGCGCGGTAGGCGGCGCCCACTTCCTCAATCTGCGTGACGGGTGGCAGGGGCGAACTGGCCTTGACCGACCAGCTGACGATCTCGATGTCCGGCCCTTCGATGGGGCGGCCAAAGAAGCGGGTGTAGGCTGCTTCGAAACGGGCCTTGAACTCTAGCGTGTCGGCAGCGCTGAAGGCTTTGAATGGCAAGGCAACCGGGATTTCCCAGCCCTGGCCCACATAACGCATGAACGCGGTGCAGTCCATTTCCGGCTCACCGATCGGCATGCCCTGGCGGAGAAAGCCCAGCGATTCGGCTTTCATCTCGTCGATCAGGTCATTGACCTGCGCGGCCTCGAACTCGGACAAGCGTACGAACGCACTGCGTACGGCCTCGTAACCGAATGGCGCACGCAGGAAGCCGATCGCCGAGCCCACGCCAGCACCCGCCGGGACGATAAAGCGTGCCACACCCATCTTCTCGCACAGCCGTGCAGCGTGCAGCGGGCCGCCACCGCCAAAGGTGATCATGGTGTAGTCGGCAATGTCCTTGCCGCTTTCCACCGCATGCACACGGCCGGCGTTGGCCATGTTCTCGTCAACCACTTCGCACACGCCAAACGCTGCGGTGACGGCCTGCATGCCCAACGGCTGGCCGATGACCCGGGCCATGGCGTTGGCCGCGTTGTCGGTGGACAAACGCAGCGCGCCACCGGCGAAGTTGTCTGCATCCAGGCGGCCGAGCAGCAGGTTGGCGTCGGTGATGGTCGGCTCCAGGCCACCACGGCCGTAACAGGCCGGGCCAGGCTCGGAGGCCGCACTGTGCGGGCCCACGCGGATCTGGCGCATGCTGTCGATGCTGGCGATGGAGCCGCCGCCAGCACCGATTTCGACCATTTCCACCACCGGGATGGAAATCGGCATGCCGCTGCCCTTCTTGAAGCGGTAGGTACGGGCAACCTCGAAGGTTTTCGCGGTTTTCGGTACCTGGTCGTCGATCAGGCAGATTTTCGCCGTGGTGCCACCCATGTCGAACGACAGCACGTTCTCCAGCTGGTAGCGGCGGGCGATGTCGGCCGCAAAGATGGCGCCACCAGCCGGGCCGGACTCCACCAGACGGACCGGGAACTCAGCGGCGCTTTGCACCGAGATGATGCCACCACCGGAGTGAATCATGAACACCGGGCAATGGGCGCCTTCCTGTTTGAGGGTCACCACCAGGCGGTCCAGGTAAGACTTGATCAGCGGTTTGACGTAAGCATTGGCACACACGGTGTTGAAGCGCTCGAACTCACGCATCTGCGGCGAGACTTCGCTGGAAATGGAAATCGACAACTGCGGCAGTCGCGCCTGCAGGGCATCGCGCAACTGGCGTTCGTGAGCACCGTTGACGTAGCTGTGAATGAAGCCAATGGCCACGCTTTCGTAGTTGCCTTCGGCAATGCGCTCGACCAGGGCATCGATCTCGGCCTGCGCAGGGGCGATCAGCACCTGGCCTTTGACATTCAGGCGCTCACGCAGGGTGTAGCGGTGTTCACGATCGATCAGTGGCGGCGGCAAGGCGATGTTGATGTCGTACTGCTCGAAACGATTTTCGGTGCGCATTTCCAGTGTGTCCCGGAAGCCTTCGGTAGTGATGAAGGCGGTGCGCGCGCCACGGCGCTCGATCAGGGCGTTGGTGGCCAAGGTGGTGCCATGGATCAACTGGTCGATGTCCGACAGGGCCAGGCCCGCCTGCTCCACCACCTGGCGCACGCCGGTGAGGATGGCCCGTTCAGGCAGCTCGTAGTCGGTCAGGATCTTGGTCGAATGCAGCACGCCATTCACGTCCAGCGCGATATCGGTGAAGGTGCCGCCTATGTCCACGCCGACCCGGCATGATGTCGCAGTCATCGTCATATCCCCTGCAATGCTTTGTAGTTGTCTCGACCGGCTGAAGCAGTCTTGATGTAAGTTATATGTTGTCTTACATGTGGTCAAGCACCTATTTACTCAAATCTGCATTGCCTGTACCGGCCTCTTCGCGGGCGTGCCCGCGAAGAGGCCGGTACAGGCGATAGAACCGTCGGATCAACCCGCGGTCTTGACCATCCGCCCGCCCCCCACCGCCTGCGCTGTGGGGAACACTTCCAACCGCGAGACATCCACCTGCCGCGGCATCTTTAGCGCCGCCAGCAATAGCTGGGCGATATCTTCCGGCTGGATCGACTCATAACCGTCATACAGTTCACTGCCCGCCGCCTGCATGCCCATGGCGGTCTTGTACAGCTGGGTCTGCACCCGGCCCGGGGCTATCTCGGTCACCCGTACGCCACTGCCCAGCAGGTCGCAGCGCAAGGCATCGCAGAACAGGCTAACCCCGGCCTTGGACGCGCCGTACACCGCTGCGCCCGGGTGCGGCGCTCGGCCAGCACTGGAGCCAATGAAGAACAGGTGCCCCCTTCCCCGCTCGACCATACCTGGCAGCACCTGGCGCGCCAGGTGTAACGGCGCCTTGAGGTTGATGTCGAGCATGTTGTCGATTTCGGCGTCGTCGATGTCCTGGAATGCAGCCCGGGTGGACAGAATGCCCGCGTTGTTGACCAGCACATCCACCGCTTGCCCTTCCAGCGCGGCAGCCAGCGAACCGTAATCACGCACATCCGCCTGCAAGGTGGTCACACCCGGCTCGCCAGCCAGCTCGGCCAACGCCTCAGCGCTGCGCCCCACGGCAATCACTTGCAGGCCGGCATCACGCAGCGCCAGAACGATGGCCTTGCCGATACCGCTGGTAGCCCCGGTCACCAGCGCGCACTGGTAGCCCTCGGGAAATGCGACTTCAGGCATAGATGTAGCCCCCGCTGACAATCACGTTTTCACCGGTGGCGTAGCTGTTGCGGCTGCTGCCCATCATCACGATCCACTCGGCGATTTCTGCCGGTTCCGCAGCACGGCCCAGCGGGTTGGCTGCCGCCAGCTCGCCGAGGAAGCCCAGCTGCTTGGCGCGCTCGGTGGCAAAACCGGCCGGGGCTACCGAGTTGACCAGGATCTGGTCCTTGGCACAGGCCTGGGCAAACGATTTGGTCAGGCTTACCACCGCTGCCTTGGTGGCGGCATAGTGGGCGTTTTGCGGGTGGGCCTTGAAGGCGTCCACCGACGTCACGTTGACGATACGCCCGGTCACCGCCGGGGCCGCCACGTACTGCTGCATGTGGCGCACTGCGGCGACCATCATGTGGTAGGTGCCCTTGATGTTGACGGCGTTCTCCAGGTCCCACTCGTCGTCAGTGATCTCGAAGATGTCCTTACGCGGGTAGATGGCCGCACTGTTGACCAGGCAATGCACCCGCCCAAAGCCTTCGACGATCTGGGCGAAGGCTGCATGGGCGGTGTCCTTGCGGGCAATGTCGCCTACCGCGATTACCACGTCTACACCCTGCCCGCGCAGCTCTTCTGCAGCTTGTACCAGCAATTGCTCGTTGCGGTCGATCAGGCCGATTTTGCCGGCACCACGTTTTACCATCAGCCGAGCTGTTTCCAGGCCCAGACCCGAGGCACCACCTACGATCACCACCGTTTGATTTTCCACAAAACACCTCCGCGATTGAGTCTTTTCGTAAGATGCCTGTTGTCTTACATTTGGTCAAACATCAATTCGCCGACAGGTGCTTCCATGCCCGCTTCCAGCGTCTCGCCTGTACCCACCCCGCACGCTCGGGACCGCCTGCTGGAGGCGGCCAGCGCCTTGTTTGCCAGCCATGGCTACCAGGCCATAGGCCTGCGTGACCTGGCCAGCCACCTGGGCCTGCACGCCGGCTCGCTGTACCACCACATCGAGAGCAAACAGGGGCTGCTGTTCGAACTGATCGAGTCGAGCCTGACCGACCTGCTGTACGAAACCCGACAATGCGTCAAAGGCGCCCGTACCACCAGTGAACGCTTGCCGCGCTTTGTGCAGGCTTTCGTGACGTATAGCCAGGCCAACCCCGACAAACTGGTGTTGCTGACGCGGGAAGCCATGAACCTGAACACAGAGCAACTGTTGCAAATCGAACAGTTGAAAACGCAATACAGCGGGCTGCTCAGTGACATTGTCGCCGCAGAGTGCGGGCTGCCGGCACTCCGAGCGCGGTCGATTGCCCATGCCGTACTGGGTTTGCTGTGCGGGCAGGCGCAATGGGGAAGCGTGATCACCGCGAGGGATCAACTGGTGACGTTCGTACAGGGCATTGTCAATACCGGCAAGACGGCGGCTTATCCATAAAAATGCATAACAATATGAATTCTTATTCTTTTTTTAACGAACGATAATCCTCTATAACTCTCTCCACTGCACAGCCGCCAACACCTGGCCAACTGTTCGCAGCGCAACACCCAATCAACACGAAACGCCCGCCCGGCAACAGCGACGCAAACCTGCTAACGCGATAACTTATTGATTTAGAAGAACATTAGAACCCGGCACGACGATTGCTCAAGCAAAGTCCCCCGCTCAACCCGAACCGGAGACCTGCCCATGAGCCCCCCACTGAATGTCGTAGCCCTGTCCGGCGGCACTTCCCGCCCTTCACGCACCCTGGCCCTGACCGAGGCGATCCTCGCTGAGCTGGCTGAACACCTGCACATCAAGCCGCACCTGATCGAACTGGGCGACATCGCCCGCCCACTGGGCAGCGCCCTGTGGCGCAGCGAACTGCCCGACACCGTCGAGCAGCAACTGCGCCTGGTGGAAAAAGCCGACCTGCTGGTGGTGACCACCCCCGTGTACCGCGGCAGCTTTACTGGCCACTTCAAGCACCTGTTCGACCTGATCGGCCAGGATGCCCTGGTCGACACCCCGGTTCTGCTCGCCGCCACCGGCGGCAGCGAACGCCATGCGCTGGTGCTCGACCATCAGTTGCGCCCGCTGTTCAGCTTCCTGCAAGCCCTGACCCTGCCAATCGGCGTGTTCGCCAGCCAGGCAGAACTGGCCGACTATCGCGTGTCCAGCGATGCCCTCGCCGCCCGCATCCGCCTGGCTGCAGAGCGTGCCGTGCCGCTGTTCGGCGCTCACCACGCACTGCGTAAAAGCGCCTGAGGAGCGATCATGAATGCACCTGTGAATACCCCGCTGCGCCCGGCCTTGGCCATCGCCCGCGAACTGGCCGGGCAGTTTGCCCAGACCGCCGTAGAACGCGACGAGCGCGGCGGCACCCCGAAAGCCGAGCGCGATGCCCTGCGTGACAGCGGCCTGCTGTCGCTGGTGATCCCGCAGGCCTTCGGTGGCCAGGGTGCCAACTGGCACGACACGTTCGCGGTGGTGCGCGAGTTCGCCCGGGTCGACAGCTCCATTGCCCATGTGTTCGGCTTTCACCACCTGATGCTGGCCACCGTGCGCCTGTTCTCACGCCCCGACCAATGGCAGCCCTGGTTCGAACAGACCGCCCGCAAACAGTGGTTTTGGGGCAATGCCCTGAACCCGCTGGACACCCGCACCGTGGTCAAGCACTTCGATGGCTGGTGCGAATTTTCGGGCAAGAAAAGCTTCTGCTCCGGCGCCAGCGACTCGGAAATGCTCATCGCCTCGGCGGTGGACGAACGTGCCGGCGGCAAGCTGCTGATTGCCGCCATCCCCAGTGGCCGCACCGGCATCAGCCTGCATAGCGACTGGAACAACATCGGTCAACGCCAGACCGACAGTGGCAGCGCCACGTTCGAGCGGGTGCGGGTAGAGCACAACGAACTGCTACTCGACCCAGGCCCGCTGAGCACTCCGTTCGCCGCCCTGCGCCCGCTGATTGCCCAGCTGCACTTCGCCAACCTGTTCCTCGGCATTGCCGAAGGCGCCTTCGAAGAAGCCCGCCAGTACACCCTCAAGGAAGGCCGGCCGTGGTTCCGCTCCAGCGCCGCCAGCAGTGCCGAAGACCCTTATGTGCTGCGCCATTACGGCGAGTTCTGGGTTGGCCTTGAAAGCGTGCGTCTGCTGATCGAACGGGCCGCACGCCAGCTGGATGCCGCCTGGGCCAAGGAACATGCCCTCACGGCAGAAGAGCGCGGCGACCTGGCCCTGGCCATCGGCACCGCCAAGGTCGCCGCCAGCCGCCACGGCCTGGACATCTGCAACCGCCTGTTCGAGGTCACCGGCGCACGCGCCACCCATGCCTCGCTGCGCTTCGATCGCCATTGGCGCAACCTGCGCACACAAACCCTGCACGATCCGGTGGACTACCGCATCCACGAACTCGGCGAGTGGGCTCTCAACGACAAGCGCCCTGCCCCATCCTTCTATTCCTGAGGATTGCCCATGCAACTGCTGACCCTTCCCCCGTCACCGACACTGGCTACCTCGATCAGGGCGACCGCACAGGTCTTCGAAGACCCAAGGTCGCAGGCGCTGCTCGCCCACTTGCAACAGGTCGCCCCCAGCGAGGCCAGCGTCCTGATCATCGGCGAAACCGGTACGGGCAAGGAGCTGGTCGCACGCCACACCCACAACCTCAGCGGCCGGCGCAACGGCCCATTCGTGGCAGTCAACTGCGGGGCGTTCTCCGAGTCGCTGGTGGAGGCCGAACTGTTCGGTCATGAGAAAGGCGCCTTCACAGGCGCGCTGGCGGCCAAGGCCGGCTGGTTCGAGGAAGCCAATGGCGGCACGCTGTTCCTCGACGAAATCGGCGACCTGCCCCTGCCTATCCAGGTCAAGTTGCTGCGCGTGCTGCAAGAGCGCGAGGTGGTGCGGCTAGGGTCGCGCAAGAGCATCCCGATCAATGTGCGGGTCCTGGCCGCAACCAACGTGCAGCTGGAAAAGGCCATCAACGCCGGGCATTTTCGTGAAGACCTGTACTACCGGCTCAACGTGGTGACCTTACAGTTGCACCCGCTGCGCGACCGCCCGGGTGACATCCTGCCACTGGCCCGGCACTTCATTCGCAGCTACAGCGACCGGCTGGGCTACGGCCCGGTGGAGCTCAGCGCCAAAGCCCAGGCCAAGCTGGTGGAATACAGCTGGCCGGGCAATATCCGCGAGCTGGAGAACGTGATTCATCACAGCTTGCTCACTTGCGGCGACGGCACGGTGCAGGCGCAGGACCTGCGCCTGTCCAACCTGCGCATCGAGCGGCAAGAGGAAGAGACGGCTGGCAATGGTGTAGACGACTTGTTGCAGCGGGCGTTCAGCCAGCTGTACGAGGAGCAGCCGGGCGACCTGTACGAGAAGGTGGAAAACGCCTTGCTGCGCTCGGCCTACCGGTTCTGCCACTACAACCAGGTGCATACCGCGCAGTTGCTGGGGTTGTCGCGCAACATCACGCGCACGCGGCTGATTGCCATTGGCGAGCTGGTGGTGAACAAGCGGCGGGGGCAAGAACAGCAAGTGCTGGACAACCGGGTGGTACGGTTGTCCATCTGAGCCTTACAGTGCCGCGAAGGCCTCAGGATGCCGTACGCGGCATCAGCTCATACGGATGCTTCCACCCCGGCTGCGCCTGGATTCGCGCCTTCCAAGCCTCGATATGAGTGAACTCTACCAGCGGGATCCCTGTATCTTCAGGCATGAACACATACCCCGCCAACGACAGGTCGGCGATGGTCAGCCGGCCGCCAACCATGAACGGCGTTTTTGCCAGGTGTGCGTCGACAATACGGTAAGCCGCCGTGGCACGCTCACGCAGGAATCGCGTCACGTCCGTTTCCCCCGTTTTCTTCAGGCAGAACAGAAAGCGCAGCGCGGCGTAATAGCTGGTGAACTTGTGGTTGTCGAACAGCATCCAGCGCCAGATCTCGCGTTTTTCGTCTTCATCACGCGGGCCGAACTGGCCGGTCTGTTCGGCAAGGTATTCCAGGATCAGCGCAGACTGGGTGAAGGTTTTGCCCGCGTGCTCCAGCACCGGCACCTCGCCCTGCTCGTTCACCTCATCGCGCCAGCCTGGCTCGCGGGTCTGGCCGTTGAAGAAGTCGACGAAAACCGGCTGCCAGGCCTGGCCAGTGAGTTCAAGCATAAGCGCGGCCTTGTAGGCGTTGCCGGATTCGGCGAAGCAATGCAGCGTGTAGTCGGACATCGGCGAACCTTCATTTTCCTTTGAATGATCGTGTCGGGCCATTCACGGGTTCACCCGCGAAGAAGCCGTAGCGCCGAGCAAATCACGCCCGGCCCGCCACGGTCAATCTATCTTCAGGCAATCTGGACGGCGGTTGCTCGCCTGCAGCCAGAACATCCCATTCCCCGTCCCTCCCGTCATAGCCCCCACACAAACCATTTCGTGGCCCCCCAAGGGAACTACCACCTCCTGCGTGCTCTCTTAATCGTTGAGTGGTTTATTACCTTGGGCTTCACGCTACTGGAGAACACGACATGCGCCACCTACTCCTCGCTCCTGCGCTGCTGCTCCTGCTGCCTGCCGGTGCTGCCCTGGCCCGCGTCGATGCGGGCGACGTCGCCACCTCGGCCGGTATCTCCGCCTCGCTTTACTCGACCTTCAAGGACGATAAACGGATCATCCCGGCACGCGATGAACTTTCTGCCTTCGTTGCCAGTGGCGGTGCAATCCGTGGTGCCTATGTGGAGTCGGCGCTGGAACAAGCCCGCAAGGACCACCCTGGGCTGCAAGCCAATGATGAAGAGCTGGCCCGGGCCATTCTGTCGCAGGATGACCGTATAGCCGATCATTGAAGTCAGCCTGTACCGGCCCTTTCGCGGGCTCGCCCGCGAAAGGGCCGGTACAGGCATACATTCACCCCCAACCATCCATACGCATGGTCGCCCTGACCAGGCGCTGTTCCTCCTGCTCGATTTCCCGCAAACTGTCGCGAATCCCGTTGATATGCTCGCGCGCCGCCCGCTGCGCCTGCTCCGGCAACTGCTCCATCACCGCCTGATACAAGCGTGCATGCTGGCGGTCGATCTGGCGCTTCTGCGCCGGCCGGCAATACAGGTTGTTGACCGAGGCAAACACCGTGCTCAAGGTCAGGTCGCTGAGCGATTGCAAGGTATGCACCAGCACCGGGTTGTGTGACGCCTCACTGATCGCCCGGTGGAAAGCGTGGTCGCGACGTGCGTGTTCACGGGCATCGATCGCGTCTGGTGCCTCGTGCGCGGCCAGCATCTCTTCGTAGCGCCGCCGAATCAGCAAGCGGTCAACCTCGGTGGCCCGTAACGCCGCCAGCCGCGCCGACTCTGCTTCCAGCAGCGCCCGCACTTCCAGCAAGTCGAACAGCGTACGCGGCTGCGAGCCAAACAAATGCATCAACGGTGTGGCACCCGACTGCCCTGTCAGGTCGGCGACGAACGAGCCCCGCCCCTGTTCGGTATCGATGATGCCGCGCCCCCGCAAAATGCGTAGCCCTTCGCGCAGTGCCGAGCGTGAACACCCTAGCTTCTCCACCAACCGCCGCTCCGACGGCAAGGCCTGGCCCACCTTGAGTACGCCGTCAACGATCAGCCGCTCCACACGCTCGGCCACCTGGTCGGCGACCTTGGCCTTGCCCTCAGCACCCATCACGCCTTCTCCTACTGGTAGGACCACCTCGACCGATGGCTCCAATCTAGCCAGGCAAAGCCGTCAATAACCAGCCCTTGGCAGAAAAACTGGTAGGACCAGTGAACGACGCACTCGACCAGTGCCGCTGGCACGTGCAGGCTGCAACGGTGACCGCTTTGCCAACAACAACAAAAACGTTGCCGAGTGAGCCGATGAATATCCTGTACGACGAACGCGTCGATGGCGCGCTGCCCACCGTAGACCAGGCGGACCTGTTGCAGGCGCTGCGCAAGGCCCTGCCAGACCTCGATATCCTGTACCGCGAAGAAGACCTCAAACCCTACGAATGTGACGGCCTGTCGGCCTATCGCACGGTACCGCTGCTGGTGGTGCTGCCCGAGCGCCTGGAGCAGGTGCAGGCCTTGCTCAGGCTCTGCCACCAGCGCGGCGTACCCGTGGTAGCCCGTGGCGCCGGTACCGGCCTGTCGGGCGGCGCCCTGCCGCTGGCCAAGGGGATCCTGCTGGTAATGGCGCGCTTCAACCGCATTCTAGAGGTCAATCCACAGGGCCGTTACGCCCGTGTGCAACCCGGCGTGCGCAACTTGGCCATCTCCCAGGCGGCCGCCCCGCACGGTATGTACTACGCACCAGACCCGTCCTCGCAAATTGCCTGCTCCATCGGTGGCAACGTCGCCGAAAACGCCGGAGGCGTGCACTGCCTGAAATACGGCCTGACCGTGCACAACCTGCTCAAGGTGGAAATCCTCACGGTGGAAGGAGAACGCCTGACCCTCGGCAGCGATGCGCTGGACAGCCCGGGCTTCGACCTGCTGGCGCTGTTCACCGGATCCGAAGGCATGCTCGGCATCGTCACGGAAGTGACCGTCAAGCTGCTCCCCAAGCCCCAGGTGGCGCGGGTGCTGCTGGCCAGTTTCGACAGTGTTGAGGACGCCGGCCGGGCAGTCGCCGAAATCATCGCTGCCGGTATCATTCCCGGCGGCCTGGAGATGATGGACAACCTGGCCATCCGCGCCGCCGAAGACTTCATTCATGCCGGGTACCCGGTGGACGCGGCAGCCATCCTGTTGTGCGAACTGGATGGCGTCGAGGCCGATGTGCATGACGATTGTGAACGGGTGGCCGCCGTCCTGGCGCACGCCGGGGCCCGCGAGGTACGGCTGGCCCGCGACGAAGCGGAGCGCGTGCGTTTCTGGGCCGGGCGCAAGAACGCCTTCCCGGCGGTGGGGCGCATCTCGCCGGATTACTACTGCATGGACGGCACCATCCCGCGCCGCGAACTGCCACGGGTACTCAAGGGCATCAGTGACCTGTCCGCGGAATACGGCCTGCGCGTGGCCAACGTGTTCCATGCCGGCGACGGCAACATGCACCCGCTGATCCTGTTCGATGCCAACCTGCCAGGTGAACTGGAGCGCGCCGAAGCCATCGGCGGCAAGATCCTCGAACTGTGCGTGGCGGTAGGCGGCAGCATTACGGGCGAGCACGGCGTAGGCCGCGAGAAAATCAACCAGATGTGCGCGCAGTTCAACAGCGACGAAATCACCCTGTTCCACGCGGTGAAGGCCGCCTTCGACCCGCAGGGCCTGCTCAACCCCGGTAAGAACATTCCCACGCTGCACCGCTGCGCCGAGTTCGGCGCCATGCATGTGCACCATGGGCAACTGCCCTTCCCCGAGCTGGAGCGCTTCTGATGAGCATGGACCGCGACAACAGCCAGGCCCTGCTGGAGCAGGTCGGCCAGGCGCTGAACCAAGGCACACCGCTGCGTATCCAGGGCAGTAACAGCAAAGCCAGGCTGGGCAACCTTGTAGCTGGCGAAGTACTCGACACCCGCAGCCACCGTGGCATCGTCAGCTACGACCCGACCGAACTGGTGCTCACCGCCCGCGCCGGCACACCGCTGCGCGAGATCGAAGCGGCGCTGCACGAAGCCGGCCAGATGCTTCCCTGTGAACCGCCACACCTGGGCCCGGACGCCACCTTGGGCGGCATGGTCGCCGCCGGCTTGTCTGGCCCCCGGCGGCCATGGGCCGGGTCGGTACGTGATTATGTACTTGGCACGCGGGTGATCACCGGCCACGGCAAGTTGCTGCGCTTTGGTGGCGAAGTGATGAAGAACGTGGCCGGTTACGATGTATCACGGCTGATGGCGGGCAGCTTCGGTTGCCTGGGACTGCTGACCGAGGTTTCGTTGAAAGTACTGCCCCGGCCGCGCCAGTGCCTGAGCCTGCGCCTGCCAATGGGCCGGCATGAGGCGCTGGCCGAGTTGGCCGAATGGGGCCAGCAGCCTCTGCCGATCAGCGCGGCTTGCCATGACGGCGAAGCGCTGTACCTGCGCCTGGAAGGCGGCGAAGGTTCGGTTCAGTCGGCACGTCAGCGACTGGGCGGCGCAACCCTCGACAGCGGGTTCTGGAGCGACCTGCGCGAGCAGCGCCTGGCATTCTTCAACAGCCCTGCACCGCTGTGGCGCCTGTCACTGCCCAACGCCATCGGCGAGCTGGACCTGCCCGGCCAGCAACTGATCGACTGGGGTGGAGCGCAACGCTGGCTCACGTCCAGCGCACCGGCACAGGCCATTCGCGACCTGGTCGCCAACGTGGGCGGCCACGCCACCTGCTACACCGCTGGAGCGGACAGTAGCCCGCCGCTGCCGGCTGCACTGATGCGCTACCACCAGACGCTCAAGCAACAGCTCGACCCCCAGGGCGTGTTCAACCCTGGCCGCCTGTACCCAAACCTGTGAGGCCAGACCATGCAAACCAACCTGAGTGAAGCCTCCCGACGCCTGGCCCGCGCCGACGAGGCGCAAAGCATCCTGCGCTCCTGCGTGCACTGCGGTTTCTGCACCGCCACCTGCCCCACCTACCAGTTGCTGGGCGATGAGCTGGACGGCCCGCGCGGGCGCATCTACCTGATCAAGCAACTGCTCGAAGGCGAGCCGATCACGGCCAGCACGCAACTGCACCTGGACCGTTGCCTGTCCTGCCGCAACTGCGAAACCACTTGCCCCTCAGGGGTGAAGTACCACGACCTGCTGGACATCGGCCGCGCCGTTGTCGAACAACAGGTGCCGCGCCCGCTCGGTCAGCGCCTGCTGCGCCAGGGCCTGCGAGCCGTGGTGCCACGTCCGGCGCTGTTCAAGGCCCTGACCCGTGGCGGCCAGGCCTTGCGCCCGCTGCTGCCGGCCGCACTCAAGCGCAAACTGCCGGCACGGGTGGTCGCCCCTGGCCAGCGCCCGGCACCGCGCCATGCACGCCGGGTGTTGATGCTGGAAGGCTGCGTGCAGCCGGCCTTGTCGCCCAACACCAACGCCGCCGCCGCGCGCCTGCTGGACCGCCTGGGCATCAGCGTGCAGCCGATCCACCAGGCCGGCTGCTGTGGCGCGGTGGACTACCACCTCAATGCCCAAGAGCAAGGCCTGCATCGTGCACGGCGCAATATCGACGCGTGGTGGCCTGCCATCGAAGCGGGGGCCGAGGCCATTGTGCAAACCGCCAGCGGCTGCGGCGCGTTCGTGCGTGATTACGGCCACCTGCTGGAAAAAGACCCCCATTACGCCGCCAAAGCCGCGCGGGTCAGCGCCCTGTCCCGCGATCTGGTAGAAGTGCTGCGCGATGAGCCGATCGAGCAACTAGGCCTGTGCGCCGAACAGCGCCTGGCCTTCCATTGCCCTTGTACCCTGCAGCATGCCCTGAAGCTGGGCGGCGCGGTGGAAGCGCTGCTGACGCGCCTGGGCTTTACCCTCACCGCTGTGCCGGACGGCCATCTGTGCTGCGGCTCGGCGGGCACCTATTCGCTGACCCAGCCCGAATTGTCACTGCAACTGCGTGACAACCGCCTCAACGCACTGGAAAGCGGCAAACCGCACGTCATCGCCACCGCCAACATCGGCTGTCAGGCCCACCTCGACGGGGCCGGGCGTACGCCGGTACGGCACTGGATAGAAATTGTCGAAGCAGCCTTGAACCCGGAGCCCCCCCATGCATAGCAAGTTCGTGATCGGCCAGGCCGAAGTCGCCCGCGTATTGGCCGCCGCCCGCCAGGAAGCCCTGGCCCAACACTGGAACGTCACCATCGCCGTGGTTGACGACGGAGGTCACCCGCTAGCCCTGGAGCGCATGGACGGCTGTGCGCCAGCCAGTGCCTACATTGCCGTGGAAAAGGCTCGGACCTCTGCGCTGGGGCGCAAGGAAACACGGGATTACGAAGAGATGGTCAATGGTGGCCGTACTGCATTTGTCACTGCACCGCTGCTGACCAGCCTGGAAGGTGGCGTGCCGTTGCGGGTGGACGGCCAGGTGGTGGGTGCCATCGGTGTGTCCGGGGTCAAGTCCGAGCAAGACGCCCAGGTGGCCAAGGTCGGGGCAGCTGTTCTGTAAATCCTGTGCTGGCCTCTTCGCGGGCTCACCCGCGAAGAGGCCAGCACAGGCACCCCATTTCCTGAAGACTGAACATCGAGCGGACAGACAATGCCAAACCATCAACTCCAGATAGCCCCCATCCTCCAGCGCTTCATCGAAGACGAAGTGCTCCCCGGCACCGGCATCGAAGCCGCCCCCTTCTGGCAAGGCTTCAGCACCCTGGTCCACGACCTCGCCCCGCAAAACCGTGCCCTGCTCGCCGAACGCGAGCGTCTGCAGGCCGAACTGGACAACTGGCACCGCCAGCACCCCGGCCCGATCCGCGACATGGCCGCCTACCAGCACTTCCTGCAAGGCATCGGCTACCTCGTGGATGCACCCGAAGACGTGCAAATCAGCACCCACAACGTCGACGGCGAGATCGCCGTACAAGCCGGCCCGCAACTGGTCGTGCCGCTGAGTAATGCCCGCTACGCCCTCAACGCCGCCAACGCCCGCTGGGGTTCACTGTACGATGCCCTCTACGGCACCGATGCCATCGCCGAAACCGCGGGTGCCGAGCGCGGCCAAGGCTACAATCCGGTGCGCGGCGCCAAGGTGATTGCCTATGGCCGGCAATTCCTCGATACCTCAGCCCCGCTTGCCGGCGCCTCACACAGCGACGCCAAGGCCTACGCGATCAACCAGGGCGCACTGCTGGTCACCCTGGCCGATGGCCGCCAGGTTGGCTTGCAAAACCCCGCGCAAATGCGTGGCTACCAAGGCGAGCCAAACACGCCAACTGCGATCCTGCTGCAGCACCACCAACTGCATTTCGAAATCCGGATCGACCCGGCCAACATCATCGGCCAGCAGGACCTGGCCGGGGTCAAGGACATCCTGCTGGAAGCCGCACTGACCACCATCATCGACTGCGAAGACTCAGTGGCGGCCGTCGATGCCGACGACAAGGTCAATGTCTATCGCAACTGGCTGGGACTGATGAAAGGCGACCTCAGCGAACAGGTCAGCAAGGGCGGCAAAACCTTCAGCCGCACCTTGGCCGCCGACCGCCAGTATCACGGTGCAAACGGCCAGCCACTGACCTTGCCAGGCCGTTCGCTGCTGTTCATTCGCACCGTTGGCCACCTGATGACCAACCCGGCGATCCACGACCGCGATGGCCGGGAAATCCCGGAAGGCATCCTCGATGCCGTGGTCACCAGCCTGATCGGCCTGCACGACCTCAAGCGCCGAGGCAACTCGCGCGAAGGCAGCCTGTACATCGTCAAGCCGAAAATGCACGGGCCGGC
Organism: Pseudomonas monteilii NBRC 103158 = DSM 14164; assembly: GCF_000730605.1. GTDB lineage: Bacteria > Pseudomonadota > Gammaproteobacteria > Pseudomonadales > Pseudomonadaceae > Aquipseudomonas > Aquipseudomonas monteilii. The sequence goes on along the minus strand of NZ_BBIS01000056.1, from coordinate 21,687 downwards.
CGAAGTGGCCTTTGCCGACCAGCTGTTCGGCCGCGTCGAGGCCCTGTTGGGCTTACCCGCGCATACCCTGAAGATGGGCATCATGGACGAAGAGCGGCGCACCAGCGTCAACCTCAAAGCCTGCATCGCCAGTGCTGCATCACGGGTGGTGTTCATCAACACCGGTTTCCTCGACCGCACCGGGGACGAGATGCACAGCGCCATGGAAGCCGGTGCCATGCTGCGCAAGGGCGACATGAAAGGCAGTGCCTGGATCCAGGCCTACGAACGCAGCAACGTGCTGGTGGGGCTGGCCTGCGGATTACGCGGCAAGGCGCAGATCGGTAAGGGCATGTGGGCCATGCCCGACCTGATGGCGGCCATGCTCGAACAGAAAATTGCCCAGCCCAAGGCCGGGGCCAACACCGCTTGGGTGCCCTCGCCGACGGCCGCAACGCTGCATGCGCTGCATTACCATGAGGTAGACGTGGCAGCGGTGCAGCAGGCGCTGGAAGCAGTCGATCTGAACGCCCAGCGCCACGCATTGCTGAACGACCTGCTCAGCGTACCGGTCAGCCCAGAGCGGCCCTGGAGTGCCGACGATATCCAGGCTGAACTGGACAACAACTGCCAAGGCATCCTCGGTTACGTGGTGCGCTGGGTCGAACAAGGTGTCGGCTGCTCCAAGGTACCGGATATCCACGATGTGGGCCTGATGGAGGACCGCGCCACCCTGCGCATTTCAGCGCAGCACATCGCCAACTGGCTGCACCATGGCGTGGTGGGTGCCGAGCAGGTCGAGGCGACTCTGCAACGCATGGCCAAGGTGGTAGACCAACAGAATGTCGGAGACCCGGCGTACCGGCCAATGGCGGCCAACTTCGAGGCATCGCATGCGTTTCGCGCCGCCCGAGAGCTGGTGTTCAAAGGGCGCGAACAGCCAAGTGGCTATACCGAGCCGTTGCTGCATGGCTGGCGGTTGCGGTTCAAGCAGCAGGTTCAACGCTAGCCCAAGCTGCGCGGTGGTGCTGCCGGCGCGGGCTTGTGTCGCGCCGGCAGCAAACATCTGCCGCCGGCCCGTCAGGGGTGGTATTCCGGCGCCCTCAGAAATTTCCCACAACGTTTTCGGAAGCATCCTGCTTGCTGCCTCTGCACGCAAAAAACAAGATCGGCACTGGAAACCGCAAGGTCGCGATCCAGAGGAGGCTCCGTATGCACCATTACGCCCGCTCCATTGCCGAACTGCGCAGGAGCTTGTGCGAAATGCTGGCCCATGACATCTGCAACCCCGAAGAGGATCCGCACCTGTCGGGGGTGATGTTCTTCTGCGCCACCGACGAACACTCCCGGCAACTGGTCGAGCGAATCGAGTTGCTGGCCAGCGAGGTGTTCTTCGACCAGAACGGGCGGGCCATCGCGGAACACCTGAAAGCGGCCGCAGTCGACGGCGTGCGCATCAAGCGCAACCGCAAGGCGCCAGCGGATGAAACGGTGATACGCATCGCAGTCGCCGACAAGGGCTATATCACGGTGAGTACGGCCCGGCTCTGAGATTATGGGGGCCGCTTTGCGGCTCCATGCCCCTGTCTGGCCAATCCGCTATCCTGAGCACTCCCCCGCTCCGGACCGCCCCATGGAACTGCACATTCGCCTGGAAGGCCGCAAAGGCCTGGCCGACCAGCTCTACCTGCTGCAGTGGGCGCTGGCGGGCTTTTTGGGCGAAGGCCACCTGAACAAGCACATCCGCCGCTGCCACGAGGTTTACAGCGCCTGCCGCGAACGTATCCTGGCGCGCCTGGGCGGCGACCCGTCACTGTGGTTCAGCAAGGTGGAGGTGGGCCTGTATTCGCTGGCACCGTTGTTCAGCAAAGCCCCGGTACGCCCGGGGCTGTTGCTGGGCTTTGGCGCTATCGAGCTGCTGGACATCGACCCGGCACTGGACCGGGTGCGCGATACCCTTAAACGCCTCAGCTGACCGGCGCGGCCCTGCCCGTCGCGGGAGGGCGCGCGATGGCCGCAGCATAGCCACGCGGGTTGAAACAGGCGGTTACCAGCAACATCGCCATCACGGTCACGGTCAGCAGCGTCCACGATGCTTGGAAGTCGCCACTCACGTCACGCAACCAGCCGGTGATGTACGGCACGATACCGGTGATGATAAAGCCGATCCCCTGTACGAATGCCGCCAGGCTGCCGGCCTCGGCAGGCGTCTTGAGGTGCTCCAGGGTCAGCGTCAGGCTCTGGCTGAAGCAGGCACCCAAGCCAAAGCCGATCATGGCGACCCACAGTCCTGCAGCCACCGTGGGTGCCAGCAGCAGGCCGAGGAAGCCCGCCAGCTGAATCGCCAGTGCCAGCCAAAGGCCTGGGCGTCGGTCTGCCCAGCGCCGCAGCAGCAGTGGCAGGCCGAGCGCACCGGCCACCTGGAAAATGGTCATCAGGCCGACCAGGTCGGCGCCGCCCTGGGCACTGCCTCCGTGCTCGATATGGTAGGCCGGCAACCAGGCCACCATGCTGGTGTAGCCGCCATTGATCAGGCCGAAGTACAAGGCCAGCAACCACGCCCGGCGAGTGCCAAACCAGTGTCCACCCGCAGCACCCGTCAGCCTCGGTACTTCCTGACGTGGCCGCAGCACGGCCCAGGCCAGCACCGCCAGCACGGCCGGGGCTGCCCAAAGGCCCAGGCCGGCCTGCCAGTGGCCGAAGTGGCCGCTGACATGTGGCCCAAGCACGGCCGCCAGGCCACCGCCCGTCATCAGTGCCGCCGAATACAGGCCCATCGCCCCGGCCAGCCGCCCGGGGAACCATCGATTGACCAACCCTGGCATCATACCTTGCACCACCGCCACGCCCAGGCCAGCGACCACTGCACTGGCAATCAACGCCCACGCGCTGTCCAGTTGCAGCCGCCACAGGCAGCCCAGGGCAATCGCAGCCAGGCCACCGAGCATGCCGCCATGCTCGCTGATCCAGCGCCGCAGCCAGGGTTGCTGCAACGGTACCAGCCCCATGCACAGCACCGGCAACGCCGTCAGCAAGGCGGCCTGCTGGTAGCCTAGGCCAGTGCTGGCACGCATAGGTTCGAGTAACGGGCCGATACTGGTCAGGATCGGCCGCAAGTTCAGCGCCAGCAGAATCACCAGCAACAGGTTCAACGCAGCTCTCATTGTGAATCGGTTCTCTTGTAGCAAGACCCGGCCATTATCCCGGCTCGGTCAGCCTGGCAGAAATGAAGAGATTGGATGCCTGTCAGTGGCCACCTGAATGGTCGATTGGCCTCCTGCCTATGCGCAGGATTGGCTATCGGGGTGGCCAAAGGGCACTGGCCTGGGTCGAGAGCCTGACCCGCTTACCTGAGCGTAGGGCGCCGCAGGTGATACATCAACGCCCAGCCAACCGCGCCCGATAGCTCCCTGGGCTCTGCCCGGTCCACTTCTTGAACGCCCGGTGAAACGCACTGGGCTCCTGGAACCCGGCCTGCTCGGCGATTTCGGCGATGCTCAACACCCCTTCACGCAAGCGCTCGAAGGCCATCGCCCGGCGCACCTCATCCTTGATCTGCTGGTATGACCGCCCCTCCCGGTCCAACTGCCTGCGAAAGGTACTGGCGCTAACCCCCTGCTGCTGCGCCAGCGCCGCCAATGTCGGCCACTGGCCGTAACGCAGTGCGCGCAAGCGCCGGTACACCTCGGCCACCAGCCCGTTCTGGTTCCGAAAGCGAATCACCAGCCCCTGTGGCGCAGTGCGCAGGAAGGTTTTCAAGGCTGGCAGGTCCTGTACCACCGGCAACCGCAGGTAGGCACTGTCGAATTCCACCTCGGTACGGCCGCTGCCCAGGCGCAGGTCTGGCCCCCACAGCAGCAGGTCGTCCTCCTGGGCCGGGCGCGACACCGCCAGCTCGGTACGGTCGATGGCAATGCGCCGCCCGGCCAGCCAGCACAGCATGCCAATCATCAGCACCAAATACGTTTCCTCGGCATACACCCGGGTCAGCGGGTCGGCAATGTTCGACTGCACACTGATCTGCGCCCGGCCACCACGTACCGTCAGGCTGCCACGCAGGTCGCGCAGGAACAGGCCGAAGCCGCCCATGCATTGGCGCAAGGCCTTTTCCAAGTTCGGTTCAAGTATCAAGCCCCGGCAGATCAGGGCAAAGCTGCCCAGCGGCATGCCATGGCTGTCGAGGCAGAAAAACTCGTCGTCCAGCCGTTGAATCATCGCCAGCCAGAGCTGGGCGAAGGCCCTGGCCGGCACGCGTGCCTGGGGCTGCTCCAGCAGCTGAGGGTCGATGCCCACGGCACGCAGCTGTGCATCACGCTCGGCGGGGCTGTCGCGCAGGGCATGGAGCATGGCGTTGAGAAAGTACACGGCGACCGAATCGCTATCGCGCATGGCGGTTTTCGCTGTCTATGCTGAGTGGCAAAAAGTGCCAGGTTGTTTGAACAGTTCCGGCATAGGCTGCAACAGAGCCTTTGCCTAGACTCGATCCCACTCCGGGACCGCCGGCCATTCTCGCAGAGCCTGGCCCGGTCCCGCCATGCCTTCGCAATCGGAGCCCCTATGAGCAACGCAGAAATCTACGTCGTCAGTGCCGTCCGTTCAGCCATTGGTGGCTTTGGCGGCTCCCTCAAGGACCTGCCGCTGGCCGACCTGGCCAGCACCATTACCCGTGCTGCCATCGAGCGTTCGGGCCTGGCCGCCGATCAAATTGGCCATCTGGTGATGGGTACGGTAATCCCCACTGAGCCGCGTGACGCCTACCTGGCCCGTGTGGCAGCGATGAACGCCGGCATCCCCAAGGAAACCCCGGCGTTCAACGTCAACCGCCTGTGCGGCTCGGGCCTGCAGGCCATCGTTTCGGCGGCCCAGGGGCTGTTGCTGGGGGACACCGACGTGGCCGTTGCAGCGGGTGCAGAATCCATGAGCCGTGGTCCATACCTGCTGCCACAGGCACGCTGGGGCGCGCGCATGGGTGACCTGCAAGGCATCGACTACACCGTTGGCGTGCTGCAGGACCCGTTCCAGCATTTCCACATGGGCATCACCGCCGAAAACGTCTCGGCCAAACACGGCATCACCCGCGAAATGCAGGACGAACTGGCCCTGACCAGCCAGCGCCGCGCCGCCCGCGCCATTGCCGAAGGCCGCTTCGACAGCCAGATCGTGCCGCTTGAACTGAAAACCCGTAAAGGCAGCGTGCAGTTCAGTGTCGACGAGCATGTACGTGGCGAAGTGACCGCTGAACAACTGGCCGGCATGAAGCCGGTGTTCAAGAAAGACGGCACCGTCACCGCCGGCAACGCCAGCGGCATCAACGACGGCGCCGCCGGCCTGGTGCTGGCGACGGGCGACGCCGTGCGCCGCCTGGGCCTGAAGCCGCTGGCCCGCCTGGTGGGTTACGCCCACGCCGGTGTCGAGCCTGAACTGATGGGCCTGGGCCCGATTCCGGCCACCCGCAAGGTGCTGGAAAAGACCGGGCTGAAGGTGCAGGACCTGGACGTGATCGAGTCCAACGAAGCGTTCGCCGCCCAGGCCTGCGCCGTGGCCCGCGAGCTGGGCTTCGACCCGGAAAAGGTCAACCCCAACGGTTCGGGCATTTCCCTGGGCCACCCGGTGGGCGCCACGGGCGCGATCATCGCCACCAAGGCCATCCATGAGCTGCAGCGCATCCAGGGCCGCTACGCGCTGGCCACCATGTGCATCGGTGGTGGCCAAGGCATCGCCTTGGTCTTCGAACGCGTTTGAGGGAGGCCGACACATGAGCATTGAACAGATCGCCGTGATCGGCGCCGGCACCATGGGCAACGGTATTGCCCAAGTGTGTGCAGTGGCCGGCTACCAGGTGTTGCTGGTGGACGTGTCCGACGCGGCACTGGAGCGTGGCGTGGCCACCTTGAGTAAAAACCTCGAACGCCAGGTCAACAAAGGCACCCTGGAGACGGACAAGGCCGCAGCCGCCAAAGCCCGCATTCGCACCAGCACCGACTACGCCCAGCTCAGCGGTGCGCAGCTGGTGATCGAGGCCGCCACCGAGAACCTGCAGCTCAAGCAGCGCATCCTGCAGCAAGTGGCCGCCAACGTCGCCGCCGACTGCCTGATCGCCACCAACACCTCGTCGCTGTCGGTCACCCAGCTGGCCGCCAGCATCGAGCACCCCGAGCGTTTCATTGGTGTGCATTTCTTCAACCCAGTGCCGATGATGGCGCTGGTGGAGATCATTCGCGGCCTGCAGACCAGCGACAGCACCTATGCCCAGGCGCTGGTGGTGACCGAAAAGGTCGGCAAGACACCGATCACCGCCGGCAACCGTCCGGGCTTTGTGGTCAACCGCATCCTCGTGCCGATGATCAACGAAGCGATCTTCGTGCGCCAGGAAGGCCTGGCCAGCGCCGAGGACATCGACACCGGCATGCGCCTGGGCTGCAACCAGCCCATCGGCCCACTGGCCCTGGCCGACCTGATTGGCCTGGACACGCTGTTGGCGATCATGGAGGCCTTCCATGAGGGCTTCAACGACAGCAAGTACCGCCCTGCCCCGCTGCTCAAGGAAATGGTCGCGGCCGGTTGGCTGGGGCGCAAGAGCGGTCGCGGCTTCTTCACCTATTGAGGACCCTGCGCCATGCCCCCGGTCAATGCCGCAATGCGCTGTGCCAATTTTGAAGAGCGACGTGACCGGGCCATGGCGCTGTTTGCCGAAAAGGGCTTTGGCCAGGTCAGCATGCGCGAGCTGGCGGCCCATGTGGGGCTGACCGCAGGCTCGCTGTACCATCACTTCCCGAGCAAGCAGGACTTGCTGTACGACCTGATCGAGGAGTTGTACGAAGAACTGCAGGCCACCCTGGACCAGGGCCGCCGGGCCATGGCGCGCGGGGCCTCGGCGTTGAGTTGCCTAATTACGGCGCACTGGCAGTTGCATGCCGAGCGGCCCATGCAGTTTCGGCTGGCCGAGCGGGATTTGTGCTGCCTGAGTGACGAGCAGCGGGCGCGTTTGGCGTTGTTGCGTTCGCGTTACGAGGCCGGGCTGCTGAGGCTGATTGCGCCGCAGGCGAAGCTGCAAGGGGAAGCCCTGGTGGCGACGGCGCATGTGGTGGCGACGCTGCTTAACCAGTTGCCGGGGATGTTGAAGGCACTGCCTGAGGAACAGGGAGTGGGGTTGATGGAGAGTATGTTAATAGGGGGTATTGAGCGGACCCTGAGGTAGCCTGTTCCGGCCTCTTCGCGGGTAAAACCGCCAAGAGGCCGGAACAGGTTAACGCAGCAGGCTCTGGATCTGCTCATGCAAGGTATCCAGGTCAAACGGCTTGGCCAGGATCGGTGCCTTGCGGGTGATCGGGCTGCCCGATTCCAGAATCTCCGCCGGGTAGCCACTGATGAAGATCACCTTCAGGTCCGGCCGTAACTTCACCGCAGGCTCGGCAATCTCCACCCCGGAGATGCCACCCGGCAGGCGGAAGTCCGTCACCATCAGGTCCAGGTGCGGTTTGCTGGCCAGGATGGCAAACGCCTGCTCGCCATCTTCGGCCACCAGCACGTGATACCCCTCGCCCGCCAGGTAGTCACGCAGAATCATGCGAATCGCCGGTTCATCCTCGACGATCAGCACCACATCTTGTGCATCTTCACTCATGTTAACGCCTTGAAATGCTTACAGTTGGCCATCAGACCGCAGGCTCATGCAGAGGTTGCCCGCGCCTGGTCGTTTTGTTGTTGGTAGGTTGCCAGCGGCAGTTGCAAGGTAAAAGTGGCACCCTTGCCCTCTTCACTGTCGACCCGGATGCACCCGCCATGGGCCTGCACGATCTGTTCCGATATATACAACCCCAAGCCCAATCCGCCGCTGGCTTGCTGGGTAGCCACCCGCTCGAACTGCTGGAAAATGCGCTGCTGGTTGGCCGCACCAATGCCGATACCCTGGTCCTGCACTTGCACGCACGCCAGGCCGTCCTGTTCGAACACCCGTACCTGCACCGGCTTGCGCTCACCATATCGCAAGGCATTGGACAACAGGTTGACCACCACTTGTTCAATGCGAAATTCGTCCCACTCACCGTGCAGCGGTTCGCACCGTTGAAACTCGATACGCGTGTCCAACGCAGTGGCCTGGGCAGCGAAATTCTCCACCAGGCCACCTACCAGCTGGCTCAAGTCGAAGGCCTTGGGCCGTAGCGACAGCTTGCCGGTGCGGATACGCGACACATCGAGCATGTCTTCGATCAGGCGGATCAGGCTGTTGATCTGCCGTTCATCGCGCTCGACCATCGCCTGCAGCTTCTGGCCACTGAACGCGGCAAGGTTGCCGCGTGCCAGGTGCATCTTGCGCAGCTGGGTTTCCAGGATCAACCCATTGAGCGGCGTGCGAACCTCGTGGGCGACGATCGACATGAAGTCATCACGCATTCGCACGGCATGTTCCAGCTCGCCTCGCGCCGTCTGCAACTGGGTCAACAACAGTTCCTGCTCCTGGCGGCTGCGCTCCAGCGCCTGCAACTGGCGGTCGAGCACCTTGCGCTGGCGGTACAAGTCGACGAACACCGACACCTTGCTCTTCACCGCCAGGGTGTCGAGCGGCTTGTGCAGGAAGTCCACCGCCCCGCTTTCGTAGCCCTTGAAGGCATAGTTCATCTCGCGTCCGGCCGCGGTTACGAAGACGATGGGAATGTTGCGGGTCTTTTCCGTGCCACGCATCAGCTCAGCCAGCTCGAAGCCGTTCATGCCTGGCATTTGCACATCGAGAATGGCCAGGGCGAACTCGTGTTCGAGCAGCAGCGACAACGCGGCTTCTGCCGACTGAGCCTGATGCACCTCGCGGTCTTCGCCCTGAATCAGGGCATCCAGGGCCAGCAGGTTCTCCGGCAGATCGTCGACGATCAGCAGTTTGGCGATGGTGTGGCTTAGCATGCGCTGGGTTCCAGGGCGGCGAGCAACTGCTCGATGCCACTCAGAGAAAGTATATGGTCAGGCTGGTGCAAGGCCAGGGCGGCCTCAGGCATCAGCGCAACCTGTGCGTCACGGGGGTCCTGCACGATGGTCCGGCCCCCGCTGTTCTTGATGTAGGCCAGCCCTTCGGCGCCATCTTCATTGGCACCGGTAAGCAGCACGCCAAGCAGGCCGTCACCGTAGGCGTCTGCCGCCGACATGAACAGAAAATCGATCGATGGCCGGGAAAAATGCCGCGGTGGCTCCTGGCTCAGCGACAGGGTGAAGTCGCGTTCCACCGACAAGTGGTAGCCAGGCCCGGCTACATACACCTGCCCGGGCTTCAGCGGCTGCTTGTCGCGCGCCTCGCACACCGGGCGCTGCAAACGCCGTTGCATCACCTCGGCCAACTGACTGTGGCGGTCATCCGGCAGGTGCAGCACGCACACCACCGGGATGCCATAGCCGGCGGGCAACGCGCCGAGCACGGTGAACAACGCCGTCACGCCGCCTGCCGAGGCGCCAATCACCACTGCGCGTACGCCCTTCATGATTTACGGTAGATCCGTTCAGGCTTGACCAGCGGCTCGAACCGGTCGCTGTAGGCCGAAAAGTCCACCGACTCCTTGCTGCCCAGCACCAGGAAGCCGCGGTGGCACAGGGATTCATGGAACAGGCCCAGGGCGCGGTCTTGCAATTCCTTGTTGAAATAGATGAGTACGTTGCGGCACGACACCAGCTGGGTTTCGGAAAACACGCTGTCGGTGGCCAGGCTATGGTCGGCGAAGGTCACGTTGTCGCGCAGGGTGCTGTCCATGATGGCGTTGCCGTAGGCCGACGTGTAGTACTCGGAAAAGTCCCTGCGCCCGCCCGCGATGCGATAGTTTTCGGCGTACTCGCGCATGCTCTGCATCGAGTAAATACCCTGCTTGGCCTTGTCCAGCGAATGCGGGTTGATGTCGGTGGCATAGATGATGGTGCGCTCCAACAGGCCTTCCTCGCGCAGCAGGATGGCCATGGAGTACACCTCCTCACCCGTGCTGCAACCCGCAATCCACACTTTGATCGAAGGCCAGGTGCGCAGCAGCGGCACCACTTCGTTGCGCAGCGCCAGGCAGTGCCCCGGGTCGCGGAACATTTCGCTGACCGGGATCGTCAGGTACTGCAGCAACTGCATGAACATGCCCGGGTCGTGCAGCACACGCTCCTGCAGCGCCGACACTGTCAGGCAGTCGAACTGGCGCAGCGCGTGCAGGATCCGGCGCTTGATCGAAGCGCCGGAATAGTTGCGGAAATCGTAGCTGTACTTGAGGTAGATGGCCTCGATCAGCAAGCGGATCTCAATGTCGGTGTTACGTTCGCTAGTCAAATTCGCTCCAGTTGCGGCAGCCATACACGGATCAGCGAGAACAGGCGGTCCAGGTCGATCGGTTTGGCCAGGTAATCATTGGCCCCGGCCTGCAGGCAACGCTGCTGGTCATCCTTCATGGCCTTGGCGGTCACGGCGATGATCGGCAGCTTGCGCCAGCGCGGTTGCTGGCGGATCAGACGGGTGGCTTCGAAGCCGTCCATTTCCGGCATCATCACGTCCATCAGCACCAGGTCGATGTCGTCATCCTGCTCCAGGCGCTCGATGGCTTCACGCCCGTTGCGGCCGATTTCCACAATCGCGCCCTTGTGCTCCAAGGCACTGGTGAGGGCAAAGATGTTACGCACATCATCGTCCACCAGCAGTATCTTACGGCCTTCGAACACCTTGTCGCGGCTGCGTGCGGTCTTGAGCATGCGCTGGCGTTCATTGGACAACTGCGACTCCACCTTGTGCAGGAACAGCGTGACTTCGTCCAGCAGGCGCTCCGGCGAGCGTGCGCCCTTGATGATGATCGAACGCGAATACTTGAGCAGGTCGGCTTCTTCTTCGCGGGTCAGGTTGCGACCGGTATACACGATCACCGGCGGGAAGGAACGGATATCCTCGGCGGTCATGCGCTTGAGCAGCTCGTTACCGAGCATGTCGGGCAACTTGAGGTCGATGATCATGCAGTCGTAGATGTTCTCGCGCAGCAGTTCCAGGGCGTCCTGGGCCATGGCCACGGCAGTGATTTCCACGTCGTCGTCACCAATCAGGCGGGCAATGCTTTCGCGCTGCAGGTCGTCGTCTTCCACCAGCAGGATGTGCTTGAGCTTCTGGGTCAGCTTGGCCTCCAGGCGGGCGAACACTTCTTTCAGCTCGTCACGGCTGGTGGGCTTGACCGCGTAGCCGACAGCGCCCATATGCATGGCGGCCTCGACCCGGTCTTCGACAGAAATGATGTGCACCGGAATGTGCCGGGTGCTGGCCTGCTCCTTTAGGCGCTGCAGCACCGTCAGGCCGGAATGGTCGGGCAGGCGCATGTCCAGAAGGATCGCATCGGGGATGTACTGGGCGGCCAGCTCGAACCCTTCGTCGGCGCCCTGCGCCACCAGGCAGCTGTAACCCAGTTCATGGGCCAGGTCGAAGAGGATGCGGGCGAAGTTGGGTTCGTCTTCGATCACCAGGATGCAGCGGTTGCCGAACGGCGCGCGCTCACGGTCGTCGTCAAACGCCGGCAGCGGGCGTTTTGGCGCAGCCGCCACCGGCACCTGGGGGGCGGGCGGCAGGGTGTCGACCGCCGGGCGCAGGCTGAGGGGCTCCACACTTTCGTAGTGCTCTGGCAGGATCAGGCTGAACACACTGCCTTTGCCAGGGCTGCTGTCAACGCTGATCTGCCCGCCCAGCAAATGCGCCAGGTCGAGCGAGATCGACAGGCCCAGGCCAGTGCCGCCGTAACGGCGGTTGCTGGTACCGTCGACCTGATGGAAGGCACCGAAAATGGCCTGCTGCTGGTCGGCGGCAATGCCAATGCCGGTATCGCGCACAGCGAAGACAATGCCAGTGCCAGCCTGGTAGCCGATGTTCAGGCTGACCTGGCCACGCTCGGTGAACTTGACGGCATTGGACAGCAGGTTCTTGAGGATCTGCTCCAGGCGCTGGCGGTCGGTGAACAGGGTGGCGGGTACATTCGGTTCAGCGTTTACCTCGAAGGCCAACCCCTTGTGCCCGGCCAGCGGTTCGAACATGCCGCGCAGGCCTTCGACCAGGCGTTCCACCTGGGTACTTTCAGGGCGCACCTCGAGTTTGCCGGCCTCGACCTTGGCAATGTCGAGAATGTCGTTGATCAGGTTGAGCAGGTCATTGCCGGCCGAATAGATCGAATCTGCGAACTTGACCTGTTCTTCGCTCAAGTTGCCTTCGGCGTTTTCCGACAGCAGTTTGGCCAGAATCAGCGAGCTGTTCAGCGGCGTGCGCAGCTCGTGGGACATATTGGCCAGGAACTCGGACTTGTACTTGCTCGAGCGCTGCAGCTCGTCAGCGCGCGCCTGCAGCTCGTGCTGAGCCTGCATCAGCTCGTCGTTTTTCAGGTCCAGCGCCTCTGTGCGTTCGGATAACTGCTCGTTGGTCTGCTCCAGCTCCGCCTGCTGGGTTTCAAGGTGGGCCTGAGACTCCTTGAGCACACGGGATTGTTCTTCCAGCTCTTCGTTGGCGGTTTTCAGCTCTTCCTGCTGCACTTGCAGCTCTTCGTTCAACTGCTGGGTTTCGGCCAGCACTTCCTGCAGGCGTTGGCGGTAGCGGGCACTTTCGATGGAAATGCCGAGATTGCCGGCAATGCGTTCCAGCATTTCGGCGTCGCGGTCGTCCAATGGGCGCAGGAAGCCCAGTTCCAGCACGCCATTGATCTGCCCGTCGTCACTGACTGGCAGCAACACAGCGCTGCGTGGCAGGCCACTGCCCAGGCCGGAACTCAGCTGGTAATACCCTTGCGGCAGGTCTTCCAGATGCAGCAGGCGCCCTTCACGTACGGCCTGAGCCAGCAGGCCGTCGTGATCGCCCTTTACCTGCTCCCGGGCTTGCTCTTCTGCACTCAGGCCATAGGTGGCCACGCGCACCAGGCGGCCATGCTCATCGCGTACATACACCGCCCCCACCACACTTTCCAGGTAGTCGGCAAAGAAGCGCAGGATGTTGTCACCCAACATGGACAGGGTCAGTTGCCCCAGCACCTGCTCGGCCAGTCGGGTCTGGCCATTGCGCAGCCAGGCCTGGTGCTCCAGGCGCTCGGCCGCACGCTGCTGGGCCTTGAAGTTTTCTTCGTAACTGCCCGACAACGCCAGCAGGTCACGCCGGCCCAGATAGGCCAACATAGCGCTGAGGCCGACGATGAACAGCACGAACACCGAGATGGCAGTGACGGTAACGCTGCTGACTTTCTCATTGCGGGCCATGCGTAACTGCTGTTCGGTGCCGATCAGGCCGTCGAATTCCTTGCGGATCTCGTCGGTCAGGCGCTTGCCCCGGCCATTGCCGATCGACGCCTGGTAATCGCCCTGGCTGCGGCGCAGGGCGATCATCTCGCTGCCGAAATTGTTCCAGGCTTGCTGCAGGGCAACCAGCCGGTCGATGCGGTCGACCTGCTGCGGGTTGTCCTCGACCAGGCCGCGCAGGCTTTGCAAGCTGCCGAGAATACGTGGTTTTGCCACCTCATAGGGGTCAAGGAAGCGCTCGTCGCCGGTGATCAGGAAGCCGCGCATGCCGGTTTCCATGTCGATCGACAGCTTGAGCGTCTCGTTGGCATTGCCGATCACCCGGTCGGTGTGCTCGACCCACTGCATGGCAGACAGCAGGTAGTTGATCACCGCGACAAAGGCCACGGCGCCCAACAGGCCAACCCCCAGAGGAAGAGCGATGTTACGGCTCAACAGCTTGCGAAAGCTTCGTTGGTCCATCGAGGCTGATTGCATCATGTGAAAGGGCCCGAGCAAGAAAAGTCCATTGAAAAGCGTGGCGGATCTACCGCTATCGTTATCTGCCACTGCACCGTCCTGTTAAGCGAGTCTAACCAGCTTTGGCGGGTCTGGCAGGGCATTTAGCCAGTATTTGAAGGTGGCGTGCGCCAATCGTTCCATCTGATTGCATGGATCGGTATCCTCGGGAACTTCTGGTGCCGACCGGAGCACAGATTAAAGACATTCATTGCACAGGACCTGAAACATGCACCTTCTGGTAGTCGAAGACGACGACATCGTACGTATGCTGATGGTCGAAGTGCTCGAAGAGTTGGGCTACGAAGTGATCCAGGCAGAAGATGCCGCGGCCGCCCTGCGGGTGCTCGAAGATCCGAGCCAGGCGCTGGCACTGATGATGACCGATGTGGGTTTGCCGGACATGCGTGGCGAAGCACTGGCGGGTAAAGCGCGCGAATTGCGGCCGCTGCTGCCTGTGCTGTTTGCCAGTGGTTATGCAGACAGCCTCAATGTGCCCGAGGGCATGCACATGATCGGCAAGCCGTTCAGTATCGATCAGTTGCGGGACAAGGTGGTGGCTATTCTGGGTAACACTTGAAATCGCAGTCGCCAACTACACTTCCCTGCGCAAGAGGTAGGTATCCATGATCCACCCCTTGCGACGCCTCTCCTGCTCGCGCACCTCCATAATGCGCGCCTTCACCACCTGCAACGGTCCGGATATCAGTACTTCGTCCTCCGTCCCCAGGTAGGCGCCCCAATAGATCATCAACGCCGGGTCATCGAGCTGGGCAAACGCACCCTGCCCATCGAGCATGACCACCACATTGTCGATACGGCCCTGCCCGGCCAAGCGCCGCCCTGGCAGCACGGTGAGCGGCTCGCCGATGCGATTGAGCGGAATCTGATGGCGTGCCGCCAATGCCTGAACGCTGCTGATGCCGGGGATCACCTGCAGCTGCAGCGCCACCCCCCGTTCGCGGACCAGATCGAGGATCCGAAGGGTGCTGTCGTATAGACAGGGGTCGCCCCATAACAGGAAAGCGCCAATATCCCCAGGTTTCATTTCTTCGTCGATCAGCCGGGCATAAAGGGCAGCGCGTTGGCGATGCCAGGCGTGGACGGCGCCCACATAGTCTTTAGCCTGGCTCTCACGTCTCGGGTCCGCCACCTGCACCAAACGATAGCCGCCTTCGGGTCGGTACCGCTCAAGGATGACCTTGCGTAACCGCACCAGCTCGTCCTTGTCCAAGCCCTTGTCCAGCAGGAAGAAGTGCGTGGCCCGGCGCAACGCCTCGACCGCTTCATAGGTAACCTGGCACGGATCACCTGCTCCGATGCCTATCAACAGTATTGTGGCGACCATGCGCCTACCTCTTGTATAAACAAGCTGCCCTTCATGATAGCGTGAGCCTCTACAGCTGGTAGCTCTGCTAGTACATTCAATAAAGCGAAAGCCTTACGCTCGGGTTCCTTATGTAAATCAGGAACACCCCTGTCATGATGCTCATCACTCACACGGTCCGGGCGACGCTAATTGCGGCGGCCTTGTCTACGGTCGCGCACGCTGCACTAGCGGCGCCGACAGCGCTCAACACATCAAGCCCTCAAGACGAAGTTCAGCGCTTCGTAATACGCGCCGATACGCAATACCCCCGCGGGCCAGACTCCGCCAACCAGCCGAAAGAATCCGCCCGATTGATGACAGAACAGGACAATGCGATCAACCGATGGCGAAATTCATTTGGCGGCAATATTCCCGTTTTCCTGAATGGCGACGTCACCGAGTTCGGCCATGGCCGCGAATGGCGCAAGATGTTCGAACACCTGGCACGGGTGCCCGGCACCTATTGGGGCTTGGGGAACCACGACTATGAGAACAATGTCGATGACTGCGCCAACAACGGCTGCGCGCGAGATTCCATACAGCACCTTGAGGCAGCGGTAGCCGGGTGGCAGGTTGATTCATTCCATATAGCCAAACAGGACAAACGGGATTATTCACGCTGGACGGGTAGCTTCGGCTACAGCAAGACCATTGGCAGCATCACGTTCATCCAGCTCAACAACCACTACAACTATACAAAAAGCTTCTCAAGTAACGGCGGCTTGATTTTCCCCCAAAAGATCTATTTTGACATTACCGGTTCACTTGCCTGGCTTGAACAGCAGATGGAGGTCGCAACCAAAAATGGCAAGTATATTATTATCAATCTGCATCGCCCGCCTGCAGACTCGTCGCTTGGCTCTGAATCTGATCGCAACCGCTTTTACAACCTGGTCAACCAATACCGCGTCCTGAGTATATTCCATGGTCACACTCATAATGCCGGGCGCAGGGCAGCTATTGGCGACACGCCTGTCTATGACGCGGGATCAAGCTTCCGAAGAGGATTCCTGACAGCCGAGCTGGATGAAGGACGGGACAACCTTGTTGTTCGTGTTGCAACCAACAACGACACCGATAGCGCCAAGGCATACACCACGCCATTGCACCTGCTCCCGCCTCTTCCAACGTTCAAGTTCAGCACCCAACCAGGTGGCGATGCAATCAACGGCCTTCTGATGTACAACAACAGGCCGCGTGACACACGGCTGCCATTTGTGGATATCTCGCTCGACGGCCTCCCCTTCAAGCGCTTCGACATATCCAACAACGCCGCGGTGCTCTATGACCTGCGACCAAACACGCAGTACCGCTACACGATCAAAATTTATCGGGCCGAAGGCCAGGCGCCCGCCCGTGAAGACAAAGGCACATTCACAACACCCGCGCTTGCAAAAGCCCCTACTGACTTGTGCGCCGACTACATGGATGGAGAGGCGGGTACCCTGAGGCTGAAATGGAAAAACCCGTCTCCTAACTTCCGAATGCCTTATTACATTCAGGTGGAGGCGACCGAACCCGGTAAACCGCTATGGGTGCTGCGAAGCGTGGGGGCCGATCGCCGTAGCACAACGGAGACCGTTAACTACCAGTATCATGGCCGAGACCCCTTCGCGATGACCTACCACGTGTTCTATTGGAGTGCGAGTGAGGGACACAGTGGCAGGGCCCAACTGGCCGGCAAGGATATCTGGACATCTGGCTGCCAATATCGCACGGATTGAAGGCGGCCAGTGCAACCTGCGCAGGGCGCCTCCCTGCAACGCTCAGAAGATTGAGAAGGTATAGCTTACGATCACCCGCGTCTCGTCCATGTCCCGTGCCCACTTCTCGAAATTGCTGCGGTACGTGGAATTACGCAGCCGTACGCTGACATCCTTGAACGTACCACTTTGCACTTGGTACTTGAACTCGGTGTCGCGTTCCCATTCCTTGCCTTCGGCCGTGCTGCCCGGCACCTTGATATTGTCGCCGTTGATGTAACGGGTGAAGAAGGTCAGGCCGGGCACACCCAGCGCCTTGAAGTCATAGTCATAGCGCACCTGCCAGGAACGCTCCTGGGCGGCAGCGAAGTCGTTGACCTGCGCGTAGTTGACCAGGTACGGGTTGCTGCCATCCAGGTACGGCATGGCGCTGTCGCCATACATGCGTTGCCAGCCGGCACTGACCTTGTGGCCACCCAGGCTGTAGCCGAGCATGCCACTGAAAGCGCGGTGGTCGATTGTCCCGGCGCGGGCATTGCCGATGTCGTCACTCTTGATCAGCCGCAGGTCGGCCGACAGGCTACCCACTGCCAACGGCTGGCTGGCCACCAGGCCGAGGAAGTGCTGGCGGTAGATATTCTCCAGCTTGGCCACCTGGTACTGGGCGCTGAAGCGCTCGTTGAAACGGTAATCGACACCGGCCAAGTCGAAGTGGTCGGCTTCGATATCGCAGGCATAGCGCTTGTTCTTGCAGTGCACGCGAATGTCCTGGCGGTCGGTGGAATCCCGAGCGGTGTATTTGTCCAGGCGAGCCAGGGTGAACTTCAGATCGTGCAGTTCTTCAGAGGTGAGCATGGCGCCATGGAACATGGTCGGCAGCAGGCGGCCATCGTTGTACTTGAGTAACGGCACATCCGGCATCATCGAACCGTACTTGAGCACGGTGTTGGAGACCTTGACCTTTGCCGCCAGGCCCATCTTCGCGTACTGGTCGGCCGAGTGCCGTGGGTCGTGGCCGGAAGACGGCAGCAAACCACTGTTACTGTCGGCCGGGCTGGAATCCAGTTTGAAGCCGACCATACCCAGTGCATCCACACCAAAACCTACCGGGCCCTGGGTATAACCCGACTGCACATTGAGGATGAAGCCTTGTGCCCACTCTTCGCGCTTGGACGCACCCTGGCTGGAACTGCTGTGGCCGTCACGGAAATCCCGGTTGAAATAGACATTGCGCGCTTCAAGCTTCGCACTGCTGTCTTCCAGAAAACCGGCGGCCTGGGCATTGACGCCGGTACACAACAGGAACAGGCCGGCAACACGGCGCCCGGGGGCGAGAGGGAAAGGGGCAAACATGCGAGGAAACATCCAGAATGAAAACGGGTTAACAACCTATGGCACGTGTTGGCCACGGTACTGCGACAGGCCAGAACAATAGCCGACCATCATCTGAAATGATCGCGTAAAGGCTCTGGAACGGGCCATTGGACCATGGTCTAAGCGCCCCGGCAGGCCACCACGGAAAACCGGCGAAATAACGCACGCAAAACTAGGAAAGTTCCCAACTTACTTACAAAAAGTTAGCAGTTTACCCAGTACCCATGAATGACTACACTCGATATCAGCGAACAGCAGAACCCACCCGCGTGGCCGGCGTTTTCATTCTTCTTCAATGTTCGTCACGCCCTGCCACGACCGACGTACAGGAGTGATTACAGTGTCCAGACTTGCAGAGTTTCGTGCTGCCGAAAAAGCGCTCCAGGAACAGATGGCGCAACTGGAAGCGTTGAAAAAGGATGCCGGCCTAAAACGCGAAATCGAATTCGAGCAGAAACTAGTCGGCCTGATGAAAAGCTATGACAAGAACCTGCGCGATATCATCGCCATCCTCGACCCGAAAGCCGTGACCCGGGTATCCGGCGCCGCGCCCAAGCAACAGCGCCGCCCTCGCGTGGTGAAGGTGTATCAAAACCCGCACACCGGAGAGCGAATCGAGACCAAAGGCGGCAACCATCGCGGGCTCAAGGCCTGGAAAGAACAGTACGGCGCCGCGACGGTAGAAAGCTGGGTACGCTGATGAAACGTCCACGCGTACTTCACACTTTTTTCACAAGGGCTGGCTCAGTATCGAGACAGCTAAAGGACTAGCGACCCCATCACGCGCCCGCACATGCGGGCCTCTAATTCCAGCGCCCTGCCTTGTGCAGGGCGCTTTCATTTGCGCTATTGGCGCACTGCCGTATCATGGCCAGCCTGTCCGTTTTGCCGGCGCCCTGCGCCCGGCCCCGTCTCAGGAGTTCCCATGAGCCTGCACGATCTGCAAACCCTGCCTGGCGTCACCGCCCAGCCAGACACCGCCACCGCCCAGTTCGTCTTCAACCACACCATGCTGCGGGTCAAGGACATCGAGAAATCGCTGGACTTCTACACCCGCGTGCTGGGCTTTCGCCTGGTAGACAAGCGCGACTTCCCCGAAGCCGCTTTCAGCCTGTACTTCCTGGCCCTGGTAGACCCGGCGCAGATCCCTGCCGATGACGCCGCACGCCACCAGTGGATGAAGTCGATCCCTGGCGTACTGGAGCTGACCCACAACCACGGCACCGAAAACGATGCCGAGTTTGCTTACCACAACGGCAACACCGACCCACGCGGGTTTGGCCACATCTGCATTTCGGTGCCGGACGTGCGCGCCGCCTGTGCACGCTTCGAAGCACTGGACGTACCGTTCCAGAAACGCCTGCAGGACGGGCGCATGAACCACCTGGCCTTCGTCAAAGACCCGGACGATTACTGGGTTGAAGTGATCCAGCCAACCGAGCTCAAAGGCTAAGCGTTCATCGCCGTGCGCTCGTCGGGCCGGGAACTCCCGGCCCCTTGCTGTGGTATATGAAGGTAACTGCTTCACATGCCACAGCGAGGTAAGGACGATGCAATCTCTTCACTGTGAATACCGCAAGCACACCATCACCGCCAGCGTGATGCCGCACCCCGACTCCCCCCTGCCCTATGCCGCCGGCTGCCTGATCACTACCCCTGACGGGCACACCAGCAGGCGCATGTCGATGCCGATGAAGTTTTTCTCGGACCTTGAGAATGCGCAGCATGTGTCACTGGCCCACGGCCGGGCTTTGGTTGACCAGCAACTGGATGAGGGGCACAAGGTGTTCTGACCCTGCCTTGAACCTGTACCGGCCCTCTAGCTGCGCAAGGGCCGGCACAGCAGCCACTAGATATCCCGCGCGTACGCCACTGCCGCATCCACCTGCGCCCGTGTCGGCCTTACCCCGGTGTACAGCACAAACTGCTCCAGCGCCTGCAACGCAATCACCTCCAGGCCGGTGATGACCGGCTTGCCCAACGCCTGCGCCCGACGGATCAACGGCGTCTGCGCCGGCATCGCCACCACATCGAACACCCGCTCAGCCGCTGCAATGGCAAGCTCGGAAAATGCCAGTTCTCCAGCCTCCGGTCCTCCCGCCATCCCGATCGGCGTCACGTTCACCAGCATCGGCGGGCAGATGTCTCCCAGGTCCGGTACCCAGCGATAGCCACAAGCATCCGCCAACTGGCGCCCGGCTTGCTCGTTGCGCGCAACGATCATGCCCTCGGCAAAGCCGGCATCGCGCAAGGCACTGGCCACGGCCTTGGCCATGCCACCACTGCCGCGCAGGGCAAAGGCAGTCCCCGGGTCGACCTGATGCTGTGCCAGTAACTGACGAACAGCCAGGTAGTCGGTGTTGTAGGCCTTCAGGTGCCCATCGGTGTTGACCAAGGTATTCACCGATTCAATGGCCGCAGCCGACGGGTCGATTTCGTCGACCAGGGCCATGCAGGCCTCCTTGTACGGCATCGACACACCGCAACCGCGGATACCCAACGCTCGGATACCTGCCACCGCCGCGGGCAGGTCATCCGTGCGCATGGCCTTGTAATAGAAGTCCAGGCCCAACTGCTGGTACAGGTGGTTGTGAAAACGCACGCCGAAGGTGCCGGGGCGCCCGGCCAGGGAGATGCACAATACCGTGTCCCTGCTGGGAGTTGTCGACATAACCTGCTCCTTTGTCATAACTGAAACGTTTATTCAGCGTACCAGAGCCAACCACTGGTCGTCCCTTACATAACCTTTACCGTTTCCCTGTGCTCAGCTGACGGAGACCGGAGTCATAGTAGTAAGGCCCCGAACGAGGGGCTTCCCTGCGAGGTTGCGTTATGAACCGTCTCATTCCCGGAATTGCCTTGCTGATCGGTGCCTTGGCCGTCAGCGGGCCTGCTGCTGCGCATGGCGGCCATGGCGGCGGCGGTTGGTATGGGCCGGGCCCACTGCTGGGCGCGGCGGTGGTCGGCGCGGTGGTCGGGGCAATGGTGTATGGCGGACGTGACCGTACCGTGTATGTCGAACGCCAGCCGGTCTACTACGGGCCGCCGCCAGTTTATGTGCAACCGCCACCGCAGCCGGTGTACTACCAGCCGTACTACGCCCCAGCACCACCGCCCCCGGGCTACCGCACCTACTACGGCCCGCCGCCGGCGTATTACGGTCCGCCGCGCTGGTAATGGTTGATAGAACTAATGACCACTATTGAGCACGTTGATTTCAAACCGCCCCGGCTGCTGCGTATGGTAGGGCCATGTCTTGCAGGAGGTCCCCATGGCCACTATCCATATCATGTCCGTCGTCGGCAGCGCCGTTCCCGCCTCACTGCGTGAGCAGGGCCTGCTGGCTTGCTGGTACCTGGTACGCAACGGTGAAGCCGTGAGCGGCCCGATGCCGACACTGGCCTCGGCCCAGGCACTGGTTGAACAGTTGCAACCCGGCACCCTGGTTGCCTGACCCGAATGTGTTGTGCGTTGCTCCCTACGCCCTTATGGCCCGCCAAGATGGTGGGC
>NZ_BBIS01000057.1 GCF_000730605.1 Pseudomonas monteilii NBRC 103158 = DSM 14164 | reverse complement strand
CCCAGATTTTATAGCCTGTACCGGCCCGTTCGCAGGTGAACCCACGAACAGCCCGGTACAGGCTATCGCCGATTACAGCTCGACGCAGTCGAACTTCACATCGGTAGCCACGTCTTCGTCGTAGTTGACGTCAGCACGCTCGAAGCCGAACAGGTTGAGGAACTGCTTCTTGTAACCGGCATAGTCGGTCAGCTCGAACAGGTTCTCGGTGGTCACCTGTGGCCACAGGGCCTTGCAGGCGCTCTGCACGTCGTCACGCAGTTCCCAGTCGTCCAGACGCAGGCGGCCCTTCTCGTCGACTTCGGCCGGCGCACCGTCGGCACGGTACATGCGGTCGCGGTACATGCGGTCCAGCTGGTCCTGGGTGCCTTCGTGAACGCCCTTCTCCTGCATGATCTTGAAGACCATCGACAGGTACAGCGGCATCACCGGGATGGCCGAGCTGGCCTGGGTGACCACCGACTTCAGCACCGCCACGTTGGCGCCACCCTTGAGTTCACCGGCCAGTTTCTGGTCCAGGCGCAGGGCGGTTTCGTCCAGGTCCTGCTTGGCCTGGCCCAGCGCCCCGTGCCAGTAGATCGGCCAGGTAATGTCACTGCCGATGTAGCTGAAGGCTACGGTACGAGCCCCTTCGGCCAGCACGTCGGCGCCCGCCAGGGCGTCGATCCACAGCTGCCAGTCCTGGCCGCCCATGACGGTGACGGTGTCGGCGATTTCCTGCTCGGTGGCCGGCTCGATGCTGGCCTCGATGATGGTGTCCTTGTTAGTGTCGATGGCGGTCGACTTGTACGGCTGGCCAATTGGCTTCAGTGCCGAACGCACCAGTTCACCGGTCTGCGGCAGCTTGCGCACAGGCGAAGCCAGCGAGTAGATGACCAGGTCAACCTTGCCACCCATTTCGTTCTTGATCAGTTCGATGACTTTGGCACGGGCCTCGTCAGAGAAGGCGTCACCGTTGATCGACTTGCTGTACAGGCCCTCGGCCTTGGCAAACTTGTCGAAGGCGGCGGCGTTGTACCAACCAGCAGTGCCGGCCTTGGTTTCGGTGCCTGGTTTTTCGAAGAACACGCCCAGGGTGTCGGCCTTGAAGCCGAACGCTGCGGTAATGCGGGCCGCCAGGCCATAGCCGCTGGAAGCACCGATGACCAGGACCTTCTTCGGGCCATCCTCGCGCACGCCCAACTTGCGGGTGGCTTCGATCTGGTCACGGACGTTGAGCTCGCAGCCCTTCGGGTGAGTCGTGGTGCAGATGAAACCGCGAACCTTAGGATGAATGATGGCCAATGTCTGTACCTCGTCAGGTTTATGCCGGGGAAGCGCCGTTTGAGGCGATTCCGATTGATCAGAGGGTGAGACTACCCCCGCAGGTTATCCGACACATATTACGGGGTGATCATGGGGATGCAAAACCGGGGTTCTTCTATCCCGGCCTCTTCGAGGGTAAATCCGCTCCCACAGAGACCGCGCTGCCCACAAGGTCTGTGCAATTCCTGTGGGAGCGGCTTTAGCCGCGAAGAGGCCGGCACAGGCATACTCAATCGCGGCGCCGACGGCGCCCGGTAATCATCGACCAAGGCAGGTTTTCCCGCAGGCGCACGCTCTCGTAAACGGCCGCCAGCACATGCACGCAAACCAGCACCAGCACAGCATCGGCCAACCCGCTGTGCAGATCAGTCGGCCAGTCCTCGCCCCACAAGGCATCCACCTCCTGCGACGCCCATCCGGTCAGGACCAGGCCGACAATGCCGGTCAGCATCAGCAACATCACCAAGGCGCCAATCGGCGAATGCCCAAGGCGATGACAAGGCTCCCCCCGCAGCAGCTTGCGGGCATGCCCCGCCAGACGCGACGGGGTTGGCCAGAAGTCAGCCCAGCGCGCGCTACGTGGCCCGACAAAGCCCCACACCAGGCGCAACACCACGCAGGCCAATGCGTAGTAGCCCAGCCACTGGTGCCAGTTGTCACCTTCTTCGTTGAAAAAGTAATCAGCGAAGAACACACCGGCGATCGAGAGATGGCACAGCCGCAGGAGCGGGTCCCACAGCTGCACCGTGCCGTTGCTGTTCAATCGTGGTACTCGGACTTGACCGCCTTGCCGGTCACCGGGTCATGGTAGATCTCGACCTTGCGGCCGTCCTTGTCGAAACCGTAGATCTCGTAGCAGTTGCCCTCGGTCACCTTGAACTTGTTGATCTTGTAGCCCTGTTCCTTGAGCTGCGCCTGGAATTTTTCCTGGTCTTGCCAGGTGCTTTTGTCAGCGGTGGTGCATTGGGTGGCGGCGAATGCTGTGCTGCTGCCGATCAGGATAAGCAGGGCTATCAGGATACGCATGGGAATGAGCTCCATTCAGTTGGGTGAAAACAGCACGGGAAACAGCTTAGTTGGATAGCGCGCCTGGTGCTCATTGATTTGCTTTTCACATCAATCAGAAAGAAAAACAAACTTAACAAATAAGCCAAAGCCACCGATGCTTGGGCATTACGCCCATCGCACGGAGAACAACAACATGAACGACGTGGTCATTGTCGCCGCAACCCGTACCGCCATCGGCAGCTTCCAGGGCGCCCTGGCTACGGTGCCTGCGGTCGACCTCGGTGCCGCCGTGATCAAGCGCCTGCTGGAACAGACCGGGCTGGACCCGGCGCAGGTCGACGAAGTGATCCTTGGCCAGGTACTCACCGCAGGTGCCGGGCAGAACCCGGCGCGCCAGGCCGCGATCAAGGCCGGCCTGCCCTACAGTGTTCCGGCACTGACCCTGAACAAGGTCTGCGGCTCGGGCCTCAAGGCCCTGCACCTGGCGGCCCAGGCCATTCGCTGCGGTGACGCCGAGGTGGTGATTGCCGGCGGCCAGGAAAACATGAGCCTTGCCCCTTACGTGATGCCTTCGGCACGTACCGGCCAGCGCATGGGCCATGGCCAGCTGATCGACAGCATGATCACCGACGGTTTGTGGGATGCCTTCAACGACTACCACATGGGGATCACCGCCGAGAACCTTGTGGACACGTACAGCCTGAGCCGAGAGCAGCAGGACGCCTTTGCCGCAGAATCGCAGCGCAAGGCGGTGACGGCTATCGAGGCCGGGCGTTTCGATGACGAAATCACGCCGATTGTGATGCCGCAGAAAAAGGGTGAGCCCAAAGTGTTTGCGCGCGACGAACAGCCACGCCCGGACACCACCGCTGAATCCCTGGCCAAACTGCGCCCTGCGTTCAAGAAAGACGGCAGCGTCACTGCGGGCAACGCCTCCAGCCTGAATGACGGGGCAGCCGCCGTGCTGCTGATGAGCGCCGCCAAGGCCAAGGCCCTTGGGCTGCCGGTACTGGCGAAGATCGCAGCCTATGCCAGTGCCGGCGTAGACCCTGCAATCATGGGTATCGGGCCGGTTTCCGCGACCCAACGTTGCCTGGAAAAGGCCGGCTGGCAGTTGGCCGAACTGGACCTGATCGAAGCCAACGAAGCGTTTGCCGCACAGGCGCTGGCGGTGGGCAAGGCACTGGAATGGGATGCGGCACGGGTCAACGTGAATGGCGGGGCGATTGCGTTGGGCCACCCGATTGGTGCATCCGGCTGCCGGGTGCTGGTGACCCTGTTGCACGAGATGATCAAGCGGGATGCGAAGAAAGGCCTGGCCACCTTGTGCATTGGCGGTGGGCAAGGGGTGGCGCTGGCGATCGAACGTTGATCACAGCCTGAGTTGAACAGGCCCTTGCTGGCGCCGACCACCAGAACTCTCATCGCATCACTCCCTGTCGATTTGAATCGGAGTAGGCATTCTAGGGGGATTGAGGATCAAGCGGCGATAGCGACCTGTTTCAGCGCGTTATTCAGGGCCCTGACCAGTACAGCCACTTCCTGGCACTTCTGCACAGCCAGGTCCACTGGGCTGTGCAGCAACGCGCAAGATGGCGCCACCCACAGCCGCTCACCCAGACGCTCGTGGGCATCGCGCAGCAGGTCCAAGGTCTTTTCCAGGTCGCACGGCGAAGCATTGCGGCCGTCGACCAGGCCCAGCGACAGCACCTTGTAGGCCGGAAGGCGGTCGAGCATGGCGGTGTACTGGTCGGGCGCCTGCACCAGGTCGATGTGCAAGCCATCGACCGGCAGGTTCGCGGCCAGGCCAAGGTTGCCTTCAAGGCCACCCGCGTAAGTGGCGATCAACTTCTTCAACGGTGCGCGCTGAAGAATGTTGTAGCCGCGCTCGTAGGCGTTTTTCCAATCTTGCGGCAACTCAAGGGCGAGGATCGGTTCGTCGATCTGCACCCATTCAACGCCCAGGGCAGCCAGGCGGTTGAGAGCTTGGTCATACAGTGGCAGCAGGCTGTCGAGCAGCTCCAGCTTGTCGACATCACCGGCCTTGGCTTTGGCCTGCCACAGGTAGCTCAACGGGCCCAGCAACACCGGCTTGACCGCATGGCCAAGGGCTGTGGCTTGGGCTACTGCCTCGAAAAGCTGTTCCCAGTTCGGGGCAAACTGCTGGTGGTCACCGGCCAACACCTGGCCGTACCAGGCAATGTCGCCGACTGGCAGCAGTTCAATGCCGGCGTCTTTCTGCACCTGCCACAGCTCATTGTCGCAGCCGGTGTGTGGAAAGCCCAGGTTGTGTGCCAGTGCCATGTCTTGTCCCTTCAGCATGCATAAATGATTGAGGGGATTTTCCGGTTCTCGGACCGTTGAGACAAACTCATTAAATTTGAGATGAACTCAAGATTTCTTCATGATCATGTTCATGTCTCAATCAGAGCACCATCCTGCGCATCCGGACATGACCCGGTCCGCCTTGTGCCGCACAATGGCACCCTGACCACACCAGGTACCCGGCCACATGAGCCTGCTGAAAACCGCGCTGCGCGAACAGAATTTCGTCTGCGTGATGGAATTCGTCCCCAAGCCTTCCGCAGAACGCTTCGCCGCCATGGAAGCGATCATGGCCCGTGCGCACCTGTGTGGCTGGCCGATGACCGTGGCCATCGGCGACCGTGTCGGCAGCCCGCTGGACATGTCGCCGCTGGACGCCCTCGCCTCGTTCAGCAACCCGGTGCCTGCCCTGCCGCACTTTTCCGGCAAGGACCGCGAACGCCACCACCTGCTCGCCCAGTTGCAACGCATGGACGCCGCCGGCCTCGACCAGCTGTTACTGCTGACCGGCGACCGCCTGCCCGGCCACGAGCCTGGCCAGCGCCCGGTGCGTTATCTGGAGTCGGTCGCCGCCCTGCAAATCGCTCGCCAGGCTTGCCCACACTGGCTGCTGGGCGCTGCACTGAACCCGTTCAAGTACCACGAGGAAGAAGGCGGCGCCCAGTATTTCAAGGCCGAGAAAAAGCTGGCAGCGGGCGCCGACTTCCTCACCCTGCAACTGGGGTTCGATGGGGATAAACACCAGGAAGCCATGCACTGGATGCGCCGCCAGGCCACGCCCAAGCCCATGCTGGCGTGCCTGATGAGCCTTACCCACGGGCGCGCTGCGATGCTCGACCACGTGGCTGGTGTTACCGTCACACCGTCCATGCGCGACATGCTCGAAGCGGAGATCGTGCAGTCCAAGGCCTTTGCCCAGGCACGCAGCGTTGACCGCCTGGCCTTGCAGATCATCGGCGTGAAGCTGATGGGTTACGCCGGCGTACACCTGTCAGGGGTTCACGAACTCAAACAACTGCTGGCCCTTGAGGCCCGCATCGAACACTGGCAAGCCCGGATCCACACCCTGGATCAATGGGCGCCGGCGTGGCGCGCCAGCTGGCAGATGCCCGGCCTGCCGGCAGTCACCTTCCATCCGCCGCAGGCGGGTTGGCGCCAGGGCGAGTCAAGGGTCGATGCTTCGCTCAAAGAAAAAGCGCGCTATCACCTGATGCACGGCATGCATTCATTGCTGTTCAGCCGTCGCAATAGCCTGAGCAAGGCATTTGGCTGGGCGGTGCGCCAGCGGCTGTGGTCCACGCCCGTTGGCGCACAGGTGTTGCACAAGGTGGAGCGCGCAGTGAAACGGCCATTGGTGGGCTGCGACACCTGTGGCCGCTGCCGCCTGGAAGACACGTTGTACATCTGCCCGGAAACATGCCCCAAGGGCCTGGCCAACGGCCCATGTGGCGGTACCGCACTGAACCGCTGCGAGTTCGGCGACCGTGAATGCATACACAGCATCAAGTACCGCACGGCCAAGGCCGTGCGGCAAACTGCAGTGCTCACCGAGCGCCTGATCCCCTGCATCGAAGTCGAAACCCGCCACCGCAGCTCGTGGCCGCAGTGGTTCGCGGCGCAAACGCCGCGCCGGCTCAGCCCGCAGCCAACGCCTCGAAGCCAGCCCGAATCGTAGCCTCTGGCAGGTCATCGGCGATGAACACCATCACGCTTTCGCGGGTTTCACCTTCAGCCCACTCGGCATCCCAGTCGAAGCCGTAAAGCTTGAGCACACCCTGGAACACCAGCTTGCGGTCCTCTCCGGCAATGTTCAGCACGCCCTTGTAACGCAACAGCTGTTTGCCGTGGGTTTCAAGCAGGTCATTCATGAAATCGCTGAGGCGGTCGATGTCCAGCGCGGCTTCCGTGCGCAGTACCAGTGTGGAGATGCGGTCTGGGGTAGCAGGCTTGAGTAGCGGACGCAGCACGGGTTTCAGGTTCGCGCCCAGGTCGGGGTTGAGGTTGAATCCACGCACATCCAGTAGCTCAGCCAGGTCGATGCGACCGTGTTCGACCACTCGGATTGCGGCACGACCATTGATGCGGGCCAGGCGTTCGCGCAGGGCTTCTACCGCAGCCGCTTCGACCAGGTCGGTCTTGCTCAACAGCAAGCGATCGGCAAAGCCGACCTGGGCCTGGGCAATGGTTTGGGTCAGGTGCAGTTCCGCATGAGCCGCGTCTACCAGGGTGATGATGCCGTCGAGGATGTAGCGCTCACGCAGTTCCTCGTCGATGAAAAAGGTTTGCGCCACCGGCGCCGGATCGGCCAGGCCTGTGCATTCGATTACCAGGCGGTCGAAGGCGATTTCGCCTGCGTCCAGGCGTTCAAGCAGCAGGTACAGCGCGCGCGTGAGGTCGCCGTGGATGCTGCAGCATACGCAGCCGTTGGCCAGGGTCATCACCTGCACCGGTTCGTCGCCCAGCAGTTGGCTGTCAATGCCAGCCTCGCTGAACTCGTTTTCGATCACGGCGAGTTTCAGGCCGTGCTCGGCCTTGAGCATGTGCTTGAGCAAGGTGGTCTTGCCGGCACCGAGGAAGCCAGTGAGCACAGTTACGGGAATAGGCGTCTGCACGCAGTAAATCTCCTGAAGCTGAAATGACTGTGGGAGCCGGTTACCCAGGCTCCCACAGGTTCACACGTGTCGCAGGCTCAACAGCACTTGGGCCCGGACTTGCCACCGTAACGCGCTTCCTGACGTTCGCGGAAAAATTCCTCGTACGTCATCACCGGCTTGTCCGGGTGCGTCTTCTGCATGTGCTCGACATAGTTGTCGTAGTCGGGCATGCCGACCATCAGGCGGGCTGCCTGCCCCAGGTATTTACCCAGTCGACCCAGGTCGTTGAACATGACTGCATTCCTCTCGATTACGCGTCAGGCAGTGCCTGGAACGGGGTTTCCTTGTCGGTACGCTCCTTGCGGCCCAGGGCGGCATAGCCAACCTTGATGGCGAAGAACAGGATGCTGAACACCACCAGCAGGAACAGAATCGTCAGGCCCGCGTTGGTGTAGGCGTTGAAGATCACATGCTGCATCTGCCCGATGTCCTTGGCCGGGGCCAGTACCTGGCCGGCGTCCAGCGCGGTGCTGTATTTCTTGGCCAGGGCCAGGAAGCCAACTGCCGGGTTCGGGTCGAACAGCTTGATCAGGCCTGCAGCCGTGGTGCAGATCAGCAGCCAGACCGCCGGCACCAGGGTGACCCAGATGTAGCGCTGACGCTTCATCTTGATCAGCACCACGGTACCGAGCATCAGGGCGATACCGGCCAGCATCTGGTTGGAGATGCCGAACAGCGGCCACAGGGTGTTGATGCCGCCCAGCGGGTCGATCACACCTTGGTACAGCAGATAGCCCCAGAGTGCCACGCAACCTGCGGTAGCGAGCAGGTTGGCCCCCCACGATTCGGTGCGTTTGAGGGCCGGCACGAAGCTGCCCAGCAGGTCTTGCAGCATGAAGCGACCGGCACGGGTACCGGCGTCCACCGCGGTGAGGATGAACAGCGCCTCGAACAGGATCGCGAAGTGGTACCAGAAGGCCATGGTGTTCTCACCCGGCAACACCTGGTGCAAGATCTGCGCGATACCGACCGCCAGGGTAGGCGCACCGCCGGCACGGGCCAGGATGGTGTGCTCGCCGATGTCACGGGCGACGGCTTCAAGCTGCTCAGGCGTAATCAGGAAGCCCCAGCTGCTGACCGTCTGCGCCACCGATGCCACGTCTGCACCGACCACGGCGGCCGGGCTGTTCATGGCGAAGTACACACCCGGCTCGATCACCGAAGCGGCGACCATGGCCATGATGGCGACGAACGACTCCATCAGCATACCGCCGTAGCCGATGTAGCGGGCGTTGGTTTCGTTGTCCAGCAGCTTGGGCGTTGTTCCCGAGGAGATCAGCGCATGGAAGCCGGACACCGCACCGCAGGCGATGGTGATGAACAGGAACGGGAACAGGGTGCCCTTCCACACCGGGCCGGTGCCGTCGGTGAACTGGGTCAGCGCCGGCATTTTCAGCTCGGGCGCGATGATCAGGATACCGATGGCCAGGCCAACGATAGTGCCGATCTTGAGGAAGGTGGACAGGTAGTCACGCGGCGCCAGCACCAGCCATACCGGCAGCACGGCGGCAACGAAGCCGTAGCCCACCAGCATCCAGGTGATCTGCACGCCGGTGAAGGTGAAGGCCGGGCCCCACACCGGGTCCGCAGCGATTACACCGCCCAGCCAGATCGAGGCCAGCAGCAATACCACACCGACCACCGAGATTTCGCCGATGCGGCCCGGGCGGATGTAGCGCATGTAGATGCCCATGAACATCGCGATCGGGATGGTGGCCATCACCGTGAACATGCCCCACGGGCTTTCGGCCAGGGCCTTGACCACGATCAGCGCCAGCACCGCCAGGATGATGATCATGATCAGGAAGCAGCCAAACAGGGCAATGGTGCCCGGAATGCGGCCCATCTCCTCGCGCACCATGTCGCCCAGCGAGCGGCCGTTGCGGCGGGTAGACAGGAACAGGACCATGAAGTCCTGCACCGCACCGGCCAGCACCACACCGGCAATCAGCCAAAGCGTGCCGGGCAGGTAGCCCATTTGCGCGGCAAGCACCGGGCCGACCAGGGGGCCTGCGCCAGCGATGGCGGCGAAGTGGTGACCGAACAGAATGTGTTTGTTGGTCGGGACGTAGTCCAGGCCGTCGTTGTTGAGCACCGCCGGCGTGGCCCGCCGCGGGTCGAGTTGCATCACCTTGGTGGCGATAAACAGGCTGTAGTAACGGTAGGCAACCAGGTAGATGGCCACTGCCGCGACCACGATCCACAAGGCGTTGATCGCCTCACCGCGACGCAGGGCTACCACACCCAGCGCGCAGGCCCCTATGACTGCCAGCGCCAGCCACGGAAGGTGGCGTAGCAGGCTATTATTGTTGTTCATGGTTTGCTTCCAGCTGGTGGATTGGAAAGACCGCCCACCGAGTCTAGGGCCAGTCATCGCGCATTGCCACACTTGCTTTGGTCTAGAGCCTCTGCGGCCAGATTGCGGTACCTGATGCACATACCACGCTAACTATAGTCAGGATGTCACCTTAGGACCTACCCGAGGACCCATGCCATGAGCGATCACGACGAACGCCGCCGCTTCCAGCGTATCCAGTTCGACGCCCCGACCCGGCTGTGCCAGGGCGAACGCTGCTGGGAGGTGAAACTGCTCGACCTGTCCCTCAAAGGGCTGCTGGTCGAATGCCCGCAACCGTGGGATGCCGACCTGACCCAGGACTTCGAAGCGTACATCCTGCTCAACGATGAAGTGACCGAGGTGCAGATGCAGGTCGAGTTGCGCCACGAAGAACCCGATCGCCTGGGCTTCATCTGCCTCTACATCGACGTCGATTCGATGACCCATTTGCACCGTCTTGTGGAATTGAACGTGGCTGACAGCACCGAAATGATGCGTGAGCTGCGCGAACTCATCGAATAATGAAATCTCTTAGCTAGCTAATAGCTTTCCCACATGATGTTTCCTGTCTACCCAGACAGCTTTAAGCCTGGGTAGCAGTACTTTGTACACACCCCTCTAGCACCGTTTTCGATGAGTTGGTACGCCTTCTGCATTGGGTTTTCGCACACCCTGCGGTCGCTCCTGTACGCGCTCCGATCAAAATATTGTATACAATTTTTGTGGCAATAATTTGCAAGAAATGTCTACAGTAGCGACACAACAATAAACAGAGAGCCTGCTCCATGACTACGTCCCCTAGCACGTCTCCCACCAAGCGCCCCGAGGATGAAAACCTCGGGCTTGGTGCCAACCTGGCCTATGGTCTGCAGCATGTGTTGACCATGTACGGGGGGATCGTCGCGGTACCCCTGATCCTGGGGCAGGCCGCTGGCCTGAACGGTGCCGAAATCGGCATGCTGATCGCGGCCTCGCTGTTTGCCGGTGGCCTGGCCACCCTGCTACAGACCTTGGGGCTGCCGTTTTTTGGCTGCCAGTTGCCGCTGGTGCAGGGCGTGTCGTTCGCCGGTGTGGCGACCATGGGCGCGATCCTCAGCAGCGAGGGTGGCGGTGGCTTGCCGGGCGTGCTTGGCGCGGTCATGGCTGCATCGCTGATCGGCTTTCTGATCACGCCGGTGTTCTCGCGCATCACCAAGTTCTTCCCGCCACTGGTGACCGGTATCGTCATCACCACCATCGGCCTGACCCTGATGCCGGTGGCCGCACGCTGGGTAATGGGGGGCAACAGCGCCTCGCCAGAATTCGGCAGCGTTGCCAACATCGGCCTGGCCGGGCTCACCTTCGCCATCGTGCTACTGCTGAGCAAGCTGGGCAGCGCGACCATCTCGCGCCTGTCGATCCTGCTGGCCATGGTGGTCGGCACGCTGATCGCCTGGGCGCTGGGCATGACCGATTTCAGCAAAGTCACCGAAGGTCCGATATTTGCCTTCCCGACGCCGTTCCATTTCGGCATGCCGGAATTCCACATCGCCGCGATCCTGTCGATGTGCATCGTGATCATGGTGACCCTGGTGGAAACCTCGGCCGACATCCTTGCCGTGGGTGAGATCATCGATACCAAGGTCGACTCCAAGCGCCTGGGCAATGGCCTGCGCGCCGACATGGCATCGAGCATCCTGGCGCCAATCTTCGGCTCGTTCACCCAGAGCGCGTTCGCCCAGAACGTTGGCCTGGTGGCCGTGACCGGGGTCAAGAGCCGCTATGTGGTAGCTACCGGTGGTGTGATCCTGGTGGTGCTCGGCCTGCTGCCGATCATGGGCCGGGTGATTGCCGCAGTACCTACACCGGTACTGGGCGGCGCGGGCATCGTGCTGTTCGGCACCGTGGCAGCCAGTGGTATTCGCACCCTGTCGAAGGTCAGCTACAAGAATAACGTCAACCTGATCATCGTCGCGGCCTCGCTGGGCTTCGGCATGATCCCGATTGCCGCGCCGACCTTCTACCACCACTTCCCGAACTGGTTCGAGACCATCTTCCACTCGGGCATCAGCTCGGCGGCGATCATGGCCATCTTGCTGAACCTGATCTTCAACCACTTCACCACCGGCAACTCGGAAAACCAGTCGGTGTTCGCTGCGGCCTACGAGCGCACCATCCAATACTCGGACATTTCTGCGTTGCGTGATGGTGACTACTTCAAGGATGGCAAGCTGTTCGACGCTGAAGGCAATGAGGTACCGATGCTGGAGGTGGATGAGCATGGCAATGAAACCGTCAGGCGGGCGGCGGTTGCCGAGCATTGACTGCTGACTGAGTGGTGAAGTGGAGGGGCCGACGCGCATCGTCGGCCCCTTTTTCGTTTGCCTGTGCCCGCGAAGAGGTCGGTACAGGCTAGTAATTACTCGAACAGTGCATCCAGAGCCTGCTCCAGCCGAGTCACGGCAATCACCTGCAACCCCGCTGGCGGTTCTTTCGGCGCATTGCCCTTGGGCACGATGGCACGCTTGAAACCGTGCTTGGCCGCCTCCTTCAACCGCTCCTGACCGCTGGGCACAGGCCGTACCTCGCCCGACAAGCCAATCTCGCCAAACACCAGCAGCCCATGGGCGAGTGGCCGGTTGCGCAAGCTGGACATCACCGCCGCCAGCAGCGCCAGGTCCGAGGCAGTCTCCAGCACCTTCACCCCGCCCACCACGTTGAGGAACACGTCCTGATCGTGGGTCGGAATCCCGCCGTGGCGGTGCAACACCGCCAACAACATGGCCAGACGGTTCTGGTCCAGGCCCAGGGTCACCCGCCGAGGGTTGGCCAGGTGGCTGTCGTCGACCAGTGCCTGCACCTCGACCAGCATCGGCCGGGTGCCCTCCCAAGTCGCCATGACCACGCTGCCCGGTACTTCCTCCTGGGTGCGGTTGAGGAAAATCGCCGAAGGGTTGGAGACTTCTTTAAGACCACGGTCGGTCATGCCGAACACACCCAGTTCGTTGACCGCGCCAAAGCGGTTCTTCACCGCCCGCAGCAAGCGCAGGCGGCCATCGGACTCACCCTCGAAATACAGCACGGTGTCGACCATGTGCTCCAGTACCCGCGGGCCGGCCAGCGAGCCTTCCTTGGTCACATGGCCGACCAAGAAGATGGCCGTGCCGCTTTGCTTGGCGTAACGCACCAGCAGCGCCGTACTTTCACGCACCTGGGCCACGCCACCGGGCGCTGATTGCAACTGTTCGGTGAAGATGGTCTGGATCGAGTCGATCACCATCACCCGTGGCTTCTCGACACGTGCTGTGGCGATGATGGTCTCGATGCAGGTTTCTGTCATCACCTTGAGCTGGTCCTGGGGCAAGCCCAGGCGCCGTGAGCGCATGGCCACCTGCTGCTGCGATTCCTCACCCGTCACATACAGTGCCGGCATGCCCACGGCAATGTTGCA
The DNA here is from genome assembly GCF_000730605.1 of Pseudomonas monteilii NBRC 103158 = DSM 14164. Taxonomy (GTDB): domain Bacteria; phylum Pseudomonadota; class Gammaproteobacteria; order Pseudomonadales; family Pseudomonadaceae; genus Aquipseudomonas; species Aquipseudomonas monteilii. The sequence continues at coordinate 44,426 of NZ_BBIS01000057.1, read as the reverse complement.
CAACGTCTGCAGCAGGATGGTCGACTTGCCGATGCCGGGGTCGCCACCAATCAGCACCACCGAGCCATCCACCAGGCCTCCTCCCAGCACGCGGTCCAGTTCAGTGCTGCTGGTGGTAAAGCGCGGGATTTCCTCGACGCTGACTTCGGCCAAGGTCTTGATCTGTGCCTGTTGCCCGGTCCAGCCGGCGCGGCCGCTGCTGGGCGCCGCCGCGCCGCCGCTCTCGATCATGGTTTCGACCAGGGTGTTCCAGGCCCCGCATTCGCCACACTGGCCTGCCCATTTGGGGAAGGTCGCGCCGCACTCGGTGCAGCCATACAAGCGCTTGGCCTTGGCCATGGGTGGGGTCTCCTGGAAAAAACCGCCATGATAGCCGAGCCGAACGTGTCTCGAACGCTTCGGGATGCGACAAAACTATTCGTTCCAACTGCAGTCAGTAGGCCTGAACACCACGCATGAAGCGTTTTAGTGGCTTACACTGCGTTAACCTTACCTTTTGTTACAAGGAACCAAACATGGGCATGATCAGTGAGTTCAAGGCCTTCGCGGTCAAAGGCAATGTCGTCGACATGGCGGTGGGTATCATCATCGGCGCGGCCTTCGGCAAGATCGTCTCGTCCTTTGTCGGAGACGTGGTCATGCCGCCACTGGGCCTGTTGATCGGAGGTGTGGACTTCAGCGACCTGGCCATTACCCTGAAGGCTGCCGAAGGTGATATACCGGCGGTGGTGCTGGCGTATGGCAAGTTCATCCAGACCGTGATCGACTTCCTGATCGTGGCCTTTGCCATCTTTATGGGGGTGAAGGCAATCAACCGGCTCAAGCGTGAAGAAGCCGTGGCACCGACTGTTCCGCCAGTGCCAACGGCCGAAGAAACGCTGCTGACCGAGATTCGCGATTTGCTCAAGACACAGAACCAGAACCGGTTGCCTTGAGATAGCCGGGGCTGCTTGGCAGCCCCCTTGGCATTACCAGTAATTCTCTACCGCCACCTGCCCCGGGCGCTTGCTCAGGCTCAGTTGCAGGTCACGCGCCTTCAGCACCTTGCGCGTCTCGTCGATCATCTCCGGGTTGCCACACAGCATCACCCGCGAATGCTCCGGTGACAGCTCCAGCCCTGCGGCCTTCTCCAGCTCGCCATTCTCGATCAGCGTGGTAATACGCTGGTTCAACGCACCCGGGTGCTGCTCACGGGTCACCACCGGAATGAACTGCAACTTGCCAGCAAACTCGGCCAGGTAGTCGCGCTGCTCCAGCCCGGCGATTTCATCCACATAAGCCAGCTCTTTCGCTTCGCGCACCGAGTACACCAACTTAATGCTGTCGAAACGTTCCCAGGCCTCGAAGTCCTGCAGAATCGACATGAATGGCGCAATACCCGTGCCCGTGGCCAACAGCCACAAGTCACGCCCCCCGACAAAGCGGTCGAGGGTAAGGAAACCGAAGGCCTGGCGATCGATCAGCAGGGTGTCGCCTGCACCCAACCGGCTCAGCTCGCTGGTGAATTCACCGCCCGGCACAACGATGGAGAAGAAGTCGAGGTGCTCGTCATGCGGTGCGCTGACCATGGAGTAGGCGCGCCATACCACGCTGCCATCGGCCTTGGTCACGCCCAGGCGGGCAAACTGGCCGGAACGGAAGCGGAACCCCGCATCGCGCGTAACCCGCAGGCTGAAGAGGTTCGGCGTCAACGGCTGAACATCGAGCAGGGTCTGGCGGGTGAATTTTTCGGCGCTTGCGGTCATATCGGGCTCCAGGGTTGGCGAGTGCACAGTGTCGCTTAAAGTGGCCCGGATAAAAACCACCGCTTTGTAGGGCCTCATCAAGGGCGATCGTGCCGAACTCTCAGAAATTCCTGATCGCTATAACAAAAAAATCCCAACAAGGTGGTAGGACTTTTCCTACAATCATCCGGGTACTCAAACGGATTGGATCCTGGCACCCAAAGAGGAGCTTCAAATGCTTCATTGGAGACCCGAACACCTGCATGTGTTCGTCAGCGAGCGACGCCCAAGGAAGTTGTTCGACATCGCTGTGCACTTGGCTCAGGACTTGGGTATGGAATACCTTGGGCTGAACATTCGCATTCAGATCGCCACGCAGACACCCAGGGTTTACCTCTACAGCAATTATCCGGATGAATGGATCGAGCGCTATCAGCGCGACGAGTTCTACAAACAGGACCCCGCCGCAAACGTGAGCCACAGCTCGACGATGCCAGTGCTTTGGACCGAAGAACTGTACCGCGAAGCCCCTCAGTTTCGTGAAGAGGCTTGCCAACATGGCCTGCGTCATGGCTGGACGCAGTCGCTCTACGACTTACAGCACAACGAGAGCCAGATCAGCGTAGCCAGACCCGCCGGCAACATCGACATTTCCGAACTCTACGACAAGGCTGGCAGCGTGCAGTGGCTGTGCCACACCCTTCACGCCGTATTGGGCGAGCACCACCTGAACGCACTGTGCCCGCCCCAACCCAAAATGAGCGATCGGGAACTGGAAGTGCTGAAATGGTCAGCCGCCGGCAAGACCGCTGCCGACGTGGCCTGCATTCTATCGCTGTCGCAAAGCACGGTTAACTTTCATATCCGCAGCGTGATCACCAAAACCAACGCAGCAAACAAAGCCGGTGCCATCGCCATCGCAGCCATGCGTGGCTGGATCTGACCTACAAGGGCAAAGCCCTGTAGAATCGCCTGGCAAAGCCCGGAGCGAACCGCAACGGGCAGTTTCATACCCGAGCCAGACGCCATGCCCCTGTTGACCACCCCCTACGCCGAACTCGACCTGATCCGCCAGCCGGAGCAGGCCAACGACCCGCTGCAGGCTTTCGACGCCGCCGACGAGTACCTGCTTGCGCAACTGCACGAACAGGCTCCCGACGCCAGCTGCCGGGTGCTGGTGCTCAATGACAGCTTCGGTGCCTTGGCCGCCAGCCTGGCGGGCCAGCTGCAGGTAGTCAGCAGTGGCGATTCGCACCTGGCGCATCTGGCCCTGGAAAAGAACCTGGCGCGCAATGGCTTGCCGTTCGACAGCGTGCCGTTCGTACCGGCCAGTGAACACTGGCAAGGCCCGTTCGACCGGGTGCTGGTGCGCGTGCCAAAAACCCTGGCGCTGCTCGAAGAGCAACTGATTCGCCTGCAAGGCCACCTGGCGCCAGGGGCGCAGGTGATTGCCGGGGCAATGATCAAGCACTTGCCGCGCGCGGCCGGTGACCTGATGGAGAAGTACATCGGCCCGGTGCAGGCCTCGCTGGCGCAGAAAAAGGCGCGCTTGCTGACGGCAACGGTGGCCGAACTACCGACCGCCCGCTCGCCCTACCCTAGCCGCTATCGCCTTGAAGCGCCTGCGCTGGAGCTGGTGAACCACGCCAACGTGTTCTGCCGTGAAGGGCTGGATATCGGCACCCGGGCATTCCTGCCGCATCTGCCACGTGACCTGGGCAACGCGAGGGTAGCAGACCTGGGCTGCGGTAATGGCGTGCTGGCGATTGCCAGTGCATTGGCCAACCCGGATGCCCAGTACACGCTGGTCGACGAGTCGTACATGGCAGTGCAATCGGCGCGGGAGAACTGGCAGGCTGCACTGGGTGAACGCCCGGCGACCTTCGTCGCAGCCGATGGGTTGGCCGGGGTGGAGAAGCAGTCGCTGGACGTGGTGCTGTGCAACCCGCCGTTCCACCAGCAGCAGGTGGTGGGGGATTTCCTGGCCTGGCGCATGTTCCAGCAGGCGCGTGAGGCGCTGGTGGTGGGTGGGGCGCTGTACATCGTGGGTAACCGGCACTTGGGCTATCACAGCAAGCTGGCGCGGTTGTTCCGGGGGGTGGAGCAGGTGGCAGCGACGCCAAAGTTCGTCATCCTGAAAGCCCGTAAGTAAAGGCGCCGCTCCCACAGTTCTCCCCGCAACCTCAGTGGGTGGTAAGGCCCGCAGCCCCCATGAACAGCCGCATCACCCACGCCGCCACACCCAACGCCGCCACGCTCATCGCCCAGATCAGCAACAGCCAACCCAGCCGCTGCCACAGCGGTTTCTTCTCTTCCAAGCCATGTTTGCCGGTCATCATGCGGTCCTCCTAGTGATAGCCGTCTTCATGGGTCACCTTGCCGCGGAACACGTAGTAGCTCCAGAAGGTGTACATAAGGATGAACGGCAGGATGAATAACGTGCCCACCAGCATGAAGCCCTGGCTTTGCGGTGGCGCCGCAGCATCCCAGATCGAGATCGACGGCGGGATGATGTTCGGCCACAGGCTGATGCCCAGGCCGCTGTAGCCAAGGAAGATCAGCACCAGGGTGAGCAGGAACGGCGTGTAGTGCGCGTTGCGTGCCACCGCCTTGAGCAACCCGTAGAAGGTCACCAGCACCAACAGCGGTACCGGCATGAACCAGATCAGGTTAGGCATGCTGAACCAGCGGTCGGCGATCTGTGGATAAGCGATGGGTGTCCATAGGCTGACGATACCGATCACCACCAGCAGCACCAGCGCCAGCGGCCGGGCCATGTCGTGCATCTTCTGTTGCAGCGGCCCTTCGGTCTTCATGATCAGCCAGGTGCAGCCCAACAGCGTGTAGGCCACGATCAGCCCCAAGCCACAGAACAGGCTGAACGGGGTAAGCCAATCGAGGGTGCCACCGGCAAAATGGCGGTCGACCACCTTGAAGCCTTCGAGGAAGGCACCCAGGGCCACACCCTGGAAGAAGGTGGCAACCAGGGACCCCCAGATGAACGCCTTGTCCCAGATGTGGCGCTTGTCGGCCTTGGCCTTGAAGCGGAACTCGAAGGCCACGCCGCGGAAGATCAGCCCGATCAGCATCAGGATCAACGGCAGGTACAGGGCTTCGAGCACCACGGCATAGGCCATCGGGAACGCCCCGAACAGCCCCGCACCACCCAGGATCAACCAGGTTTCGTTGCCGTCCCACACCGGGGCGACGGTGTTCATCATTACATCGCGGTCCTGCTCGCCCTTGACGAAGGGGAAGAGCATGCCGATACCCAGGTCGAAGCCGTCCATCACCACGTACATCATGACGCCGAAGATGATGATCACCGCCCAGATCAGCGGAAGGTCGATACCCATGGCTCAGTCCTCCTTGCTCAGGCTGGCAGTCTTGGCCTCATGGCCATCATCGGCGGCAGACAGCGGCCGCGCCGGCGTACGTTTCTGGCCAGGGCCGCCCGGTGTGTGTTCGTCACCTTCGCCGGTCTGCGGTCCTTTGCGCACCAGGCGCATCATGTAGCCAAGGCCGGTACCGAACAGGGCGAAGTACACCACCACGAACGCCACCAGGGTGAAGCCGAGCTGTGCATAACTGTGGTTGGACACACCATCCGCCGTGCGCATCAGGCCATACACCACCCAGGGCTGGCGCCCAATTTCGGTGGTGAACCAGCCGGCCAGCAAGGCGATCAGCCCGGAAGGCCCCATCCATAGCGCCAGGTACAGGAACGGGCGCGAGGTGTAGAGCGTGCCGCGCTTGCGCAGCCACAGGCTCCACAGGCCGACGAAGATCATCAGCAAGCCAAGCCCGACCATGATGCGGAACGACCAGAAGACGATGGTCGAGTTGGGCCTGTCCTCAGGCGGGAATTCCTTCATCGCCGGCACCTGCTTGTCCAGGCTGTGGGTGAGGATCAGGCTGCCGAGCGCCGGGATTTCCAGTTTGAAGTGCGTCGTTTCGGCCTTCATGTCGGGGATGCCGAACAGAATCAACGGGGTCGGCTCGCCGGGCACGTTCTCCCAGTGGCCTTCGATGGCAGCGATTTTCACCGGCTGGTGCTTGAGCGTGTTCAGGCCATGGAAGTCGCCGATCACTGCCTGGATCGGGGCGACGATCAGCGCCATCCACATGGCCATCGACAGCATCTTGCGCACCGCCGGGTTGTCACGCCCGCGTAGCAGGTGCCAGGCCGCCGAGGCGCCAACGAAGAACGCCGTGGAGACGAACGCAGCAGTGGCCATGTGCATCAGGCGGTAGGGGAACGAGGGGTTGAACACCACCGCAAACCAGTCCACCGGCACCACCCGGCCATCGATGATCTCGTGGCCTTGCGGGGTTTGCATCCAGCTGTTGGAGGCGAGAATCCAGAAGGTGGATACCAGCGTGCCCAGTGCCACCATGCAGGTGGAGAAAAAGTGCAAGCCGCGGCCTACACGGTTCCAGCCGAACAGCATGACGCCGAGGAAGCCCGCTTCGAGGAAGAAGGCAGTCAGCACTTCGTAGGTCAGCAATGGCCCGGTGACGGCGCCGGCGAACTCGGAGAAGCGGCTCCAGTTGGTACCGAACTGGTAGGCCATGACCAGGCCCGAGACCACGCCCATGCCGAAGTTGACGGCGAAAATTTTCGACCAGAAGTGATAGAGGTCACGGTAGACCTGGTTGTGGGTCCGCAGCCAGAGGCCTTCGAGGACTGCCAGGTAGCTCGCCAGGCCAATGGTGATGGCCGGGAACAGGATGTGGAACGACACGGTAAAGGCAAACTGCATTCGGGCGAGCTCTAGGGCCTCTATTCCGAACATGGTGCTTCCTCTTCAGATAATCCGGCGTCCGGGCTTGTGGCCCCAGTCGCCCACTGCCCCCACTGGGTCGAGTACGGCGTGTTGGAATTGTTCTGTTCGATCGCAGGGATTCCGGCCCAAAGGGCCTATTCGTTGAATCTGGAACGATTGATCCAGATCAACGAATGCTAAGAAGCATAGTCCCGAATTGCCCGGCAAGCCGTGTGGTTGATTGCCGCGTGACCGGTTGCCCCACCCTCTTTCATTACGTGTGAAAAAGTGCCGATCCGGGCAAACAGCAACCGTTTGTTACAAACAGATGATACGCTGCGCCCCCCTCTACTGCGCCGAGGCCCCTGGTTTCCGATGTCTGATTCCGCACCGCAGTTGTTACGTCACCACCGCCCTTTCCTGGCGTTCTGGCTGGCCCGCGTGTTTACCGCCAGCGGCTTCCAGATGCTCACGGTGGCCATTGGCTGGCACCTCTATCAATTGACCGGCAACGTGCTGGACCTGGGCCTGGTCGGCCTGGTGGAATTTGCACCACGGGTGCTGTTCATGCTGCACACCGGGCATGTAGCCGACCGCTATGACCGGCGCAAAGTCGCCGCCCTGTGCCAGAGCCTGCAGGGGTTGATCGCCCTGGCGCTAGCGGTGGGCAGCGCGACTGACAACGTCACCCGAGAACTCATTTTCGCCCTCGCCTTCCTGCTGGGTGCCACACGCTCGTTCGAAATGCCGGCGACCCAGGCGCTGTTGCCCAACGTGGTGCCGCCTGGGCTGTTCCCAAGGGCGGTGGCGGCGTCAGCGTCAGCCACCCAATCAGCAACCATCGTGGCGCCAGCAGTGGGCGGCTTCCTGTATGCCTTTGGCAGCATCTGGGTGTATGGCCCCACCGTGGCCCTGTACGCCATCGCCTGCGTGCTCACCCTGAGCCTGCAGGCACGCGGCCAGGTCGTGCAGCGCGGGCGGGCCAGCATCGAATCGCTGCTGGCCGGCATTCGCTTCATCCGCAGCCGGCCTGACATCCTCGGCGCTATCTCGCTGGACCTTTTTGCCGTTCTGCTGGGTGGTGCCACCGCGCTGCTGCCGGTGTTCGCCAAGGACATCCTGCTGACCGGCCCGCTGGGCCTCGGCCTTTTGCGTTCGGCACCGGCAGTGGGCGCATTGCTGATGTCGGTATGGCTGGCGCGCTTCCCGTTCGAACGCAATGTGGGGCGCACCATGTTCACGGCAGTCGGGGTGTTCGGCGTGGCGACCATCGCCTTCGGCCTGTCGACCTCGTTCTGGTTCTCGCTGGCAGTGCTGGTAGTGCTGGGCGCGGCGGACATGATCAGCATGGTGATTCGCGGGGCTTTCGTGCAACTGGAAACGCCGGATGAAATGCGCGGACGGGTGAGCGCGGTGAACGGGTTGTTCATTGGTGCCTCGAACCAGCTCGGTGAGTTCGAATCCGGGGTGACGGCGCACTGGTTTGGCACAGTGCCAGCGGTGGTGATGGGCGGAGTGGGCACGTTGGTGGTGACCGGGGTGTGGATAAGACTGTTCCCAACACTGGCCAAGCGGGATCGGTTGCATAACAACTGAGCGCTAACCTGTGCGGCCTCTTCGCGGGTAAAACCGCGAAGAGGCCGCACAGGCTTGAGAAAATCCCATTCCCAACGGCCATAGGCCCCCGCCGAGCATGCTGGTATCATGCGCGGCTTTTTTCCTCCCCACACAAAACCACGGCAACCGGTACGGTCTGTGCTTTGCTGATGGGGTCGATACATTCATGGCGCCGGGGGCGCCTTGGGGAGCGGGCATGCTGGAAAGGCTGTTTCAACTAAAAGCACACAACACTAATGTGCGCACCGAGATTCTCGCGGGCGTCACCACCTTCCTGGCCATGGCCTACATCCTGTTCGTCAACCCGAGCATCCTCGGCGAGACCGGCATGGACAAAGGCGCGATCTTCGTCGCCACCTGCCTGGCCGCAGCCATTGGCTCGGTGACCATGGGCCTGATCGCCAATTACCCGATCGCCCTGGCGCCGGGCATGGGCCTGAACGCGTTCTTCACCTACACCGTGGTGCTGCACATGGGCCACACCTGGCAAGTGGCGCTGGGTGCGGTGTTCCTGTCGGCGGTGATGTTCTTCCTGCTGTCGATCTTCCGCATCCGCGAATGGATCGTGAACAGCATCCCGCTGCCGCTGCGCTCGGCGATTGCCGCCGGTATCGGGCTGTTCCTGGCGCTGATCGCCCTGCATAATGCTGGCATCGTCGTCGATAACCCGGCTACCCTGGTGGGCCTTGGCGACCTCAAGCAGCCAGCACCGGTCCTCGCTACCCTGGGCTTCTTCCTGATCGTGGGCCTGGAGTCGCTGAAAGTGCGGGGCGCCGTGCTGATCGGCATCCTGGCGGTGACCATCGCCTCGATCGTGATGGGCGTGACGCCGTTCGGCGGCATCGTCTCCATGCCGCCGTCGCTGGCACCGACCTTCCTGCAACTGGACATTGCCGGTGCGCTGGACGTAGGCCTGGTCAGCGTGATCTTCGCCTTCCTGTTCGTCGACCTGTTCGACAACTCCGGCACCCTCATCGGCGTGGCCAAGCGCGCCGGCTTGATGGGCAAGGACGGCCACATGCCGAAAATGGGCCGCGCCCTGATCGCCGACAGCACCGCCGCCATGGCCGGTTCGCTGCTGGGCACCTCGACCACCACCAGCTACATCGAGTCCGCTGCTGGCGTGAGCGCCGGTGGCCGCACTGGCCTAACCGCCATCGTGGTTGCCGTGCTGTTCCTGCTGGCGCTGTTCTTCGCTCCGCTGGCCGGTAGCGTGCCTGCCTTCGCCACCGCCCCGGCGTTGCTGTTCGTCGCGGTGCTGATGGCTTCGGGCCTGGCAGAAATAAACTGGGACGACGTTACCGAAGCCGCACCGGTAGTGGTGACTGCCCTGGCCATGCCGCTGACCTACTCGATCGCCAACGGCATCGCCTTCGGCTTCATTTCCTGGACTGCCGTCAAGCTGATCTCCGGCCGCCACCGCGACCTGAACCCGGCCTTGGTGATCCTTTCCATCCTGTTCGTCATCAAGCTGGGCTGGTTCAACGCATGAGTGCTGCTTTCGACCCCTCCTCCTACGCCACCCAGCTGGATGCCAAGGTGGCCCGGCTGCGCGAGCTGCTGGCGCCCTTCGGCGCGCCGGAGCCTGCTGTTTTCGACTCGCCACGCGAGCACTACCGCCTGCGCGCCGAGTTCCGCCTGTGGCGCGAGGATGGCCAGCGCCACTACGCCATGTTCGCCCCAGGCGAGAAGCACAAGGCGATTCTGATCGAGGATTTCCCCATTGCCAGCCAGCGCATCAATGCGCTGATGCCGCGCCTGAAGGCGGCCTGGCAGGCCAGTGAAGAACTGGGCAACCGCCTGTTCCAGGTAGAATTCCTGACCACCCTGGCCGGTGATGCGATGATCACCCTGTGCTACCACCGCCCGTTGGACGAGGCGTGGGAACTGGCCGCACGGCAACTGGCCGAAGCGCTCGGTGTTAGCGTGATTGGCCGCTCCAAAGGCAAACGCCTGGTGATTGGCCGCGACTACGCGGTGGAAAAACTCGACGTGGCTGGCCGCGTGTTCAGCTATCGCCAGCCGGAAGGCGCGTTCACCCAGCCTAACGGTGCTGTGAACCAGAAGATGCTGAGCTGGGCGTTCGACGCCATCGGCGAGCGTGAAGACGATTTGCTGGAGCTGTACTGCGGCAACGGCAACTTCACCCTGCCGCTGGCTACCCGCGTGCGACAGGTGCTGGCGACCGAAATCAGCAAGACCTCGGTCAATGCCGCGCTGAGCAACCTCGACGAGAACGCTGTGGATAACGTGCGTTTGGTGCGCTTGTCGGCGGAAGAGCTGACCCAGGCGCTGAATGAGGTGCGGCCGTTCCGTCGCCTGGAAGGCATCGACCTGAAGAGCTACGACTTCGGCACCGTGTTCGTCGACCCGCCGCGCGCAGGGATGGACCCGGACACCTGCGAGCTGACCCGGCGCTTCGAGCGGATTCTGTACATCTCCTGCAACCCCGAGACACTGGCGCAGAACATCGCCCAGCTGCAAGATACCCACCGTATCGAACGCTACGCGCTGTTCGACCAGTTCCCGTATACCCATCACATGGAAAGCGGGGTGTTGCTGGTCCGGCGCTGATCCGCTACCCGGAGGGGCCTGCAAGGCTCCACCGGGCGCTTCAGGAGAGCTGTGCCGATGGACCAGTTAAACGCCATGCAGGCCTTTCGCCGGGTCGTCGACCTCGGCAGCTTCAGTGCCGCCGCCAGCCAGGCAGGCCTGTCCCACACCGTGCTGTCACGCCAGGTGAAACAGCTGGAACGCCAGCTGGGCACACAACTGCTCACCCGCACCACCCGCCGCCTGCACCTGACCGAAGCCGGTACGCTCTTCTACCGCCACTGCGTGCAGATCCACGAGCAGATGCAGGCGATGACCCTGGAGTTGTCCGAGCATCAGCTGCAACCCACGGGTACCCTGCGCCTGGGCGTGGCAACGGCGTTTGGCGAGCTTGAACTAGGGCGCTGGCTGCCGGACTTCGTCGAGCGCCACCCGCGCCTGCAGGTCGAGCTCAATTGCAGCGATCGCTTCATCGACCTGCTGGAAGAGGAAATCGATGTTTGCCTTCGGATAACCGATCATCTGCCCGACTCCAGCCTGGTAGCCCGCCTGCTGGCGCACAGCGAGGTGCTGCTGGTAGCAGCGCCACGCTACCTGGAACGCCACGGCACACCGACTTGCCTGGAAACGCTTGTTGAGCATCCCCTGCTCGGCTACAGCAACCTGCCTCACCCACAGCGGCTGCATCTGACCAGCCAGGAGGGTGAACAGCGCAACATCCTGATGCCCCGGCGCCTCAGTGCCAACTCGCCGATGGCCCTGCGCGCGGCTGCCATCGGCGGGCTGGGCATTGCCAGCTTCGACCGTTTCATCGTGCATGACGCCTTGCTGGACGGGCGCCTGGTGCCGGTGCTCAAAGACTGGAAACTGCCACCACGCAACCTGTATGCGGTGTATCCGCAAAGCCGCTACCTGGCACCCAAGGTGAGGGCGCTGCTGGACTATGCACAAACCTACTACGCGCAGCCACGATGGCAGGCGTGATCTGTGCAAAACATGCACAAGTCATGCGCACCGCGAGGCGTATTTGTGCGGAAACTGTTTGGTTAGGCTTCGTTGCACTGTCACTCAACGAAGGAGCTCTACCATGAAAGCTTTGCAGGCGATTATTGCGGGCGTGGCGCTCGCCACCCTGGCCGCTGGCATCAACGCAGCAGAAGACACCGTGTCAGTACCCGATAGCGCAGCACTGAAGTGGCAGGACGTACCCAACACCAACGGCGCAGTCAGCTACGCCAACGTTGAAGGGGATATTTTCGGCAAGGGGCCTTACTCGGCCTATGTGAAATTCAAAAAAGGTACCGACAACGGTCTGCACCAGCACAGCCAGGCACTGCCGACCGTGGTGCTGAAGGGTACTTTCTACGCGGTGATCGATGGCAAACGCACGGAGTTTTCAGCCGGGTCCTACTACAAGCTGCCGGCCGACCTGGTGCATGAAAGCGGATGCACTGCGGCGGGCGATTGCCTGCTGTTCCAGTACCAGGCCGATGCGTTTGACCTGAAGCCCGTGAACAGCTGATAGCCCGGGGCCGCCTTGCGGCCCCAGGTTCCCATCAGAAGTCGAAGAACACCGTTTCGCCTTCCCCCTGAATACGGATATCAAAGCGATACGCCGTTTTCCCGTCCACTTCGCAACGCTTGGCAATCAACGTCTCACGCCGCTGCGGCTGCTCAATCAGGTTCAGCACCGGGCACTTGGCGTTGGCCTGGGCTTCGTCATCGAAGTACACGCGCGTGTGCAGATGAATGTTGATGCCCCGGGCAAACAGGCTGATGTTGATGTGCGGCGCCATCGGCACGCCAGCCGCGTTGTTCACCACGCCCGGCTTGACCGTGTGCAGCGTCCACTCGCCGGCATCGAAGGTGGTGGCGGTGCGACCAAAGCTGTTGAAGGCGTTTTCCAGGTTGTAGGCATCCTGGTATTCGCCATTGGCGTCGGCTTGCCACACTTCCAGGAACGAGTCGCGCACCAGGTGGCCGTTACCGTCATACACCTGGCCGATCAGCAGAATGTGCTCGCCCGGCGCGTCTGGCTTGGCCAGACGGTTCCAGATTTCCTGGTCGCGGGTCGGGTTGCCGGCCGCTTCCAGGGCCAGGCCGATGTGCACGTAGGGGCCGGCGGTCTGCGAAGGGGTTTCCGGCAGCAGTTCGATTGGCATGGCGGGGTCCTCAGCAGTTTTCGAAGTGGGTCTTGCGCTGGCCGCGCAGCACGATGTCGAAGCGGTAGGCCAGGCAGTCCATCGGGTTGGCGTTGCTCATGTCGAGCTTGGCGATCAACTGCTGCACGGCTTGCGGGTTGGCGATCGACTTGACGATCGGGCACATCGGGATCAGCGGGTCACCCTCGAAGTACAGCTGGGTGATCAGCTTGGTCGCAATCGACGGGCCGCTGATGGCGAAGTGGATGTGCGCCGGGCGCCAGTCGTTAGGGCCGTTGCGCCATGGGTACGGGCCTGGCTTGATGGTACGGAAGCTGTAGTAGCCATCACGGTCGGTCAGGCAACGGCCAACGCCACCGAAGTTCGGGTCCAGCGGTGCCAGGTAGCGGTCGTTCTTGTGGCGGTAGCGGCCGCCGGCGTTGGCTTGCCACATCTCCACGAGGGTATTCGGTACAGGCTTGCCGTACTGGTCGACCACACGGCCGGCAACGATGATGCGTTCGCCGATCGGCAGGCCACCGTTGTTGAAGTTCAGCAGCAGGTCATGGTCGTGGGCACCGAAGCCCAGGTGGGAAAAGTCTGGCCCCGTGGTTTCGCTGATCGACTGCGGAATGCTGACCAGTGCCTGGCGCGGCGAGCGGGCAACGGACGTCTTGTAGTCAGGCGTAAGAGCTTTGGGGTGCCAGTTGCGATCACGGATCACGAAGCGGCTGTTGTCCTGTGCGGGCATGCCGGTTTCCTCTCTTGGAATTATGTGAACGCCTGGGCGTGGCAGGCGGACTTGCAGTTTCAGGCATGTCGCGCGCGATGAATATTGAAATCAGCCCTCTCTCACATAACCATTTGGTTATGGTTTAACACCTTGGCCTGACACCTGCCGCTGTCGTGAACTAATCTTTGTCTTCTTGTTTCACGCTCGGGAGAGCACTCATGGAATGGCGAAAAGGCCGACGCAGCGACAACGTGGTCGATGCCCGAGGCGAAGGTGGCGGTGGCGGCGGCATGCGTTTCGGCGGCGGCAAGGGGCTGGGGCTTGGGGCGATCCTGCTGATCGTCGGCATCGGCTGGCTCACCGGGCAGGACCCTTTGCAGATTCTTGGCCAGCTCGCCGGCCAGATGGAACAGCAACAGACGCAGGTTGCACCGAGTGGTGCGGGCGGCAAGGCGCCACCGGCCAATGACCAACAGGCCGAGTTCGTGGCCTCGATCCTGGGCGACACCGAAGACACCTGGAAAGCCCTGTTTGCCGAAGCCGGCAAACAGTACCGCGACCCCAAGCTGGTGCTGTTCAGTGGCCAAGTCAATTCAGCCTGTGGTTTCGCCTCGGCGGCAGTGGGGCCGTTCTATTGCCCGGCAGACCAGCGGGTGTACCTGGACATGTCGTTCTTCCGCGAAATGGAAACCCGCTTTGCTGCCGCTGGCGATTTTGCCCAGGCCTACGTGATCGCTCACGAAATCGGCCACCATGTGCAGACCCTGCTGGGCGTTTCGGCCAAGGTGGATGCCGCGCGCCGCAACGGCCAGCGCATGGAAGGCGACAACGGCCTGCTGGTGCGCCAGGAACTGCAAGCCGACTGCCTGGCCGGCGTGTGGGCCTACCAGGCCCAAAAGCGCCTGAACTGGCTGGAACCGGGTGACGTCGAAGAAGCCTTGAACGCGGCCAATGCCATTGGCGATGACCGCCTGCAACAGCAAGGTCGCGGACGCGTAGTGCCTGACTCGTTCACCCATGGCACTTCGGCGCAGCGGGTGCGCTGGTTCAAGGCCGGGTTTGCCCAAGGCGAGGTGAACAGTTGCGACACCTTCAGTGCGCGTAACCTTTGATACTGATCGGGGCCGCTTTGCAGCCCCAATTTATCCAGTTACAAATCTGCTGAAAAAGCGTTTCAGCTTCCGCAATCATTGCCGATAACCCCTGAACGAATCAGCGGGCATCCAGAACAACAACGCCTGGCGATCGAAGATCAAGAGAGCGAAAACTACTTCTGGAGAGCGTGCATGAACAGCTGGTTCGCCAACATCAGCGTCAACCTCAAACTCGGCCTGGGCTTCGGCCTGGTGCTGGTACTCACCGGCCTGCTGGCCCTCACCGGCTGGACCAGCCTGGGCAGCCTGATCGACCGCAGCAACTGGATGGGCGACATCGGCCAGCTGAACAAAGACCTCACCGACCTGCGCATTGCGCGCCTGCAGTACATGATCGCCAACGGCGACGATGCCGCCGCCGCCAACACCCAGACCAAACTGGACGCCTTCAGCAAGCAACAGGCTTACCTGGCCAGCACCTTCAAGAGCCCGGAAAACATCAAGCTGCTGAATGAACTGGGCGAAACCATCAGCGCCTACAAGCTGTCGCTGAACAAGATGCGCCAGGGCTACGACGCCACCCGCAATGCGCGTGCGGCGATGGACAGCTCGGCCACCCGCGCCGACCAGGCCATGGATGTGCTCAGCCAGGAAGTCATGGCACGCCCCGAGGCCGACAGCGTACGCCTGGCCCAGTACCAACTGATCAGCAAGGCTCGCCAGCAACTGTTGCAGGTGCGCATCGACGTGCGCGGCTACATTGCCGACAACACCGCCGCCAACGAACAAGCCGCCCTGCGCCAGCTGGACGCAGCGCTGGCCGACATCGACAACCTCAAGCGCCAGCTGCCCGCCGAAGACGCTCGTCTGCAACAGTTCGAGCGCTCGGTGCTGGCCTACCGCGACGCCGTCCGCCAATTCCGCGACGCAGTCGCCGACATCACCACCTCACGCGCCGAAATGACCGTACAGGGCGCCGACATCGTCAAGCGCAGCGATGCGCTGTACCAGATCCAGCTGGAGCGCCGCGACATCGAAAGCACCCAGGCCCGCAGCCTGCAGGCCATCGCCACGTTGCTGGCGCTGTTGGTTGGCGTGCTGGCAGCGGTGCTGATCACCCGCCAGATCACCGGACCGCTGCGTGAAACCCTGGGAGCGGTGGAAAGGATCGCCAGCGGCGACCTTACCCAGCACCTGCGCGTCACCCGCCGCGATGAGTTAGGCGTGTTGCAGCAAGGCATCGCGCGCATGGGCACCACCCTGCGCGAGCTGATCACTGGCATCCGTGATGGCGTCACCCAGATCGCCAGCGCCGCCGAAGAGCTGTCGGCAGTCACCGAACAGACCAGCGCGGGCGCCAACAGCCAGAAGGTCGAGACCGACCAGGTGGCCACCGCCATGCACGAAATGGCCGCCACCGTTCAGGAAGTGGCACGCAACGCCGAGCAGGCCTCGCATGCCGCCACCGGTGCCGACGACGAAGCCCGTGCCGGCGATCGCGTGGTGGGCGAGGCGATTGGCCAGATCGAGCGCCTGGCCGAAGACATGCACCGCTCCACCGAAGCCATGAACCTGCTGCAGCAGGAAAGCCAGAAGATCGGCAGCGTGATGGACGTGATCAAGTCGGTGGCCGAACAGACCAACCTGCTGGCGCTGAACGCAGCGATCGAAGCGGCGCGTGCTGGCGAGGCCGGGCGTGGATTTGCCGTGGTTGCCGACGAAGTGCGCGGCCTGGCGCAGCGCACGCAGAAGTCCACCGAAGAAATCGAAGAGCTGATTGCCAGCCTGCAACATGGCACCCAGCAAGTGGCGAACGCCATGCAGGGCAGCCGTACCCTCACCGACAGCAGCGTCGAGCTGGCACGCAAGGCCGGGACTTCGCTGGAGAGCATCACCAGCACGGTGTCGAGCATCCAGTCGATGAACCAGCAGATTGCGGCGGCGGCAGAGCAACAGAGCGCGGTGGCTGAAGAGATCAGCCGCAGCATTCTGAATGTGCGTGATGTGTCGGAGCAGACGGCAGCGGCCAGTGACGAGACGGCGGCGTCCAGCGTGGAACTGGCGCGGCTGGGTGGGCAGTTGCAGACGCTGGTCAGCCAGTTCCGCGTCTGACCGACAGAAAGCATTCGCGGGAAAACTCGCTCCCACAGGTACAGCGCAAACTTCGAAGGTTGCGCTGTGCCTGTGGGAGCGGGTTTCCCGCGAATGCGTCAGCACTGCCTACAAAGCACTATTTGACGATCATCCCCACCCCACGCCCACGCGGATCCGAAGCGGTCTCAAGCTTCGCCCCATTTACCCGGATCGCCTGGATATCCCCCATCTCCCAGCCCTGATCCTCCAGCACATAACCCATCTTCTTCAACTTGTCAGCCTCCGGCCCGGTCAACGGCGCATAGGCATCAAAGTAGATAGTGTCCTTGGGCAGCAACTGATGGTGCACGCGCTGCGCCGCCACCGCCTTGTCCAGCGGCATGCCGTAGTCGTACAGGTTGTTCATCACCTGGAAGATCGAGGTAAAGATCCGCGAGCCACCCGGGGTACCGATCACCAGCTCGACTTTGCCATCGCGGGTCATCAGGCTAGGGCTCATCGACGACAACATACGCTTGCCCGGTTCGATGGCATTGGCATCGCCACCCACCACACCAAAGGCATTCGCCGCCCCCGGCTTGGCGCTGAAGTCATCCATCTCGTCGTTGAGCAGGAAGCCTGCCCCCTTCACCACCACGCCACTGCCGTAGTCGAGGTTGAGGGTGTAGGTGTTGCTGACCGCGTTGCCCTGCTTGTCGACGATGGAGAAGTGCGTGGTCTGGTGCGGCTCAAGGCCCGGCTTGACCTTGTCGGTTTCGGAAATGGCGTTCGGGTTGACCTGCGCGGCACGCTTGGCCAGGTAGTCCTTGGCCACCAGTTTATCCACAGGTACCTTTGTGAACGCCGGGTCACCGAGGTAGTCGGCACGGTCGGCGAACACACGCTTCTCGATCTCGGCCAACAGGTGGATGTACTGCGCCGAGTTGTGCGCCACCCCTTTGAAGTCCGCCGCACGGTCTTCCTTGATGCCCAGCAGCTGGGCCAGGGCCACACCGCCAGAGCTTGGCGGTGGCGCGGTGTAGACCACATTGCCACGCCAGCTCACGGCCATCGGCTCACGCCATACGGCCTTGTAGTCCTTCAGGTCTTCTTTGGTGATCAGGCCTTTGTCAGCCTGCATCTGCGCCACCAACAGGTCGGCGGTCTTGCCCTGGTAGAACTCGCTCACGCCTTTGTCAGCGATACGTTCCAGTGTCTGGGCCATTTCTGGCTGCTTGAACAGTTCACCGACCTTCATGTTGCCGAAGTAGTCGTTGAAATTGGTCGCCGTCTTGAACATGCCTTGGGCATCGTTGCGGTACTGGTACTGCTTTTCCGCCACCTTGAAGCCGTTTTTCGCATAGCCGATGGCCGGGGTCAGCAGCTCGCTCCAGGGCAGCTTGCCGAACTTCTTGTGGGCCTCCCACAGGCCCATCACGGTGCCGGGCACACCTGCTGCACGCACCCCGACCAGGCTGAGGTTCTCGATGACTTCGCCCTTGTCATCGAGGTACATGTTGCGCGTGGCGGCCTTTGGCGCGACTTCGCGGTAGTCGAGGAAGTAAGGCTTGCCGTCGACGAACAGGGTCATGAACCCGCCACCACCAATGTTACCGGCTTCGGGGTACGTCACTGCCAAGGTGAAGGCAGTGGCCACCGCGGCATCCACCGCGTTACCACCCTTTTTCAGGATATCGGCAGCCACCTGTGCACCATATTGATCGGGGGCCGCCACCGCGCCACCCTCCAGCGTGGCGGCGTAAACCGAGGAACAGCTCAGGATCGCGGCTGCGAGAGCCAGGTACTGGAATGGAACAATACGCATGACACTTCCTTGGTGTTGTTTTTGTTGAGCAGTCAGTAAGGCCGAAGCGGTTCGACTGCGCAATAACACGTAGGAGGTTTCGCCGCCTGCGGACAGGATCTGTCGCGTTCAGGCAACTCAGCAGGCGTACATCGCCAGCTTGCGCTGGATGAAATCGAGGAAGCACTGGATACGCAATGCCAGCTGGGTGTTGCGGTAGTACACCGCGTGAATCGGCTGGCGGTAGCCATTGTTGGCCTCGCTCAGCAGCACCTGCAGGCGCCCGGTGCGAATGTCCTCGTGGGTCATGAAGTGCGACAGACTGACGATGCCCTCGCCGGCCAGCGCCAGCTGGCGCAGGGTCTCGCCACTGGAGGCGATCAGCGCCGGGCGAATGCTCCAACGGTCACCCTGGGCATGGCGCAGTGGCCACTGGTTGAGCGATTCGGGCTGGCTGAAACCCAGCAGACAATGGTTGGCCAGGTCCTCGACCTGCTGCGGTGTACCGTGCTGCTCAAGGTAAGCCGGGCTGGCCAGCACCTGCACCGGGCTGCAACCGAGGTTGCGTGCGTGCAGGCTGGAGTCGGCCAGCTCACCGATGCGGATCGCCACGTCGGTGCTCTGCTCCAGCAGGTCGATGATCAGGTCGTCAGTGTTCAGCTCCAGCTCGATACCCGGGTACTGGCGGCGAAACTCGCCGATCCACGGCAAGATGGCATGCAGCATGAACGGCGCGGCCGCATTGATGCGCAGGCGCCCGGTAGCGGTCTGGCGGTTCATCGACAGGCGCTCTTCCATCTCGTCCATCTGCTCCAGTACCTGCCGCGAACGCTCAAGGAAAAAGCGCCCTTCCTCGGTCAGATCCATACGCCGGGTGGTGCGGTTGACCAAGGTAGTGCCGAGCTTGCCCTCCAGGCGCGACAAGGTACGGCTGACGGCGGACGGGGTCTGGCCCATCTGCTCGGCAGCGGCAGAGATCGAGCCGCAGTCGATGACGGCGACGAACACCTGGAGTTCTTCGGATCGGGTTTTCACATTCGGGCCTGCGGCAGCTAATTGCCTGGATTAGATCGCCTTGCCGAACACCTTGTCCAGATGTGCCCCATAAGCCGCCAGTGCCGCCGGTACATCCGGGCGTTTCATCACATCTACCGCCAGGAAGGTTGGCAGGCCGGTCATGCCGAGGAACTGGTTGGCCTTGTGAAACGGGAAGTACACCGCATCCACACCCTTGCCTTCGAAGAAATCGGCAGGGTCATCGAATGCCTGCTGCGGCGCGTTCCAGGTCAGCGACAGCATGTACTGCTTGCCCTGTACCAAACCACCGCTGCCGTACTTTTGCGAGTGATCCGAACGGGTGCGGCCATCGTTGGCGTAAAGGCTGCCATGGCCAGCGGTGAAGACTTCATCGATGTACTTCTTCACGGTCCAGGGCGCGCCCATCCACCACCCCGGCATTTGATAGATGATGACATCGGCCCAGAGGAACTTCTCCACTTCGGCCTGTACGTCGTAGCCGCCGTCGATGAACGTCTCCTGCACATCGAAACCGGCGCGGTCCAGGTGAGCGATGGCCGCTTCGTGCAAGGTCGCGTTGAGGCGGCCATCGGAGTGAGCGAACTGTTTACCACCATTGAGCAGAAGGATCTTTTTCATGCTGGCCTCCCCGGCCGGGTCAAAATTCATGCCGGCAGGTTAGAGACTCATGGGGGTGGGATACAGCGGTGAAGGGGCAAAATACAATTGACCAGAAGTCACGAATGCGCAGCATATTATTGCCGTAGAATCGGTTCACCTTTAATCACCGAGTACCACCCCATGAGCGAGCAGTTCGCCTTCATCCTCAAAGCCAAGACCCGCCCAGAAATGGCTGACGCCTTCGAAAACCTGTTCCGGCCTTACGTCGAGCCAAGCCGCCAGGAGCCGGGCTGCATCGAGTACCACATGCTGCGTGACCAGCAGGACCCGAGCCTGTTCGTGTTTTTCGAAGTGTGGGCCGACCAGGCTGCGCTGGATGTGCATTCGGCCCTGCCGCACATGGCCGCGTTCTTCGAAAAGCGCATGGATTACCTGGAGCGCGATTTCGATATCCAGCGGGTCGACATGCTCAGCGCCTCAAGCGCTAGCCGTTGATCAGCAAATGGCCGCCCAGTGCAGCCAGGCCGATGAAAAAGCAACGTTTGAACACCAGCGCGCTGATGCGCTGACGCAACCACTGGCCGACCAGCATGCCGAGCAAAGCTGGCGCCAGCATCAGCAGCGAAGCCCCCAACGCCTGGCCACCCAAGGCATCCTGCCCGGCAAGGCCAACGGCCAGCGCCAGGGTCGAAACCGTGAACGACAGGCCCAGGGCCTGGATCAGTTGCTCGCGGCTCAGGCCCAGGCTCTGCAGGTAAGGCACAGCCGGTATCACGAACACCCCGGTTGCCGCCGTGACGACCCCCGTCACCAGCCCACAAACCGGCCCCAGCCAGCGCTCGTGCGCCGCCGCCACTTGCAAACCTGAGCCAATCAGCCCGTACACCGCATACACCAGCAAGGCCGCACCCAGTGCGTGGACGGCCCATGGGCCGCTGTTGATGCCCAACCAGGCGCTGCCCAGCAAGGTGCCAATGAAGATGAGTGCCAGCATCGGGCCTAGCCGCACCAGCAAGGCCTGAAGGTGCCCGCCACTTGCCAATTGCCAAAGGTTGGTGAGGGTCGAAGGCACGATCAGCAGCGCAGCAGCCTGCGCCGGTGACATAGCCAGGCCCAGCAGGCCCATGGCGATGGTCGGCATACCCAGGCCGATCACCCCTTTGACGGCGCCGGCCAGCAGGAAGGTCAGCACCACCAGCAGCGAGAGCGCTGGGCCAATGTTCTGGTAGAAAGCGAGCAAGGTAGTCATGGGCCGATAATGGCGTGCGCCGGGCGCGCTGAAAACCCTGACCTCAACCGATGTGAGCAATTTCTCAGCCACTCACTTGCAGCCAGCAAAATCCTCGGCACACAATCGGCACATCGCACCACTAAAAAGGACTTTCCAGTGGCATCGATCTACCAGCTCAAACCGCGCTTCCAGGCCCTGCTGCGCCCAACCGTCCAGCGCCTGCATGACCGGGGCGTCACCGCCAACCAGGTCACCGTCACCGCCGCCGTGGTATCGATCCTGCTGGGCCTGCTGCTGGCCGCCATGCCCCATGCCACTTGGCTGTTCATCCTGGTGCCAGTGTGGATGCTGCTGCGCATGGCGCTGAACGCCGTCGACGGCATGCTGGCCCGGGAGTTCGGCCAGCAATCCACCCTCGGCGCCTACCTCAACGAACTCTGCGACGTGATCGCCGACGCCGCCCTGTACCTGCCCTTCGCCCTGCTGGCCGGGGTGTCACCGACGTTGGTGGTACTGGTGGTGCTGTGTGCCACCTTCAGCGAGTATGCCGGGGTCATGGGCCCGCTGGCCGGTGCCTCGCGGCGTTATGACGGCCCCATGGGCAAAAGCGACCGCGCCTTTGCCTTCGGCCTGCTGGGCACCGGCGTCGCATTTGGCCTGCTGAACGACAGCTGGATCAATGGTTTGCTGCTGGTCATCCTCGCGCTCTCGCTCTATACCCTCTACAACCGGGTTCGCCAGGGGCTGGCCGAAACCCGCAGAGCCTAAAATCGTCGCAAAAGGACATTGACCATGCGCCAAGCGCAAGCGCTGCACTTCTCCACCCATGACGGTGTCGAGCTGCACTACCGTCATTGGCCTGCCACCCGCAACGAACACCAGCCACGCAGGGCTGTGGTGATGTTTCACCGTGGCCATGAACACGGCGGGCGTATGGCCCACCTGGCCGATGAACTGGACATGCCAGGCTATGACTTCTTCGCCTGGGATGCGCGCGGCCACGGCCAGTCGCCAGGTGCACGCGGCGACAGCCCGGGATTCGCCACCAGCGTGCGCGACGTGCAAACCTTCATCGAACATATCCAGGCCCACCACGGTATCGCCGAGCAGGACATGGTGGTGCTGGCGCAAAGCGTCGGCGCCGTGCTGATTGCCACCTGGGCCCACGACTACGCGCCCAAGGTGCGCTGCCTGGTGCTGGCCTCGCCGGCATTCAAGGTCAAGCTGTACGTGCCGTTCGCCCGCCCCGGCCTGAAACTGCTCAAGGCCTTGCGCGGCAACTTCTTCGTCAACAGCTACGTCAAACCGCGCCTGCTTACCCACGACCCCGAGCGGGTGATGTCGTACGTGGCCGACCCGCTGATCAGTCGGCCAATCTCGGTGACTATGCTGCTAGGCCTGTACGAAGCCGCCGACCGGGTAGTGGCAGACGCCCAGGCCATTCAGGTACCGACCCAATTGCTGGTCTCCGGGGCCGACTTCGTGGTCGAGCGCCAGCCACAGGAGCGCTTTTTCGAACGGCTGGGCAGTGCCCGCAAGGAAATGCACATACTGCCCGGGTTCTTCCACGACACCTTGGGTGAACGTGATCGGGCCCATGCGCTGAGGCGCATCGAACGGTTTGTCGAACACTGCTTCACCCGCCCCGCCACACAGCCGTCATTGCTGGATGCCGACAAGACCGGCGCCAGCTGCGCCGAGGCCGAGAGCCTGGCCGCACCCTTGCCACGCAATTCGCCCCGCGATCTTTACTGGCGCGCCACCCGCGCGGGCCTGCAGTTGGGCAAGGGGCTGTCCGAAGGCGTGAAGCTGGGCTTCGACACCGGCTTCGACTCGGGCAGCACCCTCGACTACGTGTACCGCAACCAGCCGACCGGCAAGGGTAAACTGGGCCGCCTGATCGACCAGAATTACCTCGACGCCATCGGCTGGCGTGGTATTCGCCAGCGCAAGCTGCACGTCGAGGAATTGCTGCGCCTGGCCATCGCCCACCTGCGTGAACAACAACGGCCCGTGCACATTGTCGATATTGCCGCCGGCCATGGCCGCTACATCCTCGAAGCCCTGCAAGACCTTGAGCGGTTGCCGGATTCGATCCTGCTGCGCGACTACAGCGAACTGAACGTTCAGCAAGGCAGCGCGCTAATCAGAGAAAAGGGCCTGGCCGACATCGCCCGCTTCGTCCAGGGCGATGCTTTCGATCGCCAGAGCCTGGCCACACTTGAACAACCCCCAACGCTGGCCGTGGTTTCAGGGCTGTACGAACTCTTCCCCAGTAACCAGCTGGTGGGCAACTCGTTGGCCGGGCTGGCCGACGCCGTAGAGGATGGCGGCTACCTGGTCTACACCGGCCAGCCGTGGCACCCGCAACTGGAGATGATTGCCCGCGCCCTAACCAGCCATCGGGGTGGCGAGGCTTGGGTGATGCGCCGCCGCAGTCAGGCCGAGATGGACCAGCTGGTTGAGGCAGCGGGCTTCCGCAAGCTGGCCCAGCGTATCGATGAATGGGGCATTTTCAGCGTCAGCCTGGCACAGCGGGTACGCTGAGTGAGCCCGCCACGCGAGCCTGGGCTGATCCGCCGGGGCGTGTTCTGGCTTCTGCTGCTGGGGCCGTTGTTCTTCCTCAGCTATGGGCTGGCGAACCATTACACGGCCGGACGCAGTGATGTCGGCAGCCTGGTGTTCGGCTGGGAGCACGGCATGCCGCTGTGGCCCTGGACGATCATCCCGTACTGGTCGATCGACCTGCTTTACGGGCTGTCCTTCCTGCTGCCGCGCACACGCCAGGAAATGGACCGCCACGCGCTGGCGCTGCTCAGCGCACAGGTGATCAGCGTCTGCTGTTTCCTGCTGTGGCCGCTGCGGTTCACCTTCGAGCGACCGGTACTGGACGGGCTGTTCGGCTGGCTGTTCGATGTATTGATGGGCTTCGACAAACCCTTCAACCAGGCGCCTTCGCTGCACATCGCTTTGCTGGTTATCATCTGGACGATGTTTGCCCGGCATGTACAACGCCAGCCCTGGCGTTGGCTGATGCATGGCTGGATGGTGCTGATCGGGGTGTCGGTGCTGACCACCTGGCAGCATCATTTTATCGATCTACCCACTGGGGCGCTGGCCGGGTTTGCCTGCCTGTGGCTGTGGCCGTATCAAGGGCACCTGCCCTTCCAGGCGGCCCGCCTTGCACGGGATGCCAAGCGTTGGAAGGTCGCCGGTTGTTATGCTGTGGGCGCGCTACTGTGTGCACTCCCTGCCACTACGCTGGGCGGGGCTTGGTTGTGGTTATGTTGGCCGGCAGTGTCATTGGGGCTGGTGGCGTTGAACTATGCCGTGTTCGGGGCGGATGGTTTTCAGAAGGGTGCCGACGGGCGCTTGTCGAATGCGAGCCGGTGGCTGTTGGCACCCTATTTGGCAGGTGCGTGGCTCAATTCGCGGCTTTGGACGAAGGGCCACCCGCAAGCGGATGAGGTATGCGATGGCGTGTACCTTGGGCGGACTCCAGGACGTGGTGAGGGGGGGCAATTTGCTGCGATTGTCGATTTGTGTGCGGAGCTGCCGTGCACCGTATTGGCAACGCAGGATTACCTGCATTTCCCCACCCTTGACCTGATAGCACCCGACAGCATCCTGCTACAACAAGCCGCCAGCGCTATCGAGCACCTACGCACTCAAGGCCCCGTGCTGGTGTGCTGCGCTTTGGGTTATTCACGCAGCGCCAGCGCCGTGGCGGCCTGGCTGGTGGTGACCGGCCGCTGCGATGACGCCCAGCAGGCAGAATCCCTTATCCGTAAAGCACGCCCCAGCATCGTCCTGCGCAACGCGCATCGCCAGGCTCTCCAGCAACTGGAAGCACAGCCATGAACCTGCGTGTAGTGGCCAGCCTGCTGGGCCGAGGCAAACAGCTGGAGCACCTGTCTGACGGCCTCACCCTGCTGGCCCTGGCCTATGGCCTCGCCCCCTTGCTGAGTCTCCCTCTGACACCGCTGGCCAGCGTGCTGTGCAGCGTGCTGCTGGCGCTCGGCGTGCTGCACAAGTACTGGGCCATCCGCGTGGCGATCGATGCCGAACTGTTTGCCCACCTTGCCAATAGCGTAGACCTGGCGGCAGACACCCAGGCCCTGGACCACGCCCTGTTCGAACTGAAACTCAAACCACAGGCCACCGACGGCCGCGCCTGGCCTGCCCGCAGCCAGGCCGCACTAGGCCTGTTGCGCCGTCAGGCCGTATGCCTAGGCCTGCAGCTCTCGCTAGCCTTGGCTACCCTGCTGACACTGCATTTGAAGGGATAACGAACGCCCCATGCTCGCCAACCTGACCGCCTATGTCATCACCTCCGCCGCCCGCCTGATCACGGGTGCCCGCGCCCTATGGCTGGGTTGTACGCCGCTGCCGGTACAGCGCCTGTACTTCGCCAACCACAGCAGCCACGGTGACTTCGTGCTGCTGTGGGCCTCACTGCCGCAACCTCTGCGCAAGCGTACCCGCCCGGTGGCGGGCGCGGACTACTGGGCCAAACCGGGCATTCGCGACTTTCTCATTCGCAAGGTGTTCAACGGCGTGCTGATTGATCGGCAACGCAGTGAAGGCCAGGGCAGCCCGCTGCAACCGATCCTCGAAGCCGTGGCCCAGGGTGACTCGCTGATCTTCTTCCCGGAGGGCACGCGCAACCTGGGTGATGAACTGCTAATGCCGTTCAGAAGCGGCTTGTACCACCTGGCGGCAGCCAACCCCGACGTCGAACTGGTACCGGTCTGGATCGCCAACCTCAACCGGGTGATGCCCAAGGGCCGCGCCCTTCCGCTGCCCCTACTTTGCACACTGAGCTTTGGCGAACCGTTGCACCTGCACGCTGATGAAAGCAAGCAGGCCTTTCTAGAGCGGGCCAGCCAAGCCCTGCTGAACCTGGCCCCGAAGGATGCCTGACATGGACGACAACACCCTTTCCCTGTTCGGCGGTATCGGCGCCCTGCTGCTGCTCGCCAGCGTGATCGGCCGCCTGCTCAAGTGGCGCGCAGGCCCAGCGCCACACGCGGTAATCGACAACCTCAACGCGCGCATCAACGCCTGGTGGGTGATGGTGCTGGTCATCGGCATCGCTTTCCTGTTCGGCAAGTACGGTGTGATCGTGCTGTTCTACGGCGTGTCGTTCTACGCCCTGCGCGAGTTCATGACCCTTACCCCGACCCGGCGCAGCGACTACCCGGCGTTGGTGGCGGCGTTCTATGTGGCGCTGCCGGTGCAGTACGTGCTCATCGCCATGGACTGGTACGGCCTGTTCAGCATCTTCATCCCGGTGTACCTGTTCCTGCTGCTGCCGATATTGGCCAGCTTTGGCGGCGATACCACACGCTTCCTTGAGCGTGCATCAAAGGTACAGTGGGGGTTGATGATCGCGGTGTACTGCGTGTCATCGGTGCCGGCCTTGATGACGCTGGACATCCCGGGCTACGAGGGGCGCAACCTGCTGCTGATCGCCTGGCTGATCCTGGTGGTGCAGATCAGCGACGTGCTGCAGTACGTATGCGGCAAGCTGTTCGGCAAACACAAGGTGGCACCCACCCTGTCGCCGTCCAAAACCGTCGAAGGCCTGGCCGGCGGCGTGGCACTGGCCACCTTGATAGGCGCCCTGCTGTGCTGGATCACCCCGTTCACCTTCTGGCAGGCCGCACTGATGGCCCTGACCGTGAACACCATGGGCTTCTTCGGCGGGCTGGTGATGTCGGCGATCAAGCGCGACCGTGGGGTGAAGGACTGGGGACACATGATCGAAGGCCATGGCGGCATGCTCGACCGTATGGACTCGGTGTGCTTTGCGGCGCCGGTGTTCTTCCACTTTGTGCGGTATTGGTGGGCGTAGCCACATACCCCTGGGGGGTATAGATCAACTGCCCAACCCAATTTCCAATCGCCTGCACCATCCATGTGGGAGCGGGTTCCGCTCCCGCGAGATTACTTGAGGTAAGACCGCAACAACGCAGCCACCTTGTCCGCCTCATCCTGCCGCTCCTCGGCGCTAAGCCCGTCCGCCACCAGATGTTCGCGGATATGCCCTTCCATCACTTCGGCCATCAGCCCGTTCACCGCGCCGCGCACGGCGGCGATCTGCTGCAGGATCGCCAGGCAGTCCTTGTCCTGCTCCAGCGCCGTCTCAAGCGCGGCCGCCTGGCCCTTGATCTTGCGCACCCGGGCCAGCAGTTGCTTCTTGCTCTTCAGGGTATGTGCCATTGGATTCCACACCATGCTAGGTATACTGGGGTATAGTATATTTCTCGATCGTCCGGGAGCATGATAAACCATGGCGACACAAACCTCAGACCGTTGGCAGCACAGCCATCAGTTCCACACCAGCAACCTGGGCGCCGAGCGCAAGACCCGCCTGGCGGTGTGGCTGACCGCCGTGATGATGGTGGCGGAGATTGCCGGTGGCTGGTTCTTCAACTCCATGGCACTGCTGGCCGACGGCTGGCACATGAGCTCTCACGCTCTGGCCCTTGGCCTGTCGCTACTGGCCTACGCCGCCGCACGGCGCTATGCCGCTGATCGACGCTTTGCCTTCGGTACCTGGAAAATCGAGATTCTCGGTGGTTATTCCAGCGCGCTGCTGTTGCTGGGCGTGGCCGGGCTGATGGTGTTCCAGTCGGTGGAGCGGCTACTGGCACCGGGACCCATCCATTATGACGAGGCCATCTTCATCGCCGTGGTAGGCCTTGCCGTCAACCTGATTTGTGCCTGGCTACTGCGCGATGACCATCACCATCATGATCATCATGGGCACGACCATCACCATGACCACGGCCATCACCACCACGACCTGAACCTGCGCTCGGCCTACCTGCACGTGATGGCCGATGCCGCCACTTCGGTACTGGCCATCGTTGCCTTGCTGGCCGGCAAGTTCTGGGGCGCCAGCTGGCTCGATCCGGTCATGGGCCTAGTGGGTGCGCTGCTGGTGGCGCTGTGGGCCCGCGGCCTGCTGCGCGATACCGGGCGGGTGCTGCTGGATGCGGAGATGGACGCGCCGGTGGTGGAAGAAATCCGCGAAGTGGTGGCGCAGCTGCCCGTGCCGGCCAGCATCACCGACTTACATGTATGGCGGGTGGGCAAGGCCCAATACGCCTGCATTCTTGGTTTGGCCACCTCAAGTGCCCTCAGCGCCGACAGCGTGCGCCAGGCCTTGGGTGTGCATGAAGAACTGGCGCACATCACCGTCGAGGTAAACCGCCTGGCATAGCGCGACCAGACAGCTGGACGTCGAGCCCAGGCAACTGCGGCTCGGCCGATGGCCCTATGGTGACGAGTCATTCAGCCAGTCACCAGGAGTTGTGCCATGTCCGATTTCATCACCGTCCTGCGCGAAACCTGCCCGACGCCGGTCGTGGACGCCACCAAGTGGAAGCGCATCGGCGGCGATCCGCACACCGTCAACCTCAATGCCTACCTGTCGGCCGACGGCAGCAAGATCATGGGCACCTGGATCTGCACCCCGGGCAAGTTCGAGGTCAACTACGAGAAGTGGGAGTTCTGCCACTTCCTCGATGGCTACTGCATCATCACCCCGGAAGGCGAAGAGCCGAAGCACCTGAAAGCCGGTGACGTGTTCGTCATCGAACCGGGGATGAAAGGCACTTGGGAAGTGGTCGAGACTGTACGCAAGTACTTCGTTTTCGCCTGATAAAAAAATCGCGGGGCAGGTGCCCTTCCCTCTGGTGCGCAGTTACAGAGGGAAGGCCACCTGGCCCGCGATGAAGTCCACCTCGCTCGTCAATCCTTCTTGCGATACCCCTCGACGATGGCCGAGAAGTCCTTGCCCCCTTCGCCGCGCAGGCTCATGGCCTGATACAGCTGCTGGGCCACGGCCCCGAGGATCACCGGCTGGTGTGCCTGGCGTGCCGCTTCGGTGGCCAGCCCCAGGTCCTTGAGCATCAGTTCGGCGCCAAAGCCTCCGGTATAACCGCGCGACGCAGGCGCCGTTTCGATGATGCCCGGCCACGGGTTGTAGGTGTCCGAACTCCAGCAACGCCCGGTCGAGCTGTTGATGATGTCGGCCAGCACCTTGGTGTCGATGCCCAGCGCGTTACCCAGGGCCATGGCCTCGGACACGCCGATCATGGAGATGCCCAGCAGCAGGTTGTTGCAGATCTTGGCGATCTGCCCGGTGCCGACATCACCGCAGTGCACGATGTTGCGGCCCATCTGCTCCAGCACCGGCTTGAGGCTGGCGAACAGCTCGGCGCTGGCACCGACCATGAAGGTCAGGGTGCCTGCTGCCGCGCCGCCGGTGCCTCCGGACACCGGCGCATCGCCCATGTCCACGCCCTTGGCCGCTGCGGCCTTGGACACATCGCGGGCGGTCTGCGGGTCGATCGTGCTGCAGTCCACGGTTGGTGTACCGGGGCGAATGCCGGCCAGCACGCCGTCGTCGTTCAGGTACACGCTGCGCACATGGGCCGCCGCCGGCAGCATGGTGATGACCAGCTCGCTGTTGGCCGCCGCGTCCTTGGGCGACGGGCTGATCTGCCCGCCCAGTTCTGCCAGCTCGGCCAGCACGGTTTTGTTCAGGTCGAACAGGTTCAGTTGGTGCCCGGCCTTGATCAGGTTGCGGGCCATGGGCGCGCCCATGTTGCCGAGGCCAATGAATGCAATACGCATGACGTCTCCTTAGCGCAGGCTGATGGTGGTGTTCACACCGTCATTGACACTGTCGTCATCGAACCAGCGGGCGGTGACGGTCTTGGTCTGAGTGTAGAACTGCACCACCTGCTTGCCGTACGGGCCGAGGTCACCGAGCTTGGAGCCACGCGAACCGGTGAAGCTGAAGAACGGTACCGGTACCGGGATCGGGATGTTGATGCCGACCTGGCCGATGTCGATTTCGCTCTGGAACTTGCGGGCTGCGGCGCCGCTTTGGGTGAACAGGCCGGTGCCGTTGCCGAACGGGTTGGCGTTGACCAGGGCGATGGCCTCATCGAGGGTATCGACCTCCAGGGTCACCAGCACCGGGCCGAAGATTTCCTGGGTGTACACCTGCATGTCGGTCTTCACGCCCGAGAACAGGGTTGGGCCGACGAAGTTGCCTTGCTCGTAGCCCGGTACCTTGACGTCACGGCCGTCGAGTTCCAGCTTGGCGCCTTCCTTGATGCCGCTTTCGATCAGGCCCAGCACACGCTCCTTGGCGCGTTTGGAAACTACCGGGCCTACATCGGTACCAGGCTCACAGCCGGCATTGACCTTGAGCTTGCTGGCCGCTTCCTTGATATCCGGCAGCCATTCACGGGCCTTGCCCACCAGCACCGCCACCGAGGTGGCCATGCAGCGCTGGCCCGCCGCGCCGAAAGCAGCACCGACCAGGGCGTTGATGGTTTGCGTG
Organism: Pseudomonas monteilii NBRC 103158 = DSM 14164; assembly: GCF_000730605.1. Lineage (GTDB taxonomy): Bacteria > Pseudomonadota > Gammaproteobacteria > Pseudomonadales > Pseudomonadaceae > Aquipseudomonas > Aquipseudomonas monteilii. The sequence goes on along the minus strand of NZ_BBIS01000057.1, from coordinate 13,685 downwards.
CGGTTGGCATCGGGCAGCACAACGGCGTGGTTCTTGGCGCCCATCATCGACTGCACGCGCTTGCCGTGCTGGCTGCCCAGGTTGTACACGTGGGTGCCGACTTCGGTAGAGCCAACGAAGGAAATGGCTTTGATGTCTTGATGGGTGCAAATGGCATCCACCACTTGCTTGCCACCGTGCACCACGTTAAGCACACCGGCCGGTACGCCGGCTTCCAGCGCCAGCTCGACCAGCAGCATGGTCGAGAGAGGGTCCTGTTCGGACGGCTTGAGCACGAACGTGTTGCCGCAGACGATGGCCATGGGGAACATCCACAGCGGGATCATCGCCGGGAAGTTGAACGGGGTGATGCCGGCGCATACACCAATCGGCTGGCGCAGGGTGTAGGTATCGACACCGCCCGCGACGTTCTCGGCGAATTCGCCCATCTGCAGGGTGCCAATGGACGCCGCGTGCTCGACCACTTCCAGCCCGCGGAAGATATCGCCTTCGGCATCAGCCAGGGTTTTGCCCTGCTCTGCGCTGAGCACCTGGGCAATGCGTTTGGTGTGTTCGCGAATCAGCGCCTGCAGCTTTAGCATGATGCGCATGCGTGCGCCAATCGGGGTGTCGCGCCAGGTCTGGAAAGCGCGATGGGCAGCAGCCACGGCAGCGTCGACTTCTTCGACGGTGGCGAACGGCACCCGCGCCAGTACTTCCTGGGTGGCAGGGTTGACGATGTCGCGCCATTCGGTTGTTTTCGACTCGACCCATTGGCCGTCGATCAGCAGCTTGACCTGCTCGACCTTGGTCGGGTTCGGGGATTGCGGTGCGTTCATCTGCGTTCTCCTTGGAATTATTGTCGGGACGAGATCGCCAGCGCCAAGCAAACGCAAGGTGGCGTCCTGAGGCTTGTTTCGAGTATAGATGTGCAAACATCCAACAAGAACGCACAAAAAAACCGGATCATCATGCAAAAAGACCTCACATCCCTGAGTGCCCTCAACTGGGACGACCTGAAGTTTTTCCTTGAAGTGGCCCGCACCCGCAAGGCCAGCAGTGCCGCCAAACGGCTGAGCGTGGACTACACCACGGTGTCGCGGCGCATCAGCTCGCTGGAGGGGGCGCTGGGTACATTGCTGTTCGAAAAATCGCGGACCAACGGCTTTGTCCTCACCGCCGAAGGCCAGCGCCTGCTGGGCTATGCCGAGTCGATCGAAAGCACGCTGCACATGGCCTGCGAGCAGGTGTCCGGGTCGGGCGTGGCGTTGTCGGGGCATGTGCGCATGGGTTGCACGGAGGGCTTCGGCAGCTTCTTCATTACCCCGCAGCTGAGCCACTTCGTTGATGCCTACCCGGCGATTTCGGTGGATATCCTGCCGCTGCCGCACTTCATCAGCCTGTCCAAGCGCGAGGCGGACATCGTCATCGCGCTGGAGCGACCGGAGCATGGGCCTTATGTGTGCTGCAAGCTGTGTGATTACCGCTTGCGGCTATACGCGACGCAGGATTACCTGGACAGCCACGCACCGATTCGTCAGGTGGCGGACTTGGCCAAACATCCCTTTATCAGTTACGTGGATGATTTGGCGTTCAGTTCGGAGCTTTTGTACCTCGCCAACCTGATCCCCGGCGCCACTGCGCACCTGCGCAGTACCAGTGTGATTGCACAGTACACGGCGGCGTTGCAGGGGCGTGGGTTGGCGATATTGCCGTGCTTTCTGGCGGCGCAGGATCCGCGATTGGTGACGGTATTGCCGGAGGAGATCGAGGTGACGCGGCAGTTCTGGATGTATTGCCGGGAGGATTTGAGGAAGTTGAAGCGGATTACCCTGCTGTGGGATTACATCCGGGGGGTGACCGAGGCGAATGCGCCGTTGCTGATGGGAGAGACGCGGGAGATGCGGTTTGCTCAGGAATGATCAGGGCGCTCTGCGCCCTGATATAACCAGTCAGTAAGACGCCACCACTATGGATACACGCCGGTTTTCGGTACGCCCGGCGCTGGTGCGGTTGTCTGCCACTGGCTGGGTGCTGCCCAGGCCACGGCGCTGTATGTTCTGGGCCTGCATGCCCACCCCGACCAGCGCTTTGGCCACGCTTTGGGCACGGCGCTCGGACAGTTGCTGGTTATACGCCGCCTTGCCCGACGAATCGGCATGCCCGTCCACCCGCACGCCCTGGATGCCAACACCCAGCAGCGCCTTGCCAATGCGCTCGACAATCGCCTGGCTCTGGCCGTTGAGGCTGTCCAGGTCGCTGCCGAACAGCACTCTGCCGGACAGGTCGTAGGCCCAGCCTTCATCGGTGGGGATAAATCCTTCGCGCTTGAGTACGGCAATCTGTTCAGGGGTAAGGCCCTTGGGGGGTGCGCTCTGGCAACCGGTCAGCGCCAGCATAGCGAGCAACAAGGCCCAAAGGGGGAAACGTAAAGCGTGCATCACGGGTTCAACTCCTGTTCTTGATTTCACTGGCGGACCGTTCCGTCTGCGCCACTTGCCAATGGCCACGGCGTTTACACTTGGCCTCGTACATCGCCGCATCGGCGGCATTGAGAAGACTGGCGGGGTCAGCGCCGTCATCCGGGTAATAGGCAATACCGACACTCAGTGAGGTGGCAATGCTGCGGCCGCTGTCCAGATGCACCGGCAGCTTCATGCTGGCCACGATCTTCTCGGCAATCTGCTCGGCGTCCTTGCGCGACTGCAAAGGTGTCAGCAACACCGCGAACTCGTCACCGCCCAGGCGTGCCACCAGGTCGTGCTCGCGCAGCTGGGCGCGCACGCGGTCGGCCACGCTGATCAGCACTTCGTCGCCCACGGCATGGCCAAGGGTGTCGTTGATCTGCTTGAAGTGGTCGCTGTCGAGGAACAAAAGCGCCAGGTGGTCCCGCTGCCGCGCGGCATTGCGCACGCTGCGGTTCAGGCGCCCTTCGAAGAAGGCGCGGTTGGGCAGGCCGGTCAGGCTGTCGTGGCTAGCCTGGTGAGCCAAGGTCTGGTTTTCGCTCTGCAGGTGGCTGTGCCACACCTCCAGTTCGTCCAGCAGGGCATTGAAGTCGTTGCCCAGCTCGTTGAGCTCGGCAATCGGCGCCTCCGGCACGCGCCGGTCGAAGCTGCGCTCGCGGCGGGCGGCGTGGGCGACACTGGCCAGGCCGCGCAGCGGGCGGGTGATATTGCTGAGCAGGCGCCGCGACAGATACTGGGCAGCCAAAGCGCTGAGTATCGTGCAGAACAGGATTCCGGCCAGACCGCTGAGCAGGAACAGCAGCAGGCTACGGCCCTGGCCGACCAGTTCGGTGTGCCCGACTTTTTGTTGCTGGTGCAGGATCGGCAAGTTGACCGGCTCATCCAGCAAGGCCGTGGCCACCTGCACTTCGAGCTTGCCGAGCATGCCCGTATCACCGCGTTGCCAGTGCGCCAGCAGCTCGCCTTCGTTATTGAAGACCTTGGCCTCGGCCACCTCCTCGTTACTGGCGATCAGCGCCAGTGATTCGTTGGCTGCAGCACTGTCATCGAACACCACCGCCGCCTCAACGGTGTAGTTGATCGAGCGGGCGATCAGGTGCAGGTTGTGATTGGCATAGACGCGCAGGGCGAGCACACCCAGCAGCGTAAGCGAAATGCCGGCCAGGCCTACAGCGAGCAAGGCAACGCTGAGGTGGCCACGGCCCAGCACCGAGCGCAGGGTCGGGCGTACGCCCTGCTTGCGGGTCGGCTTCATGGCTGCACCGCCCGGCGCCGCGACAATTGCAGCACGCTGGGGTGGATGCGCACGCCGGAACGCGCCACCGAATCCAGGTTGACTTCAAAGGCCACTTGCTGGTCGCTGACCCGCAGGCAGAACAGGCTGCCGACCGTGCAGGGGTCGTTCGCTTCGCTGATGCTCAGAACCGGGTGGCCGCTGATACGCTCGAACAGTTTGTCGCGCTCGCCCTGGTCAAGCTTGCCAATGTAGATGGCATCGCAGGCCTGGGCGACCTGGGTATCCTCTGCCAGCAGCCGCCGCACCTGCAGCGGGCGGCCGGACTCCTGTACATGGCCTTTGATCAGATCATCGGCATACTCGGTGGGGCCGACCAGGCACAGCCGTAAGGGGGAGGGTTCGACCGGCCAGCGGGCATAGCTGAAGATACCCAGTACGACCTGGGTCACGGCCTTGGCGCGTTGCTGGGCCTGGGCGGTGGTTGTGGCGGTATCTGCCCGGGCGCAGCCCATGGAAATGAACAGGGCGGCCAGCAACAGCGAAAGTGCACAGTTTGGCGCTCGCCTCCCGGCCACGTTCATGTGGGAAATCTCTTAGGGTCCTTTCCGGTATCGGCGCAACGATAGCACATAGCCGCTTCCTTGTATGGAAGAGCGGCCAGGTGCATCGGGTTGTATGCCCCTAGACCTGCTCCAGCATCAACCCGGAAATACGCCGTACCTTACGTGCCACCGCTTCTTCGAAAATGCCCTGGCGTGGCTCGACCAGGCTGAAGCAGTGCTTGGCGCGGGTAATGCCGGTGTACACCAGCTCCTTGGTCAGCACCGGGTTGAGCGCATCCGGCAGTACCAGCGCGGTGTGGCTGAACTCCGAGCCCTGGGACTTGTGCACGGTCATGGCGAATACCGTTTCCACTTCGTTAAGCCGGCTCGGCAGGACGAAGCGCACCCCGCCACTGCCATCGTTACGCGGGAAAGCCACGCGCAGCAGCGGCTCGCCTTGCTCATCCGGCAGGCGCAGGGCGATACCGATGTCACCGTTCATAAGGCCCAGGCCGTAGTCGTTGCGGGTCACCAGCACCGGGCGCCCTTCGTACCAGGGTTGCTGGCTGTCGATCAGCCCGGCATTGTGCAGCACCCGCGCCACCCGCTCGTTGAGGCCTTCGACACCCCAGGCGCCGCGACGCACCGCGCAGAGCAACTGGAAGTCCTCGAAGCTGTGAAGCACCTTGCCCGCCCACTGCTCCCATGCCGGGTCGTCAAATGCGGTTTCGAGTGCCGGCCTGTAACGGCCAAGGGTGCGCAGGTAGCTGCGATAGCCTTGCGGGCCTTCGGCACCACGGTTCAGGCCGTCGAGCAGCAGGCGGTCAAAAGCACGGTCCTGCTCGTGCTTGAGCGCCAGACTGTGCACATCCTCCGGTGGCGTGGCCAGCAGGTTGCGTGCCGCGTAAGCGTCCTGACGATTGACCAGCCTGGCCAGTTGACCAATCCCGCTGCCTTCGCCGAAGCGTCGTGAAAAGCGCAGCATTACCACCTGCTGGGCCAGCGGGTTACGCTGCTCATCGCCGGCCTTGAGCCCGCTGCCGGCCAGCGACTCGCCGCTAACCTGCTCCAGCCACGCGGTGGTTGCCGGCGAGTAATAGCCTTCCTCGGCATCCCGGCACAAATCTCCCAGCACCGCGCCGGCCTCGACGGAGGCTAACTGGTCCTTGTCCCCCAGCAGCACCAGGCGTGCCCGTGGCGGCAAGGCATCAAGCAGGTTGGCCATCATTTCCAGGTCGATCATCGACGCCTCGTCGACCACCAGCACGTCCAGCGGCAACGGGTTGCCAGCATGGTGGCGGAAGTGCCGCGAGCCTGGGCGGCTGCCAAGCAGCCGGTGTACGGTGCTGACATCAGTGGGGATTTGCCTGCGGACTTCGGCGCTGACTTGCAGCCGCTCGACTTGCTGGCCAATCGATTCGGTCAGACGCGCAGCAGCCTTGCCGGTCGGTGCGGCCAGGCGTATGCGCAGCGGCCTGCCCAGCTCCACCGCCGGCCCCTGAAGCAAGGCCAGCAGGCGCACGACGGTCGTGGTTTTACCCGTGCCGGGGCCGCCCGTGATGATGCTGAAACCGGCACGGGTGGCCAGCGCACACGCAAGCTTCTGCCAGTCCACCTGGCCTGCTGGCGCCCCGCCCGCGAACAGCTGCGCCAGGCGATCTGACAGGTCGGTCAGCGGCGCTTCGGCTTGGGTCAGGCGCTGGCGCAGGGTATGGTCGATGCGCCGCTCGTAGCGCCAGTAACGGCGCAGGTACAGGCGCTCGCCGCTGAGCACCAGCGGCCGCGCTTGCTGGCCTGGGTTATCGCCGAGTGCCACCAGCGAGCTGGCGGCGATGCGCTGGCGCCAGGCATTCAAGTCGAGGTTGGCCAGCAGCTGCGAGGGTAACAGCAGAGGGCCAGTCAAGGCGTCGCCTTCCGGTGGCAGCGACAGTGCAAAGTCGGGCTCGGCCAGGGTTTGCTGCAAATCGAGGCACACATGGCCATGGCCCAGTTGGTGGCTGGCCAACGCTGCCGCCAGCAACAGCAAGGGGTCACTGCCAGGGGCGCGCTCTTCAAGGAACGACACGAATGCACGGTCCAGGGCACGCAGCCAGCCCCGCTCTACCCAGCGGTCGAGCAGTTGCAGCAGGTCACCGCTGTCATGCTGAGGTGCCAGCGCCAACAGGTGCTCGGCGTGCAGTGGGGTGGGCAAAAGGTCGAGTAGGCTTCGGCTCATGGCGCGACTCCGGCTAACAGGTCCTGCTGTGCGGGCGCGCGCTCGCCACGGAACAGCGCATCCAGGCGTTCAATCAGCTCACGCGGTGGCTTGGCGTGGTACACGCCGTGGCCGCTGCTGCTGGCGCCTCGCAGGAAGATGAACAGGGCGCCACCGACATGGCGGTCGTAATCGTAATCCGGCAGGCGTGCGCGCAACTGGCGGTGCAGGGCCAGCAGGTACAGCACGTACTGCAGGTCGTAGCGGTGCTCGATGATGGACTTTTCCATGGCCATTGTGTCGTAGGCCTGGATGTCCGGGCCCAGCCAGTTGGACTTGTAGTCGGTCACGTAATACCGCCCGTCCAGCTCGAACGCCAGGTCGATGAAGCCTTTGAACATGCCGTTGAGCACGGTTGGCTGCGCTGCCGGGCGTGCCAGCCCAGGATGGGTGTGGCGAGCGACCAGGCGGTCGAGTTGTTCGGCGTCGACCTGGTGGCTGGCGAACCAGAACTCCATTTCGATCTGGTAATGGCGCAACTGACCGAGCGTTACACTCAGGTCGTTGCCCGGCAACGGCAGCGGCTCGTTCAACAAGCGTTGCAGCCACTGGGTGAGGGTGGGAATCCACCCGGTCCAGTCACGGCGGTTGCATCGCTGGCCAACGATTCGCTCGATCAGCTGCGAGTTGCCGGTGACCTGGCTGAAGCCCTCGCGCCCTGCCCATTCCAGCAGGCCATGGAGGAAAGTGCCCGGGTTCGGCCCCCGTGGAAAGCGGTGGATATCGCCGCTGTCGGGCGGGACCTCGCGCAACACCTGGGCATCGAGCACCTCGTCATCCAGCAATTGCTGGGCCTGCGAGCTGTCGGCGCCGAGGGTCTGGTCGCCGACGCGCAGGGCGCTGTACGACGCGATCCACCAATGCTCGGCTGCTGCGCGGCGAGGCTTGCGTGCAGGCAGCAGCTCACGCTCGGCATGGGGCATGCGATACACCTGCTCATCCGCCTGCGGCAGCCCCGGGCAGGTGATGTGCGGGCACGTCGCCGCCAGCGCCTGCAACCAGCCCGTCAACTGCGTCGATTCGGCCAGAGCAAGGCCGCCCCCCAGCAGGTAGCCAAATGCCGAGCGGTGCAGCTGCGAACGCTTCTGGTTGCCACGCTTGAGGTCGGCAACACCCAGCCAGCAAGCATACTGTGCCCGGGTCAGGGCTACGTAGAGCAGGCGCAGGTCTTCGGCCAGGCGCTCGTCATCGGCGCGCTCGATCTGCTCCTGGTTCGGCGTGAGTGTGAGGTGGGCATTACCGTCGCTGTCATGCCAGGCCAACGGCAGTCGGGTACCGTCGACGGGTTTGCTAATGCAGATGAACGGCAGATAGACCAGGGGATATTCCAGGCCCTTGGACTTGTGGATCGTTACCACCTTGACCAGCTGTTCGTCGCTCTCCAGGCGCAGGATCTGTTCTTCACCGGCCTGCCCGGAACTGGCCAGGTGCTCGGCCAAGTGGCGGATCAACGCCTGCTCACCGTCCAGCTCGCCTGCGGCCTGTTGCAACAGCTCGGCCAGGTGCAGCAGGTTGGTCAGCACCCGCTCGCCATCACTGCGGCGAATCAGCGTGCGCGGCAGATGGAAGTCATGCAGCAGGTGGCGCAACATCGGTAGCACCCCTTGGCGCTGCCAGGTGTCGCGGTAAAGGCGAAAACGCATGACCCAGCCTTCCCAGACCCGCTCGTCCTGGTTCAGCCGGTCCAGTTCGGCCAGCGACAGGCCCAGTGTGAGGCTGGCCAGTGCGGCCTTGAGCAGGCGTTCCGAGTCTGGCTCGGCGCAGGCCTTGAGCCAGGCCAGCAGGTCGTGGGCTTCCTGGGCGGCGAACACCGAGTCCTTGTCGGACAGGTACACGCTGCGCACATCACGCGCGGCCAGCTCGGCGCGGACCATCTGTGCTTCATGGCCATCACGCACCAGGATGGCGATGTCCGAAGGCAGGCAGGGGCGCAATTCGCCCTCGGCATTCTGGAAGCCCGCCGTGCCCTGCTGGCCACCGTTGAGCAAGGCGACGATATGGCTGGCGCAGCTGGCGGCCAGTTGCTGGCGGTAGACGCTGCTGGACACCGGCTCTTCGCTCTCCAGCTGCCAGCATTGCAGGGCTGCGCTGGCTTCACCGCCAATCAGCAGCTGTTCGCCACGGCCCTTGGCATGCACCTCGATGAACGGTAACGGGTTGTCATCGGCCTCGCGGAACAGGAATGCACCCCGCCCCGTTTCACGCGCCTCGGCCTGCAGGAATACCTGGTTGACCGCCGCAACCATGGCTTTGCTGGAGCGGTAGTTGGTGTCCAGGCTGTGCAAGCGGCCGCTGGTGGCGCGCCGCGCAGCAAGGTAGGTGTAAATGTCGGCACCCCGGAAGGCGTAAATCGCCTGCTTGGGGTCACCGATCATGAACAGGCCGGTTTGTGCACGGTTTTCGCTGATATGGTAAATGCGCTCGAAAATACCGTACTGCACCGGGTCGGTGTCTTGGAATTCGTCGATCAGCGCAACCGGAAACTGCTCGCGAATCAGGCTGGCCAGGCGCTCACCGGCCTCGCTGGCCAGGGCGTGCTGCAGGCGCAGGAGCATGTCGTCGAAGCCCATTTCCGCACGGCGGCGCTTCTCCACTTCGAATCGCGCCGATACCCAGCCGGCAGCATGCTCAAGCAACGGCGCATCTGGGTTGTCCAAGGCCTGCAATTGCTGTTGCAGCGTCTGCATGGCGTCGAGGGCCGGGTGGTCGGGCGGTTCGCCCTTCCAGGCTTCAGCCATGCCCGCCGGGGTGAGTCGGGTGAAGCCGGTACCCAGGTCGAGCTCCACCAGATGCTCATCGGCAGCCCAGGCGCAAAGTTTGTCGAACCAAGGTTCGAAGTAACGGGCCTGCATCTTGCGGCCGTCAACCTGCTTGGCGGCCAGTGCATCGCGGCAGATTTGGCGCAGCTCTTCGGCCCACTGCGCCCACGGCGCCTTTAGCCGAGCCAGCTGTTGGTCACGTTGCTGCAGTGACGCCTGGATCAACCCGGCGGGCTCTGGCCCGTCGTGCTGAGCGCGTATGCGGCCAAACAGCGGGCGGATGCGCGGCAGCAAGGCATCGGGGCTCCCCCAGTTGCTGCGGACCCAGGCCAGCGCATCACCGTGCATGCCGTAGCAGAAACGCCGCCAGTAATCGCGCATCACCTGGCCCAGCAGCTCGCTGTGGTCGGTTTCCAGGGTCTGGGTGAACAGGCTGCCACTGTCGAAGGCATGCTCGCGGAGCATGCGCTGGCACCAGCCATGGATGGTCGATACCGCCGCTTCGTCCATCCACTGCACAGCGATTTCCAGGCGGCCGGCACACCGCGGCCAGGCCTCTTGTGGATAATCGTCACGCAGTTGATGCAACAACGGGTCGGCGCCTTCCAGTTCACCACGGAAAAACCGTGCAGCCTCAGCCAGGCGGGCACGAATGCGCTCGCGCAGCTCTTTGGTGGCAGCGTCGGTGAAGGTCACCACGAGGATTTGCGGTGGTAGCAGCTCGCGCTCGAAGCCCTGTTCGCCACCGTGGCCGAGGATCAGGCGCAGGTACAGCGCCGAAATGGTGAAGGTCTTGCCCGTACCGGCGCTGGCCTCGATCAGCTGGCTGCCGTGCAGGGGGAAACTCAGTGCCAAGGGACGGACCTGGGTCATACGCCTTTCTCCGGATTGCCCAAGGTCTGCCAAGGGGCGGTGAATAACGGGCGGTACAAGGTTTCGCACCAGCCTTCGAAGGTTTCGTCAGCGGTGAGTGCGGCAAAGTCACGGAACTGGCGAGCCAGGGCAATGCTTTCACCACGCTCGCCAAAGCTGGTGCGCTCGTCGCCTTCGTAGGCGCGGGCTGCGGCGGCCAGGGCCTTGTCGGCCTCGTCCTGGGCCAACCATGCAAACGCGGTTTTGGCTGCAACGGGCAGAGGCGCATTCATCCCTGCCTGACGGGCCACCAGCAAATCGCCCAACAGTTGCGTGGCCAGCTCGGGCGGCAGCGGTGCAAGCAACAGGGTCAGGTCACTGGCTACCAGTGCACTGTTATAGGGGTAGCCTGCCGCACAGGCGGCCAAGTGCGTGACCCAAGGGGCAATCAGGCGGTGCCACTTGAGGTTGTTGCGCCCGGCACTGATGGTGTTGGGTACGGTGGTGATGCTGAGCAGGCTCTGGTCATCCGCCTGGAACACACGGCCCAGCCAGCCTTCGAGCCGGTGCTGGCCGTGCTCGAAATGCACCGGCAAAGCGCCCTCGACCAGCTGTGGCCAGCGTTGCAGCAACTGCTGGTGACGTTGCAGCAGGTCGGGTAGCGGTTCGATCAGCTCGTGTTGCAGTAGCTCGCCGAAGCCGGCCAGTGGCAACAAACCGCAGGCTTGCAGGCGCCGGGCCTGGGCCTGCAGGGCCTGTTCGGCATTGCCCGGCTCGGCCAGAGCGGCGCCGAGCAGGCTCTCACTGGCACCGTAGCGTTGCAGGGTATCGAGGACAAAGGGTTCTTCGTCCGGGGTCGGCGCCTCCAATGCTTCGAAGTACACCTTCAAACGCTGGCTGAAGAAGTGCCGTACCGGGTGGCGCAGGAAGTCATTCAGCTGGGTCAGGCTCAGGGCTTCATCGTCGAAATAAGGTGGCAAGCCTGGGTCGCCCTGCTCTTGCTCTTCGCCTTGCTGGTGCAGCACCTGCCATTCGTGGGCAAAACTGAACAGCGGGCTACCCTTCTGGAAATAGCGGGGGCTGAACGGCTGCAGTGGGTGCTCCAGGGTCAGTGCGTGCAGCAGTTGCTCGCCCGGCTCCGCGGGTTGCCCTTGCTCGGTGCCGGTCAACTGCCAGCCCGCAGCGATGTGATCGCGCAACTGGCCGATCAGTACCGAGGCCGGGCGCTCGCTGTTGTCGCGAATACTGCGCCCGACCCAGCTGACATACAGTTGGTCACGTGCCGACAGCAGCGCTTCGAGCAGCAGGTAACGGTCGTCTTCGCGGCGTGAGCGGTCACCGGGGCGGTAATCGCTGGCCATCAGGTCGAAGTCCAGTGGTTGCTGGGCGCGCGGGTAGTCGCCATCGTTCATGCCCAGCAGGCAGACTACGCGGAACGGGATGGCGCGCATGGGCATGAGGGTGCAGAAGTTGACCGACCCGGCGAGGAAGCGTTGCGACAGCTTGCCCTGGTCGAGGCCTGACAGCCAGGCTTCACGCACCACGGTCAGCGGCAACGGGTCATTCAGCCCAACAGCCTCGCACACTTCAAGCCAGCCATCGCGCAGGTCCTGTAGCTGCATCAGCAGGAATTCGTCGTGCTCATCCTCGGCGAGGAAGAATACCTGCAGCAAGGCGTGCAGGCGCTCCCCCCACTGACTGACAGTGGCAGGCTCGGAAAACGCCTGGCAAGCGACGTCGAGTGCATCGAGCAGTGCGACCAGCGGACCGATCAGTGCTGCGTCCAGGCCTCCGATTTCATCGTAGGGCTCGATGCCATCGCAGGCCTCTCCCACACCTACGGCATAGCCCAGCAGCATGCGCCGCAGGCCGAAGCGCCAACTGTTCTGTTCAAGCCCGGCGGGCAAACCCAGGCTGGCCCGCTGCTCGGCGTTGAGGCCCCAACGAATACCGGCACCCTCGATCCAGCGGTGCAGCGTAGGCAAGTCGTTTTCGCGGATACCGAAGCGGGCACGGACTGCCGGGACGTCCAGCAGGTCGAGCACTTCGCTGACCGCGAAGCGGCTATCCGGCAGTTTGAGCAGGTGTTCAAGGGCAATCAGTAAAGGCTCACGCCCACGCTGGCCTTGGTCGGTGAGCGTGAAGGGGATGTAGCGCGGGTCATTGCGCTGCAACTGGCCGAACACGGCGCGAATATGCGGCGCGTAAGTGTCGATGGCTGGCAGCATGACGATTACGTCACGCGGGCGCAACGTAGGGTCGGCGCTAAAGCGGGCCAGCAGCTGGTCATGGAGAATCTCCACCTCGCGTTGCGGGCTGTGTGCAATGTGGAAGCGGATCGAGCGGTCTTTGCCTGGATCGACTGGTTGCCACAGCTCGCGGGTTTCGGCGAGCGGGCGTAGTTCAAGAATGTCGTCCTGCAACTGGTTGAGCAACGTGGTAGGCGAGCCGTCGCTGAACAGGTCGATGCGCCCATCGCTGAACGCACCCTGGTAGCTGCCCGGGTCGTCATAGCTGTCGAGCAGGTTGATGTAGTCACGGCCCTGTTTGCCCCAGGCGGCCAACAAAGGATGAGCATGCTGGTGCAGCGACTGGTCGTCCAGTTGCAGGGGCATGCCCTGTTTGCGTTGCTGGCGCCTGTACTGGTGGCGCAACAGGTCCTTGTCGGCAACGATGTCGGCCCAGTGGTGGCGGCAGGGGTTGTGCACGCACAGCAATACCTGGCTAAAGCGCGCCAGGCCTGCCAGTGCTTCCAGGGCCTGCGCAGGCAACGAGGAAATGCCAAACACGATCACCCGCGGTGGCAGCCCCGCAGGTGCCTGTTCCAGATTGTTGATGCGCTCGGTGAAGCGCTGATGTACCCCGGCGCGGCTTTGCGCCATGCCCTGCTCACCAACATCCTCCAACAATGCTCGCCACAACTCGGCTTGCCAGCGGTTGCCCGGCGGCAGGGCTTTGCGCTCACCACGGGCAGTATTGAGGATGTGATTGCCAGCAGCCCAGTCCTTGAGCCAGTCGGCGCGGTAAACCTGGTACTGGTCGAACAGGTCGGCCAGCCGCTCGGCAAGCTGGTAGCGCTTGCGCAGGTCGCTGTCGTCATTGAGGAAGCGCTGCAGCGGCTCGAAATGCGGGCGCTCTATCAGGGCTGGCAGCAGGCGCATCAGGCGCCAGGTCAGTGGGGCCTTGTCGAGCAGGGATACTTCGGGAATTTCGTCGTGGCCCAGCACGCTGCGGTACAGCTGCCACATGAAGCTGCCAGGCAGTTGCACATCGATTGCGGCAGCGATACCGCAGCCACCCAGGTCATTTTCCAGCGGGTCTTCAGCCAGGGCCAGTTTGAGCCATTGGGCGATACCATTGCTTTGGACAAGGGCGATTTCGTTTTCCAAAGGTGCCAAGGGGTAACGGCGCATCCAGCTCACCACCAGGCTGCGTAGGTCATCGAGGCGGTTGCCGTGGACGATCATGAAACCTGGGTTGAGCGTGGTAATAGCCATTGAGCATTCCCTGGAAGGCAGTTGGTTCAGATGCGGAACCATATCACGGGGCGTGGCACGGACCGTGGCACGCTTGGAGACAAATCTTTTCCTGGCCGGA
>NZ_BBIS01000058.1 GCF_000730605.1 Pseudomonas monteilii NBRC 103158 = DSM 14164 | reverse complement strand
CCCCGCTAAGGCGGGGTCGTGGGGTTTATCAGAATCGGAACATTGGATCACCTGTATCCACTGCACCATTCGGCGTTTGGCTGTTTGGCGTTGCAGCATCAGCTGATGGCATTTGCTGGCTAGCTGGCTTTACTTTGGGTGAAACCGAGAGGCTGATGAATGGTGCTCCACCGTCAACGCCTTCCTTACGCCATCCCGCGATCCGCATTTCGTGGTTGAAGCCGAAGCTCCCCGCGTAGTCGGGACCCTTTTCCTTCTTGTCGGCCTCCTTGAAGAGGCTCGCGTTGATGCCACCCACCGACAGCGAATAGAACTTATCGTTCGTACCCTGCTTCTGCTTGACCCAGACGGCTACCTCAAGCTTGAGCTTCTGGTTGCGCTCCTTGTTCAGCGGGAACTCCATGTAGCCGACCATCACAGGTGCTGCGTCAGACGTGCGGTTCTTGTTTTCAAAGATGGTTCCAGAGCCTTCACTCAATACCAGTGCAATAGACATGCGTTTCTCCAGATCTGATTTGGGGGCGTTTACGCCATAGGTTGTACTGCTGATATGCAGCACATGGTTGTGTATCCGCTATGTAACACGTAAACGTACGCTATATGAATCGAATGATAGCAGGTTGTGGTTTGGCTCCGTGAACCTAAAGCACGCGAAGGATAGGACGGTACTCCATTGTGGTGGTACAGGACCTACCTAGGACCTGCTAGCACAAACCGTGGGAATGGGTACTGGCCTATATCCGCTAATCGAGTCAGCCGTGCTCGCTCCCTAGTCAGCCCGGATGATGCCTGTCGGCTTTCCACAACCAGAGCTGACCGTTGGGTTTTGCCGCTAAAGGTTGAGTCGCTTGGGCAGCATCAAACCAGGATCTATGGCCTAGCATGAGACATCCCTTTTCACTGTGAAATGACAGGGACCAACCAGGCAGAGACACACGCCCTGGAACAGCGATCGAGGCGCCCTAGTTTTCACAGTGAAAAGTCTCAACCTTCTCGTGTTTCAAGCCTTGGCATGTGGCTCTGTACCTGGGAAACCTTTTCACTGTGAAAAGCCCGCGAGATGTTGATCGGCCTGCTCGTGTAAATCAGGTCTGGTCAGGCGACGCTTCGTTGATGCTCCGAATGATTGAGTCGCTTGGGAAGCATCAAGCTGTTCCCCCTTGGGGCAGCTCAGGTCTACCTTTTCACGGTGAAATGGTTGGAGCCACTCAAGTGGAGTCATCTACTGGAAAGTAGGTACATGCGTTAACAGCAAAAGCTGAGAGTCGTGGTACTTGGAACTTAGAATCTGGTGACCAGGTTTTCACAGTGAAAACCTGGCATGTCTCGTTCTAGCTGCTCTCGGCCAGTGGCTCTAAGCCGGGGATGCCTTTTCACTGTGAAAAGCTATCCATGATGAGGGTCGACCTGCCGGTGTGCATCAGGTGGGGGCGGAGCGACCGTACTAGCGTTACCCAAACAAGGGCTAAGGCGCTGGGTAGCATCAGCCCAGCAGCTCGGGACTGTTCCTTTTCACTGTGAAATGCAAGGCCCCCTCCGGCAAGACAGCTCTTAAGGTGCAACTGCATCCCATGGCCGGTAGATGGTTTGAGTCACACAGCCTGGATCGGAAAATGAGGCGCGATTTTCACAGTGAAAAAATCAGGCAGGTCGCGTGCTTGCGCCCTTGGCCAGTTGCTCAAGATCAGGGAGAGATCTTTTCACAGTGAAAAGCCCAGCGGGATGCGTATCAGCCTGCCCGTGATAACCGGCTCGCCTCACGACCAAGAACCTGGTTGTACCCAGTGAAAGGCTGCAGCTCTTGGACTGCATCAGGTCCCATTGAGTCGACGTTTGGGTATTCCCTTTCACTGTGAAAGGGCGGCTTAAGCCTATTTGAGGGCGTGGGGGCCTATCCTCGTCATCCCCAATGCTTGCCACTATATGTGGATCGTTCGAGCGCAGATGACGTCCAGGAAAGCTCATGATTTCACTGTGAAAGGGTGGTGATTAAAACCCTCGCCATGGGGTTGGTGTGCTTGCAGTTGATGCGTGGTCATTCACAGTGAAAAGACAGGCAGGCCGAGTGTAGGACTGCCCAGACCAGTCTGAGCAGCTGGTTCGTTCGCCGGCTCATGTTGAGGTGCTTTTCACTGTGAAAGGGTGAGCGGATCTGATCGGCACCGACATCAGCCTGTGGGAGATGCCAGTGATATCGCTCTCGTTGATCTTAGAGCTCAGTTCTGGAGCGCAGCCTGTAGCCGGCAGTCAGGACGGGGCTCCAGTCTCATTGGGAAGTGTGTATGAGAGCTACAAATTCCCCCAGTCGACGCGCAGTGGCTGGAGGCGAGGAGTCGGCCTGGGCGAGGGGCAAGCTCGATGGACCTTTTCACAGTGAAACGGTCTCCACGCGGGCATCTTCGTTGCTGCCCAAGCAGGTAGGACGATGTGCACAGTGGTAACTGTGCAGTGTGCAGTTATCACTGTGCAGTATGCAGTGAATGGTGCGTTGTGCGTGTTGGTTTGAGCAGCAAGATCTTCTCACCAGGCTAATGCCGACTGTTAAGTCAGACGCCTGGTCGCGACACCCTCGATGATGAGTGAAATTTTCACTGAGAAAAGATGCGAGCGATCTGATTTTCACAGTGAAAACTAGCCAACGGAACCTAGAATTTCACTGTGAAAAATAGGAGCTAAAAGGAGAAAACGCAGGATGAGATTTTCACAGTGAAAACGTGAAAAGCCAGAAATATCAGAGGATTAACCGGGGGAGGGCGTAGACGCCACGCCGCCGGAGGACCCGGCGGCGGAGTGGCAGCGAATTAGCTACGAGCTTTGAGCATCTCCTCGATGTAGGCGAGGACCTCCGCTGGATCAATGCCTTTGGGAGGGGTGAGGATCAACTTGCGCCCATCAATACGAGCATCCAATTGGGTGCGCTCTTTATAGTCGATCTGCCGTGGAGGGATTGGTGCTTGAGGAGAAGTCTTGCGCCGGACCTCGCCCTTGGCCCAGTTGATTGCGCTGTCCTGGGACGCACCTTCTTTAATTCGGTTGGCGGCTGCCAGTACGGTTTCAGTATGTCCCTTGTCAGCTAGAGCAACCATCTCCGAGACAACCCTATTACCAATCAGGTCAGGATCTTCTTCCAGCAGTGAAATGACACCCTCAGGCAGCTTGAAATAAGCAAGGCAGCGGCTGATCGTGGCCATGCTACGGCCGACACGGCGGGAAAGCTCTGCCTGGGATTGCACAACCTTGTCATCGAGAAGCTTCTTGTAACTCGCACCTCGCTCGAATTCAGTAAGGTCTTCCCGGGCGTCGTTGTCCGTAACCGACAAGATAGCCGCTTCAGCATCCGACAGATTACGGATGAGCGCGTAGATGTGGTCTTTGCGGAGCAGCTCATGGGCTAGGAACCGGCGCTCACCGGCAATCAGCTCGTAAGTACCGTCCGCGAGAGGGCGAACGATAATCGCGTTGTTGAGGCCTTTATCTTCAATCGTGTTTGCGAGAAGACCCAGCTTCTCAGGGTCGAACTTGCGGCGTGGCTGATACGTGCCTCGGCGTATGAGCGCCAAAGGCAAGAACGTCGCCTCGCCTGGCAAGCGCTCCCCGCTCAAGACTATGTCATCCAGGCTCGGCTCATGTACGTGGTCCGCCTGAGCAACTGGTGCACGCTCAAGCGGCTCTTTTGAGCTGCTGGTTTCCGCATCAAGGTCCATCTCACTCAGCACATCGCTCATCGGCCGGAGGTTGGCCTCCGGAATCACTTTAGGTACGTGAACACCTTGAATGCTGCTCGTACCCTCAGCCGTCGGGATTACGGTTGGTTTGCCAATTGGGCTAGAACTCCTCATTTACCCTTCTCCAAAACCGTTTTGATTCTGCCAACCATTTCCTCAAATACGCTGCGGAACGCCCCCAGAGAGTTTTCGCTACCTTGCTTCCAAAGTGAGAGAGGAACACCGTCTTCCAAGCTTTTCGAGTAGTCCTCGGAGTGGAACAACTGTTGCTCGGTAACCTTGCCGGGGAACAAGCTGGACAAGCGAGCGAGGTTAGCTTGTAGACGTGGGCGGTTGCGCATGTACATGGTGGGAATTGCAACGATCTCTGGGGCCCGGCCGAAATCGGAGCTCATTTCATTGATCTTGTGCGCCAGACGGGAAAGTGCACGGAAGGAGAATTTGTCCATACGGATAGGACACAGCAGGAAATCAGCAGCGGCAAGGCTGTTACGGGAAAGCATAGTTCCAGAGGGTGCGTTATCCATGATGATCACATCATAGCTCGACAGGTCGCAGTGCGGCAGAAGGCCTTTGCGGGCTCGCTCGATGAAGAGTGAATACCGGAAGTCGGCGCCCTGGGCATTCCGTAGCACAACGTCCATGTCGTCCAGAGAATCAAACGCTGGGATGAGGTGAGGGCCATGCTCGCCGAAAGGTTTCTTGATTACCTGGTCAAGCGTCATCTCTGTGAAGTTACCGAGGCGGATCAAGTTGCCGAGATGACCCTCAACAGCTCTATCAGCAGGGAGGCCAAGCTCTACAAGCTCTTCGGTTGTTTGGTCAGGATCATAGCCCAGCATGCTGGACACGTCGGCTTGAGGATCGTTGTCGATGATCAGGGTTTTGAATCCCGCCAAAGCGAACTCGATGCCGATGTTGCAGGTCGTGGTGGTTTTCGCGGTGCCACCCTTCTGTACGTACGTAGAGCAGGTGATGGGGCGGGAAAAGCCTTTAGTGTTTCCATTCCCGCGACGAATCGAGGCGATCAAAAACATGTCAGCGAGCGTGTAGCTACGAACCTCAACGGATCCACGAGCTACACGAGCGATGTTGAGGTCGTTTTCCTTCTCTATGGCCTTGAGGGTCTGAGTGCTTATCATCAAGCGTTCAGCCACAAATTGTGGGGTGAAGGTTAACTGAGTGAAATCAGTGAAAGTGTACTGATCGAGGGGAGTAGCAGCTGCAGTCATGTGATTTACCAGTGCCAAGTAGGTAGGATGACCGCATTCTCATACGAATCCATACGGTCAGACAAGCATAAATGCGTTTCTACCAGATAGAGATAGACCATAAACCGAAGTTTGTCATTAGGTCATATCTCGAAGAACCAGCTGTCAACCGCATGACTGAATTGATAGTTAGACCGTTTTGCGGCATGAAATGTCGAGGGTAGGGCGCTCAGGATTAGGTAAGGGAGAGGCACAAAACAAAGGACAACTAGGCAGGGGGCCTAGAGCGAGCCCCGCGGTTGGCCGGGCATCGAGCGAGGTGAAGTAGGTCACGGAGCTCATAGGTGTGTCGGAGCTCAGGGCTCAGCAGACCTGTGCAGCGCTTGGCGCGACCTCATTCTGCGGCAGCGGCCAGCCGCTCGACCTCGATGCCGGCGGCCTTTGGCCTGCGGCAACACTACCGGTGTAGTCGCGGTGTGCTTAGTGTTTGGACGACCCCTGCATGCAAAGCGTCGTCTTCTGTGTGCAGATATCGGCTGGTTGTTTCGATTTTGCTGTGACCAGCCAGCGCCTTGATCATCACCAGGTCGCCGGTAGCTTTAGCCAGGTGGCTAAAGCACGAGTGGCGGAGCCAGTGTGTTGAGGCCTCTTCAAGCCGGTCGGCTAAATCAAATAAGCTGCGCTCAACAGCGAGGGCTGCAGCGCGATGCATGATGTCTTTGATCGATTTCAGGATGGTGTCGTTATGGGCGCGTTTGAGCTTTGAGTTCGAGGCTAGGAGGAGGGGGGTTGTGTCCTTAACTGGAACCTCACGTGGCAAACCGAACGCTTCGCGATACTGCAGTAGGTCCTCATAGAGATCATCGGATATCGGTACATCTCGAATTTTGTTCCGCTTGCCCAGGACCTCCAACCACAGAACCCCGCTAGCAGAGCGCCTGATCTTGCCCATGGTTGCCCCAGTCGCTTCGAACGTCCGCACACCGGTCATGTAAAACAGGCTCAGCATGAAATGGTCACGGGCCCGTTTGCGTGGGCTTTTGGTCGCTGCAATAGCCTCGAATGCCAAGGCGATGGCAGCCTCGGGCAGCAGTCGCTTGATTGTTAAGTCCACTTCGACCTGTGGCTTTGCCACGAGCGATACGGGGTTCGCTTTCAGGCGTCCACCCTTGATCATCCATTTGTACATGCTGCCAATCTGGATCAAGGCATACTGCTGGGATGCTTTGCTAAGAGGTCCTGCAAATGGTCTCCAGTCTGGGTTCGAGCGCTTGTGCTTTGTAGGCGATACCCAAACCTCAGTCGGCTGGGGGTTATCCATAAAGTCGATGTACTGGTTGATGTCCATCACCGTGATCTGTGAGAGCTGCTTACCCAGGGTGTGCATTGCCCAGAGAATGAACCTCTCCACTTCCTTTTGCATAACGCGCCTGGTCTTCGGATTTTTTCCTTTGGCATGGAGCCACATCCAGGCTGCTTCGATGTCGCTATCCGCTTGGATTACATCGACCTGATCAAAGTCGTCAGCTGACTCGCGATCGAGCAGAGCAACTTCTGACTTGGCCTGGAGGTAAGGAATTCCGTGTACGGCTGGAGAGTTCGTGCTCATCGTATGTCTCGCGTTTTGCCGTTGTAGACAAGGCAGTCGTCAATCTCATCGGGCTCGAACCAGCGCTGCGCCCCTGATGGTGCTTCGCACTGGTACTCTTCCTGTGCACCTCCAGCCGAATCGACGCCTTCCCGTGTGGCGATCACCACCAGGATGGCCCCATACGCTGCAAAGTTGTCGATCTCCCTGTCGACGACAAGCTCGGCGCCGCGGGTTAGGTACCGTCTCCAACGATAGCCGTCGGTATAGGCACCGGCGAAATCGTCGTCATCATCGTCATCATCATCATGATCCCAATTGAAAGGCTTGGGTGTCGCAGCAGGGGGCGCTATCGCTTGAGGCATTTCAGGCGATGCTTCATGGACTGCATTTGTCTTGCGCGGCCGTTTTGTTGGTGGCGCCAGCACTAGTCGAGCTGCCTTAACGGCGGCCTGTTCGTTAGGGCTCAGTGTAGGTAGAGCTCGCGCCAGATCGTCCCATTTACAGTCTCGGTCGTCGTCTGCTGCGATGCGACTCATGTGCTCAGGGCGAATTGACCATCGGCAAGCCACATCTGCCATGCGCCATCCCTTCTGAACGATCAGTTGCTTGAAGTCATCTCGGGACAGTTTCCCCGGGCGCAAGAGCAGCAGCCCACGAGAAATCTTTGCATTTTTGGCTTGATCCACAGCGCAAGTCTTTTGTGGTGAAAGCCCTGATTTTAGGGCCTTTCATGGTGAAATCAAGTGGCTGGATGAGCTAGGTGGACTATGTCCGGTAAGCCCTGAAATGAGCCCAAATAACCGGATCCTCACGCGCTCCTGTGTGAAATCTGACGACGTTAGCCCCTGCGAGTTGATCAGAATCGACGTAGGAGCGGCATTCGAGGGCGGTTCAAACAAACCCTGGACGGCGCTGCGGCTCATGAGCAAGGTGAAGCTGTGCTTTTACTATGTCCTCGGAAGTAATTCTTAGGATGCTTGCGGAACTAATTCCCAGACCATGGCGTTTTTCCTCCAAGTCCACGAATTACTTCCGGCCGTTGGCTGTCATGCCTCGGATCGTGTGGATTGCCGCCGGCGTCCGTCTGCTCGACATAGAGGGCTTCTGCAGGTTTTCTGCAACTGGTCGGACCTTGGCCGGGCAGCGGTCGCTCCGTGCTAAGCTTTGGAGGATGAGCATGGATCGATTCGACGATGGTGCTCCGCGGATGCCATGCCGCTTTGCTTTAGCATGTTTAACTGTGGTTGTGCATTTTTCGCATATATGACTGTGGTTTCGCATTTTTAGCTGACGTAGACACTTGATCTCCAGCGCAAGCAAAATTTCCAGAACCCCTTGTCCATAAGGGTTTAGCGAGAAATCAAAAACGCCTCTCTGTAAAGCCAGCTACTGATAGCGATGGGCTTTTAGAGGGGCGTTTTTTTGCCATCTGAAAAATTCGTGATAATCGGAGATATTCACGAGTTTCGGCTCGCATCGATAGGGATCGTATGATACACAGTACATTTTTGCAGTTTTGGGGGCGTGGGGGTAAGCTCCCCCCTGGGCCGCGCCACCCCGTCTGATGGCGCGACCTAGGCGCAAGCCAGCCTCTCGTCGAGATCGTCGACGCCCAGCCTTCTGACTTTACCTATCTACCTATCAGGTTACGCCTAATGACCAGCACCGGAATTTCATCTGACAAAAGGCTAAGTACGCGGGATCTTGTGCATGTCTACGCGAGGAAGCTACTTGATGCGGGGCGCGAAGTGCGCCAGGCGGATATTCGTGAGTGCATTTACGTCAACCACGACATAAAGGCCTCGCCCAACCTGGTGTACGAGGAGATCAAGAAATTCTGGAGCGAGATAGGCCCTGTCCTGAGTGCCAGGCTGCGAAGACCTGGTGTTCCTGACGCGGTGTGCGAAAAGCTCGATGAGGTCTGGGATGTGGCCCTGAGAGCGGCAGCTGACTCCCATGCGGTTGAGCGTAAAGCCCTTGAGGCGGAGGCCGCAGCCGCCGTAGTTGCGGCAAAGGTGGCGCAGGAGAATGAACGGACTGCTTCAGCGAGCCTTGAGGCCCAGCGCCGAGAGCTGGCCGGACTCATGGCGGACAAGGAGCGGCTGACTGTCCAATTGGATCAGGTGAGCGCTGATGTTCGACAGCTCCAAGCAGAGCTCGCAGATCTCAATGCAAAGCTCGTTACCTCAAGCCAGTCGCATAGCGAGGAAATCAAGCGCCTTCAGGAAGTGCACCACGGTGCAATCGAGCGCACCCAGGAGATGCATCGTGGAGAGCTTGAGCGCCTTCAGGAGCAGCTCAAAGCAGCCAACACGGCGACAGAGACTGCCCAAGCGAAGGCCGAGACCGCCCGGGTTGCCGCAGAGCAGCACCTTGAGAAAACCGAGAACCACTTGATGATGGAGACCGCAAGGGTTCGGGACGATGAGAGAGCCAAAACAGAGAGGGTCAGCAAGGAGTTGCAGCAATCGTTGACGCTGGTTGACCAGTTAAGGATTCAGCGATCGAAAGCCACTGACGAAGCGGCTGAGATGCGTGGTCGGTTAGAGGCTACCCAGCAGGGGCTGCGCGCCCTAGAGGCCCAGAACAAGGAGCTGAGAGAGTTGAACACCACCCTGCAGACTGCCCTGCTGGAAGGCTTGAGGGATGCTAAGGCGGGATCGCTAGCGGCAGACGAATAGTTTGCTATATTGTCATTTTGTCAATTTGTCAAGTGTTTGTTGATTATTTCCGATGGATGGTGGTATCTTTGTGATGCATCATTTGGTGCACCAACATAAATGAGGAAATCACATGGAAATCAACCGCAAGACTTCATCGGACACCGACACCAACCTGAAAGCACTTCTGGATGTGTTCGCCCAAAACAACTTCCAAACAGTCATCTTTTTCGCAAGTCCTACCGTCGGTGGATCAGATCATGATGGTCCAGACACGAACTGGCCATTGATGGCGGCCTTGGTTCAGACCCTTCAAGGCAATTATGATATTTACGATGGATTGTTCCTGACCGCAAAACGGTACCCGCGCTACATGGAGGTGAAGAGCTTGCTGGATGCAGCCGTAGCGGTTAGCAACGGGAGCGTCCACTATGCGCCAGCACCGCTGCCGTTCACTGCTGGTAAAACGGAGGAGGACGCTCTTGCTATGATGCTTTCAGTCCAAACCAAGGTGTTTGACCAAGATTCGCGAGCGGATTATTTCAGGCTGCTGAGTCGAGTGACCGAAAAGCAGCTCGCTGAAATGAACTACTGATCATGCCTCCCTGGCTTTCTACGTGACAGCCAGGGAGTCATGGTCAGGGTCAGTAGCTCATAGGTACCAGTTGCATCGGTGCAACCGGAATGCCCACCATCACCACTCCAGGTGCAGCCTCTACAGTGGGCAACTTCTCGGTTCGAATCAGCGTGCTCAATTTCAGTTTAGGGTCGTAGATCATCAGGTCGGCCTCCAGCACGTAATCAAATCCATCCCTTGTCCCACAGATCGGAATTTCTGCCGCTTTCACTGCTGCGCGGATACCTTGCAGCTGCTCAGCTGAGCTGGTTTTTTTCTTCCTAGGTGCAACGAATGCAGTGAAGTTGGCGCCCGCCTCTGCAAGTGCCTTGAGTGCCGCAGCCTCGGCAGCCGGGCTTACCCTCCGCGTTGGCACAGCGTCTGGATCAGGGATAGCTACCGCTACAGGAACGGAAACGTCTGGGGCGTCATTGTTCGGTACAGTGGCAGGGGCAGTACCCTCTTGTTCTGGCGCTGAAGACCCACTTTGCTCGGTTGTATCCGCCAGCAGGGGCTCACTGACCGCGAACGCGCCGAACACATCATCAACATCATCGACGTCATCGTTACCAGGCTGCCCAGATTCCAGATTTAGGAAGTCATCCTCTGGTTCTGCCTCTGGCCCCGGCCCAAACGAGCTGAGCGACAAGCTCTGTAGATCGTCGTCTAGTAGGTCGTCATCATCACCGCCGCTCACGATCGGGTCGTCATCATCCAGTGCCGCTTGCGCTTCAGCTGACATACCAGTTGGAGCGTCGTGCTCGTCGCTGGCCTCGTTAGCCGTGGTGCGGGCTGGCGAGGAGCTTTGATGTTCGTTTGCATCGGTCGTCATAGCACCTGGTTTCGCTCCACTGGTGACAGCAGTTGCAGGTTGACCCTGCTCCACATCAGGCTGAGCTTGTGGTGCTGGTGCTGGTGCTGGTGCTGGTGCTGGTGCTGGTGCTGGCTTCTCTTCCTGCTTGCCGGCGATGTTCACCTTCGCTGCAATCTCAGCGCTGAATCCGCGAGCAACAATCGCACGAAGCGCATCAGCTTCAGTGATACCCAGGTTGTGTGTGAACAATGGGCGCTCGATGTCCAGTTTGGTACCCATGTTTGGCAAACCACTGAGGCCGGCAAGCTCGGGGGTCGTGGCAACTGGCAGTACGATGATGCAAGGCTCCCAGGTAGTCAGATGTGCACCTGTTTGCGCGTTGCGCAATGACACCGAGTACATCGGCAAGAACCGGCTCATGTCGGCATGATTGTGCCGCGAGTACAGCAGCCCTTTTTCTTGGAGTGTTGTCATCAGGTTGAGGGTCATGCGGTAACGACCCTCACCCTCCTCCAACGACCAGCCCATTTTGGCCAAGATGAGAGACCGTAGGTCCTTTTCCCTGATGACGATCAGTCCGTCATGCTTCTGAGCAATTTTGAGTGTGGAGTCTTTGGCCTGGTCACCGGTGCCGTTTACCCTGCCGTACTCCGTGATGATTTCGACGAAGCAGTGATAAATGGCGTTGGACTCGTCCTCAGAAATCTCGTGATCACTCAGTGTCTCTGTGATGCTCGACTCGGCCATGCCGGTCTTCTTGTCTGCCAGGATCAAGAACTCCATGAGGGCTGTCATGCGGTCATCCAGGCTAAGGCCATTGCGGTCAACCGGGAAATCACTTGGGTGGTGGTAATGTGCGATGACCAGGTTCACGGCTTGTCGATCGCGCGCAGGGAGGGCCCAGTATTCTGGGAAGCGAGCAAGAATTCGCGCACCCAGGGCGTCGTGGGAGATGCGGTTGTCATCTTGAGGGGTGAGCGCTCCGCCCTCCTCTTGGGTTTTCACGCTACCGTCGGGTAGGAGGACGTAGGCTTCGAGCTTCCCGATATCGTGCGCCAGGCCCAGAATCGGGATCAGTGGATCAGTAGCGTCAAATCGATATTCCTTGTTCTTCAGGTCGATGATTTTGAACTTGGGCTTTCC
Source organism: Pseudomonas monteilii NBRC 103158 = DSM 14164 (assembly GCF_000730605.1). Classification (GTDB taxonomy): domain Bacteria; phylum Pseudomonadota; class Gammaproteobacteria; order Pseudomonadales; family Pseudomonadaceae; genus Aquipseudomonas; species Aquipseudomonas monteilii. Next base: position 40,812 of record NZ_BBIS01000058.1, on the reverse strand, counting down.
ACGGGCCTTTATGTAAACCCCGTCGAATACGTAAGTGCCAGCGTCCTCCAGCGCGGTGTCTGCCACGGCCAGACAATGCTCCCAAAGCCGACGATTTCCGTGCCCCCCTTTGCGATGCGATGCGGGGAAGTGAGCATGTGCAGAATAGGTATCCCAGATGGCCCAGAAGAACGCTACATGGGCTGGCCACTTCTTCTCATTGGCGGCAACCCAGGCGAGCACTTTTTTGCTTGCGATAGGTAGTCGCTTTGACGCAGCCTCGACGCGAGGTAAAGCCAAAGTGGGCATAGGAACTTTGCCGAGCGTCGAGCGGGCGCCGTTGAGGATGTTTCCTTTCTTGCCGGCGTACAGCTTGTTCAGTGCAGACAACCTGGTGAACCAGATGAACCAGACACCGATGAACAGGCCGGAAACAACACCCAGGATCCAGTGTGAGACGTTGTAGCCCACCAGAGGCCAGCTATCTAAAAACTCCATAGGAGAGCCGCCGAAGGCCCGGGCAGTGAGCAAAAGCCACCAGAAACCGAACACGATGGTCGTTGCGCGTATGACCTTGTTGTTGGTGTTCACAGAAAAGCTCCGCTGTCTGTCTGGATCGTTGGAGACGGCGCCCCGTCAGAACTGGCTGGTTGTTCCTTCGGTACCGGAGTCCCGTTGTTGTCTTTCAAGGTGTTAGAGCACCCACCGCCCCCCTTCACAAAGCCACTGCAACCCCAGAAAGGAGACTTTTCAGCGTTCCGCAGGTACATAGGTTTGCCGCAGAGGTCACATGGAAATGACTTTGGCCGCTCCACTGGATCGCCGTCGCGATCATTCATCGTGTGGTTGCACTGCTCTCGATCGACGCAAGCCCAGAAGTGCCCTTTGGCCACTTTGATTCTGCGCATGCCTCCCTGACATTTCGGACAGGAAACGAAATTCCCTTTGGAGTCCTTGGTATTCGCCGTCGGGTCGAAGTAGAACTCAACCTTTCCGGTGTCGAGCAGCTTAAGACCGGCCTCGAACTTGGTGGATTTCTTCGGGTTCACAAAGCCCTTGAGCCCAAGCACCACCTTGTCGCGAAGCAATGTTTCTGCTTCTGATACCTTCAACATGCGGCCGGCAATCTCCCGCCATATCGAAAATCCGCACTGCCGCTCGCACATGAACGTTCGGGCCTGGATCTCAACTGCGCCACCACAGGTGGGGCAAAGAGCGCCAAGCTTCTTGACCTGGACACCTGCGTATTTGTTCTTGATGGTGTCGAGGATTTCCGTCGTCAACTCTGCAAGCTCGGACTTAAAAGCGTCCCGCTTGTACGCCCCCTTTTCCATCTGACGGAGCTTGTGCTCCCATTCCCCGGTGAGAACTGGCGACGTAAGGGCATCGATGCCGTTGTCGACCAGGAAACGGTAGACAGTCATCCCCTTTGCACTGGGAGCAAAGTACTTCTTCTGCTGGATGAGATAGGGCTCTTTCTTTCGGCCGGCACCGTCCTTGGTGGATTGGAGCGATTCGATCATTGCAGAGCGCGTGACCGGTGTACCCAGCCCCCGCTCTTTCATCGCCTCACGAAGGTCCTCATCCTCTACCAGGCGCCCTGCCGTCTCCATCGCGCCCAGCAACGTGTCCTCGGTGTACCGTTCTGGAGGCTTGGTTTTGAGCATCTTCAGCTCGATGCCCTGCGGAGTGACTGACTCTCCCTTGACGTACCGTGCGAGCTCTTTCTTGTCGTCGGAGTCACCATCTCGATCGGTTGCGTCTTCGACGATCCCGGCTCCGTAAACCACCATCCAACCTGGGGAGACAAGCACACGGCCAGTCGACCTGAAGAGTTCGTCAGCCACCGTCGTAAGCCGGACAGTCACCGAATACTCAGCCGCTGGATGGAAAACGGCTATGAAGCGCTTGACGATCATGTCATAGATTTTCTGAACGTCCGGCTCTAGGTCCCCTGCTCGCTTTCCGGTCGGAATGATTGCGAAGTGGTCCGACACCTTCGTCGAGTCGAAAATCTTCTTGTTGGGTCGCACCCAGCCTTCATCTAGCACGCGTTGCGCGTGCTCTGCATAGGGGGTTCCTCCAAACATCCCCATGACCTTCTTCGTGTCATTGATTGCGTCATCAGGGAGGTAAGCCGAGTCTGTTCGTGGGTAAGTGGTGAGGCTGAGCTCCAGGTAGAGCTTCTGCGCAATCTCCAGCGTGTAAGCTGCAGAAAATCCAAGCTTGCGGTTCGCCTCGCGCTGCAGTGAGGTGAGGTCGTATAGCTTGCCAGGGCCTGTCTGGGCAGGCTTGACTTCATCCACCACACTGCTCGGTGCTACTCCAGAGCACTTGCTGATCAGAGCATCCGCTTTTGCTCGATCCATGATCCGGTGCTGGGATCCGCCCCTCGCCTCGGAGGGCTGTGGTGCCACCCACTTGCCGGTGTATTTACCAGCGGCCACCCCAAAACTGCCGTGCACTTCCCAATAGGGAACCGGTCGGAAGGTTAGAATGGCCAGCTCCAAAGCACAAACCAGGGACAGCGTTGGGGTCTGCACGCGGCCGAGCGGGAAGATTTCAGCTTTGGCTGTCTCACGCTCGTAGAGGCGGGAAATCCCCCGACTTGCGTTAATGCCTACGATGTAGTCGCCCTCGCCTCGTATCTCTGCCGCCATTGCAAGGTTGTCGAAGTCAGCGCCGGGCTGCATATTCTTGTATGCCTGTCGGATGGCGTCATCGACCATGGATCTCATCCACATCCGAAGCATCGGCTTTGTGCACCCAGCCATCTTGTAAATGAGCCGAAAAATCAGTTCACCCTCGCGGCCGGCGTCACACGCGTTCGCTACAGCAGTGACATCCGGGCGCCGCATAAGGCGTTGAAGCACGTTGTAGAACTTGGCCTTGGGCTCGATGACCCTCAGGTCGAATTGATCAGGGATCACTGGCAAATTGCCGATGTCCCGCCCGGCCTTGGCCATTTCCTCGGAGTGGATTTCAACCAGGTGGCCGGCCGCGGGGGCAAGAATTGCGTTCTCGCTCTCAAGCCATGTTTCCACCTTACTGAAGCCCCCGACCGCTTGCGCGATAGAGACCGCTACGGTTGCTTTTTCAGTGATGATCAGTGTCTTGCCCATTGCGGCTTAGTCTTCCAATACAGAATTTGATTTCTTCCTCAGCTGCCGGCTGTGACTGATGGCTGAGAAACAAAAAAGCCACCGACTCCAATGCTGGATCTCGATGGCTTCACGAAACGAGTTGAGGCAGCCTCGCTTAAGCGTCTTGTTGCTCACCTGGGGTTGCAGGCTTGCTTGCCGACTCAGAACCAAAGGCCGAAGCGAACAAAGCGCTGCGTTCTGCACCGCCTTCTTTCGGTTGCGAAGCTTGAGTGCCGTGGCTCTTGAACAGTTCAGCGGCCCAGCCCGGCACGATCTTGATATGACCTGAATCGGGGGTCACAGGAGCCGGCATGTCTTTGGCCTGGATGTATGGGATCTTGGACACCTCAGCGATCCCTGTTTTCTCGTCAGGCAGGGAGATGGCCTTGACGTCCATACGGAACTCACCGTTGACGATGATGGGCATGCCGCGGGCAAGTTTTTCGGACAGCGGCTGCAGGTTACGCCCATACCACCGAACAGGGATGCAGGCATCGGTGTCTTTCGACTGTCGAATCAGCACCACCAGGCGGTCGTTGATTGGCGTACCGTCCACGGGGTGTCGCCGGTTGCGTTCCAGATTCTTGGCTTGGATGAAGCCTGCAATGCGAATCTGGTTCGAGGCGTTTTTGTTGAGATCCATCGCCTTCCAGTCGAAGGAGTCGAGACGGTCTTCAGTACCTGCGCCGGGCTGCTGCTCCAGCGCTGCAACCGAGGCCGGAGTGCCAGAGTCTTTTGCGGCGGCATGTACGACAGCATCCCACTTCCGCATAAAGTCATCCCGGAAGCGGCCGCCCAGGTGCATAAGGTTCGGCGCCTCGAAACGGATGCTCTTGAGCCGTGCAATACGGTTTTCACCCTGCATGGCGCCATCGGTGTGAACGAACGCCATGATGAGGTCCCACTCCTTGATCTCCCGAGGAATCGGCGACTTTTTGGGGTCGTAGTGGATGGGAAGCATGTGGTTTTCCGAACGGGTCTGCTGGATGAAACAGAGACCTTCGACCGGATCATTGAACCGCAGGACGCCGGCGATGTAGCCAGAGTTGAGCATCCCGTTTGGATACGAATAGGAATCAGGCTTCCGCTTTGCGTCCTGGGGCAGCATTGAGTACCTCGATACGTGAATGGCGTGGTTTACCAAAGAATACGCAACACGTACCAATAATACAAGACGAATCAAAATCGCCTTGTCTCGCGTGAAGCGCCCGCAGAGCTACCGGCACAGGGACACACCAGGTCAAAAAAGTCTCTTTTTCCACCGGAACAAGAGATTTGAATCTTGTTGTTAACTGTGTAGAATCTTTTCCATTTAATACTGGATTTCTCTGCTTTATTTGTTTAGAGAGCGTCCCGAATCATGTTAGACGCCGCGACCAAACCGGAGCCGCACAATGCCCAAAGCTAGCGACAAGACCGCAAGTGAATCGACAGGACGGCAGTCTCAAGCGCCTGCCAAAGCACCTGCAAAAGCACCTGCAAAAGCTGCTGCAAAGCCAGTAGCTCGAAAACGTGTTGCTGAGGCCGAGGCACAGGCTCCTCAGGCTGCCGCCACGCCTAAGAGACCTCGTGCCTCAGCCAAGGCCAAAGCAGCGCCAAAAGAAACTTCACCTGCAGCAAAAAGCACTCGAAACACCATGCCTGGCTCCCGCCTCGTCAAGCTGATTAAGAAGGTGATCGTCGATCGAGGGCTGCCCGACCGTGCAATCGCCGATGTCATGGGTATCACAGTCATCTACTGGAACTCCCTGGCTAACGGGAATCGCCAGATTCGGTCGCTTGGCAAAGAAAAGCTGTCGTTGGTGGCCGACTTCCTTGGTCTTCCGCTCATCCAAGTTTACAACCTGGCTGATTTCTTCACGCCAGAAGATTTTGTCTACAAAAAAGATCTTGATGAGCAACTCTGGCTGTCGATTGAGAAGATGGGCAGCGATCCCACCTGGGTTGGCTATATCCCGAAACAGGAAGAATGGGATCAAACTCCTCTTGCCGTTCGCATGACCATGGTGTTGCTGTATGAGCAGCTCTCTGGGCGCCAGCTGTTGGCTAAGGCGGAAATCGAGCTGCCTCATCTGAAAGGCTCGCCGACTGCTTAATCCATATCCATAGAGAAAAAAGAAACCCCGGCCATTGACCGGGGTTTTTTGTGGGTTAGAAAATGAACGCAGTTGTTGATGCCTGCGAGTTCGTATCCGATGCTGCCGCCTTCTCAGGCTCGATTACGGGTTGATCAGCTGCTGTTCCAAAGAAGACATTATCTTCTGACTTACGACCAGTTGGAAGTGGTGGGATCACAGAGACTTCAGGGACAATAGTCACCTCATCGTGTTCAACTTGTGGCTGAACAGAGGAAGGCGCCGAATTACTGAAGAAAGCGTTGTCTTGATCGACTACTGAGGCCGGATCTGACGCTTCTACACTCAACGGATCAAACTCAGTCGCATGATCTCCAAGAATCTTTTCAGGATCCATGCAGAATGACAGCAAGCTTGATACTTGAATGTAAGCAAGTCCTTCAATGCTCGGTCCGCTAGGGACAGCCGCTAATACCGAAGCACACATCTTTTCCAGGTTAGAAAACTTGCTTGAGAGAACGCTCATCGCTTCAGCTTTGTCCTGAACGCGACGAATCAAGCCCAAGATCCTTGATGTGGTTTTCCCGTTGCCTTTGCGAGTCCAGGAGCGATTAACGTCCTCCGCAATCTCTAATGCAGCTTGCCCGACTAGGCCTTTGACCTCCTTTTGAAGCGCATCATCTTCACCAAAGTAGCTGGTGTCGTTGATACGAATCGCCGAAGTGTCGAATGTCAGCATCCTTTCAAGTACTGAAACCTGAGGAGCATGCTGGCGGATCAAGTCTGCACGAGACTTACCACCCTGTGTTACACCTGCGTTAGTAGCCGAACTAGCCCAGTCCTCTACCATTTTTGGAAGACCGCTGAGGAATGTAGCTTTCTCCTCTAGGTACTTCTCTTTAATCGCATTAAGTACTTTTGCAAGCTCTTTGGCGTGTTGAGTAGGAACGAAGTACCCTCGGATACGATTGTTCACCTTGCGAGATACCCCTACCTTGAGAATCTCCCGCTTTGCTTCCGACCGGTACTTGTTGACCCAGGCAAACGAGCCTGAAGGCAGCATGCGGCCAACCTCACGGATGAAGTCGTCGCCATCAACAGTCTTCTCACCGGTGCTGCCACCAATGATGTAGTCAAAAAGCACCACATCCTGAAGGATGCTGATACCCAGGTCATCGGTTTGATTGGTTGTGCTCATGATGGCTCTCCTGAAATTGAAAGAACGGATCCCTTGCGAAAGACCCAGTGTCAGGAGATGTCTCACAGGCGCCCATAAACGAAAAAACCCCGGCGAACCGGGGTATGGTGAGGCGTTAAACGGTACCGACGATGGTCGACCAAGTCTTCAAGATCGACGTGGCTTCATCGTGTCGAGCAAAATCCAGAACCGTCATTTGGAGAGCTAGTTTTTGGCTTTCCTCGGTCGTTTTCCCCATCTGCATGAGCAGCCTGTAGTTCATCGCCCAGTTCAGCACGTTCCGGGTGGTGATTGTGAAGTTAAGGGCCATGCCACCAGCCCCTGCGTCCTCAGTCAGAGCAATGAAATTGGCTCTGATCTTGGCAGCCAGGGTTGCCATCGCTTGCGCGATGACCACGGGGGTGCCGGTCTGCTCAACAATGAGGCTGGCCTCCCGGCCTTCCTCCATGTAGGTGCAGTACATGACGTTGAAACGGTCAATCGTGGCGATGTTCATTTTCTTCGTGCCCCTGTAACCCGCAGCACTACCTCCTTTACCGCCAGCTGAACCGCTACCATTCGTGTTGCCGGTAGCTGCGATCAAACAACCTGGCGCGATGTGAATCAACTCGCCAGTCTGATCAAGGAAGATTGGCTTACCATCGAGGATCCCGTTGAGGCCCATTTGGATCTGAGGTGGTAACTGATCGAACTCGTCCAGGAGAAGAATGGAGTTAGGGGTTTTAGCCCACTGACACACCTTCCCGTAGATCCACTGCATCCCGTCAGGACCGCAGAGTTTCCAGCTACCGAACAGGTCGGAAAGCGTAGACTCCTCTGAGCACTGGACTGTAAACACCGATCTGCCCGTCCGTGACGCGAAGGCCTCTACCAGGGTTGTTTTGCCGGCGCCAGAGGGGCCGTAAATGTAGGTCGCTTTCTTGATGGAGGCCTTGAAAAAGTCCTGTGCAAGTCCAGCTGAGGCTGCCCAAACGATCAAGCGAGTTAGTAAATCCGGATCAAAACTGTACGGAACAATTTTTGGGGTGAACCGGGTTTCCTTGAAGATTTTGGTCTGCAAGCCAACAAAAAATGGCGCGTCGGTACCAAAAACTTCTGGTGCAAGACGAACAGCGATTGGGTTGAGTGTGTCGATTACGGCGTCGAGTTGTGGCTCATTGATGGACTGAAAAGCGGTCATGATCGATTCCCTGTAGGCAATGGATGGCCTCTTGCGAAGGCCTGGTACAAGGGGATGCCTAACACGCGTGTAGAAGAATAAAAAAACCGGACCCCAAGGAGTCCGGCTGGTCTTACGTTGTGGTCTATACGAAACCCTGCTTAAGCGCCGCAAATACGGCTGTAGCCAGGTCGTTGTCAGTCTTAGCTACACCACAGGCCATCCCAGCATCCTGGAATAGGTTGTAGTGTTCATCACCGATCAGGACGAAGCGTACTTCGATTCCCATGAGCGCTGCCTCGTCAACGGCCGACCTCAGCATGTCGCTGTTACCTGGGTCGCCATCGGTGATCACAATCAGGATCCTGCGCGCCTCTGGCCGGTCAATGAGTTTCTTCAGCGCCCATACCACAGCAAGGTGAGTTTTCGTTTGTCCCTTGGGAGTAGGCATATACCGTTGCAGCGTGCTAGCCAAGCTATCTTCAAATGCGTGCCATTCCCGAACCACTGTGTTGTAAGTGGCAATTCCGACAGGTATGGACGTATTATTCAGCACCTCACCCACTGCGACCGAAACACGGTTACAAGCTTCTTGCGCTGTGATCCTGTTGTCGTCCTTATCTTTTTCAGGTTCGGGTCCAAGTCGACTTTTCATGGACAAACTTTCATCACCCAACAAATAAAAGCAGGTGTCGATTTCCTCCGCTTGCTTTCTTTTGGTGAAGATCTGATCGTCGCCTACTGCGTACCGCCAAAGTTTTCTGGTGTTGAGTCTTCCCTCATTTGTTGTCAAAACTTCATTTTGAGTAATAGCTTCAATAAACTGCTCGAAGGTTGCAGATAGCATTGCTGCCGTTTTCTGAGCACCAGCCCGAAGAAGGCGTCGATTTTCAAATGACCCACCAGACTTCGACAGACTCATTTCCTGCATCTCGTTTGATAAGTCTGGTTGATATCCGCCAGCCCGATTCTGATTGATCCCAGGCAGGCTAGAGCAAATTATATCTTCCAGTCCTTTTGCGTAACTTCCGCAGTCACTCTGGCTTGCGCTAAGGACTTGGTTGAGAGCGTCTGAGATATCTCCTGGTTGACCTTTCCCTTCAGTCTGACCCGGAGAACCGGGCTCGCCTTGCGTCTCGGACGGGCTACCAGGGCCTTGCTTGGGCGCAGCTGTTTGTTGGTCCTTGGCAAGTTTCAGCAGATCGACAATTTCATTAGCAGCTTTGTTTGCTCCCAGAGTATCTGGTGCATTGCAGCCTTTCACAGCAATAGCCTTGACTTGATCAACCAGCGCCGAACCAAAAGTTTCGACAGCAAGAGCACGATAAGCGACAGAGAACTCCTGCAGGCAGGTTTGTTCAAGGAGCTCGCTACGAAGCTCAGTGACCAGCCAGGCGACCAAGATTGACTGAGGGGTTTCTTGGCCAGCGATAGGCCCGTGAAAAATCCCTCTTTTCTTCAGGATCTTTAGGGCGTTGTGGATATTGGTGTTGGCTCCACGAAAGCGTGGCTTTGCCAAAAGCTCACCACGCGGATCCTCAAGAACGTTCAGCAATGTTCCGGAGATATCTGGTTTCATCACGACGGAGAAATCCGTGTGAAGGCCATGGCAGAGGATTTCATGGTCGAGTAGACCATTAATCAGTTCGAGATCTTCATCAGTACCCATAGCAGCAGTCTGTGGCAAGGTCAGTAGCAACCCGCCAGACTCCTGGTGATCAGGGCCAATCGAAGCCGTTTTGATATTCCCCCAGATGATGCGCACCCGTCGACCCGCCTTGTTCGCTTCCGCGATCAGCAGATGGGTGTAAAGGTAAATGTGACGCATCGAGACGTTGGACTTTGCAGGAAGCTGCGCTTGAGCGAGATCCATGGATATCCCCTGTTGTTGAATGACGGCATCGGCTATGCCTACGCCTTACAAAGGGGGATGCTTGACACGTGATTAGAAGATCACTGGTCAGTCAATGGCAGCTCGATGCCATGCTTCATCAACTGGTCGCGAAGAGCACCATGGAGGTCCTTCATCAGTGCTTCGCCGTCAAGTGAAGGCGCTGGAGGCTGTACTGGGGCCGGCGACAGTGATTGATGGTCTAGGGGTGGCAGTAGCGCCCGCCCGTTGGCTTTGTAACGGGCGATATAGTCCTCGACAATGTCGCGCAGGAGTGCAGAGGGTGTGAGGCCTGGATGGGATGACTGCGACATCTCTGCGACGATCGCTTGAAAGTCCTCTTCGGTTGTCCGACTTACCCTGGTCGACAGCGGTTGATCAGCGCTCTCGCGACCAGCGAAGTTTATTTTCTCTGCCTGGCTAAGGTATGGCTCCAAGATCGGTGCCATCAGATCACGCACGACCTCGTCGTCCACATACTGGAAGCATTGGATTTTGACGGTTCGACTCAAGAAGCCTATGAGTATTGGCGAACTCTCAACTGCCTCAAGCAGGCGCAGCTCAGCGACGGCGTCATTCGCATACTTCCAGATGGTAGGCAGGCTGATGACATACATGCGGCCGACATCCCGGGCTATGTCCCCTGCGAGTAGCCGCTGGTAAATCGCTACCTTGACTGCGAGCGGTGTTGATTTTGCGGCCAATTTGACCTCCCTATCTATTGCTGAGCCGGAATGAGGCCCGCTTGTACAGCCCCGGCCTCTATTTCACCACGAGTGAGGCTCAGGCCAAAAAATAGAGGTCGCGTGGCACCAGATTGTCTCTCGCCCTCTAGGCTAAGATCGCCATAGCCGCGACTCTCCGCATCCTTTTCGGCCAGTACAAACCCGTCATTGCAAGCGGTCAGCAGCCTCAAGCGTGAGGACGCTGACTGTTTGATTGGACTGGGTAGATACATGATGAAGAATCCGCGGCCTCCTTTCCGAGCTACTCGGCCACGGAGCTGGTGCAACTGAGCTACGCCGAAGTGTTCTGGACTCACTGCAACCATCAGTGTCAAACCCGGGAAGGTTACCCCAACCTCGATCACAGTTGAGGCGACTAACAGCTTGATTTGGCCAGATTTCATCTTCTCTATGGTTTCAGTTTTGGCCGACTCGGGAAGGCTGCCGTGAATGTAACCTACATCGTCTCCCAGAAGCCTCCGGAAACGTTCGTAGGCTGCCTCCACAGCATTCCGAGTGTCTGCCTCACCATTCACCACGGGGATAGACGAACGCAGCCTGTCCGCCCTGTTTGATGATCTGCATAACCAGATCATGCAGTTTCTGCCTGGCGTTGTGGGTGATGATCCTTGTGACGATATCCCGCGGTACCGGGGTGGACCTCAGGATTGAGATCGGTAGCCCGCCCAGTTGGACCAGCGCCACTGTTCGCGGGATCGCGGTTGCTGTTGATTCAAGGAAGTTGGTATGAGGCGCGATGAGCTTCTTTCGCTGAGCTACAGAGAATCGTTGCTGCTCGTCAGCGATGACCAGGTCAAAGACGATCCCTTCTTTGCTTGCTGCAGAAATAACTGCTGTGGTGCCCACCACGATTCCAGATGACAGGTCGATCTTGGCTTTCCCAGCAGGGCCTACAACGGTGACAACTGGAATCTCGTAAAAGAGGCTGCTCAGCTCAGCCGCCAGTTGCTGCGCGAGGATCTGGCCAGGCGCGATAATGGCGACCCTGGCCCCAGCGAGATAGCTCGCGGCGGCTGGAATCATGAACGTGAATGACTTGCCGGTACTGACATCGCCCGACAATATGCGCTGCATTGGATAGGGTGACCTTAGGTCTGACACGATCTCATCGATTGCTTGGAGCTGGTCAGCAGAAGGCTTGAAAGGTGCTCGCTTGATCAGGTCAGCCACCTGGTCCCGGTCGATTCGCAGGAGAGCCCCCTTCACTGCCGGGCGGTTCCGATGCGCTTCGACGCGATTAACCAACGCCTGTATGCAGACGGCCTTGGCAATTCTCACCGCCTCCTCTCCCTCCCGGACTGAAAGGGGTGAATGCAGGTTGCGTAGCAAGTCAGCAGGGTCGTTGAGGCCTGTGAACTTTCGAAAGTCATCCTCGTGCATCAGGGCCTGTTCCAGCAACAGGCAGGTGGCCTCATTGATGTGCGCCATAGCCGCGGTGACGGCTTCGCCAAGAACTTCGGCGCTCACCTGATTCTGCTTGCCCTGGTAGACAGGCATCACACGTCCAATCATCGCCGGAGGTATGACCATCGGATTCGACATGGTAGGCCGCCCTTCGAAGGTGACCACCTCACCGTAAGTGTGCACAGTTGCGCCAAAGTCGTACCCCATCCACGGTTCGATCGAAGGCTTACCTATCAAGTTGATGTGCAAGCGCTGCCCTCGCCCGTCAACCACCTTGACGTATCCGCGGAACGCTCCTTTGACTTCTTGCAGTGCAACGCCGCTACGATCAAAGATCGCTCGCTCAATCAAGGTCAGAGCCATGTATGAGGCCTGCCCGATATCTGGCAAGGGAAGCACCTCAATGGGCTCGTGAAAGTCCCTGTATTCCTTTGGTACCGTCAAAAGGCACTCGGGCAGCGTTGTGAACCCCAAGCGAGTAAGTCGCCCTATGTCATGCATAATCAGATTTCGTGGCTGGTGATCGAGGATGGATAGTCACGCGTAACTATAACCCATGAGAATCAAAAGTGCTTGGCGCAAAAAAGCCCTAGACGATGTATGTCGTCTAGGGCTTTGGGGTGCAACTTTTTAGTGGCTGACCCGAGAGTCGCCTGTTTGGCCTGTGATCAAACGAACCGAATCACCAGGGGCAAAGGTCTCTGCTGGATCTTTGGCCTGGGTGACGGCCTGCAAGCTGCCGTCGCTGCTCATTTTCACAGTGATTTCGATCCCGTCAGCATCATGGGCTTTCTTGTCGACTGCTGCACCAATCGCTGCGCCGACCGCGCCAGCGACAACCATTACGGCCAGTTGTCCCAAACCACCACCGCCATTGCTGCCGGCGATCGCTCCGAGGGCACCACCAGCCATACCGCCGATCGGTGAAGGCTTCCCGTTGATTTTCACGTCACGGACTGAGTAGACAACGCCGAGCTCAACCTTCATTTTCTGCATAGCAGTTGCTTGGGAGTAGTCCCGGCTGGTCATATTCGAAGCGCAGCCAGACATGACAGTAGCCGTGGTGATGATCAGCAGAGTAGCGATGAGCTTTTTCATAATATGCATCCTTGAATTAGAGGTTTGCTTTGAGAGCGCGGATTTGAGGATCTTTGGTTAGCTTCACATTGACGGTATGTGCAACACGCGCTTGTAAATCGCAGCAAAAAAAAATCAGGAGCCGTTATGTGCTCGTGTAACTCATCTCTTAGGCCTCACATTAATCAGCCCGTGGTCTGGCGCATATTTGCGCGGGGCGGGCTAGAAAATCCGCAAAAAAAAGCCCCGCTTATCCGCGGGGCCGCACAGTAGGTTTGATTTAGTTGTATGTGTTCTCGCTGGCTTTCTGCGAGATGTCACTCTGAATGTCTTCTACCTCTGGAAGAACGGTCGCATTCATGATGTCATCTACAAACTCAGACAGGTCGAGCGCTGAGAAGTCGATTTGCTGGAACTCTTCAACCGTAAATCCTCCACAACTAGGACTCTCGGGCGTTCCCCAGCCCTTCCCGATCTGCGGCTTGCCCTGCTCGTTGATGATCTTCGCCAAGATCGAGTTGTAGCAGCAGTAGGCTTCAGTTGTCTCCAGGCAGGCACCAAACACTTTCTTGGAGCAGTAGCTGCCGACGAAGTGGCAGAGATTTGCACCGCGGTGCATCCCCAGTTGCTGCTCTTCAGGCTCGCACGACTTGAGCTCCATCACCACTTGAATTGCAACCGCAATCGCAAAGCTGTATGGGTCGAAGTAAAAACCATTTCCCAGAGCATAAACAGGCCCGCCTAATAGTCCCGTTGCGGGAACAGCTGCTGCACCACCCACTGCATAGCTCAGCCCGTAGACACTGAAGCTAAGGGTTGGAGCGGAGGGAGCCGCGGCTCCCAGCGCAGAGGCACCTTGCTTCACCCACTCGACGTTATTGTATGCAAAGTCATACATGTACTTCGAGCCATAGCTCGCTAAGCCACCCCCTACTGTGGTGGCTACCTGGCCCATAATTGAAAAATTAGTTTCAGCTCCACCACTTTTTCCACAGCAGTTTTTGATGCCACCATACCCCTTACGGCATGACTCATCTTCCCCTCCGAACAGCTCACCATCTGAACCATAAACGCCGGCTTCACGTGCGGCCTCTTTGGCTGCAACAGCTTTGGCGAAATCAGTATCCGAAGGGTAACTTGTATCCCAGCAAACACCCTCATAGCAGGAAACCTTCGTGCTGCAGTCCTCGGTTGTAGTTGTCTCACCTTTTTTTGTAATGCAGCTATATGTGACCTGGGCCATGACGCAGCCAATTGGATCAGTGCTCTCGATACAGGTTTCGTCGATTTTTGAGCAGCCTTTATCCTCGTATTGCTGACAATCGCTTTCTTTTTCCGGATTGATACAAGAGTAGTCGTCCTGGTATTTCCAGCATGCCTTATAGACTGGTAATCCGTTTATTACGCGGGTTTCCGGGCCTTCAATACACGTGTGCGAAGCGATGTAGCACAGTGGGTTGGTAGCCAGTGGGTTACATTGGCTGGTGTCCAGTTCATCGCGAACGATGGTATAGGTGTTGTCCAGTTGGACTGTGTTCGACGGTTTCGTTGTTGCCGGGTTGTCGCAGCGGTAGGTGCGCTGCTCCACCAAACAGGTTCCGTTCCATGCGGTTGAGATGCAGGACGTGGATGTCTGATAACAACCCGCAACTTTTGATATGGCCGCACAGTAGTCTACCGAGTCTGGCTTGATACACTCATAAGTAGATCTGTACCTCCAGCACGCCTTGTAAATCATATTGCCGGCTATGTTTCTCGTTTCAGGACCCTCTACACATGTCTGTCCTGTGATTCGACAGTCACCAGCAAGTGCAGAACCACTGAACGGAAACGCCATTAGAATAATCAGTAAAATAAAACTAAAACTGATTACTTCGCCTTCGTGTGATTTTTTTATACAGCTCATGTCTACATCCCAGGTTTAGAGGCGAGCGTTTAGCGCACTGCATTGATCTGTCCATGTTTCGGTGCACGGTCCATTGCAGAGCATCCTGGCGTTGATTGTTATATATGTTTCGCCTGTTCCGCCGACGGCGGTTCTTGTTTCTAGTCTGTTTGTTCCTGATACTAGGTAGGGGACTAGGTTTATATTGGGTTTGACAGTGTTGTTGCGCTCAAGGTCAAGTCTTCTAAGTACGCCATCGCCAACATCCACCTTCCCATTGACAATTTCCAAACTAGTCCCACCAACCGGGCCGCTGTAGATAAAATTTCCATTTAACTTAATTATTATGTAGTCGTCGAACGATATTGAGGCGAGGACGAATTCTGAAAGTTGATTTGGATCCTTGACTTTGAACTCAAGGGATCGATCATACATTCCAGCTTTCCAGTAGTTATCACCAATCGAACCAAATTGCAGGGCGTATGTGCCATTTGAATTTGCCAAGGTCCATGACGTATACATGTCTGCTTGAGTAGAACCTGGAACAATTCCGCCGTTGTCACAGCCAACAATTGGGGGTTCGCAAACCATGGTTAAGTACTTGTCGCAAGCGACTCGTTCCACGGCGTTGTGCGTTACATTGCACTGAAAGTTGGCTTTGGCGTCAACATCAACTACCTGGCCCATGGAGCAGTACTTCTCTTCACTTAGATTGTAGATGTTGCAAACCTCAGTGGAGTAGATATCAGGTGTTGTTGTTGTTTTTGTTCCGCAATTCTCGGTAATGTCACCAGGCTTAGCGTTGTTGATGATCTCTCCAATACCACTGATGATCGGATCATTCTCGTCCACATCGACTTTGACACGCTCATATGGATTCTTGGCCAGGAAGTTGACAGCATCACACTCTTGGTTCGCTATCTGGTCGGTGCCATCGGGTTCTGTTTTGCAACTATTGATCCGTGCGGTTCCGACGTTGAAGAGAGAGGTACTACCAAACTGAGAGGATTGCGACGGAGTGTCCGTATAGAACGGCATCGCCTTGGCATTGGAGGAAGTCACATTGGAGGACAGTTTACTGAGGTTAGACTTGCCAAGCTCCGTTCCCTCAGAGTGTGGGTCAGCCCCAGCAGTGCTAGATAGCACCAGAGCCGCGGCCAAGGTCAGTAAGCTTTGCGTGCTGAATTTCATTGGGATTGAACCTTGTTAACCTTGGTTGGCGAGTGCGGGTCTTGAGTGAACAGGCTTGGGTCTGCCGGTGGGGAGCCGTCTTCACAGACGTTCATCCCCCAGCCAACTTCGAGTGGGCCGGAGCCGCCGTTGACCTTGGGTACCTCTTGCTGCGTGAACTGGATTGCTACGCGGGCGCAGCCGGGCTGCTGGAGTTGCTCAACGACCTTGGCCTCCACCATGACTGGTTCGCGTGAGTGGGTTTTGGCTTTCCAGACGTCAGCTTGGTCCCCGGTTAATTCGGCGGATGCGTGGCCGGTTTTCACGGCTTCGATCAGAATTTCTTTCGAGGTGTCGGCGTGCGCTGTGAAGGATGCTGCGCCAAGGACGATGAGGGAGGTGCACAGGGCCAAAAGGTTGGTCTTGAATCGCATTTTTGCTTTCCAGATACTGACAGTATTTTACACGTAACTGTAAGTCAGTTCAGGCATCGAAAGCAATCTGATAGATTTGTATGAGGCCGTGCCGATCGCCGCCCGGTAACCAATGCTGAAGGACAATTGTGCGAGGTCGACACGGTGGATGAGTTCTATCGCGCCACGATGGAGTTTGCGTTCGCAAGCCCTCGTGGTTACGTGGTGCCGATGCTCGCAATGGCAGTTGTCGTCAGAGCGTTGCCACCCCGGTGGCTAGCAACGTCTCTACTTAGGAGCGCTGGGGTTCTGTCCCATGAAATAGCCCACCTCCTGGTGGGGTATTTCACGAAGGCGAAGCCAGTCGGAATGTCGCTCATACCCCGCCGCGAAGGGAATCAAATTATCCTAGGGTCAGTAGAGTTCGAGCGCCTGACCTGGGCGAATGCCTGGATAACTGCTCTTGCGCCCCTATTTGCCTTGCCAGGCCTTTATGCGCTCGCCTTTTGGCGAACCTCGAATCATTCGGGGGGACTGACTTTGGTGGATCTGAGCTGTTGGATTCTGGCAGGGCCGATAATCCTGCACTGCTGGCCATCGAGGACAGACTGGCGATTGGCCCTCATCTCGTGGCCCATTCTTGGCTTGGCTTTGCTAGCCGCGGCGCTGTACGTCTGGAGTCAAGATTTGTCGTTCCTGTTGGCCTGGAGCAGTGTGGCGTCGTAGTCAGGGCGCTTCATGTGCTTATGCGTCGCAAGCCAGTTGGTTGCGAAGCTGGTCGCGTCGTTCTGCTCTTTTGAGCTGAGCCCGAAGGACGATATGCCACCCGAATTCATCCCCGGTTTTCCCTTGTTAAGGCCGACGTAGATCATCCACCAGGAAGCAGCCATCTTCTTGTTCTGATTCATGCTATGGCCATTTTTGTACATGGCCGAGAGGATAGCCGGTGCGTTGGGCTCGCTGGCTTGCGCCGCCTTCGTCAGCCAGTTGTACGCTTCCTGATACTCTCCCCGCTCGTAGAGCATGCGCCCAAGGAGGTAGTAGGCAGTCACGTTACCGCGATTGGCGCCTTCGTTTGCCCATGTCCAGGCCCTGTCACGGTCGCCTTTGTTGAGGTAGTAGAGTGACAGGCGTACAGCGGCGAGGTCGACGGATGCGTCCTTCACAGAAGACTCGAACATCTCCATCGCCTTGGCCTCATCCTTCGCAACACCACGGCCAAGTAAGGTAAGGACGGCCAGATTGTACCTAGCAAGGGGGTAGTCAGTGCTGGCGGCTGAGAAATATGCGGCAGCGGCAGCGCTGTCCTTCTTGACGCCTTCGCCGTGATCCAGCAGATAGCCCACCACGTTCTGTGCTCGGCTATTCCCGCCCTGGGCGAGTTCAAAAAGCTTCGGCAGTGCGGCCTTATCTCCGGCCTTGTAGGCTGCCCACGTCCGAAGCACGTCGCCTCCCTCTCGGGCGCTAGAGAGCAGCCCCTTCATGGCAGAGGAGATATCTGGAAGGCCGGAGTCCCCAGCGGCTTGGCTACTGAAGTACGCAGCGGCGGAAGTGTTTACGGAGCTGTCAGCTGCACAGGTGACGCTGGCGAGCGCTAGGGGCAGCGCCAACAAGGCCGGCAGTCGATTCGATAAAGCCATGTTCTGATACACCTTGTTTATTGATACGCGTAATGTATTCTTAAGCGCATGAAAAAACTATCCCTCCTTTTGCTTCTGGCAGGTGTGCTGACCGAGATGTCCTCGGCTGCTCACGCGGACTGCTTCGCCGACGCTGCTGCCCGCTATAGGGTCAGCGAGAAGCTGCTCCGCGCCATCCAGGTCACCGAAAATCGCCCGGGTAAAGCTGACGCAGTGAGCCCTAAGAACAGCGATGGCAGCTGGGACATTGGGCTGATGCAGATCAACTCATCTTGGCTCCCTGCGCTGTCGAAATACGGCATCGGTGAGAAAGAGCTTTTAGATCGCTGTGTCAGTGCAAATGTTGGGGCGTGGATCCTAGCAAGCAACATCGCCTCTCACGGCCACGTCTGGAAAGCTGTTGGCGCATACAACAGTCCCAACGAGAAAAGTCAGCGAATATATATTCAGAAAGTCATGAGCAACTATGGTGGTCTATAAATGAAACAGATATTCAGCAGTTGTTTTGCTGTCCTGTTATTCGGGTGGATACTGTACACGGTATCGCCTGAAGAGCCCTGTGAGCGAGTAGATCGAGGGGCTTTACCGATACGAGTAGTTTTTGATGCGGTTCGTTGGGCTGGCACAAACTATCTCAGTACTGACTCACGGATTGATTTGCTGCTTTGGAGCATTGCAGCCGATAAATCCGTGCAAAATTTCATCTCGCGTTTGTTCTATGGCCCAGAACTCACTTGCTCTAGCGGCCAGGCTAAATAGGAGCTGACTGTGGCAAAAGAACCAGATCTCTTTATTTTCAACTCGCAATCGGATAAGCCTGCGGCCACGTACTTGAATGATTTATTCCTGAAGGCTGCTCAGAATAGAATTCCGGATATTCATTTTCAGTGGGTTCAAGGGCAAGTGCATATCCAATTGCGTGAAGACGGTAAGCTCAGGCACTTTGATACCGTAGAGCCGGTGATGGGCAAAATGATCGATACGAAAATTCGATCGCGAGCCACCATGGACCTCTCTCAGCATCAGATTCCCATCGACGGGCGCATCGGGTTGAGATATCCGGGTATTGAGCTAGAAGTTCGAGTGAGCTTGGTTCCAAGCCACAACGGGCAAAAAATCGTATGCCGGTTGCTCGATCAAGAAAACGCGTCTATGGACCTAGAACGCATCAGGATGCCAATGCTGGTTGAGCATGCTTTCCGCGAGATGATCAACGAGCCTCAAGGGTTGATCCTCGTCACAGGTCCAACCGGCTCAGGAAAAACCACCACCCTCTACGCTGCACTCAACGCAATCAATGATGGAACGCTCAACATCTGTACGATCGAGCATCCTGTTGAGTACGTGGTCAAGGGTTTTGTCCAAATCAACGTTACACCCCAGCTCAGTTTCGCCTTGGGTCTTCGGGCCCTGTTGCGTCAGGATCCAGACGTCATTCTGATCGGTGAGATTCGTGACCAGGAAACCGCGCAAATTGCCATTCAGGCTGCGAACACCGGCCACCTGGTATTCGCCACCTTGCACTCCAACAGTGCCGCTCAAGCTGTCCCGCGGATCATTGATCTGGGTGTCGACGCCCAGACACTCGCTTCCGTTCTAATTGGCGTGATTGCGCAAAGACTGGTCCCTACTCTGCGGGCAGATATAGAGCATGAGTGGACGCCCATAAATGATGTTGAGCGTATGTGGTTGAAGAAAAATGGGCTACCAGCAGTGACTGGAGACGTACCACTTGCGACATCGAAAGATGCATTCTCTGGTAAATGTCCAATCATTGAACTTATTAGATCGGATAAGCAAGTACGCGCCGCCATAGTCAGTGGCGGTAGCGAGATGACAGTTCTTAATGCTGCTGCGCGACAAAACCAATTCGACACGTTAGGCCAATCTGCAGTGCGGATGGTGACTGATGGCGTAACCACTATGGCACGGATACGGACCCTGATTAAAGACGACTCAGTTAAGCCGACAGTCAGACGCATCGGCGATGTTCTGATTGCGCAAGGCAAAATCACCTTTACACAAGCGAATCAGGCAGCCGAGCTGCAACTCCGCTGCACTATTGAAGGAAAGGTGAAAAAATTCGGGCAAGCCCTCATCGATCTGAAGTTAGTCTCCCAAGATGACGTGGTATATGCGCTTGGCTTCACCGAGGGTGCTGTCGAGTTTTTGAACGACCTGGCCGCCGCCCGAGAAATTAACTTCAGGGCACTGAAGGAAACTGTTGAACTGTGGCGTACCGAGCGTAATCAAGAATCGATTTTCGACATGCTCATCGAGCAGAACCTGATCAGCAAGGAACGGTTATATGAAGAAGTTTATAGTGCAGATGGCTATGGCAGCCGTACTGGCCACACCAGTTCTCTCAATAGCGCAGGAGTTGCAGCCATCGCTGCCGTATAGGGAGGTTTCGGCTCAGGCTGAAGACAGTCACAAAGTAGTTGTGTTCTTCTCGTTTGCGTGCCCAGTCTGCGCTTCATACGACCAGACCTTCTCACGCTGGGCCAAAACGCTGCCGCCCGGCTGGTCAGCTGAATTCATTCCTGTGGCGGTTCCCGACAAAGGGAATTACTTGGCTGCTCGTGCATTCTTCGCTGTCCAGGATGCAGATCCGAACCGAGTTGCTGCATTCATGTCAGCGGCCTATACGCTGATCCAGCAAAACGGCATGACAATGGAGGACCCCGGCACGTGGTCGAGAGCGGTAGCGATGGCAAACGTCCAGGGTTTCAATGAGGCCTGGCATAACGTCACGCAACAAAGGCTGGAGAGAGCATTTGCCAAGCTCCTCACGTATGGCGTCGACGCCACACCGTCCATGGTGATCAGCGGTAAATATGTGATCACGCCTGACGATGTCTCAGGCGATAGTGCACTCTATATGAACCTGGCCAACGGTATGATCTCTAAGGTGATGCAAGAGCGTTAATACTGGTTGTTTGGTCTGTCCGATAAAGCTTGTGAATACGCCTAACCCCCGTACCGTCGGGGGTTTTGCTTTTGTAGAGCAAGCTGCGGGCCTGGTTAGACCTCCATGCTATCCGCTCCAGGCACCCTGCGGCCCTCGTCAAAGATTAACCGAGATGCCAGGTTGAGCCGAAGGAGATGCTTGGGGCGGCCGTCATGGAGATTGAGTAGGAGGCAGGTACGCTCCCTTCGTCCTCTCACACCACTGTGCGTACGGTTCGGAACACGGCTGTTCAGGTTGATCCCATAGTTTCTTCGGCAGCGCCTGATTCATATGCGGCGCTCCGGAATTTCGCCATGGACCTCGGCCACCGCAGCCAAGCGGGTTACGCTTGCGCGCAACGCGCCATGCCTGACGCACTACGAAAAAGCCCGACTATGTCGGGCTCTATTCAGGTACCTATGGTTAGTGACTGCCTCCTCTGGTTGTAGGCGGCGTGGTGTCCCCGTCACCCTTGTCATCCGGGCCCACAACAGTGTTCTGCAAGGTCATCACTCGCGTAGCTGGCGCTGGTTTCTCCCCTCCGGAGAACGGGGATTGGTACGCATCCGCTGCCCCCATCATGCCCTCGCCATATGGGCTACCTTGCCCATTTTCTGAGACTGCTGGTTGTGGCTCCCCTGCTGAAAGACCGGCGCTAGTCGCCGATTGACCACCGGCGGTCATTAACCCCCCTCCAGACCCTGTCATCAGGTCACCAGCTTCAGCGTTCGTGTTCATCGGTGTGACAAGGGGCTGACCTAGCGCTGGGGCTTGCGCATTCTCGCCGGGAGCAGCCATCAAGTTGCCTGCATGACCACCTAAGGGTGCGAGAGCATCAGCTGGCGCCGGCATTGGAGCTACAAGAGGCTGACCACTCTGTGCCGGAGCGGCTTCGCTCTGAAGCGCTGAGCGCACGCTTGAACCAGGCTCATAACGTTCGGGCTTGCCGTTGGAGGCGACATCAGCGTTGTAGCTATCAGCCATTTTGTCGGCGGCAATCATCATGCCCGGAACCACTGATACGTTTCCAGCAAGCTTAGTAGCGCCGGCAAATTCACGACCCGCCGTGCTCGCAGCCGCCGTGGCGTCTTTTGCGGTTTTTGCCGCCTCTGCTACATGTTCGGCGTGCACAACACGCGAAGCTTGACCTTGGCCACGGAGCAAAGCGGGTACTTCGTGGCCTGCGGCGTTGACAACGCGTGCTGCCTGCGCAACCTCGGTACCAGCCTCAGCGGTCTTGAGAGCAGTTGCGGCCCCACGCGCTGCCATAGCAGCCCTTCCCGCTTGCGCGCCTTTGAAGACTGCGCCTCCCCACCCTGCGCCGGGAACAAACATCGTAGCAGCCGTCACGGCCATCGCCGTTTTAGGGTTCTCTTGCTCCCACTGTTGCTCTGCCTGGCCAGCGCCCACCAGTGTGTTCTTGATGGGGTCTATCGACATAGTGTCGCGGATCTGTTCTGGTGCAATTGTGGTATCTGCATTCTGGGCAGCGGTTTTGGCAGCCCGAATTTGTTCCTGCCCTTTTGAGTAGCTGCTTGGGAGCTGCGAGCCGATAAACGTTTCTCGGTCCTCATAGGAGCGATAAGGGTCCATGCCAGATGCTGCCTCTTTGAGTTCCTGAGGTTGAGGGGCTCCCGTTGGACCAACCTGGTTAGGATTCACCCCGGCAACATTCAAAGAAGGGGTGCCGATATTTGCCCCGGATATCGGGCCTCCAGGGTTATCAGCGACTTGATTAGCTCTGCCGCCTACACCTGCGAATTTGGCAGCATTTCCTTCGGCAGGCCCACCAACAACATTTCCGGTCATAGCAGATACGACATTGGCAAATTCAGTGTCGGCACCGATTGCTTTGAGAGCCCACATCTGAGCTGCTTCCCGCGCCCCAACCATACCTACGGATTGTTGGTTATAACGGGTTTCCAGTTCTGGGAACTTCTGGTTGAACGCTGCTCGCTGCGAGTCAGACAAGCCTGCGATGGCACTATTCAGTGCTTGCAGACCCTGGGGGGAACGGCTGAGATTACCTCCCGTTGTCTCCTCGCTGATTAAGGCGTTTGCCGAAACTCCAGCTACAGCAGAGGTTGCTTGCTGGAATCTATTGAACGAGGACTGGGTATCCGCTGTGGTTGAGCTCAGACGCCGGCCAAGAGCATTCTCTGTAGCAGCTTCTCTACCAGTGCTGTGAGAAAACGCGTCAGCCACTGAAGCCTTCCAACCGGACATGTCGCTTTCGTTCTTGGAGATCTCGGCACCAAATTGTGAGGCGACCTTGGTTGCCTGGTCTTTTGTCATTTCCTTGCCGGTTGCGTTTGCGATACCAGCTTTTACACCTCCAAAGAGACCACTAAAGCCAACATTGGCTGCAAATTCTTGTCTGAATGCATCCTTCTGCTGGCCTGTGAAGCCCAGCGAATCAGCAATGCTATCGCCAGTCTTCAGTGCCTGCTGGGTAATGTTTGTATGGGCTCGATCAAGTGACTGCATACGCTGGTCGGTCCAGCTGTCACCCGATTTATACGAAGACATCTGGCGGAGCGAGGCTTCGACAGCTGAAGAACTTTCGCTTCGTTTTGAATGATCCGAGCCGAAAGCACTTTGCAAGGCGGTGCTGAGCTCGTTCTTCACGCCTGCAGTATTCCAATAAGCTCCAGTCGCACCGAGGCCGTTTTTGACGCTGCCCGAGTGCTCAGACTGGTATTGGTTACGGCTTGCAACATCGACGTGGGCGCCGTTCTTCAGAATATCAGGAGATTGCAGTTTTTCGTCATTGTGGTCTCGGCCGGACCAGCGACTGGCCAGGCTCACCATGCCATAGGCCGTCAGGCCTAGCATTGCTGCTGAGATTAGCGGTGTCGCAGCCAGCATGTCCGAAGCTATGCCAAGCCTAGTTGCAAGGACGTCGTAATAGACGGCCTTCAAGTTACTTGGTACCAGCCCTTGCTCTGTGAATTCATTCAGCTTTTCAGCGACATCGTTCTGGATGTACATCTGAATCACTGCGGAAAATGGCAGCCAGGACGTGGTCCAGATACCGAAACCGAGAAACTTCACATACATCATCAATGACCCAGCCCCTTTGAACAGGCTGTAAATAATTACGATGGGGGCGAAGCCGAAGAAAAGGATCTGAAGAAAAACCATTGTTGGCATCATAATTTTGGCAAAGAAACTGCCAGATGCCGCAGCATCAGAACGGAACTGCTCGTCTTGCTGAGTCAAGGAAGTCATACAGAGGTTGAAACTGTTTTGATCGGAAATACTGTCCAGGCAGTTATATGTGCCCACGATAGAGTTGAAGAACAGTGCGTTCACCATGAAATCATCAGCGCTTTGGGCTGATGACCAGAGCGAAGGCACTAGGTTGGTAATCGCGGCCATTACATCGTCAGGTGTGTACTTGCTGCCAGACGGGCTCTTATCCTTCATGCCAGCATTGATCATTTTCTTCGCGTTTGCCGAAGATGGGAACGCGTCAACCTTTGCTGATAGTATTGTTTGCGCTTCCGGGCAAGAAAGCGCTTTGCCACCAATGTTCACATTATCCCAGTAGGTGGTTAGACCCGAGCCTCGGGAGTTGTCTAGCACGTAAGAAACAATATTCGTGGACTGTTGAAAGTTCTCGATGCTGAAAGTCGTCGATCCTGGAACGCAGTCAATCACATATTGTTTCAGACTGGCCACAAGATACGGATCCACATTTTCCACACCTTTACGCAACGTGAGCAGCAATTTCAACGGGGTCACAAAGCCGTTTTGAGTAACAGCCATATAACTTCCGGAAGTGCTTTGATAAGCCGTGTTGATCTTCTCAAATAGGCCATACATGGTTGTTGTGAATAGGCTGGCTGGTGCCGCTATTACTAGCGGAACATTGTCAACTTTGTTAACCGTTCCAGTGTAAATGTCTTCAATTTTCACATCGGCTGTGATGGTGCAGCAAGCAACCATCATGGCAAAACCAAAGAGCCCCCCAACAGGACCGTTTGCCGGTATGAACTGTTCCGAGGCACCCTTCTGGATTACGAACATAATCCCAGAGATTAATGCAATGAAGCCGCCTACCAAGTATACGCCAGTCATGAAGCCTTTGGCGTTGAATACCATCGCTACGCTGTTTAGCGTGTTATAAAAGGTAGAAACATCACCCAGTACATATACAGTGAAGTCCATAATATTTCCTAGAGGCCCGGCTTGACGAAGATGGCTGGGTTGCTGGTAAGGATCATGTTGATATATTGCTCAGTGGCAACAATTTTAGGTTGGAAATTCGCGTGTTCAGACCTGATTGCTGCCAGCTCTTGAGTTAGTTTGTTGATGTTTGGGTCTACAAAGTCTGGCTTTATGCCCTTGACACCGTTGAATGTTTGATTGGCGGCGTACAAAGCAGCCTCCCCATATTTAACCGCTAACTCATTGGCGATGATTGGAGCCATTTGCTCAGCAACCCCCTGAATAGCCCCCGGGAATTGTTGAACTTTTCTGATCAATGCCAGAGCAGGCGTATTGATAGATTCGATGAACTGCTTCTGTGCTGCGGTGAAACCACAGGAACTGCCTGTGCAGCTCGTAAGCTTTCCTACGATCGACGTGCTAGCCGTGCCATTAGTTACGCCTTGTGCGTAACCGAAGAGCATTTTGTTGGTGTAGCCAAGGGTGCCATCAAAGCTCAAGGTTTTGTTGGGGTTAATGCTCGTGCACTTGGTGCGGTCGTACCCGTTGTCGCAGTGCAATATTTTGAGCGGGGTACTGTTGGTGCTTGAGCCATTTTTGAAGTTCATCAACGTCAAAGTTGGGCTATAGATCTGTCCAACTTTAGGCTTCTCAGAACCATCAGAGTTTTTCGAGGAGCTGTCGGGGGCAGTCATTACAACTGCGCCAATCATGCTCATCACAACTTCGTTAGCGAGGTTGCTATCGGCTTCTCCACTATCCGGGTTACCCAGATATTGGCCGGATGAGGTGTCTGTTAGTGCTTTCCAAACAGGATTACCGCACTCCTCGCAGCTCCCGTCATTCGTACCCTTGTCGGAGCTCTTGTTCGGAGAGCTGAACAAATCATCCAAGCCAGCGAACAGATCAGAGAAAGAGCCAGTTGCAGCAGATGCAGCAGTAGACGCTTGGTCCACCATCTCTTTTCGAGCTGAGGGATCTGTGAAGGACTTAACAATCGAGTTAGCGACTGCGCAGGTGTTCTTCATCATCTGGTTCAGAGCTTGCAGTTTATTCTGGAAGTCCTGCATGAGCTTGCCCAGCGCCGGGTTGATCGCGTCGATGGCAGCTTTGAAAGCCACACCAACAGCGTTCGCTGCAATCTGACGGAAAAGTGCAACCAGGGCGTCGGCGTTAATGAACGAGAATGACCCCGCGAACAAATCAATTCCTCCGCAACCGGCGGAGAATCGTGGTGGATCGAACGCGACCAGGTTAATGTTACGAACTGGGCTTCGGAGGGCTGCGCCACCGCCAACCATACCCCCCCGGCTCTGGCTGGAGAAAG
This sequence comes from Pseudomonas monteilii NBRC 103158 = DSM 14164, assembly GCF_000730605.1. Classification (GTDB taxonomy): domain Bacteria; phylum Pseudomonadota; class Gammaproteobacteria; order Pseudomonadales; family Pseudomonadaceae; genus Aquipseudomonas; species Aquipseudomonas monteilii. The sequence continues at coordinate 14,582 of NZ_BBIS01000058.1, read as the reverse complement.
CCCCAGCGCTGGTGCTGTTCGACATGAACATACCGTCTAACGCATCAGCTAGCCCTGCTGACGCTGGTATTGAAACCGTGGTAAGCGTCGCCACAAGTAGTAACGAAACCAGCTGCTTTAATTTATTCCGCATCATTGCTGCCCCCCTTCGTAGCGGCCTTCCAATTTGTCTTTCAGGTATTTAACCCATTGCTTGGGATCATCACTCGCGCCCCGTTGAGTGTCTTCATTGGTCAAGACACCTCGATCATAGGTATTGATTTTCTGAGCAATGTCTTTGGGTAGTAAATTGTTGCTATCGGCGGCAATGATGATCCGCTCTGCAAGTTGATCCTGAGCCATCATCCCTTGCGATACGATGTAGTAATTGTTAGGCGGAACAACGAGTACTGTTGTTGGCGTGATGCGCAAGTTCAGGATGCTCGCTTGTCCGGTGTTTTTCTCGTATTCGCTTACATTCGGGAGCGGTTTTCCATCCATGGAAATGAATTTCGTAACAAACCCGTATTCTTTGGACAACTTCTGAACGGTATTAACTTGAGGTCGGCAGAACTCACACTTCGAATCAAAGAAAACCCACAAACCGCCAACGGTCGCGATATGTTTTAGCGCTTCGGTTACACCGGCTTGCGCATTTCGCAGGAAAAACGGTTTTGTGTACGTCGCGATGGGGACCCGGTTGTTTTCATCAAGGAAGGGGTCGGCGGCCACAACTCGGGTAGTCATCTCTGCATAGCGCTGTGACTTGTCCAAGGCCACGCGCTGGGCGTATAGGTAGGCCTCAACGTTCTCCTTGCTAGGGTCGTCGATCGCAGCATCCAGCAGCTTTGGCATGTTTGTGCGCAACCACGAAACAGAAAATGGCTGGATCTTCTGCTCCTCCTTGGCAGGTGTTCCGGTAGGGGCTTTGGGCTCTTGAGGAATCAAGGGCGGTGGCGGCGGATTCTCCTTCGGGTCTTTGTAGAAGAACCAGCCTTCAGCTTTGCGCTCGATGAACCTCGGAGAGCCACTGTCGGATTCAGCAGAGGCAGCGCCAGACAAAGCGGCGAGAGATGCCAGGAATAATACCGGAAAGCATTTATTCAGTGCATAACGCGTACGCATACTTTCAAATCGCTTGAATGAGGCTTTCATCAGATGATGGGCCCTACCCTGCCAATGATCAGCTTTTCATCAAGGAAGCCCCAGTAACGACCGTCATAGCTCCGAGGCTCAGTTCCGATGACAAGAATCTTGCCCGCCGGAACCGTCATGACTCGATCGAAATCGCCAGGCTTTTTGCCCAGTTTCTCGATGAGGTCCAGCTCACCGATCAAGCGATCACCGATGTAAGCGACGTTATTCTTCACGACCAGTTTATCGCCCGGGAGTCCAGCAACCATTTTTCCGACGGTCTTCCCTTCAAAGTGTTCGCCCATAAGGCCATCCTTTGGCACGAACGCTACAAAATCGCCACGCTTCAGGTCAGCAGGCTGGCCGTAAGTGATCATGTACAGGCGCCAGGGCAAGCAGCGGACTGACGCAAGGTCAACGCCAATCCGGTAGTCCTGGCGAAATGTCGTAACCGCTGCAATAGCGACGATGAAAGCTGCTGCGATACCAAGGATCGAGTTTCGGAGAAAGCGGAGACGTGGTTTGTCCGTTCGCAAGGTTTTGAATGGGGAGACCAGTCGAGTCGCCAGTGCTTTAGCGCGCATGAGATCACTCCAGCTCAAGGCCGAGGTGTTGGGCAACCTGATCGGTTACGTTCAACCCTGCAGGGGCATTGAGGGCTACCGAGGAGTTGATGACCAGTACCCCTGAATCGGTGTATGCCTTCAGCACATTCTGAAGGTCAGTCACAAATGTGAGACCGTCTGCCTGCGCTTGCTCGGGGCTCATTCCGGCCTTATCGAGCGTTCGCTTCATCTGCGCATTGGCGAGCTTTGTGCCGTCCACCAGGACTACCTGGGCGCCAGAGTTGATGTTCTGTCCGGCGAAGTGATAGGCCATAAAGCTGGTAAAGCCGGATACAGCGAGAGCCACGACGGCGCATGTCAGAAAGGAAACACCACCAGGTGATTGCTGGGCTTTACTAACACTCGCTGGCTTCGTCCTCACCTGGTCGTCATCAGGGCGGATTTGTTCCCCGGGTTGTTGTTGGCTGTCCGCGGTATCAGTCATCTCGGCGTTTCCTAGTAGCGATGTAAAGAGGCAGCGCTCAGCGCGCAGTTGTTTGTGGAAGCATAACACGTAGCATTACGACAACAGTATTATTTGAGGCAACAAAAGCCCGGTTGATGACCGGGCTGTGAACAGGCGTTATCTGCTGCCTACTAGGCTGCTGAGCTTTGGCGAGCCATGAAGTTGTTGACGGCCTCTACGGCATCAATGCCACGGTCAAGATCGTCGAGGATCTCGTTACGAGCTGCGCCTTTCGAGGAGAACGTCACGTTGTGGAATTCATCTACAACAAGGCGCACGATGCCCCAGTCGGTTTCGCTACGCTTGACCATGATCTCGCTGTACTTGCCGGGCATGGTGTGCACCGTCTTCAGCATGTGAGCCCCGTAAGGTTCAATCTTGAACTGCTTGCTGTCGATCGCAGAGTCAATCGACTCAGATTTTTGCTGCAGGATGAACTGCCAGGCCGAGTTCGCGGCGATAGCCTCGGTATTTTTCGACGCATAGACATCGCCGATAGCCTGCGTGACCACCAGCACCGCCCCGTCTTCTTTCCGCGCTTTACGGTATGCGGCGACCATTGCCTTGGCCATCATTGGGTCGTCGAGCATCTCCCAGGCCTCATCGACAATGAGGATTTTTTTCCGGCCCCGTTCGCCCAGTTGAGCTTTGTACATGTCATGGTTGATACGCGAGATCAGCTGCAGCAACACCACCTGTTGAAGCGCTGGGCGCCCTTTCAGGTCGCTCAGCTCCATGCAGATGAACGCATTGCTCATATCCAGGTTGTTCTCGCCATCGAACCACTTGGTGTATTGGCCACCGGCGAACGGGAACAGCTGGCGCCCCAGTCGCAGGCACTCTGGGTCGTCTGACTGGTTGATGAACCAATCAGCGACGGCGGTAATGGTTGCGCGGTTGCCGAACTTCTCCCAGGTACTGGTGATGGCCTGTTCAACTCGGGACAGCTGGTAGTCGTCAAGCGTGTCCTCGGGGGCGGCCATCTTGGCGATGGTGGCTTTGAGGATATCCATTTCTTCGTGCAGGTCTTCAACGTGCGTGAAGGGGTTCAGACACACATCCGAGTCAGGCTTGAACTCGATGAATTCACCGCCAACCATCTTGCACAGCTTGAGGTAACTTCGGCCTGCGTCAATCACCCACAGCTTGGCGCCTGCAGCGAGGTAATCCGCGGCTATTTTTTGTGTCAAGAACGACTTGCCAGCACCAGCCTCAGCAAAAATGATCCCGCTGTAGTTGGTGCTCGATTCATACAGATCAACCAGAGCCGGCTGGCCGCGGCGGGTGAGCATGAGCATAGCGCCGGCCATTCCGCTGCCAGTCCATTCACCGAGTATCGGGAGGAACTGGCAGGCATGTCGCACTGCCATCGTGTGGAATCGATAGAGGTTCTTGACCCCTTCCTTTGTGGTATTCAATGGCAGCAGGTTGTTCCAGAGCGCTTCCAAAATGCGCCGGTCTTCCCGGAGCTCGAAAGCCAGAGACGTGTAGTAGGCCTGCAGGCCGGCGGACAGCTTGTTCAGGCGCTGCTTGTCACGCGAGAAGAGGAAAATCGTGAAGTTCACCTCAACGATGATCGCGCCTTTGCCGTCGATCTCGTGGATTAGAGTGTCGATACCTTTTTTCTTGTAGCTGAGGATGGGTATCAGGTGTGCTGTCGGCCCAAAGACCTGGTGGTTGATGATTGAGGACGTTTGCTTAACTTCGTCCTTCTTCACGACCTGATCCGGATAGTGGATGGTCAACACCATGTAGTACGGCTCGGTGATCTGGTTCGAGAGTCCGTTGGGATCGCCGATCATGTGGTTCATGATCGCGAGGCTGGTGCGCTGCGGGAAGTGTTTAACGCTCAGCGCTTTCGCGTAGTGAGCGCCGTCATTGAAATTGATGGTCGACGGATCATCGTAATTGATGGAGTCGCCTGGGTAATAGATCTGATCCTTGATCAGTTGCTCTTCGTCGTAGTGTGACCGGGGAGAGTTCCACAGGTTTGTGAGGATCCGCATGAGCACCAGATAACCTACAGCATCGAGCTGGAACAGGTTCAGCGACGCTGCCTTGAGAGCCTCTGTGATCCGGTCGGCCGATTCTTTCGTGGCCGCGATGTCAGCATCGTCTGGGCGATCGTTACGGCACGGGAATTTGACCGTAACGATAATGCGCTGACGGTTGAGCATCACACCGCTGCGCTGGACCAGCGGGACATCGACTCCGCCACTAATCAGATTCGCATGCTGGCGTGAGAGTGCCTTGAGGATCGGGTTGAGCGCAGGTTTGCTGTTCAGATATGCATCGATGTATTCGCCGACATCGGGGCTCTCAAGCATCGCAATCTGAATGTAGGTGCCTGGAGCAAAGCTCATGCTCAGAGCAGACTGGAGTTTGTCAACAGTCGAAGCGCTGGCGCCTGTCAGGGCGTCGGAAACAAAACATGCCCCGAGATAATGTTCATTACCGTCGGAGCAAAAGAAGATTTTGGAGTCGGGATCGATCGCCCGGACATTGAGTTTTTCTTGAGGGGTAGATTTTCTGTCCCCTTTGAGAGTCGCTTTCGAGGCTGCCATTTCACTGTTCGCCATAATTGGTGGTTGAGTAGGCTTGGAAGGCCTGGAGGGCAACCCGCAGGCAGAGCCAGTTGAAAAGGCGCACTAGCGACCTAGTGCGCCTTGAGGGGCGTTACAGCGTTGCGGTGAAGATGTTCGTCAGTACGCCTGGGCCAACGCTTGCAGAGAGCGCTACGGCTACCCCGGTCACAACGGCCATGACCGATTGCTTGACCACGCCGATTGCCAGGCCGGTACCCAGAGCGCCGAGAGCAAAGACCTTACCGAGGGAGCCGGTCATCCAGCCGTCGAGACTGGTAACGATCTCGGTGAAGGTGGAGTCGGAGCCTGCGGTCACGTCGGCGGCGACAGCCAGGCCGATAACAGCCATGCTCAGCAGTGCACGCTTGTCGATTTTCTTGAATGGAGCAGCTGCTACTGCGGTGGTTTCGATTTGTGCGATTTGTGCGGTCATTGTGTAGCTCCCAGTGTTATCAGTTCAGATTGATGTCAGTTGTGGATGGGATTGCGGACGACGAAACTTGTGGTCCGTAATTGGTTGGTTCTGCAGCAACGTTTTCCGGTTTAGGGGCGGGAACGTTAACTGGCGGTACAGCAGTTAACTCAAGATGAGGAACCACCATGCCTTGGCCGGAATATTCGGATTTACCAAACGACCAGGTGCGCGGTTGAATCTCGGTGAAGAGGTAGGATGGAAAGTGCAAATCGTCCTTGCTGTCGATCCAGGGAGCGATCCAGATCCGCATAACCTGGGCTGGAACTCGGACCGGACGGGCAAGATCTGCAACAACAGGCCCTGGCACACCATTCGACACCTTGAGGTTATGCTCAGAGCCGGCAGTCTTTCCCATATCGTCACCGTACTTTACGTTCGGTGCCTTTTGACCAATTGGCATATCGCTGTCAGTCAGCGCGGGGCTTTGTTCAGTAGATTTGTAAACAGCCATTGGCGACTTACAAATGATGCCTTGTGGCATGCCAGGACACGAGAACTCGTCTTCATCGGCGGTATTCAGCCAGGACGAACAGCCACTGAGAAGAGCAATAGGCAACAGCGCTGCGGCTAATGCAGAACGTTTCATAAAATTACCTTTCATCATTTCAGTTCGATCCCTTTCACCAGCATGATCGTGACTTTTCGGCCGGCGTCGATTTCAACAACCGGTGTCATTTCGCGAGCCAACTCCATGTAGAATTTGGCTACTTCATTTGCGGATGTAGAGAAACCTTTAGCAACACCAGTTTGCAGAATGGTCGAAGCATCAGCGCTTTGGGTTTGAGTTGTGCTGTTATCACCCAAACTTAATTGAGGGATTGTTTGCGGAGTCATACCTTGAGCCAGGCCGGAGAGACCGCCGGCAATCAAGGTTTTGGCAATCATTTGGCCCTGCTTCGATACGAGCCGGCCGCGCATACCTACCCGCCCATCTTCGCCAACGATGTAACCTTCCATCTTCCCTTCAATGATCTTGCCGTCCTTGCGTACGCAGGAGAATGTTTCGGTCCGAAGCATGGCGCGTTCGCTTGAGAGAACGCCGTAGCCAGATGCCAACGCAAAGCATTCTTTGACGTCGACGTTGTACTTGTTGGGAAGCACTGCATCAGACTTGATGCGCATGGTTGTCGGTACAGGGTTTTTCTGTGTTGTGGCGCTGGTCGGAGCGTCCATACCGTTCAGCAGCACTGCTTCGAAGAACGAGCCGGCTGGCATTGCTGGAGTTGGCTTCTCTGCCTGCTTTGGGGCCTCGCTACGTGTAGTTTGCGTGCCACCGGTGATCCGCAGAGTTGCTGCTTTCGGCTTGGCTTCCTGCACGGCTTCACCAGTGCCAGTGGCAGTTTCATAGCCAGGCAATGCGCCATTCAGAGCTGGTGCTGCACCAGCCTTGCCCAACTCCAGTTTTTCCAGTCGATCACTCATGCGCTTCAGTTCGCGAAGCGTGTCTTGAGTCACTGGGTCTGGTTTCTGCATACGCTGCTGTTCTTCGAGTGATCGCAGCCGATCATCCCTGCGATCTTGTTCCATCTGTTTGATCGATCTGCCGAACTCATCGAGCCGCTTTTTCTGTGCATCCATCAAAGCCATGAGTTGCTCGGGAGTGTTGTTATTCCCACGAGGCAACAGCAGTTTCGTATCGGACGTCGTGCTGGCTTTCGCGTTGGCCTTAGGTTTGTCATTGCCGACAATTACTGTGCCGACAATCATCAGAAAACTGAAAAGGCCGGCAATGGCGAAGATAGTTCGCATACGCGGACTAAGATTGTTCCACTTTTCCTTCAGCTGGTCATTAATCGCCATGTTTAATTCCTCGTTGCCGACTTATCAGAGACGATGAATACGTCAGTGGTCATGCCGGCACGAAGAGTGGCGGTTGGAAAGAATGAAACGGCCCGGACGCCTTCGCTGTAGAAAGTGCCCTCGTCAAGGTCAACGTCAGTTTTAGAGGTTCCTTGCAGGCTATAACGATAGATATCGTATTCTGGCCCAGAGTAGCGGACTTTCGGGTAAGCAATTACATTGCCGATGTTAGCTGCCGATGCCGGCAGCAAACCTTCGCTGAAACCTTCAGGGGTTTTTCCGAGGGCTGCTTCACGGAGCACATAGCGGATAGTGTCGGTGTAATTGTTGCTGTCGGGAGCGTGGTTTTCAGACCCATGACCACCAGGCTCTGCCATTGGCTTGTCCAGCTGCAACGTAATCGTCTGCTGCGGGAGTTCCTTTGGAATCAGGGTCAAGGAAATAACTGGGTCATTTGGATTGGAGCCGGTCACGTAAAGTGCGACAGGCTTATCCTTGGTTTTCATCGTCGCATAAAGAGATTGGCCTATCTGGGAGATATCCAAATCGTCAGGCTGTTGGTCTACAGCTTTAGGTGAAGCGAACGGTGTGGAAATACGGTTCGGCAAGATGTTCGAAACGTAAATGACTTCGTTCCGGTCTGAGCTCACGCGAACAACCTGGGTGCGCGAATCAGATTCGGCACCGGGCATCACACCCAAGCCTGGAAGTGGCTGCGCTTCGACAGGTTTGACACGTTTTGCGGCTGTAGGAACAGGCGGTAGCTTGACTTCCGTCATCCCATCAGCCCAGGAGATGGATGCGTGGATGGTGGCCAGCACGACTAAAGCAATGGCTGAGCGTTTCACTGAAGCGCCTCCTTGGTAGGTTCTGCTGGCTTAGGTGGGTGAGACTGAAGCCACTTGAGTGTTTTGGGGTTGTTGCCTGGATAGTGGTTAAAGCCCTCAATCCATGGGCGGCCTGCGCGCATCTCGATGACGTACTCGACCACCTGGTAGTCCTGCTTCGGCCTGCCAACTGCGCTGCGCGTTTCCATCGAGCCGAGAATGAAGACCTTCTTCGTATCCTTCTCGTAGCTGATGTCTGTGGGGGTCCAGGACACGGAGCCGGCATTCGTTGCGAACACGGGATCGTTGGCCAGCACAAACATCTGCTTGCGAACGTCCGCGTAGATCTTCGGATCAACGAAGGCGCTCACGGAGTCGGCGATGAAGTTCACGTTCTTCGGCGTGACGTTGCCCATCAGCGTTGAGGCATAGAGGCCAAAGGACTTGAGGTACTCGTCGTCCGCGTTGTTCCAGCCCACTTTCACCGCCTTGTCCAGGGTTGGTGGAACTAAGCGGGTTGTTTCGTGCTGCCCCATTTGGTTGATGGAGAGCAGCGCAACTGCTACCGAAAGGCCTACGTTCGACAAGATCAGGAAGCTGGTGAGACTTTTCAGCCCCTCCATCGTTTTCTGCATGGACTTGATTTTCATTGCGGCCCCTGTGCGTTACTGGATACATAACGCGTACGAATAAAAGCATGTGAAAGCATTAGTAGAAGTAGTCGCGCTTCAAGGAATCGTCGTAGTGCTTGTTCAGCGGCATAACGCCTGCCCAGTAGCAAAGGTGGCGAAGAACACCATCCAGCGCACCGCTTTTGAACCGCTTGAACCGCTTCACTGCATACCAGCCGCCGGCGAGGGAAGCGATCGTTGCCCAGCCCCCTAGCGCGATGCCTGCGCCCAGGCAGCCAATGAAGATCACCGCTTCATCGATCTCCCAGAAGAGCAATTGCGTCTGGCTGTCTACGTAGCGCGGGATATCGATCTCTTTCACAGAGACTTCTCCGCAGCTTTCACGATGTCGACCTCAACCCGACGGTTCAACGAACTGTCGGAATTCGAAACTGGGTCGCGCTTGCCCCGGCCGTAAACCTTGATGTTTTGCTTCTTAACACCTTGCCGGATCAGGTAGCGCGCAGCTTCGATTGCCCGGCTCTCGGAGAGGTGCTGGTTGTAAATCGCCTCACCCACTTCGTCCGCATAACCGATCAAGGTAATGGTGCTACCGATGCGGAGAGCGTCAGCGATCACGTTTGTCAGCGGCCACCAACCGGTTGGTTTTGTTTTGTCGAAGTCGAAATAGAGCGTGGTCCGTGTGTGACGTGCTTCCTCGGCGATCCTTGCATCCTCTGCATCGAGCAGAGCCTCTTCTGCCGGCATCAGAGCGCGAGGCTTAGCTCGCTCAGTCACGGTCCAGATTGGGCGTTCGGCTTTCTGCTGGGTGTCACGAATAGATTCAACGAGCGCGTGACCTGCATGCGCAGGTTCAATCGCAACGCCGTAGCTATCAGGAACCACCACCTGTCGCACATCAACGGCACCTGCGGTGCTTGCTGAGAGCGCAAGCGATGCAAGCAGAATGGCTCTGTTCAAGGTGTTCATAGGATACTCATTGGTTTTGATTGCGAAATAACACGTAGCGATAATACAGGCAGGATGCTTTTTGTTGCAACAGTCTGTTGTGGCGCATAAAATATAGTGACGTGTTACGTATTGCAATCGCTTTTGATGCGTTCGACGTCTAACCCGCCCCACCTTATCAGCAGCTGTGCTTCATACCTCTGCATTAGGTATTCCCTCTTTGCAGAGTCGTAGGAGTCAAAAATGCAAACCAGAACAGAAGCAGCATCCCACCAAAGTCAGGCCAACGGCGATTCGCTGTGGGTCGGCCAGGGCCAAGCCGCGGCTTCTATCGGCCTGGAGGTGTGGAAAAAGGTAGAGGTAACCGACCCTGATGAGACCAAGTCATTCAACAAGGGGGGGTTCCAAGGGACCGCGATTGCACCCATCTACCAGGTCAAACGTGCCACTGAGGCCTTCGGGCCGATTGGTCTTGGCTGGGGTGTCGAGCTGATCAGCGAAGCGTACATCGACGGGAAGCCGTTCGTAGTGGATGGCCAAGTAGTTGGCAAAGAGGTCATTCACAAAGTCTACGTAGAGCTGTGGTATCTGCAGCACGGTTTCCGCGGCTCAGTGAAGCAGTTCGGAGCGACCGTCTACATCACCCGAGATGCCTTCGGAATCATCTCTAGTGATGAGGACCACGCCAAGAAGAGCTTTACGGACGCGACCTCGAAATGCCTGTCGTTGCTCGGCTTCAGTGCTGATGTCTTCACTGGCAAGTTTGATGACTCGAAATACGTCGAAGGCCTGCGGGCGGACAAGCAGCAAGGACAGGCAAGCGATGCAACTGCAGGTACGACCACCCCGGACGGGGCTGGCCAGTCGGACACCCAGGAGCAGGCAACTTCGCAACCTCCCGAGAAGACTCGGTATCAGAAGTACAAGGACCAACTGACACATATTGAACAAACGGGTCAGACCGTGAAAGACGTTCGTGGTACGCGGGAGATCATCTCGCAGGACAAGCTCCTGTCGCAGATGGAAATCCAAACGCTCTTGCAATCGCCACTGTTGCGCTTACCAGCAGATGAGCATGACCAAGCCAATGCGCAGACTGATAAGTCGAGCGTGTTTCTCTAACCCCCACAACCCGAGTGCCTCACGGCGCCCGGGTTTTTTTGTGCGTAGCTAAAGGCTCACCTCCATGAGTATGGATCAGATACTTCGCTCGAAAATTGGCGGCTTCAAAGACACTCTGGCACTGAGCTCGATCGGTGCTGGAGGTCTTTTGACATCGCCTTTCTTCAGCTCAGTGCCGGCCACCCTCCCCCTCGCCATGGGAGCTGCGGGTGCGGCATACATGGGCAACCGTGTCTTTGATTTCTGGAAAAACCAGCTCCTCCTTGAGTCGAAGATCAATATCCGTTCGGCTACCGACCTTGCGAACGGTGATGGCTTGCTGCTTGGCTTCACCACTGACACAGGCCAGCCTGTACGTGTCCCTGATGAAGACTTCATGCGACATGGTTTTATCCTGGGCCAGTCGGGCGTCGGTAAAACTGTCTTGGGTAAGCTGATGATGTTCCAGCAGATCCAGCGTGGCGGAGGTCTGACGTTCATCGACGGCAAGATGAACGCGGACGACATTCAAACGATCTACCAATACTGTTGCTGGGCGGGCCGCGAGCAGGACCTTTTGATCCTTAACCCGGGCAACCCATCGCTCAGTAACACCTACAACCCCATTCTGCGTGGTGACCCTGATGAGGTCGCCGCTCGCATCCTGTCGATTATCCCGTCCACCGAAAATAACCCTGGCGCTGACCACTACAAACAGTCGGCGAACCAGGGCATCACTACCCTCGTAGCGGCAATGCAAGCTGCAGGCCTCGCCTACAACTTCATCGACTTCACCATCCTGTTGATGAACCACAAAGCGATCGAGGAGCTGGAAACACTGCTGAAGAAGTCCCAGCCACACAACCCAGCCACCAAAAACCTTTCCCTGTTCCTTGAGCAGTACAAGGTTGGTGGAAAGCCGGGCATGGAGAACATGGTCGACATCAAGCGGATGAAGGAGACCTTCGGTGGTCTTGGCGGCCGGATGTACATGTTCGGTACGGGAAAATTCGGTGATGTGATGAACACCTATGCCCCGGAGATCGACCTGTTCGAAGCTATTCGGGCGAAGAAGATCATCTATGTCGCGCTCCCAACGATGGGTAAAAACGAAGCTGCCGCCAACTTCGGCAAAATGTTCCTCGGTGACATGCGGACGGCCATCTCATGGATCCAGGCGCTGCCAGAAGAAGAGCGCCCTAACCCCCCGCATTTCAATTTCATGGATGAGCTGGGTAGCTACGCTGTTCAATCCTTGGCTCGTCCCTTCGAGCAGGGGCGAAGCGCACAGATGGCGCTGTTCCCAGCCGCCCAGACCTTGGCCAACCTGGATGTGGTTTCCCCTGACTTCAAAGAGATGGTCATCGGTAACACCTGGACCAAGATCTTTTTCAAGATCGGTACTCAGGCGACAGCCGTCGAGTGTGCAGACCTGATCGGTATGAAGATCGGCGTCACGAAGTCATTGAGTGGCACACAGAATGAGAGCAGCAGCACGCCGCTTCTCAATGTGGCACCAGAGGGTGGCACCGGGGCCGCCGCGGGCATGTCGATCGGCGAGCGTGAGCAAGAGGAATACAAAGTCTCGCCGGATGACCTCAAAGCGCTCGGCAAGGGCGAATGCATCATCCAGTACGGCGGCGATCAGATCTTCAACGTTCGGGTACCGATGATCAGCATCGACCGGAAGCTGCAGAAGGAAATCGGCCCCATCCGAATTAATCACTTCCGCAGGGCGCCCGTGAAGGGCGCAGATTTCTTCAAGAACAGCGACAAGTACCTCGGTGGCAGCGGTCTGCCCACTGGCGGGCGGAAAAAACCACAGGAGCAGTTGAGAGATGAATAGCCTCACGTCAAAGGGCGGTGATGTTGTGCCCGGGCATACCCTTGTGCTCGATGAACATTCCGAAGGTCAGGGGCAACTGATCAGGGCGGTGATTCGGAGTCGAATTACTGCCGGCGCTGCTGTCTTCGTTGTTGGGGCGTCGATCGACGAATCACTGCTGGCAGCCATGATCAGCGCCAGCACAGCCGTTGGCCGGGGCGCCGATCTACTCATCGTAAACCCTAGCAGTCCGGCGTTGAGCCACACCTACAATCCGGTGCTGCACACTGCTCCAACCAAGGTTGCCAGCCATGTCTTGAATTTCCTCGCGGATAAGGACGCGACGGGCGCATACAGTTCAGCTCCAAGTGCAGCGCTCGTTCGAGCGATTGTGTCCTCGCTGCAGCTTGCTGGCCTGCCCTACTCGTACCTTGATCTCGGCATGTTTGTGATGAAGCCAGACGCTATCGAAGCGCTGGAGGAGTATATGGCCTCAGCATTCCCCCATTCAGTTCAGCTGGGAGCCCTTCAGCAGGCCTGCAAAGCTTTCCAGGACGCTGCCGGTGATATCTGTGTGGAAAAGCTGAAAGGAAGCTTCTCGGGGCTCGCTGGGAGCTTGTGCATGCTCGGCGCCGGTAGAGCGGGTGAAGTGTTCAACAGCTATCACCCAGACGTGGTGCTACATGGGGCTCTGGTAACGCGGAAGATCGTGTATCTCGCAATCCCCTACATTGGCCGAGGCCGAGCTGCGTCAAACCTGCGCCGCATTGTGATCTCGAATTTGGCGGATGCCGTAGCGCGTTCGATTGGTGAGCCTTCCGATCCCACTGCGCTGGCGGTGTTCACTGATCCTGGTGGTTGCAATGACCCCAGCATCGAGCAGTTGCTCTCGCCAGAGACTGAACAGGTATTGAGCGTTTGGGTTGCGGCTGGGTCGCTTGACGATCTTGGGCGTGAGTCTTTGGACCTTCGCGAGGCTTGTCTGAGCCGGGCGCGCAACGTGGTGCTTTTCAAACCCCAATCCGATGCGACGGCACAGGTCTACTCCCAGCTGCTGGCGACTGAATCGGAACAGGTCCAGAGCGAGGGGACGCTGATTCAAAAACTGAGATCGATGAGCAGCACTGACTACGCAATTGTTTCCGGTGAAAACCAGGTTATTTGGGCACATGTAGCTGCCCCGGGCAAAGAGAGGGTCACCACCAGTGCGGACATCAGAAGGCCTACCAGGCGCCTGCATGCCCGGGTAGCCGGCGCAGACCAATTCACGCAAACAGTTCCGGTTTAAGGGTGGGGCCAATGAACGAATTCACTGATATGCAACTGGGCAACGAGGAAGAAAATGATGTCTTCGGATCTGAGCTTCTATCTGACGATTCTGGCGGTCTTTCTGATCCTAGCGATGTTCGTAACTGGCTTGAGAGCTTTGATAGCGCCAATCTTTTCGAAGGTCTTGACGCCTTCGATCTTGATGGCGCTGCAGACGACGCTCAAGTGGATTTTCTGGGGGCTGACGAAACTGTGGTCGAGTCATATCCTTTTGCTGAAGAACTTGGGCTCGCCGCACTCAATAATCTATCCAACACTGGAGCGCAAAGACGAAAACTGAGGAAGGATGAGCTACGCCGGCTTGATGAGGAGGATTTTGAGGATGGGGTTGCGCGCCTTGCTTTCCGCATCATCAAGGCCAACGTCGAGGCCTTGTTCGCGAAAAAGCTTCCAACCGAGGTGTATGTCACTGCGGCGCAGTGGGTATTTGGACCGACCCTTGGCGACTGGGCTTTTGACAAGTGCTGTGAAGTGCTCGGCGCTCGCAAGGACGTCATCCGCTTGCGGATCCACTACGAATTCTGGCTACGCTGGTATGTGTTCCCGGTCGAGTTCCCTTTCATGATCGACCCCGTGCCCGAAGCTGTTGCAGATGAGATCTTCATTCTGGCCGGCAATGAGGGGTTCGATCTTGCTCGGGTAGCATGGGGGCAGCCCGGCATCCGATCTGCAGAGCTCCTGGCTCAGGCGTCCCAGGGCAATGTCACTGAGGCCTATCGTTCGGCTCTGGAGAGACTTTGTGATCGGTACATGCTGAGTCAGCAGAATGATTGTTGGTACCTCACTGGCCGTAACCCAGCACTGAGGGCCGTGGACCTGGCTCTGTTGCCCCACAAGCCCTTGGTTAACCAGATCTCCTGGTCCAGCATGTTCTAA
>NZ_BBIS01000059.1 GCF_000730605.1 Pseudomonas monteilii NBRC 103158 = DSM 14164 | reverse complement strand
CCCATTAATTGGGGCTCACCGTTGGGGCGGGCGTTGCTGGGCGCAGGGCCTGGGGATGAGGTGGTTTGGCGGCGGCCGGTGGGGGATCAGGAAATCGAGATTATCGAGATTGGTGGTTGAAAAACCTGGGGCCGTGTTGCGGCCCCAGGTGATCTCGAATCAGACCACGCCTTGAGCCAGCATCGCATCGGCCACTTTCACGAAGCCTGCGATATTCGCACCTTTGACGTAGTTGATACGGCCATCCGCCTCTTCACCGTAATGCACGCACGCATGGTGAATCGACTGCATGATGTTGTGCAGCTTGCTGTCCACTTCACCGGCAGTCCACAGCAGGCGCATGGCGTTCTGCGACATTTCCAGGCCCGACACGGCAACGCCGCCGGCATTGGAGGCCTTGCCCGGGGCGTACAGAATGCCAGCGTCCAGGAAGATATCCACAGCCTCAAGGGTGGTCGGCATGTTGGCGCCTTCGGCCACGCAGATACAGCCGTTGCGCAGCAGGGTGCGGGCGTCTTCGGCGCCCAGTTCATTCTGCGTGGCGCACGGCAGGGCGATGTCGCACGCCAGGCTCCACGGAGTCTGGCCCTTGCGGAACTCCAGGCCGAACTGCCCGGCCAGCTCGCTGATGCGGCCACGCTTGACGTTCTTCAGTTCCATCACCGCATCCCACTGGGCGTCGGTCAGGCCAGCTTCGGCGTACAAGGTGCCTTCGGAGTCGGACAGCGAGATCACCTTGCCGCCCAGGTCCATGACTTTGCGCGCCGCATACTGGGCTACGTTGCCCGAGCCGGAAATCGCCACGCGGCAGCCATCGATACGCTTGTCCTGGCGCTTGAGCATTTCTTCAGCGAAGTACACGCAGCCATAACCGGTGGCTTCAGGGCGGATCAGACTGCCGCCGTAGGTCATGCCCTTGCCGGTCAGCACCGAGGTGAACTGGTTGGCCAGGCGCTTGTACTGGCCAAACATGAAGCCGATTTCGCGGGCACCCACGCCGATGTCACCGGCCGGTACGTCGCAGTCAGCACCGATGTGGCGGTACAGCTCGCTCATGAACGCCTGGCAGAAGCGCATCACTTCGGCGTCGCTCTTGCCTTTCGGGTCGAAGTCCGAGCCACCTTTGCCGCCACCCATGGGCAGCGAGGTCAGCGAGTTCTTGAACACCTGCTCGAAGGCCAGGAACTTCAGCACGCTGAGGTTCACCGACGGGTGGAAGCGCAGGCCGCCCTTGTACGGGCCGATGGCGCTGCTCATCTGGATGCGGTAGCCGCGGTTGACCTGCACCTTGCCCTGGTCATCGACCCAGGAAACGCGGAACAGCACAGCACGCTCCGGCTCGACCATACGTTCGAGGATGCCGGATTGCAGGTAATGCGGATTGGCTTCAAGGAATGGCCACAGGGTGCGCAGCACCTCTTCCACCGCCTGGTGAAATTCAGGCTGGCCTGGGTCACGCTGTTGCAGGCGTGCAAGGAAATTGTCGACAGATTCGATCATGGTAGACATCTCACCGAAGGTTTTGGACTTATTGGTTTTTTCAGGAATGTACCAAGAAGCAATCGCACTGGAATAGGGCGCGATGTCGTTTTTTTGAAATTATTTGGTGCGATTTATGTAAGTGTATACAAATCACCTGCCGAAAAAGCCGTTTTCACGTTTCACCAAGGCACAAAAATGGGGCTCCGCAGAGCCCCATTCTTGTGCATCTCAAACCTGCTTACTGGGCCAGTTTTTTGTGCCGTACACGGTGCGGCTGGGCAGCAGCATCGCCCAGGCGCTTTTTGCGGTCGGCTTCGTACTCGGTGTAGTTACCCTCGAAGAACACCACGTTCGAGTCGTCTTCGTACGCCAGGATGTGGGTAGCCACACGGTCCAGGAACCAACGGTCGTGGGAAATCACGATCGCGGCGCCCGGGAAGTCCAGCAGGGCTTCTTCCAGCGAACGCAGGGTTTCAACGTCCAGGTCGTTGGACGGTTCGTCGAGCAGCAGGACGTTGCCGCCCTCCTTCAGGGTCAGGGCCAAGTGCAGGCGGCCACGCTCACCACCGGACAGGTCCTTGACGAACTTCTGCTGGTCGCCCCCTTTGAAGTTGAAACGACCAACGTAGGTACGCGACGGGATCTCGTAGTTGCCGATGCGGATCATGTCGGAACCGTCGGAAATCTGCTGGAACACGGTCTTGGCGCCGTCCAGGTCTTCGCGGCTCTGGTCCACGCAGGCCAGTTGCACGGTTTCACCGATCTCGATGCTGCCCGAGTCCGGCTGTTCCTTGCCCATCAGCATGCGGAACAGGGTCGACTTACCAGCACCGTTACCACCGATAACGCCGACGATGGCGCCTTTTGGCATGGCGAACGACAGGTTGTCGATCAGCACGCGATCGCCGTAGCCTTTGGTGACGTTCTTGAACTCGATGACCTTGTCGCCCAGGCGCGGGCCAGCCGGGATGTAGATCTCGTTGGTTTCGCTGCGCTTCTGGAATTCCTGCGACTGCATTTCTTCAAAGCGCTGCAGACGGGCCTTGGATTTGGACTGGCGAGCCTTGGCGCCTTTGCGCACCCACTCCAGTTCCTCTTTCATGGCCTTTTCGTGGGCGCTCTGCTGCTTGGATTCCTGCGCCAGACGGTCCGACTTGGCTTCCAGCCAGCCCGAGTAGTTGCCTTCGTACGGGATGCCGGCGCCGCGGTCCAGTTCCAGGATCCAGCCGGCGACGTTGTCGAGGAAGTAACGGTCGTGGGTAATCGCAACCACGGTGCCCGGGAAGTCGTGCAGGAAGCGCTCCAGCCAGGCGACCGAATCGGCATCCAGGTGGTTGGTTGGTTCGTCGAGCAGCAGCATGTCGGGGGCCGACAGCAGCAGGCGGCACAGGGCCACACGGCGCTTCTCACCACCGGACAGGTGCTCGATGCGGGCATCCCAGGCTGGCAGGCGCAGAGCATCGGCGGCGACGTCCAGCTGGCGCTCTAGGTTGTGGCCATCGGCGGCTTGCAGAATGGCTTCCAGCTTGGCCTGTTCGGCAGCCAGCTTGTCGAAGTCGGCATCCGGTTCGGCGTAGGCGGCGTAGACCTCGTCCAGGCGCGCCTGGGCGTCCTTGATCACGCTGACGGCTTCCTCGACCACTTCGCGAACGGACTTGTTAGGGTCCAGTTGCGGTTCCTGCGGCAGGTAGCCTACGTTGATGTCGGGCATCGGACGGGCTTCGCCGTCGAATTCCTTGTCGACGCCCGCCATGATCCGCAGCAGGGTCGATTTACCGGCGCCGTTCAGGCCGAGCACGCCAATCTTGGCGCCCGGGAAGAACGACAGGGAAATGTTCTTGAGAATTTCCCGCTTCGGCGGCACGACCTTGCTCAGCCGATGCATGGTGTAGACGTATTGAGCCAAAACCAAGCCCTCTAATCAGATAGGTAAAGACATCGACGATCGCCCCGGCGCGCTGGCCAGGGAGATGTGTGTTTGGGTGTCGTTGAACAAAGTCGACCATTCTACGCCAACGCACGGCGTTGCATAGGAGGGGGCGATGGTGGGCCGGGATCGGAGTGATCCCTGGGAGAAACGTATTGCCTGTGCTGGCCCCTTCTCGGCTTTAGCCGCGAAAGGGCCGGCACAGCAGCCGAAAATGGCTCAGACGTGACGCTGCCTGGCCTTGCCACGCGGCAACCGGCAACGGTCACCCTGCTCGGCCAGGCGCGCAGCCCAGGCAGACTTCACGCTGAAGCCACCGCTGCGGGCAGGCTGCTGCTCGGCAACCTTGGCGGGTTTGGCGGCCGCAGGCGCCGTGCTGACCACCTTGGCTGCCGGTTTGTTGGCCGCAGCAACTGCAACTGCCGGCTCTGCTGCCGCCTGGGCGGTCTTGCGCAGTTCAGCCAGCGATGGGGCCTTGCTTTTGGCGGCGTTGGCCACCTCGGGTTTGCTCAGCGAACGCTGGCAAGACTTGCAGGATACGTCCTCGGTCACGGCAGTGCTGACAAGGGTCTGACTGCTGCGCCCGCAGGCGGAATCGAGGCCATTGGAGGAAAAGTGAGTAACCAAAACCGAACATCTCCGATGCGTTGTCATGTGAAGCGGGCGCTATTCTCGCACAGGTTGCAGGGGCTTGCCGAACCACCCAGCAGGCACCATCGGTCAACACGGCTGGCACTTTGCCACAATCCTAGGCATGCTAGCCGGTTTCAGGTGTCCGGCCTTATAGTGCGCCACCGCGTTGCGCCAGCCAGGTACCGGCACACACCGTGCATGATCCTTCCCTGCCATCGCCAGCCCAATCGCAGGATCAACGCTTGACCAACCTAACTCATCCGTCGTCATTGCGTTCCGCGCCACAAGCGCCCGCCGCTACCCTGGGCGGGTCGATCAAGGGTGCGCTGGCGCTGCTGGCCCTGATCCTGCTGGGCCTGCTGCTGTGGCAGCTGTTCGCCCAGTTCAACCACACCCAGGCCGACCTGCGCAAACAAAGCCTGGACGGCACCGCAGAGCTGGCCGACCACCTGAGCCTGAACATGGCGTTCAAGGCACAGCAGGCCGTGAACGTGGTACAGCCCTACGTCGATGCGCCGACGCCTGCCGCCCTGCCCAGCCTGCTGAATACCCTGCGCCAACGCCTGCCCGCCCTGCAGAGCATGGCCTGGCTGGACAGCGCCGGGCAGCTGCGCAGTGACAGCCTGCCAGGCAGCCCAGACCGCCAGGCGCTTGACGAGCTGCTCACGCTGAACCAGGGGCGCCCGTACTTCTTTACCAATTCGGCCGACAATCGAACCTTGTACCTGCTGCTGCGCCAGGCCGCCGAACAGGACCGCGGCTACTGGCTGCTGCGCCTGTCACCGGACTACTACCGCGAACTCACCACTCACCTCGATGGCGGCGGCCACCCGCTGTGGCTGCTGGAAAACAGCCGCAGCGGCGAAGTGCTGCAGCAGCACGCCCCAACCGACACCAGCCACGAGCCGCTGCAAAGCGTGATGCTGGCCTTCATCGACAACAGCACCTGGCAACTGCGCGGCCTGTTCGACGCCAAGCTGACCCAGCAAAAATTGCTGCCTGCGCTGATCGGCAAATGCCTGCTGGTGCTGTTCTGCGCCTTGCTGCCGGTGTTGGCGCTGATCAACATGCGCCGCCGCCAGCGCGCGCTGCAGGAAGACCGCCGGCGCTACCAGGAAATCTTCGAAGGCACCGGCGTGGCCCTGTGCGTGCTCGACCTGTCCAGCCTGCCCGGCCAGCTCGACCGCTACCACCTGCGCAACCACGCCGCACTCAGGCACAGCCTGGCACTGGACCCGAACCTGCGCCGCTCGCTGTTGCTGGAGCTGAAGATTACCGAGGTCAACCAGGTAGCGCGCCAGCTGTTGAACATCGAATGCCACGAAGGGGCCTGGCAGCGGCTGATCGACGGCAGCGGCGATGGCCGCGACAGCGTCGGCATGCAACTGATCGACGCGCTGATCGAACAACGCCAGGTGCTGGAGCTTGAAGTGCGCCTGCCGGCTCCGCTGGGTGGCGAGTTGCACCTGTGGCTGATGGCACGCCTGCCGCAGCAGCGCCGCGACTACCAGGCCGTGATCCTCAGCATCAGCGACATCACCAGCCGCAAACAGGTCGAGCTGTCGTTGCTGGAGCGCGAAAGTTTCTGGTCGGACGTGGTGCGTACCGTGCCCGATCAGCTGTATGTGCAAGACGTAATCAGCCAGCGGATGATCTTCAGCAACCGCCACCTGGGGCAGACCCTGGGTTACGACCGTACCGAGCTTGCGCAGATGGGCGACCGTTTCTGGGAGCTGCTGCTGCACCCCGAAGATGCCGCGCACTACCAGGCATTGCGCCAGCAACAGCGTGACAACGGCCATGATCAACCGCTGCACTGCCAGTTGCGCTTCCGCCACCGTGATGGCGGCTGGCGCTGCTACGATATCCGCGAACAGGTGCTGACCCGTGACGCCGATGGCCTGGTAACGCGCATCATCGGCGTGGGCAAGGACGTGACGGTGCAGATTGAGGCCAGCCAGTCACTGCGCGACAGCGAACAGCGCTACCGCATGCTCGCCGAAAGCATCAGCGATGTGATCTTCTCCACCGACAGCCTGCTGCAGCTCAACTATGTCAGCCCCTCCGTGCAGAGCGTGCTGGGCTACCAGGCTGACTGGATTTTTGCCAACGGCTGGCAATCGATCATCGCCAACCCGGCTCAGCTCACCGGCATCTACAGCCTGATGGAACGCGTCAGCAACGCCATGGGCGACCCGGCACAACTGGCCCAGCTGCGCAGCCAGCTGCCAACCCAGCTGTTCCTGTTCGACTGCCTGCGCGCCGATGGCCGCAAGATCCCGATCGAGCTGCGCCTGGTGCTGGTGTGGGACGATGACCAACGCTTTGAAGGCGTGCTTGGCGTGGGCCGCGACATCAGCCAGCAACGCCGCGCCGAAAAAGACCTGCGCATGGCCGCGACGGTATTCGAGCACTCCACGTCGGCGATCCTCATCACCGACCCGGCCGGCTATATCGTCCAGGCCAACGAGGCGTTCAGCCGTGTCAGCGGTTATGCCGTCAGCGAAGTGCTCGACCAGCTTCCGGGCATGCTTACCGTCGATGAACAGCAGGAAGGCCACCTGCGCTACGTGGTCAAGCAACTGCACCAGCGCGGCAGCTGGGAAGGCGAGGTGTGGCTCAAGCGCCGCGACGGCGACCACTACCCGGCGTGGGTCGGCATTACCGCCGTACTCGATGACGAGGGCGACCTGGCCAGCTACGTGTGCTTCTTCACCGACATCAGCGAGCGCAAGGCCAGCGAACAGCGCATCCACCGCTTGGCCTACTACGACGCCCTCACCCACCTGCCCAACCGCACACTGTTCCAGGACCGCCTGTACAACGCCCTGCAGCAAGCCGAGCGGCAGAAGGCCTGGGTGGTGCTGATGTTCCTCGACCTGGACCGTTTCAAGCCGATCAACGACTCCCTCGGCCATGCCGCCGGCGACCGCATGCTCAAGGACATGGCCCTGCGCCTGCTGGCCTGCGTGGATGACGACGACACCGTGGCGCGCATGGGCGGCGACGAGTTCACCCTGCTGCTGCAACCGCGCCCCACCCGCGAGATGGCCCTTAACCGCGCCATCCACGTGGCCGAGAACATCCTCGGCAGCCTGGTGCGTCCGTTCGTGCTGGAAAACCGCGAGTTCTTCGTCACCGCCAGTATCGGCATCGCCCTCAGCCCGCAGGATGGGGGCGAGCTGAGCCAGTTGATGAAAAACGCCGATACCGCCATGTACCACGCCAAGGAACGCGGCAAGAACAACTTCCAGTTCTACCAGGCCGAAATGAACGCCAGCGCCCTGGAACGGCTGGAACTGGAAAGCGACCTGCGCCATGCCATGGAGCAGAACGAGTTCATCCTCTACTACCAGCCGCAGTTCAGCGGCGACGGCAAGCGCCTGACCGGCGCCGAAGCGCTGCTGCGCTGGCGCCATCCGACCCGTGGGCTGGTGCCACCGGGCGACTTCATCCCGGTGATCGAGGAGCTGGGCCTGGTGGTGGATGTGGGCGACTGGGTGCTGCGCGAGGCCAGCCGGCAGCTCAAGGCCTGGCACAAGGCCAAAGTGCGAGTACCCAAGGTGTCGGTGAACATTTCCGCCCGGCAGTTCTCCGACGGCCAGTTGGGCACGCGCATTGCCAACATCCTTGAAGAGAGCGGCCTGCCGCCTGCGTGTCTGGAGCTGGAACTGACCGAAAGTATCCTGATGCGCGAAGTGAACGAGGCGCTGCAGATTCTTGCCAGCCTGAAGAACCTCGGCCTGAGCATTGCGGTCGACGACTTCGGCACCGGTTACTCGTCGCTCAACTACCTCAAGCAGTTCCCCATCGACGTGCTGAAGATCGACCGCACCTTCGTCGACGGCCTGCCCGAAGGTGAGCAGGATGCGCAAATTGCCCGGGCGATCATCGCCATGGCCCACAGCCTCAACCTGGCGGTCATCGCCGAGGGCGTGGAAACCCACGAACAGCTGGAGTTCCTGCGCGAGCATGGTTGCGACGAAGTACAGGGCTACCTGTTCGGACGGCCGATGCCGGCGCATCAGTTCGAGGCGCAGTTCTCCAACGAGACCCTGTTCATGTTCCATTGAGGGGTGCAAAGCCCCTCAAAAGCGGACTTTCGGGTCAACTACCGCGCCCGCGCAGCCCAGACACGGCGCGGGATGCAACATGAAGCCCATTGGTCCGCGACTTGATGCCACTTCATATGCCAGCCGCGAATCAATCGGTTAGAATGCCCCCCCAAATTACCCCGATCCTTGAGGACCGCCATGTTCAGCCGTGATTTGACCATTGCCAAGTACGACGCCGAGCTCTTCGAAGCCATGCAGCAAGAAGCTCTGCGCCAGGAAGAGCATATCGAGCTGATCGCTTCGGAAAACTACACCAGCCCGGCAGTCATGGAAGCTCAGGGCTCGGTCCTGACCAACAAGTACGCCGAAGGCTACCCAGGCAAGCGCTACTACGGTGGTTGCGAGTACGTCGACGTCGTCGAGCAACTGGCCATCGACCGTGCCAAGGAGCTGTTCGGCGCCGACTACGCCAACGTCCAGCCGCACGCCGGCTCCCAAGCCAACGCTGCCGTCTACCTGGCCCTGCTGTCGGCCGGTGACACCATCCTGGGCATGAGCCTTGCCCACGGTGGCCACCTGACCCACGGTGCTTCGGTAAGCTCTTCGGGCAAGCTGTACAACGCCATCCAGTACGGCATCGACGGCAACGGCCTGATCGACTACGACGAAGTCGAGCGCCTGGCTGTCGAGCACAAGCCGAAGATGATCGTTGCCGGCTTCTCGGCCTACTCGCAGGTTCTGGACTTCGCCCGCTTCCGCGCCATCGCCGACAAGGTCGGTGCCTACCTGTTCGTCGACATGGCCCACGTTGCCGGCCTGGTTGCCGCTGGCGTGTACCCGAACCCTGTTCCGTTCGCCGACGTGGTCACCACCACCACTCACAAGACCCTGCGCGGCCCGCGCGGCGGCCTGATCCTGGCCCGTGCCAACGCCGACATCGAGAAGAAGCTGAACTCCGCTGTCTTCCCGGGCGCCCAAGGCGGCCCGCTGGAGCACGTCATCGCAGCCAAGGCCATCTGCTTCAAGGAAGCCCTGCAGCCTGAGTTCAAGGCTTACCAGCAGCAGGTCGTGAAAAACGCCCAGGCCATGGCCAGCGTATTCATCGAGCGTGGCTTCGACGTGGTGTCCGGTGGCACCCAGAACCACCTGTTCCTGCTGTCGCTGATCAAGCAGGAAATCTCCGGTAAAGATGCTGACGCTGCCCTGGGCAAAGCCTTCATCACCGTCAACAAGAACTCGGTACCGAACGACCCACGTTCCCCGTTCGTCACCTCGGGCCTGCGTTTCGGCACCCCAGCCGTCACCACCCGTGGCTTCAAGGAAACCGAGTGCCGCGAGCTGGCCGGCTGGATCTGCGACATCCTGGCTGACCTGAACAACGAAGCGGTCATCGACGCTGTACGTGAGAAGGTCAAGGCCATCTGCAAGAAGCTGCCGGTTTACGGCAACTGATTGGCGTTTGCCTGATGTGAAGAAGCCCGGCCTAGTGCCGGGCTTTTTCGTTTGCGCCGCTGCAATCACGTATTACCCTGTGCCCCCATTCACTCATCGAGCACAGGCCGCACCTTGACCAGGGAACAACTCGAAACCCACCAGATCCCGATCTACTTCGCCGCCGTGCTTGCTGCCGTAGCCTTCGGCTTGATGGCCAGCGACAGCGCCAGCCAGCTGGAAGCCCTGGTCACCCCCGCCATTGCCGTGCTGATGTATGCGATGTTTCTGCAGATCCCTTTCCTCGACCTGCGTCAGGGTTTGGGCAACCGCCGCTTCATCACCGCGCTGCTGCTCGCCAACTTCATCCTCGTGCCGCTACTGGTCTGGGCCATTACCCGTGGGCTGGTGGAACACCCGGCGGTCCTCGTCGGCGCCTTGCTGGTGCTGCTTACGCCGTGCATCGACTATGTGGTGGTGTTCACCCACATCGGCAAAGGCGACTCGCGCCTTACCCTGGCCGCTACACCTGTGCTGCTGTTGCTGCAACTGGTGCTACTGCCGGTGTATCTGGCCTGGATGCTGGGAGACAGCAGCAACGTGGCCATCTCCATCACCCCGTTCGTGGAAGCCTTTGTAGTGTTGATTGTGCTGCCAATGATCCTGGCCGTGCTCACCAGTGCCGGGGCTCGTCGCTCAGGCGCGGTTTCGGCCTGGAACGACGCCTGGGCGTGGTTGCCCGTACCGGCGATGGCCCTGGTGCTGGTGGTTGTGATCGCCCCGCAGATTGCTGTGGTGCTGCGAGATTTCGACCGTTTGCTACCGGTCATTCCGGTGTACATCGGCTTCATGTTGCTAGCGCCCGTGCTCGGGTTCATTTCGGCGCGACTGCTACGCCTGCCTGCTGCTGAAGCACGCTCGGTCACCTTCAGCGCCGCCACGCGAAACTCGCTGGTGGTGCTGCCACTGGCATTGGCATTGCCCGAAACGATACGCGGGTTGGCGGCTGCGGCGGTGATCACGCAGACACTGGTGGAATTGGTGAGCGAGCTTGTCTATGTAAGAGCGGTGCCACGGGCCATACGCTGACCCGTGGGTAAGGATCGCGCTGGTCAAGAGCGCCAAGGGTATGCGGCAAACACCTGCACCTCGACCAGGTACCCCTCGCCCAGGTCTGCGCCCACGCACGCCCGTGGCGGTTTAGGAAAACCCTGCAGCCAGGTGTCGTACACCTCATTGACCAGGTCGAAATGGCGGTAGTCGGCAAGCCACAACTGAACCCTGGTCAGTTGCGCCTTGCCGATATCGGCCTCTGCCATCAGGCCGTCGATCGTGCTCAGCGCCTGACGCAGCTGCCCCTGCACATCTTCCTGCAGGTTGCCCGCCACCACCCCCGCCGTTTCGAACAGCCCCCTGTAGCTGACCGCCAGGGACATCCGCTCGCCGGCCCCGAAACGAGTGATCATGAAGCGGCCTCCCCACCGCCCATCTGGTTGAGGCAGACGACTTTGGGCTGGGTCATGTCTTCATAGGCGAACCGCACCCCTTCGCGCCCAAGGCTCCCATACTTGGAGCCACCAAATGGCATGGCATCGAAGCGGTAGTCGGACGAGTCGTTGATCATCACCCCACCAGCCTCAATACGCCGGGCCAGGCTCAACGCCAGCGACAGGTCGCGGGTAAACACGCCGGCATGCAGGCTGTAATCCGGGGCGTTGGCCTGCGCTACCGCCTGCTCGATGCTCTCGAACGGCGCCAGCATCACCACCGGTGCAAACACCTCTTCACGCCACAGCCTGCTGGCGTGGTCAACGCCCTCCAGCACTGTCGGGGCATAGGCAGCACCCTGACGCTGATGGCCGCAGAGCAGGCGAGCTCCACCCAGAAGGGCCTGGTTGACGCGTTCTTCGATCTGCCGTGCAGCGGCTTCGGTGATCATCGGCCCCATGTCGGTTGCGCGCTGCCCCGGGTCGCCCAGCACCATTGCCTGGGTCAGGGCGACGAAGCGCTGGCGAAACGCCTCATAGATCGCGGCGTCCACCAGGATGCGCTGGGTGCCGATACAGTTCTGGCCCGCCGCCCCAAACGCGCCCGACACGCACGACTCGACAGTCGCCTCGAGGTCGCAGTCCTTCAGTACCAGCACCGGCGCATTGCCGCCCAGGTCCATCGCCAGCTTTTTCAGGCCAGCCCCCCGCGCAATCTGTTCGCCGGTAGCGAAGCCTCCGGTAAAGGAAATCATGCGTACTTCACGTATGGCCACCAGGGCCTTGCCCAGCTCGGCGCCCCCCGTGGCTACCGTGACGACAGCCTCCGGCAGCCCTGCATCAATCAGGTACTGCACCAGCTTCACGGCAGAAAGCGGGGCCAGCTCCGAGGGTTTCAGAATGACTGCATTGCCGCCCGCAATGGCTGGCCCCAACTTGTGCGCAACCAGGTTAAGCGGGTCGTTGTACGGGGTAATAGCCAGGATCAACCCCAGCGGCTCGCGGGTGAACCAGCCCTGGCGCGACTCAGAACCTTCATAGGCATCGAAAGGCACCACTTCACCGGCATTGCGCCGCGCTTCTTCTGCAGACAGCTTGAGCGTATTGATGCAGCGCTTCACCTCCTTCTCGGCCTGACGCAGGGTCTTGCCTGCTTCATCGACAATCAGGCCGGCAAAATCTGCAGCGTCGCGCTCGATGAGGCGGGCAGCCTGCTCCAGAATGCTGGCGCGTCGATGCCGGGGTAGCGCGGCACTTTCGCGCACGCCGCCGCGAGCACGGGCGAGCAGGCTTGGCACCGCGTCGGCGCAAAGGTTGGCAACGCTCCCCACCAGGCTGCCGTCGAAGGGGCTGAACACATCGATCAAGTCGGGTTGGCAATTGGCGACCTGGGACACGGAAGTCAGGCTCATGAACGTTGCTCCTCAGGCCGAACGGCCGGCGGTGTGAATGGCGACGATATCCGACAGCAGGGCAAATGCGGTTTCGACACGCCCTGCACCCGGGCCGGACACGGTCACCGCGCCCAGCAGCTCGGTGTTGAACGCAACCGCATTGATCGCACCGCAAATGCCCGCCAGCGGGTGCTGACCCGGCAACAGGCGGGCCTCGACAAGGGCACTTACCGAACCATCGGCTTGCCGGCTGGCGCTGCCAATCAGCTTCCAACGCTGGCCCTGGGCCTGCGCTTGCTGGATAGCCGCGCTGTCGATGGCGCTGATACCGCTGCAGGCGACATCACTCACCTGCAGGCAGGCGCCGAGCAACTCATTGGCCAGAATGACCACCTTCAGGCGTACGTCATGGCCTTCCACATCGGCGGTCGGGTCTGCCTCGGCATACCCAAGCTCTTGGGCCTGGGCCACTGCCTCGGCAAAACCAAGCCCCTCCTCCATGCGTGTGAGCACGTAGTTCGAGGTGCCGTTGAGGATGCCCTCGAACCCCACCAGGCCCGCGCCTGCCAAGGTCTGGCGCGCCATGCGCAGCACTGGCGTACCGCTCATCACCGCGCCTTCGTATTCGAACGACACGCCATTGGCCCTGGCCAATGCCTTGAGCGCCTGGGCATGCAAGGCGATCGGCCCCTTGTTGGTGGTGACCACGTGCTTGCCCGCTTCCAGCGCCCAGCGGCAGAAGGTTGCCGCTGGCTCACCGTCCGTTGGGTTGGTGAATGTGGCCTCGGCGATAATGTCGGCGCCAGACTGCTTGATCACCGCCTCATTGAAGGCTTCAGCCGAACCTTGAGGGATTTGCGCCAGCGCCCCCTTTTGAGCCGGCAACGCGGCCAGCGTGGCGGCATCCAGGCCATCGCGGTCGATTGCCGAACCCAGGAACAGGTCGGTGACGCCAACGATCTTCAAGCCAAAGCCCAGCTCTTGCTGCCAGCGCGCGTTGCGTTCGGCAATCAGTTGGGCCAGGGCACGGTTCACACCACCAAAGCCAACGAGTGCAATTTTGTATTCGGTCATGGTTTGCTGTCCTTTCCAGGCGGTTGGTCGATGAGGACAAGCGTAAGAGCCGTGCAATGCCAGTTGAATATGGCAATCCGCTGTATTTATTGGTCAATCTGGCCAGTGCCCCCTGCACGCCTGAGCGCCCGCTGGAATGCAAAACGCCGCCAGGGTGCAAGCCCGGGCGGCGTGGGTGTAAGGCGGGTCATCAAACGCAACAGCGCAGCTCAGATCACCGTGGCCAGCACAAACGATGTCACGGTGTTCTCGACCCCGGGCATGGCGGCGATTTCCTTCCACACATGGTGTACCCGCTCCGGGCTTGAGGCCTCGACGCGCAGCAGCAGGTCGAATTCGCCGCTGAGCACTTCGCACTGGATCACCTCGGGGATCTGGCGCAGCGCATCAAGCACCGCGTCACCGCGCATGCGGTCATAGCGGTAGACGAATATCACCGCGTTGATCAGCGACGTCGGCCGTCGGCCCTCACCGATGCGCAAGGTATAGCCCTGGATGGCCCCGTCGCGCTCAAGTCGCTCGATGCGCTGGCGTACCGCATTGCGCGACAGGTTTACCTTCAGCCCCAATTCGGCATGGGCAATACGCGCATTGGCGGTGAGCTCGGCAAGAATGCGTTCGTCCAGGGGGTCGAGGATGCGCTTCATCGCCCGGCCTGCAAGCGTGCCAACAACGCATGAACCCCCGCCAGGTCCTCTGGTTTCAGCAGTGGCCCGGCGCCGGCAGTGCCTTCGACGTCGGCCGGCACCTCACCGTGCCAGGCCCCCAGCTCCGCCAGCAGCCCGGCAGACTTTTCCGGGGCAAACTGCCCAAGCGTGACGATGGGCGCGCCGATGTTGCGCCGGTGTAAACGCCCGGCGAACACCCCTGTTGCGGCATGCGGGTCTACTGCGCTGCCGGTTTCGTGGAACAGCGTGATGATCTCCTCGCGAATCAACGCGTCGTCCACGGCGTAGGAGTCAAACAGCATGCGTGCATGCAACCACTGGCGGTTGCCGATGCTCAGCTCGCCACAGGCCTCGAAATGCTCCATCAGCGCGCGGGTCGCCCCGCCATCGCGGTCATACAGCTCCCAGACGAAGCGCTCCAGGTTGGAGAACAGCGAGAAGTCCATGACCGGTGACAACGTCTGACGGGTTGAGCCACGGCTGTAGCGATTGCAATGAATGAACCGGTGCAAGGCATCGTTGCGGTTGGTGGAGACGATGATCTGGTTGATGGGCAGGCCCATCTTCTGGGCAATGAACCCTGCGTAGATTTCGGCAAAGCTGGCCGTGGGGATGCTGAAGCCCACGGGGCGTGTGCCCCCGCCCAGCTGCAGCGCCGCATGGAAATAGAACACGATCTGCGCCAGCACGCCGACCCAGTTGGTCGAATTGAAACTCACCGGAATCAGCCCGGGGCATGGCCAGGCACGCAGCAGCGCCGACACCAGCGACTGGCAGTCGTCAAAGCTGCCATCCACGGCCACGCAACTGACGCTGTCGGACGCGGCACGGCGCATCACCGCTGCCCGGTCAGCGGGTGTGCCTGCATTGGGATACAGCGCCAGCAAGCCCGCTGCCGGGCAATGCTGCAGGGCTTCGATTGCCGCCACCGCCGTATCGCCGTTGCTGGCACCCACCAGCATGACCCGCTCGCAATCGGCCCCCAAAAAGTGCCGGATAAGCCGTGCCTGCAACTGTGCGGCAAAGTCCTTCGAGGAGCGGGTAGGCCCGTGAAACAGCTGCAGGATCCATTCGTTATGGCCCAGCTGCTGCAACGGCGCGATGCCACGGTGTTTGAACCCACGATAGCTGTCGCTGACCAGCGCCCTGAGGGTCGGTTCGTCGAGGGTATCGCCCACAAACGGTGCCATCACCCGCCAGGCCAGTTCGTCGAACGGCAACCACGACCAGCTGGCAATCTCCTGCGGGCTGAACACCGGCACCGAGGTGGGCACGTAAAGCCCGCCATCGTCGGCCAGGCCAGAAAGCAACGCTGTGCGGAAATCGACTCGTGTTTCGTTGCCGCGCGTGGATGTGTACTGCATCGGTGCTCCAGACAGGTACTTGAATTAACGGTGCGCCATGGCCACCAGCCAGTGGCTGAACGCCTGGGCATCCGGGGACAACGCCTCACCCAGGCCGCGTACCAGGTAAAACGATTCGCTCGCCTCGATGCGCGGGTTAAAGGGCGCGACCAGCCGCCCCTCCTGCAGCAAGTCCTCTACCAGCGACGAGCGCGCCAGCGCCACACCCAGCCCCAACTCCGCCATGCGCAAGGTCGACACCAGCGTGTCGAATTGCAGGCCGCTCGAAGAGTCGACCTGATCGGCCCCCACCCGCTCCAGCCAGTAGCCCCAGCCTTCCTCGTAACCCAGCACATGCAGCAACGGGGCACGGGCCAGGTCACGCGGCTCGCGCAGCGGGCAATCGGCGGCCAGCGCGGGCGCGCAGACCGGCACCAGCACGTCGCGGGTCAGGCGTTGCGCCTCCACACCGGCCCACTGCCCGCTGCCCCAGCGGATTTCCAGGTCGTCCTCGGCATCCAGCTCCTTGACCCACAGGTTGCTGATGTAGCGGATGTCCACCTGGGGATGCGAACGCCGAAAATCGGCCAACCGGGGCGCCAGCCAGAAGTGCAGGAACGACAGGCTGCCACGCACCTTCAAGGGCCGACGCTGGCGCTGCCCGAAGATTTCGTTGGTGCCTACCGCCAGCCGGCTGATCGCGTCCTGCACCACCGGCAGGTAGGACTGCCCTTCTTCGGTCAGCCCCAGCCCACGCGGCAGTCGCTTGAACAGCGCTACCCCCAACTGGCTCTCCAGGTGGCGAATCTGCTGGCTCACCGCCCCCTGGGTGAGGTGCAGCTCTTCTGCTGCATGAGTGAAGTTCAGGTAGCGCGCCGACACTTCGAAGGCTCTGAGCCAGTTCAAGGGGGGCAGGGTTTTCTGGGTCATCGGCGGTTTCTCGTAGCAACGTTCCGGTGGCCTAGTATCACCCTGCTCAGGCGGCCTCGGAACCGGGCGCCACGGTTTCCAGCGGCAACGGACGACGCTGGCGGAATTTGCAGGTCAGCCAGAACGCCAGGTAACACCAGGCGATAAAGGGCAAACCAAAGTACAGCGCCACACGCTGGGCCGGGTCGAAGGCGATACCCACACAGGCCAGCACACAGCAGAAGATGGCTGCCAGCGGCACGAACGGGTAACCACGCACGCGGCACTTGAGGTCTTCGAGCTTGCCGCCATTGGCGATGTAATGACGGCGGAACGCAATCTGGCTGGCGGCGATGCTGATCCACACCACAACCACCGCCAACCCGGAAATGGACACCAGCGCCAGGTAGATGGTATCGGGCGCAAACACGCTGCTAAGCAGTGAAGCCATACCGCCCGCCATGCTCAGCACGATGGCATTGAAGGGCGTGCCGCGACGGGACAGCGAGGCATACCGGCGTGGCATGTTGCCTTGGTCGCTGAGGGTCCAGAGCATGCGCGCGGCTGCGTACAACCCGGAGTTGGCCGCCGACAACAGCGCGGTGATGATGACGAAGTTCATGATGTCCGCCGCGTAGGGGATCCCTATCATTTCAAAGACCATCACGAACGGGCTTTCCACCACACCGGCCTGTTCGCGCGGCAACAAGGTGGCGAGCACGAAGATGGTGCCGACGAAGAACAACGCCAGGCGAAGCACGGTGGTACGGATGGCTTTGGGTACGTTCTTTTCAGGGTCTTGGGTTTCGCCGGCAGCAATGCCGATCAGCTCGGTGCCGGAGAAGGCGAAGGCCACTGCCAGCAAGGTCATGGCAATCGACCAGAACCCCGTGGGGAAGAGCCCTTCGCGGGTAAAGTTACCCAGCCCGACACTCTGCGCGTGGGCAACCTCGAAGCCGCCCAGGATGGCGCCGCCACCCACCACCAGGAAAGCGATTACCGCCAGCACCTTGACCAACGACAACCAGAATTCGGTCTCGGCGAACGAACGTACCGAAATGATGTTGCTGATGAATACCGCAAGCCCGAACAGCGCACTCCATATCCATACCGGCGTGTCCGGGAACCAGCGCACCATGAGAATGCCGGCGGCGGTGAACTCCGAGCCAATGGCTACCGTCCAGGTCAGCCAGTACATCCAGGCCACCATGTAACCGGTGCCTGGGCCGATATAGCGGGTGGCGTAACTGCTGAACGAACCGACTTCCGGCATGTGTACCGCCAGCTCGCCCAGGCACATCATCACCAGGTAAACCATGATCGCGCCGAGCACATAGGCGATGACCGCGCCCAGCGGCCCCGCCTGATTGACGGTGTAGCCCGACGTCAGGAACAGGCCGGTACCGATGACACCGCCCAGCGCCAGCATGACGATATGGCGGGTTTGCATGTCCTGTTTGAAGCCATGCGCCGAAGCATTTCTCGTTGTCGTTGTTTGCAGGGACATTGTGGGTTTCTCATGAAAGTGGGCGGGCAAGGACGTTACGACGACCTCGTCTTGGCAGAGCGAAGCGAATGGCCTTGCATATTGTTTTTGTTCGACTTCATGAAGTGGCACTCACCGCAAAGGGTGAGTGCTACACGCCAGCCTCAGGCCTGCGCCTGGCCCAGGCCGGCATACGCGTCACCGTGCAACTCCTTTGCTGCGGCCAACTCCTGGCGCACCGATGCACAGGCCTGTGCTAGGTCTGCCAGCAGGTCTTCGGTGTCCTCGATACCCACAGAAACGCGCACCAGCCCTTCGGAAATACCCAGGGCCAGCCGCTCTTCGAGGGTGTTCTCCACATGGCTGGTGGTACGGGCCGGGCCGTAGATGGTTTCTACCGCGCCAAGGTTGCCGGCACGGTGGGCATACTTGAGCCGTGGCAGCAAACGCGCAACGGTCGGCATACCGCCCTTGAGCACAAAGCTGACGATGGCGCCGAAGCCACGCATCTGCGCCTTGGCAATCGCATGGCCAGGGTGCTGGGGCAAACCGGGGTAGTTGACCGCCTCGACCAAGGGTTCGGTGCTCAGGTACTGCGCCAACACGAGCGCACTGGCCTGCTGCTGGCGCAGGCGCAGAGCCAGGGTCTTGATGCCCCGGATGATCAGGTAGGCCGAAAACGGGTCCAGCGCCGCACCGTTGATCTCGCGGTAGTGGCGTACCTGCGCCATCAACGGCTCCGCACCGCAGACCACACCGCCCAGCACGTCACCGTGACCGGACAGGAACTTGGTGGCGCTGTGCACCACCACATCCACGCCCAGGGCCAGCGGGTTCTGGTTCAGCGGGGTGGCGAAGGTATTGTCGGCCACCACTACAGCGCCCACCTGCCGAGCGGCAGCGCTCAAGCGCTGGATGTCCAGCACTTTCAAGGTGGGGTTGGTGGGGGTTTCGAGGTACAGCAGGTCGCAGCCCGCAGCGATTTCGCGTTCCAGCGCCTCGGTGTCCAGCGTGTCGCACAGGCACACCTGCACGCCCATGCGGGGCAGGAACTCTTCAAAAATCTTGTTGGTACCGCCGTAGCTGTCTCGGGTGGATACCACGCGTTTACCGCTGGAGAGGAAGGTATGCAGCACGGCACTGATGGCCGCCATGCCGCTACTGAATGCCACTGCCGACTCCGACTGCTCCAGTTCGCACAGCTTCGATTCCAGGGTGGCGACTGTAGGGTTGCTCATGCGGCTGTAGATGTAGCCCGGCAGTTTGCCTTGAGCCACGTCGTACCAGGCGTCGATGTCGTTGTAGCCGTAGGCGGCACTGACCACGATCGGGGTCTGAGTGGCATTGTACGGGTGCTGCACCTGCTCGCCGCCCCACACCACGCGCGTACCGACACCGGCCGCTGCATTACCCTCGATTTTTTCGTTGTTGTTCATATCCGGTTCCCGCACAGCTGAGTTGTGTACACCGATTCAGGATCGGCCTTCAGCGGACTATAGGGACATGGCGGGAGACTGAAAAACGATGGAATCCGGGTCTGAGTGGCGTTTTTTTTAATGGCTGGGGACCGGGCGCTCGCAGCAGCCGCCCAGCCACCTGCCAGGCTTTACGCCAAATTGCGTTTCAGCTCGGCGATATGCTCCGGGCCGATACCACAGCAGCCACCGATCATGCTGGCGCCCCGTTTACGCCAGTCATTGGCCCAGGCCAGATAGCCCGGCGGGTCAAGGTCTTCGCGCAGCTCATCCAGGCCGTCGTTGGCGGTGGCCTCCTTCGGCTGCGGCGGGAAGGCGTTGGCATAGGCGCCGATCGCGATGTCGGCGTTGCGTTGCTCGATCAACGCGTGCGCCACATCGACCGCAGCGCCAATGACCTCGGGCTGGCTGCAGTTGAACAGCACTGCGGCGGCGCCCAGATCGACCACGGCGGCAATGGCATCTGCCACCGGCTCACCGGAACGCAGACGCGGGACTTCATCAACCTCTTCGTCCTGCAGGGTGAACGACACCCAGAACGGCTTGCCGTCTGCCGGCAAGTGGGCGCGAATGGCCCGCACCTCGGCTACCGAACTCTGGGTTTCTGCCAGCCACAGGTCGACATGGGGCGCCAGGCCCTGCAGCAGCGGCGACAGCACTTCTGCCACGCGTTCGGGCTGGAACAGGTCTGGGCGATAGGAGCCGAAAAGCGGCGGCAGCGACCCCGCCACCCGGACCGGGTGCGGGCCGGCATCTGCCGCGTGGCGCGCGAGTTGGCCTGCGATATTGGCCAGTTGCCGCCCTTCTTTGGCAAAGCGCTCTTCGCCGATGTGGAACGGCACCACCGCATAGCTGTTGCTGGTGATGACCTGCGCACCGGCGGCGATGAACGCTGCGTGCACCCCCACCACCGCCTCGGGCGCTTCGCTCAGCGCCAGTGCCGACCATTCGGGCTGGCGAAACGGCGCACCACTGCGCTGCAGCTCACGGCCCATGCCGCCGTCAAGAATCACCATCGCTCGCTGTTTCATATAACTACTCTGAAGGTTCTTATGAATTAAATTCATTAGTTCACGGACGTTTATAACTATTAAATACCCTATCACTCCTTTGCCCAACATATCAGGTATGTACATGCGATTTTCTACCGTGCTCGGTGCAGGCCTCGTGCTGCTCGCCACTGCTTCCCAGGCCTTTGCCGGCGCCACGCTCGAGCGGGTTGAATCGCGCAAGGAGCTGGTCAACGTGCTGATGGAAAGCTACCCGCCGTTTTCCTTCCTCAACGACCAGAACCAGCTGGACGGTTTTGACGTGGACGTCGCCAAGGCCGTGGCAGACAAACTCGGCGTCAAGCTGCGCCTCGAAACCCCCTCCTGGGACGTGATCGCGGCGGGCCGCTGGAGCGGACGCTACGACATCTGCATCTGCTCGATGACCCCGAGCAAGGCACGCAGCGAAGTGTTCGACTTCCCGGTGGAGTACTACGCTTCCCCTGCGGTGATCGTGGTCAATGCCAAGGACGAACGTATCCACACCGCCAAGGACCTGGATGGCCGCAAGGTGGGCCTGACCAGCGCCTCGAGCTACGAAAGCTACCTGAACAAGAACCTGGTCATCGAAGGCGACGAAGACAAGAAAATCGAATACCCCTTCGACTTCGTGCAGATTGCGCCATACGACACCGACAACGTCGCCTTCCAGGACCTGGGCCTGGGCGCCGGTGTACGCCTGGACGCCATTCTCACCAACCTGGTAACCGCGCAACCGCGCCTGGACCAGGACAAGCGCTTCAAGCTGGCCGGCGCCCCGCTGTATGAAGAGCCGAACTCGGTGGCCATCGAAAAGGGCGACCCCGAGTGGGATGCCAAAGTGCGCCAGGTGTTTGCCGAGCTGAAGGCTGATGGCACCCTGGCCAAGCTCTCGCAGAAATGGATTGGCGCCGATATCAGCAAATGAGCACCTTCCCCCCCTCCCCCAAGCCTGTGGTCAAGCCCACGGGCGCCGGCCTGTTCGGCTTTCGCACCCGGTTATTGCTGACCTGGCTGGCATTGTTCGGCCTGTTCGTTGCGTTTTTCCTCAGCTTCGATCTGAAGTTTTCGATCATTCTGGAGAAGTTTCCGAACCTTGCCGGCTTCCGGCTGGGGCCTAACGGCTTTCTGCAAGGCGCAGCGCTGACCCTGTTTCTGTGCCTGTGCTCGATGGTGGTATCGGTGCTGCTCGGCTTTGCCGCTGCACTGGCGCGGTTGTCGAACAGCGCGGTGCTGGTGGGCATCGCCAGCTTCTACACCTCGTTCTTCCGCGGCACCCCACTGCTTATCCAGATTTTGCTGATCTACCTGGGGTTGCCCCAACTTGGCCTGGTACCCGGCGCCATCAGTGCCGGCATCATCGCGCTGTCGCTGAACTATGGCGCCTACCTGAGCGAGATCTTCCGCGCCGGCATCCTGGGCGTAGCGCGGGGCCAACGTGAAGCGGCACTGGCCCTGGGTATGCGCACGCCACAGATCTTCTGGTACATCACCCTGCCCCAGGCCATGCGGGTGATCATTCCGCCTACGGCCAACCAGTTCATCTCGATGCTGAAGGATTCATCGCTGATTTC
Source organism: Pseudomonas monteilii NBRC 103158 = DSM 14164 (assembly GCF_000730605.1). Taxonomy (GTDB): domain Bacteria; phylum Pseudomonadota; class Gammaproteobacteria; order Pseudomonadales; family Pseudomonadaceae; genus Aquipseudomonas; species Aquipseudomonas monteilii. The sequence goes on along the minus strand of NZ_BBIS01000059.1, from coordinate 27,720 downwards.
AGTCATGGGGGTGTGGGAAGTGATGTTCCTTGCGCAATCGTATGGACGATCGAGCTATCGCTACCTGGAGATGCTGACGACGGCGGCGGTTATCTACTGGGTGCTGTCGATCCTGCTGGAGCTGGTGCAGGCGCGGCTGGAGCGGCATTTTGGCAAGGCCTATCAGCGGTAGCTGACAGGCCCAGCCGTGGGCTACGTAGTCAGAACCTGGCCCGTAGTGCCAGGTTGAAATCGCACGGCTCGCCGTAAGTCCAGTTGCCGCGCCTGCTCTGCCTGGCCGTCGAGGTTGCCGAAGCGCTAGCCGTAGGAGCGAGCGCAGCTCGCGATGCGCCGCGCAGGCGGCGCTCGTTCACATAGGCGCTAAAAACCTTGTGGCGAATGCATTGAATCTGAGAAACATTCCTCGTTCACAACGCCTTCATCTCAGCAATATCCCGCGCTACCTGATCAGCAGAATGGTCAAACATCGCCTGCTCCTGCGCATCCAGCGGCAACTCGATCACCCGCGTAAGCCCCGCGTCCGCCAGTACACAGGGCACGCCCATGGCAATGTCCTTGCGCCCGTATTCCCCTTCCAGAATGGCCACTGCCGGCAAAATGCGGTTTCGCCCATTGGCGATGGCATCCACCATCTGCGCAATGGCCACGCCTGGTGCATCACAGGCGCTGCCCATCTTCTTCAAGCCCAGAATCTCGCCGCCGCCCTTACGCGTGCGCTCCACAATTTGCTCGATCTGCTCATTGGACAGGAAGTGGGAAAGCGGCACCGAGCCGATCTGGCAGTAGCGCATCAGCGGCACCATGCTGTCGCCATGCCCGCCCAGCACCAACGCCGTGATGTCTCGCGCAGAGAACCCGGTTGCCTCGGCAATGAAGCACTTCATGCGCGCAGTATCCAGCACCCCCGCCTGCCCGAACACCTTGTCGCGCCCCAGGCCGCTGAGGCTCCAAGCACGGTAGGTGAGCACGTCGACCGGGTTGGACACCACCAGCACCGTTGCCGCCGGGGCATGGCGTTTGATGTCCGCCATGATGCCATCCAGTATCGGCAGGTTGATGCTCAGCACGTCCTGGCGCGACTGGCCGGGCTTGCGCGGCACGCCTGCGGTGATCACCACCAGCTCGGAGCCCACCAGCATTTCAGCCTTGGCCCCGCCGTACACACGGGTATCGGAGCCGGACTCCACAGCGGCCTGCCACACATCCAGCGCCTTGCCCTGCGCCAGCTCACCCTGCACGTCCATCAACACCAGCTCACGGCACAACTCATCCCGGGCGATGATCTGCGCCGCCGCCTCGCCGACCAGGCCGGCACCCACGATTGAAAGTTTGTTCACCAGACACCTCCCAGCGGCGCGTGCCACCAGGAACACGCCTGCGTATAGAGAGAAGTATTGCCCGCCGGGGCTAAAAGGCCACTCGAATGTGATGCCTGACAACAGAGCGCCCCCTCCCCGCCCCCACAGGAATGGCTCTGTGCATTTCTCTAGAGACCACCACCTGCGCTTGACAGTGTCCGGTCACAACCGAAATACTTTGAAACGATTCATATAGATGACCAAATAACAAGGTGAATCGGTCCATGAATACCCCACCAAACAATGTTCATTTGCCGTGTGCGGAACCCCCACCCGCAGGCCTCAGTGCCATTCCTCTCGACGTCGAATCGTCCGCCTTCAAATCCTGAGTGCCGCCAGAGCGCCTGCCCAACCGAGATTCCTTGCATGACTCCTTTAGATATACAGCTGTTGCTGACTGCCTTGGTCAGTGTCCTGGTGCTGGTGGCACTCATTGTGTCGCGCCTGAAGATGCATCCCCTCCTGGCCTTGCTGGTGGTGTCCATCGGCGTGGGTTTCGCTACCCACATGGAGCCCGGCAGCATCGTCTCCCACCTGCTCACAGGCGCCGGAAAGACCCTGGGCGCAGTCGGGGTGGTGATCGCGCTTGGTGCCATGCTTGGCAAAATCCTGGCTGACGCGGGCGTCACCGAGCAGGTCGCGGATGTGATCCTCAAACGCACCCCGGACCGCTTGATTCCGTGGGCCATGATGCTGGTTGCCTTTGTCATCGGCATCCCGATGTTTTTCGAAGTGGGCCTGGTGATCATGCTGCCGCTGATTTTCAGCGTGGCACGCAAGCTGGAAGGCAAGGCGCGCTTCAAAGGCTCGGCGTATGTGTACGTTGGTGTGCCGGTGATTTCGGCGCTGGCCGCCATGCACGGCATGGTACCCCCGCACCCAGGCCCCTTGACCGCCATTGCCGTACTCAAGACCTCGGTGGGGCCGACCATGCTCTACGGCTTCCTGGCCGCTATCCCTGCAATGATTCTGGGCGGCCCGCTGTATGGCATGTTCATCTCGAAGCGTATGAGCACGCGGCCTGATCAGGCATTGCTGGACCAGTTCACCCTGACTGAAAAAGCCGACAACCAGCCCCGCCCCGGCGTATTCATCGGCATGCTGGCCGCGCTGCTGCCGGCAATCCTGATGCTGGTGCATGCCGTTGCCGAGATGCTGCTGCCCAAAGGCAACGCGCTGCTGGAAATGGCCAGCTTCCTGGGCAACCCGCTGATCGCCATGCTGCTGGGCGTGCTGTTCGCCGGCGCCAGCCTGGTACTGGCGCGTGGCGGCGACGCCGAACAGCTGCGCGATGCGTTGGGCAAAAGCCTCAAGCCTATCGCCTCCATCATCATGATCATTGCCGGCGGCGGCGCCTTTCAGGAGATGCTGACCAGCGCCAAGGTGGGTGATGCCATTGTGCACCTGACCCAGCAATCGGCGTTCCCGCCCTTGATCCTGGGGTGGTTGATCGCGATGTTGCTCTCGGTGTCTACCGGTTCTGCCACGGTGGGTATCGTCGGGGCTGCCGGCTTGCTGGCACCGCTTGCGGGGGCAGACCCTAGCCTCAACCTGCCGTTGCTGGCCTTGTCCATCGGCTGCGGGTCGCTGTTCTTCAACTATGCCAACCATGCAGGGTTCTGGATGGTGAAGGAGTCGTTCGGCATGACCATGGGCGAAGCCACCAAGACCATTTCGGTGGTGCAGTCCATCGTGGCTTTGGTCGGGTTGGTGGTGGTGTTGGTGTTGAATGCGGCGATTACGGTGAGCTGAGCCAGGTTCGAAATGGCCTGACCGCCACAAGAAGACAGTTGCCTCCACAGGCTATACAGGCCGCCCGCGCAAGCACATACCTCAGCAGCTTGCGCGGGCGTTGTAGATACCGTCTTGACCCCTACCCAGCCCAGATCAACCCGTCAGCCGCGCATCTGCCAAAGAATGAAGTCAACTTTCTTCAAATCGGTCAGCTTGCCGTGTTCGGGCACCCGTTCGTTGAATTGCCCTATCCAACCTGCGCATTCAGTGGACGCCAGAAAGGTCTGGTACCAATCCTCCATGTACGCATAACAGCTCTTGGCGTCCTCGATCTTTTTACGGGATTGGTAGGAAGGTGCCTTGCGGTTGATGTTGCGCAGTACATGCGTATCCCAAACCGGCTTTTGCGGGTTCAACGTAGCAACCAGCTTGCTGGAGAACGACGGCTCATAACGCCCGGTAGCCTGGTGCATATGATCGAGAACCTCGGCAAACGTGGGCTTCGATCCCTTCAACTGCTCCATAAGCTGGTAGTAGGCGCCATACCAGGAACGCTCACGCCGCTGCACACGATAGAAGCCGTTATACGCTCGCTGAAACAGTGCGTCAGTCGAAACGTCTACCGTTTCCACTTGGCTCATCAAAGCCAGATACTTCTGGATACCCGGCTTGGCGTTGACAATGGCAGACGTCACATCACTGGTTACCATGGTGTTTACTTCCTCAGATGGCTGACAAATGCCCGGTAGCAGGCACTTACTGGGTATCGGTTCGGCGAGATCTTGCTTGAGCGAGCATGTCATCAAGCATCTGGATCATGTCGTCTACATCGATTTCTACAAACTCATCGCACGAAGCGGCGAGGATCCGTTCCGCGAATTGCGGGCTGTATTCCAGGGCTGCATTTGCAGCGTCGTTGTTGCCGAAGCGGGTGTACCGCCATTGGCCTTCTACCTCTTGACCGATCAGGCGACCCTCTTCCTGCAATGCCAACAGGATCGTCTGAACCTCAGCCTCACCGAGGCTCACATCCGCCTGCATCAACCGCCGGTGCAGCTCAACAGCGTCGATGCCGTCGGCTGCGCTTTCAATAATCAGTGCTTTGACGCTCTCGATGTCGCTCATCGCGGTGCCCTCTTTTCTCTGCCACACCCTCTGCGATGGAGGTGTGAGTGGCATGATCAAGGTCTTTCCCTTGCCAACGAGAAGCATGTTGCACTCCAATAGGGACACTTCTTGTCCGAATTGAAACTAAATGATCAACCGAGCTCATCGCCGTGACTATCTGCGGCAGATTCTTAATGCAGCGGGTAAGCCACTGACCACCGCGAAAGTGCATGCGAAGCTGGTTGCGTGGGTTCGTCGGCATGGGGATGACGATGACGAACAGCATGAAAAAACCACCATCAGGGATTTGAAGGTGCTGGAGGACCTGGATTACGTTCGATCGACCATCAACGAGGCAGATAAACGGAGTTTGCTCTGGTCTGCGGTGGGCCGAAGCCACTCGCTGGTGCTTTCGCCTTCAGACGCCATGTCGCTCTCGGCGATTTTCAAGCATGCCGAACGATTCGGCCTGCAAGCAGCGACTGACGAGTTGAAGGGCCTGCAGGACTACACCGAACGGGTCATGCATGATGGTTCCCGGCGCAAGCTGAACTTCAGCAAGCGCATTACTTCAGGAACGCGGTTCACTGTTTTACAGCCGGGCAAGTACAACGCCAAACACCTTGAGCGCCTGCAAATGGCAATCCTCGAAGGCAAGCCCCTTGAGGTCTGGTACCGCCCGCTCGCCGCCGACGGTGTCGAGTGTGTTTACCAACTCAAGCCACTGGGTTTATCTCACCAGGACTCCAATATTTACCTCTCCGCATATGTTGCCGAAGAGCAGTGGCTCGGCGAAGCACCTGGCCCCGGCGTGCCGCGGGGCAAGTACAGCAGCAACGGCCCCAATAAACTCTGTGCGTTGATGCTACACAGGATTACCAAGGTAGAGCCGGGCAAGCGCATCATCGATGACCCGGAGGATTACGACATTCATGCTGATGAAGTCCAGAAAGACTTGGTGACCATCCATTCAACAGCACAGAAAACACGCCTTCGGCTAAGCCCCAACCTGTACAACCGGCTTTCTGAGAACCCGCTGGAGAAAAACCAGAAGCTGCTGCAAGACGGGGACAAATGGTTGCTGACCTGCAGGATTCGCGACACCCAAGGGCTACGATTGTTTCTGATGGCGAACGCTGCCGATATCGAGGTGCTGGAACCTTTGGCCCTGAGGGCGCATATCCATGAAATGCTCACCGTGGCGCTGAAAACCTACGAACGGTGATGAGTTCCTTCCGTGATGGAACTGCCACCGCTCGCGGCCAAGCAAGTTAAGGTGGCAGCAATACGCGGGTTGGCCGACCGGGACGAAAGGAGCCCGGCACACCCGAAGGTGTCCCGCGCACCACCGTCATAAATCAATCTCACTTTTCCTGACTGCTTTTCCGTGCCCGTGGCGATGCCGGCCTCGACACTTCCTTCATCGCTTTGGCTGCCGCAGGGCTTTTCCCGCGTTTCGGTCCGGCCACCACGTAAGCGTTGGCCAGGGGCGAAAGATTCGCCACCGGCCGCGCAACCACAGCGATTGGCCCACCCGCCTTCAACTGGCCGACAGTGTTGCCGGCGACCGTTGCAGTGGGATCATCTTTGGCAGTCATCACCATACCCATCCGAATGCCAAAGAGACGCAGCACGGCCTCTAAAGTACTGAGCTTCGGATTCGATTTCCCGCTCTCCAGTTCGTACAGGCTTTTCGTGGAGATCTTGCACATGGCAGCGAAGGTCTCTTGGTCAAGCCCAGTCACTTCGAGCCGCAGACGGCGGATGGATATCCCAATTGGATCGAGCCCCGCCGCATTGCGCTTGACGATTTCCTCTACGAGCTGAGCGCGCTCTTCAGGCTGTAGTTTTTTCATCGCAGTCCCCACTCCACGAGTCGCTTGTCCAGGTTATTCAGGGGTAGAGAGGCTGCATTGCGCATCGATTCAGGAACATCAATCAGCAGATCGGGCAACGCCCTGAATTCCTCAGCCGCATTCATCAACCGTTGCAGCAGAACATCGGGATCCGTGTAACCAATAAGCTCAGCGCAGTTGTCGCTCCAGTTAGAAGACCCCTTACGCTCCGCAGCCCACTTCGTCGTCCGCGTAATACCCTCTTCATCCAGGATCATTGGCGCGAGGTCATAGATTGGGGCCAAACGAAACCTCCCACCCACACGCATGATGGAGGTGTTGCGACCGTGGTTATCGGTGTTCCCTAGAATGCGGTTCAGCAGATCGCGCCTTACATACTCGAACACCAGGTCGTCCACCTCATCCTGCTGGCCGTTATCGACCCATAGACTTACCAGCCGGTGAACCACTTCGACGTGCGCCATCGGATGCGCGTAGCCGGTAATGCCGCAGATCGAGTACACCGACTCCAGCGGTATCCGCTCCACCACGCCATCTACTACCTGGCGATCAAACCGTGGCATCCAGAGGCTTGGCTTCACTGCCTCTTCAAGCGCCAGACCATCAGTGGGAACCGTATCAAGACCGAGGGCAGCAACCGCCTTGTAGTAATGAAACTCTGTTCGCAGGATGTCTTTGTCGCGCTCGCCGCCTCGATTACGCGCGAACTTGATCAGCCAGTGACGGCACGCCTGGTCATCGGGAAGCATCGCATCAGCGTACAGAGCACCGTCGTGTGCTTCGGTCATGACCAGTTTGGGGGCTTGACCGTTGGCACCGGTAGCGCCGCCCAATGCCGCGCCGGTTTCGTAGGCATATTCAAGAAACTCGTTCGTCCTGTTCACGACCTCAGCATGCGCGAAAGCCTCGCTCCGATCCGGTTGAAGGCCTTCCACCGACTCCTTGATGCGCAGATGCCCAACAGGGGCCGGCGTGAAGCGTTCTAGCAGGTACAGCTCCAGTTCCACGCCTTCGGGCTTGAGACGCCCGTAGCGGGCTTCAAGAGAGTCCTTGGCAGCACCAGAGGGAATGATGTCGTAGAGGAATGCGGGATACCCTTTGACGTCATGGTGGTCCCAGTTCAACGGAAGGTTAACGCTTAGGGCCCGTTCGCAACGATCCTCCATGCGATCAAAGTTCGCGATGATGTAGTCGCTGTCGTATGCGACAAGACAACGTCCATCAGCCACACGCTCGGGGTTCTCAACCGTGAGCGTCGCTGCATCGCGCCATACCCCCTCTGAGAAAGCTTGGATCGTGAGTCTGAGCGGCATCGCCACACCATTAATCAGCAGTTTAATGCTGATTATCATAGTGCACACGGCAGGAACCGGCAATGTCTTGCTGATTAGAAACCTTGCACGCGAAAAACCGGCACCCCACTACCGATTATGTGTTCACCGCAATTTATCCTCACACAAACGCAACACCCTAAGTCGGCAGGGAGCTGTTGGATTCCGACGGAACGCCATAACGCCCCCCCGCCAGAAGGCGGGTTTTACGGGGGTTCCAGAGATTTTGGTAGCCTTCGCTGGAACCTGAACTGGTGCGGAGACAGACGGACGGTTGTTGGTCGTGCGGGCACGGTTTTGGCGGGACTGGAATCTGGTGGATTTTTTGATTTACCTCTTAGGATATCTATAAAAAATCAGCTAGTTATGGCTTTCGGTGGAATCGAAGCGGAAATTGGGGAAGATCCAGTAAGAGCTGCTCCCTCCTGTTTCAAATGCTATGTTGGGTACGACAGAAACGCCCCACAGCGGCCTTCAGTGGAAGGCAGAATACGGGCAAGAGAGGTCATTCCCGAGCGACAGCTTTCGACCAATTGCGGACGTGCGCCAGAGGCTGCTTTCGGCCAAAAGCCGACGCTCATTCAAGACAACTGCTCGCAAGTTGTCTAACTGGAAGAAAAAAGGATAAAGCGGTGCGCATTACGCGCAATGCATGGCACAATCGTTAATCACATGAATACTGAGAGAAATATATGTCCGAATCAGGAAATGTCAAAAACACGATTGATGCAGTCACAGGCCTAGTCAAAGAAGTTCCGATTTATCAAGACTTGCTGCAGCCCTCGGTTCGAGAAATCGGGAAAGGATTACACACTGTAGCCAAGACAGTTAATATCGCATTATCGCCCCTAAGCAGTCTAGTTTGGGGTTATGATCAACTCAGTAAATTTGTGACGACAAAAGTAGCAGAAAAGCTTAAAGACACACCGATTGAGAACATAGTACCGCCTAAGCTTAATGTAGCAGGACCCGCATTGGATGCCCTTCGATACATTGGTCATGAAGAAGCACTTAGTGATTTATATGCCAATCTTTTGGCCACAGCCATGGATAGAGCAACAGCAGAATCTTCTCATCCTGCATTCGTTGAGATAATTCGCCAGATGACGGCTGATGAAGCAAAAATAATGAAATTGTTTTTAGACAGAAATGCTTTCCCAACAATCAATATTCGGGCAGAAATTAAAGAGAGCCATGCGGGATACGACCACACAATACTAATAAATTTCCTCGGTGATGATGCACAGTGCGAACTACCTAACATGAGCCCTTACTACATAGACAACTTGCGGCGCCTGGGGCTTGTAGAGATTCTGCCTGTATATGGCCTCCACGACTCTGATGGATATAGCAGATTGGAAAGTAGCGAAGAAACCCAAAAAATACTCCTCGATATTTCAGGAAAAAACGAATATGAAGCTAGAGTAATTCGCGGCGGCGTTAAAATCTCTCCGCTGGGAAGCTTGTTTTTAGATGCCTGCATTAAACTAAAAGCCTCGCCGTCCGACGCCCCAGGATTTGTGTAGACAACTCAAGTTGCCGATTACTAACATTCGCAACCGGCAGCTTTCATGATCTGGCCTCCTGAGCACCGTTCTCGGGGGGGGGGTGGAGCGGAGCGGCGTTGGGCTGGAGGTGGGTGCTGTTTGGGAGGCTGGGCGGGGCGTGCTTTGCCTGCAGCCTGATTGCGCTTTTGAATGGTGCGGAGACAGACGGACGGTTGTTGGACGTGAGGGCACGGTTTTCGCGGGGCTGGAATTTGGTGGATTTTTTGGTGTACCTCATACGGTATCTATAAGAAAATCAGCTGGTTATGGCTTTCGATGGAATCGAATCGGAAATTGGGGAAGATCCAATGAGAGCTACGCCCACCCGCTTCAAACGCTAGGTTGGGAACGACAGAAACCTGGCAATGTAGACACAGGTGACGCCCCCTCTGCCGCTCTGATTAAAATTATGCGCCGCCAAAGGCCTGCCGTCTGATTTTTTACTATTTAATTTCGACTCATGACGGCTTCGGTATTGAATGTATGTTTTGGGTTATGGATTCAACCGTAAGCCGTCTCTCGCGAAAGACAGTTTTAGATCGACTACCGTCTGTCGAGAACGCCGACTTTTGACCCATTAACAATCGCTCAGCATCCGAGAACTGCCTATATTTAGAAATTAACCAATCACGAACCATTGAAGCTTGTAGAAATAGCAAAATGCAATAACGGATAGGTAGCTCTTAACATAGTCAGCATTATCGTCTAGCCCCGCCGCATCGACGTAATCGGATATATATTGAATTTCTTCTGAAAACCTCGCGCTCGCGAAAGAAGGGCCGTCTTCGACAACGAACTCGTACACAAGATTGGCCAACTTGAGAAGCGACTCTCTATTCTCCAATTCACCGCCCGTAAATTTTTCTGAAGATCGTTCAATAAGCGTACGAATTCTCTGCTCGAGACCAGCCTCTTGAATTGACTCGAATTCTGGATTCGCGCAGCCGGTAGCCCCTGGCTGATCGTAATACCACGCGGAGTGATTACGAAGGCACTTCGCTGATGGAAATGTGGAGTTTTCAACAATGGTTTTAGATATCGTGTGTTTATACAGATCACTTTGAATGTGAAACGATGGTGATGCATAACAAACCAAGGCATCTCCTGCAAGCTTCGCATCAAGTTTTTCAAGCGCTATTTGCTGGTGAGCTGTGATCTCAAATTTCCAACACCCCGCTTTAATCCCCTTGGCCTTGAGATCTTTGCTACCACTTGAAAGCCTATACGGCCTTTTGGCTTGAAGAAATAAATTCAGCTGGAAATTAGGCAGTTCTTTTCTCTTCTTGCGTCGAGACCAAATAAATCCCCAGTGACGGCGATGCATCAGCGTTCCTCCTAAAGGGGAAGAAAAGCCATGCATTGACCATAGGTACGAGTTAGTACACATTGAGGCGCGGTCGATGCCAATGTGTTTCTCAAATACTTGCCCGGGCTCCCACAGCAGATGATTTCCCCACTCTAACTGATTATACAATGGGCCCCTATATTCGGACTCTTCAAAGTCTGCTACTCGCAATGCGCCGCTCCTTTTATAAGCGAAGTAATCTTTCCATCTCCACGGAAAGTGTATTTCTGAGGTTGTGATGTTCTTCATTGTGCGGGCTAGTGTACTTCAGCCTTAAACGCAGGCCCATTTACAGAGTCATTGCCAAATTTTGCGCCTAAACCCTACTGCAAATTCACCCATGTTGATATTAAAATGACATGATTCCCGCGTTTGCTCAAGCGTATTCCTTTACCAGCACGCAGAGGCGTGCAAGTAAGGGAATACCATGAGTCTGGGCTCGTTGCTTGACGCTGCTCGATTTTGCGCTGAACGTGCCGGGCCATAGTTCACTAGTTGGAGGGAAGCTCTGGACGTCGGCACTCCCTTGGCAGAAATGGGGACAGATGGGCCTGTCCCCATTCAGTTGAAAATTATCCTCAGCCTATTCTCAGGCTCCTGCCCCGGTGAAAAACCCTGACAGGGTGATGAAATGCGCTGAGGCATTCTGCCATCCATTCGCCAAAGCCAGTCTCAGGCTCTTCAAGGGAATGGCAGCTATGAACCCGAAGCTGCCGCTGAAAAGAACTGGCTTCGTGAGCGCCACGGGCCTGCTGTGGGATTTAGCCGCGAACCAGGCGCGGCACTGGATGGCAATGGCTGTGCGGTGTTCTCGACTAAACCCGCTCCCACAAAGATTGCTGTTAGGCTCAACGCCACGTTCGTGTCAAAAGCGGGACTTTCAGCGGTCCGCTAGCGCCCTACCCCACAGACATCCCGGGTGCACCATGAAAAAGCTCCGTTAGATGGGTGGGTCCCACTCCGCTCCAACCCTTTGTTTTTGTGACATCCACCAACTCAACCGATCTTTCGTACCATTTTCGCAACATCCGGCTGGAAGTTTATTCCTGATTCGAAGCCCCGACGCTATCCAGCCACGCACGTTTCAGATTAGATTCTCGTTTTGCCCTGCGCTCCCTAAAGAAGCGCGCCAAAATGTGACAGGAGGAAACCCACATGACGATTGAGCGAGACCTCACGCAGATACTGAAGGCAAGAGCCGCAGGTGCATTCCTCTTCATCGGTTCAGGATTTTCCCGCAGATACATTGGGCTGGAAAACTGGGAGGGGCTACTCTCCCGCTTCTGTCTCATGGATAAACCGTATGAATACTATCGCGGAAGTGCTGACGGCCTTACTCCCGCCGCCGCAAAGCTTCTCGCAAACGAATTTCACTCATACTGGTGGTCAGCTCCTGAGTTCGCCGAAAGCGTTCAGATCAATAAAAATGAGATAAGAGATAGCAGCTCAGCTCTGCGCATTGAAATATGCAATTACTTGGCCAACCTAGATTCTGCGACAGCACTTACCGACGGGTATCGTGAAGAAGTAGAACTACTTTCAAGCCTAAATGTCGACGGAATTATCACCACAAATTGGGATCTTTTCCTAGAGGGTCTATTTCCTGATTATAAGGTATTCATCGGACAGAACGAGCTTTTGTTCTCTAACCCGCAAGAAATATGCGAAATATATAAAATTCACGGTTGCGCAACCGAGCCTCAATCGCTAGTACTCACCTCTGATGACTACACTACATTCAACGAACGAAATGCATATTTAGCCGCCAAGCTCATCACCGTCTTCGTCGAGCATCCAGTAATATTCTTAGGATACTCTCTTACTGACACTAACATTACAGGCTTACTACGAGCAATTTCATTGTGTATAGGTCAGGACCAAATTGAACAACTGCGCAAAAATCTAATTTTTGTTCAGCGCCCCAAAAATGGTGAAGATCCTGGCATATCTGATACATACCTAACAATTGACAAGGTTCAAATCCCTCTCGTCCTTATTAAGACTAATGATTTCACAGAAATTTATAAAGCGCTTGCTGCGACCAGAAGAAAAATTCCCGCCCGTGTTCTCCGATACTGCAAAGAGCAAATGTACGAACTAGTGCGATCGCTGGAACCAGAAAAAAAACTGTGCGTAGTCGGTATTGATGAAATAGAAAACAAAGAGGACGTTGAATTCCTAGTAGGCGTCAGCCTCGCCACAACTGAAGCCCCAGAGATTGCCAAAGTAGGGTATGACGCTATTGAGGTGCGAGACTTGATTCATGACGCCCTCCACCAAAATCGCAATTACGACCCCACTCGCATTTTGCAATCGGCGATACCACGCGCTGGAAGAGGCACTCCGTATGTTCCAGTATTCAAGTATTTAAACGAAATCGGAATACATGACGAAGAGTCATACAAAAAAAGCGGATTCAATTTGGATAAATGGGCTAAATATAACCCTGAAAACTTAAGACTCAAGACCTACAAATCGGGATTTGCTAAGCGCCAAGATCAGTCGATGGAAGAAATTATAAGAAGTTGCCCGCCTGAAGTCGCTGCTGCAATTATACCATTCCTTCAAACTGAAAAAATTGACCTCGACCTCCTTCACGGCTTTCTCATAACAAATGAGGACAAGCTAGAAAACAATAATTACGCGTCATATTTTAAGAAGTTAGTTTCCTTGTATGATCGCCTTAAATGGGTCTGGTAGCGGGCCTGCTTTGAATCCTCAGGCCTTTCAAAAGTTAATGAGCCGTTCGACGCAAGTGATGCGCGAAAAGGGGGCGGATTTATTTTCCTTAGTCAGGGATTTCAGAGACTGGACGAAGAGTAGCAGTTAGTCTAATTTGCAGACTTTTTTAGCGAGCAAACCAGCTATCTGTGGATTGCGCGGAAGAAACTAAAGGGCTTTGGCCTAGCGTAGTCGTGGATGGCACGGGCTGCGCCCGTGTTCGAGGGTTAACCCGCACCTACACGGAACGCACCAGCTTGTAGAAATTGAGCAAGACAATTACTCCTACAAGAGTTGGGATGGTATTGGCTTGAGTAAAAAGTGCGTTCGCCCCATGTTCTGAAGCTGCATAGCGCGATCATTTTAATGATGAGTTCAAGAACTTGGCAAGCAAGCTAGCTCGAATAGACGGTGCATTATACTGGCTGAGTACTTTCCGCCTACTGAGCCATAATAGTGGCAGCGGAGACTATTGAAAAGCTAGAGCAAGGTCTCCGGAAGCATTTTAAGGCGTCATGAACTTCGACAGTCGACCGAATTCTGCCATTGTGGAGGCAATGGTATTGCTCATTTATCCAGGACAAAGCGATGCCTAACCACCTCAAGTATTGAAGTTTAACAAAACGCGAAAAATCTTGATAACGGCGCAAGATCTAGTTATTTAGCGGAATGAATGCAGGCGATGTCGTGACTCAAATGAAACTGGATCATACGCTAATCTTGCTCGCATTCAAACCTAGAGCTGAAACCTCGGGAAAATTCTATGCCAAAGTTCAACCTCCGGCACTAGGCCTACTCTTAATTTTCGAAATAGCTACCCGTTTAAAACGAGACGAAAGGCGCCGCAACCTTTTGTACATAAACAATGAGTACACGAACATTATTAGGCAACCGATAGAAACTGGTACTCTAATATCAGTAGGTGCATAGAAAAAAACACTAATCGCACCTGCCAACGAATTTAGAGCAGCACCTCGCGCAATTCGGTCCCTACTTACATATGCCTCCATCGTTCTAACAGTGTCAGGAATTGATTGAGAAAGAATTTCGGCGCCTCGCTCATACGAGTCTTGCTTCGGTTTTCCTGCAAAAAAATTGTATGCACTCACAAAAAACTTTCGAAACCAAGAATATAATTTACTAGCACCTTCAAAACTAGAATCCAAAGACTTCGCGCGCCTAATCAGAAATGATGACGTAGTGTCAACGTATATCCCCAACACATAGGCAACGGGGAAGTAAATTACGACAAATATTTCTTTATAATCATTTATCTTATTAAGGGGAAGCGGAACAAAATTATTGATTACCAACGCGACCCAAACCGAAGCAACAATTCCGGAAATCAGGTATTCTATAAGAGCTACTGCAAACTGCATAATTCCTCCTTGGAGAATTCATAGAACAGGAAACCGCAAAGAGCTTCACGAAAAACCCACATTGGAATACTCAGGAAATTCGATAACAACCAACAGCTTACTGGCACTATTCTTGCGATGACTCAACCCCATATAAACAACGATAACCAGACATCTTCAAGATATAATCAGCCTGTAACTCCGCCTCTACTCCCCTGATATTCTACGATATTTGACAGCTCTTTCGGATAACGATCTTTAAGCTCTAAAAGTTTTCCATAGAATTTATCCTCCAGCACATTAGGAAACATATACTCTGGCATCCTAAGCCCTTCATAATCAAAGTCTTTATCTAGCTTAATCACGAAATCCAGGTCAGTCACTGCGATATTTCGCTCATGAGACCCAAATAGAGGAAGCCCGCAACTCTGCCTTAACACTCGTTGCGGCTTATATGTTCTGAAGAGATCAAACTCAGAAATCAGATACTCGGCGCTTTTCACCAAAGGATCTCTAAAACAGAATCCGTATATCACTCCCTTGTGCTCACCCTTCTTTATCTTCTCATAATAGGCAACACCAGAAGAATTACGCTTCATTTTATATGTAGCAAAGAAAATTGCAGTCTCGATATCGAATGATATATCCAACCCGGAAGTCTGAGTCGCATAGTGCTGTTCAACGCGAATCATATCGTATGCATGCGAGCTATCCAAGTAAACTTCAGCATTATTAGGTTCTAGCTCATGAAGGAAGTAAGCCAGGGTACGTTGCTCGCTAGGCACATCATAAAATGTATAGTACTCACCTTTTTGCCTGAACAGCCCTGGAAATATGGATAACTCTTCACCTCGCTCATTAGCCCGAACAGGGCTCGGAACCTTTCGCTTATAATAATACTGAGATGTTTGACCTCGGAAGGACAAAATCCCATCACGCATGTACCTTTGTCGTCGAGCATCAAGCAGTACGCCTTTTATATCATCTATATTTTTTGCGACATACTCTACAAACCCAGGGAGCTTTTGAAATTCATGTTTCCCTTTGACATACTCAACAAATTCATGAATACCAAAGCAGCTTGAGAACATCTTATTCCCATACATCTGATCGCTTATAGTTCCAGGAACCATTCCAAGCGTATACCCAGACTCCAATACGTCAACAATCTTCTCATCACAAACACCACGAGCTTCTAAAAGCCCTCTAAACCTTTCATCTCTTTTATTCAATTTTAGCTGCTTCCTTTCCACGATTTCTCACAAAACTCACCCGGCAAAACATAACACACAAAACTTCGACACACCAGAAATCTACAACCCTTAGAGGCATTCAACAAACTGGAACTAGATTATTACCCAACTTCACCATCACTTCCCATTACCAAAAAATATCCCTAGCGTTCTGCTGACTGATTAAGCCACTCGCAAAGTATCATGCCGGGGTATTTTCCGACTTTTAAATACAGCATAGAGAACTGAGTTTAATCACCCTAAAAAGCACAAAATCTTCAACTAGCAATTAAATACCCATGCCTTTTTATCGACTTGCGAGCAGATGTACGGTTAGCAAATATTAATACTTAGCTTCCTCACTTCGCCCGGCAAGACAATGTTCCAAAAATCAAGCTAAATGTTTTCGCTGCCAGGCACTGGGGGTGACCCGCTGCTAGCGCTCGGCGATTTCAGCTTGGATGGTCTTCACTTGCCGCAAATGGCGTTTCCGTGTCGAGTACGAACCCGTCAGCGCGCCAGCCAAGAATAACTCCAGATCCAATGACTTACTTGTGTCCGACCCCCAACGTAAACAGCGACCACGTCGATTCGACCATGCCCCAGTTTACAGCCGATTTGGCTTCGGGCCTCAAGATCAAGGTGCCTATTTACCCGGCGACATTGGCCGCCGTTGATGGGCGCACGGTGTTGGATGATTTGCTCATAACCCTCACATTCGTACGCCACTCGTAGCTCATGGAAGCCTTTAAGGTTGTGGGCATGGAGGATTTCCCGCGCAGGGCGAATGATTTCTTGCAGAAGACTCAGGTAGCTTTCGTGTGGCGCAATCAGGTTGCGGCTACCCACAGGCGACACCTGCCTTGCAAGCCCAAGTGCTCCTCGAACATGGTCGTCCACCCCAATCCAACGTGGCGCTAAGGCCCCGGAGCGGCCGCCCTTGGTGCCATCCTGAATGTTAATCTTGCCGAGTTCGTTACCCTCTCTGCTTAGCCGTGGCAGATCAGCCAAGACGGCCTCACGCAAGCGCATTCCGGTAGCTCGGGCCAACAGAACGATCGCTGCGGCCCGCCTCTGATCACGGCTGCATAGCGTATCGACGATCTGCCTAACCTGTTCGCGGTCTTGGCCCTGGGGCACCAAGTGCCGAACCCCGTTGCGCTGCATACCCAACACCTTGCTCGGACTGGGCAATTTCACGTGCTGATCACCGAAGCGCCGCCATGGTACTGATCACGCTGGACAGCCGATTTTGTGCGGTGCTGACGGCGAGATCACCGCGCCCAACCATATCGCGTAGGTACGCCGCATAGTCGGCCAACACCTTTCGATCAATGTGCCGCGCATCATTGATACCGGGCCCTTGTTCGGAGCGGCACCACTTCACGAATGCCTGCCACCGACCACAGTGCGCTTTGACCGTGCCGTAGTGGCCGCCGCCGAACATGTCTTTAAGCGCCTGCAGTCCTGCGTAGCTCAATTACCTGCCGTAACCGAAATTACGACCTTCGCGTCTACCTACCAATGCCATATCGATCACCTCATCTTCCAATCTCCAATCCTCGCCCCACGTCATCCCGCCAAGAATGCTGAGTGTTATCAGGGATCAAGGCCCCTGCGACCTGTGGGGACGTCCTCTAACGCGGGACTGGCGGCTCCTTACGTCCGGGAGCCAGGGCATCTCATGATCTGGCCTCCTGAACACCGTTACCGGTGGGCGGGTGGAGGCAGCACTGGCTGACGAGACCAGCGCCTGAAGATCCTGAGCCAGGTGCAAGCAGCAATGCGATGACCGGGGCATGCCTGACTGTCAGTCAGGTGCAGTCCATTCCTTGATCTGCAGCACCATCATCTACAAGGCTGTTGCTGGTGACATCGGCGTTTGTCACGCCGATTGTCACGAGGGGGAAAGCCGCAAAGCCATGTGCGATCAGGGCTGCAGCAGTGGTAGAAGTGCCCGTCTCTTTCCATAAGAAAGAGACGGGCACAGGTTGGCGCAATATTCAGCCAAGCGGATAGGTTGCTGCAGGACAGCGAGGTACGGTGTATCTGGCGCACGAGCGCTATATGTGTAAGAGCATCCATCACATGGGTAGTGACCGGGCGAGCTGCCGGATGCGAATCGCCCTTGGGAAGAACCACCGCGGGAGCGGCGTGACCTTGAAGGCTCGGGTCACCTGGGGTGCTGTCATCGACAGCGCTTGCATGGCCAGTTCTACGCCTGTGGATAAACCCGGTCAAGGGCCGAAACTCAGTGCTCTTGGGGACGTGAAAAGCGGTTATCCACCGGTGGTATTCCGTGGTAACTCCCGGACAATGTCGTGGCTTTTAGCTTTTCAAAGTGAGGTCCATCCAAACAGGGCTGCTTTGCAGTCCTGTTTGGATGGACCCGCGTGAGAGAGCAGCCAGCGCTGATCTTGCAGGCTCACCCGCGATTGAATGCGCCATGGCCATTTGGCAAGGCGGTGACGTTGTCGCCTACCGGATGGGCAAACTCATGCGGGGTGACATGGCCCGATCTGTTGGCATCGATGTAGTTACTCCACCACGCCATGATCAACCGACGCTGCTCCAGAAACTGGGCCTTGTGGATGTAAGCGGCGCGCACGCGGTTACGCTCTTGATGGCTCATCTGCCGCTCAATCGCCGCGTCCGTCCACAGCCCTGATTCGAGCAAGGCACTACAAGCCATGGTCCTGAAACCATGGCCGCACACGTCCTTGGTGGTGTCGTACCCCATATTGCGCAGCACCTGGTTAACCGTATTCTCCGATAAGGGTTTCCAGTACCTGTGGTCACCGGGCAACACCAGTTCAGAGAACCGATTCAAGCTGCGTAGCCGCTCAAGGATTTCGATGACTTGAGGCGACAGCGGCACTATCTGAATGTCTCCACTCATCTTGGTCCCGCGTGTGGAATAGCGGACGCCTTCAATTGGCTTACGGGTATCGGGGATCTCCCACATCGCCCGTTGTAGGTCGAATTCATCCCATCGTGCAAAGCGCAGTTCGCTGGAGCGCACGAACACATGCAGCGTCAGTAGCACTGCGAGCCGGGTCAGTTCGCGACCGGTGTAGTTGTCTATTCGGCTCAACAATTCAGGAAGGCGGTTTAGCGAGAGAGCTGGACGGTGCACAGTTCGCGGCGCTTGAATCGAGCCGGCCAGATCGAGTGCCGGATTTTGAGTGATCTGTCGCGCTCGCTTAGCGCCCCGCATGATAGTAGATAAGTAGTTCTGCACACGCAGCGCAACATCCATCGTGCCGCGATCTTTGACTCGCTGGGTGACCTCAAGGAGATCGTGGGTGTCGAGTTCAGCGATAGGCCGCTGGCCGATCAGTGGAAATACATGGGTGCGCAACCTGCTCAGCACTGTCTTCGCGTGGCCCTCTGTCCAGCGTCGGGACATTTCGACATGCCACTCCAGAGCGACGGTTTCAAATAGAAGACTCGCCCGCTGAGCGGCGATCTTGGCCTTCTGCTTTTCTTCCATCGGATCAAGGTTGTCGAGCAACAGAGCTTTAGCCTCATCTCGCTTGGTCCTCGCGACGGCCAACGAAACGATGGGGTATTTACCGATGATCAGCGTGCCCTCCTTGCCGTTGGGTTTGAAATACCGCAGCCGCCAAGTCTTCGAGCCACTGGGTGCGACGTACAGGTACATGCCCCCGCCGTCGAACAGTTTGTAGGCGCGATCACGCGGTTTGGCCGTTCGGCATTTGAGGTCGCTGAGCGGAGTGGCTAGGCGTGGCATAGGGGTACGTTCTCCATTCAGGAAAGACGCTGTACCCCAAAAATACCCCCGGTTATTGGGGATTTTGTTGGTTCCCGACGGAGGGTCGTGGAAATGAAAAACCGGCCAAAAGGCCGGTTTAGAGGGCTTCCAAAGCATTCCGTGGAATGCAGTGGAGCTGGATGTGGTGCCGGAGACAGGAATCGAACCTGCGACCTTCGCGTTACGAGTGCGCTGCTCTACCGACTGAGCTACACCGGCGTGTAGCGCAACGTACCACTGCTCACACCCGCAACGCAAACCCCTGTTTCCGCTAGTTTAATCCCTTACCCTCAAGCCCCCTTGCAACCCTTGGGCGCCAGGTCTTCCTCGATGTCGGTAGTACACACCCACCCACTGGCCGAGCGCGTCAAGGTCAGTGCCTTACCCACCACATTGGCCGGCGCATCCACCAGCGTACATTCAATTTTCCCGCTGCCATCCGCCGCCTTGCCTCCGGCGGTGATCGCACAATGCGTCGTGGCAGATTGGCCACCCAGTTCGGCCACGCCTCCCACGTCTTTCCCGTCATTCAGGCGCAGGTCCATCGCCGTCTTCAGCGCGCTGATTTCCAGCAACCCGGCCGCCGCCTTGGAGCGTGCCTGGTGGTTGGTGTACATCGGTAAGGCGATGGTCGCCAGAATGCCGATGATCGCGACAACGATCATCAGTTCGATCAGGGTGATACCGCGTTGCCCTTTCATGAACGTATTTCCTTTTTCATTCGCTTACACGTTGAGGTCGGTTGCGCCCCAACCGGCAGCGGCGCAGTAGGCCTGAACAGACACCTTTTGTCACCCCTGCCCGCTTGGGCGTCATCTTCGCTGAACTACTCTAGTGAGCATCACGGACGCGCGCCCTTGCATGGACGCGGCAAGCTGTTTCCAGGCTTGTCGCACGGGCAAAAAAAAGGACCTTTGCATGACTTCATCTTCCCCGCTCTACAGCTGGCATGGCACCGACGCCAACGGCACGCCGGTCAGTGGCCAAACACCTGGGCGCAGCCCGGCTTATGTGCGGGCCGGGCTGATTCGCCAGGGCATCATGGTGGCCAGTTTACGGCCGGCAAGCGGGCTGACGGTCAGTTTGCCGAAGCGCCGCGAGAAGGCCGACCCGGCAGGTTTCAGCCGGCAGTTGGCGACCTTGCTCAAGGCGGGTGTGCCGCTTTTGCAGGCGTTCGAGGTGATGGGGCGCAGTGGCTGCAATGCGGCGCAGGCGGCGTTGCTGGAGCGATTGAAACAGGATGTGGCCTCGGGCCTGGGGTTGGCGGATGCGTTGCAGCGCCACCCGGCATGGTTCGATGCGCTGTATTGCAACCTGGTGCGGGTGGGTGAGCAGTCTGGCACGCTCGACCGGCAGCTGGAGCAGCTGGCGGGCATGCTGGAACAGCGGCGGGCGCTGCACAAGAAGGTGCGCAAGGCGATGATCTACCCGCTTCTGTTGTTGCTGACCGGGCTGGGGGTGTCGGCCATTTTGTTGCTAGAGGTTATTCCGAAATTCGAGAGCCTGTTTGCGGGTGTAGGGGCAGCCTTGCCGGCATTTACCCAGTGGGTGATCGACTTGTCCACAGGGCTGAGTCGATTTGCGCCGCTGTTGCTGGTGATCGCTGCGGTGTTAGGTTTTGCCGGGCGCCAAGTGTACCGACAGCATGCGCCAGCGCGCCTGTGGATATCTCGGCAGGTGCTGGGTTTGCCGGTGTTCGGCAAATTGCTGGGGCAGGCGGCGCTGGCGCGGTTTGCGCGTAGCCTGGCAACGTCCTACAGCGCCGGGGTGCCGTTGCTGGATGGGTTGGGTACGGTGGCCCGGGTAACCGGTGGCGATCTGCACGAGCAGGCGGTGTTGCGGCTGCGCCAGGGCATGGCCAATGGGCAGGGGCTGAACCAGGCGATGGCGGGTGATCCGCTGTTTCCACCGTTGCTGGTGCAACTGACGGCCATCGGTGAATCCAGCGGCACGCTGGACCAGATGCTGGAAAAGGCCGCCAGCCATTACGAGGAACAGGTCAGCCAGGCGCTGGACCAGTTGACCAGCCTGCTGGAGCCGGCCATCGTGCTGATCCTGGGCCTGCTGGTCGGTGGCCTGGTGGTGGCGATGTACCTGCCGATCTTCCAGTTGGGTAGCTTGATCTGAACATGACTTTATGGACTTTGCTGGCAGAGCAGCCGGCGTACTTCCTCACCCTGGCCACGCTGCTCGGCCTGTTGGTGGGCAGTTTTCTGAATGTGCTGGTGTATCGGCTGCCGATCATGCTGGAGCGGCAATGGCAGCGTGAGGCACAAGAAGTGTTGGGGTTGCCGGTTACGCAGCACGAACGGTTCGACCTGTGCCTGCCCGCCTCCCGCTGCCCACATTGCGCGCATCAGATTCGCGCGTGGGAGAACATTCCGGTTATCAGTTACCTGGCATTGCGCGGGCATTGCTCAGCCTGCAAAACCCGTATCAGCCCGCGCTACCCGATGGTGGAAATCGCCAGCGCGCTGCTGTCGCTGGTGGTGGCGTGGCGTTTTGGCGCTTCGGTAGAGGCGTTGCTGGCACTGCCACTGACCTGGTGCCTGCTGGCCCTGAGCCTGATCGATGCAGAACACCAATTGCTGCCGGATGTGCTGGTGCTGCCGATGCTGTGGCTGGGGCTGATCGTCAATGCTTTCAACCTGTACGCCCCGCTAACCGACGCGCTGTGGGGCGCGGTGGCCGGGTACCTCAGCCTGTGGACGGTGTACTGGGTGTTCAAGCTGGTCACCGGCAAGGAAGGCATGGGCTATGGCGACTTCAAGCTGATGGCGCTGATCGGGGCCTGGGGTGGCTGGCAGGTGTTGCCGCTGACGTTGTTGCTGTCATCGGTGGTGGGTGCGCTGGTTGGCCTGTGCCTGCTGCGTTTGCGCCGGCATGCCATGGGCACGGCGATGCCGTTCGGGCCTTATCTGGCGATTGCGGGGTGGATTGCCGTGCTCTGGGGTGATGAAATAGTCGCCTCTTACATGCAACTGCTTGGATACTGATGGCCACTGCAGCCTTTACCCCCTGGATTCTCGGCCTTACCGGCGGCATTGGTAGCGGCAAGAGCGCCGCTGCCGAGCGCTTTGTCGAGCTTGGCGTGCACCTGGTCGATGCCGATCAGGCAGCGCGCTGGGTGGTCGAACCCGGCCGTCCGGCCTTGGCCAGCATTGTCGAGCGCTTCGGCCCGGGTGTGCTGCAGGCCGACGGCCAGCTGGATCGCGCCGCCCTGCGCCAGCTGATCTTCGCCGACCCGGCGCAGCGCAAATGGCTGGAGCAACTGCTGCACCCGTTGATCGGGCAAGAGATTTTCAGCTACCTGGCCAAGGCCCAGTCGCCGTATGCGGTATATGTGTCGCCGCTGCTGATCGAGTCGGGGCAATACCATAAGACCCAGCGCGTGCTGGTGATCGATGCGCCGCAGGAACTGCAAATAGCCCGTACCCTGGCACGGGACAACACCAGTGCCGAGCAGGTGCAGGCCATTTTACAGGCCCAACTGGCCCGTGAGGATCGCCTGCGCCATGCCGATGACGTGGTGGTCAATGACGGCGACCTGGCCGCGCTGCATCAGCAGATTGACCGCCTGCACCACTTTTACCTGACTTTGAAAGGAGGCCAGCCATGAGCCAGCCATTGACCGTCGACTGCCCGACCTGTGGCGCACCTGTGGAATGGAACGAGAAAAGCGCGTTCCGGCCGTTTTGCTCGGACCGTTGCAAGCTGATCGACCTGGGGGCCTGGGCGGCTGAGGAACACAAGATTCCGGGGGCTGAAGAATCTGAGGATGAGCTGTATTCGGGGGACCTGGAGCCTCGGCACTAAGCGGATTTCAAGGTGGCTGTGCCCGCGAAGAGGCCGGCACGGCCACCACACATTCACCGCTCATCCTCCTTCCAGGGCGCCTGCAAATACCTTGTGCGGTTAAAGGTTTCCAACCACTCCGGGCAAAACACCACCAGCGCACTGATCACCATGCCGTTGATGAACGCCTCGGGGAACATCATCAGCCACAGGTAGCCCACAAAGTCGCTGAGCCATTCCGGCATGGCAAAACGCCCATCCAGCCACAACACCCCTAGCGCCGCAGGCACGCAAACAAGCACAGTCAGCGCCGCAGGAAAGAACCCTGAACAAAAAATATAAACGAACAGGTTTCGCGGCTGAGCGCGCTCGACCACGATCGCGCACACTTCGGTAATCAGCACCGGCAAGCCAATCAGCAACAAGCCGTTCACCCCCAGCGCCGCCAAATCCTGCCGCCCCAGCGCCAGCAAACCGAGCTGAGCCATGAACCCACCCAGCACCGCCAGCGGCCAGTCCAGCAACAGGGTAACAGCCGTCATGCCGATGAAGTGGTACGACACCCCGGTATCGAAATCACGCCTCACCAGCCACAACGCAAACAGACAAAACACGGTGCCAAACAACAGATGCTGCCGGCGCCGGTCGGTGAACAGTTCAACCCAGCGCACCCGGCTGACCGCCCACACCAGCAACGGCACATAACCCAGCCAGCCAAGGGTAAGGGTGGTACCGGACAACACCTGCGCGCTGATCACCTGAACAATGCCCTTTGCAGCCATGTGGATAAACCCGAGTCTACACCCATTCTCCGTTTCATTCGGCTGCGGTAGGCTGGCGCCCTCATTCGATGCGGGAAGCATTGGCCATGCCGGAAGGAATCAACCCTACCCTGCTGCTGGCAGCGGCACTCAACGCCATCATTGGCCTACTTCACCTGGCGGTGATCGCCGTTGGGCCACGCTGGTACCGTTTGTTCGGGGCGGGTGAACGTATGGCGGTGGCCGCCGAGAAGGGCCGCTGGTACCCGGCACTTGTCACTGCCGCCATCGCCTGCGTGCTGCTGGCCTGGTCGGCCTATGCGCTGTCGGCTGCCGGGGCAATCGGGCGGCTGCCGTTGCTGCTGCCAGCCATCTGCCTCATCACCCTGGTGTACCTGCTGCGCGGCCTGCTGGGGCCCAGATTGCTGGCGGGCACCGGGCGTTCGCAGCGTTTTATCGTAGTCAGTTCACTGATCTGCCTGGGCTTCGGCCTGGTGCACCTGGTCGGGCTGGTGCAGCAGTGGCCAGTGCTGGGCTGATTCCCGCGCTTAAACAGCATCTTACCGTCATCGATTAACGGCTAAGCTTGTCTGCATGGATGACTCAGACTACCTGCGCCTGCTTACCATCCAGGCCGAACAAGCCAATGCCTTTCTCTCCAACGCCCGCAAGTGGGAGCGGGAGCGTTGGGTGTGCCAGCGTCTGTTGCAGGGGCTGAACATCCCCTACCGCAGCGAAGACTTCACCCCGGCCGGCCAAGAGCCGCCAGACGTACTGTTCCGCGATGCGGCGTTCGAGGTGTTTTTCGTGCTCGACGAAGGCCGCCGGCTGAACGATGAATGGCGCGAAGAGCTGCAACGCCGGCGCAGTGCGTTTTCCCTGGCGCAGCTGGTGCGCCGCGAAGCGCGCCCCCGGCGCATCAGTGCCACCGAGTTGCTGGGGCGCCTGGCGCCGACCTTGCGCAAGAAGGCGCACAACTATCGGGAACGCGGGCTGGAGCTGAACGAGCTGGACATCATCGCCTTCGCCAGCCTCAAGCGCGAAGTGCTCGACCTCAACACCCACTTCCCGCCGCCTACCGAATACCTGCGCCAGGGCTGGCGCTCACTGTCGCTGGTGGGGCCGACCTTTGCCCGGGTGCTGTTCGCCCACCCAGACGCGCCAGACTTCTTGCGCGGTAACCTGGGCCGCAGCATCGTGTTCGACGTGGGCATCAGTCTTTGATCCAGTGCAGCGAATGTTTGCGATGGCGTACACTCGGCGCCAGGGATAGAAAGCATTATCATTTGTTTCAAGCGCTTGCGCGAACGCTGTAGCGTTTGCGCAGTCACAAACGTCTACCTGACGAGGCCCACCATGACCAGCCGCCTGAATCCGGAAGATCAGCGTCGTGTCGATGAGTATCTGCGAGCCCCCCAGCACCAAGTCGAGCGCAGGCCCTTCCGGCCGTGGCTGCTCCTTGTGCTGGTGGTGGCCGTGACCATCGGGTTGGGTCTCATCAGCCGCCTGCTGAGTGGACTGGTGCTATGAGCTGCTTCGCGCTCGCCCTCCCCTCGTGCAGTTTGCGGCCGGCCCCCTGGGCCACGAATTCCGTAAACCTTATGAGATATCCCCATGACTCATCGCATCGTGATTGTCGGCGGCGGCGCCGGCGGCCTGGAACTGGCGACCCGCCTGGGTAAAAGCCTAGGCAAGCGCAAGCAGGCCGAAATTACCTTGGTCGACGCCAACCTCACGCACATCTGGAAACCACTGCTGCACGAAGTGGCTGCCGGCTCGCTGAACTCCTCGGAAGACGAACTGAACTACGTGGCCCAGGCCAAGTGGAACCACTTCAACTTCCAACTGGGGCGCATGAGCGGCCTGGACCGTGAAGGCAAACAGATTCAACTGGCCGCTACCCTCGACGAAGAGGGCCGCGAGCTACTGCCTGCGCGTACCCTGGGCTACGACACCCTGGTCATTGCCGTGGGTTCCAACACCAACGACTTCGGCACCCTGGGCGCGGCGCAGCACTGCCTGTTCCTGGACACCCGCAAGCAGGCCGAGCGCTTCCACCAACAGTTGCTCAACCACTACCTGCGCGCCCATGCCGGTGATGTGGCCAGTGAAAAAATCAGCGTCGCCATCGTCGGCGCGGGTGCTACTGGTGTGGAACTGGCGGCCGAGCTGCACCACGCCGCACACGAACTGGCAGCCTATGGCCTGGACCGCATCCAGCCCAAGGATATGCACATCACCCTCATCGAGGCAGGCCCTCGCGTGCTGCCAGCGCTGCCAGAGCGCATCAGCGTGCCGGTGCACAAGACCCTGGAAAAACTCGGCGTGAAGGTGATGACCAACGCTGCCGTCAGTGAAGTGACCGAAGACGGCCTGAAAACCAAGGACGGCGAAGTGATCCAGGCCAGCTTGAAGGTGTGGGCGGCCGGTATCCGTGCGCCGGGCTTCCTGAAAGACATCGATGGCCTGGAAACCAACCGCATCAACCAGCTGGTCGTGCGCCCTACCCTGCAAACCACCCGCGACGACAACATCTTCGCCTTCGGCGACTGCGCCGCTTGCCCGCAACCAGGCAGCGACCGCAATGTGCCGCCACGGGCCCAAGCCGCGCACCAGCAGGCTTCGATGCTGGCGCAAAGCCTTAAGGCGCGTCTGGAGAACAAGCCGCTGCCGACTTACGCGTACAAGGACTACGGCTCGCTGGTGTCGCTGTCGCGCTTCTCGGCGGTGGGCAACCTGATGGGCAACCTGATGGGCAGCGTGAAGCTGGAAGGCTGGCTGGCGCGGATGTTCTACGTGTCGCTGTACCGCATGCACCAGATGGCGTTGTACGGGTTCTTCCGTACGGCGTTGATGATGCTGGGCAGCAAGATTGGCCGGGGAACCGAGCCGCGGCTGAAGCTGCACTGATTGAAAGCCAAGGGTCGCTGATGCGGCCCTTCTTTTTGCTCGTTTACCAGCTGTTGGCCAAGCATTTTCGCCAGGCAAAAGAAAAAGGGCATCTCTTTCGAGATGCCCTTTGTTCATGGTGGGTCGTGTAGGATTCGAACCTACGACCAATTGGTTAAAAGCCAACTGCTCTACCAACTGAGCTAACGACCCAAAAATGGTCGGGGTGAGGGGATTCGAACTCCTGACATCCTGCTCCCAAAGCAGGCGCGCTACCGGACTGCGCTACACCCCGGGTCTTTCAAAAAAAAGGGCATCTCTTTGAGATGCCCTTCTTTACATGGTGGGTCGTGTAGGATTCGAACCTACGACCAATTGGTTAAAAGCCAACTGCTCTACCAACTGAGCTAACGACCCGGAAAATGGTCGGGGTGAGGGGATTCGAACTCCTGACATCCTGCTCCCAAAGCAGGCGCGCTACCGGACTGCGCTACACCCCGAGATTGGCTCCGCGACCTGGACTCGAACCAGGGACCCAATGATTAACAGTCATTTGCTCTACCGACTGAGCTATCGCGGAACTGAACTTCGGTACAACTTACCGATTTGCTACTCCGAAGACTGTGTTCGCCTCGAACTCTTTGGCTTCTTCGCTTTCGCGTTGTCGCTGCTGAGGCCGGCTATTCTACATTCTTCGTTTTGCTTGTCAACCACTTTTTTTCAGTCAACTTACTGATTTGTAAGTTGTTTTGCGGTCACCGATGTTGCTGGTGATTCGCTTAGTGCCTGACAACGCGGCGTATATTAGGGGCACTCGGAAATTGATGCAAGCAAAAATTTCAAAAATTTCAGCAGGTTATCCAAAATATCCGCGAAACCCCGATTTTACTGGGGCCGGTATAGGTTAGCGG
>NZ_BBIS01000060.1 GCF_000730605.1 Pseudomonas monteilii NBRC 103158 = DSM 14164 | reverse complement strand
CCTTAGTAACACCGCCAATCATCCGAAGGCTTGAGAACCATGAAAGGTCCGGCTTTTTCATCCCTGCTGGGGCTGGCCCCTTCAAGCTAAGTGAGCATGCTTGCGAAGGGACGCCCACGGCACTGGCAGTACGACCGCTGACCGTCAAAGCTCCCTCACAGTCCGCGGGCGGACATAACTTTTTTAGGTTGGAGTTTGAAACGTTGCCAATCGAAATAATCGGTAAAATCCCATACTCACGAGCAATTTTATTGATCTCATGCCCAAGAAAACTAATCTCTTTGGGATTCGCTGACGGGGCTATTTCGTTAAATGACAGATTCCATACCTTTGCAAAGGTATTGGTGGCAGCAGCAACATCTTTCAAGTAGTTAAGGAACTGATTCTGGGTTGGCTGTTTCTTCGTTCCATCCTTTGCAATTGCTTGGACGGTTGCGAACCGACAATTCAATTCTGGAAGATTTAGGTTATTGTTCCACGCATGTCCGTTACACACGAGAGATGTTATCTGATTACCGTGAATTCTATTTGCCACAAAATCGTCGATTAAAGGAGGAGCTGCCCAGTATTCAAACGGTTTGTAACTTGCAGCCGAGCGCCCTCCATCAATTACCACAACGATAGGGAGATCTTGTGGAGATATGCTTGATAGATCTGGCTCAGCGCCCTGGCCCGGAGGAGTCGAATTGGATGTAATGCTTGAGACAGGCTCAATACGATATGTTGTCCCTGACGCTGCAATCTCTTGGAGGGTATGAACTGAGTCCACCTCAGCTGAGAAGGAAGCGATTCCTGACTCAAGGTATTGCTGGCAAGCATACAGCAATACCGGATCAATGCTTTCGTCAGGCTCTTCACTTTCTGCCTTGACGTCAAATAAGTTTGAAAACCGTTCATCACCAAAAGAAATTTTCTTCTTCCGATATAGCTCTAATAAGTCGCTAACAACTGACAATCTAGCCTCCTCATTAGAGAAGGGAAGAAGCCAAAAACTAAATTGCTTGCAATCTCCTTGCCCTTCAGCCCCCCAAAATTCTTCTGCAGTTTTTCCACGAAAAGTTTCGAACGCATTGAATAGGCTAACTGACTCCACGCGCGATATATCAACGCGCTCCACAATATTTTTTGCGGTTTTCAAACGCTTCGAGATGACATCGAAGGCCTTTACATCGCTTTCCAAGAGATAGCCATCAAATGCCGGCGCCACAATTCTGCAGCCATAGTTACTGGAAAAAATGTCTTTTGGAGTCCAAGTAGAGGCGTGCGAATCGCTGAACATCCTTACGACAAGATGAGTCTTATTTGCATGGGTTTTAATTTCACCCACTTGTTTACTGAAGCTATCGAAGGCTTCTGACAACTTCGCCCTCTGAGCTAGAAGACGATTTTGTCGTACATCCTTCTCATTTTTCCCTCCCCCTTTAATTGCTGAAGGTGCCGGCTTTCTTAAAAAATTGAGCACCGGATTGATCAGCGGAGTTCCATTGTTGGCTGCCACTTTTTAGTCCTTTAAGTAACTTGATATGGTTTGTCGGCTAGTACTTAGAATTTTTGCCAAGTCAACTTGAGTAACATTGTATTCTCGATGAAGCAAGCGAGAGATGTTTTTCTTTTCAGTAATTGAAAGCTCTCCATTTGTTGGCATGGCGGTATTCCCTAGAGTGCTCTCGACAACCGCGCTGATTACAGAGCCAAGATTTATTTCTGATTTTGATAAAATGCATTTCCGTCGCGTGGCTATAGATATGCTCTCAATATCGGCGCCGCTGAGCCCTTCAGACAACTCTGCGAGAAGCTTGTTTATACCTTCTTCTCCAGAGTCTAAAAACAGAAAATGATTCCAGAGATTTTCTCTCATATCGCAATCTGGGGTCTGGAATTTGATTTTGTATGGAAAACGCCGCCAAATTGCTGGATCTAATAACCCAGAGTGATTTGTGGCTGCTATGACAACTGAGTGATCATCAAGAGAGTCTAAGCCCTGGATTAAGGTATTAACCACTCTTTTTAGCTCACCTAATTCGTGACGATCATCGCGAAGTTTCGCTACTGCGTCCACTTCATCCAAAAAAAGAATAGCATTCTTCTTGGGAGCAAAGTCGAATATCTGCCGAAGATTTTTTGCAGTATCTCCCAACAGGGATGATATAACTGACTCAAGCCTAACAACATATAATGGTCGATTAAGCTGAGCGGCTATGTGACCAGCAATCAAGGTCTTACCTGTGCCTGGAGGTCCCGACAATAAAAGGTTGAGGCGCCCTGCAAGCCCGTGTGAAATCAGCTCATCAATATTTATTACATCAGCAATAAATGTTTGAAATACATTTCTGGCATCACCATTGAGAAACAAGGGGCTCACCGGCCATTGGGCTTCCTCCAACAAAGGCATGCGTGATTTAGTGTCGACCGGCAGACTTTCCATGTACCCCGAACTCTGAAGCGGTACACCTCTCTTTCGCAAGATCGACTTAATTTTTTGCGCCGACTCTAAATCATAATTGCTTATAGATTTAGCGATCTTATTGCTGGCTGAGCGGACATCGGAATAATTAGCTTCAAGAGAGGCTTCTATCAGCGCAATGATGTCTTCCGATCTAACCTGCATTTTTACTTCCTCAGCGTATCACGTGCATATGACCTTCAATGCTAACCAATTGCACACATGTGTCAAGCAAGAAAGCCAATTATGACAAGCCTTACGTCGAATTCGTAAACCCACTGCAGCATCCATGGCTATGGAGTGAGGCTAGGAGGTCAATCACAGAACGGACAAGCACAGCTTCGGCAAGGAGCGACCGGTGTATTTGACTATCGAAAGGCTAAGACTTACCGCAAATGCACTGGCCTCAAGGTCTCCCTGCACAGTCCTGCTATCACCAGCCACCTTAATCACGCCCGGAACGCCAGCTAGGCACTGCGTAACAATCTCGCCATGTGCCTAGCTAGCATGCGAGCGCTGCAGAGTAGCCTGGCCGGCAGGTCCGTAAGGATAAAAACTACAAAAAGCCCTACGTAACAGAGAAAACTCTTACAATCCTCGGCCGCATTCCTACGATTTTTCTCCTCCATTGATACACAAGAGATAGCACCGTGAGTGACTCTGACAGCTCATCCGCGCCACTGGTTGACGTAGTGAAGCTCGCCGCATCCCTTCAGCGTTTCGCAGATGATCGCGACTGGCAGCAATTCCACTCTCCCAAAAATCTCATCCTGGCTCTCACTGGAGAGGTAGGCGAGCTGTGCGAGATTTTCCAATGGATGAGCGATGCCGACTCGATCTCCGCCGCAACAGACCCCGAAATCGGCCAAGCCATCAAGGATGAACTGGCGGATGTACTGATGTACCTGGTTCGCCTGAGCAGCGTACTTGGCATTGACCTCAATGAGGCGGTGACACAGAAACTCGCCTCGAATGGCCAGAAGTACCCCGTAGAAAAAGCCAGAAGCACCAGCAAAAAGTACGACCGACTTTGACCAACACGCACCTAAGGACAACCCGTGATCGTTTACGCTGCGACCAAACAGCAATTTCTTAAAGACAACGATAACGATGACATTGAGGAGGTGATCCTCAGGCATTACAAGGAAGCTACCGGCAAGAACGTTGGCTCCTCGGAAATCAGGTCGTGGCAAGGGTCCCTGACGTACATGGCCAAGGTCCTTAGAGATGAGGGCCTCCCGAGCGATGCAGGCCTGGCCATTGAATTGCACATTCCGCAGTCGTCGAAGCGAATCGACTTTCTACTCACCGGTCGCGACGAAAACCAGGCAAAAAAGGCCGTACTGATCGAGCTGAAGCAATGGAGCAAGGCCAACGCCACAACCAAAGACGCCATCGTCAAAACGGCGTTGGGTGGCGGCCTCATTGAGACCATTCACCCGTCCTATCAGGTATGGTCCTATGCAGCGCTGCTGGAAGGCTTCAACGAGGCGGTGTATGACAAAAGCATCGAAATCCGTCCGTGTGCCTACCTCCATAACTACGTCAGCGACGGGGTCATAGATTCAGCCCACTATGAGCCCCACATCAGCAAGGCTCCGCTGTTTCTGAAAGGCCCGGAAGAGCTCAGTAAACTCAGAACCTTTCTGAAAAAGCATATAAGTCATGGCGACAACAAAGAGGTTCTTTACGAGCTGTCCGAAGGAAAAATTCGCCCATCCAAAGCACTAGCTGAAGCCCTCGCGGGGTTGATGAAAGGCAAACCCGAGTTCGTATTGATTGACGATCAGAAAGCAATTTTTGAGTCGGCGCTTGCGGCGGCAAGCGAAGCCTCGGACCAAGCACCCAAGGTGATGATCATCGAAGGTGGACCAGGCACCGGGAAAACTGTTCTGGCTATCAATCTGCTGGTGAAGCTCACCGAATTGAAGCTGATGAGCAAATACGTCTCCAAGAATGCAGCCCCACGCAAGGTCTACGAAAGCAAACTGGTCGGCACCATCAAGCGCAGCCATTTCTCGAATTTCTTTTCAGGCTCTGGGGCATTCATCGACACCGAGCCCAACACATTCGATACGCTTATCGTGGACGAAGCTCATCGGCTAAATGAGAAAAGTGGGCTTTACGGAAACCTTGGGGAAAACCAGATTAAGGAGCTGATTGACTCAGCGAAATGCTCCATCTTCTTTATTGATGAGGACCAGCGTGTAACCTTGAGCGATATCGGCAGCAAACAGGCGATACGCGCCTTTGCAAAAGCCAAGGGTGCTGTGGTTGAAGAGCACGTGCTGTCTTCGCAGTTTCGCTGCAGTGGTTCTGACGGTTACCTGGCATGGCTGGATGACATGCTGGGCATTCGCTCGACGGCAAATCCGACGCTTGAGACCCAAGAGTACGAGTTTAAGGTGTTCGACTCACCTCAGGCGATGCATGACGCAATCAACGAGAAAAACCACGGAAACAAAGCTCGTGTGGTCGCGGGCTATTGCTGGCCTTGGTTGAGCAAGAAAGACCCCACCGCTGCTGATATCGTGATTGGTGACTACAAACGCCAATGGAACCTGGATCAGGATGGCAGCCTATGGATCATCGCTGAAAAATCCATTGAGCAGGTTGGCTGCATTCATACCTGCCAAGGTTTGGAAGTCGACTACATCGGCGTGATTATCGGGCCAGATCTAGTCGTACGTGACGGTCAGGTAGTGACATCCCCGGACGAGCGCGACAAGCACGATAAATCGATTCGCGGCTGGAAAAAAATGATGAAAGAGCAACCTACCCTCGCGAAAAGTGAAACAGACCTGATCATCAAAAATACGTACCGAACCCTAATGACACGCGGGATGAAGGGTTGCTACCTGTACTGCACCGACGAAGAGACTGCGCAGTACTTCGAGAGTCGGCTTAGCCAACCTGGCAATCATTGACGGTATCGTTTGCTAGGAGCCCCTGTACCGGCAAGCGCAGGGGCAACGATCAACTGGATGACCATTTGCTTTATAGATTCGGCCCCGATTCATTTTTTGGGGACGGTTCTCAAAAGGCACCGTCCATCGGAATCCAGACCACGCAGAGTTCCAACTGGTATTCCAAGCAAGTTGAGCAAAAAATTATTTACCAGCAAAAACAGACAGATACCGACCGGTTTCAAATTACCCCGGCCCCCTTGCCTACCAGACGACCCACCCTGCAAAAACGATACCACTGAGCTTTATTTCAAGCCTATCCACACAACTCAAACACCGCCCACTACTCCGCAACAACCTCCTCCTTAACACTCAACCGAAACGCATCCCGAGCCGTTTTCCCCACATACTTAGTAAGCGCATAGTTCGCCGTCCCTCCCACCACAACTCCAATCCCAAACGGAATGACCTTCGCTGCAGCCTTCTGGGTAAACGAAATCCCAATCTTCGCAAACAAGTCCTTGATCACCACAAGCACCGGCCCTGTCAGGTACTTTTTGACCATGCGTACCCCCGCTTTGCTAGCGATTCTGGTCGTTCCCGCAGACCCCATCTGCTCCAGCGAACCGTACAACGCAATAATGTACGACATGTGCTTAGCATCTTCGTTGGACATCTTGCCGTTGATCGCCACTGCAAGGCACATGGTCATATCAATCTGCAGCTTCATGCACACTGAAATATCCGCCAGCCCTCCGCCCACTGCGCTCACGGCGGTGCCGATCCCAGGGATAACACCTGGAAGTGCGGTGGCAGCACCGGATGTGGCGGCCAGCTTCGAGTACCGGCTGATGATCTTGTCTACAACCACGTCCTCAATTTTCTGCTCGGTTGCAGACGGCGAGGCGTTGCGGGCTTGAGCCTGGTACTGAGCGACCAGCTCCCGTGCATCCTGAGGACTGATGGCAATGGCTTCTACCATCTTCATCAGTGATGAGCTGCTTTCTGCTTTTTCGGTGGTCATACCAGATTCCGTTCGAGAAGTTGTTGGTCCGCTACCTGTACCAGGCTTAGTGGGGACCAAGGCTGAAAAGGTCGATATCAAAACTGTTTTCAATAATGGCATTTGGCCATAGTTCTGGCTAGCATCATTACCGTGTTCACTTGCGCTGCTATGATCAAAACCGCGCTATCAAGGGTGGTGCAGCTCAGTGTATTTCCAGCGGCAGGCAGTCGCTGCCCCCCTCAATGTTACTCATACTTGCCGCCCATCCCCGAAGGCTAGGTCCTGCAAGATCACCACCTTCCTCTGCAATTGCCCCACATGCTCCCTCTCCGCCCGCACCGCCGCCCTCAGCTCCCGGTTCTCCATCTCCCAAATCTGCAACCAGCGCAAATCCTTCTGGCAGTGCTCCACCTTCTTCCCAAGCTCACCCAGCCTCAACCCCTGCTGAACCAGCACCAGCAGAATGATCCCCATCGCCACCAGGGCCCCCGTCGCAACCACTTCCGGCATTGTCATACTCATGTCCTTTGCAGCCCCCGATGTATTCCGAAGACGAGCCAAAGATATGTAATGCAAAACTACACGTCCAGAATGTAGACTTATACAGGTAAAGTAATCGCGCACATGGAGAGGGTATGAAACGCAAGCAATCCATCGAGCAGGTACGCTGGGACTTGGCACTTCGCTATCGCCTGATCGAAACTGTTGCCTGGTGGGAAGGCCGGCTGACCACGGGCCACCTGATGCAGAGCTTTGGCATCAGCCGCCAGCAAGCGTCGAAGGACATCAACACCTACATCACCGAGCATGCGCCCGAAAACTTGACGTATGACAAGCAGATCAAGGGCTATGTACCTAGCGGACAGTTCGAGCCGCTATTCATCGACAACAGCGCCAGCGCCTATCTGCACCTGCTGTATCAGAACAATGAACGCGCCCCGCACATCGACGGGTTGGCGCTGGCTTATGCGCATACTCGGGTGCTGGAAGTGCCTGATCGCCCCATTCGGCCCGAGGTGCTACGCCCTTTGCTCAAGGCCTGCCGTGAAGGCCGGCGGCTGGAAACCGAATACGTGTCCTTCAACACCCCCAACGTCGAGGTGCGCCTGATCGCCCCGCACACGCTGGTGTACACCGGCATGCGCTGGCATGTGCGGGCCTACTGCGAAAAGAACGGTCAGTATCGCGACTTCGTGCTCAGCCGCCTGCGTGGGCAACCAGACTTGCTCGACGCCTCGCCGAACACCCGCGAGCAGGATGAAGACTGGAATGTCGAGGTGCCGGTTATCTTCGCGCCGGATGAGCGGCTGAACGCGGCGCAGAAGGCAATCATCGAAACCGACTTCGGCATGACGGATGGGCGGTTGGTAGTGCCCAGCCGCAGGGCGCTGGTGAAGTACGTGTTACAGCGGTACCAAATTGACCACCGCAACATGGCGGTACTGCCCGAAGCCCAGCAGCTGGTGGTAAGCAACCTCAAGGAACTGAAGCCGTGGCTGATGAATGACTAATGCCTGAATGCCGGGGTTATCTCCGGCTTACTTGCGCAGTAGTTCGTGCCTGAAGCGCGCTTCCAGCGAGGGTATTTCAAGCAGCACGTCTTCGTCTTCCCATACGTCGTAGGAGTGTTCCATCTCGATGTCGCCGGCCATGAAATTTTCATCGAAAGGGGCATCTTCATCGATTTCCTCGTAGAGCGACGTGGTGTACCCCTTGATCCAGAGCTTGCGCTTTTCGGCACTGATCACATAGCCGGAGGTGTACTCGCTACCCAGCAAACGCTGGGGTTCTGCCGAACCTTTGCGAGCAAGGCCGGTAACTGCAATGACCAGATGCGCCAGTTCATCCATGTCTGGGCAGACGAACTCGTGAAACGCGGGCCAAAACTCCATATCAGCCTCAGAAGCTCGCCAGCCCTTCGCGTCGTTGACCTCGCTGAGGTCTTCGTAGGGGTGCGAATGAAAGGTGCCGATAAGCTCCAGTTGCGGCCAGTACTCTGCAAAGAAATCGCGCTTCATCGCGATGGATGCAAAATCGGGCTTTACCCATTCCGAGTGTCTGAGTGCAGACGTTTCGACCGTTGCTACAACCGCAACCAAGCGCGCAGGCTGGTTGTTGCGCACGGGCAAGGCATACCCCCACAGCAAACCGAATGTTTCGAGCTTTTTGTTGCTCTTGCCTCGCGCGTGCGACCTGTGCGACACCTCGTACGCTTCGATTGCCGAGGTGAGCAACTGTGGTAGGACGTGATCCTCAATAATTACCTGTGTGCGCATTTAGTCCTTCCTGGGGATTGTTGCTGGTCTTTACCGTTCCATGAGTGCCCAGGACACTACCCAGGCGAATAATGGCAATTCGCCTTAATCTTACCTCGTTCAGTTGTTTGAAGTGCGGTAGAGGCGGGCTGACTTCCCCAACAGCCACCCGCCCCAGACCCAGGCCTTACCAGCTATAACTCAACTTGGCCGTAACCTCCCGCCCCGGGTTGTAGTAGTTAGCCGTCCCCGACCCCACCACATGCTGCTCGTCAAACAGGTTGCTCACATTCAGCGCAAGGTCTGTCCCCTTGGCAATCTTGTAGTTCAGCGCCGCGTCAAACAGTGTGGTGCCGTCGCTTTTCTTGGTGTTGGCAGCATCCATGTAATAGCCACCTACGTACCGAGCCCCCAGACCAACGCTCACATCCGTGTTGGCAATGTCGTAGTAGCTCCACAGCGAGGCCGTATGCTTCGGCGCCACGGTGAATTCCTTGCCCTTGAGCGAAGTGCCGTCATACAGCGCGCCGCGCAGCACCTCCGTTTCCATGTAGGAATAGGCACCGATCAGGCTGAGGTTTTGCGTGACTTGCGCCTTGGCTTCCAGGTCCAGGCCACGTGCCCGTGACTCACCCACCGTCTGCTGCTCGATGATGCCGCTCGGCAGCACGACGGCGATAGTGACGTTTTCCTGGGTCAGGTCATAAACGGCAGCAGAGAACAACGCATCCATGCCCAGTGGCGAGTACTTCACGCCCACTTCGTACTGCCTGCCGGTCTGCGGCGTTACGCCAACCTGCGGAGGCGAAACCGACTCCACCATGCTCACGTAAGTGGAAACTTCATCGTTGACGATGTACGTCAGCGCGCCACGGTAGGACGTTTCAGAGAAGTTGTCGCTTTGCTTGTTCACCCCGCCAACGTACTCCGTGCTGGACAGGTCCATGGAGTCATTACGCACACCCGCTGTTGCGATCAGGCGGTCGTAGAAGGACAGGTTCTGCTGCAGGAACACGGCCTTGGTGGTGGCGTCGTTTTTCTTGCGGGTATAGGGCGTAACACCGCCCGGCACGCCGGTGAATACCGGGTTGGCGATATCGATGGAGGGGGCCAGGCTGTAGACGGAGCTCTGTTTGGTGGTCGAGTCGAGGTATTCCACACCCACCAGGGTGCTGCTGTCGATGTGCTCGAACTGGGCATCGTATTGCAGCATCAGGTTACCGTTGAGCTGGTCGGCATCGCTGTCAGTCCCGAATACATAGCGCGGTATGGTGGTACCCACCCGCGAAGCGCTGTCGCTCAGGTAGACATAGCCAAAGTCATCGCTCAACTCGCTGTAGCGCAGGTTACTGCGCAGCGTAAAGCCGTTGTCGAAGTCGTGGGTGATGTTGCCGCTGAGGCTGGTGCGCTCGACATCGTGGAAGTTGTAGCCGGGCTCGCCGTAGAAATCGCTGCGGTCGTATTCCTTGTCCAGTGGGTAGCCACCGCTGTTTGGCGAGCTGTTGGTCTTCAGGTAGTCGAGGATCACCGTGGCCGAGGTGAAGTCGGTAGGTGCCCAGGTCAGCCCACCCATCACGAAGCGGTTGTCGTCCTGCGAATGGTCGTACTCGCGGTCGCTGTTCTGCATCTTGGCTGTGAAGCGGCCGGCCAAAGTCTGTTCGTCATTCAGGGCGTCACCCACATCGATGCCGGTCTCGGCATGGTCATAGGAGCCATAGGTCACGTAACCCTGGCCAAACTTTTCGAAGCGCGGCTGCTTGGTCACGAAGTTCAACGAGCCACCCGGGTCTGCCGGGCCGAACAGGGTGGAGTTGGCGCCTCGCAGAATTTCGATGCGCTCGTATGCGTAAGGGTCTTCGCGCACACCCCGCATCGAGCTCAAGGTCAGGCCGTCACGGTACGTGGTGGCCTGAAAGCCGCGAATCTGGAAGTAGTCGTTGCGGTCGTCCGAGCCGTAGAAGTCGCTGACCACGCCAGGGGTGTATTGCAGCGCCTCTTCCGTGGTGCTGACACTGCGCTGCTGCATTTCCTTGTTGGTGACCACAGACACCGAAGCTGGCGTGTTGAGGATGCTGGTCGCCACCTTGCCACCTACCCACAGTTCCTTGGCAACCACCGAGTTAATGTCGTCATCGGCACTGGCCTTGACCTTGGAGTTGATGATGATGGGCGCAAGGCGATAGTCCTCAGTCGCACCCAGCTCCAGCGGGCCGGCAGGTTTTGGCTGCGGCACCACCAGGTAGGCAGCAGGGCCTTGCTGTTCAAGCTGCAACTCGGTCCCTTGCAGCAACGACGACAATGCCGACTGGGTATCCAGCGCGCCCTGCACCCCTTGGGTGTTGCGGTTGGCCACGTTCTGCGCTTCGAAAGAAAGGCTGATCCCCGCCTCCCGCGCAAAGCGGTCAAGTGCCGGTGCCAGCGGGCCGGCGGGAATGTTCCACTGCTTGAGCGGGCTGCTGTGTTCAGCGCTCGAAGGCTGCGCCAACGACGGTAGCGCGTAAGTGCTGACAACCAGACCAAAGAGTGCCGCGTGTAGGGCACGATTCAATGGGGTGCGCTGTGAAACCGGGGTAAAACTCATTCTCTCGCTCCGTGTCGGGGGTCGGCTGACTGGCCTGTAATCCGGCCTTATCTACACAAGCCGAACGAGAATGAGAAATTACCTCATTTATTTTTACTGGAGTTCACGCTCCGCCACTACACCCCGACTGCAGCACGGAAATGCGGCCGGATTTCGACATTGAATGAGCCGCAGACGACATCTGGAACATGAACCCCTAGCCAGAAATGCAGGCACAAAAAAACCGGACATTGATCCGGTTTTTTGTGCCTGCCAACACCGACAAAAGCCGGTGAACTCACGCGCTATCGCCAGGGCAATTGCCTTACTGCCAGGTGAACTCAATCACCCCATCGAACGCGCCCCCACCGGTTGCGCATGGCCCCGCGAAGTCACGATCCCCAGGAAGGAAATCACGATCGCCAGGCCCAAGGTCGAACTCACTTCCGCCCGGTGCTCAGGCGTGTACATCATCACCGCCAGTGCCCCGGCGATGAAGATGATCACCGCCCAGGTCATGTACGGGAACAGCCACATACGGAACTTCAGCTCGGTGTTCTCCCGCTCCAGGCGGCGGCGCATGCGCAGCTGCGAGATGGCGATGACCATGTACACCAGCAGGGCGATGGCGCCAGAGCTGGCCAGCAGGAACTCGAACACGCCCTTCGGCGCGAAGTAATTGAGGATGGCGATGGCCGCGCCGATCAGGGTGCTGCCAAACACTGCAGCCCGTGGCACGCCAACCTTGGAGGTCTTGTTGAGGAAGGCCGGGGCGTCACCGCGCTTGGCCAGCGAGTACATCATGCGCGAAGCAATGTAGATCGACGAGTTCATGCAGCTGGTCACGGCCACCAGCACCACCAGGTCGACCATGAACGCCGCATTGGGGATGTTCATGATTTCCAGCGCACGCTGGTACGAGCCCACCACGGCCAATTGCGGGTCGTTCCATGGCACCACCGAGATGATCACGAAGATCGACAGGATATAGAAGGTGCTGATACGCCAGATCACCGAGCGGGTGGCCTTGGCAATGTTGCGCGACGGGTCGCTGGACTCGGACGCAGCGATGGTCACCGCCTCGGTGCCGATGAAGCTGAACATCACGGTAATGAACGCGCCCACCACTGCCGACCAACCCTTCGGCGTAAAGCCGCCGTGCTCGGCCATCAGGCTGCTCAGGCCGCTGACCTCGCGGTTAGGCAGCCAGCCCATCAGCGCGGCAAAGCCCAGGCCGATGAAACCCAAAATCGCCGTTACCTTGAGAATGGCGAACCAGAACTCGAACTCACCGTACTTGGCCACGCTGAACAGGTTGGTGCCAGCGAGCAGCAGTACCGAGGCCAGGGCGAAGATCCAGCTGTCCACCTGCGGGAACCAGGCGTTCAACACATGCCCGGCGGCCAGCGCTTCGATAGGGATCACCAACACCCAGAACCACCAGTACAACCAGCCGATGGTGTAGCCGGCCCAACGGCCGATGGCCTGGTCGGCATAGGTGGAAAACGACCCGGTGTCAGGGTGCGCCACGGCCATTTCGCCGAGCATGCGCATAACCAGAACCACCAGGGTCCCGGCCACGAAATAGGAAATTATGGTAGCTGGCCCGGCCGCCGCGATGGCATGGCCAGAGCCTACGAAAAGTCCGGCGCCGATGATGCCGGCGATGGACAGCATCGTTACATGACGTGGCTTGAAACCTTGTGCAAGGTTGCCATCAGATCCCACGGTGTTCATTGATGTTGTTCTCTTTTTGCTGACACAAGGATGGACGGGCAGGCGTAGGCGAAAATATCTCCTTTCAAATCAATAAGTCGACAGGTTGCTCGCGCGCTGTTGTTGATCTTTGGCACGCATCACAGAGCAAGGTGTCATTGCGGTTCGGGCTTCATTTAAGCCCCGCAAGGCTGTGGGAAATTACACGAGAACGCCCCGGAACTGTTCGATCACGACAGGGCAATTCCATTAACGCCAGATGTCGCGAACGGCATGCCCGATCGCGCCATCGGGCCGTCTGAAGCTTTTGTTTTTCATTTGAATGTGCCAACGGGTCTGGCCACGTTTGAGCGCCCACAAAAAAGCCCCGGTCTCCCGGGGCCTCTGTTGCCAAGGCGTCTGCCTACGCCTGCCCGGTGCGCTCGAAGCGTCGGGCCAGCAACAGGTAAGCGAAGATCCCCAGCACGCCATGGGCGGCCACGAACCAGAGTGCGTTATGGAACGAGCCGGTGCTGGCCACCACATAACCGATCACCAGCGGGGTGACGATACCGGCAACGTTGCCGATGCCATTGAACACACCGCCGCACAGGCCAACCATCTTTTTCGGCGCCACATCCGACAGCACCGCCCAACCCACCGCTGCCAGGCCCTTACCGAAGAAGGCCAGGGTCATCATGGCAATCACCGCCGCGTTGCTATCCATGTAGTTGGCCAACACCAGGCTGGTGGACAGCGCCATGCCAACGATGAACGGGGTCTTGCGCGCTCTGGACGGATGCACGCCACGGCGGATCAGCCAATCGGAAATGAACCCGCCAAGGATGCCGCCCGTGAAACCACAGATGGCCGGCAACGCAGCCACCCAGCCTGCCTCCATGATGGTCATGCCACGGCCCTTGATCAGGTAGATCGGGAACCAGGTGATGAAGAAGTAGGTCAGCGCCGTGATGCAGTACTGGCCCAGGTACACCGCCCACAGGTTGCGACTGGTGAACAGTTGCATCACTTCGGCACGGGTCGGTTTGCTTTGGGTCGCCTTGCGTTCCTTTTCCAGGTCGACCAGCGCGCCGCCTTTACGCATGTAATCCAGCTCTTCGCGGCTCAAGCCTGGCGCGCTGTGCGGTTCGTGGTACAGGCGGAACCACACCACGCTCAGTACCAGCCCCAACACCCCCATCCAGATGAACACCTGCTCCCAACTCAGCGTATGGGTCATCCACGCCATCAGCGGGGCAAATACCACCACAGCCATGTACTGCGCCGAGTTGAAAAGCGCCGAGGCGGTTCCACGCTCACGGGTGGGGAACCAGCAACTGACGATGCGCGAGTTGGCCGGGAACGCAGGCGACTCCACCAGGCCCAGCATGAAGCGCATGGAAAACAGCGCCACCGCAGCAGACACACCGGCCAAACCCATCCAGCCGACAGTCCCTTGCAGCAGCGTGAACAGCGACCAGAGGATCAGGCTGATGCCATACACGCGGCGGGCACCGAAGCGGTCGAGCAACCAGCCCCCGGGCACCTGGCCCAGGGCGTAGGCCCAGGCGAACGCAGAAAAGATCATGCCCAGCATGACCGGGTCCAGGCCGAGGTCCTTGAGCACCTCGGTGCCGGTGATCGACAAGGTGGCGCGGTCGGCGTAGTTGATGACGGTGATGACGAAGATCAGCGCCAGGACCAGGAAGCGATGGCGACCGATCCCGGCCACGGCCTGCGGTGCGGCGACGGCGGATTTGCTGTTCATGTGGACCCTCTTGCTTCTCGATGGAAGCGATTGTTCTTGTGAAGAGAAGGTGTGGCCCTTGGGCCTTTGAGCTGCTTGTACTGGCCTCTTCGCGGGCACGCCCGCGAAGAGGCCCTAGCGGTAAACCACCCGATTCGGCGGCATCTCACTCCGGAAGCAAGCCTCCAGATTGCTTAAGACCATGCCCCCCATCTCCAGCCGAGTCTGCAACGTGGCACTACCCCGATGCGGCTGAAGGCTGACCTGGTTGAGGTCACGCAAGGCCGGCGGCACCTGCGGCTCATCGACGAACACGTCCAGCCCGGCGCCGGCGATACGCTGCTCGCGCAATGCCTCGACCAGCGCGTCTTCATCCACCAACTTGCCGCGCGCCACGTTGATCAGGTAACCATTCGGCCCCAGTGCCTCCAGCACCTCGGCCGTTACCAACACCTGCCCGCCATCGGCGGAGGCAGCGACCACCAGCACGTCCACCGACCGCGCCAGCTCGACCAGGTCAGCCTCATAGCGGTAGCCCGTTTCCGGCTGTTCACGCCGCCCGTTGTAGGCAATGCGCATGTCGAATGCCGCCGCACGCCGGGCAATCGCCTTGCCCACCTGGCCAAGCCCGACAATGCCCAGGTCGATACCACTGACCCGCCGCGCCAGCGGCAGGTCGACCTTGCCCCACAAACCATCGCGCACCAGCCGTTCGCCCTCGCCCAAACGGCGCAAGGTGTTGATGATCAGGCCCATCGCCAGGTCAGCCACGTCGGCGGTGAGTACACCCGGTGTTGTGGTGACATGGATGCCGCGGCTGGCTGCATGGCGCAGGTCCACGGCGTCGGTACCGATGCCGCTGATGGCGATGATCTCCAGCGCGGGCAGCTGATCCATCAGCGCATTGGACAGCCCTTTGGCACCGCCAGTGACCACACCGCGAATGCGTGGGCCAACGTCGTTGATCAGCTGTTGCGGGTCGCGCTGTTGATACAGGCGATGCACCTGATAAGCGCTGACCAGCTGGGCATCGATGGCCTCGGGGACTGGCTGGGTCAGCAGCACTTCGATGGCATTTTCGTTCATGTCGAGCATCCGGCAGTTCGAAGACATGACTCGATGCTAGGCCTGCAATTGATACAGGTCTAATATAGATACTGGATCGAATAATTCAGGAATTGAATCATGGAGCTGCACCAGTTGCGCTGCTTCGTGGCCGTTGCCGAAGAGCTGCATTTCGGCCGTGCCGCCACCCGCCTGCACATGACCCAGCCGCCCTTGAGCCGGCAGATACAACTGCTGGAACATTCCCTGGGTGTACTGCTGCTTGAGCGTAACAACCGCCAGGCGCGGCTGACCCTGGCGGGCCAGAGCTTTCTTGAAGACGCCCGGCGCATCCTGCAAATCGCCGACTCGGCCAGCCACTCGGCACGGCGCATCGCCCATGGCGAGGCAGGCCGGCTGACCCTGGGCTTCACTGCGGTGGGGGC
The DNA here is from genome assembly GCF_000730605.1 of Pseudomonas monteilii NBRC 103158 = DSM 14164. Lineage (GTDB taxonomy): Bacteria > Pseudomonadota > Gammaproteobacteria > Pseudomonadales > Pseudomonadaceae > Aquipseudomonas > Aquipseudomonas monteilii. Next base: position 32,839 of record NZ_BBIS01000060.1, on the reverse strand, counting down.
CTACAGCATGATCCCGCGCTTGCTGGTGCATGCCGGGCAGACGCTGCCGGATATCGAACTGGTGCTCAGCGAACGGGTTTCCAGTACCCAGGTGCACGACCTGGAAGCCGGTCTGATCGATGTCGGCCTGGTGCGCCAGGTGCTGCCCAGTGCGCGCGTGGAGTACCTGCCGATTCACCGCGAACCCTTCGTCGCCGCCCTGCCCGCCGGGCATGCGCTGGCACCGCGCGAGCGGATCAGGCCAAGCGACTTCGATGAGCAGCCTTTCGTGATGTACAGCGCCAACGAAGGGCGCTACTTCCATGACCGCATTGCCAACCTGTTTGCGCGGCACGAAGTGCAGCCGAAGTACCTGCACCAGCTGGGGCAGACGCATTCTATTCTGGGCCTGGTCAATGTGGGGTTGGGGTGCGCGGTGGTACCGGCCTCGGCGCAGGCGCTGCGCCTGGAACAGGTGGTGTTCAGGCCGCTGGTGGGGATGGAGCAGCAGGCAGAGATATTTTTGGCCTACTGCCGGGATAACCCCAACCCGGTGCTGGGGACATTTGTAGAGATGGCGCGGACCTTCTTTGAAGCAGGATAAAAGGTGATGGCCTCTTCGCGGGCAAGCCCGCGAAGAGGCCGGCAGCTTTAACGCACCAGGCAAGGCCGCTTGTTATCGAAGCTCCACCCCGGAATCAGGAACTGCATCGCCACGCTGTCATCCCGCGCGCCCAGGCCCATGTTGCGGTAGCACTCATGCGCCTTGGCCAGCTGATCCTCATCCAGCTCCACCCCCAGCCCCGGCCGTGCCGGTACCCGTACATGCCCGTCGACAATGCGCAGCGGCTCGCGGGTCAGGCGCTGGCCATCCTGCCAGATCCAGTGGGTGTCGATCGCAGTGATCTCGCCCGGCGCCGCAGCCGCCACCTGGGTGAACATCGCCAGCGAAATGTCGAAGTGGTTGTTCGAATGCGAACCCCAGGTCAGCCCCCAGTCATTGCACATCTGCGCCACCCGTACCGAACCCTGCAAGGTCCAGAAGTGCGGGTCGGCCAGCGGGATGTCCACTGACTGCAACTGGATTGCATGGCCCATCTGCCGCCAGTCGGTGGCGATCATGTTGGTGGCGGTCGGCAAGCCGGTGGCGCGACGGAACTCGGCCATCACCTCGCGGCCCGAGTAACCGTTCTCGGCACCGCACGGGTCTTCGGCGTAGGCCAGCACGTCGTGCTTGTCGCGGCACAGGGCAATGGCTTCCTTCAACGACCACGCACCGTTCGGGTCGAGGGTAATACGGGCTTCGGGGAAGCGCTCGGCCAGGGCCGTTACCGCCTCCATCTCTTCTTCTCCCCGCAGTACACCGCCCTTGAGCTTGAAGTCACTGAAGCCATAACGCGCCTTGGCGGCCTCCGCCAGGCGCACCACTGCTTCCGGGGTCAGGGCCTTTTCGTGGCGCACGCGGAACCAGTCATCCTCGGCATCGGCTTCGTTGCGGTAGGCCAGGTCGGTCTGCTGGCGGTCGCCGATGTAGAACAGGTAACCCAGCATCTTCACGGCATCGCGTTGCTGCCCTTCACCCAGCAATGCCGCCATCGGCACGTTGAGGTGTTGGCCGAGCAGGTCGAGCAGCGCCGATTCGATGGCGGTTACCGCATGCACGGTAATGCGCAGGTCGAAGGTTTGCAGCCCGCGCCCCGCCGAGTCGCGGTTGGCGAAGCTCTGGCGCATGGCATTGAGCACGCGCTGGTAATGGCCGATCGGCTGGCCGACCACCAGGCTGCGGGCGTCTTCCAGGGTTTGCCGAATTTTTTCCCCACCCGGCACTTCACCCAGCCCGGTGTTGCCAGCGCTGTCGCGCAGCACCACTACGTTGCGGGTAAAGAACGGGCCATGGGCGCCACTGAGGTTGAGCAGCATGCTGTCATGGCCAGCCACAGGGATCACGCGCAGGTCGGTGACCACTGGGGTGCTGGTGTGAACGGCGGGATTGGTCTGCATATTCATGGTTGTTGTCTCGCAGTCATCAGTGGGTCTGGCCCAGGGCCGAACGGGCCTTGAGGTCGTCAGAAGGGGCGCCCTTCGGGCGAGTGCGTACAAAGAAGATGGCTATGGCCGCCAGCACCGAGGTCACCGCCAGGCCATATAGGCCGCCCTGGATCGAGCCGGTCTGCTGCTCCAGAAAACCGAAGGTGGTAGGGGCGACGAAGCCACCAAGGTTGCCGACCGAGTTGATCAGGGCGATCACGGCCGCCGCGATGCGGGCGTCCAGGTAACCCTGTGGAATCGGCCAGAACAGAGACGACGCCGACTTGAAACCGATGGCGGCGAAGCACACGGCCACGAAGGCAAACACCGGCCCGCCGGTGGTGGACACGAACATGCCGATGGCAGCGACCACCAGCGCCCCGGCCACCCACGCCTGCTGGAACTTCCAGCGCGCAGAACCGGCAGCGAAGGCATACATGGCCAGGATCGAGATCAGCCACGGGATCGAGTTGAAGAAGCCTACCTGCAAGTCGCTGAGGTCACCCATGCGCTTGATGATGCTCGGCAACCAGAAGGTGGCAGCGTAGATAGTCAGCTGGATGCAGAAGTAGATGAGGCAGAACAGGACAATCTGGCGGTCCTTCAGCAGGCTCCAGGCCGATGGTTTGACCGCCCCCACCGCTTCGCGCTCTCGCTGCTCGCGGTCGATGGTAGCCACGAGCGCGTCTTGCTCGGCCTGGCTCAACCACTTGGCATCCTGTGGTTTGGAATCCAGCCAGAAGAACACGAAGAAGCACAGCACCACCGAGGCCATGCCTTCGATGAACAGCATCCACTGCCAGCCATGCATACCCAGGCCCTGAATCTGCATCAGCGCACCGGCCAGCGGCCCGGAAATCAGCGAGGCCAGCGCCGAGCCGCTGAGGAAGATGGCAATCGCCTTGCCACGCTCCGCACCTGGCAGCCAGCGGGTGAAGTAGTAGATCACACCGGGGAAGAAGCCCGCTTCGGCAACACCCAGCAAAAAGCGCAGCACGTAGAACTGAGTTTCGTTCTGCACAAAGGCCATGGCCGTGGCCACCAGCCCCCAGGTGAACATGATGCGCGTCAGCCAAAGCCGCGCGCCCACCTTCTGCAGCAACATGTTCGAAGGCACTTCGAACAAGGCGTAGCCAATGAAGAACAAGCCGGCACCAAAACCATAAGCCGCGGCACTGATGCCCAGGTCGCTTTCCAGGTGCGGGCGGATGAAACCGATATTGACGCGGTCGAGGTAGTTGACGATGAACATGATGACGAACAGCGGCAGGACGTGGCGCTTGACCTTGGCCACGGCACTGGCCAACGCGTCGCCTTCAGTCCGGGCAGACGGAGCGAGGGTGTCGTTCACTTGTGAATCTCCCACTAATTGTTTTTGTGCGGGTCTGAGTTGTCTGACATGGCAGTGGGATGAGCATATGCCCAGCGAAGTTGTACGACAAGATCAATAAAGTCGACAAATACGCAAAATACAAGCTGTCATAATGCCAATTTGCTGCGATCTTGCAAAAACACAGCGGCTAATCTTGGGATTGGAAACAGAAAAAAACGGCAAAAAATATTTTTATGGTTTAACTTGTCGTACAAGCACAGCAAGAAGTGGCGCACACCATGGACCCCGAACACACGCACAAACGCGGCCATAGCCGCGCCCATGACCTGGTCTCCAGCCTGACCCAACAGATTTTGTTGGGCACCTTCAGGCCTGGGGACAAATTGCCCTCGGAGAACACCCTGGTGCGCGAGCATGGCGTCAGCCGCACGGTGGTGCGTGAAGCCTTGTCGAAATTGCAGGCCTCGGGGCTGGTGGAGCCGCGCCACGGTATCGGTACCTTCGTGATGGAGCGCCAGCCACAGGCGGGGCTGCGCATCGGCGCGGAGAGCGCAGCCAATGTGCGCGACCTGCTGGAGCTGCGCATTGGCCTGGAAGGCCAGGCCGCGGCTCTGGCCGCGCTGCGCCGTGACGAGGGGCACCTGGCTCGCATGCGCCAGGCACTGGATGACTACCAGGACCTGGCGGCGGCCGGTGACAGCTGCATCGAGGCGGACCGGCGCTTCCACCTGTTGATTGCCGAGGCCACCGGTAACCTGTACTTCACCGAGATGCTGCTGCAACTGGGCAACAGCCTGATCCCCCGCAACCGCATGGCGCTGGCCGAACGCGGTGGGGCGAAGCTGGCGCGGCAGGCTTACCTGGCGAACCTGGAGCATGAGGCCGTGCTCAATGCCATCCGCCGGCAAGACCCGGATGCAGCGCGGGCGGCGATCTGCCTGCACCTGTCCAACAGCCGTGACCGGTTGCTGCCGGATTAGATGTTGTGCCCACCCGGCCGTTACATCCGGCCGGCTCACCTCACCAGGTCAGGCAAATCTTGCCGAAATGCCGGTTGCTTTCCTGGTAACGGAACGCCTCGACGATCTGCTCCAGCTCGAAGTGCTTGTCCACCACTGGCCGCAGACCGTTGGCATCGATTGCCCGCACCATCGCCTGTTGCTGCGCGCGGCTGCCCACCAGCACACCTTGCAGGCGAATTTGTCGCACCAGCGCCTGTACCAGCGGCAACTGCCCCGCCACACCGGTGAGGATGCCGATCAGCGACACATGCCCACCAATGCGCGCGGCAATCATCGACTGCTCCAACGTCGCCGGGCCGCCCACTTCAATCACATGATCGACGCCGCGATTACCGGTCAGCTCGCGCACTTTTTCACCCCAGGCCGGGGTGCTCTTGTAATTGATAAGGTGATCGGCACCCAGGGCCTTGAGGCGCTCCAGCTTGGCATCGCTGGACGAGGTGGCGATTACCGTCGCACCGGCCAGCTTGGCGAACTGCAGGGCGAAGATCGACACGCCACCCGTGCCCTGTACCAGCACCGTGTCGCCCGGCTTGAGGTGGTCATCGCTCATCAACGCACGCCAGGCGGTAAGGCCGGCTGTAGTCAGCGTAGCCGCCTCGGCGTGGCTGAAGCCCTTGGGTGCCAGGGTAAACGCGGTAGCGCGGGCAGTGACCTGTTCCCGGGCATAACCATCGATGCCGTCGCCGGGCACTCTGGCAAAGCCTTCGACATTGGCCTGGCCGTCGAGCCAGTCGGGGAAAAAGGTGCTGACCACGTGGTCGCCAACCTGGAACTCGGTGACACCAGCCCCCACCGCGACCACTTCGCCGGCGCCATCGGCCATGGGGATGCGCCGCTCGCTCGGGCCCCACATGCCGCTGACCACGGCGAAGTCGTGGTAGTTGAGGGAGCTGGCGTGCAAGCGCACGGTGATCTCGCCGGCCTCGGGCGCGGCAGCCTCGCGGGTGCCGACCTCGACCTTGTCGTAGCCCCCGCCGGGTTGTACGTAGATGGCTTTGCTGGTCATGGGTGGGTCTCCGTATCAGGGGAAAGAGTGGAGTTCAGCATAGACAGGTCAGGCCCTTTCGCGGGCATGCCCGCCAAAGGGCCCGTACAGGCGACACAACGGTCAACCCAGCATCACCTTCAATTTCCGGCAATCGGCAGCATGCCAATCCACCAGCTCCGGCCATGGGTTATCCGGCAAGTTCACCAGCACCGTCCGCGCGCCCGCCGCGCGCCCGCAGTCCAGGTCGAACCGGTAATCCCCCACCATCACCAGCTCGCTCGGCGCCACGCCCCAGGCACTGGCAATCTTCAGCAACCCATCCGGGCTCGGCTTAGGTGCGGCCTCGTCACGTCCCAGAATGTGCTCCACCGGGAAGCAGTCCGCCAGGCCGATGGCCTCCAGCGTCACATGCGCCAGCTCACGTGCATTGCGGGTGAGAATACCCAGCCGGCAACCACGCTCGGCCAACTCACGCACCAGCTCCACCGCCCCGGAGGCCGCCGTGGAGGCGAGCGCCAGGTCGCGTTCGTGCTCCAGCAGCCAGGCATGCTTGGCCGCCGCTTCGTCTGCCGGCAAGGCCGCCAGGTGGGTGAGGATGTCGTGCTCGGCCGGGATGTCCAGCGCCACGCGTATGGCGGCGAAATCGTGCACGGCCACGGTCAGGGTGCCGTCCATGTCGAACACCCAGTTGCGTACCTCGCCCAGGCTCATGCCCAGTCCTTACGGTGGCGAATCAGGCCTTCCTGGCTCGACGATGCCACCAGTTGCCCGGCCTGGTTGAAGATGCTGCCACGGCAGAAACCACGGGAATTACCGGCCCACGGGCTGTCGGTGGCGTACAGCAGCCACTCGTCGGCACGCAGGTTGCCATGGAACCACAGCGAATGGTCGAGGCTGGCGATCTGCATGTCGCGCTGCCACACCGATTTGCCATGCGGCAACAATGACGTGGTCAGCAGGCCGAAGTCCGAGGCGTAGGCCAGCATGTACTTGTGCAGGGCAGGTACGTCGGGCAGGTTGCCGTCGGCGCGGAACCAGGCGTACTTCACCGGGTCGCCAGGCTTGGGGTTGAACGGGTCGCGCTCGGTGACCGGGCGAATTTCGATCGGCTTGGCGCACAGCACCTTGTCGCGAATGCGCTCTGGCAGCTGGTCGGCCATGGCGCGGGCCAGCTCCACCTCGGTGGGCAGGTTTTCCGGGCCGACCACGTCTGGCATCTGCGCCTGGTGCTCGAAACCTTCCTCGTCGTACTGGAACGACGCGCTGCAGGTGAAGATGGTCTGGCCCTTCTGAATCGCCGTCACCCGCCGGGTGCTGAAGCTGCCGCCATCGCGCACGCGGTCAACCGAGTACACCACCGGCAGGCTGGCATCGCCCGGGCGCAGGAAGTAGCCGTGCAACGAATGCACATGGCGAGCGTCCTCGACCGTCTGGCTGGCCGCCGACAAGGACTGGCCCAGCACTTGCCCACCGTACAGCTGGCGGAAGCCCAGGTCCTGGCTACGTCCACGGAACAGGTTCTCCTCGATGGCTTCGAGGCTCAACAGGTCGACCAGGTCGTCCAACACATGACTCATTGGGGGTTCTCCTCGCAAGGCAACACGTCTCTACAGCGCTCTTTGATAAGGGCAAATGATACAGGGTTTGTCATTCGCGCCGGGCATGGCCGTGCATTCAGGCACGCAGGGTCTTTTCCCAGTGTGCGCGGTCGATGCGGTACAGCACATGCGGGCGCAGCGGGTGGCCCTCGGGCAGGCGGGGGTGTTCGAAGCTGCCGTTCAGGTCCTGCTGCATGCCAATGGCCTGCATCACCTTCTGCGACGGCAGGTTGCTCTCGCTAGTGAACGACACCACCTCTTCCAGGCGCAATTGGGCGAAAGCACAACGCAGGCAGGTCCACGCCGCCTCGCTGGCGAACCCCAGGCCCCAGTGCCGCCGTGCCAGGCGCCAGCCAATCTCCACAGCCGGCGCAAAATCGGCATCGAAGCCGACATGCAACAACCCGGTCATGCCGATGAACGCACCGCTGTCCTTGCGCTCCAGCGCCCATAAACCAAAACCGTACTCGTTGAAGTGCCCACGCACGCGGCCAATCAGTGCAGCCGCTTCAAGGCGCGTCAGCGGCGCCGGGAAGTAGCGCATTACCTGGGGGTCTGCACACAGCGCGGCGAACTCGCGCAGGTCGTCGTCATGCCATTGGCGCAGCACCAGCCGTGCGCTTTCCAGTTCAAGAATGGGGGTCATCGGGCCTGCTCCGGTTTTGCCGTGTTGCAGTTTACAGCGTAGGCGCGGGCGCAGGTTTCACCCAGCCGCCATCAGCCGAATGCAATTTTCACATGCCCTTCACTGCCTCCCGACAGGGTGCTTGGCAGGATGCCGCCATCACTGCCGCGCCAAGCGCGGCCATGCCAAATGGAGCAACGCATGCTATCGAGCAATACCCTGGGGCACCCTGCCATCCACGCCCGGCGCAAGCGACGCCTGTCCCGCAAAGCCCTCGGTGCCGCCCTTGGCCTGTGCATGGTCGTGGCGGCGTTGACCACCTGGCTGGCGACGAGGACGCATATCGTGGACCTTGGCAACGAGCAACAACTGAGTGACAGCGGCCTGCTGCAGGATTGGGCCGATGGCGCAGTGATCGTGATGATCCGCCACGCCGAACGCTGCGACAGCGCGCCCGGCCCCTGCCTGGACGACCCCACCGGTATCACCGTGGCCGGCAGCCAGGCCGCTGGCCGCGTTGGCCAGGGGCTGCACCAGTTGGGCCTGGACAATGCCGACCTGCTCAGCAGCCCGAAACTGCGTACCCGGCAAACCGCGCACTTCATCCTCGGCCAGGCGGTGGCCAGCGAGGACTGGCTGGAAGGTTGCGACAAGCAATTCGCCAGTGAGGCATTGGCCCATAAACGGCCCGGGCATAACCTGGTGCTGGTAACCCACAACGGCTGCATCGACCATTTCGCCCGCCAGCAGAACGTTGTGGGGGGCGAGCGTGAAAGCGGCTATGCCAGCGCCCTGTTCGTGTCGGTGGATGGCAACGGCAAGGCGCGTATCCTCGGGCGCCTTAACGAGCCGGACTGGCAACGCGTATTGGCCAGCGCAGGGCGATAACTGGCAAGATCAGCACTGGCCCCGATTGCGAACACCCCATGCCGCTGCCGCTGATCTACCACGAAGACTACAGCCCGGAGTTCCCCGCCGAACACCGCTTCCCGATGGACAAGTTCCGCCTGCTGCACGACCACCTGGTCGACAGCGGGCTGACCACTGATCAGGCCCTGCTGCGCCCGGACATCTGCCCCAACGACATCCTCGCCCTGGCCCACGACCGCAGCTACATCGAACGCTACATGAACGGCGAACTGTCCCGCGAGGACCAGCGCCGCCTCGGCCTGCCCTGGAGCGAAGCCCTGGCCCGGCGCACCGTACGCGCCGTAGGTGGCTCGCTGCTGACCGCCGAAATGGCGCTGCAGCACGGCATCGCCTGCCACCTCGCTGGCGGCACCCACCACGCCCATTACGACCACCCCGCCGGCTTCTGCATTTTCAACGACCTGGCCGTGATCAGCCGCTACCTGCTGGAGGCTGGCCGGGTACACCGGGTGCTGATCTTCGACTGCGATGTGCACCAGGGCGACGGCACCGCACGCATTCTGCACGACACACCCGAGGCTATCACCGTGTCGCTGCATTGCGAACAAAACTTCCCGGCGCGCAAGGCACAAAGCGATTGGGACATCCCCCTGCCACGCGGCATGGGCGACGCAGCCTACCTGAAGGTGGTGGACGACGCCCTCAACTACCTGCTGCCCCTCTACCAACCCGACCTGGTGTTGTATGACGCTGGCGTCGATGTGCACAAGGACGACGCGCTGGGTTACCTGCAACTGACCGACGCTGGCGTTGCTGCCCGTGACGAAGCAGTGCTGCGCCATTGCCTGGGCCGCGATATCCCGGTGGTGGGTGTGATCGGCGGCGGCTACAGCAAGGACCGCGAGGCCTTGGCCAGGCGCCACGGCATTCTTCACCACAGCGCTGCACGGGTCATCGGTTGTTCACAATGACTGTGGAACCGCTTGTGGATAACCTGCGGGAAAGGCGCTGTAGCCCTTTGCGGGCAAGGCCTGCAGGATACTGATTGTTTTTTGACCAGTGCTTCCATGGGCAGCGCTGCGCTAGAATGCGCCTCTTTTCCACAGCCTGCTGCCCACCATGCCCGATCTCAACCCCGCCCCCTCTCCCCTCGCTGTCGTCATCGGTGGCGGCCCTGCCGGCCTGATGGCCGCAGAAGCACTGGCCCACGCGGGCCTGGCGGTCGAGGTGTTCGATGCCATGCCTTCCGTGGGCCGCAAGTTCCTGCTGGCGGGTGTTGGCGGCATGAACATCACCCACTCCGAGCCCTACCCGGCCTTCGTTGCCCGCTATGCCGGGCGTCAGGGCGAAATCGATGCGCTGCTGCGCGACTTCGATGCCGACGCCTTGCGCCAGTGGATTCACGGTTTGGGCATCGAGACCTTCGTCGGCACCTCGGGCCGGGTGTTCCCCACCGACATGAAAGCCGCGCCACTGCTGCGTGCCTGGCTCAAGCGCCTGCGCGACGCCGGGGTAGTTATCCACACCCGACACCGCTGGCTGGGCTGGGACGCGGATGGCGCCTTGCGGATTGCTTATCCACAGGGCGAGCGTGCGGTGAAGGCTGCGGTCGTAGTGCTGGCGCTGGGCGGTGGCAGCTGGGCGCGATTGGGCTCCGACGGCAGCTGGCAAGCGCTGCTGGCCGAACGGGCTGTGGATATCTCGCCTTTGCAGCCGAGTAACTGCGGTTTTGAAGTTGAGGGCTGGAGCGCACTGCTCAAGGACAAGTTCGCGGGCGCACCGCTGAAGAACATTGCCCTCAGCGTTCCGGGCAACGCACCGCGCAAGGGCGAGTTCATCCTCACCGTGCAAGGGGTGGAGGGCAGCCTGGTATATGCCTGGTCGGCATTGGTGCGCGAGGCCATCAATCGCGAAGGCCGTGGGCTGCTGTTGCTCGACCTGCTGCCGGACAAGCCTGTGGACAAGATTGCCCAGGCACTGGCCAAGCCACGCGGCTCGCGCTCCATGGCCAAACACTTGCACAGCCAGTTGGGGATTGACGGAGTGAAGGCTGCGTTGCTGCGCGAGCTGACCGATCAGGCGACCTTTGCCGACCCGCAGGCGCTGGCTCAGGCGATCAAGGCATTGCCGATCACACTGGTGCGTACGCGGCCGCTGGATGAAGCGATCAGCAGTGCTGGCGGGGTGCGCTTCGAGGGGCTGGATGAAGGGTTGATGGTCAAGGGCATGCCGGGGGTGTTCTGTGCCGGCGAGATGCTGGACTGGGAGGCGCCGACCGGGGGGTATTTGCTGACGGCGTGCTTTGCCAGCGGCTTGCGCGCCGGGCGGGCGGCGGCGGATTGGCTGGCGCGGGATTCCTGATAGATTGCCGGGGCCGCAAAGCGGCCCCAAAAATCTCAAGGCTTACGCTTACGCGGCCCACCATTGAAGCTTGGCACCTTGCGCACCGCCTTGACCGCCGGCTCTGCATTACCCGCTTCAGTGCTATCCATCCAGCGCCCCAGCCCACGCTTGGCGCTGTTCTCTTTCGGCTTCTTGGGCTTCTTCGGCTTCTTGATCACCTGGCCCGTGGCATCGGTCATCGGCACCCGGTGATCGGGGATGAAGTCCGGCTCTTCATGGCGCGGCAGTGTCTGGCGAGTCAGCACTTCGATGGCCGCCAGCAATTGCACTTCATCCGCGCACACCAGCGAAATCGCCTCGCCCTTGTTGCCGGCTCGCCCGGTACGGCCGATGCGGTGCACGTAGTCCTCGGCCACGATCGGCAAGTCGAGGTTGACCACCAACGGAAGATCATCGATGTCCAGGCCACGGGCCGCCACGTCGGTCGCCACCAGTACCTGCACCTCGCGGGCCTTGAAGCTGTCCAGCGCGCGCTGGCGGGTGGCTTGCGGCCTGTCACCGTGGATACCATCGGCATTCACACCCTCAGCCAGCAAGCGCTCAACCAGCTGGTCAACGCCATTGCGGGTCTTGGCAAATACCAGGACCTGCTTCCAGCGCTGTTTGCGCAGCAGGTGGCAGAACAGGTCGACCTTGCGCTTTTTATCCACAGGCACCAGCCACTGCTTGACGCTGGCGGCCGTGGCATTGCGCGGGCTCACTTCGATGCTGAGCGGGTCATTCAGCGCCAGCCCCGCCAGCATGCGGATCTGGTCAGAGAAGGTCGCGGAAAACAGCAAGGTCTGGCGCTTGCGTGGCAGCGCGGCGTACACCGATTGCAGTTCTTCGGCAAAGCCCAGGTCGAGCATGCGGTCGGCTTCATCCAGCACCAGCGTTTGCACCTGGTTGAACTTCACCGCGTTTTGCCGGAACAGGTCGAGCAAGCGGCCCGGGGTGGCCACCAGCAGGTCGACGCCACGGCGCAGGCGCATCATCTGCGGGTTGATGCTGACCCCGCCGTACACCGCGTAAGTGCTCAGCGGCAGGTTCTCGGCGTACTCGCGCACGTTGTTGTGTACCTGCTCGGCCAGCTCGCGGGTGGGCACCAGCACCAGCGCACGGATCGAGTTGCTGGCCACTTTCTCACCCTCCAGCGCCAGGCGCTGCAGCACAGGCAAGGCAAAGCCCGCAGTCTTGCCGGTGCCGGTCTGGGCTGCGGCCATCAGGTCGCGGCCAGCCAGCACGGCAGGGATAGCCTTGGCCTGCACCGGGGTCGGGGTGGTGTAGTCCAGCTGCTGCAGCGTGCGCAGCAGCGGTTCGATCAGGCCGAGTTTGGCGAAATTCATGGCAATACCGTCAGGGGGTTCAGCGAAGGCGGCAAGTTTACCGCATCGCCCCTGCCTACTTGCAGATTTCGCCTTTCAACGGCTGAGGGGGCTGGGGCGCCTTGCGCCACTGTGGCAGGCCGATCAGCACCACCGCACCGATGATCACTGCCATGGCCACGCACTCTTCGGCACCAATCTGTTCACCGGCAAAGACAATGCCCAGCAACACCGCCACTGCCGGGTTGACGTAGGCATAGCTGGTGGCGGCAGCCGGGCGCACATGCTTGAGCAGGTACATGTAGGCACTGAACGCCAGGATCGAGCCGAAGAACACCAGGTAGGCCAACGCCCCCCAACCTGCTGCGGTCGGCATCTGCGTCATGCGCTCGCCCGACAGCACGCTGCCCAGCAACAGCACCGCACCACCCACCAGCATTTCCGCAGCACTGGCCATCGGCCCCTGGGGCAACGGCAAGGTCTTGCTCCACACCGAGCCGAATGCCCACGACGCCGCCGCGAAAATGATCAGCGCCGCACCAATCGGGCTCGCCTGCAGGTTGGACCCCATGTTCAGCATGCCGATGCCCACCAGACCCAAAGCGATGCCCGCCCACTCCAGCTTCGAATTACGGTGCCCGAACAACAGGCCAAACAGCAAAGTGAACAACGGCACTGTCGCCACTGCCAGCGCCGCCACACCCGACGCCACCCCAGCGTGTTCGGCCACGGTCACACCGCCGTTGCCACAACTGAGCAGCAGAAAGCCGATCGCCCCCGCTGCCCGCCATTGCGGCCAGGTCGGTGCCGGCACGCCACGCCAGCGCAAAAAGCCGTACAGCAGGCCCCCGGCAATCAGGAAGCGCACGCCGGCCATGAGCATCGGTGGCCAGCTCTCCACGCCGATGCGAATGAACAGGTAGGTAGACCCCCAGACCAGGTACAAGGCCAGGAAAGCACCAATGAGCAACAGCGGGAAACGACGGGCGGCAGGCATGGGAAAAACTCGAAATCCGTTTACGGGTGACTCAGTTTAACGGCCTGCCTGGGTGAAGATACGTTACAGAACCGGCGCAAATGAGCGGCACACTTTTGGTGCGTTCGGTTTGGGTGGTGGGGAGCCTTAACGGTATTTGGCCAAGGTTTCGCGAATCTTCGCGGCGGGCACTTTCTGCAAGCGGCACAGGAAGTCGTGTGAAAGTTGCTGGATACCATGGGCCTGACGCAGTTCACCGGCCAGGTGTTGCAACAGGTTGGCCGCCATCTCGGCATCGGCCATGGCCCGGTGCGCGGTACCGGTGTCCGGCAGCCCGGCCCAGCGGGTCAGGGTGCCCAGCTTGTGGTTCGGCGCCATTGGCAGCAGGCGCCGCGACAGCAGCAGGGAGCAGGCGAAAGACTGCCTGCGGCTGCGGCCAATGCGGCTCAGTTCGTAATCCCAGAACTTTTGGTCGAACGCCGCATTGTGTGCCAGCAGCGGGGTGTCGCCGACAAACTCGGCCACTTCGTTCATTACCTTGTCCACCGGCGGCGCGCTGCGCAGCATGGCGGTGGTGATCCCGGTCAACCCGGCAACGAAGGCCGGTACCGGCACGCCCGCGTTCATCAGGCTCTGGTAGCGCTCGACGATGCGCCCGCCCTCCAGCATCACCACCGCCACTTCGGTGGCACGGCAACCTGCACTGGGGGTGATACCGGTGGTTTCAAAGTCGATGACAGCAATACGTTCCATGCAAGGGCCTCAATGTTTGAGCAATAGCTTACCCTCGATGGGCACATAACGGGTGGCAGCACGGATCAGCGACAAGGCGGTGAGCCCAGGCACGCCATATACCACGGCCTCGGTACCATGGCGCTGGATTACCCGCTCCAGCAGCAAGTCGAAATCGCCATCACCAGAGGCCAGCACCACCTGGTCGACCCGGCTGGCTGCATCGATTACATCCAGCGTGATACCCACATCCCAGTCACCTTTGGCCGAACCGTCACTGCGCTGGATGAAGGGTTTGAGGCGCACATCAAAACCGAGGTTGCGCAAGATCTGCTGGAACTGCTGTTGCTTGCTATCGCCACGGTCGATGGCATAGGCCACGGCTTCGACGATCTGGCCTTCACGGCTGACGTCGGACCACAACGCGGTGTAGTTGAAATGGCAGCCGTGAGCCTGGCGCACGGTGTAGTAGAGGTTCTGCACATCGGCGAACAGCGCGATCTTTTTCACCTTGAACCTCATGGTCGGCCAGAAATACAGAGGGCTGCAAAGCAGCCCCCAGAAATGCCAGCAGTATGCCAGACCTGTCAGACGTACGAATCGTCGTCCGAGAAGAACCCGCCATCATCGCTGCCGTAATCGGTGTCGGCATAACCACCTTGGTCATTGCCCCAACCATCGTTGTCAGCCACTTGCTGCTGCCCGCCCTGGTCGTTCCAGCCGCCGCTGTCGCTGGCCGGTGTCGGCTCTTCCTTGATCACCTCGACCACCTCTTGCGGCTGCGAGTTGTGGCTGAACAGGCTGCTGATGCCCTGCGCCAGCAACACACCGCCGGCTACCCCTGCTGCGGTCTGCATGGCGCCACCCAGAAAGCTGCTGGCACCACTGCGCGCTGGCCCCGCGCCAAAGCCGGGCTGTTGCGCTTGCGGCTGGGAGAAGCCAGGTGCCGACGGCTCGCGCCAGCCACCACCGGACGCTACAGGCGGCGCCGAAGGGCGCTGAGGCTGCACAGCCGGGGCCGCGTTACGCCCACCCGAACCAAAGATGCTGGACAGGAAACCACCACCGCCATTGCTTGGCGCACTGGTGGCGGCTTGTGCGGCCTGGGCCTGAGCCCGGGCCTGCTGCAACTCGGCTTCCAGTTGCTTGTTCTGCTCGTCGAGGCGCTTGATTGCCGCCTCCTGCACCAGGATGGCCTGGGCCATGTAGTAAGGCGCCGCCGGCTGCTGGCGCAGGTGTTGCTCGATACACGCCTGGGCCTGCGCGTCACGCGGTTGGCTCGGGTCTTCGGCTTGCTTGATGCGGCTGAACAGGCCGTCGATCAGGGTTTGTTCTTCAGTGTTCATGGGGCGACCTCGTGGGGTAGCGGGACAACGGACAGCGTCAAAGATGGGGCGTACCGGCGCGGGATTCAATCACCGCTGCGGTGAAACTTTTTTCAGCAAGTGACAGCCGCAAGCCCGCTTTGGGCTAAAGTTAGGCCCCTGTTTTAACTGCCATGCGATGTTGACTGATGAATCCGCTGAGCGTTCTGCGCGACTCCCTGTACTTCTTCCGCCGCCACCTGCCGAACATCCTCCAGCTGTGCCTGCCGCTGGTGGTGCTGGAAGCCCTGCTCACCCAACTGCTGTACCGGCAGCTGGGCGACCAGGCATCACCGGCCTACGGCATGCTGGTCAGCCTGCTGTTCTACCCGCTGTACAGCGCCGCGCTGATCCTTTACCTGCACACCCGCAGCAACGGCCAGGACATCGCCAAGCGCGATCTGTTCGCCCGCGCCCTGCAACTGTGGCCGCAGCTGGCCCTGCTGATCCTCATCAGCTCACTGCTGATCATGGCGGGCCTGGCGCTGTTCATCTTCCCGGGCGTGTGGATCATGATCAACCTGGTGTTCGCCGAGTACCTGCTGGTACTTCGCGGCCGCCCCGTGGTACAGGCGATGCGCGAAAGCGCAGCCATGACCACCGGGCACTTCATGCGCATCATGATCTGCGTGGTGGCCGTGCTGGCACCGATCTGGCTGATCGACGGGCTGCTGCTGATGGCCTTCCCCGAGCCATCGCCCGGCATGGAGCTGGCCATGGACAGCCTCAGTGGCTTCCTGCAGCTGTTCAGCACTGTGGTGTTGTACCGCCTGTTCATGCTGCTGGAGAGCGAAGCCAGCACTTGAACCAACAAGGGAAGGCTTTCGATCTGCTGTGGTCTGCGCACTTGGCATTAGGGTGCCCCCTCAATGCCAATCGAGGAGCACACCATGAACGAAGCCATTCAAACCGGGTTTGCCAGATCGTTTCGCGGCAAGCTGTACGTGCGCGGCGCCAAAGGCAACATCCCGCTGCGCCTGAGCCGCAGCACCGACAAGTTCAGTTGGGGCGTCACCCCTGAGGATGACTGGTTGCAGGCCGGCGGCAACCACGACTCGCCGACGATGGACTTTCATTACCAGTCAGGCAGCGAAAACCGCCTGCACTACCACATCAGCATTCCAGGGCGCCCAGAGACCAAAAAGCTGGGTGTAAGCCTCAATGGCTACCTGGGTTTCTACTGGTTTGCCCAAGTCACCGACGACTGGAAAATCGAACCGCTGCAATTGACCGAGGAAGGCCTGGTTTGCCATCTGCGCGACCATCGAGGCTACCGGGTGGGGGGCATCATGGATGAACCCCACATCAACGGAGACCTTGTGGCGCTGCTGAACGTAGAGCAAGGTGTGGTACTTACGTTCCTTCTCAAACCGATTGGCTGACCGCAGTCAACCAGGCCTTCAGGTTCCGCGAGGCTTGGCCCGCGCGGTGGCCTCGGCCACCAGCGGGTCATCTGGCCAATAATGCCCCGCATCGCAACTGCGATGCATAGATTGACACGCTCAAACCAGCAGAAAACCTGGGTTTCTCCCGCATACCCATTGACGGTGATTGACTGTCAATGGATTCGCCCTGGATTGACGCTTCTGCAGGTATTTTGAGGACATATTGACAGCCAAAATGTGCGCAGACTGCATCCAGCTCCACAACGATTGACACCCCGCGCCCCTCACCCTAAAACGGTAATCCACGCTAAGTTTGGGAGCGGGAAAATCTCGGGGTGTGAAAGACACCTCTCGCTATACTTCCTACTAAATGGCACAGTGCCTCCATGGCATTGATTGCCGTGAATTGCCTCTCTGATCGCGAGCGCAGACGCTCACCGGGGAGCTGATTCTTCTGCCAGATCCTCGAGTCCTGTCGCCTACGGCGATGGGGAAAGCAAAGGCTGCGGCCCCTTTGGAAAGATCGTGTTATGGATGGCGTAATTTTCAAGCAAACCGGTCAGTACGCAGTGTGCTGTGTTGAAAACTTTTCTGATGAGCTAAAGACCACGATACGAGACAACCTAACGCGTATCTGCCATGGCGCCGATCTCGCCAGCCGCAGCTCAATCATGTTCAAGTATGCAGCCACCCTCAAATCATTCTGGGATCGCTATTCGACTAAAGAAGATAAGACGCGAATTGGTATGCTTGGAGAACTCCTGGCACACGTGATCATTCTTAAAAAGCTCGATAGCTTCGATGTCATTTCCCCGCTCTTCAACATGGAAGAAAAACACATCAGGAAAGGCTTTGACCTCGTCCTGTACGAATCCGCTTCGAATGAAGTGTGGATCACCGAGGTAAAGTCGGGCGGAGCAGGCACAAGAACCTCTTGCGCAGCTACTAGCGCATTGCTGGCCAAGGCTCGAGATGACTTAAAGGGCCGACTTGCCGAGGCCGAGACGAACCATTGGCACAACGCGATCAATGCCGCCCAGAAATCAATCAATGAAAGTAAAGGCTACAAAGAATCAGTTCTTGAGATTCTAGGTCTAGAGGGTGACAACGCCTACCTGAACACTGCTGTTGCCTCAGACAACAATGTCGTTCTGGTATCTGCGCTATTCAACGATGCGACGCGAAAAGTAGAAGAGAAGACAGTCGAACATTTCACAAACAAGCTGATAGCCAACCCGATATTCAAAACCGTTCTAGTGCTATCGCTTCAGAAAGGAACGCTTCAGAAGCTAGAAGACTTCCTTCGCACAGAGGCAGGATGCTAAATGCAAGAGCTCACCATCAAGGAGTTAGCAAAAACCCGTTTCAAAGACATTTACATGAACCTTCTGCGCGGTCATGAAATGTCCGATGGGGAAACTGTAAAACTTCTCGCTATCGCTGTATTACTACTTAATCACAGCGCGGCAGAAATTAAGCGCCTAGGTTATCGAATCACCCTGCTTTATGGAAACCTTACTGGCCGATACGAGCCTCTTTACGACGTAGCCGTGAACAGCGGGCTTCTCCCAGTTTCTGCCGTTATCGGAAAGTCGTTTGAGCAAGATGAACGGCTGAGCAACTCTTTTATCCAGAACATCGTAAGTAGCTACGTAGATACCTTCCGCGATCAAGAGATGGTGCTTACAGAGCAGCAGGACACCTTGAGAACTTTCGTACAAGCTGAGTATGAAAATTCATCAGTTGTAGTAGCTCCGACCTCTTACGGCAAATCAGAGCTGATCATTAAGTCCGTTAGAGACAACCCTGAAAAACGTGTACTCATTCTTGTACCCTCAAAAGCCTTACTGGCTCAGACAAAAAAGCGGTTGATTTATGCTGACATCAACGACATGGGCAAAGTCATCACGCACCCCGAGATGTATTCTCCTGAGCGAAACTGCCGCGTTTTTGTACTGACTCAAGAACGACTGAATCGCATGCTTAACGAGCATAGTTATTTAAAATTCGACATGGTGTTCGTGGACGAGGCGCACAACCTCCTCCAGGGCGATAGCCGCAACGAACTATTGGCCACGATGCTATGTATTTTGGGAGCTCGCAACCCCGACACTTCCTTCAAGTTTCTAACTCCATTCCTTTGCAATGAGCTTAATGTTCGTGTTCGCTACTTGGACATGACACCGAAGGGATTCAGGATTGATGAGTATATAAAATCCGAGCGTTTCCTTGTTAGGGACTTCAGAACCGGAAAGGATGATGGAAAGCTTAAGCTCTATGATCATTTCCTTAACCACTGGATTGACTTAGATCGCAAGCACAAGAACTGCTTTGACCTTATTAAAAATGAATCCCTTGCCAAGAACATTATCTACGGAAACACGAAAAAACGGATCGAGCAATTTGCGCTCGAACTAGCCGAGAGCTTGCCAAACATTGAATGCCCACTGGTTCAAACAGCTTGCGACGAACTCGAGGAAACGTTCGACAAGCGCTATCGGCTCATCGCTTGCCTACGAAAGGGTGTGATGTACCATCACGGTTCAATCCCAGATACCATCCGTCTTTATCTTGAAAATCTGTTCAATAAGTCCAAGGCGATGAAATACCTGGTATGCAACTCAACGTTGCTTGAAGGAGTAAATTTACCAATCGAGCGACTGTTTATATTTGACTACTCCAAAGGAATAGGAAACCTGACGTCATCACAGTTCAAAAATTTGATTGGTCGGGTAAACAGATTTAGTGAGGTATTTGACCCCAAGGCGGGTTCTGCGCTGCAAAAGCTTGAATCCAGCATTTACCTTTTGGGTGTTGATGAATACACCCACAAGAGAGCGAACCTCAAGACGTTCTACGAAAATTCCGTAAACGTCTCGAAAGAAGACGAAGACACGGTCAACAATGTTCTCCTCGAAGCAGCTGACATAAGTGATGACAAGGCCGCCCTACGCCACAAGGACGCGGTATCAAGGCTTGAAAACCTTCAGCCAGGCGTTGTCACTGGCGAAGAATGCAAATATGTAAAGACAGAGGTTGGCCGCTTAATGATCGCCAACAGCGTCAGCGAAATCGACGTATTTGCCTCAGAAGAAGACGTGGACGAAGCCATTAGCCTATCACTCGAGGCGAATGGGCCAATCAATACCGCCGACCGGCTCTTAACCGACATCAAGACTTGCTTCATCGAAAAGTTTCATGCAGGAACAAAAAATAGCGACATGCTGCGCCTAAAAAATCAGGCAGCGTTGGACTTTTACGCAATGTTCCTGGATTGGAAACTAAAAAAACGCACTACAAAACAAATCATCAGACACACGTTAAAATACTGGGAAGATCTCCCCCAAACGAAAGGCACTGACTATGTATACGTGTCCAGCTGGGGCGACACCAAGTACAAAAATAGCCATAGTGCTCACTATGTAAGAATTTCACGAAAGAACGACGTAGAACGAGTCAATCTCGCAATCGTAAGGCTCAAAGACGAAGACGACTTTTTTGACAACAAAATCTTCAGATTCCTTGAGATCCTCAATGGAGTGGGCGCCGTAGAGCCTAGCTTCTACAAGCGAGTGAAGTACGGTACCGACGATGAATCAAAAATCAAATTGATTCGCGAGGGGTATAGTCGCGGATTATCCGAACTGTTGCTTGATCGATACCCTCGGTATGTGCGCATGAATGCGAATGGTGAGATCGAGGTCAGCTCCCATGTAATCGGGCTGATGAGACGGAACGAAGAAAGTGACCTGCTGATCTTTGAAGCCCAGCTGAACTTGAAACCTGTGCCAGAGCAGTCGGCGTAGCTCCACAGAGAGCTGAAGGATGATGCCCGCTGGCCTGGTTGATACCGGGAGGGCGGGCAGGACTCGGAGGCGGCCAGCAGAACACCTATCAGTCAGCCTGAAGGGTATAGACCGCCTTCCGCTTTCCATATAACGCGATTTTCATAACCTCATTTCCAGCGCTTGCAGCCTCTGCAACCTTGATGAGCTTGACCATGCTGTTGACCGTGCTCGTCTTGGACTGGTACTTGAACCGTTCGATTTCGGCCACGGAGCAGGCACGGTAGGCCGTTCGGATCACCCCGGATCTCTCTAGAAGGTCGATCTTTTCGGGCGAAATCCATGAGATCAGCTCAGTGATTTTGCTGATTTTCTCGTGCAGGTGGGCCACTGCTTGGTGTTCATCATTGACGTTGAAGCGCTTCCAAGCGGGTTCGTGGTGGAACACTCGATTTCGGAACTTCCGTACCGGCGCAACCTGATCCTTGCACCCGGCCAGCATGGCGCTCGCCTGACTCGTTGGCCACTGGCCCTTGAAAACCCGCCCAAGATTCTTCGGCCAGATAAGGTTGTTACCCATATATTCGTTGTCCAGAACGAATTCCCACGTGGAAAATTCCGTTTTGGATACGACCTCTTGGTGGTCTGGCTGCCCACTGACCTGCCGGCTTTTGCGCTCGTACCAGGCGGTGTTGAAGGCTGACCCGAAATTTTTAGTCAGTTTCGCGACCGCATCGGGCACCTGGCCTCCGGGAGTAAAGCTCTTGTACTTAAGCGTCTTTGCCTTCCACCAAAATTTCCCAAGATCAGCCGTCAGGGCGGTGTCAATCGAGTTCCGTAACGTGACCTCCGCCGCGCTGAGCAGGGGGTAGAGAACCCCACAAACGTGCGAGTTCCACAGGTAGGCCCCCACTAGCTCAGCGTCATTGCTGGTCGAAAATACCTTGCTGTAACTGGCGATTCGGTGAGAGCTGATGAGGTGGTCGATCAGCTGGGGTCTATACTGGATGGTGTGAGGCATGCTCGGCTTCCTACTGGCCAGGTGCCTGTATAAAGGGGGTTGACATCAGTGTCAACCGCTCGTAGGATTGAGAAACGGTTGGCATTGAGCTCCAATGAGCGAAAGCTTACGACTCCTTGCAAAGACCACGAAACACCCGCCCCGGCCTCGAGCCGGGGTTTTCGTTTCTGGAATATAAGTACTCATTTCACCCCCTCGTACACGTCGCCTCCCCCGTTATCATCCCGCTTCCAAACCGCCATTCCTGCACCTAAAAAGCGCCCTAAATCGTTCACGTATTCCTTGCTAGTCAGCCGTTAGGCTACCATCGACCTGCCACCATATAGCCATCACTTCGTAACGCTCGTTTAGGCCTTCAGGCTCAGAACTGGTTGATCAGAGGGAACTCATGCCGAACATTTGGCTCAAGCTGTCGGGCGTTCTCGGAGCCTGGTTCGTCTCCGCGGTTGTCCTGCTCATTGCTCCGATCCTGTTCTTTCCCTTCACTCTTATTGGCTGGCTGGCATTCGGATTTGCTTCGCCGGCAGCCGTCTACTTCTTCATCTACGACAAAGATCACATGGCCGTCGTAGGCGTGCTCCTGATGCTGCTCCTGGCTTGGAAGGAGGGCTTCAAGGCATCGCTGAGCGACGCTGCTGCCTTGGCAAAATACGAATACGAGACGGATAACCCAGGATGGCTCGAGCGCTACTACCTTCGTCGAAACCGAGACCTGGTCGAGGCCTACTGGCGGGTCTACAACTTCGAGGTGGCAGAGGACTCGCTGGAGGAGTACCTGAAGAAATACATGCCTGAGGTTTACAGGCACCACACACAGGGGCTGTCATTCCTGCCCGATTGGCCGATCTTTCAGCATGTCAGTGGACACGTTCGAAGCGGTCACATCCGAAACACCCGCAATGGCCCCGTGGCGGTGAGATCGCACCATGTCTCCGGCCATACCAGGACTAGGCGCCGATGAGCCGCAGGCGGCAGAAATGCCAATCGTGGCCTTCGTCACTACCCCTCAATTAAAATCATATTTGAGAACTAGAAGAAGGACTTTCGATGTCTTCCAATAAATTCATCCTAGAGCGTTCACTGCTCCGCCGTGCCGATATCCTTCTGACCGGTGATAAGAGCCTCACCAGTCTGGGGATCCGAGCCGCCACCGCAAGCAGATACTCTCATGCTGCCCTTTACATCGGAGGAACCACAATCGAAGCTACTCTCGATGGTGTGTTTTCCAAAAGTCCACAGCGCCTGATCTTTGACAAAGCAACTGATATTCTTGTACTACGCGCCAAACGGCCACTTTCCGAAGAAGAGGTAAACGCTATATGCGACTATGCACAATCGAAGGTTGGAAGTCTTTACTCGGTCAATGAGGCAATCACGGTAAGAGCGAGATCGCTACTGCGGCACAAGGAAAGTGAACGACAGTTCTGTTCTCGCTTGGTAGCTAAGTCCTTTGAACACGCAAACTTCAATCTCATCAATTTGAGAAATCCCGCGTTCTGCACTCCGAGACAACTCTCGCTGTGTCAAGCCTTTGAGCCCGTTCCAGGGGTGGTTAGGCCTGCTAGCGAAGCAGAGGTTACCTTCGCGATGACGGAGGATCCAAACCAGACGCATCAGCGGCAAACCTATGACTGGCTAGGCAAGGTCAGACATCTAGTAGGTGAGAATG
The DNA here is from genome assembly GCF_000730605.1 of Pseudomonas monteilii NBRC 103158 = DSM 14164. Taxonomy (GTDB): domain Bacteria; phylum Pseudomonadota; class Gammaproteobacteria; order Pseudomonadales; family Pseudomonadaceae; genus Aquipseudomonas; species Aquipseudomonas monteilii. The sequence continues at coordinate 9,754 of NZ_BBIS01000060.1, read as the reverse complement.
AGGAACTGGCTAAAAAATGGGATATCCAAGCGCTTGATGATGTCAACAGCTTCCTGCTTGCTCACCCAGAGTACGACCAACAAATATCTGAATTCATGCAGAGCAGCGGTTATCTTGAATTCTACAAAATAGAATCAATAAACAACCCGCATCGATACAGCAGCAAACTCCTCATACATCAACTTAGGCAAATTGAAGATCCTGGCGACTATATCGACGACGAGCTTGAAAAGGAGCCTGGCCTTTTCCGAAGGTTTGGAACAATGCAATATCAGCTTTCGCAGCTATATAAAGAAAAAAATCTTAATTTTTTCTGGCTACAGATAAGACTCTACAACAATATGCTTAAGGAAATCCTTATCCGAGTATCGGTAATTCGGGACACTTACCTTAGTCTTAGAATGCCGGAAGAGGCCCAAAATCTGAATTCAACCATTGAGACCGTTGCATCTGTGGTTCGCCAAGGGCAAGAGTTGTTGGATGGACATCGCCCAATCTGAATAAGATCACAGGGGTTGCGCTGATAGGGATGCTACGAAAGCAGACACTTGGATGCGCCACCTATCAGCATGTAGCCTCTACACGAATGCCGATGGGGTGACGCCGCCCTTCCGAGAACCTGGAATCGCCAAAAGGAATGGCAGCCTATTTATCCTCAGCGCTTAACTTTAGCAAGCGTATCTACGACTTTTTCCAAGAGCTCAAGTTCACCCTTCTCCAGCTTTCTGGCTTCAAGGATCTCTGTAGACTGATCTTTCTCAAGTGCGGAAATCTTTGAGAAATAGCAGTCGCTTTTCAGAAGCTCCATCAAATTGATCTTCGGCTCGGATTCAGCTGAGAGTATGAGCAGCGCGCTGACTTCCTCCCGCCTTCTTGCGATCGACTCGTAATACCTAAACTCATCCATAGCCGATCGATACTGCCTCAAGAAAAAGAAAGCAACAAACTCAATAAAGAATAGTATCCCGAACTTTGGCGCCAAAAGCAGCAGCTTATCGATCAGCTGACCCGGCTCATTTAAAACGGGCGTCTGGATATAGAAAAAAGCAAGGCCGGAAAATGCCACCAATATACCGAGAAGTAGATATACGCCAGCACGCCCATAAATGCTTCTGGCCAAATTGCGGGAATTTTCAGCCTGATCAAACAGGAGATCCGCTCCGCTTGCAACGCGAGAACGCTTTGCATGGCTACCGTCTAAACCATCCCCAACCCTTGGTGGGACATTATGTTCTAGACTGGCAGATGCCTGATGGAAAGCCTTACCTTTCAGCAAAAACTCCAAAGGAAAGCTTGAGAATATTTGCCTAAAGAATATTGGAAAAAGGATAAATAGCGTAGAAACAATAATTAATCCAAAATTTTCCTGAAGAGAATAATCAATAGCTCTGTACCCGTAAACATATGTCTGACGGAAGAACAAAAGTAATGGCACAACCATCCAGATAAGCATCTCGACAGACTGCGGAGGCGACCAAAGAAATTTTAGAAATTTAACCGGCTTATTCATTCACACTGGCTCAGACAATGAAAGCACTAAATATCCTCAAAGGGATCAATATCCTCAAAGGGATCCTCTAGCGTATTTGATAAGTAATTTCACGATCATAGCTTAATGACATCATCGCAGACAATCTATTCTGAATAGCCCCGGGTTTCGTGGAGGCCTCAACTCTTGAGAAGATGAGGCCATGAGAAAGACTACGACCTGCTCCCCTGAAGTCCGTGAACGTGCCGTGCGCATGTTTCTGGAACACCTGAATGACTACCCCTCCGAGTGGGCGGCCATTGAGGCCATTGCCCCGAAGATTGGCTGTGCCGCGCAAACCCTGCATGGCTGGATTCGTCGCCAGCAGACAGATGTGGGGCAGCGCCCCGGTCAGACTAGTGAAGAGCGTGAGCGCATCAAGGCCCTGGAGCGAGAGAATCGCGAGCTGCGCAAAGCCAACGAGATCCTGCGCCTGGCCAGTGCGTATTTTGCCCAGGCGGAGCTCGACCGCCGCACCAAGTCCTGAGGGCATTCGTCGATCAGCATCGTGACCGTCTCGGGGTCGAGTCGATTTACCGTGTCTTGCAAATCGCCCCGTCCGGTTACCGCAGGCACGCGGCACAGCAACGCAACCCGGCACTACGCTGCTGCCGTGCTAAGCGTGATGACGCGTTGACCCTGGAAGTCCAGCGGGTGTGGGACACCAACATGCAGTGCTATGGCGCAGTGAAAGTCTGGAAGCAACTCAGGCGAGAAGGTATCGAGGCGGCCAGATGTACGGTAGAGCGGTTGATGCGTCGGGCTGGATTGCAGGGCATCAGGCGCGGCCAGATCCTGCGCACAACGGTGGCCGGCGACAAGTCGCTCTGCCTGCTGGATCGCGTGCAGCGCCAATTCCATGCCGACCGCCCAAATCAGCTGTGGGTATCGGACTTCACGTATGTGTCGACCTGGCAGGGCTGGCTGTATGTGGCGTTCGTGATCGACGTCTTTGCACGCCGTATCGTCGGCTGGCGAGTCAGTACCAGCATGAAGACCGACTTCGTGCTGGATGCCCTGGAGCAAGCCCTGTATGCCCGCCAGCCACATCGTACGGGTGGCCTGATCCATCACAGCGACCGTGGCAGCCAGTACGTCTCGATCCGCTATACCGAGCGACTGGCAGAGGCCGGCATTGAACCTTCAGTTGGCAGCAAGGGCGACAGCTATGACAACGCCCTGGCTGAGACTATCAACGGGCTGTACAAGGCCGAGCTGATCTACCGCCAGTCGTGGAAGAGCCGCGAGGCTGTTGAGATGGCGACCTTGAAATGGGTGCACTGGTACAACCACCAGCGGTTGCTGAGCTCAATCGGCTATATCCCGCCTGCGGAGGCTGAGGCAAACTTCCACCAGCAACAAGCAGGTCAGGCCATTGCGGCCTGACTTAAACGAAACGGCCTCCACGAAACCCGGGGCGATTCAGGTTGTATTTTTCAAGGCTGGAGGCACCGGGATTGGTGGCCGTATCGGGCTCGATGACGACCTTGCCCAAAATCACCTCAACGAGCGTGGCCAGGGTTTTGCGCTGAGCCTTGGCTTCAGCAGTGAGGATCTGAACGGCCATGGTTTCACGCAGATCCGGGAGTGCTTCGCCAGCCTCCAATGCCTCCGCTTCTGTAAGCGCTTGTACCTGCTCAAGCACTTCAGGTCGTGAGGCAGCGAACACCATGAATGCCAACATCGTGTCGTCCATCGCCCCGCCCCTCGTTTAATCGGCCTGGCTCTTGTGGCACGGGCTCAGATCGTTCGATACCGGTGTGATCAGGAATGTTCAGCTTGAAATGGTGGCGTCGAGAATGAGTTTTAAGTACCACCGGACTTGTTGGGCTGAACTTTGCCATCTGTCCTGGCTTCCCCTGCATACCTACCACGGAAAAACGCCTGCAGGAGCTTACCCTCATGAGAGCGCTCACCTACCACGGAGCACACGACGTCAGGGTCGATAACGTCCCCGATCCCATCATCGAGCACGAAGACGACATCATCCTCAGGGTCACCGCCACGGCCATTTGTGGCTCTGACCTGCACCTCTACCGAGGCAAAATTCCAGAAACCGAAGCGGGTGATATCTTCGGCCATGAGTTCATGGGCATCGTCGAAGATACTGGCAGTGCCGTCACCAATCTGCAGATCGGCGACCGCGTAGTGATTCCCTTTGTGATCGCTTGCGGCAGTTGCTTCTTCTGTCAGCACGATCTGTTTGCTGCCTGTGAAACCACCAACACAGGTCGTGGTGCGATCATCAACAAGAAGGGGATTCCCCCAGGCGCCGCGCTGTTTGGATATAGCCATCTCTATGGCGGTATCCCTGGCGGCCAGGCGGATTACGTGAGGGTGCCCAAGGGCAACGTCGGCCCGTTCAAAGTGCCCACCGAGCTGGCCGATGACAAGGTACTGTTTCTCTCGGACATCCTGCCGACCGCGTGGCAGGCGGTCATCAATGCCGAAATAGGCCAAGGGTCATCGGTGGCGATCTACGGCGCCGGGCCGGTGGGCTTGCTGAGCGCCGCCTGTGCGCGAATGCTCGGTGCCCAGACCATCTTCATGGTCGATGACAACGGCTACCGCCTGGCTTACGCCCGCGAGGCTTACGGCGTCATACCCATCAACTTCGAGCAGGACGACGATCCAGCCGACAGCATCATCCGTCAGACTCCAGGCATGCGCGGGGTCGATGCGGTGATCGATGCGGTCGGATTCGAGGCCAAAGGCAGCACTGCCGAAACGGTAATGACGGCGCTGAAGATCGAAGGCAGCAGCGGCAAGGCGCTGCGCCAGAGCATTGCTGCAGTGCGTCGTGGTGGCGTTGTCAGCGTCCCCGGTGTGTACGCCGGCTTCATCCACGCGTTCATGTTCGGCGATGCCTTCGACAAAGGCCTTACCTTCAAGATGGGCCAGACCCATGTGCAGAAATATTTGCCTGAACTTCTTGAACACATCGAGGCAGGACGCCTGCAACCAGAGCTGATCGTCACCCACCGCCTGGCCCTCGAAGAAGCGGCCATGGGCTACAAAATGTTCGATCAGAAGCAGGACAACTGTCGCAAGGTCATCCTCGTGCCAGGCGCGGCAGCGGGCGCCTTGGGCCCTGACTTCGTGTAGAGGAGTCAAGCACATGAACGGTATCGCCAGCTACTTCTGGATTGCCGTCGCGGCAATCCTTTTACTGATCGATCTGTGGGCCATCGTCAGCGTCTTCAGAAGCGACAAGTCAGATGCAGTCAAAGCGGCCTGGGCTCTGCTGATACTCGCGCTACCGCTGGTTGGCCTGGGTATCTGGGGCGTTGCCGGCCCGCGAGGCATCAAGCGAGGCACCGGGCCCACTTCCGATGAGCACAGCAAAGGCTGACATTTCCGAGCTCCACTTACAGGGGTTTCAACATGATCAATCAAGCGACAGGCATGAAATCAGGCAAACGCTATCGCGTGGAAAACGTGGAGCGCGCTCATCAGTTCCCCGGCTTCTTTCAAGACGGGAAGTATTATCTCGGCCCTGAGCTTCTCACCGCCGTGGGCTGGCTCGAAGGTACGCGCTTCATCTACGACAGCCTGGATGCCGAAGGTGAGCCCGTATTTCCAAACCGGGAGGCAGGCACGGTGGAAGGGCTGACGTTGACCCTGATCGATGGCACCTCTCTTGAGCTCTCGCGGATCGAGGCCAGCGAAACCGTTGCCCCCCTTGACCCCAGCGCCTCGGGTGCGCAACGAGAAGCGCCTGTCCGTGGCGCTCCGCTCAAAGGGCCTCTGCGCGGCAAGGTCGTGGTCATCACCGGCGCATCCAGCGGCATAGGCCGAGCAGCCGCGCATGCCTTTGCGTGCAAAGGTGCTCGCCTGGTACTCGCCGCACGCGACGAAGAGGCGTTGTTCGACGTACTGGATGAATGCACCGATTGCGGTACGGACGCCATAGCGATCACGACCGACGTTACCCACAGCGACCAGGTTCAAGCGCTTGCCGTTCAGGCCGCAGACTTTGGACATGGACGGATCGATATCTGGGTCAACAATGCCGGGGTCGGCGCGGTCGGCAATTTCGAAGAAACGCCGTTGGAGGCGCACGAGCAGGTCATCCAGACTGACCTGATCGGTTACCTGCGAGGTGCCTACGTCGCCCTTCCCTACTTCAAGGCTCAGGGTAACGGCACGCTCATCAACACGCTGTCGCTGGGCAGCTGGGTGGCCCAGCCCTACGCCGCCGCTTATTCGGCGAGCAAATTCGGCTTACGTGGACTGACCGAGGCATTGCGAGGCGAGCTGACTGAATATCCCAACATCCATGTCTGCGATATCTATCCAGCAGTCATGGACACACCTGGCTTCCGAGACGGCGGCAACTACACAGGGCACGCGCTGACACCACCAGGCCCCATATACGATCCCGAAATGGTGGCGAAGGCTATGGTGGCCTGCGCAATCTCGCCTCGTGCTCACACCACGGTTGGCGCTGCGGCGCGCCTCGCGCATTTGGCCAGCTACCTGATACCAGGCCTGCCTCTGTTGTCAGGAAGGCTGTCGCGCTGGGGGATAAATCGCAGCCCCATAGCCGAAGCATCATCAGGCAACCTCTTTGAGCCTCCAAGTGGCGGGAGGGGTATCGAAGGAGGTTGGAGGAAGCCAAAAGATAAAACGCCCCTGCTGATCGGCGCAGCGGCGCTGGGAATCCTTGTGGGTTTTACACTCACACATTCACGACGCAGGGATAGATAGAGAAGATCTGCTTACAGAGGAATGAGCGTGGTTTCATTGCGAGATCACGTTCGATCCCTACTCTGCTGACGAGCTCGTGGGTTTAACCGGGTGATAGTCCTCCCCTGCTACCGCTCTCAGGTAAGCAACGTCAGCCTCCAGACGAAGATCGCGCCATTCCTGCCAGCAGATAATCCCTCGACGATCCATCTCATCGGCCTGGCGAAGCAGTTCCTCGTGATAGTCGTCAGGCGAGTCCATGCGCAATGCCCTGTCTTCAAGCATCCGATACCAAACCGCCAAACAATTGAGCTTCAGCAATTGGGCGGCAGACAGGTTTTTCTCGAGCGTTCGCATCAGGAGGCCTCATACGCTGATGGAGGGTTGAGTCACGCAGATTGCAGAGGTTCAGTAGGGCGGTGTCAGCGGCATGGATGCGTCCAGATGGTCGCCCCCGTTATAGATCCGCTCACGGATGGGAATGTATGGCACTGACTCAAGCTGGAGTGAATTTCTTGAACGCTAGCGATGTCGTAGTGATGGCGCGCTGCTACGTCTTGCTGGAAGAAAGCAAGCAGACCTGGATGTCCCTCCCTTCCTGCAGCCGCATGTCCGAGTACACATATGAAAGAGCTGCTTTCCGCTGCGAAGATAATTCGCCCAACTGTTCTCATCGTTGAGGACGAACCCATGATTCGAGAGCTTTTGACCCTGTACCTGGAAGAATGGGGGGCCATGGTGACAGCGGTGGCGACTGCCGATGACGGTAATGAGGCGTTGAGGAAGCAAGATTGGACGCTGCTGATAACGGATGTACAAACGCCTGGTTTACTCAATGGGGTTGATCTTGCCTGGATGGCAAGCCAGCAAAAACCTCAGACGCGCATCATTGTCATGAGCGGATACTACGAATTTGCAGGGAGAGTGTTGCCGCCAGGTGCGGAGTTCCTTCCTAAGCCGTGGCCAATAACCCAGCTCCAGGAACTGCTCTGCGCTCAGCTGAACCACGCCGACGGGGGTGGGAGGTCGGCGTCTGCCAAGCTTGATCTTTCCCAAACGTTCGCGAACAAAGCTTAAGGACGCCACACACGCCTGCACCGGTTCTTTCGCGCAACCCGTCGGCCTTGGCCAAAACCCACTGAGTAAACACCCCGCCCCAGGACGTCCGAGTTGAACACAGACTTTCCTGTGTGACGACATGAGGTGAAAGATCATGGCTAACAACCAAACCAATCGTGGCCATCAAGGTGGTACTGCTCAGAACAATCCTGGCAATTTTGCCAATGATCGCGAGAAAGCGTCGGAGGCAGGTCGCAAAGGCGGGCAGAGCTCAGGCGGCAACTTTGCCAACGACCGTGAGCGTGCCTCGGAGGCTGGCCGTAAAGGCGGGCAGAGCTCAGGCGGCAACTTTGCCAACGACCGTGAGCGTGCCTCGGAGGCTGGCCGTAAAGGCGGGCAAAACAGCCACGGCGGCGGTCGCGGTAGCGAGAACCGTTAACTTGAAATGAGCCAGGCCGGGGTGCATGGCACTCTGGCCACTTTTAGAGAAAATGAAAGCGGTGTTAAGAAGACAGCGAAATGGGCAACAAGGGTTTGCCTCTCGCTCGAAGACGACCACCAACGAACACCAGCGCCAATGACGCTGCCGCTAGCAACAGGCTCACCCCTAGCATCTCGCTAGTGAGGTTGTGAAACCCTGAAACCGCAACGCCGATTATGGCTAACATTCCTGAAAGCCCAGCGTAACCTACCGCAGTCATCAGCCATCCCCAGTTACGCATACCCTACTCCTCCAATGATGATCCCAGGTCTCGAATCAGCCTCATTACGACCATACGCATTTGGCTAAGTGCCATCGGTGTGTGCAGGCGCGCCTAAAGTTTGAAGCGTACATGGATACAGCTTTTACTATCCTGCCGATCAACCTCCACTGCCGCGCTACCGTAACCGGAATAGCTTTTGACCAATCGCATGCCAAGCCCCGTACCTGTCGGCTTTGGATAATTATCAGGGAAGCCGTCGCCCTCATCCCTGACGGTGAGTAGCGCATGGTCGCCGGCATGCTTGACGGCCACCTCAATGTTGCCCTTACCATACTTGAGGGCATTGGTGATCAGTTCAGAAATTACCAGTCCCAGGGGCGCCATTCTTTCTGAAGGCAATACGAACTCGTCAGCGTCCAGCACAATTTTGCGCTCGGCTAAGGCTCTGCCCAGATCCCCCAACAGAGCAGTGAGGTAATCACGCGCACGAAGTTCTTGATCTTCGGCAGCCTGGTACAGCCGCTCGTGAACCGTGGCAATGGTCACTACTCGGCCTGCAGCGGTTTCAAGCTGCAATTTAACCGCTGCATCGGGCGTGAGATTGGCCTGTAGCAACAGCAGTGTGTTTACCAGGTGAAGGCTGTTCTTGACGCGATGGTGGATCTCTTCGAGATAGAGGTCGCTTCGGTTCTGCTTGCTATTCTGAGCCTCGATGAGCGACAGCAATTGAGCCTCATATTGATGACGCTCGGTGATATCTCGCGATACGGCAATCATTCGCTCGACCTTGCCGTCCGCTCCGAGGATCGGCGCCACCGTCACGTCCCACCATTTGGGTTCATCGGGAGCGATTGGGCAGTACGATTCGAACCTCATGGTTTCGCCAGCGCTGACTTTAGCTACCGCCTCCCAAACAAATGATCGCGACTCCTCAGGCCACAAGTCATACCATCGCTGACCTTTAACAGTGGTCAGTTGGGTATCCAGGAATGTCAGCCCGGCTTCATTCATGAACTCGATCTCGCCGTTCGGGGCCAAGATATCCACCCAGTCAGGGCTTGCGTTCAGAATGGTCTCGGAATAAGGGTCGGGAACTGGAACATCCACGCCTGCAGATATTCTTTCGACAGCCATGGAAATGACGTTCGAGATGCCTTCCAGAAATACCAGATCGCTCTCTACAAAATCGTCCCCGTTGCTGCTGTCGGCTTCCAGTACACCAAACGGGCTGAGCAAACCCCGGATCGGGACATTGATGGCCCGCTCGATTCCATATTTTTTCAGCAGTTCCGGCGTTCGAAAGCGGTTTTCCATACCCAAATGATTCGAGAGTACGGGCCTGTAGGTGGCCAATGCATAGCCTGCGGGACTAGCCACATCGCCGCCCACGGTTGCCCGCCCGATGTCAGAAGCATCCCAGCCAACGCCGTGGGTCAGAACAAACCCTTCCCCTTCCCCGTCCTCTGCTGGCTGGAGCACCTTGGAAAAACGAGTGCTCATCCCTTCAGCGACTACTTCACATGCACGGGTCAGCAACAGATCCAAGTCCGCAGCCTTCAGGGACATTACGCCAAACTCGACCACGAGCTCATGTTGGCGGTGCAAGCGCGCATGAGTCTTCTTCAATGCCGCTCGGATGGTTTCGTCCACTGGTAGCTGCTGCATAGTCTTCCCTTCCGCAATAACGGGAAACGCCCAGAATCCTTTCAGAGCGTACAGTCGTTTCGCTTACCGCTTTCCTACCATAGCCGCTAATTCATGACGGCGCCTAGGG
>NZ_BBIS01000061.1 GCF_000730605.1 Pseudomonas monteilii NBRC 103158 = DSM 14164 | reverse complement strand
TCGCCTTGTTGCCTTCGATCTCGATGCTCGACACCGACGGGCGCTCGACCACGTTGATGATCAGCACATTGCCATCGCGGTTCAGCTGAATGTCCTGGAAGAACCCAGTCTTGAACAGGGAACGGGTCGAGTCTACCAGGCGGCGGTCATCCGCCTGGTCGCCGACGTTCAGCGGCAGGGCACCGAACACACTGCCGGCGGAAACCCGCTGCAGGCCGTTGACGCGAATATCGGAGATGGTGAAGGACTCGGCGTGAACTTCAGCGATCATCAGTGCGGACATGACCGCAGTTAGCAGCAGACGTTTCATGAAGTCCTTTTATTCCAACTGGCAATAAACAACCCGCCGCGACAACACGGCAGGTTCGCAATTGAGCGAAGCTTTATAGTCGACCCAGATCGTTGATCAGGGCGAGCAACATCACCCCTATGACCAAACTGATACCGATCTGGACCCCCCAACCTTGCACCCGATCCGACAGCGGACGACCGCGCGCCCACTCGACCAGGTAAAACAGCAAATGCCCCCCATCCAGTACCGGGATGGGCAGCAGGTTAAGAACCCCCAGGCTTATGCTCAGGTAGGCCAGGAAATTCAGGAAATCCCCCACGCCGGACTGGGCCGAAGCGCCCGCCACTTTAGCAATGGTTATCGGTCCACTCAAGTTTTTTACCGAGAGCTCTCCGAACAGCATTTTCTTCAGCGACTCAAGGGTCAGGACGCTCATGTTCCAGGTGCGCGACAAGCCCTCACCCACCGCGTCCAGCGGGCCGTAGCTGACTTCGCGGAGCATGCTGGCAGGCCATTCGCCACCTTTTACCCCGGCACCCAGATAGCCACCGACTGCTTGGCCCTCGCCTTTGCGGGCCAGGGTCACCGGAACGTCCAGGGCCGCGCCATCACGCTCAACGCGCACGACGACCTTTGCATCCGGGCGCGCACGCACGCTGTCGACAACCTGTTGCCATTCGGTCACGGCCACGCCATCGACTGCCAGCAGTTTGTCACCGGTTTTCAGGCCAGCAGCGGCAGCCGGCCCCTTCGGATCGATCTCGGCCAGTACGGGCACGATCGCCGGGCGCCAAGGGCGCAGACCAAGCGACTGGATCGGGTCCGGCTCGTCGGCGCCCTTGAGCCAGCTGTCCAGTTTGACCTGCAATTGGCGCTCGGCAGTGGCGCCTTCGTCGAGCACGCCAACCTGCAAAGTGCCGCTCTCGCCCAGGCGGCGAACCAGCTGTAGATTGACCGCTGACCAACCGTTGGTCGGCTTGCCGTCAATGGAGACGATTTCCTGACCTGCGGTCAGGCCAGCCGACGCAGCCAGGCTGCCACTGTCGACCGCACCGATCACCGGACGGACCTGCTGGGTACCCAGCATTGCCAGCACCCAGAAGAACAGGATGGCCAGCAGGAAGTTGGCAATCGGGCCTGCCGCGACGATCGCGATACGCTGGCGAACCGACTTGCGGTTGAACGACTGCCCGGCCAGCGCAGGCGGCACATCGCCCTCGCGCTCGTCGAGCATCTTGACGTAGCCACCCAGCGGAATCGCTGCGACCACGAACTCGGTACCGTGGCGGTCATGCCAGCGCAGCAGCGGCGTGCCGAAGCCCACCGAGAAGCGCAGCACCTTGACACCGCAGCGACGCGCCACCCAGAAATGGCCGAATTCGTGGAAGGTGACCAGCACACCCAAGGCCACGAGGGTGCCGATAATCATGTAGAGCGCTGTCATGTCCATCTCCGAATGATGTTCAGCAGGCCGGCTTCAGCGACCGTGACGCCTCAGCCACTCACGGGAAAGCTCCCGGGCACGCTGGTCGGCGGCAAACACCGCATCCAGCGATGGCAGCGGCACGACGGGCTCTTGGTCGAGCACCTGTTCGATCATACCCGCGATCTCCGGGAAGCGGATACGCCGCCCAAGAAATGCCTCGACCGCCACCTCGTTGGCTGCGTTGAGCACAGCGGGTGCACTGTTGCCGGCCTCGGCAGCCTGCCGCGCCAGGCGCAGGCAAGGGAAGCGCTGTTCGTCGGGCGCCTGAAAATCCAGACGGGCGATGGCGAACAGGTCCAGCGGTGCCACCCCGGAGTCGATCCGCTCGGGCCACGCCAAGGCATTGGCGATCGGCGTGCGCATGTCCGGATTACCCAGCTGTGCCAGCACCGAACCATCCACATAGTCGACCAGAGAGTGGATCACGCTCTGCGGGTGAACCACCACCTCGACCTTGGCCGGCGCGGCATCGAACAGCCAGCAGGCTTCGATCAGCTCAAGCCCCTTGTTCATCATGCTGGCCGAGTCGACGGAAATCTTGCGCCCCATCGACCAGTTAGGGTGCGCGCAGGCTTGCTCAGGGGTCACGTCCAGCAGTGCCTCGACCGGCGTTTCACGGAACGGGCCGCCGGAAGCCGTGAGCAGGATCCGGCGTACGCCGACCGCGCTCAGGCCGCGCGCATAATCGCCGGGCATGCACTGGAAAATCGCGTTGTGCTCGCTGTCGATTGGCAACAGCACGGCACCACTGCGCCGTACCGCCTCCATGAACAGCGCGCCAGACATCACCAGGGCTTCCTTGTTGGCCAGCAACACCTTCTTGCCCGCCTCGACGGCCGCCAAGGTAGGACGCAGGCCGGCCGCACCGACAATGGCTGCCATTACGGCGTCCACTTCCGCTGCCGAGGCCACCTGACAAAGCCCGGCCTCACCCTCCAGCACTTCGGTAGCGCAACCGACCGCAGCCAGGCTTTCGCGCAGCCGCTGGGCCGCCTCGGCGCTTGGCACCACGGCAAACGCCGGACGATGGCGCACGCACAGGGCCAGCAATTCATCGATACGCGAATAGCCGCTGAGGGCAAACACCTGGTAGCGGTCGGGGTGCCGCGCAACCACATCCAGCGTGCTCAGGCCGATGGAGCCAGTGGCCCCAAGCACGGTAATACGCTGCGGGCGACTCACATCACACCCCATTCGGCAGCCCATAGCAGCACGGCGAAGATCGGGATCGCTGCGGTCAGGCTGTCGATGCGGTCCAGCACACCACCATGGCCAGGCAGCAGGTTGCTGCTGTCCTTGATGCCGGAGCGGCGCTTGAACATGCTCTCGGTCAGGTCACCGACCACCGAGGACATCACCAGCAACGCGGCGCCCAGCAGGCCCAGCAAGAGCTGGCCAAAGCCCCAGTCGCGGCTGATGCCGACACCCAGGGTAATCAACAGGCTGACGGCCAGGCCGCCATATACACCTTCCCAGCTCTTGCCAGGGCTGACCTGCGGGGCGAGCTTGCGCTTGCCAAACGCCCGACCAGAGAAGTACGCGCCGATGTCGGCAGCCCAGACCAGCACCATGACCGAGAGGATCAGCCAGTTGCCCAGCGGCCAGTGTTTGAGCAGTACCAACCCCTGCCAGGCTGGCAGCAACACCAGCAGGCCAATCAGCAACCGACAGGCGGCACTGGCCCACAGCTCGCTGCTGCGCGGATAGGTAAGCACCAGCCAGGTGGCCAGGCCCCACCATATCACCGCAGCGCCCAACACCCAGGGTGCCAGCTCCGGGAGGATGTACAGCAGCATCAGCGCCCCGGCGACCACCAAGGCATAGGCAATGCGCAGCGGCTGGGCCATGAGCCCGGCCAGGCGCGCCCACTCCCAGGCGCCAAGGGTCACCACGAAGCCGATGAACAGGGCAAAGTCCCCACCGTTGAGCAGGAAGAAACCGCCCAGCGCGATCGGCAGCAGGATCAGCGCGGTAATGATGCGTTGTTTAAGCATTAAGCACGAGCTCCAGCCTCGACCTGCTCGCTGGTCTTACCGAAGCGGCGCTGGCGCGAAGCGAAATCGGCCAGGGCATTGCGCATGGCCTCGTGTTTGAAGTCCGGCCAGTACAGGTCGGAGAAGTACAACTCGGCGTAGGCCAGTTGCCACAACAGGAAATTGCTGATGCGGTGCTCGCCACCGGTGCGGATGCACAGGTCCGGCAGCGGCAGCTCGCCGGTTGCCAGGCACGTCTGCAGCAGACCCGGGGTGATATCTTCCGGGCGCAGGTGACCGGCTTGCACTTCCCGCGCCAGCCGCTGGGCGGCCTGGGCGATATCCCACTGGCCACCATAGTTGGCTGCGATCTGCAGGATGAAGCGATTGTTGCCGGCGGTCAGCGCCTCGGCTTCGCGCATGGCGGCCTGCAATTCAGGGTGGAAACGCGAACGGTCACCGATGATGCGCAGGCTGATGTTGTTCTCGTTGAGGCGCTTGGCCTCGCGGCGCAGGGCCGAGAAGAACAGTTCCATCAACGCGCCAACCTCTTCGGCCGGGCGCTGCCAGTTTTCACTGGAGAAGGCGAACAGGGTCAGTACCTCGACCCCGGACTTGGCACAGACTTCGATGACCGCGCGAACGGCGTCGACACCCGCCTTGTGCCCGGCAACGCCGGGCAGCAGGCGCTTTTTCGCCCAGCGGTTGTTGCCATCCATGATGATCGCGACATGACGCGGCACCGAGGACGGTGCCGCCAACTTGGACTTTTCCATTAAAAAACCCCGGCCTTAGACGGCCATCAGGTCCTTTTCCTTGGCTTTGTACGCAGCATCGACTTCAGCAATGAACTTGTCGGTCAGCTTCTGGATCTCGTCCGCCGCGCGACGTTCTTCGTCTTCGCTGATTTCCTTGTCCTTGGTCAGCTTCTTCAGGTCGCCCAGGGCATCGCGGCGCACATTGCGCACAGCGACCTTGGCATCCTCGGCCACACCGCTGGCCTGCTTGGTGTAACCCTTGCGGGTTTCCTCGGTCAGGGCCGGCATCGGCACGCGAATGGTGGTACCGGCGCTGGACGGGTTCAGGCCCAGGTCGGAGGTGAGGATGGCCTTTTCGATGGCAGCACTGAGGTTTTTGTCGTGCGCGACAATCTTCAGGGTGCGAGCGTCTTCGACGGTGATCGCGGCCACCTGGTTCAGCGGCATCTCGCTACCCCAGGCTGTGACCTTGACGCTGTCCAGGATGCTTGGGTGCGCGCGACCGGTGCGGATTGCCGCGAGGTTGCGAGCCAGGGCTTCGATGGACTTGCCCATGCGCTCCTGCGCGTCTTTCTTGATGTCGTTGATCATGCTTGGCCTTCCTCGATCAGAGTACCTTCAGCGCCACCCACCACGATGTTCAGCAGGGCGCCAGGCTTGTTCATGTTGAATACCCGCAATGGCATCTTGTGGTCACGGCACAGGCAGATTGCGGTCAAGTCCATCACACCCAGCTTGCGATCCAGGACCTCATCGTAGGTCAGGTGATCGAACTTCTCGGCGTGTGGGTCCTTGAATGGATCGGCAGTGTACACACCATCGACCTTGGTCGCCTTCAGCACCACGTCGGCATCGATTTCGATGGCGCGCAGGCAGGCCGCGGAGTCGGTGGTGAAGAACGGGTTGCCGGTACCGGCGGAGAAAATTACCACATCCCCGGAGTTGAGGTGGCGAATAGCTTTGCGACGATCGTAATGATCGGTGACACCGACCATGGAAATGGCCGACATGACCAGGGCCGGGATGTTCGAGCGCTCCAGCGCATCGCGCATGGCCAGGCCGTTCATCACGGTGGCCAGCATGCCCATGTGGTCACCGGTGACGCGGTCCATGCCGGCTGCGCTGAGCGCGGCGCCGCGGAACAGGTTGCCACCACCGATCACCAGACCGACCTGGACACCGATCCCTACCAGCTGGCCAACTTCAAGGGCCATGCGATCCAGCACTTTCGGGTCGATCCCGAAGTCTTCCGAGCCCATCAGGGCCTCGCCGCTAAGTTTGAGCAAAATGCGTTTATAGCGAGGTTGGCGACCACTCACCTGCTGAGCCATTGCGAGTCTCTCCTGCGGCGTACTTTTAGAAAATTCGTGCGGGCTGTTTGCAGCCTGCTAACTGTAGCGTGGCACCGTTTTGGTGCCAGCGGCGGCGAGTTTTATAAACCCTTCGCCGTTTTGACAAAGAGGCTGCGCGCGTGAGCGGGCAGCCTCTTTTGGGCGACAGACGGGGCTGTCTTACTGCTTGGCAGCAGCTACCTGAGCGGCAACTTCAGCAGCGAAGTCGTCGACTGGCTTCTCGATGCCTTCGCCTACTTTGAAGTAGGTGAAGGAAACGATTTCAGCGCCGGCTTTCTTGGCCAGTTCGCCAACTTTGACTTCCGGGTTCATAACGAAAGCTTGCTCTTTCAGCGAGGCTTCGGCTTTGAACTTGGTGATACGGCCGTTGATCATGTTCTCAACGATGTTTTCCGGCTTGCCGGCGATCTTGTCGGCGTTCAGCTGCAGGAAGACACCCTTCTCGCGCTCGATGGCCTCGGCGGAGATTTCCGACGAATCCAGGAACTCTGGGTTCGAAGCTGCAACGTGCATGGCGATGTTCTTGGCCAGCTCGACGTCACCACCTTTCAGGACAACGGCAGCGCCGATCTTGTTGCCGTGCAGGTAGGCACCGACAACGTCACCCTCAACGCGCACCAGGCGACGGATGTTGACGTTCTCGCCGCACTTGGCAACCAGGGCTTCACGAGCCGCTTCACGCGAAGCGATCAGCGGAGCAGCGTCGGTCAGCTTCTCGGCGAAGGCTTGCTCGAGGCTTTCGGCTACGAAGTTCTTGAAGTCGTCTTGCAGGGCCAGGAAGTCGGTCTGCGAGTTCACTTCCAGCAGGACGGCGGATTTACCGTCGGTCTTGACGGCGATAGCGCCTTCAGCAGCGACGTTGCCAGCCTTTTTGGCGGCCTTGATGGCGCCCGAGGCACGCATGTCGTCAATGGCTTTCTCGATGTCGCCGCCGGCCTTTTCCAGGGCCTTTTTGCAATCCATCATGCCTTCGCCGGTACGCTCGCGCAGTTCTTTTACCAGCGCTGCAGTAATTGCTGCCATTTCAAAATCCTCTTGGAAAGTTTTTCAACCATTCCACCCGTTCGTCACGGGCGTTCAATTCTGCTAATCCGCTGTTTTCATTTCAGCGAGCCCATGATGCGGGGCCGATGCTGACAGCAGGATTTCAAGGTGGCAAAAAGGGGGCAGAGCCCCCTTTTTGCGTGCCAAGTAGACGCTAGCGCCTATTACTCAGCAGCAGGTGCAGCCGCTTCTTCAGCGTAAACTTCGGTGCCGCCGGCAACGTTGTTGCGGCCGCGGATGACTGCGTCAGCCATCGAAGTCATGTACAGCTCGATAGCGCGGATGGCGTCATCGTTACCCGGGATGATGTAGTCAACACCTTCAGGGCTGCTGTTGGTATCGACAACGCCGATAACCGGGATGCCCAGCTTGTTGGCTTCGGTGATCGCGATGCGCTCATGATCAACGTCGATAACGAACAGAGCGTCTGGCAGACCGCCCATATCCTTGATGCCGCCCAGGCTGCGATCCAGTTTTTCCAGGTCGCGGGAGCGCATCAGGGCTTCTTTCTTGGTCAGCTTGGCGAAAGTGCCGTCTTCGGCCTGAGTTTCCAGGTCGCGCAGACGCTTGATCGAAGCGCGGATGGTCTTGTAGTTGGTCAGCATGCCGCCCAACCAACGGTGGTCAACGTATGGCGAACCGCAACGAGCAGCTTGCTCGGCGACGATCTTGCCGGCGGAACGCTTGGTGCCGACGAACAGGATCTTGTTCTTGCCCTGGGCCAGGCGCTCAACGAACGACAGAGCGTCGTTGAACATTGGCAGGGTTTTTTCCAGGTTGACGATGTGGATCTTGTTGCGCGCGCCGAAAATGTACTTGCCCATTTTCGGGTTCCAGTAACGGGTCTGGTGGCCGAAGTGCACACCGGCCTTCAGCATATCGCGCATGTTGACTTGGGACATGATAGTTCCTTGATAAGTCGGGTTGGGCCTCCACGTATCCCAATGACCAACCCGCGAATTTCGCAACTCGGGGCACCCAGGTCATCGTGTCGACACGTGTGTGGGTTTAAGTACTGACGGGGTCGTCCCCGAAAGCGGCGCATTTTATACCACACACCGCGGCCGAACGGAACCCGGATACTGTTGCGTCCGTCAGCGGCTTTTGCAGCACCTGCGCTTTCGCGCCAGAATGCCAGCTATAGACAGCAGCCTGGCCGCCTTTATCCCGACCGATCGGCGCCTTGCTCTGCTAGAATCCGGCCTTTCCCGTTTGTTCGCGCCGTATACGGCGCCGTAGAGAGCCTGTAATGACCGTCACCATCAAGACCGCAGAAGACATCGAAAAGATGCGCATCGCTGGCCGCCTGGCCGCCGAGGTGCTGGAAATGATCGAAGAACACGTCAAGCCCGGTGTCACCACCGAAGCGCTCGACCGCCTGTGCCACGACTATATCGTCAACGTCCAGCAGGCCATCCCGGCACCGCTCAACTACAAGGGCTACCCGAAGTCGATCTGCACCTCGATCAACCATGTGGTCTGTCATGGCATCCCCAACGACAAGCCGCTCAAGGACGGTGACACGCTCAACATCGACGTCACCGTGATCAAGGACGGCTACCACGGCGACACCAGCCGCATGTTCCACGTCGGTACCGTACCGGTATGGGCCGAACGCCTGTCCAAGGTGACCCAGGAGTGCATGTACAAGGCCATCGAGCTGGTCAAGCCAGGCTGCCGCCTGGGCGACATCGGTGAAGTGATCCAGAAGCACGCGGAAAAGAACGGCTTCTCGGTGGTGCGCGAGTTTTGCGGCCACGGCATCGGCAAGGTGTTCCACGAAGAGCCGCAGATCCTGCACTACGGCCGTGCGGGCACCGGTATGGAATTGAAAGAAGGCATGACCTTCACCATCGAGCCGATGATCAACCAGGGCAAGGCCGACACCAAGGTACTGGGCGATGGCTGGACCGCCATCACCAAGGACCGCAAGCTCTCGGCCCAATGGGAACACACACTGGTGGTGACCGCGACCGGCTACGAGATCTTCACCCTGCGCAAGGACGACACCATCCCGCGCACCTCGGCCTGACCGTACTCCGACAGGCCACCCCACGACAGGAACGTGACGCGATGCCCCAGGTGGATCCCGAGCTGTTCGACCGCGGTCAGTTCCAGGCGGAACTGGCCCTCAAGGCGAGCCCTATCGCCGCCTTCAAGAAAGCCATCCGCCTGGCCGGCGAGGTGCTCGACAAGCGTTTTCGCGCGGGCGGCGAAATCCGCCCACTGATCGAAGCCCGCGCCTGGCTCGTGGACAATATCCTGCAACAGGCGTGGAACCAGTTCGACTGGGGCGACCACAGCGGCATCGCCCTGGTTGCGGTGGGCGGCTACGGGCGCGGTGAACTGCACCCGCATTCGGACATCGACCTGCTGATCTTGCTGGGCGCCGCCGAGCACGAGCAGTACCGCGATGCCATCGAACGTTTTCTCACCTTGCTGTGGGACATCGGCCTGGAAGTGGGCCAGAGCGTGCGCACCGTCGACGAGTGTGCCGAGCAGGCCCGCGCCGACCTGACGGTCATCACCAACCTGATGGAAAGCCGCACCATTGCCGGCCCCGAGGCCCTGCGCCAACGCATGCTGGAGGTAACCAGCACCACGCACATGTGGCCGAGCAAGGAATTTTTCCTGGCCAAGCGCGCCGAACTCAAGGCCCGCCACCACAAGTACAACGACACCGAGTACAACCTCGAACCCAACGTCAAGGGCTCACCAGGCGGCCTGCGCGATATCCAGACGGTACTGTGGGTGGCGCGCCGCCAGTACGGCACCCTGAACCTGCATGCACTGGCTGGCGAAGGCTTTTTGCTGGAAAGCGAGAACGAGCTGCTGGCCTCCTCCCAGGACTTTCTGTGGAAGGTGCGCTACGCCCTGCACATGCTGGCCGGGCGCGCCGAGGACCGGCTGCTGTTCGATCATCAGCGCAGCCTGGCCGCACTGCTGGGATACAGCGACGAAAACCCCAAGCGGGCAATCGAGCAGTTCATGCAGCAGTACTACCGGGTGGTGATGAGCATCAGCCAGCTGTGCGACCTGATCATCCAGCATTTCGAGGAAGTGATCCTCGCCGACGAGGACAGCGGCACCACCCAGCCGCTGAATGCGCGTTTCCGCCTGCATGATGGCTATATCGAGGCCACCAACGCGAACGTGTTCAAGCGCACGCCGTTCGCCATGCTGGAAATCTTCGTGCTGATGGCCCAGCACCCGGAAATCAAAGGCGTGCGTGCCGATACCGTGCGCCTGCTGCGCGAGCACCGGCACCTGATCGATGACACGTTCCGCACCGACATCCGCAACACCAGCCTGTTCATCGAGCTGTTCAAGTGCGAAATCGGCATCCACCGCAACCTGCGGCGGATGAACCGCTACGGCATCCTTGGCCGCTACCTGCCGGAGTTCGGGCTGATTGTCGGGCAGATGCAGCATGACCTGTTCCATATCTATACGGTCGATGCGCACACCCTCAACCTCATCAAGCACCTGCGCAAGCTGCAATATACGCCGGTGTCCGAGAAATTCCCGCTGGCCAGCAAGCTCATGGGCCGCCTGCCCAAACCCGAGCTGATCTACCTGGCTGGCCTGTACCACGACATCGGCAAAGGCCGCCAGGGCGACCACTCCGACCTCGGCGCAGTGGATGCGAAGAAGTTCTGCGAGCGCCACCAGTTGCCGGCCTGGGACAGCCGCCTGATCGTCTGGCTGGTGCAGAACCACCTGGTGATGTCGACCACCGCCCAGCGCAAGGACCTGTCCGACCCACAGGTGATCAACGACTTTGCCCTGCACGTGGGTGATGAGACACGCCTGGACTACCTCTATGTGCTGACCGTGGCCGACATCAACGCCACCAACCCCAGCCTGTGGAACTCCTGGCGGGCCAGTCTGCTGCGTCAGCTGTATACCGAGACCAAGCGTGCCCTGCGCCGGGGCCTGGAAAACCCGCTGGACCGCGAAGAGCAAATTCGCCAGACACAATCCGCAGCGCTGGACATCCTGGTGCGCGAAGGCACCGACCCGGACGACGTCGAGCAACTGTGGTCGCAACTGGGCGATGACTACTTCCTCAAGCACAACGCCGCCGACGTGGCCTGGCACAGTGACGCGATTCTGCAGCAACCCGCCGATGGCGGGCCGCTGGTGCTGATCAAGGAAACCACCCAGCGCGAATTCGAAGGCGGCACGCAGATCTTCATCTATGCCCCCGACCAGCACGATTTCTTCGCCGTGACGGTGGCCGCCATGTCGCAGCTGAACCTGAACATTCATGACGCGCGGATCATCACGTCGAGCAGCCAGTTCACCCTCGACACCTACATCGTGCTGGATAACGACGGCGGCTCGATCGGCGACAACCCGCAGCGGGTCAAACAGATTCGCGACGGCCTGACCGAAGCGCTGCGCAACCCCGAGGACTACCCGACCATCATCCAGCGCCGGGTACCGCGCCAGCTCAAGCACTTCGACTTCCCGCCACAGGTGACCATCCTCAACGATGCCCAGCGCCCGGTGACCATCCTCGAAATCACTGCGCCCGATCGCCCGGGGCTGCTGGCCCGGCTTGGGCGGATCTTCCTGGAGTTCGACCTGTCGCTGCAAAACGCCAAGATCGCCACCCTCGGCGAACGGGTGGAAGACGTGTTCTTCATCACCGATGCCGACAACCAGCCGCTGTCCGACCCGCAGCTGTGCAGCCGCCTGCAGGAAGCCATCGTGCAGCAACTGCAGGCCGGCCAAGGCGACGCCAGCCCGACCCGCGTGACCTTTTAACGATTAGACGATTGACGAGACTTTGCGCCGATGAACCATGCCTTGACCCAGCTTCAGCCCTACCCCTTCGAAAAGCTCCGCGCCCTGCTGGGCAGCGTGAAGCCTGCGGCGGACAAACGCGCCATCGCCCTGTCGATCGGTGAGCCGAAGCACGAATCGCCGGCGTTCGTCGCCCAGGCCATGGCCGACAACCTTGACAAGCTGGCGGTATACCCCAGCACCATCGGCCTGCCGGCCCTGCGTCAGGCGATTGGCCAATGGTGCGAACGGCGCTTTGGCGTGCCCGCCGGCTGGCTGGACGCCGACCGCCACATCCTGCCGGTCAACGGTACCCGCGAAGCGCTGTTCGCCTTCACCCAGGCTGTGGTCAACCGCGCCGATGATGGCTTGGTGGTCAGCCCCAACCCGTTCTACCAGATCTACGAAGGCGCAGCGCTGTTGGCCGGGGCCACCCCGCACTACCTGCCGTGCCTGGAAAGCAATGGTTTCAACCCCGACTTCGACGCGGTGCCGGCCGAAGTGTGGCAACGTTGCCAGATCCTGTTCCTGTGCTCGCCAGGCAACCCCACTGGCGCGCTGGTGCCGATGGATACCCTGAAGAAGCTGATCGCCCTGGCTGACGAGCACGACTTCGTGATCGCTGCCGACGAATGCTACAGCGAGCTGTACTTCGACGAAGACGCGCCGCCTCCAGGCCTGCTGACAGCCTGCGCCGAACTGGGCCGCAATGATTTCAAACGTTGCGTGGTGTTCCACAGCCTGTCCAAGCGTTCCAACCTGCCGGGCCTGCGTTCGGGCTTCGTGGCGGGCGACGCCGAGATCATCAAGCCGTTCCTGCTGTACCGCACCTACCACGGTTGCGCCATGCCGGTGCAAACCCAGCTGGCCAGCATTGCCGCCTGGCAGGACGAGGCGCATGTGCGCGAGAACCGCGACCAGTACCGCGCCAAGTACGATGCCGTGCTGGACATTCTGCAGCCGGTGCTGGACGTGCAACGCCCGGACGGCAGCTTCTACCTGTGGGCCAAGGTGCCGGGTGACGATGCCGAATTCACCCGTGACCTGTTCGAAGCCCAACATGTGACGGTGGTGCCGGGGTCGTACCTGTCGCGTGAAGTAGACAGCGTGAATCCGGGTGCCGGGCGCGTGCGCATGGCGCTGGTTGCACCGCTGGCTGAATGCATCGAGGCGGCGGAACGGATTCGCGCTTTCCTGCAGAATCGCTGACAGCCCCATTCGCGGGCATGCCCGCTCCCACAGATGCTGCACTGATTTCAACTGCAGCGCATGACCTGTGGGAGCGGGCGTGCCCGCGAATGGCCTTGATAGGGCCTACTTGACCGGCCCCAGGTTCGCCTCGCTCATATCCAGCTCCCCCAGCACCTGCCGCACCACTTCATCCCCTACCTCGTGCTGGCGATGCAGGTTATACAGCTCCAGCCGCTGCGCCCGCAGCGCACGCAAGCGCAAACGCCGCTCCAGCAAGTCCATCTGTTCGGCCAGTGCCTTGGCCTCGGCACTGTCGTTATAGCTGTCCAGCTCATCCCGGTATTCCGCCATCAACCGCGCCTTCAGCTCGGTCGCCAGGGTCGCCTGCGCGGCGTCCTGCGGGGCATTGCTGTCAATGACCTCCTCAGCCTCCAGGGCGTGGATCGCCGCCTCGGCCGTACGCCGCCAGGCCTCCTGCACCTCTTGGTGCAAGCGCTCGTCCGCGCTTTTGGTTACCCCGCGCAACAAGAACGGCAGCGCGATACAGGCGCTTATCAGCGACAAAAGGATCACCCCTGCGGCAATGAAGATCAGCAAATCACGTTCCGGGAAAGCCTTGCCTGCCCCAATCAACAACGGAATAGACATCACACCGGCCAAGGTAACGGCACCGCGAACGCCACCCAGCGTCAGCAACCAGCAGGAGCGCGCCGTGGGCATCAGCACCAGCGCGGGCTTGCCGCGCCAGCGGCGGACCACGCCGATCGACCGCCAGATGCTCTGTACCCAGATAAACCGCAGCAAGATCAGCGCAGCAAAGATCGCCACTACATCCAGGCAACGGTAGGCTAGGGTTGGCCAAACAGTGGGTTCGTGGCTGACCACGGCCTTGATGATGTCCGGCAATTGCAGGCCCAGCAGCAGGAAGATCAGCCCATTGAAAGCAAACTCCAGCAGTGACCACACACTGCGGTTGAGCAGCCGCGTGCTGGTCTGCCGTGGCAACAGGTCGAGCCAGCTTTGCATCATGCCGGCCGCCACAGCCGAAAGGATGCCCGATACACCCAGGCGCTCTGCCAATACATAGGCGGCGAACGGCAGCAGCAACATGAACACGACGTGGGTGGCCGGGTCATCCCAGCCGCGGGCGATCATCCATGCACGCAGGCGGCCGATCAGCCAGCTCAAGGCGACACCCACCGCCAGGCCGCCCAACGCCACCAGAACAAAGGTGAAGCTCGCATCAGCCAGCGAAAACACCCCGGTGATTGCCGCCACCAGGGCAAACTTGAAGGTCACCAGGCCAGACGCATCGTTCATCAGCGCCTCGCCTTGCAACATGTGCATCAGCGGAGTGGGCAGGCGGTCCTGGGTGATGGCCGACACTGCCACAGCATCGGTGGGTGACAGTACCGCCGCCAGGGCAAAGGCCACCGGCAGCGGGATGCTCGGCAACAACCAGTGAATGAAGTAACCGGCTCCGACCACGGTGAACAGCACCAACCCTACGGCCAATGCCACCACCGGCCCACGGATTCGCCACAACTCACGCTTGGGGATGCGCCAGCCGTCGGCGAACAGCAGCGGCGGCAAGAACAGGAACAGGAACAATTCGGGGTCCAGGGCCACATGCAAGCCCAATGTCGGCCAGGCCAGCAAGGCACCGGCGGCAATCTGCACCAACGGCAAGGGCAGCGGCACCATGCGGCCAACCAGCTTCGACAGGCTGACCAGCGTCAGCAGGATCAGGACGGTGTAGGCGGACTGCATCCGGGAAAGCTTCCTTTGTGAACCAGAAACGATAGCAGGGCGAAACATCGCCATTGAAACAATATGTTAGCGGCGAGCGGCGATTTGGGGCCGCTGCACGATAGTCGCAGGTGGCCGGGGAATATGTAACATGATGATACCTCGCTCGATCTCCGACACACTGCACGGCTCAAGACAAGCACACCCGTGGCGCTCACAGGATCGTTCCCGCATAATCCCGCGACTGACATTCGGAAAACGGAGAGATTGGGGCAACCTGTGACCCCAATGCACACAATGACCTACACGCTCTACGGCATCAAAGCTTGTGACACCATGAAAAAGGCGCGTACCTGGCTCGAAGACAAGGCCATCGCCTACGAATTCCACGACTACAAGACCCAAGGCATCGACCGTGACAGCCTGAACCGCTGGTGCGACGAACACGGCTGGGAAGTCATCCTCAACCGTGCTGGCACCACCTTCCGCAAGCTGGACGACACCAGCAAGGCCGACCTCGACCAGGCCAAGGCCGTCGAGCTGATGCTGGCCCAGCCGTCGATGATCAAACGCCCGGTGCTGGACCTTGGCGCGCGCACCCTGGTCGGTTTCAAGCCCGACCTGTACGCCGCAGCCCTGGCCTGAGCCCCTACCCTATTTCGCACGAGGTAATCACATGTCCAATACCCTGTTCAGCCTGGCCTTCGGTGTCGGCTCCCAGAACCGCCAGGGCGCCTGGCTTGAAGTGTTCTACGCACAACCCCTGCTCAACCCGAGCGCCGAACTGGTCGCTGCTGTAGCCCCAGTGCTGGGCTATGAAAGTGGCAACCAGGCCATCGCTTTCAGCAACGCCCAGGCCGCGCAACTGGCCGAAGCCCTGAAAGGCGTTGACGCGGCCCAGGCCGCCCTGCTGACCCGCCTGGCCGAGAGCCACAAGCCGCTGGTCGCCACCTTGCTGGCCGAAGACGTTGCCCTGACTTCCACCCCAGAGGCCTACCTGAAGCTGCACCTGCTGTCGCACCGCCTGGTCAAGCCGCACGGTGTTAGCCTGGCCGGTATCTTCCCGCTGCTGCCGAACGTGGCCTGGACCAACCAGGGCGCGGTCGATCTGGCCGAACTGGCCGAGCTGCAACTGGAAGCGCGCCTGAAGGGCGAGCTGCTGGAAGTGTTCTCGGTGGACAAGTTCCCGAAAATGACCGACTACGTGGTCCCTGCCGGCGTGCGTATCGCCGACACCGCCCGTGTGCGCCTGGGTGCCTACATCGGCGAAGGCACCACCATCATGCACGAAGGCTTCGTCAACTTTAACGCTGGCACCGAAGGCCCAGGCATGATCGAAGGCCGCGTGTCCGCTGGCGTATTCGTTGGCAAGGGCTCGGACCTGGGCGGCGGCTGCTCGACCATGGGTACCCTGTCCGGTGGCGGCAACATCGTCATCAAGGTGGGTGAAGGCTGCCTGATCGGCGCCAACGCCGGTATCGGCATTCCGCTGGGCGACCGCAACACCGTCGAAGCCGGCCTGTACATCACTGCGGGCACCAAGGTGAACCTGCTGGACGAGAACAACGAGCTGGTCAAAGTGGTCAAGGCCCGCGACCTGGCTGGCCAGACCGACCTGCTGTTCCGCCGCAACTCGCTGAACGGCGCCGTGGAGTGCAAGACCCACAAGTCGGCCATCGAGCTGAACGAAGCGCTGCACGCCCACAACTGAGAACCTTCCCGGGTTTGAGGTGTTAAGATCGGGTCTGGCGCCACCGCGCCAGACCCGATTTTCATTCCAGGCCCCGTGAACATGTTCCAGCCCTCCCCCTGGCGTGCCGACTTCCCCGCCATCGCCGCCCTGCAACGGCAGCACCAGACCTACCTGGACAGTGCCGCCACCACCCAGAAGCCGCAAGCCCTGCTTGACGCCCTGAGCCATTATTACGGCCATGGCGCGGCCAACGTGCACCGTGCCCAGCACTTGCCCGGCGCAATGGCAACCCAGGCGTTCGAGACCAGCCGCGACAAGGTCGCCGCCTGGCTGAATGCCGCAGACTCCCGGCAGATCGTGTTCACCCACGGCGCAACCTCGGCGCTGAACCTTCTGGCCTATGGCCTGGAACACCGCTTCGAAGCCGGTGACGAAATCGCCGTCAGCGCGCTGGAGCACCATGCCAACCTGCTGCCCTGGCAACAGCTGGCGCGTCGGCGCAACCTGCGCCTGGTGGTCCTGCCGCTGGATGCCCACGGCCGCATCGACCTGGACCAGGCGCTGCAACTGATCGGCCCCCGCACCCGGGTGCTGGCGGTCAGCCAGCTGTCCAACGTGCTGGGCACCTGGCAGCCGCTGCCGGCGCTACTGGCCCATGCCCGCGCCCAGGGCACATTGACCGTGGTCGACGGCGCCCAGGGCGTGGTGCATGGTCGCCATGATGTGCAGCACCTGGGTTGCGACTTCTATGTGTTCTCCAGCCACAAGCTGTATGGCCCGGACGGAGTTGGCGTACTGTATGGCCGCCCTCAGGCGCTGGAACTGTTGCGCCACTGGCAGTTCGGGGGCGAGATGGTGCAACTGGCCGAGTACCAGAGCGCCAGCTTCCGTCCGGCACCGCTGGGGTTCGAGGCGGGTACGCCGCCAATCGCCGGGGTGATTGGTCTGGGCGCAACCCTGGACTACCTGGCCAGCCTCGACGCCCAGGCGCTCGAAGCCCATGAAACCAGCCTGCACCAGCACCTGCTCCGTGGGCTGGCCGACCGCGAAGGCGTGCGGGTGCTCGGTGCGCCACAGGCGGCCTTGGCCAGCTTCGTCATCGAGGGGGTGCACAATGCCGATATCGCCCACCTGCTCACCGAGCAAGGCATTGCCGTACGAGCCGGGCACCATTGCGCCATGCCACTGCTGAAAGGCTTGGGCCTTGAAGGCGCAATTCGAGTTTCGTTGGGCTTGTACAACGACAGCGATGACCTTCAGCGCTTCTTCACTGCGCTGGATCAGGGCCTGGAGCTGCTGCGATGAGCATGCCGGAGCAAGCACGTCAGGCGCTGGAGGCTTTTGAACAGGGCAAGGGTTGGGAACAGCGGGCGCGGCTGCTGATGCAGTGGGGAGAGCGGCTGGAACCGCTGGATGATACCGAGAAGACCGACGCCAACCGGGTGCATGGCTGCGAAAGCCTGGTTTGGCTGGTGGCCGAGCACGTTGAAGAGCTTTGGCGGTTCAAGGCCACCAGCGATGCACGCTTGTTGCGTGGGCTGCTGGCCTTGTTGCTGGTAAGGGTTCAAGGCTTGGCCAGTGAAGAATTGGCCGGTCTGGACCTGCGTGAGTGGTTTACACAGCTGGGGCTGGAGCGTCAGCTGTCGCCATCGCGCAGTAATGGGCTGCATGCGGTGTTGCAGCGGATGGCGGAGCTGGCGTCCAACCGCTAAATCGGCGTGGGCTTCATCGCGGGTTTACCCGCGAAGTGGCCCACGCAATTTAATCAGGTTTGACCCGTTCCGAGGGCCGCCGCGCACCTGCCACCAACTTTTCGATAGCCTTGCTCGCCGCCACCATACCAAAGGTCGCGGTCACCATCATCACCGCGCCAAAGCCACCCGAGCAGTCCAGCCGCACCCCCTCACCCACGAAACTCTTCTGCAGACAAACGCTGCCATCGCCCTTGGGGTAGCGCAGCTGCTCGCTGGAGAACACGCATGGCACGCCATAGTTGCGGCTGACATTGCGCGAGAAATTGTAATCGCGACGCAAGGTGGAACGCACCCGCGAAGCCAGCGGGTCGTTGAAGGTCTTGTTCAGGTCGGCAATCTGGATTTGCGTGGGGTCGATCTGCCCACCGGCACCACCGGTGGTGACGATGGCGATCTTGCGCCGACGGCACCAGGCAATCAGCGCCGCCTTGGCCATGACGCTGTCGATGCAGTCGATCACGCAGTCGAGGTTTTCGATAATGTACTCGACCATGGTCTCGCGGGTAACGAAGTCAGCCACCGCATGCACCGTGCACGCCGGGTTGATCGCCCGCAGGCGCTCGGCCATGACCTCGACCTTGGGCCGACCTACCTGGCCTTCCAGGGCATGGGCCTGGCGGTTGGTGTTGCTGACGCACACATCGTCCAGGTCGAACAGGGTGATTTCCCCTACGCCGCTCCGGGCCAGCGCTTCAGCCACCCACGAGCCTACCCCGCCAATCCCGACCACAGCCACATGGGCCTGGCCCAGGCGCTGCAGCCCTTGGTCGCCGTATAACCGGGCAACGCCGGCGAAGCGTGGATCTTCTGTGCTCATCTTCATACCCCAAAAAACCGGCGCGCATTATATGCCAGCCGGCCCATGGCCTGCATCGTTAGGAAAGACACTGCCAACCCTGCTTTAATGTCCTATCACTTCGACACAAATGGACGACAATGTCTTCACGTAAATTCGGCCTGAACCTGGTCGTGGTCCTGGCCATCGCCGCGTTGTTCACCGGGTTCTGGGCCCTGATCAACCGCCCGGTTTCCGCCCCCGCCTGGCCAGAGCAGATCTCTGGCTTTTCGTATTCGCCGTTCCGCCTGGGTGAAAGCCCGCAAAAAGGCCAGTACCCCAGTGACGACGAGATGCGCCAGGACCTGGAGCAGTTGAGCAAACTGACCGACAGCATCCGCATCTACACCGTGGAGGGCACCCAGGCCGACATCCCGCGCCTGGCCGAGGAATTCGGCCTGCGGGTAACGCTGGGCATCTGGATCAGCCCGGACCTGGAGCGCAACGAGCGCGAAATCGCCACCGCCATCCAGTTGGCTAACACCTCGCGCAGTGTCGTGCGGGTCGTGGTCGGCAACGAGGCGCTATTCCGTGAAGAGGTTACCCCGGAAAACCTGATCAAGTACCTGGACCGCGTGCGTGCAGCTGTGAAGGTGCCCGTGACCACCAGTGAGCAATGGCACATCTGGAAGGAAAACCCGGAAATTGCCAAGCACGTCGACCTGATTGCTGCGCACATCCTGCCCTACTGGGAGTTCGTGCCAATGAAGGATTCGGTCGAGTTCGTGCTCGACCGTGCCCGTGAACTGCGGCACCAGTTCCCGCGTAAACCCCTGCTGCTGTCAGAGGTCGGCTGGCCGAGCAACGGCCGCATGCGCGGGGGTGCCGATGCCACCCAGGCCGACCAGGCCATCTATCTGCGAACGCTGGTCAACACCCTCAACCGCCGTGGCTACAACTACTTCGTCATCGAAGCCTATGACCAGCCGTGGAAGGCCAGCGATGAAGGCTCGGTAGGCGCCTACTGGGGCGTGTACAACGCCGAGCGCCAGCAAAAGTTTAACTTCGACGGCCCGGTGGTGGCGATCCCGCAGTGGCGTGCGTTGGCCGTGGCGTCGGTCGTGCTGGCCATGATCGCCTTGATGGTGCTGTTCATCGACGGCTCGGCCCTGCGCCAGCGCGGCCGCACCTTCCTTACCTTCATCACCTTCCTGTGCGGGTCGGTGCTGGTGTGGATCGCCTACGACTACAGCCAGCAATACAGCACCTGGTTCAGCCTGACCGTGGGCGTGCTGCTGGCCCTTGGCGCGCTGGGCGTGTTCATCGTGCTACTGACCGAAGCCCACGAACTGGCCGAGGCGGTATGGATACACAAGCGCCGCCGCGAGTTCCTGCCGGTGCAGGCCGACAGCGCTTACCGGCCCAAGGTGTCGGTGCATGTGCCGTGCTACAACGAGCCGCCCGAGATGGTGAAGCAGACCCTCGACGCCCTGGCCGCACTGGACTACCCCGACTACGAAGTGCTGGTGATCGACAACAACACCAAGGACCCGGCCGTGTGGGAGCCGCTAAAGGCCCACTGCGAGAAGCTCGGCGAGCGTTTCAAGTTCTTCCACGTCGCGCCACTGGCCGGTTTCAAGGGTGGCGCGCTGAACTACCTGATCCCGCACACCGCCAAGGACGCCGAAGTGATCGCGGTGATCGACTCGGACTACTGCGTCGACCGCAACTGGCTCAAGCACATGGTGCCGCACTTCGCCGACCCGAAAATTGCCGTGGTGCAGTCGCCGCAAGACTACCGCGACCAGCACGAAAGCGCGTTCAAGAAGCTGTGCTACAGCGAGTACAAGGGCTTTTTCCACATTGGCATGGTCACCCGCAACGACCGTGACGCGATCATCCAGCACGGCACCATGACCATGACCCGGCGCACGGTGCTGGAAGAGCTGGGCTGGGCCGAATGGTGCATTTGCGAAGACGCCGAACTGGGCCTGCGCGTGTTCGAAAAAGGCCTGTCGGCGGCCTACGCCCACAACAGCTACGGCAAGGGCCTGATGCCCGACACCTTCATCGACTTCAAGAAGCAGCGCTTCCGCTGGGCCTATGGCGCCATCCAGATCATCAAGCACCACGCCAGCGCCCTGCTGCGCGGCAAGGGCAGCGAGCTGACCCGCGGCCAGCGTTATCACTTCCTGGCCGGCTGGTTACCATGGATCGCCGATGGCATGAACATCTTCTTCACCATCGGCGCGCTGCTGTGGTCGGCGGCGATGATCATCGTCCCGCACCGCGTGGACCCGCCGCTGATGATCTTCGCCATCCCGCCGCTGGCGCTGTTCTTCTTCAAGGTGGGCAAGATCATCTTCCTGTATCGCCGTGCAGTAGGCGTGAACTTGAAAGACGCCTTCGCCGCAGCGCTGGCCGGCCTGGCGCTGTCGCACACCATCGCCAAGGCGGTGCTGTACGGGTTCTTCACCAGCAGCATGCCGTTCTTCCGCACACCGAAGAATGCCGACAGCCATGGGTTGCTGGTGGCACTTTCCGAAGCACGCGAAGAGCTGTTCATCATGTTGCTGCTGTGGGGCGCGGCGCTCGGCATCTACCTGGTGCAAGGGCTGCCGAGTTCGGACATGCGCTTCTGGGTGGCGATGTTGCTGGTGCAGTCGTTGCCATATGTAGCGGCGTTGGTGATGGCCTTGCTGTCTTCGCTGCCCAAGCCGGTAGAAAAGGCTGCAGAACCGCAACAGGCTTGAGACTTGTGGGGCCGCAACGCGGCCCCACCGCCCCCTCAGTTTGATATAAGATAACGCCCCTCAGATTTCCCCGCCTTGCCTTGCCCCGGAGTCCCCCATGACGGCCCCTGCCGAGCTCTCGCCTACCCTTCAACTGGCCTGCGACCTGATCCGTCGCCCCTCGGTCACCCCCGTCGACGCCGATTGCCAGGCGCAGATGATGAACCGCCTGGGCGCCGTGGGCTTCCAGCTGGAGCCGATGCGCATTGAAGACGTCGACAATTTCTGGGCCACCCACGGCACCCAGGAGGGCCCGGTGCTGTGCTTTGCCGGCCACACCGACGTGGTGCCCACCGGCCCGGTGCAGCAATGGCAGCATGAACCGTTCGAAGCGCTGATCGACGCCGACGGCATGCTCTGCGGCCGTGGCGCTGCCGACATGAAGGGCAGCCTGGCCTCCATGGTGATCGCCAGCGAGCGGTTCGTGCACGACTACCCTAACCACCGTGGCAAGGTCGCCTTCCTGATCACCAGCGACGAGGAAGGCCCGGCTCACCACGGCACCAAGGCGGTGGTCGAACGCCTGAAAGCGCGCAACGAACGCCTGGACTGGTGCATCGTCGGCGAACCCTCAAGCACCACCCTGCTGGGTGACGTGGTCAAGAACGGCCGTCGCGGTTCGCTGGGTGCCAAACTGACCGTGCGCGGCAAGCAAGGCCACGTGGCCTACCCGCACCTGGCGCGCAACCCGATCCACCTGGCCGCCCCGGCCCTGGCGGAACTGGCAGCCGAGCACTGGGACGAAGGCAACGCGTTCTTCCCGCCGACCAGCTTCCAGATCTCGAACCTCAATTCCGGCACCGGCGCCACCAACGTGGTCCCGGGCGAGCTGACTGCACTGTTCAACTTCCGCTTCTCTACCGAGTCCACCGTCGAAGGCCTGCAGGCGCGCGTCTCGGCGATTCTCGACAAGCATGAACTGGACTGGTCGATCGACTGGGCGCTGTCTGGCCTGCCATTCCTCACCGAACCGGGCGAACTGCTGGACGCTGTGGCGGCCAGCATCAAGGGCGTCACCGGCCGCGATACCCAGCCGTCCACCAGCGGCGGCACCTCCGATGGCCGCTTCATCGCCACCATGGGTACGCAGGTGGTCGAGCTGGGCCCGGTCAACGCCACCATCCACCAGGTGGACGAGCGGATTCTGGCCAGCGACCTCGACCTGCTGACCGAAATCTACTACCAGACCCTGGTACGGTTGCTCGCCTGATGCTCGCCTGCCCCCTTTGCCAGGCGCCGCTGAGCCGGCTCGACAACGGTGTGGTGTGCCCGGCCGGCCACCGCTTCGACCGCGCCCGCCAAGGTTACCTGAACCTGCTGCCGGTACAGCACAAGAACAGCCGCGACCCGGGTGACAACCAGGCCATGGTCGAAGCCCGTCGCGATTTCCTCGATGCCGGGCACTATGCCCCGGTGGCCAGCCGCCTGGCCGAGCTTGCCGCCGAGCGCCAGCCCGGCGCCTGGCTCGACATCGGCTGCGGCGAGGGTTACTACACCGCACAGATCGCCCAGGCCCTGCCGGCCGCCGACGGTTACGCGCTGGACATTTCCCGCGAGGCGGTAAAGCGTGCCTGCCGTCGCGCACCGGAAGTCACCTGGATGGTTGCCAGCATGGCCCGCGTGCCTTTGGCCGACGCCAGTTGCCAGTTCATCGCCAGCGTATTCAGCCCGCTGGACTGGGCCGAGGCCAAGCGCCTGCTCAGCCCCGGCGGCGGCCTGATGCGGGTCGGCCCTACCAGCGGCCACCTGATGGAGCTGCGCGAAGTGCTCTACGATGAAGTACGCCCTTACGCCGACGACAAACACCTGGCCCTGGTCCCCGAAGGCATGGCCCATGCCCACAGCGAAACCCTTGAGTTCCGCCTGAGCCTGGCCGAACCCAAGGCCCGCGCCGACCTGCTGGCCATGACCCCGCACGGCTGGCGCGCCAGCGCCGAAAAACGCGCGCTGGTCATCGACCAGGCCGAGCCGTTCGAGGTGACGGTTTCCATGCGTTATGACTATTTCGTGCGCCAAGACTGAGCACACCCGGAGCCCTTATGCGCCAACCTGATATCGAGATCTACCTGAAGGACGCCGACGTCGACCACAAGCAGATTGCCGAGTGGCTCGCCCAGGCAATCGGCCCGTGCAGCGAATGGAAGCAGAAAGGCCACACCTTCAAATGCCAGGCCGGTAACATTCCGGTCACCTGGTTACCCAAGGCTGTAGGGAAATGGAACAGCCTGTACCTGGAAAGCGACCAGACGCCATGGGCTGATGATGTCGCCTGCGCCCGCGCCGCCTTCGCCGCACTGGGTGTGGAAGTGCGCTGCGCGCCGGGTGGCTGGGTAGAGGAAGACGGGGAAGAAGATGCCGACCGCTGGGTCCGCATCAGCGCCGACGGTGAAGAGGAAATCACCTGGCGCACCAGCTGAAACAGGTTGCTTCAGGCTGCAAGTTACACGGTCAACTTGCAGCTTGAGGCCTACCGCAAAAGGCTCAGAGGCCCACTACGTCTTCGGCTTGCAGGCCTTTCTGGCCCTGCACGCAGGCGTATTCCACGCGCTGCCCTTCGACCAGGGTACGATGCCCCTCACCGCGGATCGCCCGATAGTGGACGAATACATCCGCACCACCTTCGCGCTGAATGAAGCCATAACCCTTGGCATCGTTGAACCACTTTACGTTCCCAGTCTCACGAGACGACATCTGAACTACTCCGGATTTTTATTGTGAAGATCGCCGTGCAGGCATAGGGTCACCTGCCCCGTGCCAACGCCGCTTGCCGAAATATCCTGCAAGTGGCAGGCCGAGTATATGACACAGAACAAAAAAAATTGATGACGGCCCCCGCAGTTGGCCGATTTTTGCTGAACTTACGCCGATACGGCAGACTAATTAGCTGGATACTCACCTGAACATCACACCCAGGGCACACACCCCATGACCCGTTCCCCCCTGCACCGCCTGATCTTCGGCGGCCTGCGTCGCCTGTTGTACCTGTGGGTGCGCTCCGAGACCATCAACCAGTCGTCCATGTCCCTCAACCTCGACCGCAGCAGGCCGGTGTTCTACGCACTGCCGTCGCCCGCGCTCACCGACCTGGCCGTGCTCGACCACGAATGCACCAAAGCGGGGCTGCCGCGCCCGGTATTGCCGGTAGCCGTGGGCCCACTGCAGGAGCCGGCCGGGTTCTTCTACCTGACCCCCGACCCGGACTGGCTGGGCCGGCAGGACAAAAGCGGCGCGCCACCGACGCTTGAACGCCTGGTCGCTGCCGTCACCCAGCATGCCGAGGAAGATGCGCAGATCATTCCCGTCAGCGTGTTCTGGGGCCAGACCCCGGCCAGTGAATCCAGCCCGTGGAAGCTGCTGTTCGCCGACAGCTGGGCGGTTACCGGGCGCCTGCGCCGGCTGCTGACCGTGTTGATTCTGGGGCGCAAGACCCGGGTGCAGTTCTCCGCGCCTATCCACCTGCGCGAACTGGTGCAGCACAACAAAGGGCACGAGCGCACCGTGCGCATGGCCCAACGCCTGATGCGCGTGCATTTTCGCAACCTCAAGACAGCGGTCATCGGCCCGGACATCTCGCACCGGCGCAACCTGGTCAAAGGCCTGGTGCACGCCCCGCAAGTGCGCCAGGCCATCGTCGACGAGGCACAGCGCGAGAACCTGCCGCTGGCCAAAGCCGAAGCCCAGGCACTGCGCTATGGCAACGAGATTGCCTCGGACTACACCTACACCGCCATCCGCTTCCTTGAAGTGGTGCTGAGCTGGTTCTGGAACAAGATTTACGACGGCATCAAGGTCAACCACATCGAGCACGTGCAGGGCATCGCCCCCGGCCACGAAGTGATCTACGTGCCGTGCCACCGCAGCCACATCGACTACCTGCTGCTTTCGTACCTGCTGTTCCGCAACGGCCTCACCCCGCCGCACGTGGCTGCGGGCATCAACCTCAACATGCCGGTAGTGGGCAACCTGCTGCGCCGTGGCGGTGCGTTCTTCATGCGCCGCACGTTCAAGGGCAACCCGTTGTACACCGCCGTGTTCAACGAGTACCTGCACACCCTGTACACCAAGGGCTTCCCGGTCGAGTACTTCGTTGAAGGCGGCCGCTCGCGTACCGGGCGCATGCTGCAACCACGTACCGGGATGCTGGCCATCACCCTGCGCAGTTTCCTGCGCTCGTCACGCACGCCGATCGTGTTCGTGCCGGTGTACATCGGCTACGAGCGCGTACTCGAAGGCCGTACCTACCTGGGCGAACTGCGCGGTGCCAGCAAGAAGAAGGAGTCGGTGTTCGACATCTTTAAGGTGTTTGGCGCGCTCAAGCAGCGCTTTGGCCAGGTCTACGTCAACTTCGGCGAGCCGATCCGCCTGGCCGGCTTCCTCGACGAACAACAGCCCGGCTGGCGTGAGCAAGACCATGGCCCGCAGTACCGCCCGGAATGGCTCAACGCTACCACCACCCGCCTGGGTGAAACCGTGGCCCGTCACCTGAACGAGGCGGCTGCCATCAACCCGGTCAACCTGGTGGCCCTGGCGCTGCTGTCCACCAGCCGCCTGGCCCTGGACGAACGCGCCCTGACCCGCGTGCTGGACCTGTACCTGGCGCTGCTGCGCCAAGTGCCCTACTCGCCCCATACCACCCTGCCCGACGGCGACGGCCAGGCGCTGATCGAACATGTACGCAGCATGAACCTGGTGGCCGAACAGAAGGACGCCCTGGGCCGCATCCTGTACCTGGATGAAGGCAATGCGGTCCTGATGACCTACTACCGCAACAACGTGCTGCACATCTTCGCCCTGCCGGCGCTGCTGGCCAGCTTCTTCCTCAGCAGCTCGCGCATGAGCCGCGAATTGCTGGGCCAGTATGTACAGGCGCTGTACCCGTACCTGCAGGCCGAACTGTTCTTGCGCTGGACGCCAGAGCAACTGGAGGAAGTGATCGACCAGTGGCTGGCCGCGCTGGTGGAGCAAGGCCTGCTGCGCATGGACGGCGAGGTGTATGTGCGCCCGGCGCCCAGCTCGCGGCAGTTCGTGTTGCTGACCCTGCTCGCCCGCACCATCACCCAGACCCTGCAGCGCTTCTACATGGCCACTTCGCTGCTGCTCAACAACGGGCAGAACAGCCTCAGCGCCGAGGCGCTGGAAGACCTGTGCGTGATGATGGCCCAACGCCTGTCGATCCTGCATGGCCTGAATGCCCCGGAGTTCTTCGACAAAACGCTGTTCCGCCACTTCATCCAGACCCTGCTTGAGCAAGGCGTGCTGCATGCCGACGCTCAAGGCAAGCTGGGTTACCACGACAAACTCGGCGAACTGGCCGAGGGCGTGGCCAAGCGTGTGTTGTCTGCGGAGCTACGCCTGTCGATCCGCCAAGTGGCCCTGCACCGTGACGATGGCCTGGAAACTTCGCCCCCCTGATGTGACCGGCGTGACAGTTGTTGCGCCTGTGAGATCGAGCGCCGCGCGGGCGGCGCTTGATCTCACAGGCGCTGCAAGACCAACGGCGAACACCTGCAGCCAACGATTGACAACCCCTCACCAGCCGGGAAAATCCGCAACACTACCTCTCCAGAAGGAAAGCTTCATGATCCGCACCTCCCTGCGTTTCACCACCCTGTGCGCCGGCCTGCTGCTGTCGGCCAGTGCGCTGGCCCTGTCGCTGGGTGACCTGACCCAGAAAGACGCCACCGGCGGCCTGAAAGATGCCCTGACCCAAGGCGCGCAGCTGGCCGTCAAGCAACTGAGCACCCCAGGCGGCTTCAGCAACAACCCGGACGTGCGCATCGAATTGCCGGGCAACCTGGGCAAAGCCGCCAAGGCAATGAAAATGTTCGGCAAAGGTGAACAGGTCGAAGCGCTGGAAACCAGCATGAACAAGGCTGCCGAAGCTGCCGTGCCGCAGGCCCAGGCAATTCTGGTGGATGCCGTGAAGAACATGAGCGTGACCGATGCCAAAGGCATCCTCAGCGGCGGTGACGACTCGGCCACCCAGTACCTGAACAAGAGCAGCCGTGAGCAGATCCGCGCCAAGTTCCTGCCGATCGTTAAGCAGGCTACCGACAAGGTTGGCCTGGCCCAGCAGTACAACAACTTTGCCGGGCAGGCCGTGGCGCTCGGTGTGGTGGATGCCAAGAGCGCCAGCATCGAGAACTACGTGACCGAAAAGGCGCTGGACGGTCTGTTCGAAATGATCGGCAAGCAGGAGCAAAGCATTCGCCAGAACCCGGCTGAAGCGGCTACCAGCCTGGCCAAAAAAGTCTTCGGCGCCCTCTGATGCCCCTAGGGGGCTGCTTTGCAGCCCCCTGCGGTCTTCAGTCCTTCCTGACCCTGAACCACGCCGCATACAACGCCGGCAGGAACAACAGGGTCAACACCGTAGCCACGATCAACCCGCCCATGATCGCCACCGCCATCGGCCCGTAGAACACGCTACGTGACAACGGAATCATCGCCAGCACCGCCGCCAGCGCGGTCAGCACAATCGGGCGGAAGCGCCGCACCGTGGCTTCGATGATTGCCTGCCAGCGCTCCATGCCCGCCGCGATGTCCTGCTCGATCTGGTCCACCAGAATCACCGAGTTGCGCATGATCATCCCCGCCAGGGCAATGGTGCCGAGCATGGCGACAAAGCCGAACGGCTGGCGGAACACCAGCAGGAACAGGGTGACGCCAATCAGCCCAAGCGGCGCGGTGAGGAACACCATCACCGTGCGCGAGAAGCTGCGCAGCTGGATCATCAGCAAACTCAGCACCACCACCACGAACAGCGGCATGCCAGCGTTGACCGACTTCTGACCACGCTCGGAGTCCTCGACCGTGCCGCCGACCTCCAGCAGGTAGCCATCCGGCAGCTTGGCGCGGATGTCACGCAGGGTAGGCTCGATCTGCTTCACCAGCGTGGCCGGTTGCTCCTTGTCGTAGATATCGGCACGCACGGTCACGGTCGGCAAGCGGTTACGGTGCCAGATAATGCCCTCCTCGAAGCCGTATTCCAGGGTGGCTACCTGCGACAGCGCTACGCTCTGGCCGTTATCGGTGGGCAATGCCAGGCTGCCGAGGTTGCCCAGTTCACCGCGTTCCTGTTGGGTGCCGCGCAGCAGAATCTCGATCAGCTCGTTGTCTTCGCGGTACTGGCTGACCGTAGTACCGGTTAGCGAGCTTTGCAGGAAGCTGGACAAGTGCGAGGTGCTCACGCCCAGGGCACGCGCGCGGTCCTGGTCAATTTCCAGGAACACCGCCTTGCTCGGTTCTTCCCAGTCCAGGTGCACGTTGACCACATGCGGGTTCTCCCGCACCTTGTCAGCCACTTCACGCGCCAGCGCGCGGGCCTTCTCGATGTGTTCGCCGGTCACCCGGAACTGCACCGGGTAGCCCACAGGCGGGCCGTTTTCCAGGCGCGTAACGCGGGCGCGCAGGTCGGGGAATTGCTGGTCCACGATGCTGATCAGCCAGCTACGCAGGCGCTCGCGGTCTTCCATCGACTTGGCCAGCACCACGAACTGGGCAAAGCTGGCGGCCGGCAGCTGCTGGTCCAGCGGCAGGTAGAAGCGTGGCGAGCCAGTGCCCACATAGGCCACGTAGTTGTCGATACCGTCCTGCTGCTTGAGCAGCGCCTCCAACTGTTTGACCCGCTCGGCGGTATTGGCCAGCGAAGCACCTTCAGCCAGCTTCAGGTCAACCATCAGCTCCGGGCGCCCGGAGGCCGGGAAGAACTGCTGGGGCACGAAACGGAACAGCAGGATGCTGCCGACAAAAGCGGCGATGGTCAGCAGAATCACGGTCTTGCGCCGCCGCACACACCACTCCACCACTCGCCGTACACGCTGGTAGAACGGCGTGGCGTAAGGGTCTGGCGCGTGGCCGTCCTTGCCGTGGCGTGCGGCATGCAACTTGGCCAGATCTGGCAGCAGGCGCTCGCCCAGGTAAGGCACGAACACCACCGCCGCCACCCATGAAGTCAGCAACGCAATGGTCACCACCTGGAAGATCGAGCGGGTGTATTCGCCGGTGCTGGAGGCAGCCGTAGCGATGGGCAGGAAGCCCGCTGCGGTAATCAGGGTGCCGGTGAGCATCGGGAAGGCAGTACTGCTCCAGGCATAGCTGGCCGCCTTGAGGCGGTCGTAGCCCTGCTCCATCTTGATCGCCATCATCTCTACCGCAATGATCGCGTCGTCCACCAGCAAGCCCAGCGCCAGCACCAAAGCGCCGAGGGAGATCTTGTGCAGGCCGATGCCGAAGTAATGCATGGCGGCGAAGGTCATGGCCAGCACCAGCGGGATGGCCAGCGCTACCACCAGGCCGGTGCGCAGGCCCAGCGAGAAGAAGCTCACCAGCAGCACGATGACCAGGGCCTCGACCAGCACCTGCACGAACTCACCCACGCCGGCCTTGACCGCTGCTGGCTGGTCCGACACCTTGCGCAGCTCCATGCCGGCCGGCAGGCTGCGCGCCAAGCGCTCGAATTCGCCTTCCAAGGCCTTGCCCAGCACCAGAATGTCGCCACCGTCCTTCATCGACACGGCCAGGCCAATGGCATCCTCACCCATGAAGCGCATGCGCGGCGCGGGCGGGTCGTTGAAGCCACGGTGCACCTCGGCGACATCGCCGATGCGGAAGGTACGGTCACCCACGCGGATGGGGAACTGGCGAATCTGTTCGACGCTGTCGAAGCGCCCGCTCACCCGCAGTTGCAGGCGCTCGCTGGGTGTTTCGAAGAAGCCGGCGGTGCTCACCGCGTTCTGCTCCTGCAGGGCCTGTTGCACCGCCTGCAGTGGCACGCCAAGGGTGGCCAGCTTGAGGTTGGAGAGCTCGATCCAGATTTTCTCGTCCTGCAGGCCGACCAGCTCGACCTTGCCCACATCCTTGACCCGCTGCAGCTGGATCTGGATGCGATCGGCGTAATCCTTGAGCAACGCGTAGTCGAAGCCCTCACCGGTCAGCGCATAGATATTACCGAAGGTGGTGCCGAACTCGTCGTTGAAGAACGGGCCCTGGATTTCCGGTGGCAAGGTGTGACGGATGTCCGCGACCTTCTTGCGGATCTGGTACCACAGCTCGGGGATGTCCTTGGAATGCAGCGAGTCACGGGCCATGAAGGTGACCTGCGATTCGCCGGGGCGTGAGAACGAGACGATCCTCTCGTACTCGCCGGTTTCCATCAGCTTCTTCTCGATGCGCTCGGTAACCTGGCGCGACACTTCCTCGGCGCTGGCACCGGGCCACAAGGTACGGATGACCATGGCCTTGAAGGTGAACGGCGGGTCTTCGCTCTGGCCCAGCTTGGTGTAGGACATGGCGCCAATGGCCGCCAGCAGGATCATCAGGAACAGGACGATCTGGCGATTGCGCAGCGCCCAGGCAGAAA
Source organism: Pseudomonas monteilii NBRC 103158 = DSM 14164 (assembly GCF_000730605.1). Lineage (GTDB taxonomy): Bacteria > Pseudomonadota > Gammaproteobacteria > Pseudomonadales > Pseudomonadaceae > Aquipseudomonas > Aquipseudomonas monteilii. The sequence goes on along the minus strand of NZ_BBIS01000061.1, from coordinate 14,841 downwards.
GGTTGAAACCCATCGGGACTTACTCCTTGGCCGTCAGGTTCACTACACGGTTGCTGCGGTCCACAGGGCGAACCTCCTGGCCCTCGCGCAGCACATGACCGCCGGCGGCGACCACCCAGTCGCCTGGGGCAAGGCCTTCGAGCACTGGCACACTGTCGCTGCCATACGCCCCCAGACGCACCACTGCCCGCTCCAGATGGCTGTCCTTGTTGACCCGCCATACGTATGCCTGACCGTTTTCTGCGGTAACCGCCGACAGCGGCACCGACAGCGGGATCAGCCCCTCATGGGCAATGAACACCCGGGCGCTCTGACCCAGCTCGGCCGGTGCGGCGGCCGAAGTAAAGGCAATGCGCGCCGCGAAGGTGCGCGAACGCGGGTCGGCGGCCGGCGACAACTCGCGGATACGGCCCTGGAAGCGCTCCCTTGGGTACGACCACAGCTCCACGCTCACCGGCTCGCCCACGGCGAAGCGGGCGAACTGCTGCTCTGGCAGGCCGATAGCCACTTCCCGTTCACCATCGGCGGCCAGGGTGAACACGGTCTGCCCGGCGGCGACCACCTGGCCCACTTCAACCTGGCGCTTGGCGATCACCCCGGCCTGTGGAGCACGCAGCACGGCATATTCGGCCTGGTTGCCGGCCACATCGAATTCGGCCTTGGCCTGCTTCAAGCGGGCGAGGCCGGCACGGTAGAGGTTTTCAGCGTTATCGAACTGGGAATGGCTGACCATCTGCCGGTCCAGCAGTTTCTGGTAGCGGTCGCGCTCGGCGCGCACCAGTGCCAGGTTGGCCTCGGCGGCTGCCAGTTGGGCGCGGTTGGCTTCCAGTTGCAGGCGCACGTCCTGTGGGTCCAGTTCAGCCAGCGGCTGGTCGGCCTTGACCCGCTGCCCCTCCTCGACCAGGCGTTTGCTGACCTTGCCGCCAATGCGGAAAGCCAGCTCCGGCTCGAAGCGCGCACGCACTTCACCGGGGTAACTGTCGGCAGCGGCTTCAGCCGGCTGCGGCTGCACCACCAGCGCCGGGCGCGGCGCTGCAGGTGGTGTGGCTTCCTGACCGCACGCCGCCAGTAACAGCACGGCAGCGGCGGGCAGAGCGATGGACAAGGCATGGCGCAACATGATGAATCCTTTCGCAGAGGTGCACATCGAATATTTATACTGGCAAGTATATTAAATCAGGCAATCGGTGCCGGGAAGCTGGCGTTACAAAGAAATCCAGACGGTTTTTCAACGGCCGTCAGCTGTTGCACAGCCCACAGCCAATCAACAAGTTGCCCCACCCCGCCACAGCCAGAAATCCCTCATATACGCCGCAAACCCCGTATCACGGGCGTTCCACCAACCGGCACGACCTGTGCAATCAACGGTACACCCCCTCTTTCATGTACCTGGAGTATTCCGATGACTGCCCTCGAACAACACCTGACCGTCCCCGCCAACGGCGCCGACTACGCCACGCTGGCCGCCCGCTTCAGGCCCATCTTCACGCGCATTGCCGAAAGTAGCGTGGAACGCGAACGCAACCGCGCCCTGCCCCACGAACCGATCCGCTGGCTGAAGGAGGCCGGCTTTGGTGCCGTGCGCGTACCGGTCGAGCACGGCGGTGGCGGCGCTTCGTTGCCGCAGCTGTTCCAGTTGTTGATCGAACTGGCCGAAGCCGACTCCAACGTGCCTCAGGCCCTGCGCGGCCATTTCGCCTTCGTCGAAGACCGCCTCAACGCCCATGCCAGCGCGCCACAAAATGTGTGGTTCAAGCGCTTCGTTGCAGGTGACCTGGTGGGCTGCGCCTGGACCGAGATCGGCGCGGTGAAAATTGGCGATGTCATCACCCGCGTCTCACGTCAGGGTGAACAGTGGGTGGTCAACGGCACCAAGTACTACAGCACCGGCAGCCTGTTCTCCGACTGGATCGACCTGTTCGCCCGCCGCGACGACACCGGGGCCGACGTGATCGCAGCCATCCGCACCCAACAACCCGGCATCCGCCAGAGCGACGATTGGGATGGCTTCGGCCAGCGCACCACCGGCAGCGGTACCTCGGTGTTCGAAAATGCCGTGGTCGAGGAAGAGAACATCATCGACTTCGCCACCCGCTTCAAATACCAGACCGCGTTCTACCAGCTGGTGCTGCTGGCGGTGATCACCGGTTCCGGGCGTGCCGCCGTGCGGGATTTCAGCCACGAGACCCGCAAGCGCACCCGGGTGTTCAGCCACGGCAACGGCGCGGCAGTCAGTGAGGACCCACAGGTATTGCAAGTGATCGGCAAGGCCTCGGGCCAGGTGTATGCCGCCGAAGCCGCGACCCTGCGCGCCGCCGAGGCCAGCCAACAGGCTTACCTGGCACGTTTTGCCCATGACCCGGCCGCAGAACAGCAGGCCAATGTGCTTGCCGAACTGGAGTCGGCCCAGGCCCAGGTGGCAGCCATCGACCTGGTACTGCGCGCCACCAGCGACCTGTTCAATGCCTTGGGTGCCTCCACCACCAGCACCAGCCGCCAGCTCGACCGCCACTGGCGCAACGCCCGCACCGCGGCTTCGCACAACCCGGTGATCTACAAGGAGCGGATCGTCGGCGACTGGCATGTGAACGGTACTGAACCGCCGTATGTGTGGCAGATTGGTGGGGGGGCCAAGCAACGCTAAGAGACGGCTATATCCGGCTGCCGGGTGGCTGGCCGGTAGCCGTGGGCCGTCGCCGAACAGCTTCTCGCGCAGAGTGCCGGGGCGCTATTCGGTCTTGTAGGCGCCGCGTTGCTGCAGCTCGGGAACCAGCAGTCCGACCACGTCGCGGAAGGATTCGTGGGCCCTGAAGTCGATGCCGGTCCAGCCGGAAATCAGCGCCAGGGCACCTTCGTAGCTGGCGTAGCTTTGCCATTTGGACTGGGCCCTGGCGTCGGTTTCGTCGACGATCGCCGTCTGCATATTGAAGATCAGCACCTTGCGCGGCTCGCGCCCGGCCTCGGCGGCGCGGCGACGAACACGCATTCGGCATGGCCGGCGGCAAAATGGCACTCCTGTTCGATAGGCTCGGCACCCTTGCAAGGTGCCCTTCCGGCTCTATCAACACGATTCATGCCAACAAATTAATCGTTATAAATCAGTACCTTATAAAAAATCAACATGTCCGTTGGCTGCGTGACGACACCAGTGTCGATCAACTGTCTACTGGCGAACAGCAGGTTTTGCGGGTTGGTTTTAGCCGGATGACGCCTGACCCGTTAAGATGAACGACTCTTCAACCAGATGCAGACCACAATGTCCAACGACGCACCCATCGGCCCAGGTCGGCCAAAGGACCTGGCCAAGCGCGAAGCGATTCTCGAAGCGGCCAAGGCGCTGTTCCTTAGCCTTGGCTATGCCAACACCAGCATGGATGCGGTCGCTGCGGCGGCAGGTGTTTCAAAGCTCACCGTGTACAGCCACTTCACCGACAAGCAGACCTTGTTCTGCTCGGCGGTCATGGCTACCTGCCAGATCCAGCTGCCTGACTTGCTGTTCGAGTACCCCGAAGGTGTACCGGTAGAAGAGGTACTGCTGACCATTGCCCGTGGTTTCCAGGCGCTGATCAGCAGTGACGAAGCGGTCAAGCTCAGCCGCCTGATCATGGCTCAGGGCAGCCTGGACCCGAGTTTTGGCGAGTATTTCTACGAGGCCGGGCCCAAGCGTGTGCTAGCAGGGATGGAAGCGCTGCTGCGCGGGGCGGATGAACGCGGGCTGCTGCGCATTGACGACCCGCTGCGAGCGGCAGAGCACTTCTTCTGCCTGGTGAAAGGCGCGCCGGATTATCGCTTGCTGCTGGGCTGTGCGGGGCCGTTGGAGGGGGAAGAGGCCGAAGCGCATGTGCGCGAGGTAGTGGGGGTGTTCTTGCGAGCGTACCAACCCTGAAAGCATCTTCTGGCATACGCGGTCACTTTCCAGGAGCGCGTCTGCCAGTAACCGCATCCCCACCGGCGTACTACCTGACATTTTTACCAGTATCCGACCAGGCACTTTCCTGACAGGCTCTCATGTACCCCACCCACATGAGCGCACCACCATGTCCACGCAAACACTCCAGCTCTTTTACAAGGGCGGAACACTCTCGACAGTGCACTCAGGCAGTGCTCATTTCACAGTCGTCAGCGCCAAACAACAGAACCTGTGCGAAACGACCAGCCAAACCACGCAAGCACAGCTTTTGGCCAGCGATGCCCAAGCGTCAACAGTGACCACCCATGCAGAAAGCCAAAGGACCATTGCCTACAGTCCTTATGGCAATGACAACTTACCCGCCGCTCACCCGATACTGTCCCGCTTTACCGGGCAAACCCGGCTACCTTCAGCCGTCGGTTACCTGCTGGGTAATGGCCATCGCCTGTACAATGAGGGATTGATGCGTTTTCACAGTGCGGACCGTTTGTCGCCGTTTGGCAAAGGGGGGCTCAATGCCTATGCCTATTGCGGTAATGACCCCATTAACCGTACCGACCCAAGCGGCAGATCGTTCAAAAAATGGATAACGCGCCAATATTCATATGATGCGCTGGCTCCGCGATTGAAACTTGCAGACCCATCATTTTCAGCCAACGAATATAAGGCGCTGGGCAAGTCGCTTATAAAACGAAACAACCGTATAGGAAAGCTGGCTGAAACCAAAGTGTCCAATTTATCCGCATGGGGAAGAGGTGTCTTAGAAAACCGTAGCAAGTTCAACGATGAGTATACAGAATATCTACAGCTAACAAAAAACCCCCTTACTGACCGTTACACCTACACGGAAGAAAATCTTAGAGCAGTACAAAGCTCACCAGACATTATTATTCCTTCCTCAAACCAAGCCCCCGACACACAGACCCAGAGTCGGCGTGAATCGCTAGAGTCCAGACTGATAGAGGAAAAACTCGACAGCCTACTGGCCAGATTCATGTTATTACGGGATGATTCAGCTACTACGGCCTTAAATTTAGGTTTGGACTAACTCAATCACGGTTTCAAAGCCTTCTTCGGATAAATGTCGTACCGGCTCGACTTGCCCTCCAGGCTATGGCTGGGCTTCGGCCCATCAATGATCGGCGCCTTGCGCGGTCGCTTCACCACCACCCGGTGGCTGGCCAGCGCCAAGGCAGCTTCGAGCAGGGCCGGCGCGTCCAGGTCATCCCCCACCAAGGGCCGGAAAACGCGCATTTCCTTTTTCACCAGGGCGCTCTTGTCGCGGTGCGGGAACATCGGGTCGAGGTAGATCACCTGCGGCGCCTCCCCTTCCCAACTGCGCATGCGCTCGATGGCGTTGCCGGTCAAAAGGCGCATGCGCCCGACAATCGGGCCCACCTTGTCATCCGAGCGCGCCCGCGCCAGGCCATCCTCCAGCAACGCGGCAATCAGCGGCTGGCGTTCGATCAGGGTCATCTGGCAACCCAGGCTGGCCAGAACGAACGCATCCTTGCCAAGACCTGCCGTGGCATCCAGCACCTGCGGCCGCACGCCTTGGGCAATGCCCACGGCCTTGGCGATCATCTGCCCGTTGCCACCGCCAAACTGGCGCCGGTGCGCCGCCTGGCCTTCGACAAAGTCCACCCGCACCGGCCCCGGTGCCTGCGGGCCCAGTTGCTGAATCTGCAAACCCTCGGCACCGACCTGCACGGAGAAGCCAGCGGCATCGTCCTGCAGCGGCAAACCCAGGCGCTCGGCCCATACCGTGGCCTGCTCCGCATACTCAGCCGACATCGCCTCGACCCTGATACCCGTGCCTTGCTCTTCCATCGTCCACACCTAAAAAGTCAAACCAAGCCTTAATGAATCGGCAGCCACGGCCGATACAGGCAATATCCCGCTATTCTGCCAGAGCACAACGCGCGCGACTGCCATGTCAGATACTCTTCCCATCGGCTTGACCTACTTGTCGCCTGTCGGCAACTACAGTCAGCACAACACCCAGGCACTCGGGGGCGTCAGCCACCTGTGGCAGGATTTCTTTGCCCGGGCCATGGCCGAGCAGCAGGAAGAGCCCGTAGACAGCGTCAGCCAGTCGTTCGTGCAGTATGACCAGGACAGCGGCGAACCCATCGGCGGCGCCCGCGCACTGGCGCTGATCGACGCCCAGCGCGCGTGCCCGGTGCAAGACATCGAGGTAGCACCACCCGAGCCGCTGTTCCTGCCCAAGGCAGAGCTTGAAGCCAAGCTGCTGCCCCCTGCCCCCGAGCCATTCAGTGCCCTGGAACTGATCGAGCAGCAGCGTCAGCTCGATATCAGCAACAGCTGGATGCGCCCGGTGGTGATGAGCCAGGGCCAGCCGATTGCTGAACCCGGCCCAGGCCCTACCCCGCGCTCATTGTTCCTGCCCATCGCCGAATTCGAAACCGACCTGCTGGACCCGGCGCCCGAACCGTTTGATGACGCAACCTTGGCCAAGCAGCAGAACGACCTGGAGTTCGACATCCACTGGGCGCGTCCAGTGGTGCTGAACAACGTGCGCGTTCACGCCTGAGGCTAACGGCAGACCTGCCAGCGCCCCATGTCCAGATGAAAGTGGTTATGGTGCGCGGCGTTGTAGCCCGGCCCCAGTACCGTGCTGAAGCTCTCGCAGGCCGCCTGCTGCACTTGGCGCAAGAATTCCGCCTTCTGCCCACCTGCCTGCCAGTCACGCGCCAACACGATGCGCTGGCCGTCCTGAAGGCGAAAACCGCTGATATCCAGTGCATTGGCCGTTGCGTGCTGGCTCAGGCGGCCCTGTTTACGGTGGTAGACATTGCGGCAGGCGAAACTGCCCAGGTGGTCGACCTGCGTCACCGGTTGCCCCAGCACCCGCTGCGCCACCGGCTGCAAGCCATGTGCTTCGAACAGCGCGTAGGCCACTGCCAGCGGGCAACTGGCCAGGAAGCTGCTGCTGAGCCGCGCCTGGCCGCCTTCGATTCGCCAGGCATTCTGCAACGGGCAGTTGGCCGAAGTCGGGCTGTCGGCTTGCGCCCGGTAACGCAACTGGCTGGTTCCCAGCGCCTGGCGGCACAGCGCCGGGTCATCGCGCAGGCGTGCCAGCTTGTAAGGGGTCAGCAGGTTGGGCGGCTGACGCACATCCAGCGGCGCCCAGGGGTTCCATGCGCCAGGCAGGCGCCAGCCGTAATGCCAGGCCAGGCCAGCCAACAACAGCAGGCCGGCCAGCAGCGCCAGCACAGGCTTCATCAGCGTCGGAACAGGTCGTTCAGCTGAGCGAACGGCAGTGCCTGCTCCCCATAGCCGAATGTACCCTCATCGCGAATTTCCAGCGCAGCCCGGTGAAACGCCCCCAAGGCGGCGCGAGCCAGCGACGAGCCGACACTGATGCGGCGCACACCCAGGTCCTGCAACTGATTCACGCTCAGTGACACACCCGCCATGCCCATCAACACGTTCACCGGGCGCGGCGCCACAGCCTGCACCACAGCACGAATTTCCTCGACGGTACGCAGGCCCGGGGCGTAAAGCACATCGGCGCCGGCTTCGGCGTAAGCCTGCAAGCGCTTGATGGTGTCGTCCAGGTCCATGCGCCCGTGCAGCAGGTTTTCTGCCCGGGCGCACAGGGTGAACGGGAACGGCAGGCTACGGGCAGCCTGCACGGCGGCGCGAACGCGCTCCACCGCAAGCCCCACGTCATAGATGGGCAATTCGCTGCGGCCACTGGCATCCTCGATGGAGCCGCCCACCAAGCCCGCTTCAGCGGCACGCAAGATGGTATTGGCGCAATCCTCGGGCAGGTCGCCAAAGCCGTTTTCCAGGTCGGCAGCCACTGGCAAGGGGGTCGCATCGACAATCTCCCCGGCATTGTCCAGGGTGTCCTCCAGGTTCAAGGCACCTTCGGCATCCGGACGGCCCAGGCTGAAGGCCAGGCCGGCACTGGTCGTGGCCAGCGCCTCGAAGCCCAGGCTGGCCAACAACTTGGCGGAGCCGGCATCCCACGGGTTGGGGATGACGAACGCGCCATTACGTTCATGCAGTGCCTTGAAGGCTTCGGCTCGCAGGGTTTGCACATCCATGAATCAACCTCCGGCAGTGAGGGAAAGGTCAGAGTAGCCCCAGTTGTTCGACCTCGGGAGCGCGCGGCAATTCAGGCAAAGAAGCAAGGCCCGGCAGGCGTGCCATCAGGCGTTGATGGAACCGCTGGGCCAGGGCTGCGGCCAGACGATTGTCCGAGGTGTGCAGGAAGATGTAGGGGCTGCGGCCCTCTTCGATCCAGGCGGCGACCTTTTCTACCCAGGGGGTAAGGAAGGCCTCATTAGCCTCCAGCTCCGGGTGGCCAATGAAGCGCACCTGCGGGTGCTGGCTGAAGGCTGCAGGGCGTGGTGGCACCTTGGGCTTCTTGGACTGCGCGTGCAGCACGGCAGCATCGCGTGAAGTGCAACTGAACAACGCACGCGGGTCGAGGCAGATGCGCTCCACCCCGCGCTCGTGCAGCAGGCGGTTGAGCAGGCGCTCTTCGTCACCCTTGGCAAAAAAGGCCTGGTTGCGCACCTCCACCGCCACCGGCACGCCGATTTCATCAAGGAAGTGGCAAAGCTCGCCCAGCCGTGCCGGGCCGAACAGCGCCGGCAACTGCAACCAGTACGGCGACACGCGCTGCCCCAGCGGGGCCATCAGGCGTGTGAAATCGAAAGCAGGCTCAAGCTGATCACGCAGGTCACCCTCGTGGCTGATGTCACGGGGAAACTTGGCAGTGAAACGAAAGTGCTCAGGCATCACCTGCGCCCAGCGGGCAAGGGTGCCGGGGGCGGGGCGTGCGTAGAAGGTGGTGTTGCCCTCGACAGCGTTGAACACCTGGCTGTAGAGGCCAAGCATCTCATTGCTGTTGGCGTCGGCGGGGTACAGGTAGTCACGCCAGGCGTTTTCACTCCACGACGGGCAACCGAGAAAATAAGGCAGTGGTGATGGACTCATCCATCAAATGTACAGGTCGAGCCCCAGTACTTCCATGTCCCAATCGGTGAAACCGGCAGTATTCAGGTAACTGGCCAATGCGGTGGCTGTGCGTCGGTCACGGGCGCGGGGGAAGATCATGTCCTGCGGGCGGGCAGGCAAGCCACCGCTGCGGCGACGGGCGGTGGTTTCCTGAGGCGCCGCGGTGTTCTCTTCGATCACCTCGGCGTCATCGATGGCCTCGTCACGCACCGCTGCCTTGCGCGGCGCGCGCTTGATCGGGTAGGACTGCGATGAGAAACCGTCGATACGCATGGCATGAATACTCAGGACCAATGATGGCAATTTAGCAGCATCAGTGTCCCGTCGCTAATGCTTAAGTGATAACTGGACCACAGATCGCGCAGAAGGTTTGGGGGTTACCGTCGATAACCGACGAACAGCATTCAGTGCTTCTTTGGCGTAGCGACATTATCGCGCAGGTAAACCGGTTGCGCCTGCTCGGCGCCGATCGCTTCGCCACGGGCCCAGGCGAAGCTGGCCAGGCTGAGCACGTCCAGAGCGTTAGGCAAGGCACTGGCATTGCTGGCAGCCACCTGCACCGCCAGGCGCTCGGCATAGCCCCAACCGGTGCCGGCCCCGAACCACTCGCCTTCGCTGTCTGCCGGCAGCGCTACCTGCTCGGGCGGCAACACCGCTTCGCGGCCAACCAGGCGCATTTCGCCCGCCGTGGCCTGATAGCAGCCCCAGTACACTTCATCCATGCGCGCATCGATGGCAGCCGCCACCTGTTGCACGCCCTGCTCGCGCAATGCACCCTGGGCCAGCGCAGCCAGGTTGGACACCGGCAGCACTGGGCGCTCCAGCGCGAAGGCCAGGCCCTGGACCACACCAATGGCAATGCGCACGCCGGTGAAGGCGCCCGGGCCGCGGCCAAAGGCGATGGCATCCAGTTGATTCAGCGCAACGCCCGACTCGGCCAGCAGCTGCTTGATCATCGGCAGCAGCTTCTGCGCGTGCTGACGTGGGATCACCTCGTAATGGCTGGTTACCTTGCCGTCATGCAGCAGCGCAACGGAACAGGCTTCGGTGGCGGTATCCAGGGCCAGCAGGGTGGTCATCGAACAGGTATCCAGGAGCAGGGAAAAGAGCGGCAGTATAAACGACAACGGCCCGCTAGCGGGCCGTTGTCGATGGGCGTCAGGCGCTGGATCAGCTCAGGGCTGCCAGGACCTTGGCGGTGATGGCTTCAACCGAGCCGACGCCTTCGATGTGGCTATACTTCGGCTTGCCGGCGTTGGCGGCCGACAGCTTCTGGTAGAAGTCCACCAGCGGCTTGGTCTGGCTGTGGTAGACCGACAGGCGATGGCGAACGGTTTCTTCCTTGTCGTCGTCGCGCTGGATCAGGTCTTCGCCAGTCTCGTCGTCCTTGCCTTCCACTTTCGGCGGGTTGTACTGAATGTGGTAGGTGCGGCCCGAGGCCAGGTGTACGCGGCGGCCCGCCATACGGCCTACGATTTCTTCGTCATCCACGGCAATTTCGACCACGGCGTCGATGTCGACACCGGCAGCGACCATGGCTTCGGCTTGCGGGATGGTGCGTGGGAAGCCGTCGAACAGGCAGCCGTTGGCGCAATCAGGCTGAGCGATGCGCTCCTTGACCAGGCTGATGATCAGCTCGTCGGAGACCAGCTGGCCGGCATCCATGACTTTCTTCAGCTCCAGGCCCAGCGGGGTGCCGGCCTTGACAGCAGCACGCAGCATGTCGCCGGTGGAGATCTGTGGAATACCGAACTTTTCGGTGATGAACTTTGCCTGAGTACCTTTACCGGCCCCGGGAGCTCCCAGCAGAATTACGCGCATCTTGTGCTCCTCAAATTTTTTTATGAAATTCAATGGATTCGGCAACCAGGGCCAAGTCCGGAAAATCGGGTATGACCCAAAATCGGTCAGAAGGCTGCTCAAGATACACAGCGCCCGGCAGCCAGACAAGCGTCCCAAAGTTGCAGGAATGCGCCACTTGCGGCTGACCTGGCAGGTGGTTGCGCCCGGCGCAACCACCCTCCCCTTACCCATGCAGGGTCTGCACGGCACACATTCAGGGCAGCCTGCACGCGCCCTCAGCCGGTGTTGCGCAGCCCGGCGGCAATACCCGCCACGGTCACCAGCAAGGCCTGCTCCAACGGGCTGTCCAGAGCGGCTTCGCGGCTGCGCGAGCGGGCCAGCAACTCGGCCTGCAGGCGGTGCAGCGGGTCTAGGTAGGTGTTGCGCAGGCTGATGAATTCCAGCGTTTCGGGGCTGTGCGCCAGTAGCACCGGCTGCCCGGTCAGGCCCAGTACCACCTGGCAAGACTGCGACAATAGGTCGCGCAGGTGTGCACCTAAAGGAAGCAAGTGCGGTTGCACTAGACGTTCGTCGTAGGCCTCGGCAATTTGCGCATCGGCCTTGGCCAGCACCATCTCCAGCATGTCGATACGGGTGCGGAAGAACGGCCACTGTTCGCGCATCTGCGCCAGCAGCTCGCCCTGGCCACGGGCCAATGCGTTGCTCAGGGCCGTTTCCCAGCCCAGCCAGGCCGGCAGCATCAGGCGCGTCTGGGTCCAGCCGAAAATCCACGGGATGGCCCGCAGGCTTTCGATGCCTCCAGCGCGGCGCTTGGCCGGGCGGCTGCCCAGTGGCAGGCGCCCCAACTCCTGTTCCGGTGTCGACTGACGGAAGTATTCGACAAAATCGGGGTTGTCCCGCACCACGCTGCGGTAGGCCTTGACGCCATCGGCAGCCAGCTGGTCCATCACCTCACGCCAGGCCGGCTGCGGGGGCGGTGGTGGCAACAGCGTGGCTTCGAGCACGGCAGCCAGGTACAGGTTGAGGTTTTGCTCGGCAATGCCCGGCAAACCGAACTTGAAGCGGATCATCTCGCCCTGTTCGGTTGTGCGGAAACGTCCCGCCACCGATCCCGGCGGTTGCGACAGGATCGCCGCGTGGGCGGGGCCACCGCCGCGCCCTACCGTGCCGCCACGGCCGTGGAACAGCAGCAGTTCGACCTGATGTTCGGCACAAATGCGCACCAGGTTTTCCTGGGCCCGGTACTGCGCCCAGGCCGCCGCCGTAGTGCCAGCATCCTTGGCTGAGTCGGAGTAGCCAATCATCACTTCCTGCGGGCCTCGCAGCCCGGCGCGGTAGCCTGGCAGGCCGAGCAGTCGCTGCATCACGGGGCCAGCGTTGTCCAAGTCGGCCAGGGTTTCGAACAGCGGTACCACGCGCATGGGGCGGGTAAGGCCGGCTTCCTTGAGCAGCAGTTGCACCGCCAGCACATCGGAAGCGGCACCGGCCATGGAAATGACGTAGGAGCCCAGGGAGGCAGCCGGCGCGGCGGCCACTTCGCGACAGGTGGCCAGCACTTCGGCGGTATCCGCTTGCGGCTTGAAATGCGCAGGTAGCAGGGGCCGACGGTTCTTCAGCTCGGCCTGGAGGAATTCGATGCGCTGCTCTTCATCCCAGTCGGCATAGCGCCCCAGGCCCAGGTAGACGGTAATCTCGGTCAGTGCGTCGCGGTGGCGGGCAGCGTCCTGGCGCACATCCAGGCGGCCCAGGAACAGGCCAAAGGTGACGGCGCGGCGCAGGCAGTCCAGCAGCGGGCCTTCGGCGATCACGCCCATGCCGCATTCGTGCAGCGACTGGTAGCACAGCTCCAGCGGTGCGATCAGGTCGCGGTTATCCACCAGCACGTCGGCGCTGGCCGCTTGGCTGCTGGTCAATGCCGAATGCGCCCAGGCACGCGTCGCCCGTAGCCGGTCGCGCAACTGCTTGAGCACGGCCCGGTAGGGCTCGACAGTGTCGCCAACCCGTTCGCGCAGGGCCTCATTGGCCTGCTGCATGGACAGCTCCGCAGCCAGTGCATCGATGTCACGCAGGAACAGGTCGGCGGCCATCCAGCGGGCCAGCAGCAACACTTCGCGGGTGACGGCGGCAGTCACGTTGGGGTTGCCGTCACGGTCACCGCCCATCCACGAGGCAAAGCGGATTGGCGCGGCTTCAAGCGGCAGACGCAGGCCGGTGGCCTCCAGCAGCGCCTTGTCGACCTTGCGCAGGTGGCTGGGGATGGCGTGCCAGAGCGAATGCTCAATCACTGCAAAGCCCCACTTGGCTTCGTCTACCGGCGTCGGGCGGGTGCGGCGGATTTCTTCGGTGTGCCAGGCCTCGGCAATCAGCCGGCGCAGGCGTTCGCGTACCTGCTGGCGTTCGGCCGGGGTCAGGTCGCGGTGGTCCTGGGCAGCCAGCTGGCCGGCGATGGCGTCGTACTTCTGAATCAGGGTGCGGCGGGCCACTTCGGTGGGGTGTGCGGTAAGTACCAGCTGGATGTCGAGCTTGGCCAGTTGCCGAGCCAGAGCATCGTTACCAAGCCCGGCCTGCTTCAGGCGCGCCAGCAACTCGGGCAGCACACGGGCCTCGAAGGGTTCGGGCTGGTCGGCGTCGCGACGGCGGATCAACTGGTACTGCTCGGCCATATTGGCCAGGTTGAGGAACTGGTTGAAGGCCCTGGCCACGGGCAGCAGGTCTTCTTCGGCCAGGTCTGCCAGGGTCGAGCTCAGTTGCTCGCCGGGGCCGCGCCGGTCGGCCTTGGCACTGTAGCGGATGTCCTCGATCTTCTGCAGGAACGCATCGCCATGCTGCTGGCGAATGGTTTCGCCGAGCAGCTCACCCAACACATGGACATCTTCACGCAAACGCACATCGATATCGGTCATTGGCCCTCTCTTTGGCGCGGCTCTGGCGCACTCCTGTACACAGCTCTCCCGAAGAGTGCCCCCAGGCTGGAGGCAATGGCAAGCCGTGATCGGCTAAAGCAAACTAAAGTGAAGGCATAACACTCCCATGCCATGCAGCCTTAGCAGGCGTAACCAGAGGTCATCATGAAAATCCGTGAACTCGCCCAGCACTGGGAACAGAATGCCGCCGGCACCCTCAGCCGCACGGGCCATGTCCTGCACCTTGACCTGGAGTCAGAGGCGCGTCTGGCCGCGCTGATCGACATGTACCCCAAACGTACCGCCGAGGAATTGCTCGGCGAACTGGTAGCCGCCGCCCTTGAAGAGGTGGAGGCCAGCTTCCCCTATGTGCAGGGCCGTCAGGTCATCGCCACCGATGAAGAAGGCGACCCGCTGTACGAAGAAAGCGAGCACACGATAGGAAAAACACGAAAGTCAGTCTAGGCCAAGTATTCCGGGGCGTTGATTGAATCCAGCCCCAACTGCCCCCGCTGTTTCGGTCAGATTTGGAATCACAGCATATATAGAGGTAGGCCATGAACACCTTCAAGGAAATGCTCAGTCAGTGGGAAAGCAAATCGCAGGAAACCGCTGATCGAGTGGAGTACACCCTGACCCTCAGAAAGCATGACTTGATCAAAATTAAGGCTTTCGCAGAGGCGTATGAACTCGATGAAGCCACCATCACTGAGGGCCTTTTGCAAGCGGCTATAAAGGAAGCGGAGCAAGCCATTCCCTATGTGAAAGGTTCACAGGTCATCAGGATTGAGGAAGGTGAAGAGGTTTATGCAGATGCCGGTAAGACACCTGCATTTGTGGAGGCAGAGAATAAAATCTCTAAATCTTTGAATACTCCAACCAAGCAAAGTTAGACCTTATCATTCTGACTTTGGGGCTGCAGCGGCTTCAGCGGCCTCCTCTTTCTCCTTCTGAATTCGCTTCAACTCTCTGAGATATAATTGCTCATAAGAAATAAACTTACTCATTCGCAGCTTATTTAGAGCCGTTGTTTCTGAAAGCCTTTTTAGAGCCGCAAAGGTTTTAACAAAAATATCCCTATAGACCAAAGCATCCTCTTGATTCGAGAAAGAAGTATTGCCGAGCTTCAGTAGCAAGCGAGCATGGTAAGTGAAAGCCTGATCATTCAGGCGTGAAAAATAGTCATAAAATTCGAGTTCATTTTTTTCAGCAAGCCCCTTTATAATTTCT
>NZ_BBIS01000062.1 GCF_000730605.1 Pseudomonas monteilii NBRC 103158 = DSM 14164 | reverse complement strand
ATGATGCACCCCAAATAGCATGTCTTAATCCAATATGCCCGAGCTGGTAAAAATGATCTCAGATTCTGGCACACCAACTCTAGACCAGCTGAAAGTTCTCCTGACGGTCGTAGAGGTGGGAAGCTTTGCCGGTGCTGCAAGGAAACTGCATCGTGCAACGTCCGTGGTGAGCTATTCCATTTCCAATCTCGAGATGCAGCTTGGGGTATCACTTTTTGACCGCAAGACGACACGTAAACCAAAGCTGACAGAGGCTGGACGTACAGTGTTGGCCGAAGCACGAACGATCATCAACGGGGTCAACGGACTGCGATCGAAGGTGTCTGGACTGTTGCACGGTCTCGAAGCAGAGGTGCATCTTGCTCTGGATGTAATGCTGCCAGCGGAGCGGGTGGTCGATGCGCTCAGGACTTTTAGACAGGTATTTCCCACCGTGGCTTTGCATCTACACATGGAAGCGCTCGGTGCGGTCACCCAACTAGTACTTGAGAAAAAAGCTGGCATTGGGATCAGTGGCCCCCTTGACCTGGGGAGGGATGGCCTTGAGCGTGTCGGCGTAGGCAGTGTTGAGTTGGTACCCGTTGCAGCCCCGGCGCACCCACTTGCCCTCGCCGGCCGCAACGACCCTGGAGCGGCAAGAAATCACATCCAATTGGTGTTGTCAGACCGATCAACGCTTACCGGGGACAGAGATTTTGCCGTAGTGAGCCCCCGTACATGGCGGCTCGCGGACTTAGGCGCAAAACACATGCTACTCAAGGAAGGCATTGGCTGGGGCAACATGCCCTTACCTATGGTCCAGGCGGACCTCAATGCGGGACATCTTGTCCATCTCGATCTACCCGATTGCAGAGGCGGCTCTTACGCGTTTGACGTTATCTACCGGACTGACTCACCGCCTGGGCCGGCTGGTCTATGGCTCATCAAACGCTTCGGCCAGCAAGCCGAAGCTCTCTAGCGTTGTCAAATAAGCAGAATAAACCCTTCGATATTCTTCTGGTTTTTAGCCAGCTAGGCCCCTGTTAGGCTGTTGCTCATAGACCAGATCCGCGCGCTGCGGTGCCTGGGCCTCAATAGTCGCAAGACTCCGGTACCACGAGGTGAACCTATGTATTCAGCCGCCGAGCTTCTCAAACAACATTTCGAAACGTTTGTTGAGAACCATGAAGTTAGCGTTTGTGAGGGTAAGCTGACGCATATTCGTGAGTACTTCGATCCTGCCCAGGCGGCTTACACCGTGGACTCCCCCGTGATGATGCCGGGCTAGCACGCTGCCGAGTGCATGAAAGAAGCAAAACTCCGACAGGCAAAGCAAGGTCGCCAAGGAGTCGAATGTCCAAAAGAGAGAAATTGGCACCGTCGAAAGTGACAACCAATTCCTGACTTGGAGACATCAAAATGACTGACTTCATCCCAACCCCAAACGAAGTGGCAGGCAAAGTGGTGCTGGTAACCGGCGCGGCCAGCGGCATCGGCAAGGCCATCGCCGAGCTCCTTCACAGCCGTGGAGCGAAAGTCATTGCCGAGGATATCGACCCGAAAGTCAACGCACTTGAGCGTCCCGGCCTGGTTCCTTTCGTCGCCGATATCACCGTTGACGGCTCTGCCGAGCAAGCGGTGGCGTTGGCGGTAGAGAAGTTTGGCCAGCTGGACGTCCTGGTCAATAACGCCGGTCGCATCTTGTACAAGCCCCTCGTCGAAATGACCCGCGAAGATTGGGAATGGCAGATGCAAACTAACGTGACAGGGGCGTTTCTCCACTCCCGAGAGGCGATGAAGGAGATGATGAAGAACAAGAGTGGCGCGATCGTGAACATCGCCTCGTACGCGTCCTACTTCGCATTTCCCGGTATCGCGGCCTATACCGCGTCCAAAGGCGCCTTAGCACAGTTGACGCGTACCCAGGCGCTGGAAGCGATTGAGCATGGCATTCGGGTCAATGCCATTGGCGTGGGAGATGTGGTTACCAACCTGTTGAACCACTTTATGGAAGACGGTCGTGGGTTCCTGCAAGAGCATGGCAAGTCCGCGCCGATCGGTCGAGCTGCAGCACCGGAAGAGATCGCCGAGATTGTCTCTTTCCTGGCTTCCGAGCGCGCCAGCTTCATTGTCGGTTCGGTGGTCATGGCCGATGGCGGCATGAGCGTCCCGGTAGGTTAATCCTTCGCCTTGTCCGCGTTGTGCTGCATTGGCAGCACAACGCGTTTTCTTGCTACCAGACCTATTCAACGGAGCCGTCATGACCGCACTTCGAAAATCCGACTTCCCCCTCATCAACGTTCGCCAGCATCTGGAAACCGGGCCCATAGTGCTCGTGACCTCAGCCTGGAACGGCGAAAGTAACATCATGACCATGGGCTGGCACATGATGATGCAATTCGATCCAGCCCTTTTGGGCTGCTACATCTGGTCGGGGAACCATAGCTACGAACTGATCCGCAACAGCCAGCAATGCGTGATCAACGTACCCACCCTAGAGCTGGCGGACCAAGTCGTCGCGGTGGGCAACAATACGGGCAGTGCTGTGGACAAGTTTGGCCAATTCGGTCTTACCCCGACAGCTGCGACGCAGGTTGAAGCGCCGCTGATAGCCGAGTGCTATGCCAGTTTCGAATGCCAGCTGTATGACTCGAAGCTGATCGACGAGTACGGTCTGTTCATCTGGCAAGTGGTCAAAGCGCATGTAGATCGCTCGGTGGAGCAGCCTAGAACGCTGCACTACAGGGGAGGCGGTCAATTCATGGTGGCGGGGGAAATCTTGGACTTTCGCCAGCAATTCCGTCCCCAGAACCTCTGACTGGCGTGGACTACTCACTATTTACGGTATTGAGTGGGCGTGACGCCAACCTCACGTTTGAACACCTGAGAAAAATGGCTTGGGCTGCTGTATCCGATCTCCAAGCCTATATCGATCACGCTCCGATCCGTTTCGATTAGGAGCTGCCGGGCTCTTGCCATCCTCAGTCTGATAAAGAACTGCGACGGGGAATAACCAGCGGCTTTTTTGAACATCCGGCTGAAATGGTACTCGCTCATCCCAGCTATTTCGGCCAAGTGCCCGAGATTGAATTCATCAGCCAGATTCGCCTCCATTGCCGACAGCACACGGCGCAGCTTGTAAGCAGGCAATGCATTGCGGCGCACGATATCGTCCGCTGAGCTGTCCAGGTAGCTGCGGGCAAGGTGAATGGCGATGCACTGGGCCAACCCCTGAAGATAAAGAGGGCTAGCCCTGTGCCCCGTCAGTTCCAGGCGAACTTGCTCCAGTAGAACGGACAACCCATCGTCACGCCCGCCCGAGACTTCACTTAGTCGAACCGCTTCCACAGACCCGCCCAAGACCTCATGGATGGCTTTTTCCAAAAGCGGGATGCCGAGGTAGATATGCATGACCTCAAATGGTTCTACACCATCTACGTTCCAGCGCATCTCGTAAGGTTGTGCCGAGGTAGTCAAGAAGAAATCACCTTTGGACACTTGGCTACATTGCCAGTCGCCGTCAAGCTCACGCTCCTGAACGGCAGCATTACCGGAGATGATCCACACGAGCAAGGGCTCAGCTACGGCGGGCACGATAAAGCTCTCTTCCTTACGCTCCCGGTTAAAGATCTGCACCAACATATCCCTATCGGCCAGAACGTCCGAGGCGGCAAGCCGCTCACCCCGAATGTAAGCCTCCAGGCCATGGGCTGAAGTCCGCTCTATGACATCCATGGGAATCGTCACCTCAGTTAGTACGCCGACACAAACGAGCCATCTCGGGCATTGGTCTCACAGGGTGGACTTGAAGTTCAAGCCTAGGCTTTCAACAGTCAAGGCCGTTCGCGGCCCCGTAGGGGATGTAAAGAATCCGCTCTGGATGCGTGTTCTGAAAGGTAAAAGTCGAAAAAAAAGCCGGAATGTCTCCATTCCGGCCGGCCCCTCAACGCTCGGGATAGAGAATCATCCCTGCGTGATACAGCACGTTGCTTCGAAACTCCCCGTCGGCAGTAAATCCGGTGTCATCCACATACTCGATGTGATCACCCTCTAGCCAGTATCGACCTTGGTACGCGCTTTGTTGCCCTCCGCGGGCTTCGTCATAGCGGCCGCCAGGCAGGAGCTCATGGCGAATGCGACCGTCAGCCGTCACCCACATGCCAACGTATTTATCCTGATCTCCAAGTGGTTCACCCATGGCATTTCCTCGCTGTCGACCGGACGTTCAGAATGGACTTGCGGTTGGACGCACGATCAGTTCGCTGACATCGACATCCGCAGGCTGTTCTACGGCGTAGGCGATCGCCCGGGCAATCGCCGAGGCTGGAATCGCGATCTTGCGGAACTCGCGCATCTCGGCACGCCCGCCCTCATCGGAAATGCTGTCGGCCAGTTCGGACTCGGTGACGCCTGGGGCAATGACGGTGACCCGGATGTTACCGCCCACCTCCTGGCGCAAGCCCTCGGAAATGGCTCGTACGGCATATTTGGTGGCGCAGTACACCGCAGCGGTCGGGCTTACCGCGTAGGCTCCAATCGAGGCAATATTGATGATCTGACCGGCGCGCTGTTCTTGCATGAGCGGCAGCGTTGCGGCAATGCCGTGCAGGACGCCGCGAATGTTCACATCGATCATCCGATTCCACTCATCTACCTTGAGCGCTTCGAGTTTCGAAAGCGGCATGACGCCGGCATTGTTGATCAGCACGTCGACGCGTCCGTGCAGTTCGACAGCGAAGTCGATAAAGGACTGCATGTCATCAAGGTTGGTGACATCCAGCGCCTGGACATCAGCGATACCGCCTGCTGAACGAATCTCCCTGGCCAGAGTTTCCAGGCGATCGGTGCGGCGGGCGCCCAGGACCACGCGAGCGCCTTTGCTGGCAAGCAGGCGGGCTGTTGCTTCGCCGATACCACTGCTGGCGCCGGTGATCACGATGACTTTTTGTTCGATGCCGTGCATTTTCGTACTCCTGTTTCTGGCTTGAGGGGCCACCGCCGACAGGCAGGTGGTGAAGCAAGAGTAAGAAGCCTTGGCTGGGCTGGGTTATCCGATTCCTGCGGTCAACATGCACGATCCTGCGCAAGTGGTCGGCGTTGGAGTTCATGCGATGCCAGCGGGCAAAAAGCAAACATGCTTATCTATCTCATCGAACGTAAACCACGAAATTAAGCGACTATTCAGCTATGTGAGGCTGTTCCAGACTTACTCATACCAGCGTTCCATTCCGGAATGCTTACACCAAGGAACGTATGCCATGCCTCACGCCATCACCATTTCAAGCTCAGCCTCTCATCCTTCGGCTGCAACAGCTGGTGCCGCCGCACTAGTAGGTCGCATTTTTCTGAGCGCGATCTTCATCCTCTCAGGCGTATCCAAGGTAGGCGCGCCGGCCATGATGATCGGCTACATCAGTTCAGTTGGTCTGCCGTTTCCTTCCTTAGCGCTGACGCTTGCCATTCTCGTGGAAATAGCCGGCGGTGTAGCTCTGATCGCCGGGTATAAAACCCGTGTTGTCGCAGCAGGGTTGGCGCTTTTCAGTGTCCTCACTGCGGTGATCTTCCACAGTGCTCTGGCCGATCAGAACCAATTCATTCACTTCTTCAAGAACATCGCGATGGCCGGCGGTTTGCTGCAGATCGTGGCCTACGGCGCAGGACGCTTCAGCTTGGACGCGCGTCGCCAGTAACTGACGCGCCCTGCCAAACATCGACTTGATAACCCATTACCTACAGACGGGGAAGTTCATGAAAGCTATCCAAGTGGCAGAGTACGGTCAGATTGAACGGCTTGAGCTGATAGAGCTTGAAGAGCTGGTGCCCAACGATGACCAGGTTCTCATTGACGTTGCCGGCAGCGGAATCAATCCGATTGACTGGAAGATTCTCTCGGGGGCCATGAAGGAGTTCATCCCAATGTCCTTCCCCTACACGCCGGGTGTAGAGGTTGCCGGCACCATTGCAGCAGTTGGAAAGAATATTCACGAATACGCCCTGGGTGATGAGGTGTTCGGATTCATTGGAATAGGCGGTGGTTACGCCACCCAGGCTCTTGCAACGCCCGACAAGCTTGCGCACAAACCCGATGGGTTGTCACTTCTTCACGCCGGTGGAATTCCTGCCGCAGCGCTTACTGCTTGGCAGGCGCTGCACGAACACGCCGAAATCAAGCCAGGCCAGACTGTTGTGATTCACGGTGCAGCAGGAGGGGTGGGTAGTTTCGCGGTCCAGTTAGCACGGCTGGCCGGCGCTCATGTAGTGGCAACAGGCTCGGCCAGAAACCGAGACTACCTCCGATCACTCGGCGCCCATCAGTTCATTGATTACACCGCACAACAGTTCGAGAACCTCGTCAGCAATGTCGATACCGTCATTGATCTGGTCGGCGGAGACACTCAGGATCGCTCCTGGACGGTGATCAAACGCGGTGGGGCGTTAGTCTCGCCTGTCAGCACACCCAACGCGCAGAAAGCACGTGAGTACGGCGTAGTCAGCAAAAATTTCGCAACCCGGTCGGACGGGCGCCAGTTAGCGGAGATAGCGAAATTGTTTGCTGAGAAGAAGCTACACGCCGAGGTTGAGGTCGTTCCGCTTTCCAGCGCGGCTGAGGCTTTGATGCTAAGCCGGGGAGGACATATTCGCGGCAAACTGGTGTTCGATGTGAATCGGTGATTAATCTCGAAGGCGCTGCGCTCGGGTGAATCTGCCGGAAGGCGGCCCGGCGCAGGAATATGCAAAAGCCTCGCAGGAACCAAATAACGGCCTGCTCACCGCCGCCGTAATCTGAGCCCAAGCAGAAAGCGAACCCGCTTCTGCCGCCGGCCATCAGAGCGACCGAGCCTGCAACAAACAGGAATCCACGTCACGCTTTGCACTGACAACCGGCAACGAATCCATCGCAAATTACGGAGTCGCTGTCATGAAAACTGTACATACCATGATGATTGGAATTGCCTTATCTGCTCTCAGTGCAAGTTCGATGGCACTGCCAGCCAAAGAGATTGGCAGTTGGACCCATCAGACCTGCAAAGAAGTGATGGCACCCCTTGTTGTCGAGGGGGGTGGAGATCGTCTCAATTACCGCCGCGTGGCCGAGGGCGGTGCCGATCGCCTGAATGACCGCCGTGTAGCTGAGGACGGTGCTGATCGCCTGAATGACCGCCGTGTGGCTGAAGATGGTGCGGAACGTCTTAATGCCCGTAGAGTGGCTAAAGTCGATGCGGATCGTGCCACCTATGCCTGACGCATATAGCCCATCCTACCGAGAGCCCGGCCCGCCGGGCTCTTGCATTTGAAGGGTGTCTATTAGCATCTACCCAAAAGGCTGCGGACCAATTTATTCTCTGCAATAGAACCAGTCTAATGGGAGGTAATGGCAGTGGATGATAGGGACGAAGAGCTGACGCGTCTGAGGGCCGAGCTAGCATCAACCATGCATCGTTATGCTCCCACCTATGGCGTGTTTCAGACGGGAATTGCTCCGCTGCATTTCATACGCAGTGATACTCCAACCGATGTGATCCATACTGTCCATAAACCGGGGCTATGCATCGTTGTGCAGGGCCGTAAACAGGTGCAGTTGTGGGAAGAAAGCTATGTCTACGACCCTTTGAACTATCTGGTCGTCTCGGTAACCCTACCTTTAGCGGGTCAAGTGACAGAGGCATCCTCAGAGAAGCCCTATTTCTGCATCCGCCTGGATATCGATCCGGCAGAAATCGCTCAGCTGATCGCAGACGTCAGTCCTATCGGCGTGCCGAGCCAACAGCCCCACCGAGGGCTATATCTGGATAAGATCGATAGCTCGTTGCTCGATGCAATGCTGCGATTGGTACGTCTATTGGATGTGCCATCGGATATCCCAGCGTTGGCGCCGCTAGCACTAAGAGAAATTTTCTACCGGCTGCTCAAAGGCCAGCAGGGTCAGCGTTTACATGAGATAGCCATAACCGATAGCCAGACCCATCGCGTTACTCGGGCCATTGAGTGGCTGAACAACAATTATGCACAACCATTGCATATTGATGAGCTAGCGAGCTATGCCAATTTGAGTAACTCGACGCTTCACCACCGATTCAAGGCTGTCACCGCAATGAGTCCTTTGCAGTATCAAAAACAACTTCGCCTGCAGCATGCACGCAGGTTGATGATCTCAGAGGGTCTGGATGTTTCTACAGCCGGATTCAAGGTGGGCTATGAAAGTCCGTCACAGTTCAGCCGTGAATACAGCCGGATGTTTGGGGCCCCACCGAGCCGAGATATCGCGAAGCTTCGGTCTCTCGGGTAAGGTGCTGCTGAAGGCTTGGCTAAAACAACCCTGATGGCGGCCGCCGAGCAGAAGGTGATGCGCACATCAGCCGGGAAAAACGCCCGACACGCGCTGACGAACGCGTGGGTTTGTGACGAGTCGACGCTGGTGAAATACGGCGCCACGACGATGTTGCCACCTTGGCGCCCATCTCGGCGATTTCGGCCTCACTGGTAGTCAGGCTGGCAATGGGCGGCCGAGGACCATTACCGTAACGCTGCGCCAATGCCTGATAGAAACTTGCCGTACCCGTACCGACCACGGTCGAGAACACCACATCCGGAGCAGAGCGAACCACCCGCTCCACCACCTGGGCCAGGTCATCGGCCGAGGGGTACAGTGGCATGTAAGCCTCCTCCACCACTTCGCCGCCATGCTGCTTGTACAGATGGCGCATGACGTGGTTGCTTTCCCGGGGGTAGATGTAGTCCGAGCCGACGAAGGCGACCCTGGCACCATAATGACGGGTCAGGTAGGCCGCCAGCGGCGCGCTGTTCTGGTTAGGTGTCGGCCCGCCATAGACGATGTTGGGCGAGTACTCGAAACCCTCTTAAGGCGTGGGATAGAACAGCAAGCCATCAGCGCGCTCGACCACCGGCATCACGGCTTTACGGGTATGCGACATGTAGCAGCCGAGCATCAGGCGCACGCCGGTCAGCGAGAACACGCCCCAGACATTGGCCTTGCGGCAGGCCTGGGCGAACACTTCGGTTTCCACGCCGGGTACGGCCACGGCGGTTTCCATCATTTCTGCCGGGGCGTACATGATGCCCAGCAGGCTGTACTCCGGGAAAATCACCAGATCCATGCCCGGCAACAGCCGCTGCCTCTTTAGGCGCCGAGTGAGCCCAGCACGCGTTGCAGCCTGTCCCGGGTCGTATCCGTGCACGCTTGCATCGGTTCGCGCAGCTCGTCTGCCATCAGGTTTTGCAACTGCAACGCTGCCTTCACCACCGCCGGGTTGGGCTCGGTAAAAGCCAGCTTGATCCAGGGCAGCAACTGGTAGAACGTGCCGCGCGCAGCCACCCAGTCACCGCTGTCGACCTGCTGCAGCATGCGCACATACAGGTCGGCACGCACGTGCGCGGAGGCTGAAATAGCCCCAGCACCACCCAGGCACAGGTTGTTGAAGATCTGCAGGTCTTCACCCGCCAGCACCTGGGCATGGCCACCCTCGATCAGGGCCAGGGTGGTCTCGCTGTCGCCGCTACAATCCTTGACGGCTGCAATGCGCGGGTGACGCACGATTCGGCGCAGGGTTTCACGCTCGATGCGCACGCCCGTGCGATAGGGAATGTCGTACACGATCACTGGCACGCGGGCGGCATCGGCCACAGTGGCGAAGAAGGCTTCGAGACCGGCCTGCGAAGGGCGGATGTAGCACGGTGCAGGGACTAGCAACCCGCCAATGTCACGCTGCTGGACTTCAGCCTGAAACGCTAGCAGCTCACGCAGGTTGTAACCCGACAGGCCCATCACCACCCTGCCCGGCTCCACCCAGGCCAGCACCGCATCCAGCACTGCCAGTTGCTCGGCCTTGGACAGTGCCGCCGCCTCGCCCGTGGTACCGCACACCACAAAACCGGCCACGCCGTCCTCGAGCAGCTTCTTCACCAGTTTTTCCAAGGCGGCAAAGTCGATTTCATTGGCGCGCATTGGCGTGACGAGGGCGATCCAGATACCACGGAAATTCGACATGCAAAAACTCCTGATGTTGACCGAAAGTCAGCGTCAGAGGGTGAAGAGTCGAAGTGGTCTGGCAGGGATACCTAGCGCCTTCTGTCTCGTCAGCCCACCTGACGAGACAGCGCGCCTCGGTCAGATGAGCGGCTGTTTCTTGGATTTCTTGGCAACGGCAACGCACGCGCCTGCCTGGGCAATGAAGCCCGAAGCGAAGATGGCGTGGTTGGACATGGACATGGGGGAAAGCCCGCTGCGTGGATTAGGCTGGATAATGGTGGAGCGACACGCGAGGTGTCAACCCTCGACCTTGCTGCAGCGTCGCAAAGCTCGAAGCCGGCTCAGTGCAGAAGCCTGAACTTTCGTTCACCGTGCATACAGCGACATTTCGGGCGATGACTTGATGAGAAAAGGTTATGCCAGCAGGCGAATGCCTGGATGTGCGGTATGGTTACCCGGTAAGCAAAACCTGATTTGCGGAGACCCACATGTTTCGTGTTTTTGAACGCTGGCTCGACCCCTTCCCCCCTGACGAAGTGCCGCCACCCCCGGTGGGCCTGCTGCGCTTCATGTGGGCCTGCACCCGGGGCGCCCGCGGCTACATTCTTGCCCTGGCCCTGCTCAGTGCCGGGGTATCGGTTTACGAAGCCTGGCTGTTTGCCTTCCTCGGCCAAGTGGTCGACCTGCTCTCGAACTGGCAGGCCGGGGGTGCCGTAGGTGCTGAGGAAAGCCGTGTGTTGTGGGGCATCGGTATCGTCCTGGTGGCCAGCATCGGGCTGGTGGCAATGCGTACCATGGTTCAACACCAAGTGCTGGCGATCAACTTGCCGCTGCGGTTGCGCTGGGACTTTCACCGGCTGATGCTGCGCCAGAGCTTGTCGTTCTTCTCTGACGAGTTTTCGGGCCGGGTCACCACCAAGGTGATGCAGACAGCCTTGGCGGTACGCGAGGTGCTGTTCACCGTCATCGAAATACTGCCCGGTATCGGCGTGTACTTCATTGCAATCATTGCCCTGGCGGGTGGTTTTGCCCTGAAGCTGATGCTGCCGTTCATTGCCTGGCTGGCTCTGTTCGGGCTGGCGATGCTGTACTTCGTGCCGCGCCTGGGCAAGGTCGGGCAGGAACAGGCCAACGCGCGGTCGTCGATGACTGGGCGGGTTTCCGATGCCTACACCAACATCACGACGGTAAAGCTGTTCTCGCACTCCAGGCGCGAAGCGCACTTCGCCCGTGCGGCCATGGAGGACTTCAAGCAGACCGGCTTTCGCCAGATGCGCTTGGTCAGCCAGTTCGAAATCGTCAACCAGGCGCTGGTGGTGGGCTTGATCTTCGGCTCCGGCGGCTATGCGCTGTGGCTGTGGCACCAAGGCCAGGTCGGCACCGGTGCAGTCGCGGCAATCACCGCCATGGCCCTGCGTATCAACGGGATGTCGCACTGGATCATGTGGCAGATGACCTCGTTGTTCGAGAGCATCGGCACCGTGCAGGACGGCATGGCCACCCTCACCCACGGCCCCAAGGTGCAGGATGCAACCGATGCAGGCGAACTGGTGACTCAGGGCGGCGCAGTAACGTTCGACAAGGTCAGCTTCAACTACAACGGCGAGCGCCAGGTCCTGAACGACCTGAGCCTGCACATTCGCCCAGGCGAAAAGGTCGGGCTGGTCGGCCGCTCAGGCGCAGGCAAATCCACCTTGATCAACTTGCTGCTGCGCTTCTATGACGTGGACAGCGGTGTCATCCGCATTGATGGGCAGGACGTCGCCAAGGTCACCCAGGACAGCCTGCGCAGCGCCATCGGCATGGTCACTCAGGACACCTCGCTGCTACACCGCTCGATCCGCGACAACATCGCCTACGGCCGCCCGGATGCCACCGAAGCGCAGATCCGCGCTGCGGCGGCCAATGCCCAGGCCGATGGGTTCATCAGCCAGCTCAGTGACCGCCAAGGCCGCAGTGGCTACGACACCTTGGTGGGTGAACGCGGTATCAAGCTGTCCGGCGGCCAGCGCCAGCGCATTGCCATTGCCCGGGTGATGCTGAAGAACGCGCCGATCCTGCTGCTGGACGAAGCCACCAGCGCTCTGGACTCGGAGGTGGAAGTGGCCATTCAGGAAAGCCTGGATGAAATGATGCAAGGCAAGACCGTCATCGCCATCGCCCACCGGCTGTCGACGATTGCGGCCATGGACCGGCTGATCGTGATGGATGAAGGCCGCATCATCGAGCAAGGTACCCACGCTGAGTTGCTGGCGAAAAAGGGCACCTATGCCCGGCTGTGGCAACACCAGAGCGGCGGGTTCCTGGGTGAGGACCAAGGTGTGGCCGAGGCGGTGGAATAGGCCTTAGCCAAACACATGCGAGGGGCGGCGCAGCACCGGGTCGAACGGGTTGACCCGTTCGCCGATCGCCGCCGCCTCCCGCTTGAGCAAGGCCACCACAGTCGGCATGCGGTTAGGCCCAAGGCGGTCGCTGATGGTCGCCACGCTCAAGGCCGCCACCGCATGACCATTACGGTCCAGAATTGGCACTGCCAGGCCGGCCATGCCGTCGAGTACCCCGGTGTTGCGCCCGGCATACCCCAGGCTGCGCACATTGTCGATTTCGGCACGCAGCAGCACTTCGTCGTAATGGTGAAAATCCTTGAGCCGCGGCAGGTTATAACGGATCACCTCGTCACGCTCCTCCTCAGGCAGGAAAGCCAGAATGGCCAGGCTGCCCTGCCCCACGCCCAAGGCCACACGGCCGCCGATGTCGCCGGTAAAGGTGCGGATCGGGTAAGGCCCTTCGCTGCGGTCCAGGCACACCGCGTCAAACCCCGAACGCGCCAGCAGAAACAGCGAATCCCCCAGCGAAGCAGAAAGCCGCAGCAGGCTGGGGCGCACCACATCGCGCAAATTGCCGACCTGCCCGGCCTTGGCCGCCAGGGCAAAGAAATCCAGGCTCAGGCGGTAGCGCTTGCTGGTCGCACACTGGTCGACCATGCCCTCTTCGATCAGGCTGCGCAGTAACCGGTGTGTGGTGGGCTGTGCCAGGCCAACCCGCTGGGCCAGCTGGCTGACCTTCTCGCCCTCGCCACCGCAATCACCCAGCGCACGCAACACGGCGAACAAACGCGACACGGCACTGACACCCACTTCCCTGGCTTGACCATTTCGTTCATCGGAATCCATTTTTCGCTAAACCCTATCAAATTTCATTGAGTGGAATAATTTCAAAATAGCTATCACTCAGTGAAATTACCCTTTGTCGCCATCCTAATCATTGCCCTACTCTCCGGTCCATAGGGCGATATCACAACATCGGCCGCCGCCACAGAAGCGAGCGCCAACGTCCGTAAAAGCATTGCTTTTCGCCGCTGGCGCTCTGCCCACCCTGAAACTGCCGGTTTATCCCGGTTCCGTTTGCGATGGAGCACAGCCATGACCTTTCTGTTGATCGACAAACTCTGCAAGCGCTATGGCGCCACGGAGGCCGTGGCCAGTTCGTCACTGGCCATCGAAAAAGGCGAGTTTGTCTCCCTGCTCGGCCCTTCCGGCTGCGGCAAGACCACCACCCTGCAGATGATTGCCGGCTTCGTCGAGGTCACCAGTGGCCGCATCGTGCTCGATGGCCGCGACATCACCCACGCCAAACCAGCCAGCCGCGGCCTGGGCGTGGTGTTCCAGAGCTACGCGCTGTTCCCGCACATGACCGTGCGCGACAACGTTGCCTTTGGCCTGCGCATGCGCAAGGTAGGCAATGCCGACATCGCCCGCCGCGTGGACCAGGCGCTGGCGCTGGTGCGCCTGGACAAGCATGCCGACCGCTACCCACGGGAATTGTCCGGCGGCCAGCGCCAGCGTGTAGCACTGGCACGCGCGCTGGTGATTGAACCGCCCGTGCTGCTGCTGGACGAGCCGCTGTCCAACCTGGACGCACACCTGCGTGAAGAAATGCAGTTCGAGATCTGCCGTATCCAGAATGAAGTCGGCATTACCACGTTGATGGTCACCCACGACCAGGCCGAAGCCTTGTCGATCAGCGACCGGGTGGTGGTGATGGAAGCCGGGCGCATCACCCAGGTCGATGACCCTTACCGCCTCTACGAACACCCGGGCACGCCGTTCATTTCCGACTTTGTCGGCAAGGCCAACCGCCTGCGTGGCGTCACCGGCTCTGGCGGCCAACCGCAGGCAGCGCCCCAGGGGCCGCTGACCCTCAGCCTGCGCCCGGAAAAGATCAGCCTCGGCCCGGCGGGCAGCGGCAAACTGTCAGGGCGCATCAGCTGCCGCTACTTCCTCGGCAGCCAGTGGCTATACCGCGTTGATACTGCCCTGGGCAACCTGGCCGTGGTCCGCGCCAACGATGGCAGCGCGCCGCTGGACGAAGGTGCGCCGGTTGGCCTGGACTGGAACGATGCCCTGCTGCGGGTGCTGAACGCGGCCGAGGTGGCGGCATGAGTACGGCAAAACTGCGCAACAACGCCTGGGGCTACGGCCTGAGCAGCCCGGCCCTGCTGTTGTTCCTGGCCTTGCTGGTAATGCCGCTGGGGTTGACCGTGCTGCTGTCGTTCAACGCGTTCGACTACAGCAGCGGCATCCAGGCCGGCCAATACACCCTCAGCCATTACCTGAGCCTGGTGACCGACACCTATTACTACGAGATTTTCTTTCGCACCTTCTGGATCAGCGCCCTGGTCACCTTGCTGTGCGTGCTGATCGGCATCCCCGAGGCCATGGTGCTTAGCCGCATGGGCGCGCCGTGGCGCTCGATCTTTCTGATCCTGGTGCTGACCCCGCTGCTGATTTCGGTGGTGGTGCGCGCCTTCGGCTGGAGCCTGCTGCTGGGCTCTGACGGCCTGATCAACCAAGGCATCAGCGCCCTCGGTGGGCAGCCGATAAAGCTGTTGTACACCCCGTTCGCGGTGATCATCGGCCTGGTCCACGTGATGCTGCCGTTCATGATCATCCCGGTCTGGACCTCGTTGCAGAAGCTCGACCCGGCCGCCGAACAGGCTGCACTGTCGCTGGGCGCCAGCCAGTGGACGGTGTTCCGCCGCATCGTGCTGCCACAGATCATGCCGGGCGTGCTGTCGGGCACGCTGATCGTGTTCGGCCTGGCGGCCAGCTCGTTCGCCATCCCCGGGCTGCTGGGCGGGCGCCGACTGAAGATGGTCGCCACCATGATTTACGACCAGTACCTGGCCGAACTGAACTGGCCGATGGGCGCCACCATCGCGGTCGCCCTGCTGCTGATCAACCTGCTGGTGATGCTCAGCTGGAACCGGCTGGTGGAACGCCGCTACAAACGCGCACTTGGAGTTTGAACCCATGACCCGTAACGGCCCGCTGGCCCTGTCTTTTCACGCCCTGGTGATGCTGTTCATGCTCGCCCCGCTGGTGGTGGTGTGCCTGGTGGCATTCACCCCGGAAAACACCCTGAGCCTGCCCACCGCCGGCTTCTCGCTGCGCTGGTTCAGCGCCGTGTTCGAGCGCGCCGACTTCCTTGACGCGTTCTACAACAGCCTGAAACTCGCCGCCCTGGCGGCCTCGCTGGCCACCCTGATCGCCGTACCCGCTGGCCTGGCGCTGACCCGCTACAGCTTCCCGGGCCAGGGCTTTGTCAACGGGCTGCTGCTGTCACCCATCATCATCCCGCACCTGGTGCTGGGTGTAGCCCTGCTGCGGCTGTTCGCCTTGCTTGGGGTCAATGGCAGCTTCGCCTGGCTGGTGTTCGCCCATGTGGTGGTCATTACACCCTACGTGCTGCGCCTGGTGCTGGCTGCCGCCATTGGCATCGACCGCAGCGCCGAGCAGGCCGCACAGAGCCTGGGCGCAGGCCGCGTCACGCTGTTCTGCAAAGTGACCCTGCCGATGATCTTGCCGGGGGTGGCCGGTGGCTGGCTGCTGGCGTTCATCAACAGCTTCGACGAAGTCACGCTGTCGATCTTCGTCACCTCACCCGCCACGCAGACTCTGCCCGTGCGCATGTACGTGTACGCCACCGAATCGATCGACCCGATGATGGCCGCCGTTTCGGCACTGGTGATCGCCGTCACCGCCCTGACCATGGTCGCCCTGGACCGGGTTTACGGCCTGGACCGCGTACTGGTGGGCAAGCAATGACAAGGAATGCCCCTATGCCCCTGTTCAAGCGCGTGGCCGAGCACGACCGCGAGCCGCTGCCCTTTTTGCTCGACGGCCAGCCAGCCCAGGGCATGAACGGCGACACCCTGCTGACCGCTATCCTGACCAATGCCACGCACCTGCGCGGCAGCGACTTCAGCGCCGAGCCGCGCGCCGGTTTCTGCCTGATGGGTGCCTGCCAGGACTGTTGGGTACGCCTGCAGGATGGGCGCCGGGTGCGCGCCTGCTCGACCTTTCTGGAAGCCGGCCAGTGCATCACCCGCGACCCGGGGCGCCGTCCATGACTGCAATCGTGATCATCGGTGCCGGCCCCGCCGGCATCCGCGCCGCGCAAACCCTGGTGGACCACGGCATGCGCCCGGTGCTGCTGGACGAAGCCAGTCGCGGCGGTGGGCAGATCTACCGCCAGCAGCCAGCCAACTTTCGCCGGTCGGCCAAGGCGTTGTACGGTTTCGAGGCCGGCAAGGCACAAGCCGTGCATACCACCCTTGAGCAACTGCGCGGGCAACTCGACTACCGCCCGGATACCTTGGTGTGGAACGCCGAGCAGCAGGTGCTGGACACCTTGCAACAGGGCGAGTTGGCCGACCGCCTGGCGTTCGACCGGGTGATTGTCGCCACCGGCGCCACCGACCGCGTGTTGCCGATCCCCGGCTGGACCTTGCCTGGGGTCTATACCTTGGGCGCCGCACAGATTGCCCTTAAGTTCCAGGGCTGCGCCATCGGCGAGCGGGTGGTGCTGGCAGGCAGTGGGCCGCTGTTGTACCTGGTGGCCTATCAGTACGCCAGGGCCGGCGCCACGGTCAGCGCAGTGCTCGACACCTCGCCGTTCAGCGCCCAGGTACGTGCCCTGCCACGCCTGCTGCTGCAGCCGGGCACCTTTGCCAAAGGCCTTTACTACCGCGCATGGCTTGCCCGCAAAGGCATACCGGTGCACCAGGGAGTAACCCTGCTCGGCATTGACGGCGAACAACGCGCCAGCGGCGTTCGCTGGTCACTCAACGGTCAGCAGTATCAGCTGCCCTGCGACGCCGTGGCCTTCGCCCACGCCCTGCGCAGCGAAACCCAGCTGGCCGACCTGCTGGGCTGCGAGTTTGCCTGGAACACCCTCAACCGCGCTTGGCTACCGGTACGTGACCCCCAGGGCCGCGCCAGCAGCCCCGGCGTGTACCTGGCGGGCGACGGTGCCGGCATCCTGGGTGCCGATGGTGCGGAAATGACCGGCGAACTGGCAGCCCTGACGCTGCTGGCCGATCTCGGCAAGCGTGGCAACCCGCAACGCCAGCGACAGCTGGAAAAGCGCTTGGCCACGTTGCAGCGCTTTCGTCAGGGCCTGGAGCAAGCCTTCCCGTTCCCCGAACAATGGGCCAGCCAAGCCTCCGACCTGCTGACCGTGTGCCGTTGCGAGCAGGTCAGCGCCGGGGAAATCCGCGCTACCGTGCGCGCCGGGCACTGGGAAATCAACCGGGTCAAGGCCATGTGCCGGGTTGGCATGGGCCGCTGTCAAGGCCGTGTGTGCGGCGCCGCTGCCGCCGAGCTGATTGCCTGCGAAAGCGGTCGGCCCATTGATCAGGTCGGGCGCTTGCGCGGCCAGGCACCGGTCAAGCCGCTGCCCTTTGGTCTGGAGATAAAGCCATGAGGCTGCTTGAAGTGGACGCCATCATCGTCGGTGGCGGCATCGTCGGCAGCAGCGCTGCCTTGACCCTGGCCCGTGCTGGCCAGCACGTGGCGCTGCTGGAGCGCGACTTCTGCGGCTCGCATTCCAGCGGGGTGAACTACGGTGGCGTGCGCCGTCAGGGACGCTCGCTGGCTCAGCTGCCGTTGTCGATGCGCGCCCATGCCATTTGGGGGCAGCTGCGCGAATGGATCGGCATCGACGGCGAGTACGCCCGCAGCGGCCACCTGAAGCTGGCCCGCAGCGAAACCGATTTCGATGCCCTGAAGGCCTATGCACGCCGTACCCAGGCCTTTGACCTGCGCCTGCAACTGCTGGAACGCCGCGAGCTGCGCCAACGCTTTCCCTGGGTGGGCGACATCGCCGTCGGTGCCTCGTATTGCCCCGAGGATGGCCACGCCAACCCTCGCCTTGTATCGCCGGCGTTCGCCCAGGCAGCCCGGCACAGCGGTGCCGAGGTGCACGAGCAGTGCAAAGTGCTTGATGTGGACCACGACGGCCAGCGCTTCAGCGTACACACCAGCAACGGCCAGTGCTTCAAGGCACCCTGGCTGTTGAACTGCGCCGGCGCCTGGTCGGCCCAACTGGCCGAACAGTTCGGCGAACCGGTGCCACTCACCGCCGCCCACCCGGCCATGCTGGTCACCGAGCCGCTGCCGCTGTTCATGACCGCCAGCACCGGGGTAGAAGGCGGCGGTATCTACGCCCGCCAGGTAGCGCGTGGCAACTGCGTGCTCGGCGGCGGGCGCGGCTTTGCCCTGACCCCGACCACCGCACGCCCGGGCCAGGCCGCCGTGCTCGACAT
This sequence comes from Pseudomonas monteilii NBRC 103158 = DSM 14164, assembly GCF_000730605.1. Taxonomy (GTDB): domain Bacteria; phylum Pseudomonadota; class Gammaproteobacteria; order Pseudomonadales; family Pseudomonadaceae; genus Aquipseudomonas; species Aquipseudomonas monteilii. The sequence goes on along the minus strand of NZ_BBIS01000062.1, from coordinate 27,244 downwards.
ATTGCGCAACGCCACCGAGCTGTACCCGGCCCTGGCCGGTGCCCAAGCCATCCGCACCTGGAGCGGCACCGAAGGCTACCTGCCCGACGACGAACCGGTGCTTGGCCCCAGCCTGCAACGACCCGGCCTGCTGCACGGCTTCGGCTTTGCCGGCGCGGGTTTCCAGATTGGCCCGGCGGCGGGTGAAGCACTGGCGCAATGCATCCTGCAGGGCACACCCGCCATCAGCCTCGCGGCCTTTTCCATCCACCGTTTTCAGCCCAACCACCACCACAAGGAAAACCTGTCATGACGCACAAGCAACGTTTGCTCGCCCTGTTCTGCACCGTGCCCGGCCTGTTCGCCTGCCTGCCCGCCATGGCCCAACCCACGCTGTACCTGGGCATGAACGGTGGCACCATGGAACGGCTGTTCAGCGACAACATCCTGCCCCGGTTCGAGAAGGCCAACGATGTAAAGGTGGTGATCGTGCCCGGCACGTCGGCCGACATCCTGGCCAAGGTCCAAGCTACGCCGAACAAGCCGTCGATCCATGTGATGGTGCTGGATGACGGCATCATGTACCGCGCCATTGGCATGGGGCTGTGCAGCACGCTCAAGCCCAATCCGACCCTGGCCCAGCTGCCGGAAAAGGCCCTGATCAAGGACAAGGCCGCCGCCGTCAGCCTGGGGGTAACCGGCCTGGCCTACAACAGCCGCCTGTTCAAGGAAAAGGGCTGGGCCGCACCCACCTCGTGGAATGACCTGGCCGACCCGCGCTTCAAAGACAAGGTGGTGTTCCAGTCGATGGCCTCGTCCACCTTCGGCCTGCACGGTTTTCTGATGTACAACCGCCTGCACGGCGGCACCGATACCGACGTCAACCCGGGCTTCGCTGCCTGGAAGCAGAACGTTGGCCCGAACGTGCTGGAGTACATCCCCAACTCGGCCAAGCTCTCGGAAATGGTGCAAACCGACGAAGCCGCACTGTTCCCGCTCACCCCCACCCAAGTGACGGCACTGAAGCTCAAAGGCATCCCGGTGGAGTACGCAGCGCCCAAGGAAGGCGCCGTGGTGCTCAACCAGGCCGAATGCGTCACCGCCAACAACGACCAGCCGGAGCTTGCGCAAAAGCTCGCCGAATTCCTGCTGAGCCCCGAAGCGCAGGCTCCGGCTCTGGAACTGGGTGACCAGATCCCGTCCAACCCCAACACCCCGACCAGCGACAAGACCCGTGGCCAGGTCGAGGCCATGCAGACCTACCTGCAAACGGCCGTTACCATCGACTGGGACCAGGTCAACACCCAACGTCCGGAATGGAACGCCCGCTGGAATCGCCAGATCGAGCGATAGGCCGAGGCCACCTGGCCCGCTGCCGGCACCTCAGGTGCCGGCCAGCGGGCGCACCACCCGCTTGAGCCATCTGTAAACGTACGAATGCTCCGCCCTGCACAGGCGCGGACAGGGCTTCTGCACGCCTGCAAAACGGCTCAGGCACCCCTTGCATCACGCTGCCATCTAACTAGAACAAGCAAACGGAGCATGAAATGAGCATCAACACACTCGGCGTCACCGCCCTGTTGCTGGCGTCTGCCAGCCCCTTGCTGCAGGCCAGCGAGCAGTCCGAATCGGCAGGTTTCATCGAAGGCAGCAAGCTGTCTGTCAAGGCACGCAACATGTACATGCAGCGTGACAACCGCGCCAGCGGCGCACGGCAAAACTACGGCGAGGAATGGGCCCAAGGCTTTATCGGTACCTTTCAGTCCGGCTTCACCCAAGGCACCGTCGGCTTTGGCATCGACCTGATCGGCCAGTACGCCTTCAAGCTCGACACGGGTGACGGCCGCACGGGGGGCGGTACGGGCTTGCTGGAGCAGGACAGCCATGGCGCCAAGCAAGACATGAGCAAAGCCGGCGCAGTGCTGAAAATGCGCGCGTCCAACACCGTGCTCAAATACGGCACGCAGGTCATGGCTGTGCCTGTGCTGGCCACCTCCGACAGCCGCCTGCTGCCGGAAACCGTCGACGGCTTCTCGCTCACCAGCAAGGAAATCCGCAATCTGCAGTTGGACGCGGGGCACTTCACCGGCCTGACCAACCGCAACCAGTCATCCCGCGACAGCGGGCGCATGACCGCCGTGGACTACCTGGGCGGGGTGTACACGTTCAATGAGCGGCTCTCCAGCAGCCTGTACTACGCCAAAACTGCCGAGCACTTTCGCAAGTACTACGTGAACACCCGCTACCTGTTGTCGCTGGGTTCCGGCCAATCGCTTAAGTTCGACTTCAACGCCTACGACACGCAAAGCATCGGCCAAGCCCGCAGTGGCGACCTGGACAACCGCATCTGGAGCCTGGGGGGGACCTGGACGCTGGGCGCTCATGCCTTCACCCTGGCCTACCAGAAGGTGTCCGGCACCGGCGACTACGTGTACGGGCCAGACGGCAACGCGGTCTACAACTTTGCCAACTCGGTGCAGTACTCGGACTTCGACTACGAGAACGAAAAGTCCTGGCAGGCCCGATACGACCTGAACATGGCCGCTTATGGCGCACCAGGGCTGAACTTCATGACCCGCTATGTGAAAGGCTCCGACTTCAAGAGCGGCACCGGCGGCGACCTCGATGGCAAGGCCTGGGAGCGTGACGTTGAAGTACGCTATGTGGTGCAGGCCGGCGTAGCCAAGGACTTGTCGTTCCGGGTGCGGCAGGCCAGCTACCGTAGCTCGGAGCGTGGTGGCCAGATTGATGAAGTGCGGGTGATTACCGAGTACCCGCTCAACATGTTCTGACGACTCAGTGCGCAGCTGTTCAGGATTGTGCGGTCAATGTGGGAGCTGGCTTGCCGGCGATGGGCCGCAAAGCGGCCCCAATTACTGCTCCGACATCAGCTGCGACACATTCCCCTCAATCCAGAACTGGCCGCAACAACGCCTGCGCCTCATACAGTGTCGGCACATACCGCAACCGAATTTCATCCACGCTCAGGCGCGAAGCATGGGTCGTGATGGTGAGCGTTGCTTTCAACTGCCCGGCCCGATCCAGCAGCGGTACCCCCAACACACGCATACCCATCTCATATTCCTGGTCGACAATACAGAAGCCCTGCGTTTGCACCCGCAGCAATTCCGCCTCCAGCAGCCCACGGTCAGTCTGTGTGTAAGGCGTCAGTGCCCGCAGCGGGTTGCGTGCAAAGTAGTCATCCCGCTCGCTTTCATCCAGCCAAGCCAGCCATATCCGTCCCCCCGCCGTGCAATACATCGGCACCCGCGAACCAGGCCTGATCGACAACGACGCCACATGGCTGTAACGGCTGCGCACCAGGTGGATGATCTCGTCGCCATCGCGGGTGCCCACTGATACATGCTCCTGGGTCTGCCGCGCCACCTGCTCGACGATCGGCCGCAGCATGCGCGGCAGTTGCGCCGAGTCGACATACGCCTGGCCAAGGCGCAACGCCTTGGGCGTCAGCCAGTACTCGCGGCTGTCGGTTTCGGCAAAGCCCTCATGCACCAAAGTCAGCAAAAAGCGCCGGGTGGCGCTGGGCGTAAGGCCAGACAGCCTGGCTGCCTGCGGCACGCTCAGGCGTGGCTGCTCGGCGCTGAACAGCTGCATCAGGGCCAGGCCTTTCTGCAAGCCGGCAATCAGGTCACGGGGATGAATAGCGGGGGTGTTCATGCCTTCAGCTCGCAAGTGGGGAGAAAAAACAGCCGATTAACGCGATAACCGGAACATGATTGCGATTATCGCACTAAACCACCGATTAGCGCATTGTTGCCCGCACCCCGCTGCTTCACGCTTGCCGTCATAACAACGCCAATAAGGAGGTCAGCATGATTCGTGGTTCCACTGAACTGGTCGCCATCGTCGGTTCGCCCATCGCCCAGGTGAAGTCCCCGGAAAACTTCAACACCTGGTTCACCCACAACAACTGCAACCTCGCCATGCTGCCCATCGACCTGCACCAGGCGGCGCTGGACAGCTTTGCCGGCACCCTGCGCGGCTGGCAAAACCTGCGCGGCTGCGTGGTCACCGTGCCGTACAAGCAGGCCCTGGCCAACCGCCTGGATAGCCTGAGCGAACGTGCGGCGGCACTGGGGTCGGTCAATGTGATACGCCGCGAGCGCGACGGGCGCCTGCTGGGCGACAACGTCGACGGCGCCGGCTTCCTGGGCGCTGCGCGCAAACATGGCTTTAAAGCGACGGGCAAGCGGGCATTGGTGATCGGTTGCGGCGGTGTTGGCAGTGCCATCGCCTATGCGCTGGGCGAGGCAGGCATTGCCAGCATTACCCTCAGCGACCCCAGCACAACGCGCATGGAGGCGGTGTGCGAACTGCTCGGCAATGCCTTCCCTGGGCTTACGGTGAGCACACAGTTCAGTGGGCTGGAAGACTTCGACCTGGTGGCCAACGCCTCCCCGGTCGGCATGGGCACAAGCGCAGAGCTGCCACTGCCCGCCGCCCTGCTGGCTACCCTGCAACCCGACACCTTGGTGGCCGACGTGGTCACTTCGCCCGAAATCACCCCACTGCTGAACCGCGCACGGCAAGTCGGCTGCCCGATCCAGACGGGCCCGGAAATGGCCTACGCCCAACTCGGCCACCTTGGCGCCTTCATGGGCGTGACGCCGCTGGAGATCTGAAGCCATGGCGACCCTTGAACACACACAACACAGCGTTGACCTGGTGGTACTGGGCAGTGGCGCCGGCGGCTTGGCTGCGGCGGCCACGGCGGCCTGCCGCGGGCTGAAGGTGCTGGTCGTGGAAAAGGCCGAACGCTTTGGCGGCACCTCGGCGATTTCCGGCGGTGCGGTATGGCTGTACGGCACCGATCAGGCCCGGGACGCGGGTGCCAAGGACTCCCCCGAGGCCATGCGCACCTACCTCAAACACGTCATCGGTGATGGCTACGACCCCATGCTGGGCGACGCCTTCATCGAGCATGGGCACCAGGCACTGCGTTGGCTGGAGCGCCACACCGAACTGCGCTATGCCTTACGCCCGCACTCACCCGATTATTACCCGGATGCACCCGGCGCCACGCAGTTCGGCCGGGCACTGGAAATGGTCGAGTACGACGGCAAGCACCTTGGCCAGCGCTTCAAGGACCTGCAGATGCCACCGCCCGGCATGCTGCTGTTCGGCGGCATGATGGTCAACCGCGTGGATATCCAGCATTTTCTCAGTATTCGCCGCTCGCCCGGCTCGCTGTGGCATTGCCTGAAACTGATAGTGCGCTACGCGCGGGACCGCCTAAGGCACCCGCGTGGCACTCGGCTTACCACCGGCAACGCATTGATCGCCCGCCTGGCCACCAGTGCCTTCGCCCATGGCACGCAACTGTGGTTGCGCAGCGAAGCCGAAGAGCTGATTGTCGAGCACGGCGTGGTGACCGGCGTGGTTGTACTGCACGAGGGCCGGCGTCAGCGGGTAATGGCACGTGGCGGTGTGGTGTGCGCCATGGGCGGGTTCGCTGCAGGCGCACTGGCCGCCAGCTACCGCCCCGCCCAAGAGGCGCCGCACCTGACCATGTCGCCCCCCTTCAACGACGGTGCCGCCCTGCGCCTTGGTCAGGCGGTGTCGGCCGCCGAGGGCGAAGGCCTGGCGGCCAACTTCTTCTGGGCGCCGGTTTCCGAACGGCGCCATCCCGGTGGCCAGCGGGAGCGCTTCCCGCATTTGGTCACCGACCGCGCCAAGCCTGGCGTGATTGCGGTAGACCCGACCGGGCGGCGCTTCGTCAACGAGTCCGACTCCTACCACCACTTCGTGCAGACCATGTTCGCCAACGGCATTGCCAGCTGCTGGCTGGTGTGCGATGCCGAGGCGATGAACCGCTATGGGCTCGGCCTGGCGCGGCCGAAGCCTGTGAACAACCAGGCGTTGATCGACGCCGGCTACCTGTACCGGGCCGCGACACCGCAAGCCCTGGCCCAGGCCATTGGCGTAGAGCCCAAAGTGTTCGCGCAAACCCTCGAGCAGTTCAACACGGATGCCCGCAATGGCATCGACCGTGCGTTCGGCAAAGGCGGCAACAGCTACAACCGCTACATGGGCGACCCGCAACACACGCCCAACCCCTGCCTGGCGCCGTTGAGCAACGGGCCGTTCTACGCCATCCGCATTCACACCGGCGACCTCGGGTCGGCCCGTGGCCTGGTGACCAACGCCGATGCCAATGTGCTTGACCGTAGCGGCCAGCCAATTGCCGGGCTGTATGCGGTCGGCAACGACATGAACTCACTGATGAAGGGCACCTACCCCGGCCCCGGCATCACCCTGGGCCCTGCCCTCACCTTCGGCTGGCTCGCTGCCAACCACATCACCGCGCGCCTGCAGGCGCCGGCCACCCACACGGAGACCCCGGCATGTACTACGAACTGAGAACCTACACCCTCGACCCACTGAAAATGGCCGACTGGCTAGCCCTGTACCAAAGCCATGCGCTGGACGTTCAAAGCGAACACCTGGGTAACCTGGTCGGCTTTTTCACCAGCGAGTTCGGCGACGTCAACCAGGTGGTGCACATCTGGGGCTATGCCAGCCTCGACGATCGCATCGCACGGCGCACAGCCATGGCAGCGGACCCGCGCTGGGCAGCGTTTTCGCGGCTTAACCGCGAGCTCGGGGCCGTTGTGCGCCTGCAATCGCGGCTGCTGCGGCCCACCGGTTTTTCGCCGCTGCAGTAAAGCGCGCCACCCTCTACCAACGCCTGAGCGGACCCCTTCATGCACCCCCTCGAATGTGACGTACTCGTCATTGGCTCCGGCGCTTCGGGCCTGGCTGCCGCCGTAACCGCCGCGCATCACGGCCTGCATGTGATCGTTGCGGAAAAAGCCCGCCAGCTGGGCGGCACCAGCGCCTGGTCTGGGGGCTGGTTGTGGATACCGCGTAACCCGCTGGCCATCGCTGAAGGCATCGTCGAAGCCGACGATGCCCCAGAGCGCTACCTGCGTGCGCAAACCCACACCCGCGAACTGGACACGCGTCAACGTGCGTTCCTGCGCCATGGCCCGGAAATGGTGGCGTTTTTCCAGCAGCACACGGCGGTACAGTTCCAGAGCGGCAGCCGCATGCCCGACATGCGTGAAGGCGATGGCAGTGCATACGGAGGGCGCTCACTGTGTGCCCTGCCTTACGACGGGCGCCAGCTCGGTCCTTGGCTGCACACATTACGCCCACCGCTGGACATCGTCAGCCTGGCCGGCATGGGCATTGCCGGTGGCACCGACATGGCCGCCTTCTTCAACGCCACACGCTCGGCCAAGGCGGCGCTGCATGTCAGCAAGCGCCTGCTGCGCCATGGGCGAGACCTGCTGCTGCATCGTCGCGGCCAGCAGTTGGTCAATGGCAATGCGCTGGTGGCGCGCCTGCTACGCAGCGCCCTCGACCTTGATGTGACACTGCTGACCGACAAACCGGCCAGCCACCTGCTGGGCGAAGGCCGAGTCAGTGGCGCACTGTTTGCCGACGGCCAGGTCATCCAGGCACGCCGTGGCGTGGTATTGGCCTGCGGTGGCTTCCCGCATGATCGCCAGCGCATCGCGCAACTGATGCCGCATGCGCCGCAGGGTGACCAGCACTACTCCGCTGCACCCAGGGAAAACAGCGGCGACGGCCTGCGGTTGGGTGAACAAGCCGGTGGCCTGGTCAGTACGGCACTGGCCCAGGCTGGCGCCTGGACGCCTGTATCGAAGGTGCCATGCGGCGATGGCGGTTTCGGCCATTTCCCGCACCTGATCGACCGCGCCAAACCTGGCTTCATCGCGGTACGTCGCGATGGCCGACGCTTCGTCAACGAGGCCGATTGCTACCATGACTTCATGAACGCACTGTTCGCCGCTACACCGCACGGCGAAGCACCTGAAGCCTGGCTGATCTGCGACCACGCAGCACAACGCCGCTATGGCATTGGCTGGGCCAAGCCCTTTCCGTTCTCTACCCGCTTCTATCAACGCCGTGGCTACTTGCACAGTAGCGCCAGCCTGGCGGAACTGGCGCAGCGCTGCGGGATCGATGCCGCGCAGCTGCAGCGCACGGTGCACGACTTCAACCGGCATGCAGCCCAAGGTGAGGACCCCGTATTCCAGCGTGGCGCATCGGCCTACAACCGGGCTCAGGGCGAACCGTTGCAAGCCCCCAACCCGTCGCTGCGGCCCTTGCTGCATGGGCCGTTTCACGCCGTGAAGCTACTGCCGGGCAGCCTGGGCACCTTCGCCGGCCTGGGCACCGACGCCTCGGCCCGTGTGCTGGACCGCGCAGGGCAGCCGATACCCGGGCTGTTTGCGGTGGGCAACGACATGCACAGCGTGATGGGTGGGCACTACCCAAGCGGTGGCATTACCCTTGGGCCGGGGATGACCTTTGGGTATCTGGCCGGCAGGCTGTTGAGCGGCTTGGGCTCGGCATGACCTAAGCGAGACATGGTGTCATAAAGGCTGTTCATGCGGTTGCCCCGTTTGAGCAACCTTGGTTGGCTGTTGCATTAACCCGCGTGGCAAGCGGAAACCTTTGAACGGTTGCTGGGTAATGGGGTTGAAGGCCTTTTCAGCATTCAACCGATAGCGCATTACACCGTCGCCCGTCCTGAAGCTCAGGTCCACGCTGGTCGCCGTGCGCCCATTGAGCGAGCCGCGGCTGAGCAAGCGGAACATCGACCAAGGGCCACGGTATTCGAGGCTGCTGCTATTGCCGTTCTGCCTGAGTAAAGTCAGGTTGCTGCGTACCTGCTGCCCCATGGTATTGGGCCAGACGATACCGGTTATCTGGGTAGGCCCATGGGTGTAGGAGATCAACTGGCCATCCAGGTCCAGCAGGCTGGTACGCTGGTTCGCACTGAGCCCCAACGGTTCGATACTGAACTGCACACTCAATTTGCCGCGCTGATCGAAGAAGGTTTCGCGAATCCGTTCGGCCAGCTCTAGCTGCTCGATCACGTCGGGGCGAATCAGGGAATGCCCGTGCTGGCCAAACTGCAACGCCTCAAGGTTGTCCTTGAGGAAGACCTTGAGATACTGATCATCAAACTGCTTCAAGCGCCCTTTGGGCCCAAAGAATGCTTCGAAGTCATCCAGTGAAGCATCAGGTGCCCTCACCACAAAGGGGTAGCGGCCTGCCAGACGTTGCTGGAAGAAGCTGTACACCTCAGCATCCCAACGTCGCTCCAGTTCGCGCAGTGCTTCAACGTTCAGCACTTTGGCTGTCTGGTCGGCAAGCTTTCTGACCTGGTGGTTGATCGGTTCCGGCAAACCTGTGGCAACACGTTGCAGGGTGCCAATCGGGTCCTGCCCGGTCATCGAGAAGCGCTGATGCACGGCTTGCAGCGCAGCCTTGCCGCGGTCCGGGCTGTCCTGTACGGCCTTGGCATAGTCCAGCACAGCCGATACGGCACCCAGGGTTTCGTCGTAGTAGCTCGGTTTGTCTCCTGTCACCAGCAACATGGCGCCCAGGCCTGCAAAAGCCCGCTGGATGGCCTGTGCTTGCTGTTGCTCGGGCTTGCCCGTTACTGGCAGCAACGAACCAACCTCGCCCGGTGCCTCGACAACAGCCGGTGACGCAAGCGACGTGTTATCCCTGACCGTATGCAGCAGCCGCTGCAACGGTGCTGCCGGGCCAGTCAACTGTTCCAGAACGGTGACACCATGGTCCAGATCACGGAAGTCCGCCACGGTGAAGGCGTTCAAGGCGCGACGCCAGCTGTCTACGTAATCGGCGCTGTAAAGGTTGTGCAGCCGTTCGGTTAGCGCCTCTCGATCAACGCTCGAATAATCGAGCTGGGCGCGCTCCCCGAGCGCCCACTGATCGACCATCGCCATTTCAGCGAACCGCTGGCTGCGCGGTTCAAAGTACTCCCTGAAGCCTTTGGCTGTGAGCATGGGGGGCAGCTGCACATCCTCCTCCCCTTGCCTGGCCCCGAAAGAAGGCTGATAAACGACATCGAATGCAGGGCCTACCTGGTGACGCAGGTTCAGGCCGGTGTGCAATTGCTCGTGAGCCTGTTGCTTCAGCCCCTCATAAACCCGCTGTGGCAAAGGCAATTTACGCAATGCCTGCTGCACTTCGCTGACACGCTCACGGTACTGCGGCAAATCGGTGTCAGCGTAGGCCAGGGCGTATTTCAAATGGTGCATGAGGTCTCGCTGCAACTGCCCCTGGCCAGGAAACGCCTTTTGCCATTGGCGCGCCATCCAGTCTTCCACCCATTCGGGCCGGCGACTGTGGCGGTCCTCGATCATCCGGTAAACCCTGAGCGCCGCCATTTGTTGCTCACTGCCCGGTGGTGCTGCGTTCATGGCATCGATCACGCCGCTGGCCAAGGCCGGCAAAAAGCGCCTGGACAATAAGCTGAGGTACGCTTCGTCAACCGTGGGGCCAATGTTTCGCCCTTGATAAAGGCCAAGATCGGCAACCCCTGGCCATGCCACGCGATAGTCACCAAACACCGCCACCGCATCGCGGATCTGGTCAAGCGGCGCCAACAGGTTGCGCCCGGTCGGGTCAAGGCGCTGATCGACCTGGTGATGGCTGTACTCCTGGCTTTTGGCGAGCACGCTAGCGGCCTTGGACCCATTGATGTCGAAATAGCGTTGCCAGCTTGCCAGGGCGATGCTGAACGCAAGGATGCCCACGCCCGAGCCGACCCACAGCAGTTGACGCTTGCTGCGCGCCACCCGAACGTTGTCGCCCGCCAGGCCGGCCTCCTGATAGATGACCCGTCTGAAGGCTTGCTGAATGAAGTAGGCCAATGCCTTGCCTTGTGCCTTGCCCTCACGCAACGGAAGTTTCGTCTTGTAGGGCTGGGCGGCTTCACGGACAAAGGCATTGCGCATGTCGCCTTGCTGTATCACAGACGACCAATACACACCGCGTACCAGGGCGGGCGTGGAGTAACGGTCACTCACCAGGGTTTCGCGCAGAAATGCCAGCAGTATGGGGCGCAACCCGACCAGCTGCCCATACAGCGAAAACAGGCGCCCACACGGTGGAGCCTTCACCAGTACATCCAGTTGATCGATGAGCTGCTCCTGCAACGTGCCGAGAAACCGACCGTAGTGCTCGTCATACTCATCCAGCCAGACGTCGAACGCGTCAACCGCATCCAGTTTGAAGGTAAACCCCAACAGGTTTTCGCGCCTGGCGGCCGAAAGCTTGCCGTAGAACTGATCGAAGCCGTCCAGCAAATCGAATTTGCTCAGTACCACGTAGAGCGGCAAGCGCGATCCCAGGTGGCTGCTCACTTCGTACAGGCGGGTGCGCAACCTGTGGGCCAGCGCAACGCGCTGCTCAGGCGTGCCATGCAGCAGTGCCGGCAAGTCGACGACCAGCACCACGCCGTTAAGCGCTCGCTGGCTGCGATTTCGCAGTAGCCAGCCCAACAGGTGGTCCCACAACCTGGCCTGGGCCCCCGGCACACAGGAGGGCGCTGATTCGGCGTGAGCGTCGGCTGCCGAGCCGGCCGCTGGCTGCTGACGGATGAACGCACCGGGTGGGTCGATGAGCACAGCATCGTCGCTGACCCACCAGCCCACCGGATAGGCCAGCGCTTCAGTCTGTCGCCCTTGTGCCTGGACCTGATCGATACGTGTCAGGGTAAAACGCTGATCGGTGCAGTCGATGAAGCTGGTTTTACCGGCCTGTTCATCCCCCATCACCAGGTACCAGGGCAGCCGGTACAAGGCGCGGGGCCCACCGGCATTGTCAAGGTACCGGTCAAGCCCCTGGCTCAGCGCCTTCTCTTGCGCCTGCACCAACGGCAGCGCGCGATCCTGTTCGGCAGCCCGTGCCTGCCTTCGCTCCGCTTGCAATCGGCGAAAGCGTGTACGCAGCACCACCAGCCAACCTATTAGCGGCACGAGCATGAGTACCAGACTTGCGACGCTGCGGTGCGCCACACTGGCCAATGGCTGTTGCTCACGCCACGTCCATTGCGGGCCGAGCCACCAGATGGCGACCAGGAGCAGCGTGGCCGCCAACCCAAGTAACAGCGGCAACGCCAGGCCAATGCGCGTTACCCACGGCAAGCCCCAAGCTTTGAATTGCTTCCATATATGATTCATCGAGGCTCCTGGTCCTTGTGTTGATCAGCCAGCGTTGGAGGGGCTGCGTACTGCTGAAGCCGCTGGAATACCTCTGGCTCCCACGCACTGGCGGTGGTTTGCTGCATCGTTCGGGCAACGCCGGCGCACAAGTCCTGGGCCAACCAGGACACGCCCCGTGCGGCCAGCAAATCGGCTGCGATCATGGTGGTATGGCAGCGGTCTCGAGGGGTACCGAGGTCCGCTTGCAGCGCTTGCAGCCTCAGCAGCACGGGCTCTACGCCGCCGCTGTCCAGCTGGCCGGCCAGTTCCTCGTGCAGGCCACCAAACGCATGGGGAGGGGCCGCTTGGCCAGAAGGCCCTTGCGCGCCCTTGAGCCACGCCAGGCATTGGTCATCGACAAATACCAATCCGTCGCTGAAGCACAGCTGCTGAAGTGCCGGCATGCGCTGTACAAACCGGGCGGTCGCGCAACGGATGGCCTCAGCCACATCGCTCATCGCCAGCCGCGTGGCGACGGTTGCAGCCAGAAAGCTGCCACGAATCCAGTAGGGGCACGCCGCCACGCTTTTTTCGATGCGCTGAAGCAAGGCGGGGTCTATCGCTGTGCTGGCAATGGCCTCTTCATAGACCCGCGTGATATCCAGTGGCACCGCCATCAATTCCGTGCGGGTGCCTTGCCTGGCCGGAGGCGCCGCCTGAATGTGTGCCCACAACCCGAAACGCCGTAACTGGTAGCCGGTTGGGTCGTAAGGATCCTGCTGGTTGATGAGTTCGGCCATGGCCAGTATGGCCCGTCGTGTCTCACGTTCACTGCCCATCGACACACGCGGCATGGGCGCGGCGATGACATCGGCCAGCGGCGCAGGCTTCACGCTTGCAGCGGGCGCCTTGGGCACGGCAGCCTCGCCGGCACCGCTGACACGTTCAATGTGTTTGCACAGCAGGCGCTCCAACCCGTCGAGAACAGCAATCTCCAGCTGTGCTGCGTGCTGTTGTTGTAGGTGTTTCAACGCCGCCTGCGCTGCTGCTGCATGGGCAGGGGTATAAGTGAAACGGTCGAGACGCGGCAGCGACTCGGTCAAGCGGTTGATCACCAGCCCGACCAGCTTGCGCTTGGTCAGGAAGCCTTTCGGCCCTGGCTTGGGGTGGGCGGGTTCCCAATAGCACTCGATCATGCCGGCCAGCAACGCCAAAGTATCGCCCCAACGCTCCCAGCAGCGGTTGCGTAACCAGGCGGCACTCAAGTGCGCGACGATTCGCAGGTGCTTGCATTGCTGGCTCAGGTACTGACAGGACGCCTCTTCGATGTAAACCCAGTCGATCATCGCCTCCTGCAGCCCGCCCAGCTTGACCATCTCCTGGTCGATCGCCTGGTAGGTTTCGTCCTCGACATCGAACAGCCCAGCCGGTACTGCCGGATCGATCGGCGCCAGCAGTCGCGTGAGCTTGCCCTCTGACACCTGCGCTACCACCGGCATGTGCTTCGCGCCTGGCTGATCAACGGGGTCAGCCCTTGTGCATCGAAGATCAACCCGTCGAGCTCGCTGTGCTCACTCAAGACTTCGATGCGATGGGCGCCAATCAGCTTCCTGATCTGCTCGATCGCCGGCAAGCCCCGGCCGGCATCGATTACTTGCCCGTTCTCCATCACCTGCCAGGGTGTTTCACGGGTAGACCAGCCCTGCCCTGTCAGCCGTACCTTGACCCAGCTTGCCTCGATCGGGCGTTTGGCAATCAGTTGCAACCGGGAGATGGCCTGGATGCAACTGATCGCCAGGTAAGCGGGTTCGTTACCCGATGCGATGGCAGGCGCTGATATCACGAGCGCTGAAACGCCGGCACCGTCACCGGTTCGGCTACCGATGTGAAACGTCAGGTCATCCGGCGCCCGCGCCGCTTCATTTGCCATCACGCGCAGCACGCTCGGGGCCTGCTGCTCTGGTGCAGACCACTGCCGTTCTGTCGTGTATGCCGGCGTGTTCGCAGCCTGATCGAAACAGGCCAGTCGCTCGACGTTCGACACAATCCGTGAACAGTCCCGCGTGGGGCCTGCCAGTACTGGCTGCAAACAAAGCAGCAACGAGAAACCGGCGCCATATACAGAACGGTTAATCATCCTGATCCACTCTCCAAAAACAGTACAAACGCCCTATATGATCGCGTCCACTTTCCTACAAAAACATATCGACCCACAGGCAAAGAAACAGCCAGCCAAAACAAAACCGAATGGAGACTAATACACAGCGACGACTGCACACAAACAAATATTTACTTACATCTTCACGCTCGACCAAACAGCACTTCACCCTGCATGGTTTTTATAGAAGCAAGGAAACTCACCCAGCCAGATAAACATATGTAAGAAACTTCCTACAAGAGCAACACCACATTAAACAAAGCCCAAAATTAAACATCCTACAAACCAACAGGGAGTTACGTACCGATGTCTAGAAATACGGGTTCTGTCGCGCCTAAAGAACGCGTCAATATCAAATACGTCCCCGCTACGAGCGATGAGCAAGCTGAGGTGGAGCTGCCCCACAAAATGCTGGTACTGGGCGACTTCGGCCTGGATGAAGATCGCGCGCTCGAGGACCGCCAGGTGATGCGTGTCGACAAACACACGTTCAACAGCGTGTTGAACGACGCCAACGTGAGCCTGGCGGTATCTGTGCCTTCCGTGCTCAGTGCAGCCCCGGATGCCGAGCTGGCGGTCCATCTGCAGTTCAGGTCCATCAACGATTTCGGGCCGGACCGTATCGCGCGGCAGGTACCCGAGCTGAACAAGCTGCTGGAACTGCGCGAAGCGCTGGTTGCCCTGAAAGGCCCGCTTGGCAACGTCCCGGCCTTCCGCAAGCAACTGCAACACCTGCTGAACAACGAGCAAGCCCGTAAACAGCTCGCACTAGAACTGGACCTGGTACCTGAAGCGCCAGAAAAAGACTGAGACAACGGAGCGTCCCCATGCCTAAGCCAAACACCACCACCGTCACCACAGACGCAACCATAGACACATTGGGCAATGGCACTTTGCTCGACCAGATCATGGCAGAAACCAAACTGGTACCTACGCAGGAGGGCTATCAGGTTGCCAGGCAGGGCGTATCTGCCTTCATCGCCGAAATCCTCAAAAGCAACGACCCGGATCAACTGATCAACAAGCACCGGGTCGATCAGATGATTGCAGAGGTTGACCGGGTTCTCGGCAAACAGATGGACGCCATTTTGCACCAACCCGAGTTCCAGCGGCTTGAATCCTCATGGCGTAGCCTGAAACTTCTGGTCGACCGCACGAACTTCAGGGAGAACATCAAGCTCGAAATTTTGCACATCAGCAAAGAGGACTTGCTCGACGACTTCGAAAATGCAGCAGACATTACCTGCAGCGGCCTCTACAAACATGTTTACACCGCCGGGTACGGCCAGTTCGGGGGAGAGCCGGTTGCGGCCATGGTAGGTAACTACAACTTTGGCCCCGCCTCTGCGGACATCAAACTTTTGAGTTACATGGCCTCCGTAGGTGCCATGTCCCACGCGCCCTTCCTGGCCGCACCTTCCCCCGAGTTCTTCAACTTGAGCAGCTTTGAAGAGTTGCCCAACCTCAAGGAAATAAAAGACCTCTTCGCCGGCCCACGTCATGCCAAGTGGCGCGCTTTTCGCGAAAGTGAAGACGCCCGTCATGTCGCGCTGACCGGACCGCGCTTCATGCTGCGCTCCGCCTACCACCCGCAAGAAAAGCCAATCGAGAGCTTCAATTACAACGAAGACATCGCCGGGCGGCATGACCACTACCTGTGGGGCAATTCCGCCTTCCTGCTGGCCAGTTGCATCAACGACAGCTTCGCCCGCTACCGCTGGTGCCCGAACATCATCGGCCCGCAATCGGGTGGTGCGGTCGAAGACCTGCCAGTCCACCTGTACGAGTCACTGGGGCAATTGCAGGCCAAGATTCCTACCGAGGTGCTGATTTCCGATCGCAAGGAGTTCGAGCTCGCCGAAGAGGGCTTCATCGCCCTGACCATGCGTAAAGACAGTGACAATGCAGCGTTCTTCTCAGCCAACTCGGTGCAAAAACCCAAGAACTTCCCTAAAACCCCCGAAGGGCTGCAGGCACAGACCAACTACAAGCTGGGAACCCAGCTGCCCTACCTGTTCATCGTCAACCGCCTGGCCCACTACATCAAAGTGCTGCAACGCGAACAGATCGGCAGCTGGAAGGAACGCCGAGACCTTGAGTCCGAGCTGAACAAGTGGATCAAGCAGTATGTCGCCGACCAGGAAAACCCGTCTGCCGACGTTCGCAGCCGCCGGCCGCTACGTGCCGCCCGTATTGAGGTCTCGGATGTTGCCGGTGACCCAGGCTGGTACCAGGTTTCGATCGCCGTGCGTCCGCACTTCAAGTACATGGGCGCGAACTTCGAGATCTCTCTGGTCGGGCGGCTCGATACGCAATGAGTGGTTTTTTTGAACGCTTGACGGTGGATCAGAGTACCCGTCCGCAGGCCACTCGACAGGAAAGCGCTGCGCACACGTTCGCCACCATCAAGCGCCATCTCGAAACGCTGCTCAACGCCCGCCAGGGTTGCTCTCAGAGCAGTCCTGAGCTGGGCTTGCGTGACTTCAACGGGCATGACGTGAACCGCGGCGACTTGCTCGTACAAGTGAGCGCGGATATTCGCCGCACCCTCCAGCGCTTCGAACCACGTATCCAGATACGCACGCTCAAGGCAGTGCCCGATACCCATGCCCCGCTGGAGCTGCATTTCAGGCTCGATTGCCAGGTGCAGGTCAACAACCACGCAGAGCAGCTGCAACTCGAGCTGCTGGTCAACGGGCACAACCGCTACACCCGAGTGAGGTGACCGATGTCACTGAAAGACCGTTTCAGCGAAGAGCTGCGTTACCTGCACGAACTGGGGAGCGACTTCGCCAAGGACAACCCGCAACTTGCAAGACTGCTTGGCACAGGTGCCTGTGACCCCGATGTCGAACGCCTGATGGAAGCCTTTGCATTCCTGACGGCCAAACTGCGGCTCAAACTGGAAGACGACCTACCGGAGCTGACTCACCCCATGCTGCAGTTGCTGTGGCCCAATTACCTGCGGCCCCTGCCCAGCGCGACGATCATCCAGTTCACCCCGGTCAAGCAGTCCCTCAGTCAGTCACAGCACATTCCGAAGGGATCGAGGTTGTGCTCGGAACCCGTGGACGGCGTAGCCTGCGAGTTCCGCACGTGCACTGCGGTGAACATTCATCCGTTCAAGATCGACACGGTGAGTGCAACCCAGACACTCGAAAACGCGACGATCCGCATCGGCCTGCAGGCACTGGTCGAGCGGCCACTGAACAGCCTGGGCTGCTCCAGCCTCGACTTTTACCTCAGTGGCGATATTCACACCGCCCGCACGTTGTACCTGTGGGTTTCTCAATACCTCAAGCACATCAACGTGATCGTCAAGGGTGAAGTTCGTCGGCTGCCGGCCGGCAGCATCTCCTTCCCGGGATTTAGCCCCGACGAAGCCTTGCTGCCCTACCCGCAGAACGTCTTTGATGGCTACCGGATCCTGCAGGAGTACTTTGTCTTCCCCCAGCGCTTCCACTTTTTCAGCGTTACCGGGCTGGATAAAGCCTGGCCAGCGCATGACAGCCTGACGGTAAGCCTCGAGTTTCACTTCACGCGCCAGCTACCCGACACACTGCGTGTCAGCAACGCAGATTTCAGTTTGTTCTGCGCCCCTGCAGTCAACTTGTTCCAGCACAGTGCCGAGCCCATCGACTTGTCCAGCGAGGACGCCTTGGTCCCACTGAAACCCAAGGGAGCGGAGCCGTACAGTTACGAAATTTTCAGTGTCGACCAGGTCATCAGCACCCGCACGACGACCGACGGGAGTGTCGGTGAGCACCTGCGAACTTTCCGTCCCTTTGAATCGTTCGCCCATGAAATCGAGCACGTTCAAGGACGCACTGCGCTGTACTACCGCTACCAGTTGGAGGCGTGCCTGCGCGGCGATGGCGTCACGCACCGCATCGCCTTCGTCCGTGCCGATGCCAACAGCTATATCGGCGAGCTGGAAACCGCGTCCATCGACCTGACATGCACCAATCGAGACCTGCCGCTGGCGTTGGGCATTGGTGACATCAACGCGCGTACCGAATTTACGCCGCCACTGGCCACCTACACCAACATCTGCAAGCCCACCCGCCCTTGTCGCCCGGTGCTGGACGGCCAGTTGCAATGGGCATTGATTTCCAACATGTCGCTCAACTACCTGTCCCTGCTCTCGGTCGAGCCGCTCAAAGCGGTGATCCGCGCCTACGACTTCGTCGCCCTGCACGACATTCAGCAGGCGCGTACCACCCAGAAGCGCCTGGACGGCATGCGCGATATTCATACACAGCCCATGGACTGGCTAATCAAGGGGCAACCCATTCGCGGCCTGCACACTCGGCTGAAGCTGGACCAGGCCGCCTTCCTCTGCGAAGGCGACCTGTACCTGTTCAGTTGCGTGCTTGCCCACTTCTTTGCCTTGTACGCCAGCATCAATTCCTTCCATCAGCTGGAAGTGATCAACATCACCAACAACGAGCACTACACATGGCCAATACAGACCGGCAAACAACCGCTGATCTAGCCGACAGACTGCTCGCCGAGGCGCACCAGTACAACTTCTTCCAGTTGCTGGAGCGGCTGCATGGGCTGCATGGCGACGATCTGGAACCCCGTTGGCCTGACGAGGCAACCCGGTTGCGCGTGCGCCTGGCCTGTGACCCACGGCTGACCTTTCCCGTATCGGACGTTTACAAAGCTCAACGCATGCCCCACGAAGAGGCGCGCTACCGGGTCGTTGCCACGTTCCTCGGGTTACACGGTACCGATTCACCATTGCCCACCTATTACCTGGAGCAGGTGGCCTATGAACATGCGCAAGGCATCGGTGTACGGCCGGCATTCTTCGACTTTTTCAACCACTACCTGCTCAGCCTGTTGCACCGCAGCTGGCGCAAATACCGGTACTACATCCGCTTCCAGCCGGGTGCCCGTGACGGGTTCTCGCAGTACGTTTTTGCCCTGCTGGGGCTTAACGACAAGCAACTGCGAGGGGATACGGCACTGCCCTGGAGCCGCCTGCTCAGTTTTGCCGGGGTCATCGCCAGCCGCAGCCGTGCGCCAGGCACCGTGGCCGGCATCATTGCGCACTGCTTCGACCTCAAGCATGTGCAGATCCGCGAATTTGAAACCCGCTCGGTACCCACTGCGGCCGGGCAACGCGTAAGCCTGGGGCGCGCCAACGGCCAGCTGGGCAGCACGTTCATGATCGGCAGCCGTACACGCACACGCAGCAGCAAGTTCACCATCGTGATCAGCGAACTCGACCAGGCGCAACTGCGGGACCTGCTACCCAGCGGCATCAACTTCGGCCGTTTGCGTGCATTGATCGACGTTCTGCTGCGTGACGGCCTTGCCTACGACCTGGAGCTGCGCCTGAAGCAGAACGCGCTGTCACCCTTCTGCTTGCGCCGCAGCCAGGGCGCCTACCTGGGCTGGACCAGCTTCATCGACGACCGGCATGGCCAGATCAGTCCCGTTGTACGGTTCAGGGGGCGCTCATGAACACATTGACCGTGAGCATCATCAACCTGGACCAACTGCGACATGGCGTTATCGCCAGGCACCGATTCGATTGCAAGGGCGGAACCATTGGCAGCGGACAGACAAGCTGGCAGCTCGACGATCCTAATCAGAGCGTTGCGCCCATCCACTGCGAAATCCGTTGGATAGAAGGCAGCTTCTGTGTGATCGATCACTGCCAGCGCACCTATCTGAATGGCAGCGCCACCAGCCTGGGTGCATACCCACCCAGACGCCTGCTTGAAGGCGACCAGCTTCGGGTGGGTGCTTATCGGCTACAGGTTCAGTACGCCCAGGACCCCGCCGCCACGCGTTCGCTAGAGGACATGTTCTATCCGGATCAGAGGGTACTCGACCGCCTGATCGCCGAAGAAACAGCAGCCTCTTGGCCGATCGAACCCTCTGCTACGCAACCGGCTGCCGAGATCTGCTCGGCCTTCGAGCCCACCATGGGCAACGATCCCTTGGCAGCGCTGGATGCAGCCGCTGAGTCAGAGGCTTCCCCGTCGAACCCGCTGCTGCGGCTGATTGCCGGAGACCGCCCATGACCCGCCAACCGTTGCTGGTCGCGGCCCTGCTGGTTGCAATGTTCGGGGGTGCCGGCTGCACCTCGTTAAGCAGGATGGGCCAAGTTGCCATGGACCACACGTTGCCCATCGGGCCGCCGAAGGATCACCCGACCCAAGTTGCGTTCAGCATCAACGCGAGCCCTACCCTCAATGGTAATCCGAACAGCCTTGAGGTAGCGGCCGAAGAACAGCACAGCACCCTGGAGCCCAGCCCCTACGCCGTCACCCTGAGTGCGGGCGACCCTTATGCACTGACGGAAAAGATCGTGACCCTACTGGAGTACCTGCAAGAGCAGTTTCCAGCCATGTCCCCCGTCGAGGTGGACGAGGAAGGCAACGATGAACCGGCTCGCTCTCCTCTGGAAGAGAGCACCCCCGGCAGCTACGACGACCCGACCGTAACGTTGACCTTGCCGCACACCACAACCGTGGCCTCGGAACCCGTCGCCACGCCGATTGCCATCAAGATCCTGCAGCTGCGCGACGACTCGCTACTGCGTAACACCGTGTACCAGTTGCTGGACCAGGACCCGGCCAAAGCCCTGCGCAGTACCTACATCCGTGATGACGATTACCTACTGCACCCTGGCCAGTTCAAGTACATCCCGTTCGAACCCATCCATGCCGAAACCCGTTTCGTGGCGGTGATTGCCGACTACCGAGGCCTTGAGGACGCCAGCTGGCGGCAAGTGCTGCGCATTCCGCCGCGTGGCCGCCAGATCATGCTGTCGGTGTTGGTAAACGACACGCACATCGTGCTCAAGGAAGAAGATTGATGACACGTCTACTCCCCTTTGCCCTTCCCGCTTACTCACGCTGACACGGAGTGCCCATGAGTTCACGCAATCCCGTTCTTTGGCCCGAAGGCCTGTTCGTAAAACCACAGCATTTCCAGCAAGCAGCCCGGGCGGGTGAAGCAGCCCTCCACCAGCGCCTTGCCAGCCTGAACGCAGCCTTCTACGGCTTTAGCGAGCTACAGCTGAACGACGAGTACCTGAGCCTGGGCAAGATTGCCATCACCCGGGCGCGGGGCGTCATGCCGGACGGCACGGTGTTCGACATCCCCGCCGACCTGCCGCCGCCGCCACCGCTGGAAATCGACGACGACGCGTGCAAGGACAGCGAGGTGTATCTGTGCCTGCCGCTGCGCACCGAGGGCGGCTGCGAAGTGAGCTGGCCCGACAATGCCGCCAACTTCCGCTACACCGCCCAGCCACAGGAGATCAAGGACACCCATTCTGCGGACGGTGACCTGGTACAGGTAGACCTTGCCATGCCCAACCTGCAGCTAAAACGCAAGGCTGAAGACAGCAGTGCCTACACACGCCTGGCCATGGCACGCATCCTGGAGCGGCGCCCCGACGGCAGCCTGCAACTGGACGAAACCTTCTACCCCACCAGCGTGTCGGTGCGAGCGGTGCCGGCACTGCAGCGGTTCCTAGACGAAATGACCAACACCCTGCGCGAGCGAGCGCGAGGCCTTGCCAAGCGTATTGGCGCCTCGGGCCAGTCCGGTATCGCCGACATTCGCGACTTCAACCTGCTGCAGGCCATGAACCGCTGGTGGCCGTGCTTTCAGCACCTGGCCCGGCAAGCGCAAACGCATCCCGAGCAGCTTTACCTGTGCATGAGCCAGGCCTGTGGCGAGTTTGTCACGTTCACCGACGAAAACAGGCTCCCGCAAGATTACCCCGCGTACCACCACACGGCGCTGCGTACTTCGTTCAAGCCGCTGGAAGACACCTTGCGCCGCGCCCTGAGCACCGTCCTGCAGCCGCGCGCCGTTTCACTGCCGCTGGTGAACGAAGCGTTCGGTGTGATGACGACCAGGCTGGAAGACCGCCGTCTGATCGACGAAGCCGACTTCATCCTTGCCGTGCGCGCCGACCTGCCACCGCAGGTGTTGCGCCAGATGTTCATCCAGAAAGCCAAGATCACCTCACTGGAGTCGCTGTACGACCTGGTGCCGCTGCAACTGCCGGGCATCCCCTTGCTGCCTTTGCCGGTGGCGCCGCGCGACCTGCCTTTTCACGCGGGCTTCAGTTACTTCGAAGTGAACAGGCGCGACCCGGCCTGGGCGTGCATGGCCGAGGCCAATGGCTTTGGTCTCCACATTGCGGGCGAATTCCCGGGCCTCGAACTGCAGTTCTGGGCGATCAGGAGTCAGTGATATGGCAGATGACACGACCACCCGCACCGATGCAACAAGCGCTGAAGTCAGTCAGCTGACTACATCCCTTAAACCGTCAGCACCCGACGACCAGGCCGCGCCGGCCAACGCACAAGCCTCTGCGCAAAAGCCTGAGCCTGTTTACGAAGGCTATCCCGCCGACCCGCAGTTTCAACTGCGGGGCGGGTTCGCCAACCTGATGCTGGATGCCGCATCACCGCTGTTTGGCTTAGTCATACGCCTGCGTACGCTGGACGAATTGCCAAATATCAAAGATGTGCACCAGCAAGTGCGCAACCAGATCGACAACATTCAGGAAGAAATGCGCCAGCACGGATACGAGCCTGCTCAGCTGCTGGCGTATACCTACGGCCTGTGCCTGTTCATCGACGAAGCTGTCATGGAGCGGCCCTGGGGCAAAAGCAGCTGCTGGAGCCAGGAACCCTTGCTGAGCATCTTCCACGACGAGACCTGGGGCGGAGAAAAGATCTTCACCGTGATCTCGCGCCTGATGCAGGAGCCCAAGCGTTATCAGGACGTGCTGGAGTTCATGTACTTCGCCCTTTGCCTTGGGCTGAGGGGAAAGTATGCGCTGGCGCCGAAAGGTGAAGAAACCGTCACTGCACTGATTCACCAACTGCACGGGATCATCCGCGAACTGCGTGGCCCCACCCCTGAAGAAGTCTGCGACCCCTACACCAATGTGGCCCCACGCAACTTCCGCATGAACCGGCAATGGCCCTGGTGGAGCCCTTTGGTGATTTCCGCCATCGCCATGGCAGTGGCCTACGGCATCTACAGCTACCGCCTGCACCTGATTACCACCGAAGTACTGGAGTCGCTCAACGCCATCCTACAGCAGTAGGCGAATGCTACATGCACCCACCGAATTCACCCCAATAGCGAGGCATCTGCCTCATTGAAAAGCCCATCGTTTTCGATGGCCACGCCACCTGTGGTGTGCGTGCTAATCCACATGGACGCAGGAGAAACTGCCATGCCAACACCCGCTTACATCAAGATCGAAGGCAAGACCCAAGGCAACATCACCGCAGGTGCATTCACGTCCGACTCCGTCGGCAATGTGTTCGTCGAGGGCCATGAAGACGAAATTCTGGTGCAGGAAATCAAGCACCAGGTAACCGTCCCCACCGATCCGCAAAGTGGCCAGCCTGCCGGCCAAAGGGTGCATAAGCCCTTCGTTTTCACCAGTTCATTGAACAAAGCCACACCACTGATGTACCAGGCCCTGGCCAGCGGCGAAATGCTGCCGGTCGTTGAAGTGAACTGGTATCGCACCTCAGTGGAAGGCAAGCAGGAGCACTTCTTCACCACCAAGCTGGAGGACGCCACCATCGTGGACATCAATACCGTCCTTCCGCATGCCCAGAATCAGAAAAACGAGAATTACACGCAGCTGGTCGAAGTGGCCATGTCATACCGCAAGATCTCCTGGACACATGTGACCGCAGGTACCGAAGGCTCTGACGATTGGCGTAAACCGATCGCCTGATCTAACGGAAAAGCCCGGGCAGCCATGGTCTGCCTGGGCACTTCGAAGTCTCAGGCGAAGGACAAGGACTGCTTATGCCCAGCCAATCCGACTTGCGATACAGCTTCCAGCCCCTCGTTGGAAACGCTGAGTTCGAAGTGGTGTCATTCAAGCTCGAGGAAGCACTCAGCCAACCGTTTACGTTGACCCTGGAGCTGATCAGCTTCGAACACGACATCGACTTCGGCCACCTGCTCGACAAACCGGTGCTGTTCACCATCTGGCAGGGTGAACGCCCCGTACGGTACATACATGGCCTGGTCAGCCGCTTCAGCCAGGGTGAGAGTGGCTTCTGCCGTACCTAT
Organism: Pseudomonas monteilii NBRC 103158 = DSM 14164; assembly: GCF_000730605.1. Classification (GTDB taxonomy): domain Bacteria; phylum Pseudomonadota; class Gammaproteobacteria; order Pseudomonadales; family Pseudomonadaceae; genus Aquipseudomonas; species Aquipseudomonas monteilii. Next base: position 3,004 of record NZ_BBIS01000062.1, on the reverse strand, counting down.
TACCATGCCTTGGTCGAGCCCCAACTGGCCCGCGCCAGGCTGCGCTCGAACTGGCGCATCTTCCAGCACAAGACCGCCCCGCAAATTCTCGAACTGATGCTCAAGCGTCAAGGTATCGTCCACTATCAATTCGGCACCGGCTTCGACTACCACGTTCGGGAATTCTGCGTACAGGCTGGCGAAACCGATCTCGACTTCTTTGCCCGCATCGCTGCTGAAGAAGGCATGGTCTATCGGTTTGAGCACACTGAAAAGCAGCACAAACTGATCATCACCGACCGACTGCTCACATTGGGGCATATCGAGTGCGACATAGCCCATGGCGAGGATGAGGACGAAGGCTTCGTCGAGGGTAACAAACCTGCCAGGCCTTACACCGTGCTGTACCACGCCAACAGCGGGGGCACCCGACACACCCCTTGTCTGCAACACTTGCGCTACAGCGAACACGTGCGAACCGCACGCCAGGTTCAGCGCGATTACACCTTCACCCACCCGGCCTATCGCCAGGAGCATCGGGCCTCGGGGCCCCATCTGGAACACCAGTCCACGGACTATGAGTGCTTCGACTACCCCGGCCGCTACAAGCGCGACGCCGTCGGTAAGCCGTTCACCGAAAACCGCATCACCGCCCTGCGCCATGACGTACGCATTGCCGAAGTCCGAGGCGACGATGTACGCCTGCAACCGGGCCTGAGTTTCACCCTGACCGGCCACCCCCGGGAAGACCTGAATGTGCTCTGGCGGGCAAGCACGGTCACCCACGAAGGCAGCCAGTTCACCAGCCTGCAGGAAGAATCGGCCGGTGCCAATCAAGGCACACGCTACGAACAAAAGGCGCTACTGGTACCAGGCCGAACTGAATGGCGCCCTGCCCCGCTGCCCAGGCCACGGGTTGATGGCCCCCACATGGCGACCGTTGTCGGGCCGCCAGGTGAGGAAATCTATTGCGATGAATGGGGCCGGGTGAAGGTCAGCTTCCCCTGGGACCGCGAAAGCCAGGACAACGCGTTCAGTTCATGCTGGGTACGGGTATCTCAAGGCTGGGCCGGGGGTAGCTGGGGCTCGATGGCTATCCCGCGTATCGGCCAGGACGTGATCATCCATTACGTCAACGGCGACCCTGACCAGCCGATGATCACCGGCCGCACCTACTGCGGTGACCAGCTACCGCCTTACGACCTGCCCCGGCACAAGACCCGCATGACCATCAAAAGCCAGACCCACAAGGGTGATGGCTTCAATGAACTGCGTTTTGAAGATGAACTGGGCCAGGAAGAGGTGTTCATCCATGCCCAGAAAGACCAGAACAATGTGGTCAAGCACGACGAGACGACACAGGTGGGCAATGATCGCCATGAACAGGTCAGTAACGACGAAACCATTCTGATTGGCCGTGACCGCACGGAAACGGTTGGCAATGATGAACGCGTCACCATTGGCCAGGACGCCGCGCTCGATATAGGTCGCAATCAGACCATCAATATTGCCAAGGACCGCGTTGAAACCATCGGTAATCACCGCCACGACCGGATCACCGCCAATCACCACACCCATATCGGCGGTAACCTCAATCAGCAGGTCGAAGGGCTTGCCGAGCTTGAAGCCCGTGGAGAAATCCGCAGGCGTACACGCCGCTATGAGCTTCGCACAGCGGAAGCGGTGATCATCCAGGGCCCTGGGGGCGCCATCCGGATCGACGAGACAGGCATCACGCTGGACAGCCCGACGATTCGCATCAACGGTCAGATGCTCAAGTCTGCAGACGGGGCAACCAACCCCTTTTCAATCAGCGGCACGCCGGTCACCGGCAAACCTCTGGAGCGCCAGTGCGGGCGCCGCGCCGATGGCACCTGCGCCATGCCCGACTGCCGCTGTATGCGAGGGCCAGGCCAATGAGTACAACAACCACAATCTCACAACCGAGTGAGCACTTCGGGAAGAACGCTCGCTTTCTGCTGCTCGAAAGCCGCGTGATCGAGCACTGGGCCTACCGGCCTATAACCCGAATACTTGCCAATGGTGAGCTGGTACCCGCCTATGCCCCTTCGGTGCTTGAGCTTATCAATGATGTCAGCCTGAACAGCCAGCATGCGTGGTTGTGGAGGCGCAGCGCTCTGGACGAACGCCATGACTTCGGGCCGTTGCTGGTAGCCGTGTCAGATGCACCAGAATTGCTTGCCCATGCAATCTCCACCTGGATGCCTATTGGCGGCGTGATTGCGCTGGATGCCGAGATTGACCTTGCCCAGTTGGCAGACCATTTCACCAGCCTTGTGCAAATTTCGCTTCCGGATCAGGGGCTGGCCACTTTCCAGTTCAACCCGGACCACCTGGCGGCCTGGCTGGATGCACTGGATGAAGACCATCGGGATGCATGGCTCGGGCCTGTGACTTCGCTGGCCTGGCGAGTCAACTGGGGGCCAGCTCACGCGTGGAAGTCGCTTGAGCGTAGCCCGACACATGCACGTTCCTTTTCGCAAGCCCCGCTCTCACTTCGCAGGCCTGAACTTGAGCGACTGCAAGCAGGCATGCACGAGCACTTCGTGCTCACGCTGGCACACGAGGTGGTAACCCTGCCACAGCACGCCACCCACACATTGGCCGACATCAGGCAATGGATTGAAAGCCTGCTGCCGCAACTGAAAGCCCTCAACTTTCGCGATGAGGAAGTCGCTGGGGAATTCATCAGGCTGATTGCCAGGCACATGTGGCTCATGACCGATGACCAGGCCGGGAAGATCTACACCAACCTCGAGGAGTCTCCACAGGGCCGACTGTACGAACTGCACGCCTTGGTCAAAAGCAAGGAATCCAACCATGAATGACAACAGTGTCAGCAGCGCCACCTCCGGCCCTGCCTGCAGCGCACGCGTCCCCATTCTGCCCATCCGCTATGCCATCGTGCCGCGCACCGCTGACGCACCCGCCTGCCGTTACGCCGACTCAGGCTTCAACCTGGAACAAGGCTTCGCCCCGCTGCAGCACTGCGCCTATACCCTCC
>NZ_BBIS01000063.1 GCF_000730605.1 Pseudomonas monteilii NBRC 103158 = DSM 14164 | reverse complement strand
CCCTAAGTAACGGTTTTTATATTCTTTCGCGGTGTGTACACCTAGCCTTCTCGCTGCGCTTTTTGCTTCTTCATAGGTTGGATAAGCTTTCTCATAATCCTCTTGGAAGAAATGCCTCCAAGATTTGCATTCATCGTAAAACCGTACGGGATCGGAAGGCAGACGTGAGTCTTCCTTATAACGAGCCACGTATTCTAGCTGAGTTGAAATACCTAGAAACCTTGCTGCAATCTGTGCTTGCGACAACGATTCGTATAAGTCTGGCTTTGCCTTGCTCAGAAACACATACCAACAATCCCATCCTTTTCCCGCAAAGAAAATTGGGGGATTTGATGGTAATCCCGCATGCTCTTTGTATCGACTCCTATATTGACCGGCAGTGCATATATTAAGCGCGGCAATTATCTGGCGAGCTTCATCATAGCTACAATAAGATTCTTCTGGCATTTTTATTCTCATGCAATTTAGTTTATTGCAGCGACGCATGTATAGCGTAGTTCAATACATCACCACCTTCCACCGCCACCCTCAGATCGTTTTTGAATGGCCGGATAGAAACATCGACCATTTGAGCTGATAATCAGATATAAAAAACACTAACGCTCACCTTCATATGGAGTTAGCCTAGACAGAAATTCGCAAACGGGCATATTAGTGTCGGGTACAGACATCTCTCTTCTGACATACTTTGTGATGCTACAAAACATCATCACCACACGAACACATTCTATGAAAGACCTAATCGTTGTACTGCGCGACACCTCCCCTTTACCAGTTCTTGACGCATGCACCTGGGAACGGCTGTCGGGCGAGCCTCACACTGTCAATCTGAACTCGTACACCTCGGAAGATGGGTCGAAGATTATGGGTACATGGATATGCACGCCCGGTAAATGGCGCGTGGCCTATACCAAATGGGAGTACTGCGACTTCCAAGAAGGTTATTGCGTGATTACCCCCGATGGTAAGCAGCCAATTCACCTCAAAGCAGGCGACAAATTTATTATAGAGCCTGGCTTTTCCGGAACTTGGGAAGTAGTAGAGACCGTACGCAAATATTTCGTATTCTCTTAAATGTCAAATGGCAGCGCCGCGCCATCGCGTCGGCGCATGACCATGATCGCGGATTTGAAGGAGGTACAGACATCACGCCTTCGAATTCTGCCAAGCGGGACATAGATGCGGAAGACTTTGTGCGGTGCAACCTCACGACTGGCTCAGTGTTGAGTGAAGATGGCCCGGGAGGAGCTGGGCGATCTGCTGGAGCTGACTCAAGCCTGAGGAGGCCTGCTGTAAACCACTTTTTTCACTGTAAACCACAGTGGCTTACAGTGAAAAAAAGTGGTTTACAACGTAGCTACGACACGCGCTCTGGCGACTCCCCAGGCCAACGCGCTCGTCATTGATTCGTTCGGCCGGGTGTCGAACGCTTCCTCATAAAGCGCGGTTCCCGACGGCGCGTACACACCGATAAACAGCTGCGTTGCGGCTTTCCGCGAAAGCTTTACCTGCACGTCGAGATAAAATCCGTCATTCAGGATCTCTTCGTGGGTCCGGTGATGAAGCGTAGGATCTGCCCAGCTTCAATAAACATCTCCGCGCAAACGCATGCAGCCCCCTGCAATCGATGGATAGCGATGGATTCCAAGCTAGCCAAAGCGAGGCGGTAATCAAGCCGATCTAAGCTTTTTGTGAGTCGCGCCCGACAAGTGACCACCTTGTAGTGACTTAAAACAACCCCAACCGATCACGCAAAGCAGAAGACTCACGACTACAGTCAGGAAGGTTTGCACGCAGCCTAAACAAAAAAGCAGCTCCCGAGAGCTGCTTTTCTCTTACTCCCCCTTTTTGTGCTTGTGAGGTTTCAGGTCCGGATGGTCCTTCTGCTTCTCAGGGGTGACTCGCTGCCTTTTGTCCGGAGTGCCATCTTCATTGGTGCGCTTAGGGCCTGGCTTGATGCTCATGCAAAACTTCCTTTTCCGCTTGGGTTGTTGGATGCAGCTATGTAATTAGTCCAGCTTCTCTCAGCTGTCAAAGCAGGCTTGTGCAGAGCCGCCTGGCCGATGATCCGGGCCATATCGAACATTTAAAGGCCTGAATAAGAGCCTCCGGCCAAGGGCTTGCAAGGGGCTGTGAAATCCAGCGCTGAGCGATACGAGGACGTCTGGACGTTCATCATGCCGAGCACGGTGTGGAACAGGTTGTCGTGGCTCAGCGGTGACGTGGTTTGAGCTTTCAAACAACCCACGTTGACCTTTTCGCTCTTCGCGAGCGAGTCAGACATCCAAAGTACCAACGGCACCTTTGTTTGCTCGTCAGGAGCCATCGCGTAAGGCAGCCCGTGCAGATAGAGCCCACCCTCCCCCAGCGATTCGCCGTGGTCCGAAACGTACATTAGCGCAGTGTCGAACTTGGTGTTGGCCGTCAGGATATCGATGAGATTTGCAGTCACATAATCGGTGTAGAGGATTGAGTTGTCGTAGGCATTGACCACCTCCTCCTGCTTACATTTGTCGAGCTCGTTGGTCTCGCACACCGGTGCGAATTTCTTGAATTGCGAGGGGTAGCGCTTGTAGTAGGCCGGGCCGTGACTGCCTTTGTAGTGGAGCACCAGGACAGCATCGCCTTCCTGGCGCTTGATGAAGTCTTGCATCTCCGTGAGCAGCACCCCGTCCTTACACTCCTCGCTGGTGCACAGTTGGGAATCCGCGTGAGAGGCAGCCTTGTGGTTGGGAATCCTGTCGCAGACCCCTTTGCACCCCGAGTTGTTGTCAGTCCACATGACACTGATGCCAGCGCGTTGAAGCACGTCGAGCAGCCCTTCTCGGCTCTTGGCCAAGCCATCTTTGTACTGGGCCTTACCCACGTCCAGGAACATGCATGGCAGCGAGACCGCGGTGGCGGTACCGCAGGAGCTCACGTTCGTGAAGCTAATGACATTTCGCTTTTCTAGTTCCGGATTCGTTTCACGGGAGTAGCCGTTGAGGGAGAAGTTGGCGGAGCGAGCGGTCTCTCCTACTGCCAGTACCAGCAGCCTGGGTTTACGAGCCGCACCCTGTCGATTAACTACCGCATCAGTACCAATGGCCGTCAGCGTTTTAGGTGAGGCCAGCTGACGCTTCAGGTACCCATGGCCAGCCGCAAACAAGTTGGTAGGTACCAGAATCAGCCGGATCTCCCGATTGTTGCGCAGCAAGGAGGCATACGACTGGTACTGACTCAACGCGATGCCAGATAAGGTCAACAGAGCGAGCGACAGAGCAATGAACCTGCTGACCAAAGCTTTGGCCCAAGGCTTACGCCGGAGGGGAACCCGGGCAATCAGGTAGACGGGCAACACCCCAACCATTGCGACCCAAAGACCGAGCTTCCAATTCAGCAGCTCGGTTGCCTCAGCGACGTCGGTCTCCACAACGTTGGTGAACATTGTGTAATCGACCACGATGCCGTAGGCATTCATGAAGTAACTCGCGAAAGACGCGCTGATCAGTACCAGACACAGCAAGGGTTTGGCCAGCCGCCCCCATGACAGCAAGCTCAGAACGGTAAACACCCATGCGAATACTATGACTGGGAGGCTAGCAGCTAGCAGCCAGTTCACTTCATCGGTTTTGAATACCAGCGTCCAGAGCACGTTCCAGAGCTCAGCGTTCGCGAATAGCAGCAACCAAAAAGTCACCAGGCCGATTAGCAAATTAGTACTGATGCCTTTCTGCCGCGCATTGCGAATAGCAAAGATCCATTTGCTTAACAGGGTGTGAACAATGGATTTGGAAGGTGTCATTATCAAACTCTGGAAGCTGCTTATCCATGGCGGTAGCTATGGAGTTAGCGGGAGCTACAAGGCAAGCCGTCGACAGATGCTGAGCGATTGCGCAATGTGCGGAGCGCCAGAGGCCTTGGGCCCCTACGCGTTGGGGACGCTTAGTATGTGTGAGGCATAGGGATAAAAAGAGAAATGAATCTCGCTGAGCGCATTATTTCCGGGACCTGATAACGACACGATGACCTCGGGATTACAATGCTGACAGAAATCCAATAACTGCTGCTTTGATTGTCAATGATCACGCTATGATCAAAATTAGGGGAATACCACCCACCAAAAACAATGCGCCGCTCAGCTAGATAAATTTAATTTCACGAACAAAACGGTTTCGTTTTGTCGTAGGCTAATTTTGAACTTTCAATTCAACTTACAAGTCTTTCTCGCGAGCAGAACATTATTTTCAACTTTTGCTCGTTAATATGTCACCCATCAATGAGGGGCGAATACCATGAGCTTTTTCAAAAACATCCTGGGCGGGCACCATGGTCGTGAAAACCACGGTGGAGGCAAGCACCACAGCGGGGGACATGGGGCCGAGCAATATGATCGCCATGGCCGGCAGCAGGGCTGCGACGGCGGCAATCAGGTGTATGACGGCGGGCGCCCTGCCACTCCAGCCCCCATCAAAGATCTGCAGGGCTGCAGGCAGTGCCGGACGGCCAACGATCCGTCAGCACGCTTTTGTCTAAACTGCGGAACACCGCTATCGAGTGGTTGCACCGCCTGCGGCTCGCTGCTGAGTGCAGGAGCAAGATTTTGCAGTCAGTGTGGCCAAGCGACGCTCTAAGGCTAGCTAGACAGGAAGGCCAACGAGACCACAACCCTGCGCAAGGAGAAATACGTGGGTTCAAATCACGACCATGGCAGCGCTGCAGTACGCGAGGGGCATCAGAAGAAGCTAATCATGGCGCTCGCCTTGACTGGCAGCTTCATGATTGCAGAAGTGATCGGCGCGTGGATTACCGGCAGCCTGGCGCTGCTGTCGGACGCATCTCACATGTTCACAGATACTGCCGCCTTGGCGATCTCACTGATTGCACTTCAGATAGCCAAGCGGCCGGCAGATCAGAAAAGAACCTTCGGCTATGCGCGCCTGGAAATTCTGGCTTCGACGTTCAACGCCGTGCTGCTCTTCCTGGTGGCGATGTACATCTTGTATGAGGCCTACCAGCGCTTCTTCATGCCGGCGGAGATCGCTACCGGAGCGATGATGTGGATCGCAATCGCCGGCCTGATCATCAACCTAATTTCGATGCGCCTTCTGGCATCTGCGAGCAACGAGAGCCTCAACGTCAAAGGAGCCTACCTCGAAGTTTGGAGCGACATGCTCGGCTCGCTAGGCGTAATCATCGCGGCACTCATCATCCGCTTCACCGGCTGGACTTGGGTCGACACGATTGTCGCTGTGGCAATCGGCCTCTGGGTTCTGCCGCGGACGTGGCAGTTGCTTCGCGAAAGCCTGGGAATCCTCATGGAGGGTGTGCCGAGGGGGCTCGACGTGACGGCAATCGAGGCTACCATCCTCGGCGTAGATGGCGTTACGGACGTTCATGACTTGCACGTCTGGGCCGTCAGCAGTGGCAGCAACGTGATGACGTCGCACGTAGTGATACGGGATTCTGCAGATGGGGATGCTGTGCTGGCGGCCGTCGTGGATGCTGTCAGCGATGCATTCGAAATCCATCACTGCACCATCCAGATCGAGCGGGCAGCTTTCCACGAAAGCGTTCCGTCGCCCTCACACTGATCGATCGGTAAAAACCAAACAAACACATCACCCTCTTGGCTGAGGGTGATGTCGTAGAAGACATGCGGTGAAGGATGGCGTAAACGGCAGGAGCACTTCGAGAGGGGTTGGTGAATGGCTTCGCCTGCCCCCGACCATAACCTCCAGAAGGTTCAGCGATGGCTTGGATCATCACGAAGTATCTACTCACTGCCGGATTAGTGATTCTCGTATCGGAGCTGGCAAAGCGCAGTGACAAGCTGGGCGGGCTGGTCGCCGCCCTGCTGCTGGTCACGGTCTTGACGCTGGTCTGGCTTTACCTGGAGAACCAGAGCATGGAGAAGATCTCCAATCATGCTTGGTACACCTTCTGGTACGTGCTGCCGACCCTGCCGATGTTCATCGCTTTTCCAGTGCTGCTGCCCAAACTGGGATTCTGGCCAACGCTTATCAGCAGTATCGTCATCACCATGGTGAGCTTTGGGGGCTTTGCCCTGCTGCTCCGTCGATTTGGCATTGAGCTGTTATAAGTCACGAGCCAGGACTGCAATTCAGGGGCCGTTCAACGACTATTGATGCACTCACCTTTGACCAGGTAGCGAACCATATGTAGTTCGCCCTTTGAGTCTTCGTAGGTCATCATGCTTCTCACGTTACCGCAGTACCGCACGCTGGGCGATACATACACCAACTTACTAACGTCAAGGTCCATGCCATAGGCGTAGTCTTCAAGCTGAGGCATCGGCTTTTTTACGCGCTGAGCATAATCCGCAGTAGCCTCTCTAGCAGATCGCTCAATGCGTTGATTGATCTCCATACCGCTTTGGGCATTGGCTGTTAGTGATGTAAAGAGCATAAACACGGCGATCGCTGATACAGTAGTGTTCATAAGAAGTCCCTTAATAAAAAAGCGCCCGTAGGGGGGCGCTAAAATTCACCTACCAAAGGAGCGTATGGTTTACAGGTGAATGCACTGGCGTGAACAACTGCCCGTCGCTCTTGCCAAGCTGCTTTGAAATGAGACAATTTCCAAAGCAGCAATGCCTCTTACGCTGCCGTTAAACTAGCAAAGGAGGCTAACACCAAGATGATCGCGCAATTACAATTTGGACATGTAATAGATTGTAAGATAATTATTCGAGAGAATACTGAGCCCTCGCGTGAACTAATTCACAGAAAGGCGCAGGGGTTTGGGGCCGTCCATGGGGACTGCCTGCATGGCACTCGATCCAAGGCCAGTACCAGTCCCGCCAGCTAGCGGCAGAAATGCTGCCTGTCCTGGCCGATTCCACCCGTCAGGCGAAGCTGTCGTACACCGTTGCAGGCCCCAGAATCCGCTAAGCTCAAGGGTGGAGCCTGCATGACTGTCAGAAATCTTGCGGCTACATTACAAATTTGTAGGATTTCGCCGCGGCCAGCTTCTTCGCGTTAAGATTCAAGCGTCCTCAGGTGACCCGGCGTATGGACAGAGGTAGCGACTACCACATGCCATACCCCAGCCAAACTTTCGAACAGCCTGCAACCATGGCGGATTAGGCCAACTCCTTCCTCACACCTTGAGATAAGTTATGCGCGTTCTAGTTGTGGAAGACGAAATTAAAACTGCCGAATATCTTCAGCAGGGCCTATCCGAAAGCGGGTATGTCGTAGATATCGTGCACAACGGTGTAGATGCCCTGCACTTGTTCAACACTCATGTCTATTCGTTGGTCCTGCTGGACGTGAACCTCCCAGGTATCGACGGCTGGGATCTGCTGGAAACCATCCGCAAGAGCAGCCGGGTCCGCATCATCATGCTGACCGCCCGCGGACGCATCAATGACAAGCTCAAGGGCTTGGACGGCGGCGCGGATGACTACCTTGTTAAGCCATTCGAATTCCCTGAGCTGCTTGCACGCATCCGTTCGCTGCAACGCCGTGGTGATGAGTTAGTAGAGAAGAGCTCGCTGAAAATTGCCGACCTAGAACTCGACTCCGTCCGCCATCGCGTTTTCCGCGGTGGCACACGAATCGATCTCACCACCAAGGAATTTGCGCTTTTGCACCTGCTCATGAGCCGAACGGGCGAAGCGCTGACTCGCTCTCAGATCATCTCGTTGGTCTGGGATATGAATTTCGACTGCGACACCAATGTCATCGATGTAGCCATCCGGCGCTTGCGCTCGAAGATCGATGACCCGTTTGAAACCAAGCTCATTCACACGCTTCGTGGCGTTGGGTACGTTTTTGAGGAACGCGCATGAGGCCATTCAGCCTGGCTGCAAAGCTGGGACTAAAAGTTGGATTGATGAGCGCAGCGCTGCTGCTGATGTTCGCTACCTTCGGTTACATGATGGTTGGGCAAGCACTGGATAGAAATGCTCGCATCGATCTCGGCGTCAAAATGGAGGCAATGGCGCACAGCCTTTCCGAAATCACTGATATTGCCGATGTCAGTTCAGATTCGCACAAGCTGGTGGATTTGGTCACAGGCCAGAACAACCTCTACGTAAGCATCTACAGGTCCGCAGAGAGTGAAGATCCTTTACTCACCATCGGTTCCAAACAGATCAATCGAGAGGTTCATAGGTTCCAGGCTGCGGCGCAGACCACGGAATATGAGTGGAGCGACTATAACGGACGCCCCCTGCTCAGTGCTTCTCAGGCCATGACTCTGGGCGATGGTACGGAGGTCGGCGTCTACATGACTGCTGATCAGTCATCCAATGAAGCCCTACTCGATGCGTTGTTAACCTGGGGCCTAATGATGTCCCCTGTCATCCTCGCGTTGATCCTAGCCATTGGTTGGTGGACCGTGCGCAGAGGCCTGCTGCCACTGACCAAGTTCCTCAAGATCGCGTCGAAGATCTCAACCGAGAGCCTCGACCATCGCCTTCCAACTGATGGGATGCCTGCAGAACTCAAGAAGCTCGCCGACGGTATCAACATCATGCTGGCTCGCCTGGATGATGGGGTTCAGCAGCTCTCGCAGTTTGCTGACGACCTTGCTCACGAACTTCGGGCACCGCTCTCCAACCTAATGGGCAAGGCCCAGGTTGCCTTGACCAGAGAACGATCGCTTTCCGAGTACCGGGAGGTTCTAGAGTCGTGCACAGAAGAGCTGGACCGCATGAGCCGCATGGTTTCCGACATGCTGTTCTTGGCCCAGGTCAGTCATCCAGCATCCATGGTGGAGTTCGAACCCGTTTCCTTGGTGGACGAGGTTCAGCGAGTGTGCGATCTCTTCAGCATTTCGGCAGAAGAAGGCGAGATCCAGCTGCAGATCTCTGGCAGTGATGACGTGGTGCGCGGGAACCGCCTGATGGTTCAACGTGCCGTCTCGAATCTGGTCTCGAACGCGATCCGTTACTGCCCTCGCGGCCGCACGGTCTACGTGAAGGTGCAGCATAGTGCGAGCGGTACGACGTTGAGTGTCGGCAACCCCGGCCGCGGTATTGCCAAGGAACACCATGCGCACTTGTTTGAGCGGTTCTACCGTGTGGACAAGAGCCGAGCACGGAGCGAAGGCGGTACCGGTCTTGGCTTGGCCATTGTGCAGTCGATCATGAGCCTGCACCAAGGGTCGGCGAGCGTGGAGGTGACCGAAGAAAACTTCACGTGGTTCCACCTTCACTTTCCCGCAGCCCAGCAAATGCAGCCGGCAATGACCGCCGCTTAAATTGCGCAGACACGATTAGGCCCGTCAATCGACGGGCCTTTTTGTTTGCCTCAATGCATCAGTGCCGGAGGACCACAGGGTCCATGGGCGACCGCAGAATCACCGACTTGATGATCTTCTGCTCGTCAGGATTGGCATTCTTCCACAGGTGGGAGAAGTACTGAGCATTCACTTTCTCTTGAGCACTTACGCTGCCGGCGGCATCGATCAGGCGCATTGTCGAGTAGACACAGATCAGCGCCAGAATGAAGAACGCCGTGGCAACCACCATCACATAACGCTTGGCCAGCACCGGTGCACGCTTGAGCTCCTGGATAGAGGCGTCCGCGGCCTTTGTCGCTGCTGTAAGCTCCGAAATCAGTGGCTGGATGGCGGTTTCGACTCCGCGGCATGCAGCTGAATATGCTGATGCAGCGGCGCGCAAGGCAACTTCTTCCGCATTCGACCAAGCCTTCTCCGCCTTTCGCACCTCCTCCTGAATCTGCCGGCCGACAGCGTCCACCTGTTCCACCAGTTCGTTCGACCTCTCCAGAACAGCGCTGGAGGTGCGCGTCTGCGAGGTCAGCTCGTCGAGTTGGACAGTGAGTTTTTCAGTGCAGCGGCGAAAGTCACCGATAGCAACTGCCCAGGGCTCTATGTCATTCATGGCTATCTCCTAGGGCGGCCAACAACGCCGCGCTGAATTAACGCGCTAGATATCAAAATTGTAATTTAAGACAAAATTCGAAGTCGCCCTCGACAGTGCCGAGATAGACATGATCCTTCCAGATTTGACGATTTAACGCATCCTATCTGCAGCCAAAATTACGGAATTGTAATTATTGACTCACCTTGTCGTTAGCTTCGCGTTCCTAAACTACAAACCAACAAAGGCCGCTAATCAGGTAGGCCTAGTATGAACCGAGGTTCACAATGAAATTTGTCAAGTCTATCGCTATTGGCAGCCTGCTGCTGGGTCTCATGGGTACCGCTTACGCTGAAGGCGGCTTCGAGCGAGCGAAACAGTTCAACGAGAACTTCCGAACCGAACAGGCTCGCCTATGGAGCGATGACTCTTCGGACCAGAACAAACAACAAGTCGCTCAAGAGCAAAAGAAAGAAAGCAAGGATGGTAAGGAACAAGCCGACAATTAATCGGCGGTTAAATAGGACTTCAAATGACGAAAGTAATCGACAAAAAAGCCAGGGTAAAACCTGGCTTTTTTGTGCTTAGAATTTAGCCTTCGTTCTTGCGAGGCGTTTCCGCATTGCTTTCTCCGGCCAGACCCTCGGCACCTTGTGCGGTACGCTTCCAATGGCACAGCAGGAGCTGGCTGGCGTTCGCTTCGGTAATCGATGTGCAAGCTAGATCAGCGGGCAGACCATCCTTGCTGTCTCGCAAGCGCCTGGACAGATAGAACGAGCCATCCTGCGGCCACTTGGCAGGATCCTTGATGTTCTCGGACTTCCCGCTGCTGTAAAACTCCGACGAGTATGAGCGGCGGCCAGGATAGATCAGGGGAGCGGAATGAGCAGACTGCACATTGAGCCAGGCTTGAACCACATCTCGCTGATTCTGAGGTCGCTCCTCTAGTACCCCGGCGTAGATGATGCCCGCACCGATGATTGGCAACACCAATGCGCTCGCAGCGGCAGCCCAGGTGGTCTTCGGGCCAACTTCGCTGACCCGTGCAGACAGCAGCAAGGCCCACGCTGGCAGCGCGGGTAGCAGGTAGGTCCACAGAATGTTGCCTGCAAATGTGAAGAAGACCGGTGTCGCCAAGGCCCACAGCCAGAGGTAGGCTTCGAAGCGCTGCATCGATCCACGCTTGCGGATCAACAGTGGTAGGAACAAGGCCCATGGCAGTAGCGACAATCCGAGCTGGATCCAGATGCTGCCGTACGGCTTGGCATGAGCACTACCATAGAGGTCCCCTGCCCAGTTACTGACGACGTAGCGGCTCCAGTGCTCACCAACGAAGAAGTACTCCATGAAGCCGGGCGTTTTCATTTCGGCCGCGACATACCACGGCACGGATATACCGAACATGAGCACAAGGCCGCTAATCCAGGGAAGCCTCAGTACCCGTCCCCATTCCTTGTAGATAACGAACCAGGCGAATGCCGGCGCCCCCATAAGCACAAGGGTCAGCGGCCCTTTGGCAAGCAAGCCCAGCCCGAGACCTGCGAACATCAGGTAGGCATCCGCCTTGCTGGCGCACTTCATCCAACGCCAGAAACCGTAGCTGGCCAGCAGAATCGAGAACGACAAAACAGGGTCAGTCAGCACAACACCGCTGGAGACCAGGCCAAGTGTGGTGCTGGAAAAAATAATGGCAGCCCAGATGCCGGCGTTACGAGAAATCTGCTGCGTACCGAGTTTGATGATGATGAAACAGCTTGCCAGGTGTAGTAGCCACGCTGGGAAACGCGCAGCGAACTCGTTAACGCCGAAGACCGTCATGCTCGCGGCCTGAGTCCAGAAGGACAACGGAGGCTTGCCCCAGAATGGTATCCCGTAGTCGAACATGGGCGTGATCCAGTCATTCAACTCGACCATCTTGCGAGCCATTTCAGCGTAGCGGGCCTCAGATGTGTCCATCAGCGGGTAGATGCCCAGCCCCACCAAGCGCAATAGCAAAATCGAACCCAGGATCAACCACAGCGTCCTCTCGTTCTTCAGATTCAGCATTTCTTACCCTCGATCGAAGCCATCGAAGGGTGGAGTGACACGGGATCTACCTTGTTGCTGTGCTTCAGGAAATAAAGAGGCCGGCGCTTCACTTCCGCGAGTGTCACGCCCAGGTACTCTCCCACCATGGCGACACCGACGCACATGAATGAAGCCATTCCGACGATCAGGTGATGGATGTCGAAACTGCCTGCCACAAGCGACGCGAGCATGTAGCAGATGCTGGAGACGAATAGTCCGAAACTGATGAGGCTGAAAATGCGCAGCGGTTTGCGAGAGAAGCTGACGATGCTCTCGATGGCCAGATTGAACAGGCCAGATGCATTCCACTTGGTGCTCCCGGCATGGCGAACAGTGCGATTGTAGGGCAGTTCGATAGTACGAAAGCCTACCCAGCCGATCATGCCTTTGAGAATCCTGGAGCGTTCGTCCAGCGCCCGCAGTGCTGCCAGCGGCGCAGGCCCAATCAATCGGAAATCGCTGACATCGGCCGGCATGTCCACCTTCTCCACCAGGCGCTGCATGACCCAGTAGTAAGCCCGGGCACTCATGCGCTTGAACCACGAATCACCGATTCTCAAGTTGCGCTGCATGTTCACTACGTCGTAGCCGCGTTGCCAGTAGTCCACCATGGCCGCAATGAGCTCTGGTGGATCCTGCAGGTCGACATCAATGAAAATCAGCGCACTGCCACGGGCATGATCTATCCCGGCACTCAGTGCAGCCTCTTTACCGAAGTTGCGACTCAGGGACAGGCAACGTACAGATGACCCATCCTGATAGTGGCGAAGAATGTCGGCTGTCCGGTCACTACTGCCGTCGTCGACATAGAGGATTTCGCAGGAGACGGGTAAGCGCTTAACCACGCGGGTGATTCGCTGGTGGAACTCGGGGATGGTTTCCTCTTCCTGGAAGCAAGGGACCACGATGGTTAACAAGGGATCAGGGCGCTCGGGAAAGCGATGTAATGTCTGCATGATTGAATGTCCAAAAACGATGTGCAATGAATCCAAGTGCAGTGAGGCTTAAGGTCACTAGGACTTGGGAGATAAGCGGTGACAGATTCGACTTGATGAGGAACCACATACCCACGCCATTGCCGAAGTTTGTGGCTAACGCGACCAGTGCAAACCTGACAGGCTGAAACTTACGAGAGCCATCTGCCACAAAACAGAGCGCCCTATTTCCAATAAAGCTTGCGATTGCGCCAACCATGCCGCCACAGATACTGGCCAGCAACGGAGTAGCAAATTCTGTCGTAACCAGCACTAGGAACACCACGTAATGGATTCCCGTTGCTATGAAGCCGATCCCCAGATAACGAATTAGTAAGGTAATAAGAGGTGGGTTTTGATTTTCCATGGCCAAAGCCTATGGAGGCAAAGGTGAAAAAACAGTGAACTAAATGTAAATGCTTAATTAGCTGAATCTATATATGATAAGTAATGAGTTGGCGCACTAGACTAGCACGCTACAATATCAGAGGGATTGCCTGAGGATTACGCTTTTGAAATAAAGGCCTGCCAATAACGCACGCATGACCTGTGCATTACAATGTTGTCAAGATAAGGAAATGTCAGACGACATTGAGCTAGATTCCCCGAATGAAGGGGGATCGAATGGTTACACAAAATGAAACATATACAAGCAGCGTTGTTTCTTACAGTCCTGACATATTGGATGATCTGCCAATTGATGATCAGCTGGCCGTAGAGTTTTTCGCAACAGCACGTTGTGCCAGTTTCAAACAGGCTGCCCGAGGGCTCAATGTGCCAGTGGTAGGCCTTCGCAAACGCTTGGAGAAACTGGAAGAGCACATTGGTGCTCCCGTGTTTGTCTACAAGCACAACAAGCTTGCTCTGACCCGGACAGGCGAGAGGGTCAGCCAGTACCTGTGCCAACTCTTCGGCCCTGAAGGCCTGGGCAAGTCTGGTGAAAAGGAGGACTCCAGGCTTACCATCGCGATCACAGAGCCAGTGCTGAGCGACATCGTGAACCGCGATCTAGTCGCCTACGTACGCGATCATGCCGAAATGCGGCTGGAAATCCATTCAGAGTGCACAACGCAGATGCTTTCTGAGTGTGAAGTCGATGTGGGTATCGCTTTCGTGAGCCCAGATGATGAGGGCGCTTTTGATCGCCATCCTACGTATAGGTTTGAACGGCTCGGCCGGATTGGGCACGCGCTGTTCATTTCCAGCCGCTACTCAAGGAGCGTCACCCTACCAGTGCAGAGCCTGGATTTGCACAACTTCATGCTCGTTGTCCCTTGGGATGAAGAGATCTTGGCGGGCTCACGAAAGTGGGCATCGATAATGGCTGAGCATCAGGGCGGTACCACTCGGGTAAAGAGCTATAGCTTATCCCGTGGCCTTGTCGTAGGGGGCGCGTGTATCGGTGTGCTGCCCGACTACAGTCGAAAGATGGAGAGGAACATTCTGCCGGTGCCGGGCTTTTTGGACGATCTGGAGGAGAAAGATGTCTTTCTTGTTATCAAAACGAAGCTTGTCCGTAATCCGCACGTTCTGGGAATCCGAAGATTGATCAAGAAGAGCTTTTTTGATAAGAAGGACTGGCTTGTTCGGTAACAGTTTTGTTAGGTTTAAAAATTTCCCCTTAACACTATAGAAACACAACTGTCATATTCGCTTGCAATCTAGTCAGAGTGCTTAGAACAAAGGCATCTTGTTACAGCAGGTGACAACCGTGGCCTGCTCCCATCTGCAAGATAAATTTAGGCCGACGCAGGGCGAAATACAACGTCGGTAGCTAAGCACTTAACATACGAGAGGCAAGCAATGATCCGTTCTTCGAACATGCGGGAAAAGCTGTTGGCTGCCGCAATAGTAGGCACATTTTCCTCGCAAGCATTCTCCGGAACAGTAACCACTGACGGGGCTGATCTCGTTCTGAAGACCAAGGGCGGTCTTGAAGTATCGACTACTGACAAGGAATTCAGTTTCAAACTGGGCGGTCGAGTCCAG
This sequence comes from Pseudomonas monteilii NBRC 103158 = DSM 14164, assembly GCF_000730605.1. Classification (GTDB taxonomy): domain Bacteria; phylum Pseudomonadota; class Gammaproteobacteria; order Pseudomonadales; family Pseudomonadaceae; genus Aquipseudomonas; species Aquipseudomonas monteilii. The sequence goes on along the minus strand of NZ_BBIS01000063.1, from coordinate 18,151 downwards.
GCTGATTACGGCCGATTCGATGGCGTTTTCACCAAGAATGGCGATACCGCGGATGCGGCTTACTTCCGTCGAGCCTACATTGAGTTCGGCGGCACCCTGTACCGAGACTGGAAGTACCAGGTCAACTACGACCTCTCCCGCAACACGGGCAACGACTCCGACGGCTACTTCGACGAAGCCAGCCTGACCTACACCGGTTTCAAGCCGGTCCAACTGCGCTTCGGCCGTTTCTACACCGACTTCGGTCTTGAGAAAGCCACCAGTTCGAAGTGGACCACCGCCATGGAGCGGAACCTCTCGTACGACCTGGCGGACTGGATCAACGACAACGCTGGCATGGGTATCCAGGCCACCAGCACCATCGCTGACATGGCTTACGTGTCCGGTAGCGTTTTCAGCGAAACCAACAACAATTCTGATGGTGACAGCACCAAGCGCTACAACGTGCGTGGTGTCTTCGCTCCATTGAACACGGATGGGAATGTCCTGCACGTCGGCGCCCAATACGCCTATCGCGACCTCAAGGACAGCGCAGTTGATACTCGGATTCGCTCACGCCTCGGTGTCCGTGGCGTCGATACCAATGGTGGCGGTGATGCCGGCACGAACGGCAACCGCATGCTCTTTGGCGGTGCGGCAGCACAGGACGGACTGTGGAAGGACGATTCGGTTTGGGGGCTTGAGGGCGCCTGGGCCACCGGCCCATTCTCGGTTCAGGCCGAGTACCTTCGCCGCAAGCTGAAAGCTGACCAGGCCAGCAATGACCTGAAGGCCTCTGGTTATTACGCCCAGATGGCGTACACGCTGACCGGCGAGCCGCGCATCTACAAGCTTGACGGTGCCAAATTCGACACTATCAAACCACAGAACAAGGAACTGGGTGCCTGGGAAGTCTTCTATCGCTTTGACGACATCAAGGTCGAAGATGGCAACCTGGTCACCGCTGCGGACCAGTCGAACGAGCGCAAGGCCAAAAGCCACACGTTGGGTGTGAACTGGTACGTCAACGAGGCCGTGAAAGTCAGTGCCAACTACATCAACGTGCGCACCGACAACAACGAGAATACCGTGGGCGACGACGGCGGCAATGCCATCGTGACCCGCCTGCAATACGTCTTCTGATCCCTCTCATCAGTCTGACGTGAGAAAGCCGGAAGCGCTCAATGTGCTTCCGGCTTTCGTGTTTCTGACGTGATCAAGCATGGAGCGCCCTCCTCCTACCTCCATTCGCTTACGATGACCTCTCTTGCCAAAGCTCGGCGAATCTGGTGAGATTGCCGCGTCGGGATTTGCATGGTGGCCGTGCAAGCAAATCAAACCTGACTCCTACTCATGATTGAACCTGATTCGACGTCCAGCTTCGCGTCTAACGGCCCTACAAGCGCAGCTACCCCAACGTCGCTCATTAGGGGATAGTCATGTCTGCCAAAAAGCTGCTTCAACCTCTCGCTGCTCAGCTGCACGCCTCATTCTCGGCTTCCGGCCGCCCGTACCCTCACCAGCACATTCACCAGCTGCTCCACGCTGCCATTGGTTCCGTCGCCCCGGAAGTTGCCTCCAAAGACAAACTGTCAATCCAGGTGCGCCGTGATAGCGACAGGCAGTACAACCTCTACGAGACGATCGAGCGAGCGAAAAAGTGCTTGGGATTGACCGATCTTCAAGCAGTCGGCGCGGCTGAAGAAGTCATCGAGGTGCTACGAGCTTCAGGGATCGGCGTGAACCAGGTTCGCCTGCTCCTCGACCCCTCCTTTACTTCGACGACTCGTAAAAAGGCCTTCAAGGCCCTCTGCAAGAATCTGGATCTGAACGAGCTCGGCGATCGGTTCGTCCCGAAAACGGCGACGCTGGCCATAGCGGCGGGAATGGCACCGCCTCCGAAAAACACGTGGAAAGATCGCTTCGCCCTGGCTGCAGCTTTCCCTCTACGGGGACAGAGCCAACTCGTTGAAATGGTGACCCGAAGCGAGTGCTACTTATGGGTATTTCCGCCGACTGACCATCATGCTACGGCTCCCGCGACTCACGACCGTTTCTTCGGTGAGCAGACCTATCCGAGTGCTGAGATGGGCATGGGTTTCAGCATCATCGATTCCGGCTGGGCCCGTCCCAAGTACTCGATGCTCTCCAAGCAGCCGGAGGAGACCTTCATCCAGTATTCGCTTTCGGCGCCAATGTGGTCCTGGAGCGCACAAACTAATACCTGGCGGCTGGGAAATATCCTTCGCACCCAGATCCTTGACGGGGCTCCTTGGCGTAACGAGCCCTTGAGCGATGTGCTGCCAGGTGGTCTGAAGTCTCTGCCGCGGATTTATGGGTGCACCACCTGCCAAACGCTGTTCGTCGAGAAACACAGCGGCTATCCGGATGTACCCACTCAGTGCCAATGCGGTGAGGCGAGCAGTACGGGTGACCAAAACGAGTCACCTGCTCTCAATAGCTGATTTTCCTTACGGTGGCGGGCTATGCCCCCCGTTAGGGATTGGCTATGGGAGCGGGATTCGCTCACCCCAAAACTGAAGGCGCCGCCATCTAACCGAGCGATATGAGCTGAATGCTCGCGGAGTAGATATGCAGAACAGTACCAACAAACAAGACACCCTGGCGGCGATCAATGCACTTGTGGAGATTGCGTATGATCAGGGATTTGCGAACGGACACGGGGTCGGCAATCAAGTCGGTTTCGTAGCCGGTGTCATGAGCCTCAAAGCTGCGTTGGCCTGCGGCTTACGGCACGGCTCACCTGAATGTGGAAAGGCCCTTGAAAGCCTCAAGCGCATCGGGATCGACGAGTGAGAAAAAGTATGGGTCGTGCGCTGATCGCGCACGACCCATACTTCTACTTCAGGTCATTTCCCTGCTTAGCTTCATGATTGAAGCTCAGGGATCAGGTGCTTCTGCGGTAGGCCAACAACCGCAAGGCGTTGAAGACGACCAACAATGTGGAGCCCTCATGGATTGCAACAGCAGCACCAATGCTCAAGCCCATGATGGTCGACGGAACCAGGATGGCCACAATCCCCAAGCTGACGAACAGGTTCTGGCGGATGATCGATCGCGTGTGACGGCTCAAACCCACCGCAAATGGGAGTTGCCTGATGTCGTCAGCCATAAGCGCGATATCAGCTGTTTCCAAGGCGACGTCAGATCCGGCAGCCCCCATTGCGATGCCAACGCTCGAATTGGCCATGGCAGGGGCGTCATTCACGCCGTCACCCACCATGGCCACCTTGGCGCTAAGGCGCAGGTTCTTGATGGCCTTGACCTTGTCTTCCGGCATCAGGTCTCCCCACGCCTCATCTAAGCCAACTTGTTTGGCTACCGCCTCTGCAACGCGGTTGTGGTCTCCAGAAATCATGACCATGCGGTCGATGCCCATCTCTCTGAGTTTCTGGAGTGCCTCTTTGGCCCCCTCTCGGGGTGTGTCCAATAGCCCGATAGCGCCCAGATCCTTGTCAGCACGACGAATCACCATGGTTGTGCGGCCCGACTGACGTAGACGCTCTGCAGCCTCCAGGGCAGCCTTGCTCAGTGCGGGAATACCATTGGTACCGAACATCTCGACCTTGCCAATCCAGACGAACTGCCCATCAAGCTCAGCACGCACGCCGCGGCCAATCATGTTGCTCATGTTCTTGGCTTGGATTCGGCGCCGTGTGCCAATCATCTCTTCACCGTCACGCACAATTGCCGCAGCCAGCGGATGGTCGCTCATCGACTCCACAGCGATGGCGACGTTTAGTAGATCCTCGATCTGCGTGCCGCCCACGGGTATTACATCGGTAATGCGTGGGCGCCCTTCGGTCAGGGTACCGGTCTTGTCGAATGCCATGGCATTCAAGGCGCCAAGCTCTTCAAGTGGCGCACCGCCCTTGATCAGCACGCCACCTCGGGCTGCCCTGGCGATGCCAGAGAGAATGGCGCTTGGTGTAGCGATCGCGAGCGCGCAGGGGCTGGCTGCAACCAGAACGGCCATCGCCCGGTAGAACGAGTCACGGAAAGGCTCGTCAAGAAAAATGCCGGCAAACAGCAGCCCTACTACCAGCAGCAAAACTACCGGGACGAATACCCGCTGGAAGCGGTCCGTGAACTGCTGGGTCGGTGACTTCCTGACTTCGGCTTCACTGACCATCTTGATGACCCGCGCCAAGGTACTTTCAGTGGAGCGCCGTGTTACCTCAACCTCGATGAGAGTTTCGCCATTGATGGTGCCGGCGAAGACTTTCGAAGCTGCATCAACTGCATCTGGCTTACTACGTGCGAGCTCGACATCAGCGACAGGTTGCTTGTCCACGGGGACGCTTTCACCGGTCACTGGCGCCTGGTTGATACTTGAGGAGCCCACGACTACAAAACCATCGGCCGGCAGGCGGTCATTTGGGCGCACGATGACAACGTCACCGGGAACCAGCAGTTCCACCGGCATTTCCGTCGTGCCATTTGCTCTGCGTACGATCGCCGTGGCCGGTGCGAGCTTGGACAGTGCCTCAATCGCTTTCTTGGCCCGCCCCATCGCGTAGCTTTCAAGGGAATGCCCCAGACTGAACAGGAACAGCAGCAGAGCCCCCTCAGCCCAGGCGCCGATGCTCGCGGCACCGGCTGCGGCGAGAAGCATCAGCGAATCGATCTCGAAGCGCTTCTGGCGGATGTTGCTGATCGCTTCCTTGATAGTGAACCATCCACCGAACACGTAGGCAGATACGTACAGAACCAGTGACAGCCTATCGATCAGCCCGAGCTTTCCTGCGAGAGCTCCGGCACCGAGCAGCACACCACAGATCAGCGCGAAGACCAGCTCGGTATTCATGCCGAAGATACTGCCATGCTCGTGGCTATGGCCTTTGTGCCCTGCTTGGTCGTCTGGGCGTTCAAGCAAACTTTTCATAACTCGTCCCTTCTGGGGTCAAGGCTTCCAATTGCCCTCTGCAGTTGGGAGCCGTCGCGGTTGGTTAGCTAAGACCTATTGCACGGTTTGCCCCGGCCCAGGCGTTAATATTTCAAAGCTATGGAGCATCGGGCGTAATAAAAAATGCCAGGCGCTGCCTGGCATTTATGAATTCTCTAATTGTTCTGTTCAAATCGTTTACTACTTGTTGTTGATGCATTGCGAATACATCGAGTAACGAACAGTCTTGAGCGTGCCCTGGGAGTCCTCGAAAGTCATCAACCGTGGGTAGACCTGGCAGGTACGGGGGTCCTGCGACTGACGTACAAACTTAGCAACGTCTATCTTCATGCCATATTTGTAATCCTGAATCTCCGGCATAGGCTTGCCATTCTTCTCGGCATACTTGGCCACCGCAGCTTGGTGCTCTTTGGTGTATTGCAACTGCTGGCTTTCAGAGAAAGTGTTAGCCTGCGAAGCCATCGAGAACACAACAAGTGCAGCGGCAATAATTAGCTTTTTCATAAGAACCTCTCAAATTCAAATCTTCTCGGGCGTAACTTTAGCAATGCACAGGCATCACCGGCATGACGAGAAACTTACAATTTTGAAAGGTAAGCGCATCTACCTCATATAAAACAAAAAAGCCCACAACGCGTGTTGTGGGCTTCTCTTTAGCGGCGGCTATCAGCTAACCGCCTCAGCCTCCTCACCATCTTCATCCTTGCGGTGCGCCCAGTGATACAGGGCTGGCAGTACCAGCAACGTCAGCGCGGTGGAAGACAAGATCCCGCCAATCACCACCGTCGCCAGAGGCCGCTGAACTTCTGCACCGGTACCGGTGGCCAGGGCCATCGGGATGAAGCCCAGGGACGCCACCAAGGCAGTCATCAGAACAGGTCGCAGACGGGTTAATGCACCTTCATCGACTGCCTGCCTGAGCGTTCGCCCTTCCTCCCTTAGCCCGCGGATGAAGGCAATCATCACCAGGCCGTTCAGTACTGCAACTCCGGACAGTGCAATGAAGCCGACACCTGCCGAGATCGACAGAGGGATGTCCCGCAGCCACAACGCCACGACACCACCGGTGAGTGCGAATGGAATACCGGTGAAGACCAGCATGCCGTCCTTCAGGTTGTTGAACATCAGGAACAACAAGGTCATGACCAGCAGCAAGGCGACTGGAACAACGATCTGCAGCCGTTTGGCAGCCGACTGCAGCTGCTCGAACTGGCCACCCCAAGTCGTCCAGTAGCCCGCAGGGATTTGCACCTTCTGATCCAGCGAAGCGGTCGCCTCCTCAACGAAGGATCCCAGGTCACGGCCTCGAACGTTGGCGCTGACGATTACTAGACGCTTGCCGTTCTCGCGGCTGATTTGGTTCGGGCCCAGTTGCAGGTCCAGATTAGCGACCTGCGACAGCGGGATGAAACCGATCTGGTTGGCACCCTGAGCCGCATTGGCAGGCACCGGAATCAGCAAACTGGACATCCCCGCTACGTCGGTGCGAACGGTCTCAGGCAGGCGCACTACCATGTCGAACCGACGGTCGCCCTCATACAGCGTGCCGGCCTGGCGACCACCCACGGCGATAGCGATCGAGTTCTGAACATCCGCGATGTTCAGGCCGTAGCGTGCTGCTTTCTCGCGGTCGATGTTGATTGTCAGCACCGGCAGGCCGGATGTCTGCTCAACTTTCACTTCCGACGAGCCCGGTACCGCTTTGAGCGCTGCCGCGATCTTGTTGGCGGTATTGTTGAGTACGTCCATGTCATCGCCGAAGACCTTCACAGCGACGTCACTACGCACGCCCGAAATCAGCTCGTTGAAACGCAGTTGGATTGGCTGCGACAACTCGTAGTTGCTTCCTGGAACACCCGCTGCAGCCTTCTGCACCTCAGCAATCAGCTCATCGCGAGGCTTCTTGGGGTTAGGCCACTGATCCTGAGGCTTGAGCATGATGTAGGCGTCGGAGGCGTTCGGTGGCATCGGGTCAGATGCAATTTCCGCGGTACCCGAACGTGCGAACATACGCTCGACTTCAGGCACCTGCGCTATTACCGCTTTCTCCAGACGCTGCTGCATCTCGACGGACTGAGTGAGGCTCGTTCCAGGCACACGCATGGCCTGCATCGCAAAGTCACCCTCACTGAGACTTGGGATGAACTCGCTACCCATACGACTTGCCAGCACGCCGCTCAGTACGACCAAGGCTACTGCGGCCGAGAAAGCGATGTTCCGATGTCCCAGCACCCATTGAAGAACCGGCTCATAGCGCAGTCGAGCTGTGCGCATGACCACACCTTCTTCTTCCTTCACCTTGCCAGTGACGAACATGGCAATAGCTGCAGGAACAAAGGTAACAGACAGGATCATTGCACCCAACAGCGCCATCACAACGGTGAAGGCCATCGGGTGGAACATTTTGCCTTCGACGCCGGTGAGGGCGAAGATCGGCAGGTAAACCACCATGATGATCAGCTGACCGAAGATCAGCGGCCGGCGAGCTTCTCGCGCCGCGGCAAAGACCTCGTGGAAGCGTTCAGTTTTGGTGAGCATGCGGCCATGCTTATGCTGCGCATGAGCCAGTCGACGGATCGCGTTTTCTACAATAACCACGGCACCGTCGACGATGATGCCGAAGTCGAGTGCCCCCAAACTCATTAAGTTGGCACTGACCTTGTTGTTGAACATGCCTGTGAAGGTGAACAGCATGGACAGCGGAATCACCATCGCGGTGATCAGTGCCGCACGGATGTTGCCGAGGAACAGGAACAGAATGGCGATTACCAGAATCGCACCTTCCACCAGGTTCTTCTTCACCGTCGCGATGGCTTTTTCAACCAGGTTGGTACGGTCGTAAACGGTCACGGCCACCACGCCCTTTGGCAGGGTGCGGTTGATGTCCGCCAGTTTGGCGGCGACAGCTTGAGATACGGTGCGGCTGTTTTCACCAATCAGCATGAACACGGTACCGAGCACGACTTCGCGGCCGTTCTCAGTAGCAGCACCTGTACGGAGCTCTTTACCGATGCTGACGTCAGCAACGCTGCTGATACGAATCGGTGCACCATCCACACTGGTGATCACGATGTTGGCTATGTCGTCGATGTTGCCTACCTGGCCGGGCGCACGGATGAGCAACTGCTCACCATTACGTTCGATGTAGCCGGCGCCGACGTTGGCGTTGTTACTTTCCAACGCTGCAACCAGGTCATTGAGGGTCAGCTTGTAGGTAGCCAGGCGCTTTGGATCCGGCGCAACCAGGAACTGCTTGGCATAGCCGCCGATGGTATTGATCTCGGCCACACCCGGGACGTTGCGCAGCTGAGGCTTGATGATCCAGTCCTGGATCACGCGCAGGTCGGTCGGGGTGTACGGCGTACCGTCCTCTTTGACCGCGCCATCTTCGGCTTCAACGGTCCACAGGAAGATCTCACCGAGACCGGTGGAAACAGGCCCCATGACAGCTTCCACGCCATCTGGCAGCTGTTCCTTCGCAACCTGCAGTCGCTCGTTGATCAGCTGACGGGCAAAGAAGATGTCAGTGCCATCCTTGAAGATCACGGTGACCTGAGACAGGCCAGAGCGAGACAGGGAACGGGTCTGCTGAAGGCCCGGGAGACCGGCCATTGCTGTTTCAACTGGAAACGTGATCCGTTGTTCGGTTTCCAACGGCGAATAGCCAGGCGCTGCAGTGTTGATCTGCACCTGGACGTTGGTGATATCGGGTACCGCATCAATGGGCAGCTTTTGATAGCTGTAGATACCGATACCCGCCATGATCAGAACAGCGATCATTACTACGATGCGCTGCTCGATGGCGAATCTGATGATACGTTCAAACATGAGAAATCATCCTGTCAGTTCGCATCAGTGACCGTGTTCGGCAGAAGCTTTGCCGAGCTCGGACTTGAGTGTGAAGCTGCCACTGGTTGCTACCTGGGCGCCGGCTTCAATACCGTCGATGACTTCCACGTACCCATTATCGCGACGACCCAGTTTTACCGGGCGGGTGTCAAACCCATCTGGGGTGCGTACGAATACCGAGGGTTTGTCTTCAACGGTCTGCACTGCGTGCTCAGGGACCGCTACGGCAACTCGATCGGTTTGGGAAGTGACCGCAATGTTCACGAACAGGCCTGGACGCCAGGCACCGTTGGGGTTGGTCAAGGTGACGCGGACAGTAGCTGCACGGTTTTGCTCGCCCAGCAGGCTCCCGACATAACCCACCTTCCCTTCGACCTCGACGTTCATGTCAGGCGAAGAGACTTTCACCGCACGACCAGTCGTGACTTTGCCCAGATCTGTAGGCGGGACGGCGAAGGTTGCCCAGACCTGATTCAGGTCGGAAAGGATGAAGGCGTTGGTCGCCTCGCTGACGACTTCGCCAACGGTCAGGTGTTTCTCCACCACCACGGCGTCGAAAGGGGCTCGGAGTTCGTAACGATTACCGCCAACGGAGTTAACCGAAGCACCGATCGCACCGACCTTCTGCTTGGCGTTGGCCAAGGAGATCTCCGCTTCTTGCAGCGCTTGGCGTGCTTGGAGGTAGTCTTGCTCTGCGGAAATCTTGTCCTGCCACAGCTGCTTCTCACGCTCGAAGGTCACACGCGCCAGTTCGACGCGACGCTGTGCGGCCTGTTGTTCGCTGCGCAGGTCAGAGATCTGCTGGCTGGCGATTACAGCGAGGACCTGACCCTTTTTGACCGTCTCACCCAGATCGGCTTGGACAGTCTCAACAACGCCAGGAACACGAGGAACTACGTGGGCGGTCCGGTCTTCATCGAAGCGAATTTCGCCCGGGAAGCTCACGACTGTACCCAAGTCACGGGGTGCTGCAGCTTCGAGAGCAACGCCGGCTGCCTTGATCTGTTCAGCGCTGAGCCTCAGCTTGCCCTCTTCTTCACCACCCTCTTCGCTGTGACCTTCTTCACCATGGCCCTCATCACCTTCCTCTTTGGCGGCAGATGCGGCTTTCTTTTCGTCGCCATGACCATCGTTAGCGCCATGCTCGGCGGTACTGGCGGCCTGCTGTCCGGAACTGTTGTTCCAGGCAAGGCTGCCAAATCCGAGGGCTGCCACAGCGGCTACCGCGAGGGCGATCTTGCGTTTGTTATCCATTGCTACTCCTGCTAATCGTAGGCACCGGCTTGTTCAAGGCTGTGTGCCGAAGAAAATGTTTGGCCCGTTCAGCGAGCGCCGGCAGTTGAGCCGACTTCGCCATAAACCCTTTCCACCTGCGCACGCGCATTGGTCGCCGCTGCCAACGATTCGAGGTATTGGCCACGAGCGACGATCAAGGTGCGCTGGGCATCCAGCACTTCGATGAAGCCGAATTTGCCCATCTCGAAGCCGCGGGTTGCTGTCTCTACGGCTTGTTGGGCTGACGGCAGAATGGTCTTGTCGTAGGACTCGACCTCCTGCATGGCGGTGGACCACTGGTTCAACGCGGTTTGGGTTTCGGTGCGCAGGCGCAGCTCCACGGCATTGCGCTGGTCTCGGGCCTGATCTGCACGTCGAGAAGCGGAAAGGATGTTGCCCTGGTTGCGATCAAACAGCGGCAAAGGCATAGACAGGCCAACAGTGTTGACTCGCTCTCGTACAGAGCGGTCGTACTGGCTACCTACGCTGACAGTAAGGTTCGGGATACGCTGAGCTTTCTCTGAGCCGAGCGAGGCATCGCTCTTGTCGATCTGTACCACGGCCTGGCGCATTTCTGCGGTCTGGTCGAGCTTTGCCAGTAGATCTTCAGTACGAGGCGGCAAGCCCGGAGATAGGGTTGGCGATTCGAGTCGATCAAACACGGTGACTGAGCTGCCCGTAATTTGAGCGAGCTGTTGGTAAGCGGTTGCTTTCTCTGTTTCGGCGCGTCGAACTTGCAGCTTGGCCTCGGCCAGTTGCACCTGGGCACGGGTGGCTTCTACCGGAGACGATTTACCTGCGCGAACACGGCCATCGACGATGCGGAGACCGCGCTCAGTCAGTTCGAGAGATTGCTTGGCCAGGTCAAGGCCTGTCTGGGCCCGCAATGCGGCGTAAAAGGCCTGCACGACGTCTGCACGCAGACCGTTCACGCGACGGTCCAACTCCAGCTGTGCGGCGGTCTGCCCGTAAGTGGCGACGTCAACACGAGCTCCCCGCTTGCCACCCAGTTCCAGGGTCTGGCTAAGCGACACGGTCGTCGTGCTGGTGTTACGACGGGTGTCTTCTACGTCGTACGAAATAGTGGGGTTGGGGATAAGCCCGGCCTGCTTGCGAGCACCATCAGCGATCCCAATCTCTTGCCGGGCCGCGGCCAGGTCAGGGTTGGCATCCATGGCCGTCGAAAGCGCCTGGGGCAAGCTGATGCTTTGGGCAAGAGCTGCAGGTGCCATCAGTCCAGAAATGACTGCACAGAGTGCAGCGATCTTCCAGGGCGAGACAGAGGTCTTGGATAAGACATTGCGGTTATACCGGGGCACTTTGATGGTCCTCGTGCACAAACTTCGATAAAGCTTGGCGAGAACGCCGAAACAGCTGCCAAGCCCCACTTGATTAGGTGATGGCACTCTAAAGAGCGGTAGCTATCAGAGGGGTGGCTAGAAAATTACAATTTCGTAAGAAAGCGCTGTAATGCCCGTAAATACTGGGAAATCTAACCCGGTACTAGGATTTCGTTACAAGCAACGGAGATGGCAAACACGCGGCGCGAAGGTGCCAAATAACGGACAGATGACGAAATTGTAATTGTTCTATCACCCTCCCGTTATCTTCGGCCTGCAAATATGAGCTCGCGCTACGCTAGGCGCGCCGCCGGGTCAGAACAATTAACGACACCCGCGCAGGTAAACATAATAAAAACTGCCGTGAATCAAAGGAGCATCGGATGAAAATCAAAGTACCACTGTATTTGGCGGCAGTTTCTGCGCTGTCTGGAAGCTATGCTGTTTCGGCACAGGCTGAAGACAAGCCAGAAGGCTTCATTGAAGGCAGCAGCCTTACAGTGCTGAACCGTAACTTCTACTTCAACCGTGATAATCGCGACAGCTCGGCCCCCACTTACAACAGTGGCAAGGGCAATACCAACGGCTACTCCGAAGCCTGGGCGCACGCGATCATCAGCAAATTCAACTCTGGGTTTACCCAGGGTACTGTTGGCTTTGGCGTTGATGCCTTCGCCATGATCGGCCTCAAGCTCGACACCGGTGATGGCCGCAACGGCGGCCGTAGCTCCTTCGATGTGCTACCCGTTGATAACAAGGGCGAAGCTCGCGACGAATACACCAAGGTCGGCGGCGCAGCCAAAGTCCGCTTGTTCGATACCATCGTGAAAGTGGGTGATGTTTTCCCATCGACTCCGGTCGTTGCATCCGGTGACTCTCGCCTGCTGCCAGAAAGCTTCCGCGGCGTGACCGTTGAGAACACCAGCATCCAAGGCCTCACCCTTCAGGGTGGTCGACTGCACGCCATGAGCCAGCCACTCTCCAGTGACCTGAACGACAACTTCGTGACCTTCTACGGCGGCCCGGTCAACTCGCCATGGATCGGTTACGGTGGTGGTGACTACTCGATCAACGACAACTGGACTGTGAGCGTCTACGCCAGCCAGCTGAAAGACGTCTGGAATCAGTACTACGCCGGTACCAGCGTTGTTTACCCGCTGAGCGACGATCTGGCTCTGATCGGTGGCTTCAACTACTACAAAGCCGTAGATGAAGGTAAGAAGCGCCTGGGTGAATTCGACAACAACATCTGGAGTGCCAAGGTCGGCGTGCGTTACGGTGCTCACACCCTGGCCCTGTCGCACCAGCGCAACAACGGCGACGACGATTTCGACTATCTGCGTCAGTCGGACTCGATTTTCGTCGACAACTCCATCCAGTACAGCGACTTCAACTCGCCGAAAGAGCGTTCCTGGATGCTGCGCTATGACCTGAACTTCACCAGCTACGGCATTCCAGGCCTGACGTTCATGACCCGCTACGCCAGAGGCTCGGGCGCGGATTACTCGAACGCTAACCAGTTCTACATGCGCACCGACGACAACGGCAACCCGCTCGACAATCAGAAGCGTTGGGAGCGTGACGTCGAAGTCAAATACGTTGTCCAAACCGGTCCGGCAAAAGACTTGTCCTTCCGGTTGCGCCAGGCAACCACGCGTGCTACTGCATTCGAATCGGATCTGGATGAAACTCGTGTAATCATCGAGTACCCGCTTTCGATTCTGTAATTCGCTAACTGGACCAGTTATTCCTTAGCTGGTCCTATTAGTAAAACGAGCATTACGAATTCACCTTGAGTGGCTTAAGTGCTCCTTTGGTAAAAGGTGGATATTTGGCGCCCATTGGGCGCCTTTTTTTTGCCTAGAATTCAAGTAGGCGTTCGATTGCACGCATCGCATGCCGGTGAAGTTCATGGCTACACCAATGACCAGTTTCCTCAATGTGAGCAACCTCGCCGTCATCTGAGCGGAACGAAGCCAGCACGAAGAAGAAAATAACCCAATACTTCATAAGGTCAAATCACCTGCTGGAGAGCGGGCCCGCAACTGTCAAACCCAAACCGCGACAAGATATACCGCCAGACTATCAACTGTATTACCTAGAAATTACAAATCCGTCATTTGAGCCCCGGCACGCTCATTTTGATTTACCATCCCTTTCAATAATGCCGGCGCGCGTGCGCGGTTAATTGCTCAGTGATATCGAGACAAAATCCCATGCGAATTCTGGTAATTGAGGATGAAGTAAAAACTGCGGAGTATGTGCGTCAAGGTCTGACGGAATGTGGCTATGTCGTTGATTGCGTTCACACCGGCTCTGATGGATTGTTCTTGGCCAAACAGCACGAATACGAGCTGATTATTCTCGATATAAACCTTCCAGAGATGGATGGTTGGCAGGTCCTTGAGTTGTTGCGCCGTAAAAATTGCCCTTCCCGCATCATGATGCTGACGGCGAGAAGCCGGCTGGCGGATAAGGTCCGGGGGCTGGAGAACGGCGCAGATGACTACCTAATCAAGCCATTTGAGTTTCCTGAGCTACTGGCCCGGGTTCGCGCCTTGATGCGCAGGTCAGATCACCCTGCATCCGTAGAGGTCATTCGCGTCGCTGACCTGGAGCTTGATCAGAGCCGGCACAGGGCATTCAGGGACGGTCAGCGCATTGACCTGACCACGAAAGAATTCGCGTTACTGCATTACCTGATGCGTAATACCGGTGTGGTGCTGAGCCGCACCCAAATTATTTCGCAGGTTTGGGATATGAATTTTGACTGCGACACAAACGTTGTAGAGGTGTCGATTCGAAGACTCAGAGCCAAGATAGATGACCCTTTCGAGACCAAACTGATACATACGCTTCGGGGCGTAGGGTATGTGCTTGAAAAACGATAGTTGCCAAGCTCTCTAGTACCGAAAATCCGCTACATATTCCCGTCGCTTGCGAGCTTGAGGTTTCTGTTTACGATCCGCGGCGCTGATTCCTCACTCAAAAAATGAGGTAGGCTGTACATGAGGTATAGCATTGATTATCAGCAGGTTTCGCAAGGGCAATCTGATGCCAGCATTAATGCCTGTCCAGCTGACATTGTCTTCAACAGCGACCATGGCCTAGCTCTTATTCCGTGCGTTGGCGATGTTATCAACCTCCCCTCTACGGCGGTCAAAGAAGGGGTTTGCGGCATCGTTAGATCAAGGATTTTCAATTATCTCAGAGGTCCTGAAGAGCTGTACTGTCACGTCAATATTCTCGTTGAAGAGGCGGACATCAATTTCGGAAGTCTCATCTCGGAATACATGCGCAATCAGTCACGTGCTCGCTCGCCTTCTTCATAAAGTCGAAGGCGGGCCTGGCCATTAATGGTTGTGTATGGGTGAGGGTTCAGCAGAGCGAGCGCCTACTGAGCTCCAGAGATGAATAGTCACAGCCTAGTGGCTTAACGCGGTACTGCTGGTGTACGCAGAGCTGGACTCATTGTTTTTTGAATGGCGCATTGCAGCACATAGAAATATAAAATCCCGGAAGTAAATACGATTGCGGACAGATAAGCAAACTCAGAGTCTAAAACCCCGGAAACCATATACAATTTAATCGTGATAGAACCCATAATGATTCCGGTACAGTACATGACGCCTGTG
Source organism: Pseudomonas monteilii NBRC 103158 = DSM 14164 (assembly GCF_000730605.1). GTDB lineage: Bacteria > Pseudomonadota > Gammaproteobacteria > Pseudomonadales > Pseudomonadaceae > Aquipseudomonas > Aquipseudomonas monteilii. The sequence continues at coordinate 3,146 of NZ_BBIS01000063.1, read as the reverse complement.
AACTGATTGCCCAAAAAACTCAGGATGCCGCTGAAGGCATTGTTCGCACTCAACAGCATTGCTTTCAGAATCGTCCAGCCGAGAATTGGCAGAAAAGCCTTGATCATGAAGGCGAATAACATCGACGATGCAAATAGTTTTATCGGGGTTTCTGCCCACGGCTTGATGGTGCCGTCTACTTCAACGCCGGTATACAAGATGATATTCAGAATAATCGCCATAAGGGTGCATATACCGAGGCGTATCATTTCCCGCTTAAGCGGGGCCATCATTATCACTGCGTGAATCTTGTTTCCAAAGTATCGTTTTAGTCCTTGAATCGACATTTTTTCTTCCTATGCTCTCGGGTATGACGCTGTTGTAGCGTTGTATAACGGTCATGCTTTTACCCGAAGAGAGGTGACGCTTCAACGGCCCTGAATGCGCAGGGGATCTCATGTCCTTCCCCTGGCTGGGTAGCTTGCTGAGAAATTCTCATCTACCTGCGTGGCAAAGATGCGGCCACCCCGCCGCCGTCAGAGCTCTGGAGGACTGGTTGCTGTCAGCAACTCATCGAGTGACGGAACCTTAGCGTTTGCACTGAGGACGAGTGTCCTGGATCGGAGTATCGATACATCAAAGAAAGATTCGGACTCGACTCTTCCGTTTACTTCTCTCCAGTGGGTGACTTCTGGTATCAACTCATTAGGCACCGGGTGTAGTGCCATAGGGTTATGGAAGACCTCCACTTCAGCAGACCACGGCTCGTAGCCATATTGCGGCCAGAGCTGACCGTAGTCGCTGGACGCTACATCCAACAGAAATGGGATACCTCGTGATGCTCCTGGAGAACGGTCGAAAAACTCACCAAACCGCAAGTATCGGTACCCGTCTAGATGAGCTCCACCTGAGATCGGCACTCGGCTGAGCTTTGGCACTGTGCAGGCATTGGTGAAAATGACCGCTGAAAGATGGGCATTTTCCCTTAGCGTAAATAGGCCGTTGGGGCGCCCTGATAGCAGAGATGTCTCTTCCTCCACAGTTATCAGGTGCGTACCACGATGCGCAGATGAGTGAACTGCAAAGCCATAGAGATAGCTGATGAGCGACTCCCTGCTCCACAGCATTGAACTGGGCGCATGGAAATCGGCTAAGGCCAGAATGAGCGGCTTACCCTCCACGTGCGGTAGGGATTCGTAGCGCTTGTCCAATTTGTTTTGGATGGTCCTCGCAAACCTTTCTGCAGCCGCTCCTAAGAAGCGCTCATGTCGGTCAGCGGGTGGGGGGACCGGCGAGGCGCCAAAATGCTCATACCGCTCTTCCGGGTTGGCTGTCACTGCTTCAACCCAGGCCTCATCTCCCAGCCTATTCTCGATGTGAAAATCGGGTGATTCTTTAGGCTGGGTGACCAAGAGTCCCTGTTCGCGAAATATCGCTAACAGGTGGGCCTCCCAAAGGCGGGTGTGAAAATTCTCAGTCTGGCAATCGGGAACCCAATTTCTGTCTGGGGATGGCAGTGCGAGATACAGTTGATTCAGCGCCCACGCCCCAATACGGCGGCTTGGATCAAATAGTGATTTGAACACCACGCTTGGTGTGCGCTTACCCATTCTGCTTAGAGGAGCACGTCGTCGTTCACCTGAAGGGAGTGGAAGCAGATGGGTTGGGGTATTGAGAAAATGGCTGATTGAGGCGCGGGCTTCGGACTCGCCAGTGGTGCACTCACTATGGCTGAGGAGCACCCACACGCTATCGACACGACGCCGCAAGGTGACAGTTCCGAAGCTGCCGGAATGGATATTCCCTATTGAGCGGCCAGTACGGGTCACCTCCGTCGAGCGCCTCGGCGGTGCGTTGCGTGTCCATTCCCAGCGCGGGTACTGGGATGCCAAAGCAGTGGTCAGTGCCACCGGCACCTGGAGCAACCCCAATATCCCTGCTTATCCCGGTGCCAAGCTGTTCTGTGGCCAGCAGCTGCATTCAGCTCACTATGTTGAGCCGCAGGCGTTCTCGGGCAAGCGGGTCCTGGTCGTCGGCGGCGGCAACTCCGGGGCACAGATTCTCGCAGAGGTTTCCCAAGTAGCGGATGAACTGGGATACGCCCACCGAGCCACTCTTCCTGCCTGATGATGTAGATGGTCGAGTGCTGTTCGAACGGGCGACAGAGCGCTGGAAAGCGCAGATGGAGGGCCGTGTGATTGACCAGCCAGTCGGTGGGCTGGGCGATATCGTGATGGTCACGCCTGTGGTCGAGGCGCGTGAGCGAGACGTTCTTCATGCAGTGAGGCCTTTCGTTCGTTTCACCCCCGACGGAGTGGTCTGGGCAGACGGCTCGGAGACCGCAGTCGATGCGGTGATCTGGTGCACCGGATTCAAGCCGGCGCTGGGGCACTTGGCGAGCTCGGGGTAGTCACTGGTGACGGTCGCGTCGAAGTTTCAGGTACACGGGCAGTGAATGAGCCTGGCCTTTGGCTCGTGGGTTATGGCGAGTGGACAGGCTCTGCATCCGCGACCTTGATCGGGGTGACGCGCACAGCCCGCAGCACTGTCGCTGAGATCGAGCAGTTTCTGGTGAAAGCGGAGGCTTGAGTGCCTCCGCTCTTCCCCTGTGCTCAGTGGGTCTTCTGCGCCATTTCGCTGTGTCTGGGCAACCCGATCGAGATGAGCGCGGCAGCCAGTACGAAAAGGCTGGAAACCCACAGGCAGGCCTCCAGGCCATAGGCTTGGAACACCCAGCCTGACAGCAGTGTACCGACCAGCCGCCCCAAGGCGTTGGACATGTAGTAGAAGCCTACGTCCAGCGAGACCCCATCTTCCTTGGCATAGCTGACGATCAGGTAGCTGTGCAACGAGGAGTTCACCGCGAACAGCACGCCGAACAGCATCAGCCCACCGAGCAGCACCACCTGCGCCGACCAGCCTGCTGATAGGCCCACGGCAATAAGCGCAGGCAGTCCGGCCAGGGCGAGAGCCCAAATGAAGGCCGCTCGGCCGTCGGGCACATGACCACGCTTCTTGCCGGTGATGTGAGGAGCAAACGACTGGACGATGCCGTAGCCAATGATCCACACGGCGAGGAAGCCGCCGACCAGCCAGAATTCCCAGCCAAACGCGGTGCTCAGGTACACCGGCAGCGCCACGACGAACCAGACGTCTCGGGCACCGAA
>NZ_BBIS01000064.1 GCF_000730605.1 Pseudomonas monteilii NBRC 103158 = DSM 14164 | reverse complement strand
CCCTGGTGAAAAAGTGCCAGTTGATGGCTCTGTACTCGAGGGAGAAAGTGCGGTGGATGAATCCATGCTCACTGGTGAACCTGTGCCGGTAATGAAAAGAGCAGGGGATAGTTTGATCGGCGCCACGCTTAATACTCATGGAAGCTTGGTGATGAAGGCGCAAAAGGTCGGCGCCGACACCATGCTGTCGCAGATAGTACAAATGGTCGCTCTAGCCCAACGCTCCAAGGCGCCAATGCAACGAATGGCCGACTCGATTGCCGGCTACTTTGTGATGGGGGTTATCGCGATTGCGTTGCTGACACTCTTAGGCTGGGGGCTATTCGGTCCGGAACCCAGCTGGGTCTTCGGCCTGATAAACGCTGTTGCCGTACTTATCATCGCTTGCCCCTGTGCACTGGGTCTCGCAACGCCCATGTCGATCATGGTTTCGACAGGTAAAGCCGCCAGTATGGGTGTGCTGTTCAGGGATGCCAGTGCCATTGAAAACCTTTGCAAGATCGACACACTGATTGTCGATAAAACGGGGACCCTGACAGAGGGACGGCCGGTATTTCACAGTGTGGAGGCCACACCCGATTTCAACTCACACGATGTGCTTCAACTGGCCGCTAGCCTTGATCAAGGCAGCGAACATCCTTTAGCTCATGCCATCGTCGATCACGCCCGAACTGAAAATGTTGCGCTCACCAAGCCTGAATCGTTTGAGTCCGGATCGGGGATCGGAGTCAGTGGCCTCGTTGATGGCAAGAAAGTACAGCTGGGCAACACTGCACTGATGGAAGCTGCCGGCGTGAGCACAAAGGTCTTACAAGACCGTGCAGAGTTGTTGCGCCTTGAAGGCATCAGCATCATCTATCTAGCAGTTGACGGGGTCTTGGCAGGATTACTGGCGGTCTCAGACCCGATAAAACCGACCTCTAAAGAAGCAGTCACCAAGCTTAAGGCTGATAACGTAAAAATCATCATGGCCACGGGAGACGGGCTCACCACCGCACGTGCTGTCGCCAAGGAGATGGGTATTGAAGAGGTTCATGGTGAAGTGAAACCTCAGGACAAAGAGCGCCTGGTGGCGGACCTCCAGCAATCCGGTCGAAAGGTTGCCATGGCCGGCGACGGTATCAACGACGCACCGGCCTTGGCGCGAGCAGATGTGGGCATTGCCATGGGTACAGGGACTGACGTCGCGATGAATAGCGCGCAGCTCACGCTGGTAAAAGGCGACCTGATGGGGATTTTACGGGCACGGGCACTTTCGGTTGCAACGGTAAAAAACATGCGGCAAAACTTGGGGTTCGCCTTCCTTTACAACTCAATGGGTATTCCCCTCGCCGCAGGCCTGCTCTATCCACTGACGGGGCACCTTCTGTCTCCAATGATTGCTGCGTTAGCCATGAGCGTCAGTTCTGCGTCTGTAGTTTTCAATGCTTTGAGGCTGAGGAATACCCGAATTGATTGAGCGTAACCGATGCTCGCAGCCCGCTATACATAACTCTTGACCTTACCGTCGTGTCAACGTTGATCCTGTTGTTGCGGTGAAAATAGACCGCTCAGCACAAGAGGAATAACCATGTTCGTCTTAAACTTATCAGGCATTGGTTGCGGTAGCTGCGTCAGCAAAATCACCAAAGCAATTCAGTCACTGGACAGCGAGGCTATGATTTCCGTGGATCGCGCGGCAGGTAAGGTAAGCGTTGAAAGCAGCGAAAAACCAGAGCAGGTCCGTAAAACTGTCGAAGCACTCGGTTTCCCTTCCCAAATCAGCGCCTGAGGCGCTGATTCCCTCGCTGGGTAAAGTTTATTATTCACCTCGCAGAGCTTTAAGTAGCCCCTTAAATGCTCCATTTAATCTAGTAAAGGCGGTTTCGAAATGAATTTCATTTTCCGTATACTTTGCGACCTCGACCTGTTGATCCACAGTATTTTGATCAATGGAAGGTTGGTTCGGCGTACTGTAAAGCAAAGCACCGCCGTGAATATCACTTACTAATTCGTTTACGGCAATATGTTTTGGGTTTGTTGTTTTTAAAGAGAACGGAGTAGCCAAACCTCCTTTTGTTTGGCTAGCCAGTACAGCAGAAAAGTCCAAGTCTCTGGCCTTAAAGTTAGGAGTGTCGGCATTAGCGATATTATTGCTAAGTACCTCAGCTCGTTGGCTGCGAAAAAGTAATGCTCTTTCTGCGGAGCCAAGCGCTTTTTCAAAATTGATACTCACCGGTGGCCACCTATAGTTACGCTGCCATTTAATTCCCACCTATCGAACACTCAAGTGCTTAACGTAGTGCGTCCGAGTCGAGGTATGATTTCAGCGAAAACTCAAAAAACGCCACGCCATCGTGCAGTGACCGGAAACTTACAACACCGCACAGGTAAATTTTAGATGGTGGATGGAGGTTATGTGTCGTTGGATAGCTTAGACCTTACGGACTAATCACTCTGTATGTCAAGAGAAATATCGCAACCTGACACAACTGTAATATTGGCCTAAGCTTCCTGACAGGGGATGAGTCTTATAGTCCTATTGAGCCTCAAGCTCACCCCCCAAGAGTCAACGATTGATGTGGATTCAGGGGTTACCAATAATCATCCGAGGTCCCCCAAATGAACCCTATCAAAACCTTGTTCGTCATCGCGGCTCTGACCGTCTCTTCTTTGGCTATGGCTGAAGGCGGTGGTGACCGGACTTTCGCACGCATGGAAGTGGCCAGGAATAATTCGATGGAATCGTACCGAGTAGCTCAAACGCAAAATGCCCAACCTCCCGTCGCTGAAAGCAAAGCCAAGGCGATGGACTCCAAGACTTACCCTGTCCCTTCGGTCAGTTTTGACCTCTACAGTTAATTCCAGCAGAGCGATATTCGAGGATTTTCAACTCACCTGTTGAGTCCTCGTAATTCATCTGTGTCGGCATCACGTCGCAGCTACCTTTGAGCGAAGTCATACTGATAACTCTCGCCACATCCAGTTTCATTCCGTAGCGATAATGGATCACTTCAGGTGGTTTTTTTCCATTGGCAGCGGCGTAGGCACGCATTGCTTGCTCATTTGCCTGAATCATCTTTCCGTGTAAGCGATCAGATCCTCCTTCAGCTAAAGCGGATGAGGAGACGATTACGAGCATGAGGGCGGCAATGCTTTTAGCGGTGTTCATTTCTGTTACTCCATGAAGACATGAGTGAAGCTTACCGACTGGGAGCTGTCATCCACGTGATCCGGGAATTACATGTTTGTAAGTCCGATCGGTGATGCTGTCACGCGGCTCTATGACATACGGCTGGTCTCGTTCCGCCCAGGTGAGTTTCACAGCGAGTATGAGTTCGACCGCACCAACCGATACCTGGTACGCGGCTTTGGTACACGTTGGCCGGCACCGAAGGATGAGAGACCAGACGCCGGCGGCGCTGCTGCGCGTCAGCGGCCGTCACCAAGTGACGTGGCCACCGCCCTCGCATTCGTCAAACCGGCCGGAAATTGACCTGGCCAGATGGAGAAAATTGGACGTTTATGGAAGCGTACTTTTTGCGAGAAAGTGTGAGGGTATTCTAACGTGCTGGATCACCCTCCAGCCCCCGGAATACCTGATGTATACGTGATCAGTATCGGATAGATATATGATGAGATATCTGTTGAGGAAATGTGAAAGTGTAGTGGCTATATGCCGTCATTCTTTGTGTAAATTTTCAAAAGTCCTGACCCTGATACAGGATTGAGTGTGTTACAAGTAGGCCGATCACTGGATGTGCGTCCTTTCCGAGCCCTACCTTGTAAGTCGGTAACTGATGTCTGATCTTCTGTTTTTTCCTATGTCTATGCCGGACGAGATGCTGCATTCCCGCATCACGCGCTATCACTTCCTTTCAGGTAACAGAACCGCTAGGGAGACTTTCCGCGATCTGTTTGGCTCGGAGCCTTTCAACGTAGGCATGTTACCCAAGCAAATTGACGTGCTCGCTGCCAGATTGCCTGGTGAAACGGCGAGGAATCTGGATGATCTCGTCAGCACGAATACTACCTTTCCCGCCTATAGGCCGTTTCTGGGCGTAAGCCAAGGAGCGGAAGCCGGCAATCCAGGGCTCAGTTTCTCTGGGGTTGCCCGCGTTCCTCGCCGAGAGATAACGGTCCATGGCAAGGCAAAGCTTTGCCGCTCGTGCGTAGAGCAGGACTTTCTTGAGTTGGGGTATGCGTATTGGCATCGGTCACACCATTTGCCAGGTGTGTACGTCTGCTGGCGTCATGGCGATTCCCTGATGCATGCATGCCCGAAATGCTCCCTGCCGTTCTTCCGAAAGCTTCGGTTGCTGCCGGTTCTCTCAGAGCCCTGTGTATGCGGTTGGAGCGTGCTCAGTCCGGCGGTTGTGAGCAAGGGCGCTCATCACGAAAGGAAATTTGCAGAGTTTGCACATGAACTCCTCCAGCGCAATATCCCACCGCAAAGCAGTGAGACTCTTTGTTCGACGTATATTAGGCAGTGCAAGAAACGAGGGTTCGTACATGGAAAGTTTACAGGCACCGCGAAGCTGTTCGACAGTATTCGTGATAAATATGGTGATGAATCCCTTTCGCAGATGGATAATGCCTATGCAGCAGGGAAATACAACCAGTGGATAAGGTTTACTCAGCACAAAGATCAGGTGGACATGCCCCTTTCTCGGCATTTGATCATTGCGCAGCACCTGTTTGGTAGCGCTGAAGAGTTTGAGCATGCGCTGAAGAAGGAGCATATTCTTCAGGGTGTGGCAGGTGTCAGGCTACGTGCTCTGGATGAAAAGCCAAAACCCGGCAAAGAGGCGCAGTTCCGTCAGAAAGTCGAAACCCTGCTGGCAATTCGAGGGCATGCAAGCCTGGAGTACCTCTGGAGCAACGCCTATAAGGCCACCAAGTGGCTTTACGAGAACGATAAACCTTGGCTGCTGCGCAAGCTCACCACGCCAACCCCAGCACCCACTGAGGCCGAGGATGCCACTGATTCCCGAGACAGCGCATTTGTCGCCATCCTGTTGAAGGGGGCGGAGGACATGTATCAAATTTCCAGGGGCCAGAAGCGCGTCAATTTTAGTAATCTGCAAAAACTACTTCCTGTTTCCTTGCCGGGGGATGCACTAATACGTAAGCGCAGATTTCCTCTTGCCGCTCAGCAGGCCGAATCGCTGCTTGAATCTGTTTGGCACTTTCGACTCAGGAGGATAATTTGTGCCATTGACGATATGACGAAACTTAAGCTTCCAATAGGCGGCGGAAGTCTTAGAGCTGTCTCTACCGTCCCTTTTTCAGCTTTTCAAGCGATCGTCAGTTTATTTGAATGGGATTTAGATGCTTTCGAAAAGAATGGAGTAGATCCTGAGGCCTTACTCAAGTCGACGGGTGTATTTCGAGACTGGCAGGGACCTCCAGGTTTTAATGTGGTCCTCGGTGGTAATGCGTACTACCGCAATAAGCCAGACAAGGCGTAACTAAAAATCGTGAGTTGAGCACTTTCTATTCTGCACATGAGTCCGTGACTTTGATCGGGTTCATGTTCAGCAGTAAGCTAAGAAAAAGTGTAGGAGTTGAGGCCATGGTCATCAGTCAGTGCCTTACCGGGGAGCAGTGTTCGGTCGGTCTGAAGGTCGCGCTTCGAATCATCAAATCCTGGCGAGCAACTCCAGGGCAAGCCTGCAGAATCCTGCGGATTTCCCCGTCGACGTTCCGTCGCGCTGCGCAGGGACGGGAGTGTGGGCGCAGGCTAGACCTCGATCAGCAGCAGCGGATCGGGCTTGTCATCGGTATCCACGGTTCTTTGAGGGCTGCATTCAGCAACCAGGACAACGTGAGGGGCTTTCCAAGCTTCAGGAATGCCAACCCTTTCTTTGAAGGGCGAACTGCTCTGGAGATCATGGCCCAAGGAGACCTGATCTCTCTGTATGAGACCTATCGGCGCATCGAGCAGATCCACTGCGGCGAGATCATGGCTGGATGATGAGCAGCCGCAGTGAGGGGGAGGCGGGTTAGGCGACTAACTTCAGGCGAGGAGCGAGCGCCATGTAGTCTTGGGGCATGGTTGAAAGGATCGCGGCGACCTTTCCTGAGGCAGTCGCTCAGAGAGCAGTGCTTCAAGCTTGCCCAACCGCTCTTGGACGGCGATTGCACGATCCCATTGAACGCTGAATCGCTTGGCCGCGACTTTTTGTTCCACAAGCACCAGGTGTCGGTTGAGGTCATAGCTGTAGCGCATGGTGACCTTGTTCGACGCACCGCCATCGTCTGCCTCTTGGAAGGTCAGCTCGAACACCAAGCCCTGAGAGGTTTTCCGGGCCGATGAGCTCACTGGTCTCAGATGGAAAGCGTTTCTCCGAGTGGCGACGATCCTTCGGCGTAAGTGACGGCGGTGGGGTGTTCGTGCCGTCGGCGATGGCAGGTGACGAGACTGAGATGAACGTGATGCTCTGTGCATTTGGTGATGGTCAGAGCACTATTGTGCACCTGAATCACCATTTCGTGCCGAGTGACTGGCTGAAGCGCGAGTCCCCAAACACTTTGAATTGGTCGAGATGGTTGAAGACCGTGCACAAACTGCTTTGGCTGAGACCGGTCAGGCACAGTCAGCGGTTAGCCTGGATTAGGATCACGGATTGGCCTCAGCACGATCACGCTGTCGACAATCTCGATGCTGAGCTTGTCGCCCACGGCAAGGCTCAGCTCTTTCAGGATGTCTGGGGGTAACTCCACGATCACATCCCCCGAGCCATCACCAGGGTCCTGACATTTGACCGTCGTGCGCGCTGATTGGGCCATGAGGGGTCTCGAAGGGTTCACCTGTGCCATCGTACACCCACAGGCCTATTCAATGATCACCACGCTACCGAACGGCGATGGGGCGACTTGGCGTGCGGTACATGGCCACAGGTGAGGTCGCTTTGAGCGGGCTTGTCGCTGGTTGTGTCAAACTATATTCCGCGCAACGGGGTGCCTTTTTTCGATGGGGCATCTGCTTGTGTCAAACTATGATTCGATCGCAGCGGTAGGCCTTATCGCTGGAGGCCGCGAATTTCAGTGGGCTCTGTGTCAAACTATATTGCGAGCCCCCACCGATCCAGTCGAAGGCGAGGTTAGCAGCGCTGTAGCTGCATACAAAATGGCGTTGGTGAGGACCCATTATCGGAACTGGGCACATCGTCTTGCCTGCTGGGCGCGGGGCCGTGAAGCGCTTCGGCGTGAAGCTGTTTTGAGCAACACGAGAAAACATGCTCAAGAAGTGGTTAGCAGATCGCCCGAGCATCGCGCAGTCCTGAAGAAAATCGTCAAATCGCAGCCGAACGACATTGCCGAAAAAGACAATCTGCTGTCACTTTTGGCTGGCAGCTTGGAATTATAGGAAACCGGTATGGCAATCGAGACGACTCTGTATGTGGTAGGTGGCCTGCTGCTGACGTGCATGGTGTTCAACTGCGGCTACCGCCTTGGGAAGCTGCGCGGCATGGAAGAGACGCACACAAGCTCAACGCTTCGTTTGTCGGTGCTCGCCAGCGGGCCCCGGTCTGCCCTGGAGCAGCTTGTATCAACCAACGGCCCGAGCAGCTAGGAAGTCGGACCATGAAGTAGTGCCAATCAAGGTGTCTGTTGGAGAGTATCGTTGTCCAAGTCATCACCCCGTCAGTTCCGAGGCTCAGAAAGCCTCGCGGCTGAACAGCGCTCCCGCGCAACTGTGCGGCCATTCCTGGAAGCCTGCGGCTTCGTGGTGACCGAAGCTCGCCTGATCCCCACTGGCGCAGCATTCCAGCAGATTGTGTCTTTCCACACCCCTGATGGTGATGACGTTAAAGCTCGGGTGCGCCTGTGCTGGCGGCGTGATGGTCGCAACCAGAATGAGCAGAAGTATTCTGCGGCGCAGTTGACTGCAAGTCTTCGGCCTGGTGGCTGGGACGCCACCTTGGAATATGTGAAGGACAGAGACCTCGCCCAGGGCATCACCCACAATTTGCTATTTCAGCGTGACGGCGAGACCGTGGTTTATGCGGCCCTCATCCCGATAGGTGCGTTGCATCCGATCTGGAATCGGCAGCGAGAGGTGAGCGATGAGCTCCTACGCAGGGGGCTGAAAGGAAGCATCACGAAGAACCATGCCCAGAACGGGAAAAGTCCAACTCTGTGGCTTCAGGATGATCGGATGCCGGATACCCACCAGGTCGCGGATGTGTTGTGGCAATGGCCAGGTGTTGTCGATCTCGCCAAGCTGGTTGGGTTCCACCTGAAATCACATGACCCGGACGACACCTTCGACGATTGCCCGATGCCGGACTATTCAGCGTTAGGCCGTGACTTGGGGGAGAGGGTGAGCACCGTTAGGTCTCACGTGAAACGAGACCCTAAGGTACGACTGGCGGTTCTGGAACGAGCTCGGTACCGCTGTGAGCGATGCACTGAAAGTCGATCATTTCCTGGCTTCCTGGACGTCCACCACGTGCTAGGTGCCGACGTGTCGGATCGATTCTACAACTGCGTAGCGCTATGCCCGAATTGTCATCGAGAAGCTCACTATGGCGAGAATCGAGATGAACTGAACCAGCGGCTTCTGGAGTACGCGTCCCAGTTTCGAGCGTGAACGGCTTCTGCAGACTGTAGGTAAGCGTCCGGCGAACTCACCTTCCGAACTCCAGCATTAAGGGCGATGGTGTCCGCGTATTTTTAAGCGGACGCGATCACCCTTATCGCCAGGATTTCCATGCGCCAACGAAGCTCTTATCCGAAACCATTTAAAGCCCAAGTCGTGCGGGAATGCCTGCAACCTGGCGCAACGGTGTCCAGTGTCGCCATCAGCCACGGCATCAATGCCAACGTCATCCGCAAATGGATGCCGCTCTTTCGAGACCAGCCCGCAGCAACCTCGCTACCGGCATTTGTTCCGTTAAAGGCCGCACCTAAACGGCCAGCCGATTCGTCAGTGATCATTGAGGTGCCCATGGCCGGGCAATTGATAACTGTGAAATGGCCAGCCTCGGATCCTGAGGGCTGCGCACAATTCATTCGGGCTGTCGCTCAATGATCCGCATCGATGCGATCTGGCTGGCCACCGAGCCGATGGACATGCGCGCCGGCACCGAAACGGCATTGGCCCGAGTGATCGCGGTGTTCGGTGCGGCGAAGCCGCACTGCGCTTATCTGTTCGCCAATCGCCGGGCTAATCGAATGAAAGTGCTGGTGCATGACGGCGTGGGCGTCTGGCTTGCAGCGCGGCGGCTGAATCAAGGCAAGTTCCACTGGCCCGGCATTCGCCATGGCTGCGAGGTCGAACTCGACAGCGAACAACTCCAGGCTCTGGTGCTGGGCCTGCCGTGGCAGCGCGTCGGCGCAGGCGGTGTGATCAGCATGCTGTAACCGCCGGCCATTTGGCCGGTCTGCTTGTCGTCGTTCTGCGCCTGCTCTGGCACAATCGGCGGCATGACTTTCTCGCCCAACCTCGACCAGATGACTCCGGAACAGCTTCGTGCCTTGGCGGCACAGGCGTTGCAGTTGCAGTCCTAGGTCGAGGCGATGAGCAGGAAGATCCAGAACGATGAGATCCTCATCGAACAGTTCAAGTTCGAAATCGCCCTGCTCAAACGCCACAAGTTTGCCAAGCGCAGCGAGCAAATCAGCCCGGCGCAAGGCAGCTTGCTGGATGACCTGCTCGATACAGACCTTGAAGCGATCGAGGCCGAGCTGAAACAGCTTCTTCCCGCTTCGTCACAGGCCGAGCCACGGCAATCGCCGAAACGTGCCCCATTGCCGCCACAGTTTCCACGCACGGTGATTCGTCACGAGCCAGAAAGCACCCAGTGTTGTGCCTGTGGCTGCCAACTTCAGCGCATCGGCGAAGATGTCAGCGAAAAGCTGGATTACACGCCAGGCGTGTTCACGGTCGAGCAACATGTGCGTGGCAAATGGGCCTGCCGTCAGTGCGAAACTCTGACTCAGGCGCCGGTGCCGGCGCAGGTTATCGACAAAGGTATTCCGACCGCAGGCTTGCTGGCCCACGTCATGGTGGCCAAGTTTGCTGATCACTTGCCGCTCTATCGGCAGGAGAACATCTTCGGCCGCGCCGGGCTGGCAATTGCTCGTTCGACCTTGGCCCAGTGGGTCGGACAGACCGGAGTGCGACTCCAGCCGCTGGTCGATGCTCTGCGAGAAGCGGTGCTGAAGCAGGGCGTGATTCACGCTGACGAAACACCGGTTCAAATGCTTGCGCCAGGCGAGAAGAAAACCCATCGGGCCTACGTCTGGGCCTACAGCAGCACGCCGTTTTCGGCGTTCAAAGCCGTGGTATACGACTTCAGCCCAAGCCGTGCGGGCGAACATGCGCGCAACTTCCTGGGCGACTGGAACGGCAAGTTGGTCTGCGATGACTTCGCTGGCTACAAAGCTGGTTTTGAGCAAGGCATCACTGAAATCGGCTGCATGGCCCACACCCGCCGCAAGTTTTTCGATCTGCATGTTGCGAACAAAAGTCAGTTGGCCCAACAAGCGCTGCACTCGATAAGCGGCTTGTACGAGATCGAACGCCAGGCGCGGGACATGAGTGATGAAGATCGTTGGCGAATACGTCAGGAACTGGCGGTACCGATCAGCAAAACACTGCATGACTGGATGTTGGCTCAGCGCGACCTGGTGCCCAACGGCTCAGCCACAGCTAAAGCCCTCGATTACAGCCTGAAACGCTGGGTAGCGATGACGCGCTACCTGGACGATGGGGCTGTGCCCATCGACAACAACCAAGTCGAGAACCAGATACGGCCATGGGCACTCGGGCGCTCGAACTGGTTGTTTGCCGGGTCGCTGCGCAGTGGTAAACGAGCGGCTGCGATCATGAGTTTGATCCAGTCGGCGCGCATGAACGGGCATGATCCGTATGCCTATCTCAAAGATGTGCTGACGCGGCTTCTGCCGACACAGCGGGCAAGTGAGATTGGGCAGCTGCTGCCGCATCAGTGGGTGCAGGCCTAGCTTCAACGGGGTGATCTTCCAAGTGGACAATAGCTCGACAATCCAAGCAATCATTTCGGATGACCCCATTCGGCGTAGGATGCTCGAAATAGTGCGCTCCTTGAACTTGCCCGACTGCTGGATAGGAGCAGGTTTCGTCCGAAACGCGGTTTGGGATCATCTGCACGGTCGCAGCTCATCTACGGTCTCAACAGACGTTGATGTCATCTGGTTTGATGCCACACGTTGCACACCCGAGCAAGATGAAGCCCTAGAGGCAGCCCTCAGAGACCTAGACCCGAACGTACTGTGGTCTGTGAAAAACCAAGCGAGAATGCATGTTCAGAACGGCGATGAGCCCTATCAGTCGGCGACCGATGCAATGCGTTACTGGCCAGAAACTGCCACAGCACTAGCGATAAGACTGCGGGAGGACGGCACATATGAAATCGCTGCGCCGTTGGGCTTTGATGATCTTTTTGACTTGATAATCCGGCCAGCAGGAAGGTTCGCTACGGATAAAAATGCTATCTATCAAGACCGCGTCACGTCCAAAAACTGGTTGAAGATTTGGCCAATGCTTACGCTCTCGGGGCTATCTCCTAGACCTTGCGTCAAGGTGACTTAACCGGACGCTTACGACTGTAGCGCTCTCTGCTCTCTACTATGATGCGCAGCGTTGGGGCTACTACGCAGGCAGGGTCGCGGAAATGACGGGAGTGAGCGTCGACGAGATGGGGCGTGAGATCGACGAGGCTATTGAAACCAAAAGCGCTGCCGGCGATTAGTTAGCGGTCTTGGTACGCCCGATCACATTAGCGCGATCATCGCCTGGGTGATTGTGCAGCTGTGCTCCTTGGCGTAAGCCTCGATGGTTGCCATCTTGCGGACGTTGGCGAGGGTCTTGCGGGCCTGCTTTTGGCCGGACTGGATTCCGCCGAGAGACTGGTCCTTTGCGGGCTTCGTTCGCTTCGGCTTAGGCGGGAGAGGTGCCCGCCATCCCTCACGGTTGAAGTTTCTGCCCGCCTCAGGATCCCCATCGTGCTTGTACTTGTGCTCTGAGCCTTTCCCCTTGATGTGGGCGGGCAAAACGATGAGCCCGGTGGACAGGTATTCCTTGAGCAGTTGACGGGCCTGGGTCACCACCTTTGTCTTACTGATACCGCCATTCCCCGCGGCCGTACCCGCGGAGCCGTTCATCTGCATGCCCTTGAGCTTGCAGAGCTTGTACAGCAGCTTGTAGGCGTTCTCGCACCCAGTGACGCGAACCTCGGCAGCCATCAGCTCATCGATCACTGCCTGGAGCGGGTGGGCACCGGCTGGGTTTGTGGCCTTTAGTTCTTCAGTCATAGGGTTCTGGGGGTGGAGTAGGGCAGCAAATACTACCTGCAATAGGTTAGGTGCTGAAGGTGCCCCGTGGCTTTCGCAGCTGATAAAGTGCTCGCCGTTACAATCACCCAAGGATGGCAATCTATGTCGTTTCGCATCGCCGATCTGTATGACCAAAGTTACAGCTGTGCCGGCTGCGCTACGAGCGGTCTCGATCGCAGCGCGGTCAACGCGAGCACTTGGACCTGCCTGACCTGCGGCGAACGGCTTTGGATCGCGATGAGCGACCCCGCTGGCAACAGCTACCTGGTGGAGCGTCTCCCGGCCAAGGTTCTGGTAGTCGGTGACCAGGTGGTGTATCAGAAGCCCCGTGGCCTCGAGGCCGGTGAAGTCAGGGCATCGGGTCCTGGAAAGCGCAAAGGGAACTGGTGGTTCTTGGCGGTGGAGCGGTTTGGTTCCGATCATGTTGAGCCAGAGCGTTACATCAACCGCGCGGTCTGACCCTGCAAAGGCCCTTCGTCATGAGTGACCAGATGACCTTCGACCCGATTCGCGACTTCTTCCAGCGCCGTCAGGGAGCCCTGTTGGATGTCCAGGCGAGGGCATTGCAACTGGTCATCGATCGCAGTGAGCCCGTACGCGGCAATTTCTGTTTCCCAGGCCCGGATATCGACGCGGCCATCCAGCATCAGGGCGAGCACATTGGGAGGGTCTGGTATGGCTTCAGCCCGCTGCAGGATCGCCTCTACATTTACGATATCGAGATCAATTCGAGGTACCAAGGACGAGGCTTCGGCCAGGTGGCATTGTGGCTTTTATGGTCACGGAATCAACTGCCATTAACGCCGCTGTACGAGGTCATGAGGTCGCACGGCTTCTGGGCCAAAGTGCGAAAGCGCTTCGCCGCCGCCGGCGTCACCCTCACCCGCGACTTACGAACTGGAGAGCAAGAAGTCGAACAGCAGCGCTGGCAGCATCTGGTATCGGAGACCGACGCAGAGCGTCTCAACCGTGAATACTGGGAAGGGGAGGCCGCTAAGCTATCTGCCGGCCAGTTGAACAGCGACTAGCTAAGGCCGGGCACCCACGCAAATCTGGTGAGTGCCCTCGGCAATCATTACGAACTGCGCCACCTGGTGCAGCCGGGCGTCAGCTGATGCTGATCGGCGCGGCCAGCTGCTGGAGGCGGCCGTTGTTTGCCTTGACCAGGCGCAGCCCATATCCAGGCCACGCTAGTGCGTGCCGTAGGCCATGGATAGAGCTCCTATGGCTAACATGATCGCACCGCCAATCAGCACGACGTACTTCAACTTGCCGGGCTCATCGACCGTTACCCCATCACGGTATACCCGTGTGGTATCGCATCGAGAGCAATGTTGGTTACGCTCATAGACATCCGCCACGCCCCCGCCACTGTCCACCCACTGGTGTCTCAACCAGTAACATTCCTTTTTCGCTACCATTGATTATTTCCTTGTCTTGGCGCGAAAGCCGCGCCTTTCTAACGCATAAGCCCAGCGCATGGCCTGGTGTTAGGCGGTACCAGCAATTTTCATCGTTTTTGCCCATCGCACAACAGGCGGTAGTAGCAATTGTCTGGCCAGCTGCCTATGCCAAAGCGAGGGCATCTTGATTGACCGTCGCCTGAAGGCGCTGACTGATCCGCTCCAACTCCTCCTGGACAATCGTGATCTCTGCTTCGGTCAAGGTGGTGCCGGGCTGTTGATGGCTCGCTTCTGTATTCTGGAGCAGGCCTGACGCAAAGTTAGGCGCGAACGCGATTGCTACTCGTACCCTTGGCTTCTCAGCTGCCATGGTCATTTGTCCACTCTGGCGGCTACGCCGCAATCCAGCGCTCAACGCTGCCCTTGCTTCCGCATCGAATTGGCCGCAGGCCCTGCAGGCGGCGCTCAATGCTGTTGAACGGTCGGGTGCTTATCGGCTCGCAACCCGTTGGCAGTGGCTCGCCGCTTTCGATTCGATCTGGGACGCCTGCGATGCGTTCGAAGCCCTCGAGTTGCTGGTGGTGTGTGAAAAGCAGATAGCAGACTTGATCAAGCGTGAGATCAAGCGTGTCCCGCGGCATTCATTCGGCTTGAAAGTGAACCCGGCCTTCTGGTCAGCCCTTACGGCGTTGCTTTCGGTGCTTCCTTGAAGCAGTTCGTCGCAGGCTTCTTTGAGTGCCTGCTGGACGTGTTCAGGGCTCGTGCCATACACGTTGAGCGAGATATGAACTTGAAAAGGTAATTGCGCTGACATTGAGTGCTCCCCCGTGAGTCATGAAGTAACAGATTGTGGGCTGCCGCTGGTCTACGGCACCCGGATTCGGCATAAGCTTGCCGAATCTGCAGGTTTTCCCAGTAATCAGATTTCAGTGCTACCAATCCACTGGCCGTCCAAGAATCCTCATTTCCCTTCTCCTATTGCTGGTTGCGCAGGTACTGCGTGCCAGTTGATTCCGCTGCCAATGATGCTGGTAGCGGCCAGTTTGGCACCGCGAGCGCTGGCGTAGCGTCGGGGCAATTCCAGCCAGGCGGGGCTGCCGTTATGGCGCGTGCTGCAGGTAAGAGTGAACGGCAAGTGGCTTCGATTGTGCAACTCGATGCGCAGTTGATCACCACCCTCGGTTGCAGTGAACAGGGTGCGGCCGGTCATGTCGGCGTCCCCGCCCCCGCAGCTTGGGCGAGCTCGTCAGGCTGATAGTGCAGCTCCCAGGTTGGGTGAAACGGCATGGTGTGGCGCACACCGTCGAGCTGAATGTTGAGGTGGCCACCGCTCGCAGCGCTGCGGATCGTACCGTACTCCCGCTTGCCGCAGCCGGTGTACAGGACCCGCATGCCGCGTTTGGCCGGCACGCCATAGTTTTTGCGGACCCATTTCATGTTTGCCATGGTTCGTACCCTTCAGAATCAAAGCCAAGTACCGCTGCAGCAGCTACTTGCAAATGCCGCTGCGAGCACAGGCTGCCATGCACTCCTGAAACCGCAACGCCGGCTTCCGGCAGTCTAGAGGAGCTTGTTTGGGGACGGGCCTTTGTAGAAGCCTTCGGTCTGCGCCAGGATGCGCCTGGCGCGGGAGTGAATGGCGTCTTGAGCCTCGTCTGATAACAGCGGATGAGCCGCCGCATAGTAGGCCCCATACATCTCAAAGGTACTTCGCGGGAAGGCGAGAATCGGTAATCGCTTCCCAAGCATGCGCAGTACTCTGATCGTTGCCATGTAGAACCCGATGAAAAAGGCAGGGATACCAAATACAGGGTTGTGCACGACCACGAAGTACTCCTTGAACGCAGCGACGACCTCTGTCGCTTCAGGGTCGCGTTCGAAGGCAAACACCGCTTGGAGTGCCAGCGGACGAAGAAACATCGCCAGGGCTACAGCAGTCATTGCTGCAATTGAAAGTAGGCCCACTTCCTTGGCTGACTGCGCGTGAAGGTCATAGCGCACGGAGGAATACACGCGGTAACCGTAGCTAAGAAGAATGCCCCAAAAAATGGGCCGGGGGTTCGCCAAGTCTGCGGTATAGGCAGACAGCAAAATGTAGAACACCACGGTGCAGATTGCGACAACGAGGCACCAGGCTTGTTGTGAACGTAAGGGCATTGTTTACCTCGGAGTGGGTGTTGAAAGCACGTTTGGACTGCCGGCCTTCGCAAGTGGATGCCTGGCCACTGAATGGTATCTTCACCGTGGTAGGTATCAGCTGTCCGAACCGCCCCAGATCACGGTGCTGATGTCGATGAAGATCGGGTTGTCGATGGCATCCTGTGTTTCGGCGTGAGCCCCGTGCCAGCCGCCGTCGCACCATGCCTCTTGCATAAGGTCAGTGACCTTGTTGGGATCAACAGTGTTGTCGGGATTGAGCGGCAGGCAGCACAAGTCGCCGTCGATGATCGCCACGGCCTCGCCGCCGTCCTCTTTGTCGAGGCGCAGCGCTTTACCTGGGTTTTGCTCGAGCAGTGCTCGGTAGGTGGACATGGCGCTTTTGTAAGTCAGCATCGCGATTTTCCCTTGGTCACAATCAAGGGGAAGCCTCGCACGGACCGCTGAAAGCGCAACCCACCTCCGGCGCCTGGAGATTCCGACGCGCCTGGTTGCTAGACCGGTCTGAAACTGCGGTAGGGAGGAAGCTCGATCTCGGTGCCGGTTGCAACGTCCTGCCATATTGGGCGCATGTGCTGCCCAAGGCCAACAAAGCGAAGGACAAGGTTGCGCCCGTCGGAGAGGGTAAAGTGGTATTCACGACCTGGGGTAAAGCTCGCCATTAGGGATCCTCGGTTCAGCGTCCGTGTGAGTTAAATTCCTTTTACGACCTCGGCCACGGTTTCTTGAGTGGGACGATGGGGTAGAGGGCAACTTTCCAGGGTGACGAGCGTACCCGAGGAGACCTTGTAGTGCACCTGGCAATCCGAGAGTGGTTACGAAACTTTGCGCTAGCTCAAGCGCCTTGAGTGTGCCTGGTCCTGAGCGTTGGTTTGAGGCCTCCGTGCTGACAAAATCTGGTGGTGCGTTACGGTATACTTTGGGCTGCCATTACATGAGTGACGGACCACCGTGAGAACACCGGCCAGCCGGCCACGGGCCAAGCCCGGCCGAAAAATATCCAAACCGGGTAATTCGCGCACTACGTTGGTCGGGTACCGTAGTTGGTATCGGCACGTTCACGAGTTCATCACCTATATGGCTGAAGACCGCGATGGCTTGGTAACCGTCGATGGCATTTCGATTTCTCATCATTTGGCGCCGTATTCAGCCGGCAAGTTCTCCGCCGCCCTTGACGATGATCCACCGTGGCATCTGTACGCCCTCCAGGTCGAAGACCTTCTTGAATTCACCACTGATGACCTGGTGCAGGCGTGGGCGTGCCGCTCGCAAAGCTGCGGATCGAAGGAAGCGGCGGCGGAGATGTATGCGCTGGTCAGGGTGCTGGAGGGCATTGACGAATATTACGCCGGCGCCAGCGCCTACATTAGTCATCCAGAGGTCGTGGCCATCTTCGCGGTCGCGGACCAGGAAGAGCTGACGGATCAGGAAGAAGCAACAGTGGCGCCGGTGCATGTCCCTGACGCGGCGAACAGCGACGCAGCAGGGCTCACGCTGGCGGCCGTGAGCGAGCTCACCGTGGATGAACTCAGAAAGGCCTGGGACAACCGGCCGGAAAGTTTCGCATCGTTGGAAGCCGCGGCCGAGACATTGGCGATACTCCGATCGCTGACCGCAGAGGCACCTGAGAAACCCAGCTACCGCCGGATGCTC
The DNA here is from genome assembly GCF_000730605.1 of Pseudomonas monteilii NBRC 103158 = DSM 14164. Taxonomy (GTDB): domain Bacteria; phylum Pseudomonadota; class Gammaproteobacteria; order Pseudomonadales; family Pseudomonadaceae; genus Aquipseudomonas; species Aquipseudomonas monteilii. The sequence continues at coordinate 14,569 of NZ_BBIS01000064.1, read as the reverse complement.
CAGCACGAGTTGGTTCTTGAATTGGAGGATGTCCTGCCTTCGGAGGTTCAGGCGCAAGCGCCTGCAGCTGCTCCTGCAGCGGAGCTGGCCTTACTCACGGTTGATCGGAGGGCTGTGCGCTCCCAGGTCGCAGTTATCCGGCCTGGGCAGGGGAATTTTCGGACAGCGATGCTGGAGCGATACGGTGCGGAGTGCTGCATCACCGGGTGCACGGTCGACACCCTGCTCGAGGCGGCTCACATCATTCCCTATCGCGGGGATCAAACGAACGACGTCACCAACGGCCTGCTGCTCAGAGTCGACCTGCACCGGCTGTTCGACGCGCACCTGGTGACGATCAATCCGCGTTCACTCACTGTCGAGGTGGCAAGCTCAGTGAACGATGCCGGGTACCAGGCCTATCATGGGAAGCGCCTTTTCGCTCTCAGCCCCAAGCCTCGAATCCTCTTTCTTGAGGCCCACTATCAGGCGTATGAGAAAGCCCGCCTTTGTCCCTGACGACTGCGTTTCACACCTGACAGTTGAACGACCCAGTTCTGACTGCACCGTGACGCGCCGCATTGAGCCCCTAGTACTGTCGGCCCGCTATCTGTTTGTGTGTCGCAGGGAGCACACGAGGTGCCAGGCTAGGCAGCCACACCTACCGCTGCCATTCCCAAGGCCCAGACGTCGAACGCCATCGGAGAAACTGGTCACATGCCGTAAGGTAAGTACTGTCGGCGAAGGCTCTTCGAATCAGTCAGAAGTGGTAGTAGACGCCCACTGCGATCAGAGCTCCTGTAGCAAAGAGTACGGCATGCCCGCGCCCGCTTGACTGAGCTAGCCATGCCCGAACATGGGCCTCACCAAAGCAGATCCAGCGGACGAGGATCCTCACGTTCATCATTATCAGTCCGCCGAAAAGCGCCGCTGAAAGGCCAAGCCAGATGTGCTCGAATGTGGCGCTGCCGACTATGACCCTGACGACCACTAAGGACAGCAACAGCAACACAAGCACCCGTGGCACGCGATCCCCACTCGGACCGCCGACTCTTTTGCTGCGGCCAGTGCAAGTCTCGCTATGTATGGGATTGGAGCGTTTGCCAAGCCCGGTGCACGCCCCATATTTGCCGTTCTGTTTCATTCTCTATAGCTCTATCGTGGTTCGGGATGTAGCTCAGCGCCTCCAAGGAGGACGCGGTACTTTGCACGGCCTTAGGGTAGCGGCGATGGCCACGCATGGCGTGCAGGGTTGGATTACCTGCTTTTCGGCACCGGCTCAGCAGCCTTCACTTGGCAACGTTCAGGCTTGCCTTCATGCAGCGAGGGGGTGATTCCTGATGGGCCATTCGATTGCCGTGTAATCAGGTACAGCTGATCGCCGATACACGCTTTTATGATCGTCTTCCCCAGGGCCCCACCGATGTAAATGGTTTCAACAGTCTCGGCGGGAGTTTTTGAATCTGCCAGTGTCTGGCTCGACAAGCCCAGCAGTAAGAGGGCCGCACAGGCCCAGGTACCGAGTTTCAGTTCCATACGAAGCGCTTCTCCGTGTTCGTGGGGGGGCGGGGCTCGCCCTCGGTTCAACTTCGGCAGATGCGGCACCGCGGGGGCCGCGGGTCATCCCTACTACTGGAAGTCAAGAAAACCGGGATGCTCAAGATCGACTGTGATGCTGCTCTCGGTCCGATCCATGCCCTCAAACCGTTTCGCCCATGACCGTCGCTGGGCCGGTGTCTTCGCAGCGCACGCACGCTCATGCCTACCACGCCAAGCCTTGCAAAGCCCCTGCATGTCGCGATTGAAGATCGAGAACAGGCGATACTCCGCGCCGCAGTGGGAGCAGCGAGCACTGCCAGTATTCCTGGCCATATCTTTCCCCTGCTTACCCCGGAATGTACTGCCGTTGAGCGCCGGGCGGGCTGAATTGACGACGGGTTTGCCTGGGGCAGGGCGCCGGATCGAATGAGCTCATGGTGTCCTCCGTGGCTCTCTCGTCATTTCACGAGCCAGGTAGCGATCACGTTCGGCCCGGTAGTCGTGATAGAAGGTGAAGAGGCTTGCGGCAGCGGTAAGAACGCCCCCCGCTGCTGCGAGGCGGTACACCCATTTCAGGTGGATTAAGCCGAACCACACGCACATCCAGGCGATAGCGCCACATACGCAAGCAGCAAGCAACGTGAAGCCCAACGTCAGCAAGACAGCCTGAACTCCGCTTAACTCGCTCGCCAGCTCAGGCACGGTCGGTGATGTTTGATGATCCTGTGCCTCCCGGTCGAGGCAGAGATTTGCCAGGGCGCGGCGCTCAAGCAGGTGATGCAGTGTTTTTGCGTCTCTGGCTGCATCAGCACAATCGCGGTCCAGGGCCGACTCAAGCGCCTGCTTGAGCCATTGACTCGACGCCGGCGCTGCGAGGATGGTGTTAATTTCAGATTCAGTAGTCATTGCGTTCCCTTCAAAGCCGTTCGAATGTCGACTTCCAGGAATCTTCCTCCATTGCGCGAAAGCGCAAGGGGCAAATGGATACCGTCATTGGGGCGAATAGCCAGGCGAGGGCAGCGTGTTCAGAGAAGAAGTCAAAGTCGATCGCTGCCGGCAACCGTACGCCTTCTGGTACACGGGGTGACCATTCAGACGTGGGCCGGTTACTTCTCGCGAGAATGGTGCTCGATGCAGGCGACTTTGCTCTCGAAAACCTGCTCGTCCCCGGAAAGGTCTAGCGGGATGCGAAGTCGCTCAGCCGTTCGCACAAATGCGTTTTCCTGGCCATTGATGAGCATGTGCCCAGCGCACTGCATGTCCGTCTTCTTGTCGCAGACGAACGAGTCGGCAGCGAGAATTTCGATGATCCGATCCTTGCCCAACCAACCCCGCAAAGAGTCCTTGCGAAACGGGCAGTCTCGGCAGGGCTTCTTGATGTGAGGCAGGTTGGACATGGCTCTGAAATTCCGTGAAGCCCACGCGGGCTGGGGCGGTGGTATGTTACAGCCGGTCGATGAAACGGGACACAGCTTCAATGGTCGGTTCGGCAAGCTCGTGGTAGGCACGGAAATGGAAGCCTTCCTCTTCTCCTTCCCACTCCGCCAGCTCATCAGCATCGAACGACCAGCGTTTGCCGGCATGGGAGAACTCTACGGGACCAAAGGAGAGCAGCCATTTCACTACAACTGCGCGCACATCCGGATGGTCTGAGGCAAACAGCCCGGCGGCGAGGCTGTCGCTGCCTACATCGGCCAAACGCTCGTACCAGATAGCACCATCCCACTCCTCGACCGAGTCGTCATGCAGAAAAGCGACTTGTTCCGCTGCGCTCTCGGCCAGCTTCAGCAGTGTGGCGTACCCCACGGCCACGAGGGTGCGGTCGAGATGTTCGGCATTGGCCTCCGCGTGGCTGAAGATGGCGTGAAGCAGTACGCCCACGTCCTCTGCATCTTTGCGGCGTTCGTTGGTGAGAATCATGGGGAAGTCTCCTGTCGGTTTGGGCTTGAGAGCCTTGCTCGTGTTGAGCACATTGCTAGGGTTCTTTACGCTGTGAGATGACAGTCTCACGAGCCTTCGGAAGTGCAAGGCAATGTGGCTTCCCAATTTTTCTGGATAATGTCGTAACCCATCTGAGACCCCAGTATTTCCTAGGCTGTAACATACTTTTTTGACGTGTAACCTACGGTGAGTTACAGTGAAAAAAACAGAGTTACAAGGTGCCGGGGATATGTCGAATCTACAGGACGACGCGAAGACCTACATCGAGGCTGTCCTCGGTGTGTCAGCGCACCTTGAACCGGTGGGATTCAAGGTGTCTTTCAACATCCGTGACAGCTACAAAATGTTCGAGTTGACCATTCCGCTGGCGAGCAACGCGGTTGTCGCCTTGGTCCTGTTGGTCCCTCGGGATGAGAAAGATTATCCAGGCATCGTAAAGCTGCAAAAGCACGTCGACCTGGTGCGTAAAGCTTCCAATCGGATCATCACCTACGTTTGCAGGTCCCTGACGACCCAGGACCGTCGGAGTCTGATCACGCATCAGGTCAACTTTATCCAACCTGGCTTCCAGATGTTCATCCCGGAGTTGGCGCTGGACCTGAGAGAGAACTTTCGTCAGCGACGAGAACAGGGTGAGGTCGCGGCCCTCCTACCAGCCGCTCAGGCAATGCTGCTCTCCTGCCTCTATGGTGGTAACACCGAAGACACGCTATTCACCACAAACGCTCTGATGGGCGACCTCAACTACAGCCGAATGACCTTATCCAGGGCAGTCGATCAGCTGACATCGCTATCGTTGATAGCCCCTGCGAAAAGCGAGCTGCAGTGGAGTACCTACGCCTTCAACGCATCACCTGCAGAAGTCTTCAGCAAGGCCAAGCAATACCTGCGGTCGCCCGTCAGAAAGAAAATTGGCATTACTCGCAATGCTATCCGGTCGGCACCCGGTGTCTTCCTGGCCGGAGAAACTGCTCTCGCCCAATACACGATGCTTGCGGAGCCGAAGCAAGCGGTGTGGGGGATGACGAAAAAAGTGTTCACCGACATGCTGGCGCTTCAAGCGTTCAAGATTGCCGAGTCGGTGGACACCATTGAAGAGTGCGTTGAGATCTGGGCGTATCCGTCACTCTACGAAAGACACCATATCGCCGACGAAGCTTCGTTGCTTCTGAGCTTGGAAGACAACCCCGACGAACGCATTCAGATTGCGTTGGATGAACTCAAGGAGAAGGTTACATGGCTAGCGTGAGAGGCCTAGAACTGTTCGGACACCACTTCCGCGACTTCCGTGATCGCTACGTACTGATCGGTGGCGTGGCCTCCGCTCTGGCAATGGAGGATGCGGGCGATAGCTTCAGGGCTACTAAAGACCTGGACATCGTTTTGGTGGTCGAAGCGCTGGATGCCGGATTCGTCGCGCATTTCTGGTCGTTCATAGACGCGGGTGGTTACCAGATCAGGCTGAAAGGCGGCGAAAAACCCTGTTTCTATCGCTTCGATAAGCCCACGGATGAGGCCTATCCGGCCCAGATCGAACTTTTCTCGCGGGCGCCGGACGGTCTAGACCACGAAGAGAACGCAACACTGATCCCGATCCCTACGGACGAAACGGTCTCCAGCTTGTCGGCGATACTCCTCGATGATGCTTACTACCGCCTGCTTTTAACCGGCCGCTTGGAGAATGGTGAGTTGTCCTACATCGGCGCTGACCGCCTGATCCCGTTCAAGGTCAAAGCATGGCTTGACCTGTCTGAGCGGAAGAAGAACGGGGAGCAGGTCGAAAGCAAGCACATCCGAAAGCATCGAAACGACGTCCTGGCGCTGACCGGTTTGCTGGATGGCGAGGTCACTGAGCTGCCGGAAAGCATCATGGCCGACATGAAACTCTTCCTTGAACTGTTGCCTGCTGAAGACGTCGATTTCAAGCAGCTCAACCTCAAAACCAATATGGCAACGATCATCGATCGCCTTGGGGAATCCTTCGGACTGACAACCGCCTGACGTTTTCGCTCAGAGGCGCGACAGGCCTATCTGAAGCTCTTGGGAGCCGTCAGATCCCAAGGGCATGGGGAGCATCACCTGGCGTGCTTCTCCAGCAATGCATCCAGCGCGGTGGCCAAGTCAAAGGCGGCCCACTGGTAGGCGACAAACAGTTCAGCACTGCTCATTGATTCGCCGTGCCCTTGTCTCAGGTGTTCCGCGCGGGCAGCGCGGTAGCGATTAACGGCATCGACGGTGTGTTGATCAAAATGAACGTGGAACGGCAATTTCAATACGGTGGTGGGGAGTGTTGGCATTTTCTGGTCCATTGCTCAGGAAAAACTTAACTTTCCCTGGCAATGGCGGCCGTAGTCGATCAGCTATTTCAACAACAGCTGTAGGAAATGTCGCCACTGAGGGTAAGGAGTCACCGGCGCTGGTTCAAGCCGACCTTCGCTTCACCTGGATGTCGGGCCGGAACGAAGGTGGGGAGGTAACCTGCCATACTCCCCTCGTTCAGCTTCTGGGGTTGAGTGCGGGATCTTCCAGCTGATACTGGTCGACCCGATCCAGCACCTCCAGGTCGATCAGCCCCACGGCCCACAGGCCATGGACAAAGCCCCGGAAGGCCTGCGGCTGATAAACCGGGGTATGCGCCTCAAGGTCAGCGACATAGACCAGGACGGCTTCCGCCGCGCCGGCGAAACGCGCCGGGTCGTACTGCGCCGACTGCTGCAGATATGCCTGCAGGTAACGCACTTCAACGCCTTGTGGGGTGCTGCTCGTAGACGGGCAATCCTCTCCCTATTTTCTTGCAAGAGCTCGCAGCGCATTAAAACGAGAAACTCGCCCTTTCTTGTTCAGCGCAACGGACAAGGCAACTCCGATTGCTTGTAGTGGTGCAGCTACAGTTATCAAGGTCACGAATGCTGCGAGGAAGTAATCCTTCATCTGGTCAGTGGTTAACGCCTCTTATGCCGACTAAATCTGTAAACAAAGGCGGCATCTCGTTGAAAATGGCTGACTTTCCCACTCAGTACGAGATCAGAAAAGTCACAAACGAGGTTTTTCGAGCCCACAGTTTACAGATCCAGAGCTAGCCAACCAGAGGTGCCTCAATACTCGGGCTCAGCAATGCCGCCATACCTTCACTGAGGGGATCAGGAGGATTACGGCGAGCAGTGCAAACAAGTAGTTGGTGGGAATGAGGCCGAGCAATTGGCCGCCAATCCAGCTCGTTGTACGCACCAATCGAAAAGGAAGCCAGATGCACATCCGCCACGCTCAACTCGGTGATATTCAGGCCATTGCCGAGATCTACAACCAAGGGATCGAAGACCGTAGCTCTACGTTCGAGACCCAGCCGCGCACCTCCATGGATGTGCAGCCCTGGATTGCCGAGATGCCTCACTATCCGGTGCTGGTCGTCGAGATCGACGGCGCGGTAGTGGCGTGGGCTAGCCTGAGCAGCTACCGCGCGCGTTCGTGCTACGCTGGCATCGCCGACTTTTCGATCTACCTACGCCGTGATATCCGAGGACGCGGCATCGGCAAGACGCTGCTGTCCGCATTGTTGAGCGAAGCCGAGGCACGCGGATTCTGGAAAGTCCTATCCCGTATTTTCACCTCCAACGTGGCGAGTCTCGCGCTCTGCCAGTCCTGTGGTTTTCGGATAGTTGGAGTCTACGAAAAACACGCCCGCCTTGAAGGACACTGGTTGGATTGCGCGATTGTTGAACGAGTCTTTCCCGCGAACCAACACCCCTGACCCTCACCTGCCCCGCACAGTTGAGGCCGATCTCCAAAAGGGAGCCGGAGTTGATCCCGTTGGCCATTTGTCTTGCATAGGTATAGGGGCTATGCCTATCATGCGTGATGCATAGGTAGGGGGGGGTATCTCGTGGGTCATATCGCAGCAAATAAAGACGATCTTCTCAAGCGCGTAAAGCGTATCGCCGGTCAAATCCAAGCCGTGGAACGGGCATTGGAATCGGATCTCGATTGCGCCAAAACTTTACACCTTGTTGCCGCCACTCGCGGAGCCATCAACGGCTTAATGGAGGAAATCATCGAGGACCATGCGCGGGAGCATGTTGCTAACCCTGCGCTTAGCGAAGAAGAGCGTAACAAGGGTGTCGAAGAGCTTCTTGAAGCCATTCGCCGATACTCCAAGTGAACGCGTCCAGGTATTCAGTCATGAGCAGCACCAACATCAACCACACACACGACCACATGTTCCTTGGCTCAGCGCACGATGAAAATGCCAAGCGCACGCTTTGGGTCGTGGCACTGACCGTTGTAATGATGGTTGGCGAGATTACCGCTGGCTATATCACGGGTTCGATGGCGTTATTGGCCGATGGCTTTCACATGGCAACCCATGCCGGAGCACTGGGCATCGCGGCGGCGGCATACAGATATGCAAAACGCCACGCTTCCAGCCAACGATACAGTTTCGGTACCGGGAAGGTGGGAGACCTGGGTGGATTTGCGTCGGCACTGATTCTTGGCATGGTCGCTTTGGGAATAGGCGTTGAGTCTTTCGTGCGCCTCTTGCAGCCAACAGACGTTCAGTTCGGCACCGCTACGCTAATCGCGATTGTCGGTTTGATCGTAAATATTGTCAGTGCCCTGTTACTGGGTCACGGGCACAGCCATAGTCACGATCATACTGATCATGACCATGTTCATCACGGGAATGACAACAACCTGAAGTCGGCCTATGTCCACGTCATTGCAGACGCGCTAACTTCGGTGCTAGCTATTGTCGCATTGCTCGCCGGTCGATATCTCGGTTGGGTGTGGCTGGACCCAGCCATGGGTATCGTAGGTGCCATCGTCATCGGACGTTGGGCGTGGACATTAATGAGGGTGACCGCAGGCGTGCTGCTGGATCAGACAGACGTGCATGTCGCCGAGGAAATCCGCGAATTGGTTGAGAAGCCAGGGGATGCCACTATTACAGACCTGCACGTCTGGCGGGTCGGACCGCAAGCTCATGCGGCAATCGTCAGCGTTCTTGGCGAAGTCACTGCAGACGCTGACAGCATACGTGAACGCCTCAAACCGGTTCACGAAGTCAGCCATCTGACGGTCGAGTATCGATCGGTCTGATTAGCACCTCCGCACTCTAAGTCTCAAGGAGCCGCAATTTCTTTCGGGAAATGTGAATCGGCGCAAATCGAATGCCGGTATATCTAGCCTTACACCGATGCATACGAAACAGTAAGCTGGTCAATTGCAGTGCAAATGACTGCTCAAGTGATGAAGCATTCGAGGTGCCAGGTAATCGGCGTCATTACCCACGCCTCTGATCGTTGCAGAGGCAAAGTTCCTTTGTTTGGGTAAGCCGACGAAGTACAAACCAGGCACCAGACTTGCCACTCCATTGCGCTGTAGCACACGTCCACTCCGGCCTTCGACTGGGAGTTGTGTCAGAAAATCGAGGTTTGGCCGGAAACCGGTGGCGAAGATCAGCGCATCAACCAGGGTGGTGCTTCCGTCTGGCCAGACCACCCCCTCAGACAGCGCCTCCTGGAACATCGCTTTGCGCTGGAGTCGTCCGGTGTCCAGGGCCTTCCGGTATTTGCCGGTGTCCAGCACAGGCGTGCTCTGGTCACTCAGCCACCGCGTGTGCTCCAACCGGGTGAGTTTCAGCCAGGCATGAAAGTCGAGCCCCAGGATCCGCTGCGGGAAAAATCGGATCCTCTCGCGGGTCGCCAGCACTACCTGCGCAACGCCGGCAAGCTCATAGGCAATTTGAACAGCCGAGTTCGCCGCGCCGACCACGACGACACGCTGGCCAGCAAAGGCCTCAGGCGTTCGATACGCCGAGCTGTGCAGACAGATCCCTGAAAAGCTTTCCATGCCAGGAATGTCAGGCATGTACGGACGGCTGAAGCCCCCCGATGCCACGACCACCGCACGCGCCGTGAAGGTCGATCCGTTGGCGGCGCGGACCTCAAATGCCTTGTCCTTCTGCACGACATCCAGCACTCGGGTACCGCCCTCAAAAGGCATCTGAAACTCGGCGGCGTATGACTCCAGGTACTGCACCACGTCGTCTCGCAGCGGATAACTCTTGGGATCACCGGGAAACACCATCCCCGGTAGTGCTGAATACTCCGCCGGGGAGAACAGCTGCAGGCTGTCGTAGTAGTTCCGCCAGTTCCCACCAGGGTGTGTTTGCTCATCCAGGATCAGAAAGTCCAAGCCGTGTTGCTGCAAATGCCAGCCAACCGCCAAGCCCGCTTGCCCACCACCGATGACGATCACATCCAACGCGCGAGTCGATTTATTCATGTATGCGCACTCATGCATATATCAGGACAAAAAATGGGCACGAGCTACGGGCAGCACAGCGAAACCAGACCCTTGGTTCGCTGGAGCAGGCCCTCAAGGCGCTCGACGATCGCCCCACCATTCACTTCGTAGAACACCTGCCGACCCACCTTGGTGGCCTTCACGATCTGGGCATCGTGCAGCACCTGCAGGTGCCTGGAGATCACCGATCGCTCCTGCGGTAGCTCTTTGGCGATTTCGCCGACATCCGCCCGTCCCAGTAGAAGCACGCGCTTGAACACCGCGACCCTGGAGGGCTCGCAGAGCGCTTTGAAGAAGACTTCGTCCAGCGACTCGATGGCAGCGTCGATGGCTTGGGTGCGGAGGTTCAGGTTAATCGTCATGTCGCCAATATATGTGCACGAATATGCACATGTAAAGTCATAGATCACAGCGGGGTTGCGATACATTCGAAAAAGCGTATATTCGAAAAACCATATGCGTGCAGTAATCCGCACATCGAGAGCCGATATGACTGACTCACTGACCCCTACCAAGGTTTTCAAATGCCTCGCCGACGAGAACCGCATTCGGATGATGCTGCTGATCGCCCGCGAGGAAGAGCTCTGCGTCTGTGAGCTGACCTGTGCGCTGGAAGAAAGCCAGCCCAAGGTTTCCCGCCACCTGGCGCAGCTGCGCACGTGTGACCTGCTGGCAGACCGCCGCCAGGGCCAATGGGTTTACTACCGGCTGCATCCAGAGCTGCCCGCCTGGGTACGCGAGATCCTGCAAACCACGCTGGAGGCCAATAGCGAGTGGCTGAACAGCAGCTCCACTCGATTGGACGCAATGGGTGACCGCCCACAGCGCGTCGCCACCTGCTGCTGATCATTGCCGAGCAAAACCGATGAAAGTTCTGTTCCTCTGCACCGCCAATAGCTGCCGCAGCATCCTGTCAGAAGCCGTGTTTAACCACCTGGCCCCGGCCGGTATGAAGGCCTACAGCGCCGGCAGCCAGCCCAAAGGCGAGGTACATCCGCTGTCCATCTCCGCGCTGCAGCGCGCCGGTATTTCCACCGATGGCCTGAGCAGCAAATCCAGCGATGCACACGCCGAGCTGGCACCGGACTTCGTCATCACCGTCTGCGACAAGGCCGCCGGCGAAGCCTGCCCTGTGTTCTTCGGGCCGGCAGTAAAAGCCCATTGGGGGCTTTCCGATCCTTCGTACCTGCAGGGTAGCGCCGCCGAATTGGATGCGGCTTTCGACATCACGCTTGAGCAGATCAAGCGACGCCTCAAGGCATTCCTCGCACTGCCTTTTGAACAACTGGATGCCGCGCAGCTCAAGGTCGAGCTGGCCCGCATCGGAACGCTCTGACGTTTAGGGAGATCCACCATGAGCAAAAGCCGACTTTCCTTCCTCGACCGTTACTTGACGGTCTGGATCTTTCTGGCCATGGGCCTGGGTATCGCCCTGGGCAGTTTGTTCCAAGGATTGCCCGCGTGGCTGAACAGCCTGTCGGTAGGCTCGACAAACATCCCCATCGCGATTGGCCTCATCGTCATGATGTACCCGCCGCTGGCGAAGGTGAAATACGAGGAACTGCCTCAGGTTTTCAAGGACAAGCGCATCCTCGTGCTGTCGCTGGTTCAGAACTGGGTAATCGGCCCGGTGCTGATGTTCGGGCTGGCAGTAGTGTTCCTTTCCGACAAGCCTGAGTACATGACTGGCCTGATCCTCATCGGCTTGGCGCGCTGCATCGCCATGGTGCTGGTGTGGAACCAGATCGCCGGTGGCAACAACCAGTACGTGGCGGGCCTGGTCGCCTTCAACAGCATTTTCCAGATCCTGTTCTTCAGCGTGTACGCCTGGATCTTCCTGGGCCTGCTGCCGCCGCTGTTTGGTCTTGAGGGTAGCGTCATCGAGACCAGCTTCTTCGACATCGCTCAGTCGGTGCTGATCTACCTGGGCATCCCGTTCTTGGCCGGCTTCCTGACCCGCAAGATCTTGATCAGCAGCAAGGGCGAGACTTGGTACCAGGAACGCTTCATTCCGAAGATCAGTCCGCTGACGCTCGTGGCGTTGCTGCTGACCATCGTGGCCATGTTCAGCCTGAAGGGCGACATGGTGCTGCAACTGCCGCTGGATGTGCTGCGCATCGCCATCCCGCTGACCATCTACTTCGTGGTGATGTTTTTCATCAGCTTCTGGATGGGCAAGCTGCTGGAGGCCGACTACCCACGCACCACCGCGCTGGCGTTCACCGCAGCGAGCAACAACTTCGAACTGGCCATTGCCGTGGCCATCGCCACCTTCGGCCTCGCATCGCCGGTTGCCTTTGCCACTGTCATCGGCCCCTTGGTGGAAGTGCCGGTGCTGATTTCGCTGGTAGGCGTGGCCTTGTGGCTCAAGCGCCGCTGGTTTGACCAGCCCTCAGGTGCCTTGTCTCAGGAGTAAAATCATGACCGAACATCACATCCCCAATATCGACAACGAACTGGTCGACCTGCCATCCGCCGATAAGCTAGCGATCGAGCAGCAGTCCACCCATAAACCGCGCATCCTGCTGCTGTACGGGTCGACCCGCGAACGCTCCTTCAGCCGTCTGCTGACAGAAGAAGCGGCACGCCTGCTGGAGCACTTCGGTGCGGAGACGCGGATCTTCAATCCCACTGGCCTGCCACTGGCGGATGATGTGCCCGATGACCACCCCATGGTCAAGGAACTACGTGACCTGGTGCTGTGGTCGGAAGGCATGGTCTGGTGCTCGCCTGAGCGCCACGGCGCGATGACCGGCGTGTTCAAGTCGCAGATCGACTGGATTCCACTGAGCATGGGCGCCGTGCGCCCGACGCAAGGCAAGACCCTCGCGGTGATGCAGGTCTGCGGTGGCTCGCAGTCGTTCAACGTGGTCAACCAGCTGCGCGTCCTCGGTCGCTGGATGCGCATGTTCACCATCCCCAACCAGTCGTCCGTACCCAAAGCCTACCTGGAGTTCGACGAGGCCGGCCGCATGAAGCCCTCAGCGTACTACGACCGTGTCGTCGATGTGATGGAGGAGCTGGTGAAGTTCACCCTGCTGCTTCGTGATCGCTCCGACTACCTGGTCGATCGCTATTCCGAGCGCAAGGAGTCGGCTGAAGAACTTTCCAAACGCGTTAATCAACGATCCATCTGAGGCTTTCTGACCATGCAACTGCACCCGTATTCCGTGCTGGCGACTCCCGAGCTGATCGGCCAGCTGATCTTCACCCCGTGTCCTGGTACCAAGGACACCTCGGTATCCCAAGCGCTGGCAACACTGCGCGAAGCCGGTGCGAGTGCACTGGTTACCCTGATGCCGAGTGAAGAGCTGCTGCAGAACGAGATCGACCTACTGCCCGAGGAGTGCCAACTGCTGGGCCTCGAATGGTTCCACCTGCCGGTGGAAGACGACCAGGCGCCCGGCGAGCCCTTTGCTGCCGCCTGGGAGATCCATCGGGAACGCTTGAAAGCGTTGGTGATGACTGGCAAGACGATCGCCATTCACTGCAAAGGCGGCTCCGGCCGCACCGGCCTGTTTGCGGCCCGCCTGATGATCGAGTGCGGTATTCCCGTGCAGGAAGCTGTTGCTCAGGTCCAGGCCCTGCGCCCACGTGCCATTCAGAACCCTGCGCACGTCGGCTACATCAACCAGTTCAGCGACACCCTCTGACCTTTCGCTAATCGTGATCCGAGAACAAGAACATGGCTATCAAAGTAGGTATCAATGGGTTTGGCCGTATTGGTCGATTGGCGCTGCGCGCGTCTTGGAACTGGCCAGAGTTCGAGTTTGTGCAGATCAATGACCCGGCCGGCGACGCCGAGACCCATGCCCACCTGATCAACTTCGACTCGGTCCACGGCCGCTGGCACCGTGAAGCCCGTGCTGAGGGCAGTATGGTGGTGATCGACGGCAAGCGCATTCAGGTCACCGCGAACAAGACCATCGCCGACACCGACTGGTCGGGCTGCGACCTGGTGATCGAGGCCAGCGGCAAGATGAAGTCGGTAGCCGTGCTCCAGGCCTACCTGGATCAGGGCGTAAAACGTGTAGTGGTCTGCGCTCCAGTGAAGGAGAAAGGCGCCCTGAACGTGGTGATGGGCGTCAACCAGCACCTGTTCGACCCGGCGCAGCATCGCATCGTTACCGCCGCCTCCTGCACTACCAACTGCCTAGCCCCGGTGGTCAAGGTGATTCACGAGAACCTGGGCATCCGCCACGGATCGATCACCACCATCCACGACCTCACCAACACCCAGAGCATCCTCGATACGCCGCACAAGGACCTGCGCCGCGCCCGTGCCTCGGGCATGAGCCTGATCCCGACCACCACGGGCTCGGCTACTGCGATCGCCGAGATCTTCCCCGAGCTGCGCGGCAAGTTGAATGGTCACGCCGTGCGTGTACCGCTGGCCAACGCCTCGCTGACCGACTGCGTATTCGAAGTGGAACGCGAGACCACGGCTGAAGAGGTCAACACGCTGCTGAAGGCGGCGGCCGAAGGCCCGTTGAAAGACATCCTGGGCTACGAAGAGCGCCCACTGGTATCCATCGACTACCGCACCGATCCGCGCTCCTCGATCATCGACGCGCTGTCGACCTTGGTGGTCAATGGCACCCAGGTGAAGCTCTACGCCTGGTATGACAACGAATGGGGCTACGCCAACCGTGCAGCGGAACTGGCCCGCCTGGTCGGCGCAGCGGAGTAAACAGCGATCATGAAGGCGTTGTCAGCCCTGTCTGCGGAAGTGCGTCAGTACCTGCTGGTTACCGGCAACTACTGGGCCTTCACCCTCACCGACGGCGCATTGCGCATGTTGGTGGTA
>NZ_BBIS01000065.1 GCF_000730605.1 Pseudomonas monteilii NBRC 103158 = DSM 14164 | reverse complement strand
GCCCCGCAAATGCGGGGCTCATGGTGCAACAGAATCAGCCAAAGACGATTTCGTCGCCTTCCACCTTGGCGGTGATCGCCGTACCCGGCAAGAACTTGCCCGCCAGAATCAGCTGCGCCAGCGGGTTTTCGATCCAGCGCTGGATGGCACGCTTCAGCGGCCGTGCGCCGTACACCGGGTCGTAACCCACGGCAATCAGCTTGTCCAACGCCTCCGGGCTCAGGCTCAGCGACAGTTCGCGTTCCAGCAAGCGGCTGCGCAGGCGGCCCAGCTGGATTTCGGTAATGCCGGCAATCTGCTCGCGGCCCAGTGGTTCGAACACCACCACTTCGTCGATACGGTTGATGAACTCTGGGCGGAAGTGCGAACCCACCGCATCCATCACCGCTGCACGCTGTGCTTCGCGGTCGCCCACCAGTTCCTGGATCTGCGCCGAACCCAGGTTGGAGGTCATCACGATCACGGTGTTGCGGAAGTCTACCGTGCGCCCGTGGCTGTCGGTCAGACGGCCGTCTTCCAGCACCTGCAACAGCACGTTGAACACATCCGGGTGGGCTTTCTCCACCTCATCCAGCAGCACCACCGAGTAAGGCTTGCGCCGTACGGCCTCGGTCAGGTAACCGCCCTCTTCGTAGCCGACGTAGCCTGGTGGTGCACCGATCAGGCGAGCCACGGAGTGTTTCTCCATGAACTCGGACATGTCGATACGCACCATGGCCTCTTCGGTGTCGAACAGGAACTCGGCCAGCGCCTTGCACAGCTCGGTCTTGCCCACACCGGTCGGGCCGAGGAACAGGAACGAGCCACTTGGCCGGTTAGGGTCGGACAGCCCGGCACGCGAGCGGCGCACGGCGTTGGCCACGGCGGTTACCGCCTCGCCTTGGCCAATCACGCGCTGGTGCAGCAGCTCTTCCATTTTCAGCAACTTTTCGCGCTCGCCTTCGAGCATCTTGGCCACCGGAATACCGGTCCACTTCGATACCACTTCGGCAATTTCTTCCTCGGTCACCTTGTTGCGCAGCAACTGGTTCTCGGTCTTGCCGTGCTGATCGACCATCTGCAGGCTGCGCTCCAGGTCCGGGATTACCCCGTACTGCAGTTCGGCCATGCGGCTCAGGTCGCCTTTGCGACGGGCAGTTTCCAGCTCTTGGCGGGCCTGCTCGATCTTTTGCTGGATCTGCGCCGAGCCCTGCACTTCGGCCTTTTCCGACGCCCAGATTTCTTCCAGGTCGGAATACTCACGCTCCAGCCGCTCGATTTCTTCGGTCAGCTTCTCCAGGCGTTTTTTCGCCGCCTCGTCTTCTTCTTTCTTCAGTGCCTGCGACTCCACCTTCAACTGGATCAGGCGGCGATCAAGGCGGTCGAGCACTTCCGGCTTGGAGTCGATCTCCATGCGGATGCGGCTGGCGGCTTCGTCGATCAGGTCGATGGCCTTGTCGGGCAGCTGGCGATCAGTGATGTAGCGGTGGCTGAGCTTGGCCGCAGCGATAATGGCGCCGTCAGTGATGGCCACCTTGTGGTGCACTTCATAGCGCTCTTTCAGGCCACGCAGAATGGCGATGGTGTCTTCTTCGCTCGGCTCTTCTACCAGCACCTTCTGGAAGCGGCGCTCCAGCGCAGCGTCCTTCTCGATGAACTGGCGGTACTCGTTAAGCGTGGTGGCGCCAACGCAGTGCAGTTCGCCACGGGCCAAGGCTGGCTTGAGCATGTTGCCGGCGTCCATGGCGCCCTCGCCTTTACCGGCGCCGACCATGGTGTGCAGTTCGTCGATGAACAGGATGATCTGGCCTTCCTGCTTGGACAGCTCGTTCAGCAGGCCTTTCAAACGCTCTTCGAACTCGCCACGGTACTTGGCACCGGCAATCAGCGCGCCCATGTCCAGCGCCAGCAGGCGCTTGCCTTTGAGGCCGTCGGGCACTTCACCGTTGATGATGCGCTGGGCCAGGCCTTCGGCGATGGCGGTTTTACCCACCCCAGGCTCACCGATCAGCACCGGGTTGTTCTTGGTGCGGCGTTGCAGCACCTGCACGGTACGGCGGATTTCATCGTCACGGCCAATCACCGGGTCCAGCTTGCCTTCTTCGGCACGCTTGGTCAGGTCGACGGTGTACTTGTCCAGCGCCTGACGCGACTCTTCGGCGTTGGCATCATTCACTGCCGCGCCGCCGCGCAGGTTGTTGATGGCATTTTCCAGGGCCTTCTTGGTCACGCCCTGGCTCAGCAGCAGTTTGCCGAGCTTGCTGTTCTCGTCCATGGCGGCCAACAGCACCAGCTCGCTGGAAATGAACTGGTCGCCCTTCTGCTGGGCCAGGCGGTCGGCCTGGTTGAGCAGGCGCGCCAGGTCCTGCGACATGTTCACGTCACCGGTGGGGTTCTGGATTTTCGGCAGCTGGTCGAGCTCTTTCACCAGCCCCTGACGCAGGCTGTTGATGTCGAAGCCAACCTGCATCAGCAGGGGCTTGATGGAGCCGCCCTGCTGTTCGAGCAGTGCCTGCAGCAGGTGCACGGGCTCGATGGCGGGGTGGTCCATGCCAACGGCCAGGGATTGGGCATCGGATATTGCAAGTTGCAGCTTGCTGGTCAAACGGTCTATTCGCATGGTGTACCTTCCTTTAAAGGGCAGGTCGGAGCGATGGACAGCGCCTGTTTATGAAGAAACCTGCCTGAGATGACCTAATAGATAAGGCTGATTCTGGAAGATTCAAGCGTAGCGGGGTTGACCAAGGTCAACCTGTTGGATTGTCGCTGGGGCATTCGCGGGTAAACCCGCGAAGAGACCGGTACAGGCTAGCGCGGGTCCAGCCAGACCAACGATGCAAACCGCCCACCCTGCGGGGTACGGCGATAAGAGAAGAACCGCGCATCGCTGACCGTGCACAAGCCACCGCCATACACAGCAGTCACCCCACGCGCTGCCAGGCGAATACGCGCCAGCTCATAGATATCCGCCATCAGCTTGCCCGGCCGCTCACCCTCGACAAAAGCACGGGCCGCTTCCGGATGCACCGCCGTAAAGGCATCACGCACTTCCAGCCCTACTTCGAAGGCCTGCGGGCCAATGGCCGGCCCCAACCACACCAGCACCTCTTCTGGCGGCAGCGCCAGGCGGTCCAGCGTGGCTTCCAGCACGCCACCGGCCAACCCACGCCAGCCCGCATGCGCGGCTGCCACGCGCGTCCCCGCCCGGTCGCAGAACAGCGCAGGCAGGCAATCGGCAGTCATCACGGTGCAGGCAATGCCTGGCTGGTCGGTCCAGCTGGCGTCGGCCTCGGCCACCACAGCCGGGTCGGCATCCGCCACCACCAGGCCATGCACCTGCTTGAGCCAGGCCGGCTGGATGGCGAACGCGTCGCTCAGCCGGCGGCGGTTTTCGGCGACCGCCGCAGGGGCATCCCCTACGTGGTCGCCAAGGTTGAAGGTTTCGTAGGGGGGCAGGCTGACGCCGCCCTGACGGGTGGTGACACAGGCGCGAACCGAGGCCGGGGCCGGCCAGTCGGGGAACAACAGCGACTGCGTCAGGCCACTCATCCGATAAAGCTCTCGCGGTCTTCGTTCAGCAGCGTCAGCAACCAGAGGAAGTCATCCGGCAGTGGCGATTCCCACTTCATGACTTCACCGGTAATCGGGTGGGCCAAGGCGAGGAAACGCGCATGCAGTGCCTGGCGCGGGAAGGTTTTCACCGCCTCGACCATGGTTGGGCTGGCGGCCGGCGGAATGCGGAAGCGCCCACCGTACGTCTGATCACCCACCAGCGGGAAGCCGACATGGGCCATGTGCACGCGAATCTGGTGAGTACGGCCGGTTTCCAGCTTGACCCGCACATGGGTGTGCGAGCGGAAGCGCTTGAGCACACGGTAGTGGCTGACCGCCGGCTTGCCGCCGTCGGTGACAGCCATGCGCTGGCGCATACCGCCGTGGCGGCCGATCGGGGCATCGATCTTGCCACCGGAAGTCACCACGCCAATCACGATGCACTCATAGATGCGGCTGACTTTGCGGGCTTGCATCTGCTCAACCAGCTTGGTCTGCGCTTGCAAGGTCTTGGCCACCACCATCAGGCCCGTGGTGTCTTTATCCAGGCGATGAACGATACCGGCACGCGGCACGTTGATGATGTCTGGCACGTGGTGCAGCAGCGCATTGAGCAGGGTGCCGCTGGCATGGCCGGCGGCCGGGTGCACAACCAGGCCCGCAGGCTTGTTGATCACCAGGATGTGGTCGTCTTCATAGACGATATCCAGCTCGATGTCTTCTGCGATCCACTCGCCCTGGGCCTCTTGCTCGGCCTCCAGCGCAAGCACTGAGCCACCATAAACGGTATCGCGAGGGCGCACGACGGCGCCATCGACCGTCAGGCGGCCTTCTTTGATCCACGTAGTAAGCCGCGAACGCGAGTACTCGGCGAACAATTGGGCGGCGACCTGGTCGAGGCGTTGACCGCCCAGATCGGACGGTACCTCTGCGCTAAGTTGAATGATCTCGGACATGCTCGATTCGGCGGGCGCACAGCCTTTGGTTTCGGCTGCGAGCTTGTGGTTAAATACGGCTTCTTTTGTCCCGGGGTTGGCCGGGGCGCTCATCATAACAGGACGGCACCGCCCAAGACAGCGGCCGTCAAAGGGACGCAAGCCGCCATGCAAGTGAAACACCTGCTGCTGATCGCCATCCTCGGGCTTACCGCGGCCTGTTCCTCTAATAAAGAGGTCATTGACGAGAACCTCAGCGAAGCCGAGCTGTACCAGCAGGCGCAAGCTGACCTGGACAACTCCAGCTACACCAGCGCCGTGAACAAGCTCAAGGCCCTGGAATCGCGCTACCCGTTCGGCCGCTATGCCGACCAGGCGCAGCTTGAGTTGATCTACGCCAACTACAAGAACTCCGAGCCCGAGGCTGCCAAGTCGGCTGCGGAGCGCTTCATCCGCCTGCACCCGCAGCACCCGAACGTGGATTACGCCTACTACCTCAAGGGCCTGACCTCGTTCGACCAGGACCGTGGCCTGCTGGCGCGTTTCCTGCCGCTGGACATGACCAAGCGTGACCCGGGTGCCGCCCGCGACTCGTACAACGAGTTCGCCCAGCTGACCAGCCGCTTCCCCAACAGCCGCTACGCGCCAGACGCCAAGCAGCGCATGATCTACCTGCGCAACTTGCTGGCCTCGTATGAAATCCATGTGGCCGATTACTACCTGAGCCGCCAGGCTTATGTGGCCGCCGCCAACCGTGGCCGCTACGTGGTCGAAAACTTCCAGGAAACCCCCTCGGTCGGTGACGGCCTGGCGGTGATGGTCGAGTCGTACCAGAAGATGCACCTGGACGAACTGGCCGCCAGCAGCCTGGAAACCCTCAAGCTCAACTACCCGGACCACCCGAGCCTGGTCGATGGCGAGTTCCAGCCCAAGCAGACCGAGTCTGACGGCCGTGGCTGGCTGTCCAAGGCCACCCTGGGTCTGATCGAAACCGATACCCCGCTGCCGCCGGGCGAAACCCGCGCCAACCAGGACGTGGTCAAGCAGTTCCAGGACGCCCGCGACGAGATGCCGCAAGAGCTGCTGCCGAAGGACGAGAACGGCGACCCGATCGTGCCGGAAGGCCCGAAAGAAGCCGAGAAAGACCGCTCCTGGTTCAGCTACATGACCTTTGGTCTGTTTGACTGACACACAGCGGTAAATGAAAGGGAGGCCTTGGGCCTCCCTTTTTTATTGGCCGCGTCCTAGACTGTCGGCTTCTTCAACCGACAAGCTGGACACCATGGTTCGCCTACTTTTCTGGATCGCCCTGATCGCCGCCGCGTTCTGGCTGTGGCGCAAGTTCAAAGTCAGCCAGCAGTCGCACCCCGAGGCGAAGCTGGATGCACCGCTGAAGATGGTGCGCTGTGCCCATTGTGGCGTGCATTTGCCCAACGACCGGGCGCTGCAGCAGGGCAATGAGTGGTATTGCAGCCAGGCACACCTGCAACAAGGCCCTGGTCGCCAAGGCTGAGCCAGTATCACCTGAATCCCTTCGCGGGCATGCCCGCGAAGAGGCCTGTGAACCCTGCATCACTTATCCCTCCCCGACCCTTTCACACCAATTACGACCCCTCCCCCGACGCCAGCATTGACCCATCCCGGTAAAACTCGCTAAATCCTATTTATCCGCATAAATATGAAAAATAGCGAAATGCTCAAACCCAAACGCAAGCGCCAGAAGCTGTCCGATGTGATCGTCGAATCGGTCAAGCGCTCGATCGTCACCGAAGCGCTGCACCCCGGTGACCGCCTGCCCACCGAGCGTGAGCTGATGGAGCATTTCGAGTGTTCCAAGGGCACCGCCCGCGAAGCACTCAAGGCGCTGGAGGTCGAAGGCCTGGTCAGTACCCGTACCGGCCCGACCGGCGGCGCCTACCTCAATGAAGTAGGTACCGAGCCGGCCAGCCGCGCGCTGCGCAATTACCTGCACTTCCAGCACCTGGACGGCGAGCAGGTTTACCAACTGCGCAAAGTCATCGAGGTAGAGCTGGCGGTGTCGGTGATGGGCAAGCTGAGCGAAGCCGACTACGCCGCGCTGCAAGCCAACATCGACTTCTGCAGCGCACCGGAAGACAGCGAGGAAGGCCAGCGCGAGCAGCGCCTGGCAGAGCTGGAGTTCCACACCCTGCTGGCCGACCGTTGCCCGAACCCGTTGCTGCGGTTCATGGCGGTGTTCCTCAACGACCTGCTGCGCGACCTGGTGGTGCTGAAAAAGGCCTACCTGCCCAAGCGCCAGCAGTTCGCCGCCGCCAACATCGACTACCACAAGCAACTGCTGAGCGCCCTGCGCGCCAGCGACGAACCCGCTGTACGCCGGCTGATGCATGAACACATGTGCGACGCCGAGCACCACATGACCGCGCTGGAAGGCGAGGTTGCCCGCAACTTCCTGCTGGAGTTCGACCACCACCACTGATGCGCCTGGTAAGAGGCCTGCACACAGGCCCGGCCGTACCCGCTTTGTCATTGCCACTCCTGCCTAATAACCACAACCAAGGAGTTACTCATGCAAAGACGTACCCTGCTCAAGGCAGGCCTTGCCCTGGGTGCCTTAGGTAGCCTCCCCTTGGGAGCGCTCCGGGCATTCGCCGACCAACCGCTGACCTTCTATGGGCTCAAGTCCATGTCGGGCGCCTTCGCCAGCTACGGCAAGTACGCCGACATGGGGTCGCGCCTGGCCATCGCCGAGTACCCGCAGCTGCTCGGCCACCCGCTCAAGTACAAGGTCATCGACACCGAAGGCAACGCCGGCAAGGCGGTGCGCAAGGTACAGGAAGCCATCGGCCAGGATGGCGCACGCTTCTTCCAGGGCTGCACCCTGTCGTCTTCGGCTCTGGCGGTGTCGAAGGAAATCCACAAGGCCGGCGGCGTGTTCATGACGCCCGTGGGCGCCGACGAAATCACCGGTAAAGACTGCAACGCCTCGACCTTTCGCTGGTCGGTGCCCACCTACGGCGCCATCCGCGAAACCCTGGTGCCCATGATCCGCCAGCTGCCCCAGGCCAAGCGCTGGTACACCATCACCCCGCAATACGTGTTCGGCGACGCCCTGCTGGACAACGCCCGGAAGGTGTTTGCCGAGCTTGGTGTGGAACACATCGGCAACAGCTACCACTCGCTGCAGGAACAGGAGTTCTCCGGCTACCTCACCAACGCCATCGCCGCCAAACCCGATGTGCTGGTGCTGCTCAACTTCGGCAGCCAGGCCTCCAACGCCCTGCGCCAGGCCGTCAACTTCGGCATCAAGGACCGCATGAAAGTGCTGATGGTGTGGTCTGCCGGCCTCGACCAGTTTCAGGAGCTGGGCAGCGACGTGCTCGAAGGCGTGTACCTGGGTGCCCAGTACTGGCACCAGGTCGATACACCGCTGAACAAGCAACTGGTTGCCGCCACCCGCAAGGCCTATGGCATCAACCCCAACTACCCGCTGGCTGCCGACTATATCGGCACCAAGGTCATGCTCGAAGCCATCGTCAAGGCCGGTAGCCTGGAGGGCGCCGCCGTGTCTGCGGCATTGCAGGGCATGCGCTTCCAGGGCCCGACCGGCGAAGAACTGATCCGCCCTGGCGACCATCAGGTACTCAAGGATTACTACCTGCTGCGCGGCAAGCCCCAAGGGCAGATGCGCGACGAGGACGACCTGGCCGAAGTCATCAGCTCGGGCCGTTCGTTCGTCGAGGTCGACCACACCGGTTGCGCCCTGGCCTGAAGCCGCGGCGTTAGTCACACACACTCGTACAGGCAGCCGCACCGCGCGCTGTCGAGGGCACGCTCATGCTCGATTTGTACCTGTTCCAACTGCTCAACGGCCTGGGCCTGGGGATGATCTACTTCCTCATCGCCGTGGGCCTGACGATCATTTTTGGCCTGCTCAACTTCGTCAACTTCGCCCACGGCGCGTTCTTCTTGCTGGGCGCCTACCTGTGCTACACCGCCGTGGCCATCACCGGCAACTTCTGGCTGGCACTGCTGATTGCACCGCTGGTGGTGGCCGCCCTGGCCTGGGCGGTCGAGCGCCTGTTGATCAAGCGCATCTACCACCTGCCGCACACCTTCCAGATCCTCGTCACCCTCGGTATCGCGCTGATCATCCAGGAAGCCTCGGTGCTGATCTGGGGCCCGGTGGGCAAGAACATTGCCGTACCGCCCGAGCTGCGCGGGGTGCTGATCCTCGGTGACTTCATCTACCCCTACTACCGCCTGTTCCTGATCGGTTTCGCCGCGCTGATCGGCCTTGGCCTGTGGCTGCTGCTAGAGCGCACCCGCTTCGGCGCACTGGTGCGGGCCGGTAGCGAAAGCACCGAGACCGTGTCGCTGCTGGGCACCAACATTTTCCGCCTGTTTTCCCTGACCTTCGCCCTGGGCGTGGGCCTGGCCGGCGTGGCGGGTGTGCTGTTCGCCCCGCTACGGGGCGCGCAACCCTTCGTCGGCCCGGAAATTCTCGGCATTGCCTTCGTGGTGGTGGTAATCGGGGGCATGGGCTCGTTCGGCGGTGCGCTGGTTGGCGGCCTGCTGGTAGGTGTGGTGCAAAGCATGATGACCAGCCTCTGGCCGCAAGGCGCCAGCCTGATGATCTACGGGGCCATGGCCGCCGTGATTCTGGTCCGTCCCTATGGCCTGTTCGGGAGAGCCTGAGATGAGCGAGAAAAATCCATTGCCAGTCGCCAAGGGCCGCGCCCCGGCGCTGCTGTTGCTGGTGGTTGCCAGCCTGGTGGCTTTGCCACTGTTGCTGCCGTCGGCCACCCTGGCCACCGAGATCCTGATCTTTGCCCTGGCCGCGCTGGCCTGCAACCTGCTGCTCGGCTACACCGGCCTGTTGTCGTTCGGCCAGGGCATCTTCTTTGGCGTGGGTGCCTATGGCGCGGCGCTGCTGATGATCCACCTGCAGTGGGGCATGTTCGCCGCGCTGCTGGGGGCTGCCGTGTTCGGCGCGTTCCTGGCATTGCTGGTGGGCGCGCTGGCGATTCGCCGCACCGGCATTTATTTCGTCATGCTGACCCTGGCCTTCAGCCAGATGGCCTACTTCCTGGCCTACACCCTCAGTGGCTGGACCGGCGGTGACAACGGCCTGCTCGATGTGCCCCGGCCGAACATCGAAATCGCCGGCCATGTGCTGGTCGACCTGGCCGACCCGCGGCACTTCTATGTGTTTGTGGCGGTGCTGTTCCTGTTGATCTTCGCCGCAGCCCTGCGGGTCATCCGCTCGCCGTTCGGCAGCACCCTGCTGGCCATCCGCGAGAACGAAACCCGCGCCGCTGCCATCGGCTACGACACCCGTCACTTCAAGATCCTGGTGTTCATGCTGTCGGGCGCCATCACCGGTATCGCCGGGGCGCTGTACGCCATGCTGCTGCACTTTGCACCGCTGTCGAACATCGACCTGATGATGAGCGAGAACATCCTGATCATGACCATCGTCGGCGGCACCGGCTCGCTGTTCGGCTCGCTGCTGGGGGCCGGTGCCATCGTGCTGCTGGGCGACGTGCTGTCGGAGCTGTGGCCACGCTGGCTGATGCTGCTGGGGGTCATCCTGATCCTCGTCGTGGTGTTCATGCGTGGCGGCCTGTGGGGTGGCCTGGCCGAACTGGGCAAACGCCTGCTGGCCACCCGCAACGCCAATGACAAACCCCAGGCCAAGACCAAGGAGACCCTGTGATGAGCGACTACCTCCTGGAAACCCGCCAGCTGGAGCTGGCCTACGGGCCGTTCAAGGCGGTTGCGGGCGTTGACCTGAAAGTGCGCGCCGGCACCATCCACACCATCATCGGCCCCAACGGCGCCGGCAAGACCAGCCTGTTCCACTGCCTGACCGGCGAGCGCCAGGCCACCGCAGGCAAGATCCTGTTCAACGGCCAGGACATCATCCGCAAGCCATCTCACGGGCGGGTGGCGCTGGGCATGGCCCGTTCGTTCCAGCTCACCAGCCTGTTCCAGAACCTGTCCGTGCGCGAAAACCTGCGCCTGGCCGCCCAAGGCCGCGATGGCCTGGGCGCGCTCAACTTCTGGCGCAGTGTCGAGCACAAGCGCAGCCACTGGAACACCGCCGACCAGGTGCTGGAGCGCCTGAAACTGAGCGCCCGCGCCGAAACCCTGGCCGGTGAGCTGTCGCACGGCCAGCAACGGGTACTGGAAGTGGGCATGTCGATCTGCGCCAAGCCCACCCTGCTGATGCTCGACGAGCCCACCTCGGGCATGGGTATCGACGACATCCCGGTAATGACCGACCTGATCAGCGACCTTGGCCGCGACCATACCGTGCTGCTGATAGAGCACAACATGAGCATCGTCATGTCGATCAGCCAGCGCATCACGGTGATGAGCCACGGCCAGATTCTGGTCGAGGGTACCCCTGAACAGGTGCGCAACGACGAGCGCGTACGCACCGCTTACCTTGGAGAGGCCGCCTGATGCTCAACGTCGATTCGATCCACGCCTACTACGACAAGAGCCATGTGCTCGAAGGGGTTTCGCTCAAGGTCGAGGCCGGCGAGCTGGTAACCCTGCTTGGGCGCAACGGTGCCGGCAAGACCACCACCTTGCGCAGCATCCTCGGCATCGTCCGCCCACGGCAGGGGCAGATCAGCTTCAACGGCCAGCCGCTGGTGGGCCGCGAAATTTTCGATATCGCCCGGCTCGGCATTGCCCTGGTGCCCGAACACCGCGGCATCTTCCGCCAGCTCAGCGTCGAGGAGAACCTGAAAATTGCCGTGCGCAAAACCAGTCGCTGGCAGCTGGAAGACGTCTACAGCATGTTCCCACGGCTCAAGGAGCGCCGCCGCAATGGTGGTTTCGCGCTGTCCGGTGGCGAGCAGCAGATGCTGGCCATCGCCCGCGCCCTGCTCAACGGCCCCAAGCTGCTGATCCTCGATGAACCCACTGAAGGGCTGGCCCCGGTGATTGTCGACGAGCTGGTGAAGATCTTGCGGCGCATCAAGGACGAGGGCCTGTCGATCCTGCTGGTGGAACAGAACCTGATGGTCTGCGATGCCCTTGCCGACCGCCATTATGTGCTGGAGCAGGGCCGGGTCGCTTACCAGGGCAGCGCGGCGCAGTTCCGTGAGGACCCGAGCATCAAGAACCGTTACCTGGCCCTGAGCGCCTGAAAGGAGAACGCCCATGAACACCCGCATCGATCCCTCACAGCACCTGCTCGGCCAAGGTTCGCAGGTCAACCGCGAGCGCCTGTGGCAATCGCTGATGGACCTGGCCCTGCTCGGCGCCACCGCCAAGGGCGGCGTATGCCGCCTGGCGCTGACCGACCTCGACCGCCAGGCCCGCGACCTGTTCGTGCGCTGGTGCGAAGATGCCGGCTGCACCGTCAGCATCGACGCCATCGGCAACATCTTCGCCCGCCGCCCCGGCCGCAACCCTGCCCTGCCCCCCGTGATGACCGGCAGCCACATCGACACCCAACCCACCGGCGGCAAGTTCGATGGCTGCTATGGCGTCATGGCTGGCCTCGAAGTGATCCGAACCCTGAACGATCTCGGCCTGACCACCGAAGCGCCCTTGGAAGTGGTGGTGTGGACCAACGAAGAAGGCTCGCGCTTCCCGCCCTGCATGATGGGCTCGGGTGTGTTCGCCGGTAAGTTCGACCTGCAGGAAACCCTTGATAAGGTCGACGATCAGGGCCTGTCGGTCGGCGCCGAGCTGCAGCGCATTGGGTACGCCGGCCCGCGTGTGCCCACCGGGCATCCCGTCGGTGCCTACTTCGAAGCACATATCGAGCAGGGCCCGGTGCTGGAAGACCAGCGCACCACCATCGGTGTTGTCCAGGGCTGCCTGGGCCAGAAATGGTTCGATCTGGTGCTGACCGGTGTCGAGGCCCATGCCGGCCCCACCCCGATGCACCTGCGCAAGGACGCCCTGGTTGGCGCGGCCGAGGTGGTGGCTGCGGTCAACCGCGTGGCCCACGCCCACCAGCCGCATGCCTGCGGCACGGTCGGCTGCCTGACCTTGCACCCGGGCTCGCGCAACGTCATCCCCGGCCAGGTGCACATGACCATCGACTTGCGCCACCTCGACCCCGGGCACCTCGCGGCCATGGTCAGCGAAGTACGCACGGCCATCGAAAGCAGCACAACCAGGCACGGGCTGAGCTACCAGCTGACCCCGACCGCCGACTTTCCGCCACTGTATTTCGCCGAGCAGTGCGTGGATGCCGTGCGCCAGGGCGCACGCACGCTGGGCCTGAGCCATATGGATATCGTCAGTGGCGCCGGTCACGATGCCATCTTCCTCGCCGAGCTGGGCCCGGCCGGGATGATCTTCGTGCCATGCGAGGGTGGCATCAGCCACAACGAAATCGAAAATGCCGCGCCGCAGGACCTGGCCGACGGCTGTGACGTCCTGCTGCGTGCCATGTTCCAGGCCGCCAACCCAGGAGCCCGTTGAGATGACCCAGAAAACCGCGTTGGGTGAGTTCACCGCCGTCGAATTGCTCGAACTGTACCAGCGCCGTCAGCTGTCGCCGGTCGAGGTGGTCGACGACGTGTTAGCGCGCATCGACCTGCACAACCCGGCGGTGAACGCCTTCTGCCATGTCGACGGTGAAGGTGCTCGCGCCGCCGCCCGCGCCAGCGAGCAGCGCTGGCAACGGGGCGAGCCCTGTGGCCGGCTGGATGGCGTACCCGCCTCGATCAAGGACCTGACCCTGACCCGTGGCATGCCGACCCGCAAGGGGTCACGCACCACCTCCGGCGCAGGGCCGTGGGACGTCGATGCCCCCTTCACGGCGTTCATGCGTGAAGCCGGCGCAGTGCTGGTGGGCAAAACCACAACGCCGGAGTTCGGCTGGAAGGGGGTCACAGACAACCCGCTGTACGGCATCACCCGCAACCCCTGGGATACAAGGCGGACTGCCGGAGGCTCGTCGGGGGGAGCTGCGGCCGCCGCTGCACTGAACCTGGGGGTGCTGCACCAGGGTAGCGATGCCGGCGGCTCGATTCGTATCCCGTGTGCCTTTACCGGCACCTTCGGCATCAAACCGACTTTCGGCTATGTGCCGCAATGGCCGGCCAGCGCCATGACCGTGCTGTCGCACCTGGGGCCGATGACGCGCACCGTAGACGACGCGGTACTGATGCTCGACTGCGTCGCCCGCCCCGATGCCCGAGACGGGCTGGCCGGTGCACCACGGCAGGCGCCGTGGATGGGCCAGCAGCAAGACCTGAGCGGCCTGCGCATCGCCTACAGTGCCAACTTCGGTTACGTGCAGGTCGACCCGCAAATCCAGGCACTGGTGGCGCAAGCAGTGCAGCGCCTGGCACGGCTGGGCGCGCAGGTGGAAGAGGTGGACCCGGGGTTCAACGACCCGCTGGAAACCTTCAATACCCTGTGGTTTGCCGGCGCGGCGCGGTTGGCCAGTGCCTTGAGTGATGAACAGCGAACGTTGCTTGACCCCGGACTACGCTGGATTGCCGAGCAAGGCGCAAAGATCAGCCTTGCCGAATACACCCAGGCGCTGGAGGCACGGGCGGCGCTGATTGCGCAGATGAATGCCTTCCACCAGCGCTATGACGTGCTGGTATCGCCGATGCTGCCGCTGGTGGCATTCGAAGCCGGGCACAACGTGCCGCCTGGGTCGGAGATGGCGCAGTGGATGGAGTGGACGCCGTTCAGCTATCCCTTCAACCTCACCCAGCAGCCGGCGGCTTCGGTGCCTTGTGGGTTTACCCGCGAAGGATTGCCGGTGGGGCTGCAGGTGGTGGCCGGGCGCTTTGCCGATGAGCAGGTGCTGCGGGTGTGCAAGGTGTATGAGCAGCATTACCCGAGCCGGCACTTGCAGGCACCGCGTTGACATTCCGGGGCTGCAAAGCAGCCCCGGAAATCTCAGCCCAAACGCCCTTCTGGCGCATAAGGCGCCGGGTCGATGATAGGCTCGGCCCCGGTCAACAGGTCGGTGAACAACTGGCACGAAGCCGGCGCCAGCACCAGCCCATTACGGTAATGACCGCAGTTCAGCCACAACCCCGCATGCCCTGGCACCGGCCCGATGTAGGGAATGCCTTCCGGCGAGCCCGGCCGCAGCCCCGCCCAATGCCCAACCACGGTGGCCCCCTCAAGCTCAGGCAACAACTCCACCGCCGATGCCTTCAGGCTTTCCAGCGCATCGCCGGTCGGGGTTTTGTCATACCCGGCATGTTCCAGCGTACTGCCCACCAGAATGTGCCCATCGCGACGCGGGATCGCATAGCGCCCTTTGGCCAGCACCATGCTCGGCAAAAAGTCTTCGGTACACTTGAACAAAATCATCTGGCCCTTCACCGGCTCCACCGGCAGCTCAAGGCCAAGGGTACGCAAGAGGTCGCCACTCCAGGCGCCAGCACTGAGCACCACCTCATCCGCCGCCAGCACGCCATCAGCCGTCTGCACACCGGTCACACGCCCGTCTTGCTGAACGAAGCCGGTGATCTGACAGTGTTCGCGCAGGGTTACGTTCGGCAGCGCCAGCAACGCCGCCTTCAGCGACTTGACCAAGCGCGGGTTGCGCACATTGGCCACGCCAGCCATGTAGATGGCGCGCTTGAAGCCCGGGCCCAGCACCGGCACCGCATGATAGGCCGCCGAGATATCCACGGCACTTAGCGGCCGCTGTTCGCGCTCGGCCCAGGCCAGCGCTTCGGCCTCGTCGTCCAGGTCCAGCCAGTACAGGCCAGTGGTGTGCACTTCGGGGTCGACGCCGGTGCTGGCGAACAAACGCTCGCCCAGCTGTGGATAAAAGTCCTGCGACCAGTGCGCCAGGGCGGTCACCGCCGGGCTGTAGCGCCACGGGTACAGCGGCGAAACAATGCCGCCACCGGCCCACGACGACTCACGGCCGACCTCGCCTTGGTCACACACCACGACCTGCCCGACCTTCGCCGCCAGGTTGAACGCCGTCAGCAGGCCGATGACCCCGCCGCCGACCACCACTACTTGCTTGCTCATCTGTCGATCCAACACCTGAAGTAAAACCGCGATGCACGGGGCATCATTCAACCTTCAGCTTCCCCAGCAGTGGGCGCCGTGTTCAACAGCACCCGGATTGCGCTGCACGCCGGCCTGGTCAAGCTGGAAGTCGCCACAGCCATCCTGCGCCATCAGCCCATGCGGCAGCCGCCGGGCGCGCAGCGTGAAGGTGTCGCTGTCGCGCTGGGCCTGCAGGCTGTAATAGCGGGTGCCGTCGGGCAAGGCCGGGTCGCCTTCGGCGTACTGGCCGGTGCGCACGCGGTGGCGCTCCAGGCGCAAGGCGGCATCGTGCAGCAGGCCAACCGCTTCGCTGCGCGCGGCTCGCCGAAGCTGGTCGCTGTAACTGGGGTAGGCAATGGCTGCCAGAATGCCGGTCACGGCCAGCACAATCAACAACTCGATCAGGCTCAAGCCTTGCTGCATGTCAGTCTCCTCTGAGTCTTTGGCGCCAGGTGATGCGCTGGATTGTGTCGCCGGCCACGGCGTAGACGGCTTCCAATACTTGCCGGGCTTGTGCTTGCTGGCTGACGGCGGTTACCCGGTACAACGCAACTGGCTGCCCTTCCGGCATGTACGCAACGCGCGTGCTCATGCCTAGATGCTGGACCTGAAAGTAGCCGCTGCTGCTGCGCTGCCACTGCCCAGTCAAATCGTGCGGGTGCGGAGGAGGCAGGCACATCTGGCATTTGCCTGGAGGTGCCCGCAGCAGTTCATCTGCCCCGGCCTGCAATGTGGCCTCTGCCTCTTCGAACGCCAGCAGGCCATCGCGCAGGTAGCCGGCCATTCGCGTCTCTGCCAAGGCATCACGCAAGGCAGAGGCAGTCAGCAAGCCGAGCAGCAGGCTCAGTACCAACGCCAACAGCAGCACGACACCGCGTTGGCGCTTCATGGCCCCGGCACCCGATTGCGCAGCGCCACGCTGAGTTCATGGCGCTGTTCGAGTTTGAGCGTGGGCTCGTACAACATCAGCGTGATGTCTACCCTCTCCCCCTGCGGCGTTTGCACACGTTCGAAACGCACCTCTCGCACATTCTCGACCAGTGGTTGGAAGTTGCCTTTTCGCTTGAACCTCAGCCTATTGTCATGGAACTGATAGACGTACTGGCTGATGGGGAACGTCAGTGGGTAACCCTCTACTGTTTTTTCATCCACGCGCACTTTTTCGATGCAGTCCGTCTGCAAAACCCAGTCACCGTTGCCAGTTTTTCCGGACAACTCCGCCACAACCAGGCTGAGGGTAGTGGCTTCAACCTCCAGGGGGCGGGCGAAAGCCTGCCGCGCAGCCGGGTACTCAAAGTCGTCAGGTTTAATCCTCAGGCAACCAAACATCCCTGCCATGCGGATATCCTGCGCCATGCGCAGCAAAGCAAGTCGTGCCTCATCCTGCATGCGCACTGCCGTACTTTGCAGACGCCAGGTCTGGTGTGCAGAGGTAAAGAGCTGGCTGGCCGCTGCCAGCAGCATCAATCCGATGGCCAGCGCCATCACCACCTCAACCAGACCGAACCCAATCTGGCGGCGCCTCATCGCCGCCTCCGCTCATGCTCGCTGTGCACCGCCATCGCGGCCTGCCCATCACGACGTGCGCCGTCCGCAGCCTGCAATGCCTGCAACTGCATCGCTGCCGTTGCGAACATGCCCACGGCCACAACCACGACTGCCAACAACACTTCCAGGAGCGTCATGCCCCGTTGCCTTGCGTGCATCCCTGCACCTCCCGCGATTTTTCCTGCAATGGCCCTGAACCCGGCCGACTAGACGGCTTGGCCGATGAACGTGAAGCTATAGCCAAGCACTTCCAGGGAGGAATGCACGGTGAAGCAACGAGGCGTAACACTGATTCAAATGTTGTCGGCTTTGGCCGTGGCCGTCTTGCTGACACAGCTCGGTATGCCGGCTTACGCCAGAATGACTGATGACCTACACAGGGCAGCGGCTGCCCGAGATTTGGCACAGGCACTGCGCAGTGCTCGCAGCCATGCACTGCTGCTGGGCCAGAACGTGCGGGTCCAGGGCGTTGAGAGCGATTGGGGAAAAGGATGGCGAGTGTTGCTGGAGCACAATGAGCAGGTATTGCGTGAACAACGTCTTTCAAGGCCCATAAGGATAATGGCCAATACAGGCGATCAGATCAGGTTCAGCGCACTGGGTGTCCCACTGGGCAAGAGAGGTGGCACGCTGGAGCTCTGCGAGAAAAACGCCGCCACCAGTTTTACTCAGGTGGTGATGGCTTCCACCGGGCGAATCAGACTGCGCACAGGTGAACCGGAAAAGGTTTCCCTGTGCGCAGGCCATTGATCAGATCAGCGAACGAACCCGCAGCTCTTTAGGCATCGAGAACGTGATGTTCTCTTCCCGCCCATCCAGCTCTTCAGCGCCAGTGGCACCCCAGGCCTTGAGCTGCTCGATCACGCCACGCACCAGCACTTCTGGGGCAGAAGCACCGGCGGTGATGCCGATTCGAGCGGCCTGGTCGAACCAACCTTGTTGCAGGTCTTCAGCACCGTCGATCAGGTAAGCCGGGGTGCCCATACGCTCGGCCAGCTCGCGCAGGCGGTTAGAGTTGGAGCTGTTAGGGCTGCCCACCACCAGCACCACGTCGCATTCACCGGCCAGTTGCTTCACGGCATCCTGGCGGTTCTGGGTGGCGTAGCAGATGTCGTCCTTGCGCGGGCCACCGATGTTCGGGAAGCGTGCACGCAGGGCATCGATGACGCGGCTGGTGTCGTCCATCGACAACGTGGTCTGGGTCACGAAGGCCAGGTGGTCCGGGTCGCGCACCTGCAACTTGGCCACATCCTCTTCGTCTTCGACGAGGTAGATGGAGCCACCGTTGCTGGCGTCGTACTGGCCCATGGTGCCTTCGACTTCCGGGTGCCCTTCGTGGCCGATGAGAATGCACTCACGGCCGTCGCGGCTGTACTTGGCAACCTCGATATGCACCTTGGTCACCAGCGGGCAGGTGGCATCGAACACTTTCAAGCCACGGCCAGCCGCTTCCTGGCGCACAGCCTGGGAAACACCGTGGGCACTGAAGATGACGATGACATCGTCCGGCACCTGGTCCAGCTCTTCGACGAAGATGGCACCGCGGTTGCGCAGGTCTTCCACCACGAACTTGTTGTGCACCACCTCGTGACGCACATAGATCGGCGGGCCGAAAACTTCCAGCGCGCGGTTGACGATCTCGATCGCCCGGTCGACCCCCGCGCAGAAGCCGCGAGGGTTGGCGAGTTTGATTTGCATGCTCGGCTCCAGGCTTACAGGGCCTTCACCCCGAGGATCTCCACCTCGAAGGTCAGGGTCTTGCCAGCCAGTGGGTGATTGAAGTCGATGGTCACCTGGTCGTCATCGAACGCTTTGACCACACCCGGCAGCTCGGTGTTGGCGGCGTCATTGAAGATGATCAGCAGCCCTTCGGACAGCTCCATGCCTTCGAAGTTGGACCGCGGCATGACTTGCACGTTTTGCGGGTTGGGCTGGCCGAAGGCGTTCTCCGGGGCCACCACCACAGTACGCTTGTCACCGGCCTTGAAGCCGAACAGCGCGTTTTCGAAACCTGGCAGCAGGTTGCCGTCGCCCACCTTGAAGGTGGCCGGGGCCTTGTCGAACGTGCTGTCGACGGTGTCGCCGTTTTCCAGATGCAGCGCGAAGTGCAGGGTGACTTCGGTGTTCTGGCCGATACGCGTGTCAGTCATGGACCGGATCCTCAGACTTCTTGCTCTTGAACATATCCAGCGCCAGCATCACCGCGCCAACGGTAATGGCGCTGTCGGCCAGGTTGAAGGCCGGGAAGTAATGGCGGTTCTGCCAGTGCACCAGGATGAAGTCGACCACATGGCCCAGCACGACGCGGTCGTAAAGGTTGCCGATCGCACCACCCAGCACCAGCGACAGCGCCACAGCCAGCCAGGTCTCGTTGCGCCCCAGGCGCTTGAGCCACACCACCAGCACGGCACTGACCACCACGGCGATCAGGGCGAACAGCCAGCGCTGCCAGCCCGAGCTTTCTGCCAGGAAGCTGAAGGCGGCGCCGGTGTTGTAGGCCAAGGTCCAGCTGAAGTAGTCCGGAATGACGACAATCTGCTGGTACATGGTCAAGGCGTTGTTGAAATACAGCTTGGTGGCCTGGTCAAGAACCAGGACCAGCAAGCTCAGCCAAAGCCATGCAAGGCGCCCGAAGCGCCCCGCTGCAGGGTTAGGCATAGTGACGCACCTCGCCCGAACCGCTCAGGTTGTCGACGCAACGGCTGCAGATTTCCGGGTGCTCCGGGTGGCTGCCGACGTCGGCGCGGAAGTGCCAGCAACGGCCGCACTTGGCGTGACCGGACTTGACCACTTTCAGCTTGAGGCCTTCGACTTCGGTGGCCACAGCATCCGCTGGCGCCTGCACGAACGGCACCACGCTGGCGGCCGAAGTGATCAGCACGAAGCGCAGTTCGTCGCCCAGCTTGCCCAGGTCGGCGCTCAGCCCTTCGTCGGCGTACAGGGTGACTTCGGCCTGCAGGTTGCCGCCAATGACCTTGGCGGTACGCTGGTTTTCCAGCTCCTTGTTGACCGAGGCCTTCACTGCCATCACGCGGTCCCAGTAGGCGCGGTCCAGCTCGGTGCCTTCCGGCAGCTCGCTCAGGCCCTGGTACCAGCCGTTGAGCATCACCGACTCGTTGCGCTCGCCTGGCAGGTACTGCCAAATTTCATCGGCGGTGAATGCCAGGATCGGCGCGATCCAGCGCACCAGCGCTTCGCTGATGTGGTACAGCGCGGTCTGGCAGGAACGGCGGGCGACACTGTTGGCGCCGGTGGTGTACTGGCGGTCCTTGATGATGTCGAGGTAGAAGCCGCCCAGCTCCTGCACGCAGAAGTTGTGCACCTTGGAGTAAACGTTCCAGAAACGGTACTCGCTGTAGTGCTCTTCCAGCTCGCGTTGCAGCAACAGGGTGCGGTCCACGGCCCAACGGTCCAGTGCCAGCATGTCTTCCGGGGCCAGCAGGTCGCGGGCCGGGTCGAAGCCGGACAGGTTGGACAGCAGGAAGCGCGCGGTATTGCGGATACGGCGGTAGGCGTCGGCGCTGCGCTGCAGGATCTGCTCGGAAACCGCCATTTCACCGGAGTAGTCGGTAGCGGAAACCCACAGGCGCAGGATATCGGCACCCAGGGTGTTGTTGACCTTCTCCGGCTCGATGGTGTTACCCAGCGACTTGGACATCTTGCGGCCGTTCTCGTCCACGGTGAAGCCGTGGGTCAGCAGCTCGCGGTAAGGCGCATGGTTGTCGATGGCGCAACCGGTCAGCAAGGAAGAGTGGAACCAGCCGCGGTGCTGGTCGGAACCTTCCAGGTACAGGTCGGCGCGCGGGCCGGTGGCGTGGCCGATGTCGTGCGAACCACGCAGCACATGCCAGTGGGTGGTGCCCGAGTCGAACCACACATCGAGCGTATCGGCGATCTTGTCGTACTGGTCGGCTTCAGCGCCCAGCAGCTCGGCGGCGTCCAGTTTGAACCAAGCTTCGATGCCTTCCTGTTCGACGCGCTTGGCCACTGCTTCCATCAGCTCGACGGTGCGTGGGTGCAGTTCGCCGGTTTGCTTGTGCAGGAAGAACGGGATCGGTACACCCCAGTTGCGCTGACGCGAGATGCACCAGTCCGGGCGGTTGGCGATCATCGCGTGCAGGCGCGCCTGGCCCCAGGCCGGCACGAACTTGGTGTCTTCGATGGCTTTCAGCGCGCGCTCACGCAGCGGCTCGCCAGTGGTCGGCTGCTTGTCCATGCCCACGAACCACTGCGCGGTGGCGCGGTAGATCAGCGGGGTTTTGTGACGCCAGCAGTGCATGTAGCTGTGGCTGATGGTTTCGGTGTGCATCAGCGCACCGACTTCGCTCAGCTTCTCGACGATGGCCGGGTTGGCCTTCCAGATGAACTGGCCGCCGAAGAAGGGCAGCGACTCGACATACACACCGTTGCTCTGCACCGGGGTGAGGATGTCGTCATTGACCATGCCGTAGCGCTTGCAGGTGACGAAGTCGTCTTCACCGTAGGCTGGCGAGGAGTGCACCACGCCGGTACCGGCGCCCAGCTCGACGTAGTCGGCCAGGTAGATCGGCGACAGGCGGTCGTAGAACGGGTGGCGGAAGTTGATCAGTTCTAGCGCCGAACCTTCAGCGGTAGCAATGACCGAGCCTTCCAGGTTGTAGCGCTTGAGGCACGACTCGACCAGCTCTTCAGCCAGCACCAGCAGACGCTCACCGGTATCGACCAAGGCGTATTTGAACTCCGGGTGGATGTTCAGCGCCTGGTTGGCCGGGATGGTCCACGGGGTGGTGGTCCAGATCACGATGGCGGCTGGTTTGGCCAGCGCATCCAGGCCGAAAGCGGCGGCCAGCTTGGCCTCATCGGCAACCGGGAAGGCCACGTCGATGGTCTGGGATTTCTTGTCGGCGTACTCGACCTCGGCCTCGGCCAGCGCCGAACCGCAATCGAAGCACCAGTTCACAGGCTTGAGGCCCTTGAACACGAAGCCTTGCTTGACCATTTCGGCCAGGGCGCGGATTTCGCCGGCCTCGTTGGCGAAGTTCATGGTCTTGTACGGGTTGTCCCAGTCACCCAGCACACCCAGGCGGATGAACTCAGTCTTCTGCCCTTCGATCTGCTCAGCAGCATACTCGCGGCACAGCTCGCGGGTGCGGTCGGCGGACAGGTGCTTGCCGTGGGTTACCTCGACCTTGTGCTCGATCGGCAGACCATGGCAGTCCCAGCCCGGCACGTACGGCGCATCGAAGCCGGCCAGGGTCTTGGAACGGACGATCATGTCCTTGAGGATCTTGTTCAGCGCATGACCGATGTGAATCTTGCCGTTGGCATAGGGCGGGCCGTCGTGCAGGACGAACTTGGGACGATCCTTGCCAATTTCGCGCAGCTTCTGGTACAGGCCAATGCTGTCCCAGCGCTGCAGGATCTGCGGTTCGCGCTGAGGCAGGCCGGCCTTCATGGGGAAGGCGGTGTCCGGAAGGTTAAGCGTGGCTTTGTAGTCGGTCATTTCAGGCTCTTCGTTAGCGGTTGAGCGTGCCAATGTGCACGTGCGGCGGCGATATCCGCATCGATCGCCGACTTCAGCGCCTCCAGGGAGGCAAATCGCTGCTCTTCACGCAGCTTGTGGTGGAACTCCACCGTCAGGCGCCGGCCGTAAAGGTCGCCGGCATAATCCAGCAGATGAATCTCCAGATGCGGGCGCCCATCACCGGCAACGGTGGGACGCACGCCGATATTGCCGACACCCGGCCAGGCCTTGCCGTCGATCTCGATGCTGGCCAGGTAGACCCCGGACAGCGGCACGCGGCGGCGCTTGAGCTGGATGTTGGCGGTAGGTGTGCCGAGCTGGCGGGCCAGCTTCTGGCCATGCAGCACGCGGCCGGTGATGTTGTACGGGCGGCCCAGCAGGTGTTCGGCCAGCTCGAAGTTGCCTTCGGACAGGGCCTTGCGCACCTCAGTGCTGCTGACGCGCAGGCCGTCCTGAATCACCGTGTTGGCGGCCTCGACGGTGAAACCATACTGCTGGCCGGCCTCGACCAGGAAGGCGAAGCCGCCGGCGCGGTCGCAGCCAAAGCGGAAGTCGTCGCCCACTTCAAGGTGACGCACACCCAGGCCGTCAACCAGGATGGCCTTGACGAAGGCATCGGCGCTGAGCTTGCTCAGCCGCTGGTTGAACGCCAGGCACAGCACTCGGTCGATACCTTCGGCGGCCAGTAGCTCGACCTTGTCGCGCAGGCGTGCCAGACGCGCCGGTGCGGTATCGGGGGCGAAATACTCGCGCGGTTGCGGTTCGAAGATCACCACACAGGTCGGCAGGCCCAACGCCTGGCCGCGCTCGCGCAGGCGCGCCAGGATTGCCTGGTGGCCGCGGTGAACCCCGTCGAAGTTGCCAATGGTGGCGACACAGCCCCGGTGCTCGGGGCGCAGGTTGTGAAGACCTCGAACCAGCTGCATAACGCGCTTCTTGCTCATAAAGTGGCCGATTATAACCACACCCGGGCGCTGGTGACAGGCAGCAACGCCCAAGGGCGGCGTGGAATGTGAAAAACCGACGCCTGACCCGTCCGAAGCCTCAATGCAGGGCCTTGCGGGCAAAATGCCGGGGCCGGAAGCCGCACAGGTACAGGCAACCGAAATACGTCACCACACCTGCCAGGATCAACGCCCCCAGGCGTAGCAGGCGCTCAAGCATGTTGCCTTGCTCCCAGGCCGGCAGGTAGTGCATGCCGGCCAGCAATACCGCCGACATCAACCCCACCGCCAGCACCAGTTTGAGCAGGAACATCGCCCAGCCGGGCTGGGGCTGGAACAGCTGCTGGCTGCGCAGCTTCCAGAACAGCAGGCCGGCGTTCAGGCAGGCGCCCAGGCTGATCGCCAGGGCCAGGCCGGCATGGGCCAGCGGGCCGATCAGGGCCAGGTTGAACAGCTGGGTGCAGACCAGGGTGAAAATCGCGATCTTCACCGGTGTGCGGATATTCTGCTGCGCATAGAAGCCGGGTGCCAGTACCTTGACCAGAATGATCGCCAGCAAGCCCACGGAATAGGCAATCAGCGCACGCTGGGTCATGGCCGCGTCAACCGCACTGAACTTGCCGTACTGGAACAGCGCCACGGTCAGCGGCTCGGCAAGGATGGCCAAGGCCAAGGTGCATGGCAGGACCAGCAGGAAGCACAACCGCAGGCCCCAGTCGAGGATTCGCGAATACTCTTCGCGGTCCTTGTTGGCATAGGTCTTGGCCAAAGTCGGCAGCAGGATGGTACCCAGGGCCACGCCGAGCACGCCCGAGGGCAACTCCATGAGGCGGTCGGCGTAGTACATCCACGACACCGAGCCGGCCACCAGGAAGGAGGCGAAGATGGTGTTGATGATGAGCGAAATCTGGCTTACCGAAACCCCGAGAATCGCCGGCAGCATCTGCTTCAGCACCCGCCATACACCCGCGTCCTTGAGGTTCAGGCGCGGCAGCACGAGCATGCCGATCTTTTTCAGCGCTGGCAGCTGGTACAGCAACTGCGCCAGGCCACCGGCCAGCACACCCCAGGCCAAAGCCATGATCGGCGGGTCGAAGTACGGCGTCAGCAGCACGGCGAAGGCGATCATCGCCACGTTCAGCAGGGTCGGGGTGAAGGCGGGTACCGAAAAACGGTTCCAGGTATTGAGGATCGCCCCAGCCAGGGAAGACAGCGAGATTAGCAATATATAAGGAAAAGTCACCCGCAACAGCGCAGTGGTCAGCTCGTATTTTTCCGCGCTGTCGACAAAGCCCGGGGCTGTGGCCCACACCACCCACGGTGCCGCCAGGATGCCGATGGCAGTCACCAAGGCCAGGACCAGGGTCAACAGGCCACTGACATACGCGATGAAAGTGCGAGTCGCCTCCTCGCCTTGCTGGGTCTTGTATTCGGCCAGGATCGGCACGAAGGCCTGGGAGAAGGCCCCTTCGGCGAAGATGCGCCGCAGCAGGTTGGGCAACTTGAACGCGATGAAGAAGGCATCGGTGGCGACACCAGCACCAAAAATGCGGGCCAGGATGGTGTCGCGAACAAAGCCCAGCACCCGCGAAATCATGGTGATCGAGCTTACTGCAGCCAGGGATTTGAGCAGGTTCATCGAAAAGATTCACGCCAATGACAGAGGACGCTGCCAGACAGCGTCCGAATGTGCGATACTCCCGCGCCTTCGCAGGGGAGCCAAAAATTCCCGAGTGTACAGGTCGCGCAGCAGAAAGGAATCTTTCCCGCTTGTTGGCGCACCGCTCGGCGGAACCTTGCAGGTGGCCTTGACATCCGGTCGACTGATCGGCATGATTCGCGGCCTATTTTGTTTGCTATTTACCTAAAGTCTTTCGAGGAGCTCGACGGTGGCCAACACACCTTCCGCCAAGAAACGTGCAAAACAGGCTGAGAAGCGTCGCAGCCACAACGCCAGCCTGCGTTCCATGGTCCGCACCTACATCAAGAATGTAGTTAAAGCCATCGACGCAAAAGACGCCGAAAAAGCGCAAGCCGCTTACGTTCTGGCTGTACCTGTAATCGACCGTATGGCCGACAAAGGTATCATCCACAAGAACAAGGCTGCTCGTCACAAAGGCCGTCTGAATGGCCACATCAAGGCGCTGAAAGAAGCTGCAGCTGCCTAAGCGACGTGCTAGTCGAAAAGCCGACCCTAGGGTCGGCTTTTTGTTGCCTGCGATTTATTGGAATCGTTCGATTCGAACATTGATGGTCAATTGACACAATAATACTCATCAATTGACGCTCGTAGGAACGGGTTTACCCGCGAACACCGGCAGAGCCGGTGCCATGCATCGCGAGATTTCTTGCAGGTAAACCCGCTCCAACAATTCTTACTTGGCTATCTGGATCTTCGGTGCCCACTGCAGCCATTCATCCTCGGCCTTGTCGAACAAGGCGAAGGTCTGCTGTGGCCGGGCCGGGTTACCCATTTGCTCGCCATCTGGTGTAGCGAACGCGATACCACCGTCGATCAGGGTCTCCACCGACTCGGTACGCACCGTAGCCCCCTTGAACAGCCCCCAGTCGAAACCGAAGCCACTGCTGTTCCAGAAGCGGCTACCACTGCGCACCAAAGCAGCATAGCGTGGCTCGATAAGGATATGGATCAGCACGCGGTCGGCATTCTGGCCCAGCTCGAAGCCCGTCACCTTCCCCACCGCCACCTCGCGGTAGGTCACCGGCACCCCGGGCTTGATCGAGCCGCGGCGTGGCGCACTAAGCGTCAATGGCAAACCGACCTCTGGCCCCGCCACCTGCGGCGCATCAGCCAAGGCGATGAAATCGCGCTGCGGGCCACGGTCCTTGGCCGCCGGCTGCACTTCCAGGTACTGCCCGCCCACAAGGGTGTCGAGGTTTTCGGTGCGTACCAGGCCCAAAGCCGGCTTGACCACCCAGAACTGCGTCCCGACACGGGCGATACGGTCTGCCGACTCGGTAATGCGAGCGCGCAGAAGCACCGCCTGCAGGTCGTCGGTGAGGTCGACGCTTTCGATACTGCCCACATCCAGGCCACGGAAGCGGATCGCTGTGCCCGGCTTCAGGCCATCTGCCCGGTCAACGCGGATGGTAATCAAGGTACCCGCGCGGTTTACCGCCTCTTGGCTATCATGCAGGCGGAAGCGCGGAATATGGCGCTTGAGCGCCACATCGGGCCGTGGCGTGTCGAAGGCGATACCACCGGCCATCAGCGTTTGCAGCGACTCACTCTTGATCTTGATGCCCGACAGGCCGCCCGTCAGGGTGATACCACTGACGTTCCAGAAGCGCGATGAACCGTTGACCAGCTTCTCGTACTCTTTCTCGATATGCACGCCGATCAGAATTCGGTTGCTGTTACGGGCGAACTGGTAGCTCTGCACGCTGCCCACCTTCACCTGGCGGTACATTACCGGGCTGCCGATTTCCAGCGAACCCAGGGTATCGGCGAACAACACCATGTGCAGACCCGGCGCCTTGAGGTCGAGCGGCGGCGCCTTGGCGCGGGCCTCGAACTCACGCTCGGGCCGGGCGCCCTTTTCGCCCGGGCGAATGGCGATGTAGTTACCTTTGACCAATGCCTCCAGGCCGGTGATACCCGCCAGGGAAATCGACGGTTTGACCACCCAGAACTGCGTGCCTTCGACCAGGTAGTCCTCGGTCAGCGGGTCCAGCGTCAGCTCCGCTGATGCACTGGCCAGGTTGTCTTCCATCTTCAGGGCTTTCAGCGAGCCCACCTGGATGCCCTTGTACATCACCGGCGTGCGACCTGCCTGCAGGCCTTCATAGTCGCTCAGCTTCACTTTGACGCGGATACCGGCCTGGGCTGCATCGAAGTCTTCATACAGACGGAACGGCAGGCTCGGGTCGGTGGGCGGGCTGTCCTTGCGGTATTCCGGCGTGGCGAAAGCGATACCACCGGCCACGATGCTCGACAGCGACTCGCTGCGCACCTTAACACCCGAAAGCGAAGCATCGATGCTGACGCCACTGGCGTTCCAGAAACGCGTGTGCTTGCGGACCAGGCTGGCGTAGGCTGGCTCGATGAAAACCTTGACCTCTACAGTGCTCTGGTCCTCGGACAAGCGGTAGCTTTTTACGCGACCAACCTGGATCTGTTTGTAGAACACCGGGCTGTCACGGTTGAGCGAGCCCAGCCTGTCGGCCTTGAGCGTCAAATGCAGGCCCGGCTCCGTATCCGAGAGCGGTGGTGCCACCTTCAATGCGGTGAAGCGCTTGGTGCGCTCCCCCTCCCCCGGGCTAACGGCGATGTAGTTACCCGATACCAATGTTTCAAGACCGGAAATACCTGCCAGGCTGACACTCGGCTTCACCAGCCAGAAGCGCGTGCCTTTGGTCAGGTGAGGCTCGGCGGCCTTGTTCATCTCGATGGTAGCGATCACACCCTGGTTGTCGCCCTTGGCGTCGAGCACCAGGCTTACCACCTTGCCAACCGGCATGCCCTTGTAGATCACCTCAGTCTTGTTGGCGACGATGCCCTCGCCCGACTCGAAACGGACTTCAATTTGCACACCGGCATCACGGTAGGCTTGCCATGCGAGCCAGCCACCGATCATCAAGGCAATCAAAGGCAGGATCCAGATAGCCGA
The DNA here is from genome assembly GCF_000730605.1 of Pseudomonas monteilii NBRC 103158 = DSM 14164. GTDB lineage: Bacteria > Pseudomonadota > Gammaproteobacteria > Pseudomonadales > Pseudomonadaceae > Aquipseudomonas > Aquipseudomonas monteilii. The sequence goes on along the minus strand of NZ_BBIS01000065.1, from coordinate 1,517 downwards.
CCAGTTCGAGGCTGGGCGGGTTTTAGCCGTTGGCAGGTCACTCATGGTCGTCATCCGACTCCGTGTTATCCCAAATCAGTCGGGGATCGAAAGTTAAAGCGGCAAGCATTGTCAGGATCACCACAGTTGCGAAGGCGACAGCGCCCAGGTTGGCTTCGACACTGGCTATTCGGCCGAAATTCACCACCGCCACCAGAATGGCAATGACAAAGATATCCAGCATGGACCAGCGCCCAATGAATTCGATGAAGCGGTACATCAATATCCGTTGCCGGGCAGACAGCGGTTGCCGACGTTGAACGGAGTACAGCAGCAAGCCAATACCCACCAGCTTGAATGTGGGCACCAGGATACTGGCAATGAACACCACAGCCGCGATGGGCACCATACCGTGCTTGAGCAGCGTGATGACGCCGGACATGATCGTGTCAGGGCTGCCCTGACCGAGCGTACTCACGGTCATGATCGGCAGCATGTTGGCCGGGATGTACAGGATCGATGCAGCAATCAGTAACGCCCAGGTACGCACGATGCTGTTCGGCCGGCGTGCATGCACGATGGCGCCGCAACGCGTACAGGTCTGTGAAGTGCTGTCGGGCGCTTGCCGGTTCAGCTGGTGACATTCATTGCAGACAAGAATGCCCGCATCAATCGCCCGCATGCAGGTCCTCCCCCGATAGCGCACTCCAGATCTGGTGAGGTGACATCACCACTTCGAGCCACACCTGGATCAATAACAGGCTGATGAAGCAGAACAACCCCAGGCCCACTGTCAATTCGGCCAGGTCCACCAACTTGACGATGGCCACCAGCACCCCCATGAAATAGACCTCGAGCATGCCCCAATCACGCAGGTGGTGATAGATGCGGTAGAACAGCAGGCCGAAGTTACGCCCCACATTCAGGCGGATACTCAGCAGCACTGCCAACTGGCAGAGCAGTTTTGCCAGGGGGATGGCCATGCTACACAGGAAAACCACCACGGCTACGGCGCGCATTCCTGAGCTGTACAGGCCCAGCACACCACTCCAGACGGTGTCGTCCGAAGTCTGGCCAAGCAGATGCAGCTGCATGATTGGCAGGAAATTGGCTGGCACGAAAAGCAACAGGGCGGTCAACACCAAGGCCAGGCTGCGGTTGACCACATTGTGCCGGTGAGCGTAGAGCTCGTAGCCACAGCGCGGGCACTGGGCTTTTTCATCATGCTGGAGCACGGGCTTGCGCAGCAGCAGGTCGCATTCGTGACAGGCGACAAGCTCGTCCAGCGGCAACTGGGCCAGGGTTTCGGGATCGACAGGGTTTGGCATATAGCGCTTCTGAATAGGTGCGTGGGGCTATTCTAGTGTTCTGGCTCGAATTGTGGGAGCTGACCTTGGCCAGGAGGGTGTATCACCTTCCTGCGGGAGCGGGCGCGCCCGTGAAACAGGCGACACGGTGGATGGCACCGGCGTTGCCGGTGTTCGCGGCTAAAGCCGCTCCTACAGGGATCTGGGCAAGGCCGAGACTTGCGTGGACCT
>NZ_BBIS01000066.1 GCF_000730605.1 Pseudomonas monteilii NBRC 103158 = DSM 14164 | reverse complement strand
CCTTAGGTGACCTGGAAAAATCAGCCGGGCATGTGGCAAGTATTCCCCCAAGTAGCTTGATCGCGCGTGATCAGTTTGCGGCCCTGAAGATCATGAGTGCCCATACAACGGATCTCGGTTATTGCCTGCACGATTTTTCAATGCTCCCCTGCCAGCTACACCGAGATTGCCTGAATTGTGATGAGCATGTGTGTATCAAGGGCGATGGGGCCCGAGAACGTGCCATTCGCCAGCATCGTCAGGAGACTCAAGCCCTTTTGGCGCAAGCCTTGAAGGCCCTCGGAGAGGAGGAGTTTGGTGCCAACCGTTGGGTAGAGCATCAGACATTGACGCTGAAACGATTAGATGAGCTGTGTGCAATTCTTGACGACCCCTCTGTTGGCCTAAATGCGGTTATCCAGCCATGTGGAATCGTCCCCGCGTCAAAGCTTGAGCAGATACTGGTGCATCATCGAGTACTGAACGAGCACGGGGAGATAGGACAAGGAATTGTGGACCCGAATGTGCCACGCATAGGGGCTGAGGACTTGTGATGACTCGATCAAGAAATCTAACCCCCGCTGCTGTTGAGCAGATTGTCTCCATCCTTGATGGCTGGTCTGGAAAATTAACTTGGGACCTGCTGATCATAAGTGTCGAGCGTCGCTTGCGGGGGACCTATACACGTCAGGCGTTGCATAAACATGAACGGATTAAGCACGCTTTTATTTTGCGCAAGCAGGTACTTTCAACTTCGCTTGGGGCGAGGAAGGTCACTAGCCCTGAGTTACAAGTAGCAACTGATCGAATTGCACGTTTGGAGGGAGAGAATGAACGTTTGCAAATGGAGAATGATCGACTTCTTGAGCAATTTGTGCGGTGGGCCTACAACGCTTACAGCCGGGGCTTGGATGAACAGTTTCTATCCCGCCCTCTACCGGCCATCAATCGACAGCAAACACCCTAGCGAGTGGTAAAGGCTTAGGTTGGTGTAGATCACGCTGTGTAGCGTACGGGTACGTGGATCATTACCTTTGGTAAACAGCCTTTCCGTCGCCGCTTGCAGTATTGGCTATTCCTTGGTTCGAAGATTGTAGTTGCGCCGGTCGATACTGCACCGTTCGAAGGTGACAGCACAGACTACGCGATGCGGCTCCATCCTCGGATTTTTCCGTGGTCAAGGAGATGTTTACATGATGGGGCAGGTATCGAGTAGGCAGCAGCGACTATTTTAGGCGGGCGGGCTTTGACTTTTCACTTTTGCTTCGACTGCATCTGTCTTCTAAAACTTCAGCACGCTTGGGGTCCGCAATTTCATCGATGGAGCAATGCTATGCCGACCGGCTACTACTTGGCCTGCCTGGAAACCCACCGCTATGTCTGGATCGGCACGCTTGGCGATACAACGTCCGCAGTCGGTGTCGACGCTGACCTCGTATCTAGCTTCTGCTTGGTGCATCGCGGTAAGTCGCTCATCGTGGTCAGCGAATCGCACCAAGTCGTTGGAGAAGGCCACGAATGGGCGCTTTGACATCCAGACATCCGACCAGCCATCAAAGTTGAGAGGCTCATAACGACCCAAAACAGCCGTTGACCAAAGGCAGAAATCGGCCATTCCTACCACGACCAAAGGATGGCTCGGGCTTGTTGTTAGTCTTTACTTATTGGAGAAACGCCTTGCTCTTAGCTTCATAAAATCGACTTCTGGGTGTTTCTGGAGCCAGGCCTTCAAATAGAAACGCCGCTCACGTGTCACGTGGGCGGCGCGGTACCTGGACCCGTGCTTGCAACAGATCGCCTAGGTTGGCCACGCTTTTGGCCAAATGCTCCAGTCGCTGTTCGGTAGCGGTGCAGTACCTGACGGTGGGTTTGAAGCGACGCTCGATAAACACGCCAAGGCGTTGGCAATCACCTACGTGACTTTCTCGCAATTCACCCAAGCGCTCGAACACCAATTGAGCATAGGCCTGAGTGGCACACGGCCGCCAATTGAAGGGTAAAGGTCTTCACTATCTGCGGCGCTGCGAGGGCTAAACGAGTGAATCTGCCCAACATGCAGGGTCAGATGATCACAGGGATACTGGACAGGGCTCTGTGGGTCCAAATGTGCCACGCATAGAGGCTGAGGACTTAAAATGACTCGTTCGAGAAACCTAACCCCCAGTGCCGTTGAGCATATTGTATCCATCCTCGACGGCTGGTCTGGGAAACTGACTTGGGATCTGCTGATCATAAGCATCGCACGTCATTTGAAGGGGACCTATACGCGCCAAGCGTTGCATAAGCATGAACGAATTAAACGTGCGTGCATGTTGCGTAAGCAAATACTCGAAACTTCGGTTGGGCGAAGAAAGTCGTCAGCCCCGAATTGCAAGTGGCAAACGACCGCATTGCACGTTTGGAAGGTGAGAATGGGCGCCTGCAAATGGAGAATGATCGACTACTCGAACAATTTGTGCGGTGGGCCTATAACGCTTACAGCAAGGGCTTAGATGAGCAATTTCTATCCCGGCCTCTACCCGTTATAAATCGACAGCAGACGCCCTAGGCGGTGTACAAAAAGTAATGTCGTGAACATCGCATGGTGCAGCCCCCGAAATCGATGGAGCCCCATATGGCTACTGAAATGCGGCGAACACGGCATCTATGACGCTTCTGACCGATTACTCGAAAGGTCTCGCATTTTGCACCCTGTGCTTGAACTGCAAGATCGCGAGTGAGTTTATCCCGATTGTTCACAGGGAGTGTCAAAATTGCTCTGACCCACTCATCATATGACCCGGATTGTCATCTCGGCATGCTGTCCGCTGGCAGACGGCAACCCCATCGGCAAGTGCCGAAGCCTCAATATGGGACTTCGAAAGGAGTTATCGCCACCTACTTCCCATCCGTTGAAAATTCAGTTAAAGGATGAAAGCTGTCCGAAGAGTTTGAAGGACACATCGGACAAGCAATCACGGATACGGGAATGGGCAGCACAGAGGCTGACAGTAACCTGGAATCAGCCCTCGATAAAAACCTTCAACGGTGGTTCGTGCATCAGGAAGTTCTGGTGCGAGATGTTCCAGGCATAGGCGCCCGCGAGAGTGAATACCAGCAGGTCACCAATCGCTAGCTGCGCCACCGGTTGTTGTCTGGCAAGGACGTCCTTTGGCGTACACAACTGACCCACCAGCGTCACGGACTGATCGCTGATTTGTGCCGGCTGAGTGCCTCGTAGTACCGTGAACGGATGGTCGTGGCCTTGAGCCGCAGGAGTGCGAAAGTGATGAGTACCGCCGCGTCCGATGGCGAAGAACTCGCCGTGGCTGCTTTTGATGTCCAGCACCTGCATCACGTAGTAGCCACATGCAGCACTGATGAAGCGGCCGATCTCGAAACGCATGCGCGTCGCGCCCATGTCGTACTCATCGATCAACCCCTTCAGGCCCTGACAAAACCGTGGCCAGTTGAACGACTGCGCCGCGTCCTGATAGTTGATGCCCATCCCTCCGCCGACATTCAGTAGCGGCAGTTGCAGGTCGTGGTTGGCGCATATCTGGCGGAAGGTCAGGAAGTAGCTGCGAATCAATTCAAGGTGCGCGTCGACATCCAACTGGTGCGACAACAGATGAAAATGCAGTCCCTTGAGCTCTAGGGACGGCTCTTCGCGCAGCAATTGCAGGGCGCTTGCAAGGCCTTCTTCATCCAGACCGAACGGCGTGGGTTTGCCACCCATGACCAATCGGCTCTGCGGTGTCTGGGCCAGCTTCAGATTCAGCCGCAGCATCACCGGAGCCCGCACACCGCGTTCGCGGGCGATGCGCGCCAGACTTCGCAGTTCGGTCACGCTCTCCACGTGAAACGCCGAAATCCGGTACTGCAGGGCGATACCCAATTCGCGATCGAGTTTGCCGGGGCCACCAAAGATCAGCGGCTGGTCGGGGCACTGTTCATGCAGCCACGTCAGCTCGCCGCCGGAGGCAGCCTCGAAACCGTCCACCCACGGCGCCAGGGTTTTCAGCACCAGAGCTTCCGGGTTGGCCTTGGCGGCGTAGAACAATTCGCAGTTTTCGGGCAGTACCTGACGCATTGCCTTTACGTGCCGTTCAAGGGCAGGCAGGTCGTAGACGTAGGCGCACAATGGCGCGTCGTGTTCAGTCTTGAGCTGCTCGATGCGTCGGGTGACGGAGGCAGGAAGGCTCATGCGTGTTTCCTCTTTTCAGTCATCGCCAGCGGGCTGGGCAGTAAGGTGTAACCGGCCTCGCGGTCGGCGCGCATCATCAGGCGCGTCATGAAGTTTTCCTTGCTTGGGAAGGGCGCGCCGGCGCACAACTCACGCAGTTCTGTCGGATGGCCCAGACGCGTGGATTGCGCGTGCAGCAGGTCGCCGATTCGGTCCCACAATTGTTGTTCCAGCGCGCCGCTGCCGTTGGCCAGATGGAAGATCGCTTCGCCGAGATTGTTCACCAGTGCGCAGTAGCCCACTCGTTGCCAGGCCTTTTGCGCGCTGTAGTACACCGAGCTGCGGGTACGTTCATCCAGCGCACTCAGGCGTTCAGCGGGCCAGATTTCAGGGACCAGCTTGGTACCTTCCAGATCGCGAATCCAGACCTGACTGGGCAGGCCGTTTTCAGCGAAGCCGATGACCGTGTTCTGCAAATGCGGCTCCAGCGCCACGCCCTGACGGAACAGGCAATACAGCACACCGCCGAGCATCTGACTGGCATAGGCATCCAGCCAGTTCAGCGTGGCTTGCTCAATGGTCAAGCCGGTGTTGTCGGCGTAGCGCTGTACCTGTGGGTGGCAGACACTGCGACTTTGTTGATCCCAGGTAAACAGCGCCATTGCCACTTGCGGCTGATACCGCTCGCGGTCGGCGACGGGAAGGTTTTCCCGGTAAACGATACCGAAGCATTCGGTGGCTTCGCGGGCCTCCTCCAGCGTACCCAGGGCGCTGAGGTCCAGGCTGGTGGCACTGGGCTCGGGCATCAACATGAAGCCCGGTTGTTGCGTCGCCAACTCGCTCATGACGGGGCGGAGCAGGCGAGTGAGGGCGACGGCGCTGTCCAGTTCATACCAGGCGTTCTTGCGCACGCAGTTGGTCAGGCGCACGTGCATCGAGAACTTCATGAAATAGGCCATCTGCGGATGGTAGAGCGTGCGCACCGAAGACGTCGGGTACATGGCCTGACCCAGGGGGCCGAGGTATTCGATCAAACCCTGTTGTTGCGCACGCTGTACCAGCGGGTCGGCAAGCACGCGGGCGACTTCCCAGGGGTGGCACGGATAGGCGTCGTCGCGCCCCGAGAGTTGGCGCAGCGTGCTGCGCGGATCCTCGCCTTGATGACGAATCAGCGTCGGATCGACCTTGAACCAGTGCAACTGAAAGCGCGCCCCGACTTCCGGCGAGCAGGCCAGCAAATCGTCATGGGAAATGCCCTCGCGACTTTTCGGCGTCGGATGCAGGGCGTGGCCCCATAGCTGGTGTTGCTCGGACGCCAGCAGGCTGTCGGTTGCTTCGTTGGCCGGGCGTGAATGACGCAGAAAGGTGCGGGTGATCTGCAGGCTGTTGGCGACCTGTTGCAGCATCTCGCCGACGCGCTCGGCGCCACTCAGTGGGGTACAGAGCAGGCGTGCCAGTTCGGGGGCGTTCAACGGTCGCCAGCTCTGGTTGTTGCCTTTGAAATAGGGGGCGCTGATGTAGTGGCAGCGGCCCAGAAGGCTGGCGCGGTCGATGCGTACGACCAAGCGGCCACTGGGCAGGCGAATGCTGATGCAACGGCTATTGGCCTGGCGCAGGCTCATCGGCAGATCCTGGGCTTGATAGTTCAGGTTCACTTCGTTGCGCGGCGATGCGTATTCGCGCAAATAGCAATTGAGCAGGCACTCGATGGCATGTCGCTGGGCTTCGCCATCGAGGGCATGGTCATGCAAGGATACGGTGTTCAGCGATACGGTATTCAGAGCGAGCGTCATGCCGGAATCTCCCGGGAAGTCATCAATAGAGGGCGCGCGAGCACCATGGCCGCCATGGCTGCCAGGCACGCAACGAGAAAGGGGGACGCGATGCCGCAGGTCTGACTGACCAGAGCGGCAGTCACACCGGCCGCGGTGCCGGCCCATTTGCCACTGGAGTCGAACCAGCCGAACAGGCGACCGGCGCTGCCTTTGCGGCTGCGCTGGCTCAGGCAGCGGTGCAACCCGACAAAACTGAGCAACATGCCGGCTCCGCTGAGCAGACGCAGAGCGAACAGCGGCTCGGCCTGTACGCTCCAGAATTGCAGCGCGTTACTGATTGCCAGCAGCGCCAGTCCCGGCAACAGCAGGTTGCCCTGATGCTTCTGCACCCAGGGCAGGGCCAGCAGATAAACCAGATGCGGCAGGCTGTAGAGCATGCCGATCAAGGCATCGTTGCCAATGTTCAGTTGCTCGCCGAAGGGCACGAAGTAGGGAAAGGTGACGACCATCGCGAAGCTGAACAGAAACTGCACCGCCAGTAGTCGCGGCATGTCTTCAGGCAGTTCGCCCAATGCCTCGGCTTTTTTGGTGGCCAAGGCATGTTTGGGGGCGTCCTTGGGCAGCGGCAGGATGAGCACGAAGGCCAGCAGCGGTAACCAGGCCAGATAACGATACAGGCTCAATCCCAAGCCTTGCGCGGTCAGCAGCCCCAACAGGATCGGGCCACTGATCATCGCCAGGCGTGCCGAATACTGCGTCCAGTTCAGGGCGCTGGACAGATCGCCCTCTTTGAACTGCGTCGACAGGTAGGCATTGGACGCCGCCATCGCCCCGCCGAAGGTGCCCTGGATGATCAGCGCCAGGACGAACACCGGTAGATTGGGGCTGAAGCCTGCCAGCAGAAAGCCCGCGAACAGCCCGACATGGGCGCGCAGCAACGACAGGCGACAACCGTTGCGATCGGCCCAGCGTCCCCAGATCGGCGCCGCCAGTGCGGTGCAGAGTGTCGGCAGTACGAACAGCACACCGATGGCCCAGCCTGGTGTGTCAGGTGCGAGGTCGGCGAGGATGCGCGGCAGGTACAACGGAATACCCAGCGCCGTGAAGGCCGAGAGGTAGTGTCCCAGCAAGACGCTGGAGATCAAACGTCGTTGCATGGAGCGTCCTCCAGCAGGAAGTTTGCCGCGCTGTAGCCATAGAACTTGTTGATGTCGCTGGCACCGGAATGCGCCTTGCTGAACAGGCTGCCGGCGCTGAGCAGGTATTTCACCGGCAATTTCGGGCTGTCGAGCAGCCATCGACGCGCATCGTGACAGTCGATGCCTTCGGCTTCGAGTTGTTGCAGACAGGTCATCAGACGCTGACGCAGCGTGCCGTACAGGCTGGAGCGAGAGGCCAGGCCTGCGGTTGCTATCGCTTCCAGGATCGCCACGATGTTCAGCTGCAAGGTGATGGTGCAGAACATCTCGGCCAACGGTTGGCAGCTGTCGACGCGAATGCGCTCATCCTGCAAGGCTGCCGGCAGGTCAGTGAGATCCGGGCAGGCAGCGGCCAAGCGCTGAGGCCAGAGGCGAGCGGCGTCGTTGTCCTTCATCAGCAGACGCAATGGCTGACCTTGTTCGAACATCAATACGGCGTTCTGCTGGTTGGCCTCCAGCGCGATGCCGTAATGCAGCCACAGTCGCAGATGGACCTGCAGCAGCAGATCGAGATAATCGTCCAGCCAGTGTTGCAACGAACCTGCGTAGAAGCGCTCGGTCAACTGTTCGAGGAAAAGGCGTCCATCGGCAAGCGGGCTGGCCAACGCGGCGACAGGTACGAGTGTGGTGTTCTCAAGACCCGTCGGGTAACGGCGCACGATATAGGCTAGGTGACGACTTTCGGCGGCATGACCACCATGTTTTTCGTCGACGTGCAGATAACGTGACGCCAGTGCCGGATCGCGCTCGGTCAAGGCCTGCAGGGTGGTCTGGAACCAGTGACCGTCGTATAGGGTGCTGGGCTTGATCAGGCGCAAATTGCGCGCACCGAGCGTGCTGACCAACAACGGTAGTTTGATGTGCCACTGAGGTTGATTGATGCAGACCACCGTGCGCACAGACAGCGTTGGCTCGACCTGCATGGCGGTACGTGGAGCCTTGAGCGTGCCTTCAGGCAAGCCGTATTGCTCCAGTTCGCCCCATGTCAGCGGGTGTACTGGCAGTAATGAATGGCTGTTTTGCAGGGTCGATGACAAGCCGACTTCCTCGAAGTTCGGCCAGTGCGGCGGCTGCGGGCTGGTCAGGGTCAGGGCGTTGTTGGGAATCGCCAGCCAATTGAGTTCGAAGCGCGGCGCGAACTCTGGCGCGTAGCCTCTGAGCGCGGCGGCATCGAAGCCGCTTTTGGCCCGCGCCGTTGGATAAAACGGGTGATCCAGGTAGCTCGCCAGTTGATCGATCTTCAGCAGCCTCTGCGACCAGTCCTTCAGGTCGGTCACGTCGCTCAGCGCGGGCGCATGTTGGCGATACGCCTGATTGCACAGGGTCCGTTGTTCGCTCGCGCAATCTGCTTCTTTCAGATACGCCGCGAACAGTGCCAGACTTTCTTCGTCCAGACCGTGGCTCAGGTGGCCCAGCCAGAGCCCGTAGCCGCGTTGAGTCTCGCCGTGGCTTTGCGGCGACACTTTGATCCAAGCGTCGCCTGTACCGATCCAGTCCTGCAACGGATACGCGTTGACCACCGGCAGCCATAGTTCGTCGGCGCCCAGATGGGCGATTCGCAGCCAGTTTGCGTCGGGCTGATACTGCAAGTGTTGACTCAGTTCTTCCGGCAACCGACAAATCTGTCCTGTGCTGACGATCCCTCGGATGTCCTCGCGCAGGCAGCAATCGATGATGCGTCGAGTAATGAACGCCTGATCCGCGGCGTCCGGATACAGGCTCATGCCATCACCCACTTCAGGTCGTTCAGCGTCGAATTCAGTTGCGTTTCGAGGCTCACCTCATCCGGCGCGATCAGTCTCAGTACGCCGACGTAGTCCTTGTTGGAATGGCTGATGGTCACGGTGTCGCCGGTGTTGTGAAGTGCGCGGTAATCGCACCAATGGCTCTCACGTTCGATATTGAAGCTGGCACTGGCCTGTTTCAGCCGTCCCGAGCAGTCGGCCACAAGGTAATGAACGGTTGCTTCGGCTTGTGCGGGTTGCGTGTCGACCAGCTTTTCTCCCAGATGCAAAGCGATGATGCGGTCGAACCAGCCCTGTGGCAGCAGCCGATCCAGCAGGAACTCGCGACCATCACCGATGCTGCGGTAGTTGATCTCAACCAGTACCGGGCCTTGGGCGGTCAGAATGAACTCGCTGTGGCAAACCCCGAAATTGACCCCGAACGCGGCCACTTGAGCCAGCGCGGCGGCACGTTGGGCGCGGCTGAGTTGTCCATTCCAGCGCGCGGCGATTTCTACGAAATGCGGCGGCGGTGAAAGGGTGACGTCGAAGCCTCCGATGGCTTGCAGGTTGCGTCCGTCGCCCAGGGTTTCGAGGGTGAACAACGGACCTTCCATGTACGCCTCCAGCAACAGCGCCCGATCCGGTTGCTGCTGCCAGAACTGCTCGCAGTAAGCGGTCAATTCGGCGGCGTCGTGGCACAGTCTGACGTCCAGGCTGGCGACGCCTTCACGAGGCTTGGCGACCACTGGCCACGGCGCATCGGTCGGCAATCTGGAGTTCGATGTGAGCACCTGGAACCATGGCCCGGGCAGACCTAGACGTTGCATGCGCTCGCGCATGGCTGCCTTGTTCTTCGCTGCATAGCACAACCGCCAGTCCTTGCCAGGGCATTCGAAGGCCTCGGCCACCATCGCTGTCGCGGTCTGCAGGTGATCGCTGTTGGAGAACACGGCGACGGGGCGCAAGCCCTGACCGTTGAGTGTCTCGATGACCGCTAGCGGATTGAACACATCACATTCGATGACGTGCAGCTGTTCCGGCGAAATAGGCGAGGTGGCGAGCAGTCGCCGGTGTTCCTGAGCGTGGTCGGTGATGACCACGATCGGTAACCCGCGTTTGTGCGCGGCAGGCAGGAAGCCCTCGAGAATGGCAGGGTGGGCGACATGGGCAAGGATGATGAATGGACGTTGCATGGCAGGTTCCTGGGGGCAGCAGTTGCCCGTCCCGGGGGATCGGGCAACTGGTTTACAGGGGCGCAAGTGCGCGGTTTAGAAGCGGTAGTTGACGCCTAGAGTGAGCGAGCGCTGGGGCGCGGGTTGACGACCCCATGGACTGGTGTCGATGCCGCGGAAGTAGTACTCGCGGTTGAACAGGTTGCTGATGCCCGCGGACGCGGTCAGGACGCTCTTGTCTGCCAGCTTGAACTCACGCTCGAGGGCGGTGTTCCAGAGCCAGTAAGCAGGCAGTTTGCCTACGCTGGCAGTGGCGTTTTCATCGCCGGAGTTGGCGGCATCGGTGTACGCGCTGCTGACGTACAAGCCGTCGAGGTTGTAGGTCCAGTGCTCGGCGAAACGGTAACGACCGTCAACCGTGAACTGATTGCGCGAAGCGAAAGGCACCTCGTTGTCCTTGAACGTGCCGTTGCGTTGCTTGGCATCGAGGTACGCATAGCTGGCGTGCAGGTCCAGATCAGGTAGAGCTTGCGGCGTCCAGAAAATCTCGCTCTCGAAACCTTGGTGACGTGTGCTGCCAAGGTTATTGAAGCGGTCAGTCGTGGCGTTGTAGCTGATTTGGTCGTCGAAATCGATGCGGTACAAGTTGAAGTCGACGCGCATGCCGTCCCATGGCGTATAGCGCACGCCGGTCTCGTAGTTCCACGCCAGTTCGGCGCCGACATCGCCTTCCTTAACGATCTGCGTGACTTGCGGTGGACGCAGGGACTTCTGGGCGTTGGCGTAGACGTACCAGGCGTCGGTCGCCTGATAACCAACAGTCAGGCCCGGCAGCCATTCTTCGGATTTGTTCTCGCGCGAGAACCCCGTGATGCCGTCTGCGTAATCCATGCGGGCGTTTTCGTAGCGCACGCCGGGGGTGATGGTCAGGCGATGATCGAGCAGGCTGATGGCGTTGCTGAGGTAGAACGCGCGGGCGTCGTCATCGAACTTCCAGTCCCGGAACGGCGTCGTCACGCCGGTAGCGACGCGCTGGCGGTTGACCTTGTAGTCGATGTCTTCGCTGACATAACGGGCGCCCAGCAACCAGGTCTGGCCAACCGTGTCGCCATCGATAGTGGCACTGATGCGCGGCTCCGTGCCCCAGACTTTAAAGTCGCGTGGGCCGTCCTGTTTGGTCACCGCCGTACCGTCCGGAGTGAACGGCAGGCCGACCACGAAGTTGCGGTAGCTGTCGTGGGCGAAGTTGGTCCAGCTGTATTCTACTGAGTCGAACGGCCCCATGGCGCCCAGGCGCTGGGTGTAGGTGCCCCACACGCGATTGGTGTCGCCCTCGAAGCGGTCCAGCGGACGCGTCGATTGCCGTGGATCATCCTTGTAATCCTGCACGCTGAGTGCTCCGGCCAGGTCCATATCGGCCTTGTAGTGCTGGATACCGAAGCTCAGATCGCGATCGTCGTCGATGTTCCACTGGCCGCGCAGACGGTAGTTCTGCACATCGGTCTCGGAGTGCTCGCGCCCGTATTCGCCCCCCAGGGTATTGAGGTCCAGTTGCAGGCCGAAGTTGTCGGTCAGGTAGCCGCCGGTGCCCACATAGTTGTCCCACAACTGGCGCCCGCCAGCGTTGAACGTCAACTTCTCCTGCAGAGTGGTTTCCCACTCGCGCGGAATCGGCTTGCTGATGAAGTTGATCACCCCGCCAACGTTGTTCGGACCGTATTGCACCGCTGCGCCCCCACGCACGACATCAATACGGTCTACAGTGGCCATGGTCACTGGAAACAGCGACAGACCCGTCTGGCCGTACGGCGCCAGTGCTAGTGGAATGCCATCCGACAACGCTTGAATCCGGCCGCTACGACTCTCGTACAGACCGCGTACCGATATCTGTGGCAAGGCGCCGGTGCCGGTTTCGTCAAAGATCTTGATGCCCGGTACCCGTTGCAGCGCGTCGTCCACACCGCGGACGCTGGCTTTTTTCAGTTCGCTGGAGTCGACAACGCTGCGGCTGCCGGCATAGGTACGCACCTCCTGATCGCTGGCCGTGCCGAGAACGTCACCCTGAATCACCACGGGCGCCAGTGACAGGCCGTTGGCAGGTCCGGTGGACAGTTCGACGGATTGATCGGCGGCCATGGCACTGTGACAGATGCCCAAAGTGATAAGACTGAGTGAAAAATGTAGGGAGTTTGTTGTTTTCATGTGGACTACGTTGGCTCATTTTTACTGTTGGAGAGAATGCAGGCGGGCTTTCAATGCGTTATGCAGCAATCCCCGGTCTTCACCGGCCAGAAAGCTTTGGACCCCGCGAGCGCGCCACAGCGTGTTCTGTTCAGCAGTGCGGGGGTTTGCGCAGAATGGTATTGCGGCGCTGAGGCAGGCATCAGCCATGTATTGCAGCGTTTGCCAGACTTGGGGATTGAGAGGGTCGGGTCCCAGACCGAGATCGAGCGACAGATCCAGTGCGCCTTCCATAATCATGCCGACGCCCGGCAGTTGCAGGATTTCGCCGAGAGCGTCGACCCCGGCGCTGCTTTCGATCATGGGAATAATCGGCGTCTGGCGATTGGCCAGATCAATGTATTCGGGTAAGGGCAGGCGACCGAATCCGGTAATACGGCCACCGGTTATTCCGCGTTTCCCCAGGGGGGGGAAGAAGGCCGCTTCGATGGCGCGCTGAACTTGCGCAGCACTTTCGGTGCGTGAAAGTACGATGGCTTCGATACCGGCATCCAGTGCCCGACCGATCAGTTTTTCGTCCACTTGAGGTATGCGCAACCAAGGCGAAATGCCAGCGGCCTCACACGCGCGGACACAATGCATGATGTCTTCTTCGGAGCGCAGTAAATGCTCAAGATCGAGAATCACGAAGTCGTAGCCCGCAAACGCGAGCATTTCGCAGAGCATCGGTGAAGGTAGAGAATTGAGCAAGCCGTAGACGTTGTTCCCTGCTTGTAACCGGGAAAACACCGGAGAGGTTCGTATCACTGACGCATATCCTTCAGGGTGGATGCGCGTTAATAATAATCATTCACAATCATAAGTAAACATTTTTAGTCGCCGATTCGTGATATTCGTGATGGTCCTCATAAAAATCCCGTTCTTGGTGTAATGCTGTTCACTGATTCGCCCCGGATTCCCGCCACGACTCCCCCGATGGCATATGAGGGGGGGCTGGGGCGATTTCTGAGTTTTGTAAACACCTCGTCGAATCTCGGGTATTAATTTCCACTTTTTAGAAACCTTGACTCTCCAAGGGCCTTATTTTTCGTTGTCTAACAAGATTTGTTTACATAATTGGTCAGCATAAATGCAGTACCAGAGGGCGCGTTTTGCGGCTCAATTCATGGAGATAGGCAATGGGTATTTTAGGTGGCAAGGTCGCGTCCGTGCTCGTTTCGACTGAAGGGGACCGTTCAGTCGGCCTCGATGGCGAAGGTGCAGAAATCCATGCGGCGGGCGATTTCTTAATCGACCTCGATGCCCTGGCACCTGAAAATCGCCAGGCAGTGCTTGAAGCGTTCCGGCAGAAGATCATCGAAGCCTTCGCGCTGGTTTGGGATGAACCAGCCAAGGCCATTTTCGACATTGAGCTGGCCGACGATGCTCAAGTCCCACCGCAGCACGTTGATTTTCGATTCCAAGACGGGCGCACCGAAAGTGTTGATGTGTCGAAGGCCGGGCATGTGCTCGAACTAGGCGGCTTTGCCCCAAAGGTCTAAAAATTCGTACCAGGTACACCCAAGCCCCGGCATCATTGATGCCTCACATAGCTCGCAAAGCCCGCCTTGGCGGGCTTCGTTGTTGGAGGCCGGCTGTGAAGCAGGAGGCTACGGGTTTCTACGGGAATCGGACCGCTGGACTTGCTGTTCGCACCTACCAATGCGGTCCAAGAGATCTCTCTTGGGTTTGCAGTCTTGGTACCCTACTACAACGATCTGTCTGACCACCGCGAGCTCTGCCAGGGCATCTGCAGCTCCTTTGATGGCGGTAGGGGCAGGTGAGTAGTAGTCCTGTCGCATCTGCTTGTCGGGAAGGTCTGCATCCTTGTACTCCTCCTCAAACCATTTGTTCAGGGTCAGGCGGATACGGGTTAGTCCAGACTCTAAGCCCAAGCCCGTTGATAACGTGAGTCTCTCCAGGATAGGGCCAATCTGTAAGTGCTTATCTAGGTCCATGCGACGAGCAGGTCGCCAACGTGAGCGATAACCTGGCTCACCGGGGCCACATGGCACAGCTCCGGCCCGCTCTACACCTTCAGGGGCTGGCATCATCCTTGGTAGCTTCCGCTTTCCGCTGAGAGTTCTAGCCGGGCTGATGAATGAGCTTTCGTATGGCTGGGTCTCGTGTGTCCATTCCTCAACCTTTAACCTGGTCTCCAAGGCTTTGAGCTTCTTGGCCAAGCGTGAGATCAGAGTTTTCGATACCGAATGTAGGCGTGGTGTGTTGCTGGCGGAATAGACGCCCCTCCAACGTACACCTACCGTATGAAACCCGTGCTCTTCTGCCCAGTCGATTTCATCTTGGAGCAAGTGCGGGTACGGCTCATCCAGAATGACAATGCACTTTGACTCATCGTCGTACCAGTGAGAGCGGTGGTCTGCATACTCGGAGAGAACCAGGCTTGGTCCTGCCATCTCGTTAGCAGAAGGGGCTCGTAGCCCTGTCACAGCCATGAAATTAAGTGCGCGTGCGGCCCGTTGTGCCATCTTCAGGCCCTCGTACCAGTCCACTGAATCCATTCTACGTTCGAGATGGTCGTCCGCCTCCAACCGAAAACTGGACAAGTAGGTTGTCCTTTCAATTGACCGTCGGGGCAGGAGTTCCCTCAACGGGGAGGGCAGCCGGAATGAAAGGGTGGTCCGCCCTGATCGCAGGACTGGGCCATCCTGAAAGGGCTCTGGACTTTTGCCGTGCTCTTTCCAGTAGAAAGTGACAAAAGCTTGGTGTAGCTGGGCGGGTCTGCCTAGAACTGACTGGGCATGTCGCAGGTTGTGAAATCCAGCTTTATGCGCCGCTTCATCAAGAGCAGCATGATGCGGGATGCTCTCCTTTTACTTGATGAGTTTGGCTACGCGCTTGATACCCGCAAGGGTGGTAGGTCGAGTGTTTTCGGTGGCCACGAGTTCTCTCCGGCCCTACTTGTTGCAGCGTCACCCGTCCACCGCTATGCACCAGGGCCAAAGTCATGGTCCGAAGTTTGATTAGTTGGCAGTGCTGCTCGTGCAGCTTCGCGAGGACGGGTAGCGGGCGTCTGCTGGGCGCCACAGCAGATTCTAAGCTGCGTATTGAGTCTTTGACTAGACCAAACACATGAACGGATCAGATGGGCTAGTGAGTCACTTGCAGATCGTCACCGCGATCCGCCCCTCCACACGCGGATCTGACAATCTCTGATGAGATTGATTTGCATCTGTTAGCATATAGGTACGTGTGAAGAATCATTTTTGCCGTTATGATTCATTTTCAGGCGGCGGCCCTCGGTATCCCGGGGCAGCATGTAGCGATCCTCAGCGGATCCAGGGGAGGGGGCATGGCCAAACAAGATGAGATGACGAATCGATCCATCGCGATCCTGATCAACCTGTCGGCCGGCTTGGACGAAGCCGGGATTGAGTGCGGTGATGAGCGTGTACCGATCACTGCAAACTTACGCCTGGCCGCAGCTGCGGGAGCCGCAGCGTTGTCGCAGCGAGCCAAGCGGTCGACGCCATTCTCGAACCAGACGAATAGTCCACATGTGAAGTTGGTCAAGACCGCTGCTAACTGGCTCGACCAGCTGAAGGTGGTCAAAGGGTTTCATGGCGATGTCTCGGCTGCAGAGTTTCTCGGTGTCAGCCAGACCCAGTTCTCCCGCTGGCGCACCGGCAAGGATCTCTTGGACAACTATCACGCGTGGCAGATCGCTGCAGCGCTGAACGTGAACCCCATGGTGGTGATCGGCAGCGTTGGCTTCCACCACTCACGGGACACCGATCGCACCAGGTGGTTGGCCATGCTGTCGACGGTACTTGATTCAGAACTTCCTGCCGCTCCAGTGCAGCTGGCGCAGGCGCCAGCACGGGAAGCCGAGCCTGTGCAGCAGCCGGCAAAAGCAAGCCGCACTGCCAGTGGGAGCACCGAGTCGACGGCCCAGGGCAGCAAGTGGACCGATGACGAAGACCAGCGGCTCATTGCGGGATACCGGAATGGCGAAGCGATCGACACGCTTGCCACCGCACACAAGCGCACCCCGAAGGCCATCTTGCTGCGGCTCAGCAAGATGCACCGGTTGATACCGGCCGAGCAGCTCGCGAGCTTGTGTGAGCTCTACGGCGTGAACTTGAGCAGCTCTGGGAACGGGCGCAAGACCGAACAGAATAAGAGCTCCCCGCGGCCAAGAAGGGGGAAGGCCAAGGCGCATGCTCCCACTGTCTTCCTTTGAACGATCGGGCGGCTGAAGGATCAGCTGCTGGCGCTAGGAGAACAAATGTACTCTAGTCGTGCACGTGGCAGTTTGGCGGGCCCTTCTGCTACTGACTTGACCAAATGTGCCATACGAACCACCAGAAACTAACGATGGCACATTTCGAATGTGCGCCAGCCCAGCGTTTCCGCGGGAGGGATACGGGGCTGGCAACTGACACTAGCGATGGCACATTTCGGCGTCATCGGGACAACGGCTTACTGAGGTGGACTATGAGCAATACCCCACTCGCAGAAGCGCCTACCCGGCGCACACTGCTGCAGCGGCTATTCGGGGCCGGCCTGGGGCAGAACTTGATCTCGGTCTGGGTGACCGAGGTCGGTAACTACGCCTTTGGCCAGGTGGTAACCGAGACGAAGGTGAAGCTCGGGCGGTACACGCTGCTGCAGTGGAAAACGTACAGAACGCCTGAGCTCGACCGGGAGGAATAGGGAACTGCAGAGGCCCAACGGCCAAGGATCGGAGCTCGCGATAGGTGCCGACCCCTTCTTGTTCAGTGTGCACTGTGGCGCCAGGTTTCGTTATCGGCTGGTGTTGCCCATTTCGAGTTGACCAGAGAATGCGATGGGGCTGTCGACATCGCACCGATACAAGGCTGCTTTTGGCAGATATTTGCCAATGGAGATCATGGCATGCGCACACCCAACGAACAGGCGGCACCCAAACTGATGGCCAGCTCAATAGAGCTGATCAGCGATCGAGATGAGAAGTTCTCTGCTGTCGTAACCATCATGGGCAGTTACGGCAACGAGTCTTTCCGGAAGGCCTTCAAAGCACAGTACCCCGAGGACTGGGCAACGATCGAGCGAAGCTACGACTTGCCCGGTCTCAATTATGGGGAGGTAGGCCGGTGTATCGATGGTAAATGGACCTTGATTGCGATCGAGCCTTCACCAGCGGCTCTGCTGGACGCGCAATACTGCGACTATCTTAGGAACCCGCCCTTTTAGCCTGCGCTTCGTTGCACCGCGCTGAGCTCACGAACGCTACACCCAATCCGGCCATTACTGGCCGGATTTTTTTTGGCCTCCAGGGGAGAGCATAACCCACGGAGATCGTTTTGGACGAAGATAAAAGTTGCCATATAGTTTAATAAATATTGATAAAGGTTGCCCTATAGTTTAATTTTTTGGTCCGGTCCGTAGGTAAACCAGGGGAGCCAGTCTACCTGGCGGGCGCCACTCAACTCTCGTAGGACATTGCATGCTGATCAAAAAAATCCTCACCCATTTCCACTTCTGCTGCGGCTTGGGGGGGGGCGCCAAGGGCTTCAACCGGGCAAAGCCCATCGTCGGTAACGTGCAAGCTGAATGGGAGTGCTTGGGAGGCGTTGACGTTGACCCGGCCGGCCTCGCCGATTTCAAGCGATTGTCCGGTGTTGAAGGCACGCTGTTGGATCTCTTCACACGTGATCAGTAGATCCGCTTCCACGGAAAGGAGCCGCCAGCCGGATGGCGGGAGGCACTCCCAGAGGACATCCGCCGTGCGGCCCAGAACCGCCGGCCCGACACCGTTTTCATCAGCTCCCCATGCAAGGGCGCCAGCGGGTTGTTGTCGGAGAAGATGAGCCTGACCCCGAAGTACCAGGCCTTGAACGAGCTGACTCTGCGCTGTATCTGGCTGATGGCGGAGGCGTGGCGGGATGACCCTGTACCAATGCTGGTATTCGAGAATGTCCCACGCCTGGCCAATCGTGGCCGCCATCTGCTGGACCAGATCGGCGCTCTGCTAAGCCACTATGGATATGCCGTCGCCGAAACCACCCATGACTGTGGGGTCATCGGCGGATTGGCTCAAAGCCGCAAGCGATTCCTGCTGGTGGCTCGCCACGTCGAGAAGGTGCCGTCGTTCCTGTATGAGCCAGAGAAGAAGAGCCTTCGTGCTGTAGGTGACATCCTCGGTCGCATGCCTCTGGCCGGCGATATCGAGCAGGCTGGCCCTATGCACCGGGTGCCGGCTCTGCAATGGAAAACTTGGGTCCGCCTGGCCTTGGTCGAAGCCGGAAAAGACTGGCGCAGCCTGAATGATCTCGCGATCCAGGATGGTTACCTGCGCGACTTGATCATTGTTCCAGGGTACCGATCGGGATACATGGGAGTACATGGCTGGAATGACAGCATGGGCACGGTGGCTGGCCGATCGAACCCAACAAACGGAGCGTTCTCGGTTGCAGATCCGCGAGCCAAAGCTGGCGCCCTGCAGTACCAGCAGTATGGTGTTCGCCGATGGCAGGACACCAGCGGTGCCGTCATTGGAGTTAAAAGCCCAGGACAAGGCACATTCAGCGTCGCCGATCCCCGACCGGCCATGAAACGCACAAAGGGCGACGCTTACCTGACTGGCGGGCATTACGGCGTGGTGCCGTGGCAGGGCTCAGCGGGAGCCGTCTCTGCAAGCGCCAAGCATGACAACGGCCGTTGGAGCGTAGCCGATCCCCGGCTCCCAGAGGCCAACGACAGGCTCACTTGCATTATCGAGTCGCTCGACGGGACCTGGCACCGCCCCTTCACGACTCTGGAACTGGCAGCGCTGCAAAGCCTTGTCGAGCCCGAGGAGCAGTTGGAGTTGGACGGTTTGAGCGATCAGGCCTGGCGCGAGCGGATTGGCAACGCCGTTCCGCCGGCGGCGGCGGAGGCGATTGGGCATGTCATGGGCACGACATTGCTGCTGGCAGCCCAAGGGGAAACCTTCATGCTCAGCAGCATGCCCGTCTGGGTACGGCCCGTCGCGGTAGGCCTGAGCGTGTCGCAGCTGGCGACAGAATGAGGCTGATCGACCTAGGCCTACGGCTTGGGCGCCAGCTCAGCCGGTGCCCCATGCTGAAGACCCTTTAGAGACCGCCGATACAGAGCTGCCGCTGATCGGCGAAACCGATGCCGGGTGCGCCTGGCATCATCACCACGACGTGACGATCACGTCATCACGATGAGAAGCATACGAATGGATGACAGAAACAACGGCCTTTTGATTGAAGGCCTGGTGCAGGGCTCCTACGACCGCATGTTCGGCCCCGGTAAGGTGGAGGCTCGCCACCACCCGCTCACCAGCTGGGCCCAGGCAACCGTCTCTGGCAGTGAAAGCAACTTCCAGGACACCCACCGCGATCTGCTGCGGACCTTCGAAGCTGTGCAGAGCACGCTCTACAAGGAGGGTGGCAACGACGAGCTGCTTACCGACCTGTCCGCAGTCGAGAACCGCCTGACGGGCGCTACGACCGTCGATGAGCTGGGTACCGCGATCATCGAGTCAAGGCCTGTGCTTGACCGTGTGTTTGGCCGGTAAGGCAGCCGTTTGAGGCCCTGGACTGCGTTCAGGGCTTTTCACTGTGAAATGTTGAGCTTTTCTCACGGACTGATGTGAAACCGGCGATTTGAGCAAGGCTTCGCGTGGAAGAAAAAGGTTGCCATATAGTTTAATCTTTATTGCTATTTGTTGCCCTATAGTTTAACTTTTTGGCTCAGTCACTCATCAGGGCACGCCATGAGCCGCTTCAAATTTCTCGGGATCAACGACGACAAATCGCACTGCGAATGTTGCGGCAAGCAAGGCCTCAAGCGTGTGGTTTGGATCGAGGACTGCGAAACCAACGAGATACGTCACTTCGGCACAACCTGCGCCATGGCGCCAGCGAAGGGCTTCACGCTCGACCTGGAGATTAAGGCGGAGATACGCCGGCTAGATCAGGTGCAGAAGTCTCGCGTTGCCCGGGCTTACCAAACGTACCGGCAGAAGGGTGGGCGTTGCGTGGCCAATCCGGACAAGCCCGGTTACTTCATGTACGCGGACCCACAACTTTGGAACGACTGCCTGGCGGCGGCGTAGGAGGACGAATCATGACCAACACTGAGCGCCTGATTGAAGAGTTCAAGCACTGCAAGGCACATGGGGTCACTCTGCGCTTTGCAACTGGCCGCAACACCGGCAACGGCCCTTCGGTTGTCGAGGCGCTGCGCCGCCGCGGCTATACCGTGAACCGGCTGCGCAGCTCGTACTACGAAGTGCCACGCGGCCCAGCCTAATCACATCGACCCGGTTCGCCGGTCCGGTACCCGCGATAAGACAGTTTCATCACTGACCCGCTGGCGCAGTTGCTGCCAGATGTCGAACGCCTGCAGGAGGCACAGCATGAGCATCACTAAGATTACCGAATGCCGCGAGTGCGGAAGCAAGGCCCTGAGCTGGCAGACATACAACCAGAACATCAGTGATGCGCAGCACGGGCGACTGCGCACCAGCGACATTCGCTGCCAGCTGGTTCTGGGCTGTGATAATTGTTCGGAAACCTTGGCAGTAATGAGCGCCGACCACGTAGCGGCATGGCTCACCGAGCAAGGGGCGTCGCAGTCCGCTCAGAGCCAGCCTGGTGATGACACTCAAACGGCGGCCTGTGCTGGCGATGTTGAAGAGGCGCTGCTGTGGCTTGACGACTTTGTGGCGCGGTGCAATGGCGATGACCGCGGGTCCTGCTCCGCCGTCGAGACTCTGCGTACTGCCCTATCTGGCAACTCTCAGGCCCAGAAGGTCAGCGCCGTCGCCCTGCGTGAGGCGATGGAAAACCTCGCTGTGAAGGCCTCTGCTGCTGACATTCCCCCGGTAATCCTGCCAGCGTCTGTACGCCAGGTGCCACTGGTAATACTGGGCGGCGTTTGTGTGCGGGTGTCCTACGTGGGTCTCAAGTGGTACCACGACCAGCTGATCGAAGATCGCTGGGTGCCGCTGGCGGTGGACGAGTTCGATGCGCTTCTGGTCGAGGCGCTCGCGAAGGCATGAGCTGCACTTGCCCGCCTCAGTACGGCCCGCGCCGGCCTTGTCCGGTACATCCACCCAGGGCCTGACCGGCTCACACCACGATCGAGGACATCCTCATGGCTGTCGCCAAGCGCAAGCCTCGCAACAAACCGACTCAGCTGCAGGTCGGTATTCTCCTCGCCGCCGCGGACCTGTCGCGCTACATCTATGACAGAGGTGATGCAGCTGATCTGCTGCGGCGGCAGGGCCTAGCCGACGCAAATTGCTCGGCCCTGGACGAAATGGACAAGGAGCAGCTGCGGATCTTGCGCGATGACTATGGACTTAGCAGCCTACGGGGGCTGGATTGATCATCCACCTTGTTCTGTAGCAGGCCAGGTCCGCATCACGAACGATCAAACTGCGGTGCACATCTAGATCTCCCTGAACCACGCATCCCCAGCCATCGAGCTGGGTCGATGCCGTGTAAGCGCCGCGGGGTTCGCGTGCGCAGCAGGGGGAAGCAAGATCATGCCATTGACCTGGAGCGTTGCCTTTCATTCTGGAATGTCCAGTTCTCAGGACCTGCGAGCTGCGGTTGATGAGGGTGTCCCGGTAGGGGTAGTTGCAACGTTGCTGGATAGCCTGAAAATCTTTGGCAAGCTTCCCCGGCACCTGAATGCAGGAGGTGCCGTGTTCATCGACTCCGGAGCCTTTTCAGCCTTCCAGAAGGGCGAGCTCGTGAGCTGGGGGAAAGTGTTTTTCACGTACGAATGCGTGCTGGCGCGGACAGACTTCCCGGGGTCTCTTAGCATCGTGGCGCCGGACATCATTGGTGACCAATCGGCAACCCTCGACTTGTGGGCTGTGCATGCAGAGCGAGTGCGCACGTGGATCACGGCCGGCGCTCGTGTGATTATTCCCTTGCAGTGTGGGGAGCTCTCCGCGGGTGTGATGCTGGCGCATGCCAAGCGTATCTTTCAAACAGATCAGTTCTGCGCGGGGATTCCATCCAATCTAGCGGCCATGAGTGCTGAGGATTGTGCAACCCTGCACCATCACGACTTTCACCTGCTGGGACGAGTGGTGATCAACGCCGAATTAGGCGATAAACTGCGCGCCCTGTTGGCCAACAATCCCGATGCCATTTACACGGCAGATGCCAACTGGCTGCGATCCCGCATCAGGCAAATCAGCCTGGCTGCAAAGGACTTGCGGCAAGCGCCACCGGACAACCCGTTTGAGTCCTCGCGAACTCGTGCAGTACGGGCGGTCCTGCGCCAAGATGCATATCACCAGAAGCAGGGCGGGCCTTCGGGCGCCCGTCACTCGGAAATGATTTATGGCACATAACACTGGAACTGCTCAGTGCTCGTACTGTGGGGCTGAGTATCGACTGGTCTCCGATTTCAAGCGCGACATGCAGAGGCTCTGCAAGGCCTGGCTCAGCCGCCACGAGCGTGCGTGTGCATGCAGAACGCCGGATCAGCGCCGGTCCTGGGCACAGAAGTATGTGGGAAAGGATTTCGCTGAGAGCAGCTTGACTGTCGACCTGGAGCATCCCGGGTTCAAAGACATCCAGCCCAGCCATGCAGGTAATGGGGCGCTCCAGCTGCCCTGAGGCCATCCGCCGGCCTGCACCGACAGGTACTCGGCTAGCGCAGGCCGGGCAAATTCGTTCTCCCTTCCATTGAAGGTGCGAGTTGGCAACCGGTCTGGCACAGTGCTGATGGGCGAAAGCTCATTCTGCCACTGGTGAAAGCAGCGCTCGAATCAGTTATCACCGCCATTGTTCCAGTGAATCCATGAGCCATCTCCAAAGGAGCTGTGAAGTGAAGCCCGTCGATCTTATGAGCAAGGCTTGGGTAGACACCTACGAAGAGATTGCTGCTAAAGCCCAGCAAGTCAGGGCCTTGCTGGTGCAGCGCAACATCAGGCTTCGGTCCGGGAGCGCGCTTTGTCAGTTGCTCAGTCAGGCCGACAAGCTGAGCCGGGCATGGGCTGACCAGGTGAAGCCGGATGACCGGGTGGTGTGGGAAGCGGCGTACGTGAATCGTCTCGCTGATGCAGTCACCAATTTGCCAGATGAACCAGGGATTCAAGAGGCGCTCAAGCGCATGGCCGGCGGAGTAATGCAGCCTCACGATCGGAGCAACTCTCACCAAGGGAAAGACGCTCTGTGGGAGCTGGTGCTGCTTTCCGACTTGAAGAACCGTGGGCTTACGGCCAAAGCTGCAGAGCCAGATATCCTGGTTGACTTCGGCATGGGCGATTACCCGATCGCATGCAAGAAGATCTGGTCAACGCTCGGGGTTGAGAAGCGTGTCAGCCATGCTGCTAGGCAGCTGGCACCGTTCAACAATGGCGGAATCATTGCCCTCAATTTGGACGATTTGGTCCCTGTCGGGAAAGTCGTGAGTGGTCCTAACAAAGCTGATGCGAGAGGCGTACTGAGCGCGTTCAATTCAGAGTTTATTGAGAGTCACAGAAACGTGCTGCAGAATGCTGTCATGGACGGCAAATGCGATGGATTTCTCATCTCGACGACTGCCTTTGCCGTGCTATGGGAAGAGGAGACTTCGGCCTATCTAGCGTCAGAAGGCACGCTGTGGCACCTGGGTGATTCGTCGCAGGAAGCCTGCGAGCGATTCCGTGCGTTTCGTAACTCGCAAGGCATTTAACCAGGGGCTTGAAGCAAAGGGCAGGGGAGGCACGCCTGTAGAGCCACGAAAATGGTGACTCTGCAGGCTCAGCAAAAGCTGCCTCAAGGTCATTCTTTGGCGATAGCCCCCATCAGTTTTCAAAGATCAGATGAGAAAGGCCTATCTGATCCACCCAATAGTTGGCTCGGCAGGACTCACATTCTCACGTCAATCCAAGTGACATCATCACTCACGACAGCAATGTCCCCAGCTGGCTCATTGATCGCAGCAGCTTGCTGCGATTCAGTGAGCTCGGCCCAGAACCCATCTGTGGCGAAGACAAAACGAGTTCCCGCCGGTGCCGGCTGGCGTAAAAAATCAGGATTCGGAGCGCGTGTTGCTCTGAGGCTGCGGGTAACCAGATTGCGTGCAGGATCCAACGCCAATTCGCGGTGCGATCTGTCGCGCTTCCAGTTTGCTTGGCAGTGTGGAGGAGTAAACCATTCGATATTGCCGTCGTTTCCAGCCATCCCACAGGCGCAATCACCCTCATAAGCAACGGTGAGTAGGCCCTGGGATGCGACACCGATCAGATAGCTGGTGGTGCCAGTCTGGTTTGTGAATAGCTGACGGTGCATATCCACCAAGATACCGTTGAGCAATTGTTGAACTTGTTCTGGGCTGGAGTCATCTGCGCCCTGAGCTACATTGCTCAGATAGGCTCTAATCACGCCTTGTGCCAAGCCTTGCGCAAGCTGACCGCTGCCTGGTTTCGAGGTGCCATCCATAATGACAAAAAGGCCTCGTGCCCCATGGATCTCGGCGGCTGCAAAGTCGTGGTTCGCTGCTCGGTCATGCCCTTTTACGGACCTAGTTTGATATCTCATGCGAGCGCGCTCAGGTCTTTCATTCGTTGATGAATGAGCTTGGCACGCCCAGGGTTGGCTCGAACAGAGCCTGAGCTCTCAACTGCATAATCGATGCCGTTAAGTTTTGCCAGAGCGCCAATACACTCGGCAACGTATTGCCTGAGCTCTTCGCCGGCTTCACGGACCTCTGCCAATAGCTCTGGGCGTCCGTCTAGGAGGATGATGATATCCTCGACGTCCTTATGGTACGGATCGCCGTTACCCCGACCACTGAAGGCTTCGAGCTTAGTTGCCAAGAAGAATGCTGGTTTGAAGATTCGAATTGCCCGACCGCTAGGTAGCTCAAATGGTACCGCTTGAGCCAGTCCCTCTACATACCAGCGGTTAGCGTAGCCGAGAATAGACGCGTCGCTTGGCATCACATCGACGATGACATCATTGAACCTGAACCGGCAGTTCACATCATCTTCCCCAGTGATCTTGAAGCCTTTCGCTGCAAGACGCACTGTAAGCTTTTCCCAGGCAGAAATGCCTGCTAGCTCGATCACCAGGTCGACATCGTCGGTGAATCGGATGTCGTCCAGCACTGCGCTATCGGTGACCAACATAGCGGTTGTGCATCCACCGACAAAGGCACACTCAGCCAAAAACTCGTCGCCCAAACCATCAGCCACAAACGAGATAAGCTCGTAGTTGTGGTCCGCATTCGATGCCATATTACTTCACCCCCATCCCTGCTTTCAGTATGTTGACAGCCACGCCACACTCCCTTGGGCCGCCAACGCGGATCGCGTCTACAAGCGCGAGGTAATGATAAAGGGTCCTATCTATTTTTACCGCTTCGGGCACCGTCTTGTAGAGGGGCTCGATTGACTGGCCTCGCTCGCTGCCCAGTGGGTCGGGCCAGACAGGTATCAGTCCGCCAGCACTTTTTAGGCTTTTCGAAAGGGCTGGCGCAGCAAAGCCGGTAGGGATGCCACGGACGATTGCACCTGGCTTTACTGGAAAAAAGTACTTCAGAGCGTGCTCGGCAACCTTCAGCAACTCACGTCGATTCACCTTTGGAAGACCGGTGTCGAAATCGCTGGTAAGAAGGCCGGCATTGCGACAACGCGCCATGGCGTTGGAGACTTCACTTTTACTGAGGCCAAGCGACGCAGAGAGCGCCCGCAAGGAATAGTTTTCGCTCCAGCTCGTTACTGGGGTCGACGGCACCACATCCGACCAGCCCTCCCATCGGTCAGAATCGCCCATCGGTGAATCGAGTTCTTGTGGCCGAAATACCGTGTCTTCGTCATTCGGCAGCAACTGAGACAGCACCTCACCTACCGGGCCGCTAACTGACGCCAACCAACGGGGCTCTGGGTTGAGAATGTTTCTCACATGCTCAGAGGTAGATTCCAATTCCATACGGCCAAACAGGTTTTCCTCTTGAGCGTGCAGGCTAGTCATTTTGAAAAGCAACAAAATGTCTTGACTCTTCATAACTGGCTTTTCTCCGCGTGTCCACATTCCATGAATCGTGGACAACATTCTCTTGGCACTAATTAAATAGTCAAGAAAATTCTTCGTTGCCAGGCTAGAGGCCGGCATCCGTGGAAGGGCTCAATGCATTCTGGTTGAGAAATTTCCTCCGCCGATCAGAAATGGTCAAAAAAATATTGACGTGCCGGAATAAAATAAATGTCATTCGTCCACATTCCATGAATCGTGGACGTTTGTTTTTTATAAGATTTCGTCTTGTCAACTATACCCTGTCGCTTAGTGCTGCTGCTGGGGTCAGCGACAAAGGGGCCTGGGGCCCATGCGTGAGCCCTGCAGAGGCCGCCTATCGGTGGCGCTAGGTTGAGTGCATGAGCGAAGAATGAGGTGCGCAGGAGCGCATCACCGCCCCCATCCTCCACGCCTCTCCATTGGCGGCCCTTTTCCTACTTAGCGGAGGAGGGCGCTTCTGCAGGAGTTCCAGTCAAAAAAAAGCCCGCGGAGGCGGGCTTGATGGTGACCGCTGGGACCTAGTTTGGAGCCCGGCCGGTCAACTATTTGTGAAGCCAGCTTTTCTGTGAAGCTACAACGCCTGCACTGCCGGCCTGAAATGATCTGCCCCCTCTTTCCTGGTCTGCCCCAGCACTCGACATGTGGTATCATCTTATTACGCATACGTGTTATGTATCGGTTTGCTTGGTATTGCTAAGGAGGGTGTGTGATCACTGGCATAGCTCTGGGTTGCGATTACCAAGGTCGGCATTTCGGTGCGTCCTATCCCGACGCGCAGTGTGTTGATGGGTTTCTTTGGGATGAGGACAGTTGCGACGAACCAGGTGGCGCCTTGCGCCATGGCGGTGACATCCCCTGCCCAAAATGTAATTCGGCTGCGCATGCTTCGTACTTCGCCACTGAAGAAGCAGGGCTCGCGCCGGCCCCAGGTCAAAACGATCGGCAGGGGGCACTGCGTCTGATCAGTAGTCACGTTTGTCGCTGGACTGTGAACTACTCCATTCCCTCTGATCCGATGAAGGAAATGACGCTGTGACACTACATCTTGTGTCCTCTTCAGCTGCTCACAACACAATATCTAGTGGTACTAAGGAAATGAGCTACCATGCCATCTGAGTCCGATTTGCTCGAAGTGCACCAGCCAATCAACCCCGACGCGACAAGCGTTGATGTGACCTGTCCGCACTGCCATACCACCGAAGAGTTCCATGCCTCGACCTGGCGACAGCAAGACCCACAGGGGCATTTTTCGTTGGCGCCGATTCGCGCCTACGGCGTGACCTGTGCAGGCTGCCGCACTGATTTCCGTTTCAAGCTCACTGCGGCGGTAAACCCTTGGCCAGCGGGCCGCACGCTCGACGTTGCGTGTCCGGCCTGCCAGCACACGGTCACGACCCAGATTGCTGTGGTCCGGCAGATGGATGGGCCTAGCAGGCCAGACACCTGCGACGCATGCGGCAATGATTTTGAGGTGTACGCCGATGGTCGCGTGATTGTGATCGAATACGAGCGATCCAAAGGCCGGCGCAATTTGCTGCTTGAAGCTATGAAGGCCGGGGGGCAGGTGATTTTTGATCCCCGTGGCGCCGAGACTGCGCCCTTCATCACCGATGTTGAAGTGCTGCTGGGGGGCGTACCCGTAGTGATCCATGCGGATGGCACAGAGCAGTTTTTGGATGATTCGGCGGAACCTGTCCATGCCTATTCGCCACGCCTAGCAGCCGATGGGCTGGAAGCGTTCTGCAAGGCAAATATCGCCAAATACGAGGCATTCAGTGCTGAGCATGGCAATGACAAGCTCATGACCGAGCGGGTTCCTATGACCCCATTCTGGTAGGGATATCGATCATGACCACCAAGCTCAGTGAGCCGATGAAAACCGTACTGATGAAGCTGGGGACCGGCTGGGGCTGGGATGACTTCGGCGTGCATGGCCCATTGTCCTACGCTGCGCGGGTGCGTACCTGCGAAGCGCTGCGAAAGCGAGGGCTGGTGTCATTCTCGCACGGTGACTACGACCTGACGGCAGCCGGCGAGGCGCTGTCCAAGCAACTTAATGACCTGGCCAAAGCCGCCCAGGTCGCGTACTAGGGAAAATGAGCCATGAACTATCTGGATCGAGCGACCGACGAAGCGGGGTATCCGGTAATGGGGTTTGAGGCCTTCTACCAGCAAGGCATTTCCTGCTTTGTATGGGGCCTACCAAAGCCATTGGTGCGTCAGGCTTTCCAGCGCGTCTGTGCCGATCAGAAAGCACAAGGCCGCGTGGTGGCGATGTGGCAGGTGCGTGCGTTCGTATACGGCCTTTCAGGGCGCTTTGAAGGCGGGCAACGTGAACGCAAAGCGCCAGCAGGGTATCAGTGGCCAACGCCACCTGATGCGTCTTGGGAGCTGATCGTGTGCATCTATCCAGGCGGCTCATTCGACCTCGATCTGTTGCACCCGGTCAGTTGCCGCTTCTGGTCAGAGGACAACGGTTTCTTCGACGTACCAACCGAAGCCCGTTCGCTGATGAATCGCGAGTGGTTTGAGTCAATGGGCTTCGATGTGATGACCATGCAACCGGCGATGCAAGTGCAGATTGCCGACTCAAAAACGCCTCACCTGAAACCGGTGTGAGATTCAAGGAAGGTCACGATGAGAACCGTTGAGAAGATGGTACGCATGCCGGTCTGCATCGGCCAGGAACCACTGGTGGGAAACTACTACACCGTCGAGTGCAAGCTTTGCGGTTGGGTCGGGAGTTCGGAAGTGCTGACCGACGATTGCCAATGCACCCAGGATGAGGGCGACCGGCTCTGCTTGGGTGATACCGACGAAATCGGCACAGACCGCTTGCTCGAAATCGTCCAGGCCATGGACCGGCGCCATGGTGAGTCGCAAAAGGCTTACCAACAGCTTATCGAGCACACCAACGAAACCGAGCAGCACCTGGACAAGGCCGCCGAGCTGCTTGAGGAAATTGTCCAGAGCGGCCAAGCCTACCGCGAGTGCACCGACAAAGGGAGCGCGACCGGCCGGCGGGTCGCGGCCGTGCTTGGCTACGTCGCCCAGTTCCAACCAGATCCGCACCCGGCCGAGCCGGATTAAATGCCCGTGACCGAGCCCCAATGGCGCGAGTTTCGCCCAAGTAGTTGGACTCGCAGTGACCTGGCCGGTGTCTCGCAACCGCACGGCGCAGACGACCAGCCCGAGGCGGCTTATTGGCTGGCTTGGGCGCCGTACATAACAGGTGATCGAAGTGACCCAGGCCATCCCGATCAGGTGATGCGCCGGCGCTTCAAAACCAAGGAAGCTGCCATGGCCCACGTCGACAAGACCTGGCCCATGGGCCGCTGGCAACTGAACTGTTA
>NZ_BBIS01000067.1 GCF_000730605.1 Pseudomonas monteilii NBRC 103158 = DSM 14164 | reverse complement strand
CCCTAGCAGAGAGGTTGATTAGTCCCCTCATAGACGCTGCGCACCCTCGACGGTAAGGATGCACGACCACCTGTTTAACCAGGCGTGCCCATGGATCGCACGTCCACCGTTACGCAGACAATTCCATCCGTAACGGATGCATCAGCGTTAAACTACCTCATAGGTTTGGAGGAGGTACACGATGAACGGCGAGCATTTGTCCAAGGAGCGGTCCTCGATCGGCCTGAAGGTAGCGCTGCGGATCATTAACGCTTGGCAAGCTACCCCTCAACAAGCATGCAGGATTCTTCGCATTTCCCGATCGACCTACCGTCGTGTTTCTCAAGGCCGAACGGCTGGTCGGAGACTCGATCTGGACCAGCTGCAGCGAATCGGCTTCGTACTCGGCATACACGCATCGCTGAGGACAGTCTTCAGCAATCAGTCCAATGTCCATGGCTTTCCGAATTGCACGAATGACAATGATTTCTTTGAGGGCCGAACGCCTTTGGAAGTCATGTCCCAAGGCAACCTGATATCGATTTATGAAACCTACAAGCGCATTGAGCTATTGAAGACACTTGGCCAGCGCTGATGAGGTAGGTTTAAAAAATCCAAGCCGGGTTGCCTGGGAGCGGCATCAACCAGTTACAGCTCTTGCAGCACCAACTCACATTGAGTCAGCGGCTCGCCAGGAGGATCATCCCGAGTGATAGTCAGGCCATCAAGCCTCCCCCCGGGCTTGCCGTTGTAGTGGAACACATCACCTTCAAACCAACCGATAGCGCTACCAGACTCGTAATAGAGCCCTTTCCGAACCTCACCCAGCTTGATGCCTTCTGGGTCGATCAGATCATAGCTGGCTAGCGGGTCAAATTTACTCATGGATTAAGCTCCTTGATGATGGCCAAGGTGACGTACCAAGGCACAATGCAAAACCGTTGAAAAAATATCGCGGGGCTTAAAAGCAAAAGGGCCAGCCACCAGGCTAGCCCCATGCTGATCGCTGCCTAGATCAGGCGGTTTTCTTCCTTACAACGAAATCAATTTCCAGATCTGCGTTGGCCGAGAGAATCACCAGGGCATCCAGGGAAAATTTGTCGATTTTCCCGTTCAGCAGCTCACTCAAACGCGGTTGAGTAACGTGCAGCTGTCGAGCCGCGTCCTTCTGCGGAAGGTCCCACGACTTAACCGTCTTGGTCAGGACACGCATCAGTTGTGACCGCAGCCGAAGGTTCACGGCTTCTTCTGGCGAATCAACCAACGCATCCCACACAGAGGCAGAGCGTTCGTTTGCCATCGTTAACACCTCTAGTACATCGATAGTTTGGTAGCAATCTGTCGAGTTAACTGTAGGCAGACCGTACCCCTGCACTAGCGCGTGAGGGGTCAGTCGTCAGTCCCCCTCATCTGCTAGAAATGGGGGATAGCACTCCATCAGTCCAGCAAACTGAACCTGGCTTTCGCCAGATCAAGATCGCGCTTTTCCGTCTTTTCAGTGGTCTTACGGAACGCATGCAGGACGTAAACAGCCTCCGGCTTGCTCACCACATAAAACACGCGAAAAGCCCCGTCTTTACATTTGATACGGATTTCCCGCACCCCTTGCCCAACCGATTCCATCGGTTTCCAGTCGGCAGGTTCTTCACCTTCTTGGATCAATTCCAGCTGATAACCAGCGCGCTGTCGCGCCACCGGCGGAAAGTCCCGCAAATCTTCCTTACTGCTGCCCAACCATTCGATTGGCTTCTGTTCGACCGGCATTTGTCACACTCCTACATCGTCTGTGACGACGCGCAAATTGGTGCCTACTCATGGGGGCTGTCCTCGCTGTCCTACCGAATGCTGGCTCTACCCTTGGCATAGCTGCCTCGGGACCGGCCTAAAAAGAATTTCAAGTTATATCGATATCGATATAGGGTCAAGTCATACGCACAAAAATATTCTGAAACCGAGATAGACCAAGATCGTTGTGCCTGTCGTACGCCTGGAGCTGGACCGAAGGCATCGGACCAGTAGCCTCAAGACGGTCTGGCCCCTAATGAATCAGTTCTCCAAACCATCCACCTCCAGAAGCCCTGGACTCCTAAAAAAGGGGGGCAAGGACATCACGTTTGTGTCATCACGAGAGGCTGAAAACCCTGAGATGCCCGCTCTCTATCAACCTGAAGTCGAGCTTACACTGCACCTGGCCCAATGGAGCTAAGGGGCACACCCGGCTAACTGCCGGGTGCGCTATTTCAGTTACCAGCGTGCGTAGACAACGTTTTGGCCCGTCGAACAGAACGCGACGCCACAGACTGGAAAAGGCTGAGGACGAACTGCTTTGCTGATCGATTTCTTCTGGCCGGAACGTACCTTTGAGGGATTACCTTTAGTTGACGGTTTGAGTTTCGCTGGTGCGTTTTTTTTGCGTTTGGTGCTGCTTGGGGACTTGCGACGTTTAGCGGTAGGCATGTGACTGCTCTCCAATTTAGTGAGTTTCGAGGTCGATGCAGCATGGCCTCACCGCTAAATTAGGATTCGCAGAAAAATCAGAACGCCTGCTTTGAAGCCTGCGGTTTCTGGCCGTCGGGCGACTAACGATTGACATCATCGCCATTTCTGACGATGCTTAGGCCATGAAATATCCAGGCGGAAAAGGCAAGTGCTACCAGCGCTTGATCAACCTGATGCCACCGCATCAGACGTACATCGAATCGCACCTCGGCGGGGGTGCAGTCATGCGCAACAAAAAGGCCGCACAGCGAAATATCGGGCTGGAAATCGACCCGGTCGTCATTGAGCAATGGCGTGCTGAGCAGCTGGGCTTGTGTGAATTGCATCAAGTGGATGCTGTCACTTTTTTGGAAAGCTTTCCTTTCACAGGAAATGAGCTGGTGTATGTTGACCCCCCGTATGTTCCCGAAACCCGTCGTCGGGCTAAGGTGTATCGGTGCGACTACACCTACGCTGATCACCAAAGGCTGTTGGATTGCCTGGTCTCGCTACCATGCAAGGTCATGCTGTCAGGCTACGACAACGAGCTGTACAACAGCGTGCTCTGTGGGTGGCGTAAGGTGCAGTTCTCCGCCAAAACGCATACGGGTGTACGGAAGGAAGTGGTCTGGATGAATTTTGATACTCCAGACCGACTGCACGATTGCCGTTACCGTGGCGAAACATTTAGAGAGCGGCAGAACATCCAACGTCGCCAGGCTCGCCTACGCTCTCGGATCGACGATATGGATGCAATGGAGCGATCAGAGCTGCTGCAGTGGATGCAGGAAAATTACGGAAATGCCGGCGAAGCCGCCTGACAAAGGCATCCGCAATTTTCCAAAGAGTGACCAACGGCTTCGTCTGGAAGACGTAGGTAAGGAAGACCTAAGGTCACAACGTTTACAACACTGAATTCGAGGTAACAGATCATGGCCAGCGGCGAGCAACTCAAAGCACTCGTGCGTTCTCACATCAAAGGGGATGACAGCCATTTCCTTGCTGTGGCCATGCAGATGGCGGCGCACGAGGCGAAGCAGGGTCACGGTAAGCTCGCCCAGGATCTGCGCACGCTAATCGACTCCGCTCAGTCCAAACGGACCCAGCTTCCGCCATCTAGCCCAGTCCCCATAGGTTTGCCGCGAGGCGAACTGAGCAATCTGCTGGCGGTGGGAACGGCCAGCACTCGCCTTTCCGAAATGGTCCTCGACGAAAACACCCAGCAGCGTCTGGCACGGATCATTAGCGAGCAGCGCAATTTCGAAAAGATTCGCGCTCATGGTCTATCTCCACGCCGAAAGTTGCTACTCGTAGGGCCACCAGGCACAGGCAAGACGATGACTGCGTCCGCGCTGGCTGGCGAGCTGGGCATTCCTCTCTATGTCGTGCGCCTTGATAGCCTGATCACAAAATTCATGGGTGAAACGGCAGCCAAGCTTCGCCAGGTTTTCGATGCGATACGAGATACGCGCGCCATCTACTTTTTCGATGAGTTCGACTCAATTGGCTCCCAGCGAGGACTGGCCAATGACGTTGGTGAAATTCGTCGGGTGCTGAACAGCTTTCTTCAGATGATTGAGCAGGATCAATCCAACAGCTTGATCCTCGCAGCGACCAACCATCCCGAAATTCTCGACTACGCCTTGTTCCGCCGCTTTGATGATGTTATCGAATACGGGCTTCCCAATAGAGACCAAATCGAGGCAGCTCTCAAAAGCCGCCTGGCCAATTTTTCGAAGTCGTTCAATAGCTGGCAGTCGCTTACTGAGGCGGCAGATGGTTTGAGCTACGCGGAATTGGCAAAGGCTGCGGATGACGCGATCAAAGACGCAATCATCAACGATCGTGCCTCGATAGAAGCTAGGGACGTGGAAAGGCACCTTGGGGAGCGTAAAGCCTTCCACCAACGAAAACGTATATGAGCCGGTAGAGCTTATCAATGACGGAACATAACGCAGGACAGCGCCCACACTTTCACTTCAAGGAAACAGGGAAGGCAGAAAGATTCCAATCCACGGCATCGCCCACTCGTGACCCCAAGTATCCAGCCCGCGACAGGCGAGGCCATGCGACTTTGCTGTTAACCCAGCTTGGTCGAGCCCGAGAGCAAATGACCCATGCTATCGCATCCCAGCGCCAAGCGGGGCAAGAAAGGGGGTTCGGCTTACAGCTTGAGTTCATCAGTGAGCCAGGCTTCGAACTGGCATTTGAAGGCCTTGCACGCGGCCCGCAGAAGATCGAGTTGCTCAACGTGCGATACGATGAAGCAACGAAAACAAATTTCGCCACTGTCTTCGTACCCGATGGGAAACTCAGCGCCTTCGAGAGCCTGGTTAACCAATACCTTCAGAGCGACACGAAAAAGGGGCTTCCTAGAAACACTCTGCTGTTGAACCCCATCCTGGAGATCCGGATTGCCACCTTCGATGCGCTGTGGACTGACGACCCGGCGATACTGCCAGCAAATAGCGCAGAAGAGATTTGGTGGGAGTTCTGGTTGCCGGTTCGTGACGACCAGGCAGCTGTGATCCAACGCTTCAAAACCGTTGCGGAAGCGCTGGGCTTCAAGACTTCAGAGCATCTGCTAACGTTCCCGGAACGCTCAGTGATTAACGTCTTCGGCTCGAAGGCAGCGATCATGGCCTCGATGGCATTACTCAACGAGGTCGCTGAAATTCGTCGAGCCAAAGAGACAGCTGAGTTCTTCGACGCGCTGCCTCCGACCGAGCAAGCCGAATGGGCTGAGGAATTGGCAGGTCGCGTTAATGTGGCTGGCGACAATAACCTTCGAGTCTGCCTACTCGATACAGGTGTGAATCCAGGCCACCCGCTCCTTTCAGCCCACATCGACATCAC
Organism: Pseudomonas monteilii NBRC 103158 = DSM 14164; assembly: GCF_000730605.1. Classification (GTDB taxonomy): domain Bacteria; phylum Pseudomonadota; class Gammaproteobacteria; order Pseudomonadales; family Pseudomonadaceae; genus Aquipseudomonas; species Aquipseudomonas monteilii. Next base: position 24,177 of record NZ_BBIS01000067.1, on the reverse strand, counting down.
TGATCTACACTCGGTGGACGCCGCATGGGGAGTGGATGACACAGTGGGCCACGGTACTGGGCTTGCGGGTGTCGCGTTGTATGGTGATTTGGTCGGGCCTCTTTCATCGGGCGGACCAGTCTCGGTTTCTCACCGAGTAGAGTCAGTAAAGCTGCTGCAGGCTGCTCATGGTTCTCCAGGTGAACCATACGGGTCCCTCACCATGCGAGCTGTGGCTTACCCGGAGATCAAAGGTCCCGATAAGCAGCGAATCTTCAGCATGGCCATCACCAGCATTGATGACCGCGACCGTGGAAGACCGTCAGCATGGTCCGCTTCCGTCGACATGCTCACAGCTGACTATTTTGGGAATCGGGCAAACCCTCGCTTGATGATCGTTTCTGCAGGCAATGCTAAGTCAACCGAATACCTCAATTATCCCCACAGCAACCTCACCGACGGCATTCACGACCCAGGACAGTCGTGGAACGCAATCTGTGTTGGGGCTTACACCTTAAAAGATCGGCTGGACCCACCGTCCGCGACTTCCCAACCGCTGGCCGCTCACGGTGGACTGAGCCCATACAGCACAACATCTCGAAGCTGGACACGTACACCATGGCCGCTGAAACCAGATGTCGTCTTCGAAGGTGGTAACCTGGTGCGTGATGTCCATGGGGCGTTTGGGCACACATCGCTATCGCTGCTTACAACCTCGCACACCCCAACCAAACGCCTGTTTTCGACTACCTGGGCTACAAGCGCCGCGTCGGCACTCGCGGCAAGAATGGCAGCGCAGATATCAGCTGCCTATCCTGGACTGTGGCCGGAGACAGTCCGAGCGCTCATGGTGCACTCTGCTGAGTGGACCCCTCAGATGAAAGCGGATTTCTTAACGGGCACCACAAAGGCCGACTACGAAGGTCTCGTCCGTACCTGTGGTTTCGGGGTGCCGGATCTGGGGCGGGCGATCTGGAGTGCGGCAGATTCGCTGACGCTGATCGTGGAAGACAAACTTAGACCCTTTGGGCGTCAAGGCACCAACCCGGCAACTGCTAGGGACATGCACCTTCACCAGTTGCCCTGGCCTAAGCAATCGCTCATCGATCTGGGAGATGCTGAGGTCGAAATGCGGGTCACCCTCTCCTACTTTATCGAGCCCAACCCAGGAGTAGTTGAACGTGGCGTCAGCGGACGCTACCGGTATGAATCACACGGCCTTAGATTTGAAGTGAGCCGCGATAGCGAAGACGTGACTTCATTCCGTCAACGCATCAACAAAAAGGCGCGCGATGAAGATGATGGAATACCGTACGTAGGTAGCGCATCAGATGATAGATGGAGGATCGGTGTACGGGGTCGGCATCGTGGTTCCTTGCACTCAGACATCTGGCATGGACCTGCCTCTGCATTGGCCGGTCTCGGACTGCTGGGGGTCTACCCGGCTCCGGGATGGTGGAAAACCCTGGTGAAAAAGAATCGCTACAACGAAGACGTTCGGTATAGCTTGGTGGTCTCGATCAAGACTCAGCAAACCGATGTGGACCTCTACAACGCAGTGTCTACAGAGATTGCTAACCGTAACGTGATTGTCACCTGACTCCGTCAAGGAAGCCCAGTAACCGCTGGGCTTCCTTGGAGCATCCGGTTCTTTTGACCGCAATGACCTCACGAGATATCAACAACCGGTCGGCTGGCCTGGATGATATCCGTCAGCTCGCTGTCTTCGAATTTCCGCAGCCTGATACCGGCCTGCCTCACCACGAGGCTTGGCTGAAGCGACATCGGGTAAGGCAAGGTCCTTACGGCCCACGTCAGCTTACGAATTTGGAAGTCGTGTTCACTTTCAACGACTCGACTCAATACTTGAGCACTGTGGGGAAGCTTGGAAATACACCGAAGCATCATAAACCCATTCTGAATGGCCCGAGCAAGGGACGATCTGGTTACCTTGATCGGCTTTAGCTCAGTCGTGAGCAGGTCGTCGCTAGTTTTAAGAATTGAATTGGTAAACACATAGTCTCTCAGAGCCCAATCTACTCGTGAATGGCTACTGCTACTGTTTTTTAAGCCTCTCAAATTTTTAATTAACCAATTACGATCATTGCGATATAGCCAAAAATAGCCCGTCCGATCATGGCACCTAATTTTGGTGTCTTTCAAATACGCAATCCGATGATCACGTATGGACTGTGAGGGCGGTACGTAATCGGTTTTTTTCGTGACTTTCTTAAAGCTTGCCGCCAACGTAAGCTCTGAATGTATAAAGCTCCGAATAGAGTCCAAATTTTTCTGCATGAGCCAGAGAAAGAAAAAGTAACTGAAAGGCTGGACAATTTTACCCCTAGGACGAAGAAGTCTAATTATCCAGTCCGAGCTTTTAACCAGTTCAGCGAATTCGCCTACAGGAGGACAGAGTGCTAGCTGCAGCATCATCTGCTTCGCGATTGACTGTTCACACAATCGAGCTCTTCTAATCAGTCCCTGTTCTTCTAGACAGTGCCTAATGAACCCACGCTCGATGAGTATCTTGACCTGGTCGGGGTTGGCTAACCCCCACTGCTGTAGCTTGGCGACTTCGACTGCCGGGCCAAACCCAGAACACTCGGATATAGGAGTACCAATACCTTCTGCAGGGAGAAGCATGCGGCGCCAATCTCCAGCCCCATCAGAAACCTGAGGCATCAACCAACGTTCATGAAGCGGACATGCGCAAACACCTGGAAGCATATGTATGCGATGCCAATATGCAACACCATGATTGAGATTGTCTGCGAGAACGCAATCTTTACAGTAACGAAATGAAGCGTGCTTCAAAAAACCCGAGGCGGTGAGGCCTAGCCTCAATTTGATACCTGTACCCCAGTTTCCTTCCATGCCAGATACCACAGCGGTAAAAGCATGCTCGCTCGCAAAAGGCCGATAAATAGGCAGTAGAGTATTTTCCTCGATCAGTTCCTCAGCAGTGAACAACCCCCACAATCGCTGGACTAAAGCATCGATGCCGCAGGGAAATATTGATCCACAGGTGCGAGAGTAAAAACCAAAAAGCTCTGCACTGGTCCGCCGATAGCTATCATTGCAAAGCGTTCTATGATACCTAACTGCCAGGCTGTACAACGTTTCGTCGGGTAATGGAGTAGGAAATGATAGTAATCGTTCCATGTGATTGCTCCATTGATTTTCAGCTACCACTCAGAGCTTTCATCTACCCAACCTCGTTCCTGTAGGGCTTTAGCCACATCGGCCCCAGGAGACAAATGAATATTGCTAGGGACATCGACAGCGACGACAGGTTTGCCTACTGCCTTCGGCTTGGTCGCCGTGGGAACCACTGATGAATTATTATAGATTGACATATCAGCCCGCTGAGCTCTTCGCTTCAGGTCGTACTTCATCATTAGAGAAATTTGATCTTTCGTAGGCATCAGATCTTCAAATTCTGCAATCTGGAGTGGATCACCACTTCGCAGGGCCTCAATTGGCTTGTGCAACATCCTCATCTGATTATCATAGACTCGCTGCATGACGGTTGTGGTAAGCACAGTAACTCCCTCAGCGATTGCATACCGTTGGGTTAGCATGATCAGCTTAATCAAAAAATCTGTATTGCCTTGGCTAAGATCGTAAATTTTATAAAAAAGCTCCTCGCTCAGCGCAGTTGATCCACCCGTCCAATCATATTCCCACACCCGATTAACTAAAAGCTCCCAGAAAGGTGAGTCAACACTGAACCGATCAAAAGTTATTTCTCCCATACCCACAGCACGTCTGGCATTACGTAAGACACCAGAGAAAAGGGGCAGCATTGCATTTGTCCCTACGTAAACCAGAGGGACCCCGGTATCATTGGACAGTGTTACGAAGAAATTGAGCAACTTCTCCCTATCTCTACCTCCTCGGGTGTTCAGGTGCTGCATTTCGTCAATAATTATAGCGCCAATATAAAATGCCTTGCACAGCTGAGATATTATTTGCAGCATTTTACTAACGCTTGGATGCTTCACTACAATGTCGGAGTACTTATGGATACCCAAAGCAGTATCTAATGAAGCGAAAAACGCTGCGCAGAATCCTCCAAGAGATCCGTCATGTGGGCATTCAAGCTTCAACCACACTACTTGTGTTTCGATGAAAATATTACCTTTGTATTTACTATGCTGAATCACTTGGGGATATAGCTTGGAGATCGCATCCAGAGCAGTGGTTTTTCCCATACCACTCAGGCCAATGAGCGTCATGATATTCGCAGAAGACTTAAACCCGTTAGAATGAAGGCCATTTTTCGCAGGCACTCTATAGCGAATCGTCGAGGGACTGAATGGTTCGCGAGCAGTGTATCCATAGCGAATCAGCTGGCTGAAGCTATCTTCTAGCTCCAGATGTATGTCCATCGGTACGACCAAGTCTCTTAGTCGATTGATGCCATGGCTACGCAGCTTTGGGGATAGTGCGAGCTCTGCCTGATCCGGTTTGGGAGGAGTATGACCAACGTATCGAACAACCTCGATTTCAGTGAGGATCGCTGGCAGAGCCTCTATCAAAGGGTTGCCATCATATTGGGGCATTCCTGTCTTTCTGTAGGTTGCTTCTGTGTATCGATTTTTAATCATTCCCCAGACTCCTGAGCCTCGGCAATTACCAGCTTGAGAAATGCTGCACTGCGCGCCGAGGGCGGCTCACCGACATGTGACGAATTGATAACTGCCTGATCCTTGGTGGACTGTACCAATCGGAGATGACCAAGCTCGACCGTTTCTGCGTGCTGGATAGCGGCGATCTCAGTGTCCCGTTTTGCTTTTTTGTCCCTCTTGACATCCGCCTTAGACTTAGGAGTGCCAGCCGCCTTTTTCTTCGCCTTCGCCGACTTTACTAATTCATTTTGAAGACCCTTCAACTTAGCGGTGCTATTCAATTCCTCATACCTGGCGTCTGGTGACTGCTGAGTTTGAAGACTTATGACGTCCTGAACTTCTTCCAATCTATACCCAGCGTATTTCTCCCTCATGTATGGAACGATTGTTAGTGACAGAAATTCAGATCCAATTTTTATCCAGCAGTTCTCTATAGAGTTTGGGTCATACCAGACCCTGACATATCGGGTCTCTAGATTGTGGGAGCGGGCTGCCCAGTTCTCTCTCTCAGCAAGGTCACAGGTATAAAGGATGCCATTGAACTGGATTCCGCCTCTGGTTACTCGACATTCCTGAGAGGGCAGTAAAGCAATTTTAAGCTCTGCGGGCGTGACGATCTTCGAGTGAACCATGTTCTGCCGCATCCCCCAATTCCATATGCTCAAGGGGGTTGGCTCCAAATCTTCCTTGAGCATCTGTTTTGTTAACACATGTGGAACACGTAGATGCCTATTATGGTGAAGGACAGCTGCAATCATCATCTGAGTAAAATCATCCAGATCTAATATTGCGTCCAATTCATAGTCGCGATCACCTCTTTCCATGCGCCTCGCATCCACGCCACCAGGCAGGAACCGGATATCTAAGTTGTTATTCAGTAATCTGAAACGGCTTTCGACAATCGCCTTCCAGTCAGGTCGATAGGGTGGCGGAATATTAATCACCGTACCAAGGGTATTGCTCATCGTCTCACCAGCCTGACTAAGCAACTCGGCCCGATCAGCGGTCAACTCAACAGGCAGATGAAAGCAAGGCCAATCTTCAGGGTCAATTTCAATACCATACCGCTTACAAAAATCTACTTTGGGAGTATAGGCATTATACAGGGCATGCCTCGCACCATTCCAACTGGGTCCTTCAAGCCCTACATGTATTCCTACAATCATTCTAGAGTAGCTGTCGACCACCACATAAACTATCGGCCGTCCAATCAGCCAGTTACGGTTAATACGGTGAACGAGATAAACATCAGCGGGAGTTGAGTCAATTTCGTAGCGATGACATGGACCGGACAGACCTTGCGACGCCAAGCCGACCAAAGGCCGATGGTCTTTGTTCCAGTTGATATTTCCGCGCCTGCCTTTGAAAACATACAAAGTATCGAAGTGTTTTTTACCCTGATACTCAAACTGGCGCTTAGTTGGGTGACTTCCGCGAACAACGTCTCCTTTAGTCCCATCAGATTTTACGCATCTATAAAACTTTTCTATCATCCAACTATAACAGTCAGATATTGTTCCGCACTTCCGGCTCGCAAACCGTCCGTATGACACAACGATTGCAGACATGTGTCGTTCGTTCAAGATAGCCGCACGATCTTCAGTCACAACTCCCCGGTACTTAGGCTTGCGCCCTGGGATTACTCCTGACTCTCTGTTTTTTTTCTTACCTAGTCCTCCACAAGTAGATGTATTCCAAAGAAAAGCATTTTTTACTTGACCTAAACTCCAATACCTGTAAAGCAAGCGATAAATCTGTTTCCGATCGACACCCACTAGATCTGCGTGCCTCTGCACATCTGTTCCGAACGTAGATATCAATATATCAACAGGAGTACGGTCTTGGACGAAATTTTCTATTAGAGACCAATTACGATCCCTAGCCTGTTTTTCACGCTCGCCGATTTCATCGTCAGTACGAACCATGAAATCTGCTGGCTGCTCTGTATTAAGAGCGGCAAGGCCGGAAGCGATTTCTGACATAATCGCACTCTTATCAAGCAGCCATGGTTTTGTTGGATTTTTGATCAGTTCGATTACTACACACTGATCACCTTTAATACCCAGCACCCGGACAGGTTTTTTAAGCATCGCCGATCCCTCAAGAGGCGACACTATAGAATTTAATCTAATTTCATGCATGGCGAGCCTCCACGCTGATCTGTTGTGAACTAGATACTTTTACGCAGAGTGGTTCAGCCAAGCTAATCAATTTTGATCGTGAGTCGAACTCTAAGAGTCTAGTCCAGAGCAAATGGAAAAACAGATGCTTTACGCTAATATAGTCAATATAAATGAATTTTGAAATTTTCTTGAGAAGAGTCTTGAGTGGTAGACTATCAGTCGAGGCGCACTCAACAAAGGTTAGAACATTTCTGATATTCTTTTCGCTAGCCAGTTGTGGTGATATGGCGGCATAGCTTCTTAGAGCTAAAAGATTCCTTATGTGGTTCTGAGATAGATTTTCATAGAGGACCAATTTCCACTCAATACCTCTCCGCTCCCAGTACAATCGCTCTATGTCAAGCTTTTCAAGTATCCTGTCCTGTACTTCCTGCCGTGCGTCCTGAATTTCTTTAGCGTATTTCATAGATCTGGCGACTAACCGCTCTGTGCCATTTTCGTCCAATTTCGTGACAAGGAAGTCAGTTGTCATAACCAGCGGCACGTCCGTGCCGGGATAAAGCGGAGGCCTAAAGTTTAGGCTTGTGGCAATAGCATGAGTTTCGCTTTGGGGAAATAATGGAAACTGCTCTCGAATATCGATAATTGATCGGTCATATTCGAGAATCACATGGTAATGGTATTCGGCATTTGAGAGGAGATGATGAGTTCGTTGAACTCTCACACCTGGAACCATGTGCGAGTTGCCTTTAGAAGCAATCGCACGGACTTTAATCCAAGGTACGTAGTCCTCCCTTACTCCTTGCCCGTCACCGGCATTAATGCGCTTGTCAATTTTCTTCTGCGTGACAGTCCCACGCGCGGTCGGCTGGGGGGATGGTTTTTTTACCTGGCTCATCGGTAACCGGACAACCTTTCAGAAATCGCAAAGCCCGAAGGCATCGCTTAAAAAGGGAGATCCCGCCGACATCGCAGGATCATTCGAATCACGGTCAGTAGGCTGACGATGATTTTGAACCTGAAAATGCGAAGCGGGTACGATCCCGACAAAGGGAGGTACCCGCTTGTGACAAGCTTTATTGTTTTGTGACAGCCTTTATTGTTTCGTGACAACCTTTATTGTTTTCAGACACTTGAACAGCGACTGTCCGCTACTTACTCAACCGTAACCGACTTGGCCAGGTTACGCGGCTGGTCAACGTCGGTACCCTTGAGTACGGCGACATAGTAAGACAGCAGCTGCAGCGGAATGGTGTACAGGATTGGCGCCAAGGCATCGGCAATGTGCGGCACCTTGATCACATGGGTGCCTTCCCCATTGGTCATGCCAGCCTGCTCGTCGGCGAACACGACCAGCTCGCCACCACGGGCACGCACTTCCTGCAGGTTGGACTTCAACTTCTCCAGCAGCTCGTTGTTCGGCGCAACGGTAACCACCGGCATGTCGTTGTCCACCAGCGCCAGCGGGCCGTGCTTCAGCTCGCCTGCCGGGTAGGCTTCAGCGTGGATGTACGAGATTTCCTTGAGCTTGAGTGCACCTTCCATCGCCACCGGGTATTGCGCACCACGGCCAAGGAACAGGGTGTGGTGCTTATCGGCGAACAGCTCGGCGATCTTCTCGACAGTGGCGTCCATCGCCAGTGCTTCGCCCAGGCGGGTCGGCAGGCGACGCAGTTCTTCAACCAGTTCGGCTTCGACACCGGCTTCCAGGGTACCGCGCACCTGGCCCAGGGCCAAGGTCAGCAACATCAGCGACACCAGCTGGGTGGTGAAGGCTTTGGTCGAGGCCACACCGATTTCCGGTCCAGCCAAGGTCAACAGGGTCAGGTCCGACTCGCGTACCAGCGAGCTGATGCCCACGTTGCAGATCGCCAGGCTGCCGAGGAAGCCCAGCTCCTTGGCGTTGCGCAGCGCGGCCAGGGTATCGGCGGTTTCGCCGGACTGCGAGATCGAGACGAACAGGGTATCCGGTTGCACCACCACTTTGCGGTAACGGAACTCGCTGGCCACTTCCACCTGGCACGGGATGCCGGCCAGGCTTTCCAGCCAGTAACGGGCGACCATGCCTGCGTGGTAGCTGGTGCCGCAGGCAACGATCTGCACATTGCGTACCTTGGCGAACAGTTCGGCAGCCTTCGGGCCGAAGGCCTGGACCATCACGTTGTCCTTGCCCAGGCGGCCTTCCAGGGTGCGCTGAACGACGCTTGGCTGCTCGTGGATTTCCTTGAGCATGAAGTGACGATAGTTACCCTTGTCAGCAGCCTCGGCACCTTCATGGTACTGCACGGTTTCGCGCTGGACCTTGTGGCCGTTCTCGTCCCAGATGGTGACCTGATCACGGCGAATTTCAGCGATGTCGCCTTCTTCCAGGTACATGAAGCGGTCAGTGACCTGGCGCAGGGCCAACTGGTCGGACGCCAGGAAGTTTTCGCCAAGGCCCAGGCCAATGACCAGAGGGCTGCCGCTGCGTGCAGCTACCAATCGGTCGGGCTGCTTGGCGCTGACCAGTGCCAGGCCATAAGCACCATGCAGGCGCTTGACGGCGGCTTTCAGCGCATCGGCCAGGTCTGGAGTGCTCTTCAGGGTGTTGTGGATAAGGTGGACGATCACTTCGGTGTCGGTCTGCGAAGTGAAGATGTAGCCCAGGCCTTTCAGCTCTTCACGCAGCTCTTCGTGGTTCTCGATGATACCGTTGTGCACCACCGCCACTTCATTGCCCGAGAAGTGCGGGTGGGCGTTGCCTTCGGTCGGCGCACCGTGGGTAGCCCAACGGGTATGGGCGATACCCAGCTGGCCAGCCAGTGGGTCAGCCGCTACAGCGGCTTGCAGCTCACTGACCTTGCCGATACGGCGACGGCGCTGCAATTCACCGCCTTGGGTAAGAACAGCCAGGCCTGCGCTGTCGTACCCGCGGTACTCCAGACGCTTGAGGCCTTCGATCAGGATGGCTGTGATATTGCGCTCGGCGATGGCACCAACGATTCCACACATGTTTTATTGCTCCTGGCTGATCGCGGCGCAGATCAGGTTGATGCCGCGGGCTTGAATTTGTTCACGTGCCGCTGCGGGCAGTCGTTCGTCTGTAATAAGGGTGTGCACGCTGCTCCAGGGCAGCTCGAGGTTGGGGATCTTGCGCCCCACCTTGTCCGACTCGACCATCACGATCACTTCGCGGGCAACTTCAGCCATGACCCGGCTAAGCCCGAGCAGTTCGTTGAAGGTGGTGGTACCCCGGCCGAGGTCGATGCCATCGGCACCGATGAACAGCTGGTCGAAATCGTAAGAGCGCAAAACCTGCTCGGCCACCTGGCCCTGGAACGACTCGGAATGCGGGTCCCAGGTACCGCCGGTCATCAGCAGCACCGGCTCGTGTTCAAGGTCGCTGATGGCACGGGCCACATTCAGCGAATTGGTCATCACCACCAGGCCTGGCTGACGCCCCAACTCGGGGATCATGGCTGCCGTGGTGCTGCCGCTGTCGATGATGATGCGCGCATGTTCGCGGATTCGACCAACCGCGGCACGGGCGATGGCCTTCTTGTAGGAAGACACAGGCTGGGCCGGCTCACCGAGCAGTTCTTGCGGCACGGGTACTGCACCACCGTAGCGGCGTAGCAGCAGGCCGTTGGTTTCGAGGGCGGCAAGATCTTTGCGAATGGTTACTTCCGAAGTCTCGAAACGTTTGGCCAAAGCGTCCACGCTCACCTCGCCCTGCTCACTGAGCAACGCCAGGATGTTATGCCGCCGCTGCGGGGTATTTCGTTTCGACATGAGTGCTTAAGTTTCGTTTCGAAAGATAATGGTTGCAATCAAAACCTAAGATGAACGATTCGTCAAGCTGTCGCTGCCCTGTGGATAGTTTTTACCCGATTCGCTGCAGCCCTACAGGCACCGCAAAAAACCAATAAAAAAAGCCGACTTACTCACATAAGTCGGCTTTCGATCGAAACAGCTGTGAACAAATCAGCTCTTCTTGATCTTCTCCGGACGCTTCCAGCCCGAGATGTTGCGCTGGCGCGCACGGGCCACCGCCAGGTCACCGGCTTCGACGGCCTGAGTGATGGTCGAACCGGCTGCGGTGGTCGCACCAGCCTGAATTTCCACAGGCGCTACCAGCGAGTTGTTCGAACCGATGAACACGTCCTCACCCATCACGGTCTTGAACTTGTTCGCGCCATCGTAGTTGCAGGTGATAGTACCGGCGCCAATATTGGTGCGCGCACCGATTTCGGCATCGCCCAGGTAGGTTAGGTGACCGGCCTTGGCGCCTTCGCCCAAGTGGGCGTTTTTCAGTTCCACGAAGTTACCCACATGGGCTTTGGCATCCAGCACGCTGCCTGGGCGCAGGCGGGCGAACGGGCCAGCATCGCTACCCTCGCCCATCACGGCGCCTTCAAGGTGGCTGTTAGCCTTGACCACCGCGCCTTTGCGCAGGGTGGTGTTCTTGATCACGCAGTTAGGGCCGATCTGCACATCGTCCTCGATGACCACCTTGCCTTCGAGAATCACGTTGATGTCAATCAGCACGTCACGGCCAACGGTCACTTCACCCCGTACATCGAAGCGTGCCGGGTCGCGCAGGGTTACACCTTGGGCCATCAGGCGGCGGCCTTCACGCAGCTGGTAGTGACGCTCCAGCTCGGACAGCTGGCGGCGGTCGTTGGCGCCCTGCACTTCCATCGGGTCGTGCGGCTGCTCGGTAGCCACTACCAGGCCATCGGCCACTGCCATGGCGATGACGTCGGTCAGGTAATACTCGCCTTGGGCGTTGTTGTTCGACAGACGGCCCATCCAGTCAGCCAGACGCGCAGCTGGCAATGCCAAGATACCGGTGTTGCCTTCCTTGATCGCTTTCTGCACGTCGTTGGCGTCCTTGTGCTCAACGATGGCAGTTACCTTGCCCTGCTCGTCACGGACGATACGGCCATAACCTGTCGGGTCGTCCAGGGTAACGGTGAGCAGGCCCAACTGCTGGTCGTTGGCCTTGGCCAACAGGCGCTGCAGGGTCTCCACTTCGATCAACGGCACATCACCGTACAACACCAGCACGGTGTCGGCAGTCAGCGCCGGCAGAGCCTGGGCAACAGCATGGCCGGTACCCAGCTGTTTATCCTGCATGACGAAGTTCAGGTCGTCAGCGGCCAGACGCTCGCGAACCAGCTCGGCACCATGGCCAATCACAACATGAATACCTTGCGGCTGCAGTTGGCGCGCACTGTGGATAACATGGCCGAGCATGGAGTTGCCGGCTACCGGGTGCAGCACCTTGGGCAGCGCCGAGCGCATGCGGGTGCCTTGGCCGGCGGCGAGAATAACGATATCGAGTGACATTACTGGCTACCAATCCTGGGCGGTCAGTGGAATGACCGGGGGGGAGAAATCAGAAAAAGAAAAAGGGTAGCCGAGGCTACCCTTTTACTCAATCGCAACAGAAGTTATCAGCCAAAGGCCGATTACTTGCCTTTGCGCATTTGCTGGACGGTACGCAGCTGGGCTGCGGCCTCGGCCAGACGTGCGGCGGCGGCACCGTAGTCGAAGTCCGCGCCTTTCAGATTCAGGGCGTTCTCAGCAGCCTTGAGGGCTTCCTGAGCCTGAGCTTCATCCAGGTCTGCAGCACGTTGCACGGTATCGGCAAGCACCTTGACCATGTTTGGCTGAACCTCGAGGAAGCCACCAGAGATGTAGAACACCTCATGGGCGCCACCCTGCTTGGTCAGCGTGATCGGACCAGGCTTGAGATTGGTGATCAGCGGCGCGTGGCCTGGAGCGATACCGAGATCACCCAGGTTACCGTGCGCAACTACCATCTCGACCAGGCCGGAGAAAATCTCTCCTTCCGCGCTGACGATATCGCAATGGACTGTCATAGCCATCTGCTTGCCTCAACCTGATAGCGCCCCTTGCGGGGCGCAAGAATTACAGTTTCTTGGCTTTCTCGATCGCTTCGTCGATGCTGCCGACCATGTAGAACGCTTGTTCTGGCAGGTGGTCGTAGTCACCTTTGAGGATGCCGCTGAAGCCAGCGATGGTGTCTTTCAGGGAAACGTACTTGCCTGGCGAACCGGTGAAGACTTCGGCCACGAAGAACGGCTGCGACAGGAAGCGCTGGATCTTACGAGCGCGGGCTACCAGTTGCTTGTCGGTCTCGGACAGTTCGTCCATACCCAGGATCGCGATGATGTCCTTCAGCTCTTTGTAGCGCTGCAGAACATACTGAACGCCACGAGCGGTGTCGTAGTGCTCGTTGCCGATCACGTTCGGGTCCAGCTGGCGCGAAGTCGAGTCCAGTGGGTCGACCGCTGGGTAGATACCCAGGGAGGCGATGTCACGGGACAGAACGACGGTGGCGTCCAAGTGGGCGAAGGTGGTCGCTGGCGACGGGTCGGTCAAGTCGTCCGCAGGTACGTAAACGGCCTGAACGGAGGTGATCGAACCTTCCTTGGTGGAGGTGATGCGCTCTTGCAGAACGCCCATCTCTTCAGCCAGGGTCGGCTGGTAACCTACTGCCGAAGGCATACGGCCCAGCAGTGCGGATACTTCGGTACCGGCCAGGGTGTAACGATAGATGTTGTCGACGAACAGCAGAACGTCGTTACCTTCGTCACGGAACTTCTCAGCCATGGTCAGGCCAGTCAGCGCTACGCGAAGACGGTTTCCTGGTGGCTCGTTCATCTGACCGTAGACCAGCGCTACCTTGTCGAGAACGTTGGAGTCCTTCATCTCGTGGTAGAAGTCGTTACCCTCACGAGTACGCTCACCCACACCCGCGAACACGGAGTAACCGCTGTGTTCCATGGCGATGTTACGGATCAGTTCCATCATGTTTACGGTCTTGCCAACACCGGCACCACCGAACAGACCAACCTTACCACCCTTGGCGAACGGGCAAACCAGGTCGATAACCTTGATGCCGGTCTCCAGCAGGTCGTTGCCGCCTGCCTGGTCAGCGAACGAAGGCGCTGGCTGGTGGATACCGCGACGCTCTTCTTCGCCGATCGGGCCGGCTTCGTCGATCGGGTTGCCCAGTACGTCCATGATACGGCCCAGGGTGGCCTTACCAACAGGAACGGAAATGGCAGCGCCGGAGTCAACGACTTCCAGACCGCGCTTCAGGCCTTCGGTCGAGCCCATCGCAATGGTACGAACCACGCCGTCGCCCAGCTGCTGCTGAACTTCCAGGGTGGTTTCCGCGCCTTGTACTTTCAGCGCGTTGTAAACACTCGGCACGACGTCACGTGGGAATTCCACGTCGATGACGGCGCCGATGATTTGAACGATACGTCCGCTACTCATAGCTGGATCCTCTGAATATGTGAACCGTTAAACCGCGGCAGCGCCGCCGACGATTTCCGAGATCTCCTGGGTGATCGCAGCCTGACGCGCCTTGTTGTAGATCAACTGAAGCTCTTTGATCAAATCACCGGCGTTGTCTGTGGCGTTCTTCATGGCGATCATCCGGGCCGCTTGTTCAGCAGCGTTGTTCTCGACCACCGCCTGGTACACCTGCGACTCCACGTAACGCACCATCAAGCCGTCCAGCAGCTCTTTTGCGTCGGGTTCGTACAGGTAATCCCAGTGATGCTTGAGATCCTGATCCGGGGTTGCCACCAACGGTACCAATTGCTCGACCGTTGGCTTCTGGGTCATGGTATTGATGAACTTGTTCGAAACCACCGAGAGGCGATCGATACGGCCGTCCAGGTAGGCGTCCAGCATCACTTTGACGGAGCCGATCAGATCGTTGATCGATGGCTCTTCGCCCAAGTGGCTGATCGCGGCTACGACGTTGCCGCCAAAGATGCGGAAGAAAGTCGCACCCTTGCTGCCGATCACGCACAGGTCGATTTCCACGCCCTGTTCGCGGTTTGCGCTCATGTCCTTGACCAGGGCCTTGAACAGGTTGGTGTTCAAGCCACCGCACAGACCACGGTCACTGCTCACCACGATATAACCGGCGCGCTTTACAGGGCGCTCGATCATGAACGGGTGGCGGTATTCCGGGTTGGCGTTGGCCAGATGACCGATCACCTGGCGGATACGCTCCGCGTAAGGACGGCTAGCAGCCATGCGCATTTGTGCCTTGCGCATTTTGCTGACCGCCACTTTCTCCATGGCGCTGGTAATTTTTTGCGTGCTTTTGATGCTCGCAATCTTACTGCGAATCTCTTTTGCGCCTGCCATGTATCACCTATCAGGTTAGCAAGCGGGGGCCACGGCCCCCGCTGCGGCTTACCAGGTCTGGGTGGCCTTGAACTTCTCGATACCGGCTTTCAGGCCTGCGTCGATTTCGTCGTTGAAGTCACCCTTCACGTTGATCTTCGCCATCAGTTCGGCGTGATCACGGTTGAAGAAGGCGATCAGTGCTTGCTCGAAGCTGCCGATCTTGGAGACTTCTACGTCAGTCAGGAAGCCACGCTCAGCGGCGTACAGCGACAGGGCCATGTCTGCGATGGACATTGGCGCGTACTGCTTCTGCTTCATCAGCTCGGTAACGCGCTGACCATGCTCCAGCTGCTTGCGGGTCGCTTCGTCCAGATCGGACGCGAACTGGGCGAATGCAGCCAGTTCACGGTACTGAGCCAGCGCGGTACGAATACCACCGGACAGCTTCTTGATGATCTTGGTCTGAGCGGCACCACCTACGCGGGATACCGAAACACCGGCGTTCACTGCAGGGCGGATGCCCGAGTTGAACATGGCCGATTCCAGGAAGATCTGACCGTCGGTGATGGAAATCACGTTGGTCGGAACGAACGCGGAAACGTCGCCAGCCTGGGTTTCGATGATCGGCAGAGCGGTCAGGGAACCGGTTTTGCCAGTGACTGCGCCGTTGGTGAACTTCTCGACGTACTCTTCCGAAACGCGCGAAGCACGCTCCAGCAGACGGGAGTGGAGATAGAACACGTCGCCTGGGTACGCTTCACGTCCTGGTGGACGGCGCAGCAGCAGGGAGATCTGACGGTAAGCAACGGCCTGCTTGGACAGGTCATCGTAAACGATCAGGGCGTCTTCACCGCGGTCACGGAAGAACTCGCCCATGGTGCAGCCGGCGTATGGCGCCAGGAACTGCAGTGCGGCGGATTCCGAAGCACTGGCAACGACCACGATGGTGTTGGCCAGGGCGCCGGCTTCTTCCAGCTTGCGAACGATGTTGGCAACGGTGGAACGCTTCTGGCCGACAGCAACATAAACACAGAAAATACCGGAGTCTTTCTGGTTGATGATGGCGTCGATGGCCATGGCGGTCTTGCCGATCTGACGGTCACCGATGATCAGCTCGCGCTGGCCACGGCCGACAGGGATCATGGCGTCGACGGACTTGTAGCCAGTCTGTACAGGCTGGTCTACCGACTTACGCCAGATGACGCCTGGAGCCACTTTCTCGACTGCGTCGGTCTGGGTGTTGCCCAGAGGACCTTTGCCGTCGATCGGGTTGCCCAGTGCGTCAACGACGCGACCCAGCAGTTCCTTACCAACAGGAACTTCCAGGATGCGGCCGGTGCACTTGGCGCTCATGCCTTCGGCGAGGGTGTCGTATGCACCCAGGATCACTGCACCTACGGAGTCTTGCTCCAGGTTCAGGGCCATGCCGAATACGCTGCCAGGGAACTCGATCATTTCGCCGTACATGACGTCGGCCAGACCGTGGATCCGCACGATACCGTCGGATACCGAAACAACGGTACCTTCGTTACGGGCTTGGGAGCTCACATCGAGGTTGTCGATGCGGCCCTTGATGATTTCACTAATTTCGGAAGGATTGAGTTGCTGCATTGCTCTGCTGCCCCTTCAAACTCAAGATTTCAATGCTTCGGCCAGTTTCGCGATTTTGCCGCGAACAGAGCCATCGATTACCAGGTCACCAGCGCGGATGACGACGCCGCCAATCAGGCTGGCATCCTCCGACGCGTGCAGGCGCACTTCCTGGCCTAACCGTGCACTGAGAACCTTGGCGAGTTTGTCTTGCTGTTCTTGGTTCAACGCGAAGGCACTGGTGACTTCCACGTCCACGGATTTCTCTTGCTCGGCCTTGTACAGGTCGAACAGGGCGGCAATCTCCGGCAGAAGCAGGAGACGGTCGTTTTCCGCGGCAACATGAATGAAATTCTGTGCCTGTGCATTGAACTTGTCACCGCACACGTCAATGAACGTGGCGGCCTTTTCTGCGCTCGTCAGTCGCGGGGCCTTGAGCAGGCGCTGCATGGTGTCGTCTTGCGACACCGCAGCAGCCAGGCCGAGCATGGCTGACCAATTGGCCAGTTGCTGATGGGCCTGGGCATGCTCAAAGGCAGCCTTAGCGTAAGGTCGGGCCAACGTGGTCAGTTCTGCCATGATCGCCCTCGCTTAAATTTCAGCGGCCAGTTTGTTAACCAGCTCCGCATGCGCGTTTTGATCGATTGTGGCGCCAAGGATCTTTTCGGCACCGCCAACGGCCAGGGCACCCACTTGGGCACGCAGGGCGTCTTTAGCGCTGTTCAGTTCCTGTTCGATCTCGGCCAGAGCCTGAGCCTTCACACGGTCAGCTTCGACGCGGGCCTGTTCACGGGCTTCCTCGACAAGCTGAGCAGCGCGTTTCTTGCTTTGCTCAATGATTTCGGCTGCCTGTGCTTTAGCTTCACGCAGTTGCTGACCCGCTTTTTCTTGGGCCAGCTCCAGGTCGCGAGCTGCGCGGTTGGCAGCGTCCAAGCCGTCGGCAATCTTCTTTTGGCGCTCTTGCAGAGCAGTGATGACCGGAGGCCATACATACTTCATGCAGAAGAGTACAAAAATCAGAAAAGCAACGGATTGGCCAATCAGGGTTGCATTAATGTTCACGCCAACACCTCGCTCGGTCTTAATTCATACAGCCATCAACTCGTGGTGACGAGTGATTAGCCGGCGATCTGACCAACGAACGGATTCGCGAAGGTGAAGAACAGAGCGATACCAACACCGATCATGGTTACGGCGTCGAGCAGACCGGCAACGATGAACATTTTGACCTGCAGCATCGGAACCATTTCTGGTTGACGAGCAGCGCCTTCCAGGAATTTGCCGCCCAGCAGGCCGAAACCAATGGCGGTACCCAGAGCACCCAGGCCGATCAGCAGAGCAACAGCGATAGCGGTCAGACCAACTACAGTTTCCATCTTTCCTCCCGACTTTTACGTCGTATTGGTTAGGTTTTTAGTTTGAAGCGGTAAAACAAATCGTGAGTACAGCTGCCCTTGCGGACTTTTTAAGCCCTCCCCCCGAACAGGCGAGGAAGGCTATCAGACACGCCAGGCGGTCTTAATGGTTATCTTCGTGCGCCATCGACAGGTAGACGATGGTCAGCATCATGAAGATGAAAGCTTGCAGGGTGATGATCAGGATGTGGAACACAGCCCACGCCCATTGCAGCACCACACCCAGGCCGCTCAGCCACAGCAGGCCGGAGCCGAACATGACTGCGATCAGGATGAACACCAGTTCGCCGGCATACATGTTGCCGAACAGACGCAGTGCCAGCGAGATCGGCTTGGCGATCAGGGTGACGAATTCCAGCAGGAAGTTGACCGGAATCAGCAGGATCTGAACGAAGATGTTCTTGCTGCCGAACGGGTGCAGGGTCAGCTCACCGATGAAGCCGCCCAGACCCTTGACCTTGATGCTGTAGAAGATGATCAGGGCGAACACACAGAAGGCCATGGCCAGGGTCGCGTTCGGGTCGGTGGTCGACACGGCGCGGAACGGAATGTGCGGGTCACCGGAAATCAGGATGGCCAGCTGAGGAATCCAGTCGACCGGTACCAGGTCGACGGCGTTCATCAGGAATACCCAGACGAAAATGGTCAGCGCCAGCGGAGCGATTACCGGGCTACGGCCGTGGAAGGAGTCCTTCACGCTGCCGTTGACGAAGTCGACCATCACTTCAACGAAGTTCTGCAGACCGCCAGGTTGGCCGGAAGTCGCCTTCTTGGCCGCCATGCGGAAGATGAACAGGAAGATCAGACCCAGCGCGACGGACCAACCCAGGGTGTCCAGGTGGAACGCCCAGAAGCCCATTGCCTTGGCTTCTGCAGCCGAATGGGCGAAGCCCCAGCTGCCGTCTGGTAGTTGACCGTAGGTCAGGTTCTGCAAGTGGTGCTGGATATAGCCCGAAGCGGTTTCTGCTGCCATGGTTGCCTCAAACGCCCTAAGGTCTCGAAAGTCTTTTATTCATCAGCAGGGGCGCGAACCAGCTGACCAAAAGGGTCAGCACGAAGACGCCGAATACTGCTAACGGCGCCAATGGCTTCACTCCTGCAAAGGTCAGTGCAAAAAGCACTGCCGTCAAAATCATCTTGCCTGCCTCGCCAGCGTAAAACGACTTGACGATGGCTTGTGCCGCCCGAGCTCCGCTGAAGCGAAAAGCCTTCCAGGCGAAGTACACATTGGGCAGCCAGGCAATCAAACCTCCGCAAAGGCCTGAATATCCACTGACCACCCCTTTCCACTGCCACAACACCAAGGTTGCCAGCAGTAGTACGACGAATTGAGCCAGCAGTACCGGAAAAACCGCCCAGCGATGGAAAGGCAGGCGGTTTGGCGTGCGGATTTCCATCACAACTGCTCCTCGGAAGTCGACCAACAAGTCAGTTATGACTTGGCATAATTTGTGCCGACAAAATGCGCGCAGAGTATAGGGGTGGATTAACCCCTATTCAACTCTTCGGTAGTGATTTCCGACTGCGCGCTACAACAGGAATTGTTTCAGCGGATGTGAGCAAGCACGCCCTGCAATTCGTCAAGGGAGTTGTAACGAATAACCAACTGGCCTTTGCCCTTGTTGCCATGACGGATCTGGACAGCCGAGCCCAGGCGCTCTGCGAGCCGCTGTTCAAGGCGTGCGATATCCGGATCAGGTTTGCTCGGTTCGACCGGATCAGGCTTGTCACTGAGCCACTGACGCACCAGTGCCTCAGTTTGGCGCACGGTGAGGCCACGTGCGACAACATGACGCGCCCCCTCCTCCTGACGGTTTTCTTCCAGACCGAGCAATGCACGGGCGTGGCCCATCTCCAGGTCACCGTGGGCGAGCATGGTCTTGATCGCCTCAGGCAGCGTAATCAGACGCAGCAGGTTGGCCACGGTCACCCGCGACTTGCCTACGGCGTCGGCCACCTGCTGCTGGGTGAGCTCGAATTCCTGCTGCAGGCGCTGCAGGGCCAGGGCCTCTTCCAGCGGGTTGAGGTCTTCGCGCTGGATGTTCTCGATCAGCGCCATGGCAATGGCCGCTTCATCGGCCACTTCGCGGACCATGGCCGGGATCGTGTCCAGGCCGGCCTGCTGCGTGGCGCGCCAGCGGCGCTCACCGGCGATGATCTCGTAGCGGTTGTCGCCAATCGGGCGCACCACGATCGGCTGCATCACGCCATGGTTGCGGATCGAGTGCGCAAGCTCTTCCAGCGTCTCCGGGTCCATGTCCCGGCGCGGCTGGTACTTGCCACGCTGGATCAGCTCGACCGGCAGGTGTTGCAGTTCTTTCTGGTCGATCTTCACAGCCTGCTCTTCGAGCGCGCTGACGGAAGGACCACTGAGCAGTGCATCCAACCCACGTCCGAGACCCCGTTTCTTGACGGCCATACGGATTCCTTAAGTTGTTTGTGCAGTGCGTGATTGACGGCGTTGACGGCGTACCAGTTCCCCGGCCAGGGCCAGATAAGCCAGCGCGCCTCGCGATTGCTTGTCGTAAGCCAGTGCCGGCATGCCGAAGCTCGGGGCCTCGGCCAGGCGAATGTTGCGCGGAATGACCGTGTCGTACAGCTGCGGGCCAAAGTGCTCCTTCAGCTGCGCCGAAACATCGTTGTTCAGGCTCAGGCGCGGATCGTACATGGTCCGCAACAGGCCCTCGATCTTCAGCTCCGGGTTCAACCGGGCAGCGATGCGCTTGATGTTATCCACAAGGTCGCTGAGACCTTCCAGTGCGTAGTACTCGCACTGCATGGGGATGATGACGCCATCGGAAGCAACCAGGGCGTTCAGCGTCAGCATCGACAGCGACGGTGGGCAGTCGATGAGGATGTAGTCGTAGTTCTCGCGGATGGGCGCCAGCGCGTTGCGCAGACGGCTTTCCTTGACCTGCATTTCCAGCAGCACCACCTCGGCGGCGGTCAGGTCGCGGTTGGCCGGCAGCAACTGGAAACCGCCGTGCTCGGAGTAATGCATGGCCTGGGCCAAATCGCATTCCCCGATCAGCAGGTCGTAGACCGAGTGCTCGAGCTCGTGTTTGTCCACACCGCTGCCCATGGTGGCGTTGCCCTGCGGATCGAGGTCGATCAGCAGCACACGACGCTTGGTCGCCGCCAGCGAGGCGGCGAGATTGATACAGGTGGTTGTCTTGCCCACACCACCTTTCTGGTTCGCGATTGCGAATACCTTAGCCATTGTTGCGTGTGTTCCCAGTCATGCCTTGCGGCGCAGTATCAGCAGATGGCGCTGGCCCTGGCAACCCGGAACGGTCAGGGCCTGTTCGCTTTCCACTGTGAAGTCTGCGGGCAATGCTACCAGTTCATCGGCAGGATGCAGCCCCTTCATTGCAAGCCATTGCGTCCCGGTGTCGCCCAGGTGGCGGGTCCAGTTGGTGAAGTTCTCCATGCTGCTGAAGGCACGGGAGATGATGCCGTCGAACGGCTGCGCTGGCTGGAAGGCCTCGACCCGGCTGTGGATAACCGTGAGGTTGTCCAGCTTGAGCTCCATTTTCACCTGGGTCAGGAAGCGGGTCTTCTTGCCATTGGCGTCCAGCACCGTCACGCGCTTGTCCGGATGCAGGATAGCCAAGGGAATGCCGGGCATGCCACCGCCACTGCCCACATCCAGCCAGTTGACACGCTCGCTGTGGATAAACGGCATGACGCTGAGGCTATCCAGCAGGTGTCGCGACACCATCTCGTCGGGGTCGCGCACGGCGGTGAGGTTGTAGGCTTTGTTCCATTTGATCAACAGGGCCAGGTAGCCGAGCAGCTTATCGTGATGCTCGGTGCTCAGCTCGACACCGAGCTGGCGGGCACCTGTGGACAACTCTTCTGCGTGTTGCGGGGTGACCAGGGAACTCAAGCGCTTTGCTCCAATTCGCGGCCAGCGCCGCGTTTTTTCAAGTGAATCAGCAACAGAGAAATCGCCGCCGGGGTCACGCCCGGGATGCGCGAAGCCTGGCCCAACGTTTCCGGACGGGTCTGGCCAAGCTTGCTCTGGATCTCCTTGGACAGGCCGGAAATGGTCGAGTAGTCGATATCCACAGGCAGGCGAGTATCTTCGCTGGCACGCAGGCGGGCGATTTCGTCTTGCTGGCGATCGATGTAACCGGCGTATTTGGTGCGAATCTCGACCTGCTCGGCAACGTGTGGATCGATCGCATCACCGCCGGTCGCCTCGATCAGGCCGGCGTAGTCGATTTCCGGGCGCGCCAGCAGGTTGAGCAAGCTGTACTCGTGGCTAAGCGGGGTGCCGAACTTATCCACAATGGCTTGGCCTTGCTCGGTGTTCGGGCGCACCCAGGTCGACTTCAGGCGCTGCTCTTCGCGCTCGATACCCTCGCGCTTGGCGCAGAAGGCGGCCCAGCGTTGGTCATCGATCAGGCCCAGTTCGCGGCCTTTCTCGGTCAAACGCAGATCGGCGTTATCTTCGCGCAGGATCAGGCGGTACTCGGCACGCGAGGTGAACATGCGGTACGGCTCCTGCGTGCCCAAAGTAATCAGGTCGTCAACCAACACCCCGATGTACGCCTCGTCGCGACGCGGGCACCAGCTGTCACGGCCCTGCGCGCGCAGGGCCGCGTTGGTCCCGGCCAACAAGCCCTGGGCGCCGGCTTCTTCGTAGCCGGTGGTGCCATTGATCTGCCCGGCGAAGAACAAGCCTCCGATGACTTTGGTTTCGAGGCTGTACTTGAGGTCGCGCGGGTCGAAGTAGTCGTATTCGATGGCATAGCCCGGGCGCACGATGTGGGCGTTTTCCATGCCACGGATCGAACGCACCAGTTCCAGCTGCACGTCGAACGGCAGCGAAGTGGAAATACCGTTGGGATACAGCTCATGGGTGGTCAGGCCTTCCGGCTCGATGAACACCTGGTGGCTTTCCTTGTCGGCAAAGCGGTGGATCTTGTCTTCGATCGACGGGCAGTAGCGCGGACCGACACCTTCGATCACGCCCGAGTACATCGGCGAACGGTCGAGGTTCGAGGCGATGATCTCGTGGGTGCGCGCATTGGTGTGGGTAATCCAGCAGCTCACCTGACGTGGGTGCATTTCGGCATTGCCCATGAACGACATGACCGGGATCGGCGTATCGCCTGGCTGCTCGGTCATCACCGAGAAGTCCACCGAGCGGCCATCGATGCGTGGTGGCGTACCGGTTTTCAGGCGGCCGACGCGCAGCGGCAGTTCACGCATGCGGTGGGCCAGGGCGATCGAAGGCGGATCACCGGCGCGGCCGCCGGAATGGTTTTGCAAACCAATGTGGATAAGGCCGCCAAGGAAGGTACCTGTGGTCAGTACCACCGATTCGGCGAAGAAACGCAGGCCCATCTGGGTCACCACGCCTTTGACCTGGTCCTGCTCGACGATCAGGTCGTCGCAGGACTGCTGGAATATCCACAGGTTTGGCTGGTTTTCCAGGATTTCACGCACCACTGCCTTGTAGATGGCGCGGTCGGCCTGTGCTCGGGTGGCGCGTACGGCCGGGCCCTTGCGGTTGTTCAGAACGCGGAACTGGATGCCGCTCTTGTCGGTGGCCAGCGCCATGGCGCCACCGAGGGCATCGATCTCTTTGACCAGATGGCTTTTGCCAATACCGCCGATGGCGGGGTTGCAGCTCATGTGACCGAGGGTTTCCACGTTATGGGTCAGCAGCAGGGTTTTCACACCCATGCGTGCAGACGCAAGCGCAGCCTCGGTACCGGCATGGCCGCCGCCGATGACGATCACTTCAAAACGGGAAGGGAAATCCACCACGCACCTCGTGCCTGTTTTTGCGAATAGAGAAGGTAAGCGGACAAGTATAGGGACTTCACCCCCTTTAAAGAAACCGTCTGAGCAAATTTTGACCAGTCTGTGGATGAGTGGCAAACAACAGAAAACAAAGAGGAAAAATTTAAAAAAGCTTTGTTTTTATGTTTATTCTTATGCACAGCCTTGTCTGTGGATAAGGTTCTGTAGCCCTTTGTTCATGCATTGTAGAGAGAAATTAAACCCTGTGGTTGGAGTGCCATGAGGGTTATGGATAACACGGTTTAGCCTGTGGATTAAATGGCTCCTTACCCACAGGCCAGATTATCCTCAGCAAAAAAGCCTGCTTATCAACGGAGCTGAAGGCGAGTTTTCCACAGGGCTCCTGAGCACAGATTGCCTTCTGTGGATGAGTGATGTGTGAATTTCGAGGGCCTCGTCACGGGTAAACCCGCTCCCACAGCGATCTGCTCGAGGCTTGAGATGAGAAATTGCAGG
>NZ_BBIS01000068.1 GCF_000730605.1 Pseudomonas monteilii NBRC 103158 = DSM 14164 | reverse complement strand
CCTACCGGAAAATAGCCACAAGCTTGGACCTCCAGGTAGTGTGCACCTCATGCCTCTTCACTTCTCCCCCTGATACCCACTCAAGCTGCACCGAGCCTGTTGAGCCTGTGCACATGAACGCGAACCTGGTGAACGACGCACAGGCCGCACAGGCAGCAAGACCAGTCAGCGCGAAGCGATCTCCCGGCTGAGGCTTGACCTCCCCCCGCACCAGATCCCCGGCCAAGCCACGCCGGCATTGGGCACAATCCACTGCGAAGCGGGCAAGCTCAGTGCCATCAGAAAATACGATCGGCAGGCTGCGATGCAACGGCATGACTTGCCTCCACTGAGCAACTGCGTCCCCTACAGGGTCATTGCCATCTAAACGCTCACTGCTCTCCACTGACCCCCCCCCTTGCTGACTGCGTTCACGTACACCTTGACCCATCCTGGTACAGGCCGCTGCCCTCTCTCCCAATAGCCCACAGCGGCATAGGCCCAGCCCAGGGCATTGGCTAGCTGTGCCTGAGACCAACCTAGAACCTCGACTCTGATGCGCCTGACATCTGCGCCGGTGAGGGTCGGTTCACACGCGGGCAATTGGCCCTCAACAGCAGCGCGATAGAGTGATCGAGCTGCAGCTGGCATTTCGGCCCCCTTCTCCCACTTCGATATCAGCCCGGGCGAGACGGATAGCATCATGGCTATAGCTTTCTGTGTCAGGCCCGCCGAATGGCGTTGGCGTGCAAGCTCACTCTGCACGGTCGGGGGGAGTTGGATATCGTGCTCCCTGGCCATGTCGTCGCGGTAGCATTGCGCTGCGTGTTTTGCCCGGGAACGACCGTGGTAGGCCAAGTCGCGAAAATGGCGATCGGCGACAAACTTTCCAGCCTTCATCAACCGCACACGCCAGCCCGCGTCCGAAGGTTTGGACGGTCGATTGTCACGAGTAATGCCCTGCATCTCTGCGTCCGAGATGCGCCTAGTTGTGGAGGTGGCGGCGCCAGGCTGCAGGCTTGGGATATCCATAGGAGTTCAGTCCGCCGCGAAATCGGACTGATCTGGCTCCGGACCATCATCTAGGTCGAGGAATAGTCCACTGCCGGAAACCAAACCACCGCCCAGAACCAGAGCTGAGTTAAGCCCCAGCGCCGGAACCCCATCAGAATCTCCAGCATCAGCATTGGCGCCCTTGGGCCTGGGCTTCACCGGCATAGGGATACTCGCGGGAGACGAAGGTGCAGGGGTCTGGAGTATCATGGGCTCCGCAGGGCGCCGTTGAGGAACTGGCTTCGGAAGTGGGTTACCCCGCTCCGGCATAAGCAGCGGCACATCATCATCCAGGTTGAGTATGACCTCGCTCGCCTGCGCTCTCTCCAGGCTGCTGAAGAACTCGTCAGACTTGGCCATTAATTTGCTGAACTGCTTGTCTGACATGGGCTCCTTGCGACGTAACCCGCCCATGTTGCGGATGGTGTCAGTGGTGATGGCGTACAGGGCGTCTTTGAGTTCGGTCCGCACCTGGTGCGTCATGAACTCACACTTCAAGGAGAGTACTTGCTCCGCCCTTCCGACCTGGGTCGCCAGCTTCTCAAGAGCCTGCAGTTGGCGCTCGATCCGCAACTCAGCCGCTTGTGCCGTGGTTCGAGACCGATTGAACCAGTACCAGGCACCAAGGAGGGCAAGGCCAGCCGCCGATGCAACCAGGTACGTTGGCAGTTGGCTTGCGGGAGGGGCTGGCACGAGATTGAAACTGAACGAGTCAGCTGAGACCAGGGGCAGCGCTACTGCCCCTGACAGTGACAAAAGCAATTGACGTTTAGCAGTCATTTCAGGCTCCAGCGCTGACAGCTTCATTAGGCTAGTTATGATACATAGCGCGTACACGTACACGCATAGTATCGCCTAATACTTGGTTGTCACGCTGCAAAAATGAGCGCCAGGGTTTCCCCTAGTGAATCACATCTGATCGAGCTTGAATGACTCGGCGCCGGCAACCAGATCATTGCCTAGGTTGGCTAGAATCGTATCCCCAGAAACCGCTACCCCGTGCCCGCGGACGCCGCCTGTGCTGACCCAATACACCTTCCCTGTACCGGCTTCTACAACACGCTTGTGAAGCTGAACCGAGTAGCTGAAAAGACGCTCCCCCGGCTGATAGTCAGCCGTCTCCAGGTAAGCGTAGATCTTGTAACCGCCATCCAGCTTCACAACCTGCTTTGGCAGGTGAGATGAAATCGTCTCCTTGATCATCTCCTGGGAGATCTCAGCGGCATGTGCAGAAAGCACGAGCTCGACAGCAGAGGCACTACTAGAGCTGAAGCCCATAATTGCGAGGAGGGCCAGTTTTGTCAGTTTGATCATGGGAGGATTACTCAAGCGGGGTCATTTTCAGTTGGTAAGTGAGTGCTGCAGGCCGGTGCAGAAATGGTCTCCCCGCGTAGATGCAGCATCATTGCGTAGATAGCGACATCAAGGGGATCTCCTTTTGCGACGTGCTCGCGCAGCTCCGTTGAAAGGAAATCAGCAGTGCATATGGTCTCGTCATTCCAGCCAGACCGGCCTTTTGCCCGGTTTCTGGCCATCTTCACTTTCATGTTGAGTGCGATAGCGTCGACGGCCGCATCATCAAGCGCAGCCTCGCCGAGCTGGCTCGGTGAGTTGTAGGTACGAACAACAAGCGCCGTTTGTTCTTGAGCCTGCACTCTAACTTGGACCTCACCGACCGCCTCCAAAGCAGCGTGCACGCCGCCGGGGTTCTCTCGGTGAGCGACCCGGAGTGCCTCCAACCAGATCTGTTCGGTTGGCATGTCGCTGCCGGCTGCCATGGGGGCAGAGGCCTGGTTCTTCGCGTTGGCCAGCCACAAGATCGTGTTACAAGCAGGACAAGGGGTTGACTCGTTGTAGCTGGGAATGCCGCCTTGACTCGCCATGAAGCCGAACCCTTCACAATGAAGGGCCCCGCTGATCATCATGCAGCCCCCAGTTGCATCCTGTGGCGAGGCCCCTGCCAGCTGGCTAGCGCTGCCCGCTGGACGCGCACCTGAGTCGAGGTGCGCACTCGAATTCTCTACTTGCACAAATCCACCTGAATCACTGATCAAAGGAACACCGAAGTGCCAGCCTCAGAGGGCTTTGCCTGTGCTGGTTGCGGTGTCGTCGTTTTGCCTGGCGCCAAAGCAGATGAAGACAGCAGCACAGCCGCGTCCTGCTTCGCTTGATCGATCACTGCGGGATTGACTCTCTTCCAGTAGCAGTAGGCCGATCGAGAGTTCTCGTGCATGGCCAGGTCACGCTTGCGCATCAGGTGCTCGATCTCCGAGACCACCCAGTGACCAGCGCCAAACGCGTGGTCTCTCCCTGCAATCCAGTACTGCGCATCAGTGATCTTGAAGAGCATCTCAAAGACGGCCAGCGCAGCGACGGCCACAGGATCTGTGCTGCACTTGAGATGAGCCATGATAGGGCCAAGGGTGCGTATGTGAGCTAGCCGAAGAGATTGAGCCCAAGAAACAGACCGAGGGCGCCCCGCCAACTGGGGCAAACTCATCTGATAGAAGCCCTTGGCTTGCGGCGCAACGAGTTCGCGGACATGGGCGCTGCATTCCCCGCAAATCGTGCTGCTGGCGTAGAGGCGATCCTGCCTGCGCCCGCCCATCCCTGGCGAGGTGAAGCTGAACAGATCAAGGTGCCCACAAAGGCACTTGGTTGGAGCGGTAATGTGAGCCCCCATGGACACCTCCAGAATACACACCAGTAAACGCTTTCAGAATCACAATGAAGCATAACACGTATGTATATTTTAAGGGCGCAATCGTCCTCACATTATTCGCTATTCCTATGCGGCCGGCAGCAGCGATAGGATCAGGGGACCTAACTCGTTGGCAGTGTAAGAGCCAGAGATAGCCATCTTGACTCGAAACGGGATGGGTTTACGTCCTTTTCGGATAGAGGTGAAGTCCTCCAGGGATAGGCCTATCCGGGACGCTTGCTCAGTTTCACTGAGGCCTGAGATCTCTGCCAGACCATCAAAAAAGGCACTGACCAAATCTGGTGATCCGCCAGCATCCAAACGATCGAAGAATCCGTAGAGCAAAGTCTCACGGACCACCTGCGACTGCTGATTGGCCGCCTCTACCGCCTCTCGAATTGGTTCAGGCAATGCAGCGAGCAGAGTCGACAGGGTCACCTCTACCCCCATCGCACCGAGCGTGCGTATACGCGCCGGGGGCGGCAACGGGCGCATGTTCACTCGGCATTGGCGGATCATGGAGATGCTGATGCCAATCTCCTTGCTAAGCCGAGTATCCGCCCAGCCCTGCTCCTCGCGGAACCGGTCCATCAGCTGGGCCCAGGCGACACTGCTCAATCCGGTGTCTGCAGATTCAAAAAAGAGATTTCGAGAGCTCAGGTCGGCTGCCACCTCGGGATTGCCGTCCCCGGCATGAATGTCGAACATCTATTTGCTTCCATCAACTTCTGCCGCACCCTGCTCGTCCAGCTCCATGTGAGCTGCGACGCAGGCGCGAATCATGAGGTAGAGGGCTCCGCCGACAAGGCAGAGAAAAACCCCCTTGAAAATGAGGGCCGGGGAAATCTTCACCAGGCCAGCGCCAACAGCCATGGTGGCCAGCAAGCCCATGACGACAACACAGAGAGCAACAACGACGCGGGTGATCAGAGAGTGTGAAGAACGGGTATCCATGACAAGCGCCCTATCGATACGTAACGTGTACCGATAATACTGGATGATTACAGATAAGCACAATGTCGTGTTTGGAAAGACAGAGGCTAATAATCAGCAGACAAAAAACCCGGGCACTTGGCCCGGGCGTGTAGCAGGTTTACAAGCCGGGCACCCCTAGCGGGATGATTGGCGAGGTAACGTTTTGCAGTCCGAATCCGTTCCCTTCGATGCTTACCGATGCGGTCTTGACGCGAATCGCACCCAAGATTCCGACATTGGAATTGTGGACGATGCGCTCCTGGGCAGTCTGCGTTACCGCGACAGGTTCGAAATCTGCCCCCATGTCATTGGCCAGCAGTTTGTTGATGCGTGCAGCCATTTCAGCGGCAGCTTCGTCGGCAAGACTTTCAGCCGAAGCGGAGTCGAAACAGATACCGATCACCTCGGCATCCGCGCCAGACTCATCATCGTCCTGGGACAACACAACGTGAGCAGTGGCCTTCAGCTCGCTGGAGCTGACCAACTGGGCGATGACTGTCGATCGATACGCTTGCTCAAGCTCTGCGAGCTCGGCATCGCGTACTGTTCCAACAGGGTACGAGCCCACCTGCTGTACCAGGTTGCCGAGGGAATCGACCGGTGCAGCTACTAGTTGAGCGTACTTGATGGCTGTTTCATGAAAGCTCATGCGTTTCTCTCCTGAATGATGGGTGCAAGGCCTTGCGTTGCCTTACAGAGGAGGTATGAGAAACACGGACTTGTATTGCATCGGCACTCCATGGCGGCATCCCTTTGGTGGCCACTCATCGTGAGAGCCGGCTGAACTGTAAACTGCCGTTATCGATATTAATATCGAAAATGGCTCGACCTATAATTTCCTTGTCTGTTACGAACCCCCAATAGCGACTATCCAGGCTATTGGAGCGATTGTCACCCAGCACAAAATAAGAGCCTTTTGGTACAACACATGAAATCCCTGAAACATTCCTCTCGCAGCCCGGGATGGCAGGAAAGTCTGTGTTTACACCAAAATCACTGCTGTCAGTGTCCTGCAGAGTACCAATTTGCAAGCCTTGAATTCGTTCCAACGTGTAGGTGGCGTGCTTAAGCTTTCCGCTGGCTTCATCTTCGTAATCATATGGCATTTCCATTTCGCGCACCGCCGGGGCACAATTGACAGACAACACACCACTTTGATAAGTGATATTGTCGCCCGGGACGCCGACCACTCGCTTTATGTAAGGCTTAGCCGGGTCAAGAGGAAAACGGAATACCAGAACATCACCAAACTTCGGCGCCCCCCCATGCGAGATCGGCTTTGAAACGAAAGGCAACCTCACGCCATAACTGAACTTGTCTACGACAACCACGCTGCCTACTTCTAGAGTAGGACGCATTGAGGAGGACGGAACAAGATAGGGTTCTGCTACGAAGGATCGGAATAAGAGCAGGAACACGGCAACCGGGGTCAGCTCCACCATGTAACCCATAATGCCTTGCGTATAGTGCTGCTGACCCTTAGCTGCTCGATACCGTTCATAGCCCCAGAAAGGCACTCCGATGATCGCAGCAGCGGCGAGCAAGGTAGCCACATCCAGAAAGGTGCACAGCAAGATGTATGGACCAAGGACAGCGGCCCCACACCCTAAAGAGTACATCCAGGCAGGCCCGTGTAACCGGTACCTCTTGCTGCAAAGTACTGGAGCAGCCGCAGTTAAACCAAGCCCAACCCAAAACAGGCTCATAGATACTTACCTGATTTTCTGTTGTAGCCATAGATAGCGATACGGACAACGAACAGCAGAAAGAATATACCACCCAAACCCCAGCCAGAAGCCTTGACCCACAGGCCGTAACTATGGGGAATGGAAACTTCTAGCTCTTCAAAAAGGAATTCAATCAAAGATCCAAGAGCCCAGAGGAGCGCTGCAAATACCCAACCATTCAAAAGCAGCTGTACATTATACTTCACGCCTTTAGACCGGCTCTGTGTCGCTAGCATAGTTACTCCGCGGCAATAAACGACCACCCTGCCCGGCTTAGCGTGCATCGGTGTCCGTTCAACGGCTTGATCAACAATGTGGATTCAAGTGACGCAGCTAAGCACCCGAAGTGATAGCTGTAATATAGAGAAAGCTTTTCCAAGTCTTCTCGTAAGCCCCGGCAATACGCTTCGTAATGGCGACTACCCAGCACAGGCTCTATATTCTCGTATTGAAGAGGAAACGGCTTAAGGGTAAGAAGCGCCAGTCGACACTTCGACGTCA
Source organism: Pseudomonas monteilii NBRC 103158 = DSM 14164 (assembly GCF_000730605.1). GTDB lineage: Bacteria > Pseudomonadota > Gammaproteobacteria > Pseudomonadales > Pseudomonadaceae > Aquipseudomonas > Aquipseudomonas monteilii. The sequence continues at coordinate 21,875 of NZ_BBIS01000068.1, read as the reverse complement.
GCCAGACGCAGGCAGCGTCTACTATATTTTGGCTTAGTTGTGATGACCTGAATTCATCCCTCACTTCAAGTCTTCTAATGAAAAGTACGCTGCCAGCTTCGAGCACAGCAGAGAAGTCATTCCGGCAGGTCCAGACCAGCTCCTGCACAGCCTTCTGGAGAGCCTCACTTACCAGGTCGCAAGCATCAGCCAAGGAATATCGCTTTCCATCGCCGCTGGACAACAGAACCGCGTCCAGGACAGCGACTGGCACAGCCTCTGACTGTAATCGAAGCCAGGCTGTAACCAGTCGCCCTTCACATACCGCAAAGCCATCAAACACATCCCCTGAAAGGCTCAGCTCTACGGAGTAGTCACCTGCTAGCTCCATGCGCTCAACTAGGCCGCGATGCATTGGAATCTCGCTGTAGAAGCCGGTATCTATTCGGCTTCGCACATGCGGACGACACCGCGACACTTGCGTTAGGCCGGCAGGCATGATGCAGCTCAGCGCAGCCCGGTACCAACACGGCCCTGCGCACTGGCCTTGGCCTTTTTACGATCGGCCACTTTCAGCAGCTGCACGAAGAGCACAACCATGACCAGAATCGCGATCAGCATGAATGCGAGTGTGGGACTGATGTGACCAATCTTCGCCCACACGAACACGAAGGCTGCCAGGGCCAAAGCCGCCGGCAACTGACCAACAATGTTCAAAGTCCGCATGGCCCAGAATTGAGTTTTCAGCATTACAAGCTCCTCAGAATGATTGATAACACGTACGCATAATACTAGAAGATTTGCATGCCTGCTAGCCATGCGATGTCATGATGCCGCCACAAAAAAGGCCTCCGTCCACAGTGATGGACAGAGGCCTTGATCTACGGCCGGGAGAGCCTCACAGCGGATAGAAAATCGAATAGATACACACCGCCAATGCAGCCGCGCAAAGCGCGGAGCACAGCCAGATCAGCATTTTTACGTCACGCAGCGAGCGATCGGTAAAGCCTTGCATGGCCTGGATCTGCTCAGGCCCTGAGGCGTTTTTCACGGTGAAAAGGGCGTTGCGGCGCTTGATCGCGATCGAAATGATCACAGCGAGCACCACGACAGCGATACGTGCAAGCATGTCAGGAGTGATAGTCATTGCGGTTCCTCAGGTTGGATTTAATACAGAACAGGTAGAGCGATTGAGTCAGCGAGAAACGGCGTCAAGGTTACCGATTCCCTTGTTCACGCATGGTCTTAATGGCTGCGAGCACTGGATCCCTGGGGCTAGCATCTTGCCCCTCACAATGGGTATGGCGCTCACCTGGCTTGATCAAGCAGTAACGCCCTAACGGCTTGGAGACTGCTGCCCCGAAGTGAGGCTGGGCCACCGGCTTGAACATGATCAGGCCAGCAACAGCGCTTACCGTGGCAAAGGCAGCAAGAGCAGTGCGCCAGGAGCGGAGACGCCTTGGATTACGCACCAGCGGCAAACTCCAAACCGGTCGACAGGCTGATCATCTGAACTGCGAGATCTGGGTTGATCAGTCCTTTCGACGCAAGCCCCCTGACCTGGCCAGAGAAAAACTGTACGAAGAAACGTTGGGAAGCGTGCTCGCTCTGTACAGAGTCCCCATGCTCCTTCACCTGGCTTCGTCTCTCGATGGCAGCGGCAGCAGAAGTGGCAATAGCGTTGGCCAGCTCTGCGGCCACCGCTTCACCACGGGGCGGCAGCCTGGTCACATCCAGCTGAGCAAGGACCTCATGTGAGAGATGCAAGCTCGCAAGGCCGTCACCATACCAACCGTCATAAACTGTCACCCCGTGCTCATCGGTAGTGAGCACGGTAAAAAAGCGTGAGAGTCGGTGGGTTTCATCGTCGCCGACAGCAAGCATGGGCGGGTTGGCTACCTCGTAACCGGCGCCGACCTCGAATTCGTGGGAGTTGGCCAATTTGAACGCTCCTATCGGTTCCAAAAATGGGTGCTTGCAATAATACATAACGCGTACGCATACGGCGATAGCGATCAATGCAAATCTACATGATTCCCTAGGAGTAGGTGACAGGGTTCAGGAGGCCCACGCCGGGTCCCGGAAATCGAATCCAAAAAAAGACCCACCATCAAGGATGGTGGGTCGGATTTAGCGTTTCTTTATAGGTGGCTCTGCTGAGCGTTTATTTGGATTGCAGCGGCTTGCCGTTTTGGTTTGCACCGTATTTTACGCGTCTGAACTCACCTTTAATGGCAGCAACAGCTCCCATCAAGGGCGCGAAAAAGATACGCGGTGCTTGCCTTGCAGCGTTAGCGAACTCTGACCCAAACGTATTATTCATCAGCAAATTCCTTAATAGCCCTGTAAGCCCCAATGCATATAAAGATGAAGAAAAGACCAGCATCCATTAATACAATGAAGTGTTCGAGCAGCCCCAGGATTAGTAAAGTGAACTCACTAATCCCGAATTCAGCCAAGTACTGGACCAGATGGTTGAGTAGTACTGCAGGCACCATGATAATCAAAAATATGATAGTACCGACGAAGCCATGAGCCGCGAAGTGTGCTATCGGGCTCCACCAAGGTTTTTTTTGCGTTTTGGACATCTGTTACTCCTGAAAGGACCTGGGGCGGTCGTTGAGAAATCCCATAGGCCTTCTTGCGGTAGACCTAGCCCCTGGAGATGCGTAACGCGGGCCTGTAATCTGCAGGACGCAAAAAAGCCAGGCAGTGCCTGGCTTGGTGGAACAATTCGCTTAACTCTGCCGTGCCTGCCGCAGCCGGCCGGGCGTGAATTTCCCAGAGAACGAATAGCCGAGATCCCTTACTCGCTCACGGACCTTCAGCTTGTTGGATTTGTCGCCCCGCTCCTTGTGGAGCTCGACATGCTCGGCTTCTACCTGGAGCAGAAACTCGACGTCCTTTTGGCACAGCTCCAGCGACTGCTCCAGCTTTTTCCGGTCTGAAAATTTCTTTCCGATCAGTGCAGGGGGTCATGCCGAGATAAAGGAAAATTAGGACATAGGGGTCCTATCGTATTGATATAAAAAGAATTCTATTTGGTCTGTTTGTCTCGCCTGCCTCATGCTCGTAAGCGTCTATGCTGATCTATTTACATGGGGGCTGAGCGATGGCGGCTTTGGAGAGAACGGCATATCCACGACTAGCAACTACCCTCAGTGCTAAGGATTTACACCGCAACTATTCGCTTTCCGCAGGAGAGCTTGACTGGATTTCCAGGGCAGCTCGTAGCCCTGCCCTTTCCCTTGGGCTGGCAGTCCAGCTCAAGGTATTCCAAGAGCTCCATTACTTTCCTCCCCTAGACGAGATACCTCCAGAAATTACTGATCACATCAGGAATACCCTCGGTTTTGGCCCTCGTATCACTTCCCGCTACACCAACCCGCGTACTTTTTATAGGCATCAGGCGGCCATTCGTGAGTACCTCCAGATCAAGGCTTTCTATGGTAGTGAAGCGCTCACCATAGCTCTCCACCTTGCGCACGAATCTGCCGAGGTACTCGACCAGCGGGCGGATATCATCAATGTGCTGATCGGCGAGTTGCTGCAGCGCAGCTACGAACTCCCAGCCTATTCCACCCTCAATGACGCTGCTGAGGATGCCTTAGTTGCAATGCAGGAGCGGCTATTCAATCTCGTTGTGACCAGGGCGCCAATTGAGGCGGTCTACAAACTGAAAGAACTGCTCGAAACGGATTTCGGGCGACGCCAAAGTGACTTCAACGCCCTCAAACAGGCACCCAAGAAACCATCCCGCAAACACTTGGATGTGCTGATAGATCACATGGATTGGCTCGAGAGCTTTGGGAATCTAGATGTCATTTTTGATGGAATCGTCGATACCAAAATCCGCCACTTCGCTGCCCAAGCTGCGGCGTCGGACGTCGCCGAGCTTAAGGACTGTTCGCTGCCGAAGCGTTACACGCTGATGCTTGCCCTGATATATCGGATGCGCGTACGGACTCGCGATCACCTAGCCGAGATGTTCATCCGGCGAATCTCTACGATTCACAAACGCGCCAAGGAAGAACTGGAGCACATCCAAGCACGGCAACGTCAGAAACTGGAGCAACTGGCGGCCACCCTGGACGGTGTGGTGCAGATTTTGGTTCATGAACCGGATGACCAAGAGGCAGGCAGCCTGATTCGGGAATACCTCTCCCCCGACGGCAACCTGGAACGGTTGCGCGAAACCTGTGCCGAAGTCCAGGCTACCGGCGGTAATAACTACCTGCCGTTGATCTGGAAGCATTTCAGGTCCCATCGCTCGCTGTTGTTCCGTCTCAGCCACCTTCTCCAACTGGAGCCCACGACTCAGGATAGGTCGCTGGTTCAGGCACTTCAACTGATACAGGACAGCGAGAATTTGCACCGCGAGTGGATCGACGAGCACGTCGACTTGTCGTTTGCGTCGGAGCGCTGGGTCAAGGTCGTTCGTCGTCCTGCCAGTGAGGGGCCACCGACCAACCGGCGCTATCTGGAAGTTTGCGTATTCTCCTACCTGGCCAACGAACTGCGATCCGGTGACATGTGCGTACAAGGGTCGGAATCCTTCGCCGACTATCGCAAGCAGTTGCTACCCTGGGAGGAATGTCTCCAGCGACTCCCGGCCTACTGCGAAAAAATGGAACTGCCTGGCACGGCAAAGGAGTTTGTTGCCTCCCTCAAGACCCAGTTGGAGGAAACCGCGCAGCAACTGGATGACAAATTCCCCTCTTGCCGAGGGGACGTATCGATCAACGAAGCCGGCGAACCGGTATTGCGCCGAGTGACGGCGCGCGACATCCCGCCATCGGCCATCTCGCTACAGACGGCCCTCATGCAACGCATGCCGGCCAGGCACGTACTCGACATCATGGCCAACATCGAGCACTGGATTCAGTTCACTCGACATTTCGGGCCGATGTCCGGCAACGAGCCAAAGCTCAAAGAACCTGCCGAGCGCTACCTGATGACGATCTTCGCCATGGGTTGCAACCTCGGCCCCAGCCAGGCCGCGCGGCATCTGGCCGGTAATGTCACCCCGCACATGCTTTCCTATACCAATCGCCGTCACCTCTCGCTGGAGAAACTGGACAAGGCTAACCGCGAGCTGGTGGAACTCTACCTGCAGCTCGATCTGCCCAAACTCTGGGGCGATGGCAAGACGGTGGCTGCGGACGGCACCCAGTTCGACTTCTATGACGACAACCTGCTGGCCGGCTACCACTTCCGCTACCGCAAGATGGGAGCCGTGGCCTATCGGCATGTGGCCAACAACTACATCGCTGTATTCCAGCACTTCATCCCCCCGGGCATCTGGGAGGCAATTTATGTAATCGAGGGGCTGCTCAAGGCCGATCTCAGCGTCGAAGCTGATACGGTGTATTCCGATACCCAGGGCCAGTCGGCCACGGTGTTCGCCTTCACTCATCTGCTTGGCATCAACCTCATGCCACGCATCCGCAATTGGCGCGACCTGGTGATGTGCCGGCCGGATCGCGGCGCTGCGTATAAGCATATCAACCGCCTGTTCACCGACACCGCCGACTGGCACCTGATTGAAACCCATTGGCAGGATTTGATGCAGGTCGCGCTATCGATCCAGGCGGGCAAAATCTCCTCGCCTATGTTGCTGCGAAAACTCGGTTCCTACAGCCGGCGTAACAAGCTCTACCACGCGGCACAGGCACTGGGCAGCGTGATCCGTACGATCTTCCTGCTCAACTGGATCGGCAGTCGCGAGTTGCGCCAGGAGGTTACCGCGAACACCAACAAGATCGAGTCCTACAACGGATTCTCCAAGTGGTTGTCCTTCGGCGGCGACGTGATCGCCGAGAACGATCCGGACGAGCAACAGAAGCGACTGCGCTACAACGACATGGTGGCCTCGTCGGTGATCCTGCAGAACACTGTGGACATGATGCGGATCCTGCAGAAATTGGCTCGCGAGGGCTGGCAGTTCTCCGATGAGGATGTGTCCTTCCTCAGCCCCTACCTGACCAGCAACGTCAAGCGTTTCGGCGAGTTCAACCTCAAGCTCAACCGGCCGCCGGAGCCCTGGATCAAAGACTCGGTGTTCCAGCAGGCAGCCGGGTCCATCCGCACTGGCAAGCTCGGTACTGCGGAAACCGAGGAGATGACCTGATGAACATTCCTCCTGCGTCATTTCGCGTCACGCCCTACGGCGAGGTAGATGCCGAGGCGCTGGAGCGTTTGCATGACGTCTACGACACCACCCAGTTGCTGTGTCTAGTCGATGGGCTGGATCTGCTGCTTAAGGATATGAACAACATCGGCGGCCTCAGGGATGGCCTCCTGCGGGTACATGCCATGGCGAAAACGGTGCTCGATGGTGCGGCACTATCGGTGTCTGTGACGGAAGGCGGCAGTATCTGGGAGGAAGCCGAGTCGCTTGATGAGGATCTGGTGGAACTGGGCAATTGGCTGGCCAGCGTCAGAGCTCAACTGAGGCCTTTGATTGAACTCATGCCGGCCGATCCTCATTAACCAACTAGTCGCCAGCAACACCGAGCAAGCTACTGGCTTCTGAACGGCTCAACAAGTTGACCCACATAGCCTGTCGGATAGTTCCGGTCACGCAGTCCTACTTCGGCGCTGCCGGGCTTGCTTGCGCTGTCATAGAAGGTTCCAAGCAACTGATCCCACACCAGCAAGAACTCACCGAAATTGACCTGAGCATCCTCGAAGTCGCGGTTGTGATGCCAGCGGTGTGTTTCTGCAACACCGATGACGCGCCGTAGCCAGCCCAACGAGTAGTCCAGATTTGAGTGTTGAAAGGCCAAATGTACCGTCAGGATGCCGAACCAGGTGGCCACGAGTGCAGAAGGAGTGCCCATCGAAAAGAGCACGAGCAGCCCAGGCCCTGCCATGATAGCGGCATGCAACGGGTGCCGGCGCTCGCCGTTCATCCAGTAGAGCCGCTCAGCGCTGTGATGTGGCTCATGCAAACGCCACAGCCATGGAACCTGATGGCTGAAGCGGTGCATGGCGTACAAACTAAGGTCCAGCACGGCGGCGACAATGACTAGCTGAGCCCACAGCGGTAAATCTGTTGGGAAGACACGGAACTCTGCGGACACCCAATCGCCCAGCCGGGCCAGCACGGTCGCCGTAAACTGGATCACAGACAGGTTCACGACCATATGGATGATATCGGTAAGGGTATCCTGGTGGTCCTCCAACCAGTCGCCCCGGAAAGGCTGCACGCGTTCCAGCAACGCCACCAGCAGAATCCCTAGGGCGGCAATGATCGGCGTGCTGGGCCAATACGGAATACCCGTGTAGAGCAACCAGATCATCCAGGCTGCGGCCCCGCCAAAGATTGCTGGGTAGCTGAGCCAGCGGATCATGAACCTGAGTGAATTGCCCATCGTGAAGCCCTCCCTAAGATGACTCCACTTTGTGCCAATTACCTGTGCTGGCGCTTGAACGAAAAAGCTGAATTCAGCCTTTCAGACTGACATGACCCAAGGCAGACGACGGGTCGAGGCCAAACAGTTCGCGGAAGGTGCGGGAAAAGTGGGCCGCATCGGCGAATCCGGCAGCGTGGGCGGCCGCAGTCAGGTTGGCGCCGCTGGCGATATGCTGGAGCGCTATGACCAGGCGATTCCATTTCCGGTAGCTGCGCAGCGGCAGGCCGGTCTGTTCGACGAACCAATGTGAGAATCGGGTAGGCGACAGATGAACGCGCTTTGCCAACGCCTGCCTGCCACTAATCGGCTCTTTTAACGCAGCGAGGACCGATTGCAGTCGCGGATCGGAGGCCGGCGGAGTCGTAAGGTTGAGAGCAAGGCGCACCATTTCCCGAATTTGCTGGGCTGACGGATCGGAGCTGCTCAGCAATTTTCGCAGCGATGCTGTATCGCCCATCTGAATCGGAGTGATGCCCTCCCCGATGTTATCGGGAAGTGCTCGCGCCTCATCGGACAGCGCGTCGAGGTAGATCGACAACACTTCGTCAGCTTCGATCTGATGGGCCACCCCTGCCCTGATGCAGATGGCCCTTGCCGTCACCGACGAGGATGTACACTTCACCGTCAAGCGGCCGTTCAAGCTGACGGTAATTTGATGCGCCATGTGGCCATGCCAATCTTGGCTACCCGCCTGCCCCAGAAAAATGCCCAGCCCGGGTGAAATCCAGGCTCTGCCATGCCAGCCGATACCCTGCGTTGCGTTCATTCAGCGGCACCTCAGGGTTCCACATCCAGCTGCATTTTGTGCACTAATGAGCTTTATAGCTAATTATAGAGTGATTATAGAATCCTCTTTGGCCTGAACTCTATCGCTTGCTCGATTGAAATCTCACCCGCTACAAAATCAGCTCCCCCTTTGAGATTAGACACTCTATTTGATCCAAATCAACGAAGTGCTGTTATCGTCAAAAGGAGCGCTCATGCCTCGAGGCAATCTGCTATAGTCGCCCTATAGCCCCGCTTGGTGAATTGCTGTGCGTCGGATTGGATTGATCCTGGTAATGATTGCTAGCCTCGTGCTGCCGACCTTCGGCGGTATGGCTTTCAGCATGCCGGCACAACCTTGCCCGATGCAGAGCGCCGATCATCAGGGCCATGCAACGGCCGATGCTCCGTGCTGCGAGCAAATGGACACGTCTGATGGGGTGGCCAATAAGTCTCCCTGCAAATCCGGCCAGGAATGCAAGACCGGAGGACTTCTCCAGACCAATGTGATCAAGAGCATATCCCCTCTTCCCTCACGCTCCGAAATATTGCTGACACAGTCGGTGATTAAGCGAGAGCCAGCAGGACTCTGGCGCCCTCCTCGTTTCGTCTAATGCAGTGATCATCCCGCGCCTTACAGTCAGGCGCATCGTCGCGGCCACGTTTCGTAGCTGCGACCTCGATCAATCGCATTGGAGGCGAAAGCATGTCCGCTTTCCTTTTTCCACGCCGTGGCTATCTCGGTGTGTTGGCTGCCGCATTCTGGGCAGCTCCCTGGCTTGCCGCGCAGGCGCAGCCCCTAACCTTCGAACGAGCCCAAGCTCTGGCCGAGCAGAGTGCCCCTGAGAACCTCGCGCGCCAGGCGCAGGTGGCTTCGGCACAACAGGCTGTAGGGCCCGCAGACGCCCTGCCCGATCCCAAGCTGATTCTAGGCATCGACAACCTGCCGATCGAAGGCCCTGACCGTTACACACTTAATCGTGACTCCATGACCATGCGCCGCATTGGGCTCATGCAGGAAGTCCCCAACAGTGACAAGCGTCAGGCTCGGCGCCAGGTGGCCGAGGCTTCAGTTGTCCGAGCCGAGGCCGAGCAGCGTGCCATGCAGTTGGAGATCAAGCGCCAGACAGCAGTGAGCTGGCTGGACGTGTACTACGCCGAACGCAGTGTTGGCCTCTTCGATCAACTGGACCGTCAGATCGAGATGCTCCGCTCGACCGTGCAATCGCTGATTGCCGGCGGTAGTGCTCAGCCTGGCGAGCTGTTGCAGGCCGACCAGGAAGCTTTGGCGTTACAAGATCGGCGAGATGAACTGAATCGCGATGTGGCAGTAGCTCGTGCCAAGCTGCGCCGCTGGATAGGCAACGAGGCTGACCAGCCTTTGCAAGGAGGTGTTCCCAATCTGAACCTGGTGGTACCGCACCTGCAGCAACGCATTGCCTCACACCCTGAGTTGCGCGCTGCCTCCGCCCGAGTCGGCGAGGCTAGCGCCGAGCTGAACGAGGCCATCGCCGAGAAGACCCCCGACTGGGGTGTTGAGTTTGCCTACAACAATCGCGACAACCAATTCGGCGATATGGTGATGGTGCAATTTACCTTCGACCTGCCGTTGTTCGTAGGCACACGTCAGGGGCCCAAGATCAACGCCAGACAACAAAGCGTGTCGCAGATGGAAGCCGAGCAGGAAGCATTACTGCGCGCCCATCAGGCTGAGCTGGAAGGCGGTATTGCCGAGCTTGAGCAACTGCGCAGGACCTTGTCACGCACCGAAAAAACCTTGATCCCGCTTGCAAGCAAACGTGCCGATCTCGAACTTGCCGCTTACCAGGCCGGCAACAGCCAGCTGACATCCGTCCTCACCGCCCAGCGCGACCTGATCGAGGCTCAGCTACGGCAGATTGAACAGCAGCGCAAGCTGAGCCAGCTCTCCGCAAGCCTGTACTACGCCTATGTGGAGGGACTGAAATGAAGATATCGGCATTTGGTTTTGCGGTCGCCTTGCTGGCCGTGGGCATTGGCGCGGCGGGCGGTGGCTACTGGCTGGCCCAGCGGCAAGCCAAACACGAGATCCTGCCTAGCTCCGCACCGACGGACGAGCGCAAGGTGCTCTATTGGTACGACCCGATGCAGCCTGAGCAGCGCTTCGATAAGCCGGGCAAGTCACCTTTCATGGATATGGAACTTGTCCCTAAATACGCAGGATCCGAGCAGGATCCGTCTGTTCTGAGCATCCCCGCTCAAGCCGTGCAGAACCTCGGAATGCGAACCTCGATGGTGATCCGAGGTGTACTGCCCTCGGATATCGAGGCGGTGGGTTCCCTGGCCTATAACCAGCGAGAAGTGGCGAACCTCCAGGCCCGCGCCGGCGGATTCGTCGAGCGGGTTTACGGTCGCGCCCCGGGCGATGTGCTGCCTGCCGGAGCCCCCCTGGTCGACCTGCTGATTCCCGAATGGTCCGCCGCGCAGTTGGAGTTCCTGGCGGTACTGCGTACCGCTGACACTCGCTTGATAAGTGCGGCCCAAGAGCGCCTGCGCCTGCTTGGCATGCCTCAAACGTTGATCGAGCAGGTCCGCCGCAGCGGCAGACCACGGGCGGTGCAAACCCTCACCACACCTATCAGCGGCGAGCTCCAAGCCTTGCAGGTACGCGCCGGGATGACCGTCGAAGCCGGGCAGGATCTGGCGTTGATTAACGGGCTATCCAGTGTCTGGCTCGATGCGGCGATACCCGAGGCCATGGCCGGAAGTATCCAGGTCGGGGACGAGATCCGCGCCAACCTGACGGCCTTTCCTGATCGACCGCTGCTGGGCCGCGTCATAGCCTTGCTGCCGAGTGCCGATCCGCAAACACGCACGCTCACGGTACGCAGCGAGCTACCCAACCCTGCCGGTAAGTTGCGCCCCGGCATGTTCGCCGCCGTACGCCTGAACAGTGCCGTCGAACAATCCACGCTTCTTGTGCCGAGTGAAGCCGTGATTCGCACCGGGAAGCGTGCGTTGGTGATGCTGGTAGAAGGCGATGGGCGCTACCGCCCCCTGGAAATAACCTTGGGCCGCGAGGCTGATGGGCGTCTGGAGGTGTTGTCCGGTCTTGAGGAGGGTCAGGCGGTCGTTACCTCCGGCCAGTTCCTCATCGATTCGGAGGCCAGCCTACAGGGTGTCATGGCCAGCCATGCCGAGCAGGACAATAAGAAGGAACTACATGAGGCCCATGGTGTGATTCGTGCTCTGGACGCGGAGTCAGTCACCCTGGAGCACGGGCCCTTCGAGAGCCTGAATATGCCAGGTATGACCATGGCTTTTCCATTGGTCAGCTCAGAAGTAGCTGTGGGACTTAAGCCAGGAGATCACGTACGTATCGGCGCCCGCCAGAAAAACTCCGGCCTGATGATCGAGCAGCTCAGCAAGGAAGGAGACCAGCCATGATCGCACGCCTGATCCACTGGTCTATCGGCAATCGCTTTCTGGTGCTGCTGGCGACCCTGTTCATCACCGCCCTGGGCATCTGGTCGCTGCGCAACACGCCGTTGGATGCACTGCCGGATCTGTCCGACACCCAGGTCATCATCCGCACAAGCTTCCCCGGGCAGGCACCGCAGATTGTCGAGAACCAGGTGACCTACCCGCTGGCCACCACCATGCTCTCGGTGCCGGGGGCGAAGACAGTGCGCGGCTACTCGTTCTTCGGCGACTCCTTCGTTTATGTGCTGTTCGAGGACGATACCGACCTCTACTGGGCACGCTCGCGGGTGCTGGAGTACCTCAACCAGGCGCAGGAACGCCTGCCCGAGGGTGTTACCACCACCCTTGGGCCGGATGCCACCGGCGTGGGCTGGATCTACCAGTACGCCTTGGTCGACCGCAGCGGCCAGCATGATCTTGCCCAGCTGCGGGCACTGCAGGACTGGTTCCTTAAGTACGAACTCAAGGGCCTGCCCAACGTAGCCGAAGTGGCCACCCTCGGCGGCATGGTCAAGCAATACCAAGTGCTGCTCGATCCCCAGAAGCTGGTGGCTTATGGGGTAACTCAGCAGGAGGTCGAAGCGGCGCTGAAGAGCGCCAATCAGGAAACCGGCGGCGCCATCCTGGAGCTGGCAGAGCGCGAGTACATGGTCCGGGCTTCAGGCTATCTAGAGAGCCTGGCGGATTTCCGCAATGTGCCGCTGCGGGCTTCGGCCAGCGGAGTTCCGGTGCTGCTGGGTCAGGTGGCCACCATTCAGCTGGGGCCAGAGATGCGTCGTGGCATTGCCGAGCTGGATGGCCAGGGTGAAGTTGTAGGTGGCGTGGTCATCTTGCGCTCCGGAAAGAATGCCCGCGATACCATCGCCGCGGTGAAGACCAAGCTGGACAGCCTGAAGGGCAGCTTGCCGGCCGGCGTCGAGGTGGTCACCACCTATGACCGTTCGCAATTGATCGACCGCGCCATCGATAACCTCAGCTACAAGCTGCTGGAAGAGTTCGCGGTGGTTGCCCTGGTTTGCCTGATCTTCCTCTGGCACCTGCGCTCGTCGCTGGTCGCGATCATCACCCTGCCCCTGGGCATCCTGATGGCCTTCATCGTCATGCGCTACCAGGGCGTCAATGCCAACATCATGTCGCTCGGCGGGATCGCAATCGCCATCGGCGCCATGGTCGATGCCGCCGTGGTGATGATCGAGAACGCGCACAAGCACATCGAGGCCTGGAAGGCTCGACACCCCGGTGAACCGCTTCAGGGCGAGGCGCACTGGCGGGTGATCGGCGAAGCTGCGGCCGAGGTCGGGCCGGCGCTGTTCTTCAGCCTTTTGATCATCACCCTGTCTTTCCTCCCGGTCTTCACCCTGGAGGCCCAGGAGGGTCGCCTGTTTGGCCCGCTGGCATTCACCAAGACCTATGCCATGGCTGCCGCTGCTGGCCTCTCGATCACCTTGGTACCGGTGCTGATGGGCTATTGGATTCGTGGGCATATCCCCAGCGAACAACAGAACCCCTTGAATCGTTGGCTGATCGGTGCATACCGGCCGGTGCTGGAGTGGGTGCTGGCTTGGCCTAAGGTGACCCTAGCGCTGGCCTTGCTAGTGTTTTTGTCCAGTCTCTGGCCCCTCAGCAGACTCGGAGGAGAGTTTCTACCGCCGATGGACGAGGGCGACCTGTTGTACATGCCATCAGCCCTGCCCGGCTTGCCGGCCAGCAAGGCCACCCAGCTGCTGCAGCAAACCAACCGGATGATCCTCACGGTGCCCGAAGTGGCACGGGTATTCGGCAAGGCCGGGCGAGCAGAGACCGCCACCGATCCAGCACCGCTGGAAATGTTCGAGACCACGGTGCAGTTCAAACCACGCGATCAATGGCGCGCGGGGATGACACCCGAAAAGCTGATCGAGGAACTGGATCGCGCGGTAAAAGTTCCGGGGCTGTCCAATATCTGGGTGCCGCCCATCCGCAACCGCATCGACATGCTGGCGACGGGGATCAAGAGCCCCATTGGGGTGAAAGTGTCCGGAACCTCCTTGGTCGACATCGAGCGCATAACGCGCGATATCGAGGCCGTGGCCAAAGAGGTGCCTGGGGTGAGTTCGGCCTTGGCAGAACGCCTTACTGGCGGCCGTTACGTGGACATCCAGATCGATCGACTGGCCGCGGCGCGCTATGGCCTGAGCATCGCCGATGTGCAGGCGGTGGTATCGGGCGCCATCGGCGGCAGCAATATTGGTGAGACGGTTGAAGGACTGGCCCGCTTCCCGATCAACCTGCGCTATCCCAAGGAGTGGCGAGACAGTCCGCAGGCACTACGGCGTATGCCGATCCTCACGCAAGCCGGCCAGCAGATCACCTTGGGCACCGTCGCCCAGGTTAGTCTGACCGAAGGGCCGCCAATGCTGCGCAGCGAGAACGGGCGTCTGTCCGGTTGGGTCTATGTCGATGTCCGTGGGCGCGACCTGGCATCGACCGTGCGCGAGTTGCAGCAACGCGTAGCTGAGCAGGTACAACTCGATGCTGGCATGACCGTCTCCTACTCCGGTCAGTTCGAGTTCCTGGAGCGCGCCAATGCACGGCTGGCCTGGGTGGTACCGGCGACCTTGTTGATCATCTTCGTGCTGCTTTACCTGACCTTCAGCCGCTTCGGTGAGGCCCTACTGATCATGGCAACCCTGCCCTTCGCCCTATCGGGCGGCATCTGGCTGCTCTACTGGTTCGGCTTCAACCTGTCGGTTGCCACTGGGGTCGGCTTTATCGCCTTGGCCGGCGTCTCGGCGGAATTTGGGGTGATCATGCTGCTGTACCTGAAGAATGCCTGGCATGCACGTATGGATGCCGGGCGCAGCGGTGACCCGGCACTACTGGAGGCAATTCGTGAAGGCGCAGTGCTGCGCGTGCGGCCCAAGGTGATGACGGTGGCCGTGATCATCGCCGGCCTGTTGCCAATCCTCTGGGGCGGAGGTGCCGGATCTGAAGTGATGAAGCGCATCGCCGCGCCCATGGTCGGCGGCATGATTACCGCGCCGCTGATGTCCATGTTGGTTTTGCCGGCCGCGTACTGGCTGATGCGAAGGCAGCGTACACAGAAGGTTCGCGCACCGCAGGAGCTATAGCTTTACAAACCCGGGCAAGCCACGCGCCAAGCTGACTCGCCCGGGTAACGCGGCAGGAAGCATTACGGCGATGTAACTTTGACTTCATTTTTATGACAGGTTGAGCGGATATATTTTAATCACCACTTTGAAGGAGTGATTAAACATGAAAAGCCTCAAAGTTATTGCAGCCCTTGCCGCTATGGTTGTTTCCTCTGCCACTCTGGCAGAAGGCGGCGCTGATCGTGTTTATGGTCGGATGATTCAGGCCAATGAGCAGGCCATGCAAGAGTATGCTGCCGCTAACGGAAAGAATCCGCCTGAAGTTATTCATTACCGCTACGGCATGAAACTCGATATCGCCAGGGTCGTGGCCACTACCCCGACGGACTCTAGCTGCGGTGTGATGCCGGCCCAGATGACCTACGAGGACTCCAATGGCGATCTGAATATTCTTGAATACCGGGCAGCCGGGACAGGTTGCCGTAATCAAAACTAGATAAATGACATCGCGCTGACTGAAATGTAATTTCCAAATCACCCTGACGTTATTTGGCATGTGGAAATATGACCAAGGCGTGCCTGGCTATGCCCGGCGCGCTTGGCACATATATGCGACCACACAATGACAACTGCCAATAACATCAGGAGCATTTATGAATAACAGAACCCTGTTAGGACTTTCTCTGCTCACTCTGAGCGTCAGTACCGGGCAAGCTGCGATGGCCGCCGGCGAGAAAGGCTAGGGATTTATCGAAGGCAGCAGCCTGACCATTCTCAATCGAAATCTCTACTTCAACCGCGATTTCCGTAAAGGCCAGTCCAGCAGCTCGGGTAATGGCTATTCGGAAGAGTGGGCGCATGGCGTGATAGGCAGATTCGAGTCTGGTTTCACCGAGGGCACCATAGGCTTTGGTGTCGATGCCTTTGCCATGCTAGGGCTCAAGCTTGACACCGGCGACGGCCGTTCTGGAGCAGGCGGCTCAGTCGACGTGATGCCTTACAACAGCCTCGGGCAGGCTGAGGACAACTACTCAAAACTGGGGGGCGCGGTGAAAACTCGGTTCATGGATACCGAGATCAAGGTAGGCGACGTCTTTCCTGTCAGCCCTGTCGTCCAATACGGTGATGCGCGGCTTTTACCGGAGAGTTTCCGAGGTATCACCGTGCTCAACAGCAGCGTGGAAGGACTGTCGCTTCAAGGCGGTCGCCTCCACTCGATGAGCCAACCCAATACCAGCAGCATGCGCGACGGCTTCGCTACCTTCTACGCAGGCGAAGTGGACTCGCCATGGATCGCCTATTTCGGTGGTGATTACACGCTTAATGACAACGTCGGCTTTAGTCTCTACACCAGCCGCCTCAAGGATGCCTGGAATCAATATTACGCGGGCACCACGCTGAGCTACCCGCTTGCGGACGATGTCGCCTTGATCGGCGGGCTGAACTACTACAAGGCGGTCGATGAAGGGAAGCAGCTCCTCGGGAGCTTCGATAACAACATCTGGAGCGGCAAGGTCGGCATCCAATTCGGCGCTCACACAGTACTGGTGGGTCTCCAGCGCAACAATGGCGATGATGACTTCGATTACTTGCGCCAATCGGACTCCATCTACCTCGACAACTCCATCCAGTACAGCGACTTCAACTCGCCGAAGGAGAAGTCATGGCAAGTGCGCTACGACCTGGATATGGAGTCTTTCGGTGTGCCTGGGTTGAGCTTCATGACTCGATATGCCCAGGGCTGGGATGCCGACTACAGCAAGGCCAACGAAGTCTATATGCGCCGTGATGACAACGGCGATCCGTTGACCAACCAGAAGCGCTGGGAGCGGGACATCGAGGCCAAGTACGTTGTGCAGACTGGATCACTGAAGGATATGTCTTTCCGTGTTCGCCAAATGACCACTCGCGCGACCGATTACGAGTCGGATCTGGATGAAGTCCGCCTGATTGTCGAGTACCCGCTGGAAGTTCTCTAACCCTGGCAAGCGGGCGGGTTGATTGCCCGCTCGCGCCTTGGTCCTGCTGTCCCCTCGTAGTGCTCCTTTGGTTTGGAGACAGCCCTTGGCGCCCTCGGGCGCCTTTTTTACTTAGGTTAAATGGCGTATGAAAAAGAGTCGGCCACTACACACAAGCGGCCGTGCTGGCAGGCAGTACTACTGAGCGGGATATTCTGCAACGACCTGATCAGACCCCGCCTTGGTCAAGCCAATGACCTGGTAGGCATGCTGTACGCCATCGACTTCCATACCGGGGGAGCCCGCCGGCATCCCGGGAACAGCGATGCCCACGAGATCATCGCGCTTGGTGAGCTCGATGACCTGAGCCGCCGGCACATGACCTTCGACGAACTTGCCGTCAATCACCGCGGTGTGACAAGACGCCAACCGCGGCGCAACGCCCAGACTTTGCTTCACTGCCGACATGTTGCTTTCGACATGGTCGACGACTTTGAAGCCATTCGCTTCGAGGTGTGAGATCCACTTCTTGCAACATCCGCAATTAGCATCACGATGGACATCAATCGTCAGGGCATCAGCGGCTTGAACTCCAGTTGTGACGGAGAGAGCGGCCAGCAAGGCCAGATATTTAGCTTTCATGCACGTGCTCTTTGCCATCGGCGTGGGTGTGGGTCTTGGGCGAGGCATTCGGAGTTTGCTCGGAATGATGGTCTCCGCCGCTTGGGGCGGCCTCATCCCCGGCATGGTGATCATCGCCACTCATGTCCGAATGGTGACCTGCCTCAGGTGCGGAGCCACCCTCGCTATCAGTAGCCGCGGCATCGTGATGGCCAGGCTCTCCGGCATCACCTGTTCCATGATGGTCTTCGCCACCGCCGCTATTGCCATGATGGCCAGGCTTGTTGTCGCCGTGCTGACCTTCATGATTGTGCATTTGCGTTTCCCCACCACCATGCTGATGGCCGCCACTGGATGCGACGAGTGCTTGGTATTGCTTGGCATCCATCGTCGGCAATTGGTCAATGAAGGCAACCATGCCCCAGATGTACTCATCGCCCATGCTCTTGCCCCACGCAGGCATACCCGTTGCCTTGATGCCATGCTTGATCACCCAGAACGCTGCTGACGGATTGCCATCGACACCGATCTTGGCGAGGTTGGGAGGCGCAGGGTAAAGCGATTGGCTTAGCTCGGTCTCCGCCACACCTGGCGCCAAATGACAGCCGATACACATGGAGTTGTAGTTGCCCGCACCGGCGCGAATAAGAGCTTGATCATCCAGGTTGGGAACCTCGATGTCCTGCGAACGGACTTCGATAGAGCGGTCGCGGGCCATCGTGAGAAACGCATGCACTGCAGGAAAATGGGGATCATCGGCCCCCACGTTGACCACGCCAAAGTAGGCGCCGGCCAGGACAGCTGTGCTACCGACCACGCCGGCCGCCACCAAAGTTTTAATTGTTCTTTTCATGTCAGGTTCTCAAAACCACATCCGGATACCGGCGACAAAACGCGCCTCGTCTACATCACCGCCCTCGTCGCGCACCATGTCTGCCGTGTTGCCATAGGAGCGGCTCCAGGAAACCCCGACATAGGGAGCAAACTGTCTGACAATCTCGTAACGCAGACGCAAGCCGAGCTCGGTATTTGCCAACCCAGACCCCACACCTCGCTCAGGATCGTTCTTGCCGTAGAAGTTCATTTCGGCAGTTGGCTGGAGAATCAGCCGGTTGGTCAGCAGAATGTCGTACTCGCCCTCCAGTCGGGCAGCAGTTTGGCCATTCTCGCCGACGAAGGCCGTGGCTTCGGCCTCAAAGGCGTAAAGCGCCATGCCCTGGATACCGAAGGCAGCCCAAGTCTGCGGCGACTCCGGTTTAAAGTCCTGGCGAACGCCCGCGACGACATCCCACCAAGGGCCGATCGAGCGGCCGTACAGCAGCTGTAATTCAGCGTCCTCGGTAACGCCGTTGGTACGCTCGCCTTCGGAGCGGAACCAGACCCGGTTGATATCACCGCCTACCCAACCCGACGCATCCCAGGCCAGGGTGCTGCCCTCATCTGCGTCTTGGTATTCGAGCTGATCGAGCAGGAAAAAGCTGTTGATGGCGCTGTCATGCACCTTGTGGCCAGGCAGTGGCGGGAAAGCCGCTTGGCGATCAGCATCCGTCAGAACGGGAATCGGCGTACGACTGGTAGTTCTCGGGGCTTCAGCGGAGCCATGGTTCATCTTCGAATGATCCATGCCCTCCATCTGTCCCTGCATGGTGCCGTGTCCCATCTTGCTGTGGTCCATGGCTGGGGCCTTCTCTTGGCTCTGGCTGTGGCCCATCTGGCTATGGTCCATGCTGCCCGATTCGCTCTGCATGGCACCATGATCCATCTTGCTGTGATCCATGCCCACCATCGGCGCTTTGGCGGAACCGTGGCCCATCTGGCTGTGGTCCATCGACATGGAGCCGTGCCCCATTGCCGAATGATCCATTTCTTCCGCAGCCTGGGTAACGCCGCCGCTGAGTGCACTCAGCGACACGGCCAGCGCTATGAGGGACGGGCGTGAAAACCTAGTGGTCATGGTTCGAACCTGCTTCGGCTTCGGTGCCGCCATGCTTATCCATCATCTTCTCGTGCCCCATATCGTCATGGTTCATACCCTCATGATCCATGGCGCCATGATCCATCTGATGGCCAGCGGCCTTGCCTTTCGATTGATCTGCAGGCTTGTCACTGGCGTCGGGCGCAGCCGACTCGGCAGCATGTTGTTCGTGCTCGCTGTGCCCCTCACCTGCCAATGACGTCGGCGCGTGCAGAACAGCCAAAAGACTGAACATCGCTGCGCTGCCAAACAGGGCATTACGCTTCATAAAAGTACTCATCAGAAATCTCCTTTACTCATCCACACGGACTTCACGGAACATGCCCATTTCCATGTGGAGCAACAGGTGGCAGTGATAGGCCCAACGCCCCAACGCATCGGCGGTCACCCGATAGCTGCGCTTGGAACCTGGCGGCATGTCGATGGTGTGTTTACGCACCAGGAAATTGCCGTTCGCATCCTCCAGATCACTCCACATGCCATGAAGATGGATCGGGTGAGTCATCATGGTGTCGTTGACCAGCGTGATGCGAACACGCTCGCCGTACTTGAGGCGCAGAGGCTCGGCGTCAGAGAACTTGATTCCATCGAAGGACCAGGAGAATTTCTCCATATGCCCGGTGAGGTGCAGCTCGATGGTGCGACTTGGCTCACGCCCGTCCGGATCAGGGAAGGTGCTGCGCAGGTCAGAGTAAGTCAGGACGCGCCGGCCGTTATCACGCAGGCCGATACCTGGGTCGTCCAGCTTGTGCGTCGGCGTCATGGTCTGCATGTCGACCAAAGGATTGTTGGTCTCTGAGGCCGGGTGTGCCTGCATGTTGCCAGCCATGCCAGCCATGCCAGCCATGCCAGCCATGCCAGCCATGTTTGAATGATCCATTCCGGCCATCTGGCTGTGATCCATACCAGCCATGCCACCCTGCATGCTGCCATGATCCATTCCCGCCATATTGCCCTGATCCATCCCGGCCATGCTCCCATGATCCATGCCGCCCATGCTGCCGTGGTCCATGCCCATGTCACCCATGGCAATCAGTGGGCGCGGGTCAGGGCTTGGTACCGGTGCACTCAACCCTTCCTGTACCGCAAGGGTGCCGCGCGCATAGCCAGTGCGATCCATGGATTGAGCAAAGACGGTGTAGGCTTGCTCGCTATCGGGCTCGACTATCACGTCGTAGGTCTCGGCTACGGCGACACGGAACTCATCGACGCTGACTGGTTTGACGTGCTGGCCATCGGCCGCGACTACCGTCATCTTCAGGCCGGGGATACGCACATCGAAGTACGTCATGGCCGAGGCATTGATAAAACGCAGACGAATCTTCTCGCCCGGTTTGAATATGCCGGTCCAGTTGCCATCAGGTGCCTGGCCGTTCATCAGGTAGGTGTAGGTGTAGCCACTGACGTCGGCGAGATCAGTCGGGCTCATCTTCATTTCGGCCCACATCTTACGGTCGGCTACGGCGGCGGACCAACCCATCTCGCTTACGTCATCGATGAAGTCACCAACGGTGCGTTTGTGCTGGTTGTAGTAGTCCGACTGTTTCTTGAGCTTGGCCAGTACCCGCGTTGGATTTTCATCCGTCCAGTCGCTCAGCAACACGACGTAATCACGGTCGTAACTGAAGGGCTCGGGCTCCTTGGCATCGATGACCAGCGCACCGTATACGCCGACCTGCTCCTGGAGCCCAGAATGGCTGTGATACCAGTAGGTGCCGTTCTGGTTGACCTTGAACTTGTACTCATACATGCCATCAGGGGCGATGCCATGGAAGCTCAGGCCAGGAACGCCATCCATGTTCGCCGGCAGGATGATGCCGTGCCAATGGATGGAGGTGTCCTCCTTGAGGCGGTTGCGCACGCGCAATGTGACGGTATCGCCTTCGCGCCAACGAAGAATCGGCCCAGGGAGCGAGCCGTTGATGGTCATGGCCGTGCGCGCTGCGCCGGTGATGTTCACCGGGGTTTCACCGATGAATAGGTCGAATTCGTTACCAGTCAGTACGTTGGGCTGGCCGGGGCTGTTCACCGCCCAGACCGGCGTGCGCCACAGGCCAAGTCCGCCGATAATACCGGTGGCTGCCAGGCCTTTGACGAAGGTGCGCCTTGTGGTTTTGCTTTGCATGCCGTTTTGTCCAATCCGTCAAATGAGCCGGTGATGGTGTGCCCGGTCTCGGGTTCATGGCTGCTTCAATGTCGGGTATTTACCCCTCAACTTTCCACGTCGGTGCATTGCACAAGCCTTACCGACGATGAGCAGTATGAAACTGCCATATCCCAACCATCCGGGTGATTACATTTCTGTAAGGTAGATGACTTCAGCAGTTGGTGTGCTCTGCTTGCTCGGTTGGACTGCTGGCCTACAGGAGCCTCAACTTTCTGCTGCTGGGCCACCCGGTAGGCCTCCAGAGACGTCTGGCGTGCCTGCTCCATGCGCGCGAAGGTTCGGTCAGCACCACCTTCAGCCATTGCCAAGCTGGAGATGCTCAGAGCAGTAACTACAAGCAGAGCTTTGATCGATTTCATTTTGGGTATTCCTCGTAAGTTAAGTGGTCCCTGCAACTGCAGAGGCCGAGCTTTAGGCTCGATGTCACGTTAACTAAGG
>NZ_BBIS01000069.1 GCF_000730605.1 Pseudomonas monteilii NBRC 103158 = DSM 14164 | reverse complement strand
CACCACCAGCATGCGCAATGCGCCGTCGGTGAGGGTGAAGGCCCAGTAGTTGCCGGTAACCAGCAGGTACTGACGCACTTCCGCAGACAGGGCTGACAACGCCTTCATGATCGCTGTTTACTCCGCTGCGCCGACCAGGCGGGCCAGTTCCGCTGCACGGTTGGCGTAGCCCCATTCGTTGTCATACCAGGCGTAGAGCTTCACCTGAGTGCCATTGACCACCAAGGTCGACAGCGCGTCGATGATCGAGGAACGCGGATCGGTGCGGTAGTCGATGGAGACCAGTGGACGCTCTTCGTAGCCCAGGATGTCTTTCAACGGGCCTTCGGCCGACGCCTTCAGCAGCGCGTTGACCTCTTCAGCCTTGGTCTCACGTTCCACTTCGAACACGCAGTCGGTCAGCGAGGCGTTGGCCAGCGGTACGCGCACAGCGTGACCATTCAGCTTGCCGCGCAGCTCGGGGAAGATCTCGGCGATCGCGGTGGCCGAACCCGTGGTGGTTGGGATCAGGCTCATGCCGGAGGCTCGGGCGCGGCGCAGGTCCTTATGTGGCCTATCGAGGATGCTCTGGGTATTGGTGAGGTCGTGGATGGTGGTGATCGAGCCGTGGCGGATGCCCAGGTTCTCGTGAATCACCTTGACCACCGGGGCCAGGCAGTTGGTGGTGCACGAGGCGGCGGTAACGATGCGATGCTGCGCCGGGTCGAACAGGTGCTGGTTGACGCCCATCACCACGTTCAGTGCGCCTTTCTCCTTCACTGGAGCGCAGACCACCACGCGTTTGACGCCCTGATCCAGATAGGCCTGGAGCACGGTTAACCCGATGAAGAAGCTACTGATCAGCGCTGGCCTAGTGTTCGCCGTTGCGGCGGCGGTGCAGGCCCAAGACATGAATGGCATGGATATGAAGAATATGCCCATGGAAGGCAACGAGACCCAAGGCAGCCAGGCGGCTCCGACTGCATCGGCTGAGGGAACCATCAAAGCTTTGGAACCAGGTAAAGTTACCTTGGCGCATGGACCAGTATCAGCCCTGAAATGGCCGGCAATGACCATGGGCTTCAGCGCTACCGAGCAGCAACTCAAGGGACTCAAGGTAGGCGACAAGGTCAGCTTCGATTTCCGAATGAATGGGGGCACAGCGACGATCGTAGGTATTCGCAAGCAGTGACGGGTTGACCCTGCCTATTAGAGCTGATAGGCAGGGTCATCTAGCCAAACTTTGGAAAAAGTGCTGCCGCAATTCCTGACCGCGCCGCCTTCAGCTCTGTGCCTCGGGACGCTAGTTGGTCTTTGCGCTCTGTAGCCGGGATGCATTCAGATCAGAGTAGTAGCTGACGTTTGAGCAGAGATCTTCGTGCATCACGATCTATATGGGTCGAAAGCGGACAGGGCATCGCAAAGTCATCCAACTGCCTGAGTTATCCGAACGCCAAAAAAGGATTCCACCGAGCTTGTCGACAAGAAAAACCGCGACAACTCAGAGTGTTATCCGAGCAAACAGACTTTGGATACCCTATTCCCGCTAGAAACACTGCCGCTGAAACCCTCCTGGCATGTAGCTCCTTCGTCCTACGCTTCAGCCTCTATGACCCCCACCCAACCTTTCGCGCAGGTGCGGAACGAACCTAGGCGTAACGCGGGTATAAGCTTCGTAGGCAGCGCCAAACTGCTTGTGCATTTCCCGCTCTTCGGAAACCGCCAAACGCCCGTACATCACCAGCAACACCGGGAACATTGCCAGCGTCAGCAGCGTCGGCCACTGAAGGAGAAAGCCCAGAAGAATCAGCACAAATGCCACGTACTGCGGATGTCTGATCCAGCCATATGGCCCGACCGTTGCAAGTGAATGGCGGCGTTGCGCGTGATATAGCACGTTCCAGGCGGCAGAAAGCAAATAGAAGCCGAAACCCAGGAATAGGTAACTGGCAATGTGCAAAACACTGAAGTGTGGGTTGCCCTGGTCACCGAGCAACGTCGACCACAGATGGCCGGATTCGTGGGAAAGCAGATCGAGGTTGGGGAACCTGGCCTGCAACCAGCCTGACAACAGATAGATCGTCAGGGGGAAGCCATACATTTCCACAAACAGGGCAACGATGAACGCCGAGAAGGCACCGAAGCTCCTCCAGTCTCTCGCCGTTGCCGGCTTGAAGAAACTGAAGGCAAACATGATGAAGATCGCGGAGTTGATGAAAACCAGCGACCAGAGGCCATACGCGCTTTCACCATGATTCATGATGGATCTCCCGGCTTATGGATATCAGCCTTATCGGAGGGGGCCGGTTTGCTCTGGCCCTGGTGATGGTGTCCCCCATGTCCTCGATGCATGAAGACATGCATCAGCGGACAGGCGAGCAACAACAGATAAGGCAGGGCTCCAACGACATGGGCAAGGTGCTCGGTGAGCAGGAAGTAGACGGCGATCCCACCGATTACCACCAGGCCGATTGCGTAGCGTGAACGCCAGAAACTGGGCGGAGAGCCGTGTTCATCGAAGTGAGGGTTCATAGCGACTCCTGGGAAAGGAGGTGGGTTACTTCGATGCTGCAGATGGCATGCGGTCCATCATCATCTGCATCATCGACTCCATCATGTCCATGCGCTTCTCCATCATCTGGTGGCGGGCGGCCATATCCCCGCCCATGCCGCCATGCATGCCCCCCATTCCCGGCATGCCACCCTCCATGGACTTCATCATGGCCATGCCATTTTTCATCAGCGCCATATGCTCGGCCATCAACGCCTGACGGGCTTCCGGCGTTTTGGCTGCAGCCATCTTTTCGTGCATGGCTTGCATGGCCTTCATTTGCTGGTCCATCGCCGCCATTTGCCCTTTGTCCATTGGCTGAGAAGGCGTCTTCACAGTGGCCGCCGCGCCTGGCGCATCGGCCGGGTGATGTGCCGAGTGTTCATCGGTGTTTTGCGCCATGGCGCCCACGGACGCTGCAGCCAAACAAAGTCCGATCAGTAAATTGCGAACGTTGGACATCATCATCTCCTTAACACTGTTATAAAGCCGGATGCCTTGGTCTTGGCGCCAAGCCTCACCTGGCACGACAAACAAATGACTGCGCCGGCGTGAATGCTCATTTTTCGTCTCGTGCTCAGGTTGCACATCAACGGGCTATTGGGCACTCGGCGGCTCGAAGCTGATCCCGTTTGGCCCGGCGCCAACCTTATGGGTAGCAACGACCTTACGGCTGCTCGTATCGATGACAGATACGGTGCCTGCTTCAATATTGCTGACAAACACATAAGCGCCGTCGCTGCTGATGGCCACACCATGGGCACCCTTGCCGGTGGTCACGGTGCCCAGGCTGCTACGCGTCTGGATATCTACGATGGAGACTCGGTCGTCCGGATTCTGGCCGCTGCCCTGGTTCGCGACATAGACCTGGCGACCGTCAACGGTGGCCATCATCTGGATTGGCGTGCGGCCGACATCAACCTTGCCGATCACCTTGCGTCTGGCCGTGTCGATGATGCCAAGCTGATTTGTCGCACTGAGCGAGACGAATGCCAGGCGACCGTCGGGGGCAAAGCCGACCTGGACAGGGCCTTTACCTACGGGAATCTGCGCGGTTTCTTTGAGTGTGACGACGTCGATAAGCGATACGCTGTCGCTCTTCATGTTCGCGATATAGAGCGTCCGGCCATCAGGGCTCAAGCGCAGCCCATGGGGATAACGCCCAGTTGGAATACCGGGCAACTCGATTCGCTGCTCAAGGTCAAATATTCGTACCCGGTTGGCAGCGGAATCGGTCACGAAAGCTCGCAGCCCGGTGACGTCGGTGATCACATGAGCCGGGTGATCGCCTGCCGGGAAGCTGAACGGTGGTCTGTCCAGCGCGCTGGTACTGAACACCAGCAACTGCCCACCGGGCTTTTCACCACTCGAATGCCCCGCATGTCCAGCCACTCCAACAACCAGAAGCAAGCTGCCGTCGGGCGAAACCTGTAGGTTGTGGGGTGCGATCGGCAAGGCGACCGTGCTCACATCACCTGTCGCAAGATTTACCTGGCTAATGGAAGCGGACCGTTCATTGGCCGTGTAAACGTTACCCGTAGGGTTTGCCATGACCAGCCCCAGAGGGATGAGCAGGGATATCCCCAAGGCCATAGAACTAAACCGCTTGGCAGTCATCATGGTGAATGAGCTCCAACGAGAGGCCGGGGTATGTGAACCAGGCTGACCTATGCATTCACTCAAGATAAACACCAATCGCGAAGCATTTTCTTGATCAGCGTCAACGTCCACGGCTTGACTCGGTGCGGAGTGATCGAAGGCCGTCCACTTTTTGGGGAGTATCGCTGGCTATCTCGACCCGGAGTCAGTCGACATCAGGCCGAATATGAAGAAACCGCGCCATGAAACATGGCACGGCGGCTTGCCATCTGAGCGGCAACGAGACTTAGCGACTGACTTTGGTTGGGTAACCAAGCGCCTGGACCAGTGCACCGACGCGTTCCGCCTCGATGTTGCTTTGGACACTCACTGTACCGGCAGCACGGTCAACGATCACCTTCGCGTCGCCATCGGCAGCCTGGATGGCCTTCGTGATCTTGTTGACACAACTGCCACATCCCATACCGGAAACTTCCAAAACGAACATAGCGGGCCTCTCATGCTGGTACGGCTTCTCTCGCCGCATTTACAGCTTCAACCTTGACACGATGACAAGGTCAAGGCCCGGTCAAAGGATTTATCTTCGCCCTGAAATCTTGTCCAACTCCTCTGGCGGCGGACCCTGCTGCATCACAATTGTCCCTTACGATCTTGGCAGAAGATGGCGGACCTAGCAGTTGCCCGATGTCCTCCATCAGGACCAGATTGGCGCCGAACTCGCGGACATACCCGCTAAGGCCAAAGCCCTAGACAGTCAGTCATATGGATCAGGCGTTGAAACGCTGATGGCGGAATTTCCTCTCATAGGTTGCGGTGTGCCCATTTCAGTCTGTGACTACGCGCTTCAGCCGCAGTGCGTTGAATACCACGGAAGCCGAACTTACGCTCATGGCCAATGCCGCAATCATCGGTGACAATAGATGGCCGGTAAGCGGGTAGAACAAACCTGCCGCCAGCGGTATGCCCATAGCGTTGTAGAAGAATGCAAAGCCCAAGTTTTGACGCATGTTCTTCACCGTGGCCACGGAAAGTGTTCTGGCCCGCAGGATGCCCATCAGGTCGCCCTTGACCAGCGTCAACTGGGAGCTGTTCATGGCAACATCGGTGCCAGTTCCCATGGCGATCCCAACATCAGCCCGGGCCAGCGCGGGGGCATCGTTGATCCCATCTCCTGCCATGGCAACCCGGCGCTTATCGCCCTGCAGGAGCGCCACCAGTTGCTCATTGTCCTCGGGTTTCACTTCTCCGTGGACTTCCTCGATGCCGAGTTGTTTCGCGACCGCACGTGCCGTAGTCAGACCGTCGCCGGTGGCCATGATGACCTTCACATTTACTGCCTGTAACCGGGTTACCGCCTCCTTGGAGGTGGGTTTGACCGGATCGGACACCGCTAGCAGGCCAGCGAGCACGCCATCGACGGCCAGGTACATGATGCTCATGCCTTCCAGACGTAGCTGCTCGGCGCGGTCTCGCAACGGACTGGTGTCGAGGCCAGCCTCTTCCATCAAGGTCGTGTTGCCAAGCTGCAGCCGTTTGCCGTCCACATGGCCACGTACACCGATCCCAGAGCCCGACTCAAACGTCTCTGGCTTGGACAAGCTGTGTCCATGCGCTCGCGCATGATCGACAATCGCATGTGCCAGCGGGTGCTCGCTGCCTTGGTCCAGGCTGGCGGCAAGGCGCAAGACTTCGGGTGGCATGAACTGCCCGGTACCGACCACACTATGAAATACTGGCCGGCCCTCGGTGAGGGTCCCGGTCTTGTCGACGATCAGCGTGTCGATCTTGCAGAGGTTCTCGATAGCACTGGCGTCTCGGAAGAGCACGCCACTGCTGGCAGCCTTCCCGGTAGCGACCATGATCGACATGGGAGTGGCCAGGCCGAGCGCGCAGGGGCAGGCAATGATAAGGACCGCGACCGCATTGATCAGGCCGAAGACCCAGCCAGGCTCCGGTCCGAAAAGCCCCCAGCCGAAGAGGGTGACCAGCGCGACCAGAATCACCCCCATGACGAAATAGCCGGCCACGGTGTCCGCCATCCGCTGCATCGGGGCTTTAGAGCGCTGAGCCCGCGCGACCATCTGCACGATTTGCGAGAGCACTGTCTCGGCGCCGACCTTCTGCGCCGCCATCACAAGGCTACCGTGGGTATTCAGCGTGGCACCGATGAGTGCATCCCCAGCTTTCTTCATCACTGGCACGGGCTCGCCTGTCAGCATGGATTCATCGATAGCACTTTCGCCCTCCAGGACCACCCCGTCGACCGGCACCTTCTCGCCAGGGCGAACTCGCAGGTGGTCGCCCGTATGCACGTGGGTGAGCGGAATATCTTCCTCCTGACCATCGGCCCCGATGCGACGGGCGGTCTTGGGGGCAAGGCCCAGGAGCGACTTGATGGCGGCGGAGGTTTGTGAGCGCGCCTTGAGCTCGAGCATTTGGCCGAGCAACGTTAATGAGATGATGACTGCGGCCGCTTCGAAGTAGACGCCAATGCGGCCATCCTGCATGAAAGTCGTCGGGAAAACCTGCGGGAACACTGTGGCCGCAACGCTGTAGAGGTACGCCGCAGCCGTTCCCAAACCTATCAGCGTCCACATATTCGGGCTGCGGTTACGAATCGATGCGACCCCACGCACGAAAAACGGCCAGCCAGCCCATAGGGTCACGGGAGTGGCCAGAATCAACTCCACCCAATTCTGTGTGGCACCATGCAGCAATTGGAGTTGGTGGCCAGTCATGGCCAACACGGTCACGATGACCGTCAGGGGCAAGGTCCACCAGAAGCGGCGGGAGAAGTCCTTGAGTTCCGGGTTTTCGTCTTCCTCAAGCTCCGGTATTACTGGCTCTAGGGCCATGCCACAGATTGGGCAGCTGCCCGGCCCACGCTGGCGGATTTGGGGATGCATCGGGCAAGTGTATTCGGCGTCCGCCGCGTTGCTTGGCTGCGGGGCAGCCGAGTGGTGATGGCCCGCGTCTTCTTGGTCCTGGGGAGGGCTAAGATAACGCACAGGCGCTGCGCGGAATTTCGTCAGGCACTTTTCACTGCAGAAGCGGTATGTCCTTTCCTCGTATAGCTCGAAGTAGAGACTATCCGGTGGCACCGTCATACCGCATACCAAATCGCGCTGACTACCATCCGGTTGCTCATGCGGGTGCGAGTGGTCATGGTCGTGCTGGCACGATGCGGTGTGCATGAATTAGTTCCCTTTGTTGTCCGGTTTGGACGAGTTTTCACCCTTCTGGTGAGAATACCCGCCATGGTTGTGCCCGAAGAGGTGCGTCAGCGGTCAGAGCAACAAAATTAAAAAAGTGTAGTACCTGTGACAGGTGGCCATAGTGCTCACGAGCCACATAAAACAGGCCAAATATGGCCTGCATGATCAGTGCGATACCGCCTTTATTCCGCCAAGAAGGGATTGCCAGATCAGTAACAGGGCGATGGGCTCCGTCATGATCAACTCCCAAGCTGGGTGGGAAATATCGGCCGCTGCCGTATTGCTCAGCCTAGACAACATCTCCTTGTACAGCTGTGACGCCAATCAATGCTCCTGTAAGGGTGTAGAATATTGCTGTGGTGTAGCGTCATGGCATAGATCATTTCTGGAGGCAGCTGATCCTGCTGCTGCACCAGTGGTTACCCTTCAACAATGCGCTGGCTGCCTTGTACCCCGGCGAGGGAGTGCCCAAGCCGCTGGAGAAGTACGACGCCGCCTCCCGGTTGGGAACGCCCTCCATGTTTTCCTACCTGGACGGCCTATACTTGCTCGCCCCCTTCTACCAGGCCTGTCAGGAAGGCCTGCCCAGTGGGCTGTATCGCCTGGAGGAGATCGCCTCTGACCAGTTCAGTCAATGCGAGTACTTCCTCAGTTACTTCCACGACAACGTATTGGAAGACGAGGTGCGGTTCGTTCTCCAGTTGCCGGCCAAGGTAGTCTTATGCGACCTAACAGCTCAAACCCCAGACCTGATACATGCGGTGCGGTACAGCGCTGATCGGGTCACTCTTCGCTGTTCACCCTCCCACTTGGCCTTTGCCCACAGCAGACGTCGAAGGTGAAACTGTTCGGCGGGCTCACAAACCTCCTCCAGTGCTCTCGCACAAAGGGGGAGCTTAGCGAGCTGCTTTTGGAAACGTGATAGGACGTGCAGCTCCCGACCGATGCGGGTGCGCGTGATCCTGACGGGTCTCCCATCTACGCCACGAAGCCACTGTGCACAGTCCCTCACCTGCTCGGCGAGTTGCGAGTCGAGGACCGCAAACGCGCCGGCGCTATCAGCTCGGCTTGCGTGGACACTGCCACCGTTCGCAGTGCGGTCCGTAAGCCAGATCCGATCGCATCGGTAAAGCCATGCATAGTTACGACATTGGTGAGCATGCAGGTGCCGATAGTCATTCTCGAAGGCTGTTCGGCGCTGCCGACGCTCGCGCAGGAATCTTGCGTCTCTCCATGCGCTTGGGCCGCAGTGAACGGCGCGGATAGTCCGGTAAACATAAGCTAGGGATACACCCAGCGTGTCGCCGATTAGCCGTGCTTCCTGCCCGGCAAAAGCCAGCCTGCAAACTGCTGCGGGTAGGCCTTTCCATCCCTCAGGTATGATCTCTCTTGGCCCTGGTGGTGAGGAATGGATATCAATCAGCGTCGCACGCTTACCCACAGGTGGCGACGGTTCTTCATGGCGAGGGATGCAAGCTAAGTCGACCTCCAATGCGGTGGACAGCACAATGTATTTGAGTGGATGGTGAGTGCATCTGGGTTTCCGGAGCAGCTTGGTGACCCACGTCGCGGGGGATCCAGCAGGGGCTTCTCGAAGCACCGAATACTCCCAAGCGGCTGGGAGCGCTTTGAAAAAACTGGCCATGTGCGCAGCCAAACGGCGCAGGTCCAATCGCCGTTTTGCTCCAGTGGTCAAATCCAGGTTGGCAGCCCCTTGCAGGAGCCAAGTACGTACGGCGGGAGCTGAAAGAGGGTTGAGCTGTCGGCGCTGATTGAAAATTGACCCACCCTGCCGATTGAAAAATGACCCAGGGCTGCTTGCCGATTTAGACCCCGGCAATTGTGGATAAGCCTAGCAGTCGACAGCGTCGTAAAAGTGCTGACCCTGCACTCAGCAAGGCCAGCCCAAAGAGGTCAAAACGGGTCGTCCTCCGCCTCCTCGATATCCTGTCGCCTGCGCTCCCTCGCCTGGATCTTGGTCTTGGCCACTAAGGTGCTGTTTTGCAGGCGGTACGATTCATTCCCCGTCTCGACGATGTGGCAGTGGTGGGTCAATCGGTCGAGCAAGGCCGTGGTCATCTTGGCGTCGCCAAATACGCTCGACCATTCGGCGAAGCTGAGGTTGGTGGTGATGATCACACTGGTGTGCTCGTAAAGCTTAGAGAGCAAAGTGGAACAGCAAGGCCCCGCCGCTCTGGCTGAAAGGTAGGTAGCCAAGCTCATCAAGGATTACCAGATCTGCACGCAGTAGTCCTCGGGCGATACGCCCTGTCTTACCCTCGTGCTTCTCACGCTCCAGCAGGTTGACCAGATCGACCGTGGAGTGGAAGCGTACACGCTTGTTGTGTTGGGTGATGCTGGCCACCGCCAGGGCGGTGGCGAGGTGCGTTTTACCGGTGCCAGGGCCGCCGATGAACACCACATTTTGAGCTGTGTCGGTGAAGGTCAGAGTGGACAGTTCCTTGATCAGCCGGGCATCAGCGCTGGATACACCGAAGTCGAAGCCAGCCAGATCGCGGTGTATGGGCAGTTTCGCCATATTCATCTGATGATGTACCGAGCGCACTGCCCGGTCGGCGTGTTCCTGATCGAGGAGATGCTCGATCAGCCATTTCGATGAGGCGGTGGTGGATTCACCTTGTGCGGCCAGATCTGCCCAGGCAGTGGCCATGCCGTGCAGGCGTAAGTCTTTGAGTTCCTCTGTAAGATCACGCATTGCGCACCTCCTCATCTGTGCTGCGCAACCGGTCATAGCGCGCGGTATTGGCGATAGGGGTAACTTTCAGTTGCAGGTTGGTTTCGACCGAGGGTGGTGCTTCACGAGTGGTCAGACGGGCCACGATATTGAGGATGTGGTCAGCGCTCAGGCTGCCAGATTCCAAAACCAGCTCAACCGCTACGAGGACAGCATCCAGGCCAGCGACGGGCACGGCGGCCAAGACCTGGGTCATGACCCGATCACCCTGTAGATGCCGCCGCAGCCCGCGCCTGAGCAGGCGTAGTGGCTTGGGTAGGTCGGCAAACGGGGCACCATTGCGTAGGGCTCCCGGTTTACGCTCAATGAGGGGGATATAGTGTTGCCAGTCGTAGCTGACCTGATCGCGATC
This sequence comes from Pseudomonas monteilii NBRC 103158 = DSM 14164, assembly GCF_000730605.1. Lineage (GTDB taxonomy): Bacteria > Pseudomonadota > Gammaproteobacteria > Pseudomonadales > Pseudomonadaceae > Aquipseudomonas > Aquipseudomonas monteilii. The sequence goes on along the minus strand of NZ_BBIS01000069.1, from coordinate 18,118 downwards.
AAACAGGCGCTCGTGGCTGGCAATCACACCATCATCGGCAATCACGACGATTCGCGAGGGATAGAGCCGACTGCTGACCCACTGGCCAACACGCTCACAGGGTACTGAATAGCGGTTGCGGGCCACGTTGATCAGACAGGTGCTGGAAACGCGAACCGTGCGCTCTACATAACCGTCGAAAGGCGTCGGCATCGGCATCATTTCGACGCGCTCCAGTTCTAAGACTTCTGCAACGGTGAGGCCGTTGTACTGCGGATGGATCAGCTCGTGCCACAGAGCCCGACAGCGCTGGGCAAGCCAGGCATTCAACTCTTCGAAGCTATGGAAAGTATTGTCGCAGGCAGACAGCCAGATGCGGCGCCGACTATCTTGGACATTCTTTTCGACGATACCTTTTTCCCAGCCGGACGCTACGTTGCAGAAGTCCGGGTCGAACAGGTAGTGCGAGCACATCACCATGAAGCGAGCGTTGACCGTGCGGCCTTTACCCTTGGAGACCTTGTCGACCGCCGTTTTCATGTTGTCGTAGATGCCGCGACGCGGCACGCCGCCCATGGCGGCGAATGAGCGGGTATGGGCATCGAACAGCATTTCATGCCCTTGGCTGGGATAGGCCACTAGCCAGAAGGCTCGGCTGGCACATAGCTTCATGTGCGCGACCTGGACACGTCGGAAAACACCGCCAATCAGCAGGCCTTCCTCGCTCCAATCGAACTGGAAGGCCTCGCCCAATGCGAACGCCAACGGCACAAATGCCCGTACCGCCTTGCCTTGCTCTCCGCGCCAATGACGAACGAAGGCAGTGAGCTGGCTGTAGCCGCCGTCATAGCCTTCAGCGCGGATCATGGCCAGCAGCGCCTTGGCACTGCGACGATGTTGCTTGGCCCTCAAGGCATCAGCCCGCAGCGCCTGCTCCAACATCTCGTGAAAGGGACTGAGCTTGTTGAACACGGCTCGACGCTGATAAACCGGCTGCTTGGACTCCGACGCTCTGACCCATTTTCGGATGGTGTTGCGCGACAGGCCGGTGCGCTTGGCTATCTCATGCAACGACAGCTTGTCGCGGAAATACATCCGCCGAATTTTGCCCATCATTTCCATGCTGATCACCCTGTGTTCTCCTGCTCAAAAATTGAGCAGGTACAGTGGAACACCTGGGTCAGTTTTCAGTCAGCACAATGGGCGAAACTGGGTCAGTTTTCGGTCAGCGGCAACACAGGAAGGCCCTCTACCAATGCCAAGGCAGCCTTATACTTCTCCTGATATTTCTGCTTCAGCAAGGAATACATTAAAGTATTAACGCCCTTAGCCTTAAGCGTATCTAACTCAAGTTTCAACCCTGCCAAGTCGGCTATTAAACCTTCTGATTTTTTGTCCATGGCCACACGATCCTAGTGTGCAGATTCTGAAAGCTCCGCCCAAGATAGGGTTAGGTCAGCGACGTCAAAAAAAAAGCTACCTCTTGAGAGGTAGCCTTTGATGAGTTAAGCAAATAGATCCGAGATCGCCAGATTTTGAACCGCAGAATCAACCTTCATCGACTCCAGGACCTGTTCGTGCTCGGCGTTACTGATCGAATGATGGCGTATGTAGGAACGCAGATCGGTACCCGCTAGATCGCGCGCCATGCGTTGCCAGAATTGCGCTCGGCGAGCCATTGCATCGTACTCAGCAGCCTTGCCCTTGGCCAATTTGACCATGCCGTTGTTCAGGTAGAACTTGGCACTATCAGTCGGAGCCAGGCTTTTTGCCAAGGTGTAGAACGCATCATCGAACTCGTCTACGAAACACATTGCATCTGCCGGGTCGATCTCCATCTCGGCGGCTTCTTCGTAGTAGACGATGTTGCGATCCTTACCCTCAAAGCGGTCACGGATCGTTCGCATTGCCGGACGTCCAGGGTAGCGGTGCTTGTTGGTGGCTTCGAGGTAGGCATCCTGCAAGCCCATCTCCTGCGCCGGACTCTGCCAGTCATCGAACTTGAACCAGCGCTGCTCTGGGATGATGCCCTTCTCTACGGGAGTGACATCGTCGATCAGGTAGCGCTTCCCCAAGACACGGATCTCATACCACTCCGACAAGGCCGGGAAGGCATGGTCGAAGCCGTAGCTCAGTGACCAGGCAAAGTCGATGGCCAGCAGATTCTTCGCCGTGATGAATTGGAAGGTGACTCCACGAAGGATCTCGTTGGATTCCGTCCTTTCCAGCTCGCCGCGGAACATCCGCGCATCGTGCTCCTCTGCCCGCTCCTCCTCCAACACATCCAGGGTCAGCAGGTACCGCAACAGTTCACGGCGCATTTCTGCGTTGTAAGCTGTTCCTGTGACGTTGATGTAGCCGGCGTCCGAGTGTGTTCGCCCGATCCAGTCTCGACGCCCCATATCCCAGCGGGTGTTGATGAGATGGTTCCGGAAGCGATTTATCCCGGACATGTGCCCGTGTTTCTCGGGCGCAGACGCAATCATTGCCTCCATGGACTTGTCACGCTCACCGGTGACCGTGCACCAGGCACAGCCAAAGCGAGATCCGCACGCCGCCTTGTTACCACCGTCGCCGGTAATGATCGCGCACGTGCCTTCATTGGCTTCCTTGTAGAGCTCCAGGCACCAATCGAAGTTATCGACGAAGGTCCGATAAGGACCGCCACGCTTCGCCTCGCACGCCATGAGGAACTCCCACACCTCCTCCATCTCCCAGTCAGCGATGATCGAGCAGTTGTACGAGCCGTGCTCATTGAGCACCAGCCGGCCAGCCTCCTCCTCACCCCGTTCGCGCATATTGGCCGCACGGGTTGCCGACTCTGACAAACGGGTGCCCACGAAGGTCACTAGCTCACCTGGAGACTGCAGCGTCGAAAGCAGCTGCTTGAGGGCCTTCTGCTGCGGGCGCAGCTTCCAGTCGATCGAGCAGCTTCGAGAGGCGCCAGCAAAGACCGGCAGTTTTCCACGGCCAAGGGTGGCGTAGGCAAACGTCGAGGTCATCGAGGGCTGCACTTTGACCACTGTGATTGGCAATCTCTGCTTGGTGCAATACATCTCCAGCTCAGTGATCATCGCCTCGGCATAGATGTCCATGCCTGGGTTTTCAGTGCCGGTGTTGGCGTTTGTGACAAAAGCCGCCGGCACGTACAACCCGGCCTCGACACGGCGCCGGATAGCCTCCAGCATCAGTACCAGCACAACCGTGCTGTCCTTACCGAACGAGGTAGCAGAGCTGCAGGTGAATCCTTGATCGATGATCTGGTCGATGCGCGCAATGCAGGCTTCCGCTCGCGCAACGATCCGGGCAAAGCGACCAGCACTGTCCAGGGCTGGAATAGCGTGGGTGTAGTCGTTTAAGGCGATCAGTTCGGGTACAAGCATCTGATTCATGTTGGCATCTCCAGAAGGAAGTAGGCTTCGTATCGTGGGGATGCTCAACAGCGAGCATGAATCTTCTGAACTTGACGACATCGGCTGTCCAATCAATCCGGCTCAGGCTATCGCCATTAACTACTCTTCATCGTCGAAGCAGCACATGCCAGGCGCCTGGTTATCTGAGTCATCAGGTAGCACCTGGCGACCTCTCATAATGCCTTCACATACAAGCACCCACGCGATGTCGAACGTTGGGGACGTGATGGGCGAGAGGCATGGGGAAGGCGCAGACTGGCCAGGTCCTGCGCCAACCAGGTCAGAGCGTTTCGATCATGAGTTGTAGCGGCGCAGCGCTGGCGCCGAGTAGAGCTAGGTGCTGTAGGTTTGATGCGCTGAAAAACGCATTTCCCGCTGCCACAACTGCCTGAGCTCTGGCTAGGTGCATTGGCACCTCGCCAACCCACTTGGCGGTGGCGCCCAATGCCCGCGGCTTCATCGTGAGCACGTCCGCCGGCGAAGTTGTGGCCAAGTTGCGGATCGGAGTGATCAGGTTGCTGATCATCAAAGTCTTCGTGTCACCCTTGAAGAAGTCGAGTCCATCGATCCTGGCGAGTACCACGGTGTTCGTGGGCCATCCAAGGCCGTCATCTGGCCTGCGATTGCTCGTCGCGAAGAACGCCTCTGCTTCTCGCTCGGTCATGGGCACTTCCTTCTCGATCGCCGCATAACCGCGCTCCGCTCTGCCTTTAAGGCGCTGGTAGGTCACGGTACCGATAGCGCCCATGAGGCGCTGCTTCAGTTGGACCAAGGCCTGATAGTCACGGTCCAGCTGCTCGATGAGGGGCATCATTGCGCCAAGGCCTTCAATCATCGCAGTGATGGTGTCGATCCGCCGGCGCCGATCAATGAGTGCATCAATGCGTTTTCGTTCCCGATTGAACGAGACCCCAAAGTGAGTCCTGCCACAGTCACCGCCGATCGCCGTCTCTTTCCCGTCGCTGGTAGAAATCAGGTACCCAGTGAGGTGCGGTTGGCGGCAGCTGGCAATCCCGCAACTGACTCTATCCTGAAAGCGGTATGGAGCCAGGACAGCGCCAAAACGCCGCTGGTCGTGAGGGAAGAATGCCAAAGCCTCTTCAAAATCCGGCCTGGCCCGCAGATCGTCGTAGCTTGAAATGAGCTCCGGTTCTTCAGTCAACAACTGGTCAATCTCCAAGTCAATTGGTGATGGCAGGGTGCTAACTGTATTTAATCACAGTGTCAGGCTGTGTGGTGATCAACGGGCGCTGGATCTGTCACCAGCGGTTAACTGGGCGCGCAGGAGAAACCCCTGAGGTATGAGATCAGTCTGCCTCAGAGGGGCGCGGACCGGCGGCAGCCGCCCATTGTTCCAGCATGTCTCCATGCTTCGCCCAAAACTCCTCGTGCTTGGCGTCCTGCTCAGCGAGCGCCTCGAACACCCGCGTCGGCCAACCCATGAAGGTGACATTCCTCATTTCGTTGTTGAATGCGTAGATGCTGGCGCAGGTCGCTCGGTTGGCGCCGCCTGGATACAGCGAGTAGCGGAAGCGGTCACGGATCTCGATCACCTCCATAACCCGGACCTGCGCTATGATCGCGAGGACTATCAGAACAGCCTGGGTCATTTCACCTGCATTCTTGCCGACCTTGCGCAAGTAGGCTGGACGTTGACTTACAGGTTTGGCTAACAGCTCCCGGATGAAGCCTTCTGATTCCGTTTCGAACACGTGGAGTTGATCAACTGAAAGGGCATCGAAGGTCTCTTTTACCTGTACCAGGTCGAAGGACTGCTTCAACCAAGTCGCCAACGCCAGTGCATCCTGCCAGGCAAATTGCTCGTAGCTAGCCATATGCGCATCACGCGGATCTGCTTTTTGCCGCCTCATACCCCAGAATCCCCACATTCAAGCTGATTAATTTGTCTCATCACATGCACGTCAACTGCAGATTACGGGCGGGGCAGAGCCTAATAGGCTGGCGGGGCAGCCACAAGGGTGGAGGGGATGCCACTAGATCGGTAAGGCACTTGACTGCTAACGCCCGCAGCCGGCCGATACGCGTAGTACCTTGGGCGAGTATACGAATCAAACAGATTTGCCGGGCCAGTGGTGAGACCTGATGGACCGCCAAACGGTAAAACCCCCAGCCTTGGCCGGGGTGTGTAAAGCGTTTACTGAAAGCTGACCACGCAGCAAGCGCACTCGTCAGAGCTGCGTGCGGTGATGGCTAACCGGAAAAGACCCTGAATATCAGTCAGCCGGGGTTTTCCTTTGATCAAGACCAGGACCAGCAGCCGCGGCCTCACTGGCGAGAGGCCAGTTCAGCAGCCCGGGCGGCGGGCGATGGAGTTTCTTTGATTAGGCGGGCAAGGAAGGCGGTGTAACTGGCCTGCTCGTTGATGTGCATGATGCAGGCGAGGAAGTCTTTGCGCTTGCGCTCAAGCCAATGCTCGGCCTTGGCGGAGCCCTCAATGGGCAGGCGTTGGGTAAAAAGGGTGTAGTCGTTTAGGGCGACCTGTTGTGGCCAGGTGAGTTCGGATACGAGCAGCTGATTCATATTGGCATCTCCAGGAGGATGTAGGCTTCGTATCCTGGAGATGCTCAACACCGAGCATGAAATCTGCTCGGCAAAACGACATCGACAGCCCAGTCCTACCGGCGCAGGCTATCGCTACTCACTACTCATCATCGTCGAAGTTGTACATGCCCGGCGCGAGGTTCTCGAAGCGGGTGTACTTGCCGATGAACGCCAGGCGCACAAAACCGATGGGGCCGTTACGCTGCTTGCCGATGATGATTTCAGCCACACCCTTGTGCTCGGTCTCGGGGTGGTACACCTCGTCGCGGTACACGAACATGATCACGTCGGCGTCCTGCTCGATCGCACCGGATTCACGCAAGTCGGAGTTCACCGGGCGCTTGTTCGGCCGCTGCTCCAGGGAACGGTTCAGCTGCGACAGGGCGATTACCGGGCAGTTGAACTCCTTGGCCAGGGCCTTGAGGGAACGAGAGATCTCGGAAATCTCATTGGTCCGGTTGTCGCCGGCGGAGCCCGGGATCTGCATCAACTGCAGGTAGTCAACCATGATCATGCCAATCTCGCCGTGCTCGCGGGCGAGCCGCCGGGTCCGTGCACGCATCTCCGAGGGACTGATACCGGCGGTGTCGTCGATGAACAGTTTGCGGTTGTTGAGCAGATTCACCGCCGAGGTCAATCGCGGCCAGTCATCGTCATCCAGCTGGCCGGAACGCACCTTGGTTTGGTCGATGCGGCCGAGCGATGACAGCATACGCATGATCAGCGACTCACCTGGCATTTCGAGCGAGAACACGAGCACCGCTTTCTCGGACCGCAGCACAGCGTTTTCCACCAGGTTCATGGCGAAGGTCGTCTTACCCATCGACGGCCGGCCGGCCACAATGATGAGGTCGGCCGCCTGCAGGCCGCTGGTCTTCTCGTCCAGGTCGGTGAAGCCGGTCGAAACGCCAGTGATGTCGCTGTCAGAGTTGAATAACGTGTCGATGCGATCGATGGCCATCGTCAGGAGATCTTTGACACCCACCGGCCCGCCGGTTTTGGGCCGGGCTTCAGCAATCTGGAAAATCTGCCGTTCGGCCTCGTCGAGGATCTCCGAAGCGTTCCGGCCTTCAGGGTTGAAGGCACTGTCTGCGATGTCCGTGCTGATGCTGATCAGCTGGCGCAGGGTCGCCCGCTCCCTGATGATCGCAGCATAGGCTTTGATGTTGGCCACCGAAGGGGTGTTCTTGGCCAGCTCTGCCAGATATGCCAGCCCGCCAACCTGGCTGCTCAGCCCTTCCTTGTCCAGGCGCTCATGCAGCGTGACGATATCGAATGGCTCGTTCAGGTCCGCCAGCTTGTGAATGGCGCGGAAAATAAGCCGGTGATCGTGCCGGTAGAAATCGCCGTCGGAGACCTGATCGAGCACGCGCTCCCAGGCATTGTTATCGAGCATGAGACCACCGAGCACGGATTGCTCTGCCTCGATAGAGTGCGGTGGCACCTTCAGCGAGGAAGTCTGTAGGTCGAGCTGCTCTGAAGCGTAGTCTTCGTTCATGTGGGCATCTTGTTCAGTAAGTTGAGGGCGCTTGCGAGTGGAGAGGCGTCAACGGGCTTTATGGCGGCTTTCTCGCGCCTTTTCGGCGCCGCCCCCTACCCTTGCTCTCGACTTTGTTCGCCGCCCCTTCTGCGAGCTTCTGGACGGGCATGCGGCCAAGGCGTGGGTTAGGGTCAATCCTCTCTACCCCCATCTCTTGTTCAGTGAAGTCGTGCGTACCCGGCTCCAAATTAACGAAGCGTGTGTATCGACCCTCGAAACCAAGCCGGACGAAACCGGTCGGGCCTTCTCGCTGCTTGCCGATGATGATCTCTGCGGTACCAGCAAAACGGGAGTCGGGGTTGTACACCTCATCTCGATACACAAACATGATCACGTCTGCGTCTTGCTCGATAGCACCGGACTCGCGCAGGTCGGAATTCACAGGTCGCTTGTCCTTGCGCTGCTCCACCGAGCGATTGAGCTGCGAGAGAGCAATCACGGGGCAATTGAACTCCTTCGCCAAAGCCTTGAGCGACCTGGAGATAGCCGATATCTCGTTGGTCCGATTCAGGCCGCCGTACCCGGGGATCTGCATCAGCTGCAGGTAGTCCACCATGATCAAGCCAATCTCGCCGTGCACGCGCCGAAGCCTACGTGTGCGGCTGCGCATATCCGAGGGACTCAAGGCCGGGGTGTCATCAATGAAGAAGCGCTCATTCTTGTTGAGCGCGTTGGCAGCCTTGGTCAGCTTGGTCCAGTCCTCATTCAAGAGCTTCCCTGAGCGGACCCGCGACTGGTCAATGCTTCCCATTGAGGAGAGCATGCGAGTCAGCAGGGCATCGCCCGGCATCTCCATGGAGTAGACCACGACCACTTTTTCCGATCGCAGAACGGCCTCTTCCACGATGTTCATGGCAAACGTGGTTTTGCCCATGGATGGCCGGCCGGCCACAATCACGAGGTCGGCCGGGCGCAACAGGCTCAGCTTGCTGTCGAGGTCGGTGAAGCCCGTCGATTGGCCAAGCGACTCAAGGCCAGACTCATGGGCGGTCTCAATCTTCTCGACGGCTTTTCTGAGCAGAGCCTCGATACCTACCGGCCCGCCCTCTTTCGGCCGTTGACCGGCCACGGACAGCATCTTTGCTTCGGCATCATGCACAAGATCTTCCGCGGTACGGCCGTCCGGGGCGCTGGCGCTTTGCTCGATCTCCGTGCAAACGCCGATGATCTTCCGGAACTGAGACCGCTCGCTGACGACGCGTGCAAAAGACGCGATGTTGGCGACAGACGGGGTGTTATCGGAAAGCTCTTTCAGATAGGCCAAGCCACCTGCATTCGAGAGCTCACCCGTTCTTTCCAGCGCCTCTTGCGCTGTGACGACATCAAGCGCATTCCCCTCTTCAAGCAGCTTGGCAATAGCCTTGAAAATGAGCCTGTGGTCTGCGCGGAAAAAATCAGATTCGACGACCAGGTCAGAGACTCGCACCCACGCCCGTGGGTCGTTCAGCAACCCGCCTAGAATGGCCTGTTCGGCTTCAACAGAATGCGGCAGCTCCCGGCTCGGGGTCTGTTCGTATTCAGCCGCTAGATGGATATGGTCGTTCAAACCTCAGGCCTTACTCATGGAAATGCTGGGGGTGGATCGGGCCGAAAGCTGCGAGCAGTACCTTATTGAGGCCCTGGTGCGAGCTGACAGCTGGGTTTCGGGCACGATGTTCCTTGTTTGGGTGCCTTGAACGCAACTACCTTGCGCTGGGTGGCCATCCTGGTTAGAACTTGACCTCAATCAACGCAGCCCGCCCACTGCGGGTTTGAAAGTCGCAAAGGCCCAACTGAACCACCCGTGGCTGCCGGTGAGCTATGCAGGTAGCGACCTGGGCGCGGAATGCTTTGAGTTCAAGTGGCAGCACTGAACGGCCAGTAGCGGCCTGGATCTTGTCGCTGAACTCCTGCAACGCGGCCTTCAGACCAGCATCATCGAAGGTCTGGTCTGCGGGTTCGGCATTCGTTGTTGGGTTCAACATTGAAAATCTCCAGAGAGGGACTCGGGGCGACTGCGGCTGAACTCACATCCTTAGCGGCGGGATACAGCCAAAAAATCGTAACACGTACCTATAATCCTGAAAGCCGTATCGAATGTCAATCAAATGCCCAAGGCACGAAAACGACACATAACTAACTGAAATTTCTATTATTCCTGCGGAACCATGAGGTGGGTCGGAAACGCTGGAATACAGAACAAGGGGTAAGCACTAAAGCTCTTCCGCCAGCTCAGTATCGAACTCTTCCGCCGGATTGCTTTGCAGCGCCTGGATGGCAGTTGTACCGCCGGCTTCATTCTCGGAGGTGGATGCTGCAGGAACAACCCAATTGTATTGGTGCCCAACGAGCAGCCGTGATGTCACCTTATTCCACAGACTAGAGCGCCAGCGCAAGATCAGGTACTCCTCGACTTCCTTGCGACCTAATGGAATTGCGCAGAAGGACAGTTCGTAGTTACTCGAATACACTTTGACTAGACCCTCTTTGTCGCTGGCATCAATACCGAAGCGATCACAGGTGCCCTTCGCAAATGAGTGGTTTTTAACGGAGGTAAGGTCACGCATTCGGGCGCGTAATGCCGATGTCTCACCGACGTATCGTGCAACACCGGCTTCCCAGATCACGTAAACGCCAGCGTCACGTGTGATGTCCTTTTTCCAGTCATGTTTACCGGCCAAAATTCGCCGCGGGGCCGCTTTGAGTGCAGCTTCGTAGTGACGCAATTTTTCCTGGACGTTCATGTAGCCTAAATTCCTCGGTGATGCTTAATGGAGCTATCGGTCCCTTGATTTCACTGACTGGGCATTACTATTTAAATCATACTCAGCGAATATCGTAACACGCCTTCTATCCTGGGATGCAATGCACGCTTTCCTGTATGCGCCCTGAGCTTGAATGCTCACGACATCGCCCTTAGCCCCCGAGACTGCCCCTTCAAGCTGATACCAGCCGTCCGTTGTTTCCAGGGTCGTAATGGTCGAGAAAGCAGAGTCATGCAGCACAAGAGACTTCACCTCTCCAGCAGGCCGCGTAACTTTATCCGGAGAGTAATGGTAGTCACCCAATATAACCAAGGCCACCAACATTAGCGCTATAGGTACGGCGATAAGATAATCTCTAACTGTCGGATCAATGGCTTTCCATTTTTTGACAAGCATAAGAAATGTTCCTTATTCCTAAAATTGAGTTCGATTTATGAGCAGCCCAAGAAATCAGCTCATTTTAATTTCATTGCGACTCCGCCGCTGCCGCCACTTCCGAAAGGCAGTGAATGAATCACACACCAGTCCATGCCAAATCAGGCCCATAATTGTCAGTACAAAATAGTCTCGCGGCCCATCCAGGACCGCACGACTTTGAGCGTCCAATAGCTCAAGAGGAGTGAATAATTTTCCAACCAAGGAGACTAGCAGGGCAACCAGTACTAAAACCGCTGCTGAGCGCAATAAGCTCAGAATCGTGAATACAACGATCATTGCGAGCGCTTTGAGTGTGTGGATTGTGAAAAACCGAGGTCGCTCACAAACTCCGAGCCAGTTTGTCTTCCAGCCAGAATCACCATTCTTGAATTTTCGTTTCATCTCGATTCGACCTGTACTGATTACTGGGACTGGACGGACGGTGAACGCGAGATTGCCGGCCCGGTATGCGGAGCACCGTCAGCTTGCTCCTGGGAAGCCTCCTCACCCTCGCGTTGAGCATCACAGCGCTCGTGGACATCTACGCAAGCGCCGCCGCAAGGTGCTGCCCGTTTCTTCTTGAAGCCGAACCCATGCCCTGTAGCCAGGTGTACAAACGGCAGTGCCGCCCAGTACCCAACCACAAAGGAAGCGGCCTTAGCGGTAAGGCCTGGCAATTGATATGCGAACGACGAAGCGAGAAACGCGAGAAGGCAGACGGCGCCCACCACATATTTGCGCCGAATCTGAATTTTGGAGGTCCGCCGGCAGGCCGCGGTTTTGGAGCTACTCATTGTGCCGTTCCCTCGAACGCCGCTGCCTGGCGCTCAACTAATGCACAGCGCTCCTTGACCCAATCCAGATCCCTGACCCGGATGTCTTGCGCACTCCGATTGGCATCCACCAGGAGCCGAGTCGCGCATTTGGAATCACGGGCCGCCGCCTGAATTTCCTCGCTCGTCGCCGAGGAAAAACTGGTCCTCAGATTGTTCAACCCAAGGCCCTTATAAGCCAACGGCCCGCCGACCAGGGCCAGCAAAGCTACCCCCCAATAAACCGCACGTCTGCGGGTGTGTTTTGCTGAAGTCACCATTGATCTCCCGACATGGTTTGCATGGCGAGAAAATAACACATAACGCGTACAGATAATTCATGTAGTATCGAAATCGAGCATCAAGGCCCATTGCCTTACATTTCTACAGCCCTCAGGCCCCTGCATAAGGACACTAAACAGAATGAAATGGGACGATTTGGACAAGCGACAGCAATGGTGGGTTACAGGCTTTATGGCCTTAAAGCTGTGGAATCAGTGGCTCCTTGTGGCTATCTGCGCACTGGTCACGTCAGCTGTGTTCTTTTACCCGATGCTTCAGATCCGTGAGCTGTACGGGAAGACCGCGTCAGCCATTTTCTACGCCGCAACCTATTTCCTCAGCGCCAAGCACATTGGCTTTTGGATCATCAATCCTATCTGCGGGCTCGTCAGCCTCAACAAAATCCAGCGATCGTATGGCCCCCTCACCCGCCGGCAGGTCCAGGAATGGTTCGTCGAGTGGTGTTACACGCCGATCGACCTCTACGATGGGTCGGCACTGGACATTGCGCAGTTCGCCCGGGCAAACGGCGAAGGTAAGTAAAACCGTATCATCTGCTCGGCCTAGTCCCAGCCTGTAAGTCGAGGCCGAGCGTCATTGAAGCCATTGCCCCTCAAGTAGCTGCCAGGCCTAGCCTAGGCCCTAGACCTCAACTTCACGGCGCAACCGCCCTGAGTCGAAGGTGACGGGCTCAATCATCGTCCTTGGCAAGGCCGTACTCACTAAGTGCAGGCCCAGGCCCACCACCAATGTCGTAGAGCTCCTCCGGCGTATAGAGGCTGTCATTGCCCTCAAACAGCTCATCACCACCACGATTTCCAGCTCCAGCGCCCGACTTCGATCTGCGGCACCACACTGCGACATCTCGAATGAAGAAGCCCGCGGAGATGACTGCGAAAGCAAAGAATGTGAGCAGGACGCCCTTCGTCACGAGGATCAAGGCACCGGCTCCAAGGAACGCCAGCAACCCCTTCTGAATAGAGTGATCTGGGTCGCGGAGATGGCTCAGGCTGCAGCCGAAAGACAGCATCACCAGGGCCGCAGCAATCGCCACGCCTACATCCGCTTCTGCACTACTATCGATGGTTCCCCAGATACCCGCTGCCACAGGCCCTACAATCGCGGCCAGATGGCGCACCACGGCCAGCGGGGTGCGACGAATCCAATCCTCAATAGCCCAGAGGGTACGAGTTGAAGGCTTCATTTGAGGTGCCCGAACCAGGTCGGCCAATCGGTCCACTGCGGTCACCATGTTGCGTGTCGCAGATTGACTCACCACCGGCATGGCAGCGAGATCCTGGATGACCTGCACACAACGCTTGAACTCTGGAGTTACCCGCTTGAGTGAGGCTGCGTTGAAGTAGGCCAGGTCAATGCTGCCTGCGTACAAACCAAGGTAACCAGCAATCAGAGCCTCGGCTCGCGCTAGTTCTCGCTCAACAATTTTATACTGATTCATCGCTCATCCTTTCGAGTGCCGTCACTTCCTAGTACTACAACCATTCAGGGGATTCCTACGCCGCTTTGTGCTCTGGGGGAGCCACCGCCATCCAGCAATCAATCCCAAAGCGGTTCACATACCCCTCTCGGAGAAGTGCGAAGGCGACGCCCGCAGGGGAATACTACTAACTATCAAGTATAGATACGCCAGTGGAATCTATAAAATCAAAATATTAAAACACGCCCGTGAGTGGATAGGCATAGCTCAGTGACCGGTTCTTAGCGAAGTGGCAGAATTCAATTATTGGTGTAACATAAACCGTAATCCATGAGCTGAAACTTTACAGCTCAAGCCGGAAATATTTAAGTGCCATCCAGATGGCTGACATGCTCACTCATCATTTCACCATAGTTCAGCATAAATATCTTTTCGTGAGCGAAGAGCGTGAAGCGTTCTGGGTAAGTGAAGGCCTAAACCCTTCAGAAGCTGAAGACCTTGCATTGATTCCCGTAATTGCACTGACATTGAATGTTCCGGGCCTCGACCTCTATCACCAGAGGTTCTTCAAACGCAATGATAAAATCTCGATAGCTAATTTTCTATACGAAGCTTGGGCATCAAACCCATTCCTCAAAGGCATCCCAGACCAATTATGCATTGACGAAGAGCTACTGAGTATCGTCCCCCTGAAGGGAATCCTTCAGCTAATTGATCCTGATGGCCAGCTCAAGGAAATTGTGACCGATGCTGGCGCCACTTTCGGCGCTAGCAAGGCTCAGGCGCACGAGCAATCCGTAATTTACTGGGAAGATTTCGAACTATTGAGAAAGCCAGCGTCAGTAGACTCCCTACTGAACCTTATAGGCAAGAAGGTTTCTGAACGCCAAAGCATCTTTGTAGAATCCTCCCGTCATGACAAAAGAAAAGATCATCTACTTGAACAACACCGGGCAATATCACCCTCATTACCATCAATCTCTTTAAGACCAGACGAATATTTTCGTCTTGATACCGACTGGGTAACCAAAGAAAGCTCGCAAGTACCTATGCCGGCCACAGGCAAAGCATACTGCTATAGCGAGGAAAATGACGATCATCGCTGGATACATTGGCTGTTCCTCCAGGACGAAGATGAGGAGCCAAATGGCGATGGCGATGGCGAGGCGGGTGATCAATATAAACTTATTGACGAAACCAGACATTATTGGTCACCAGAAGCCAAGGGCTTAATTGCCACGCTAAACGCCTTGGCGTACCCCATCGCAGAGTATTTGCCTGAGCACATTTCAAGTCAGGCACTCAGGTCATTCATGAAGGGGCGGGTACCACTATCGATAACCATGACCAAAGACCTCCTGCGCTTAGTTAAAACACTACCAATTGTCATTTATCCAAAAACAATTGAGGAGTGCACAGCCGCCTTCGGACATATAACTCGCCATGGGCACTGCAAGTATATGTTCGAGCTAACAGGAGGTGAACACGCAAGCCATGAATTCCGTTTTTTTGCCGGCAACGCACCTACTTCAGGACCTTTTTTTATAGTTATCCAGGTTGGCAGCATGGCTGATGACCCAATGCTGAAGAGCGCGCTTTTCTGTAAAGAGGATGACCTTGACATTGGTCACGCGGGTTTTGCAGCACTGTCTTATTGGGTTGAGAAACTGCCTGAGTTCAACATAAAAGGTATCTGCACCCTAGTTTTAGATATGGTTGAAAAAATGCTGCACGCCTCGATGAAGGGCCGTAAGAACTGACTCTAATAGCTACATAAACTAGCAGGTGAGTGGCGGGCGCGGATCTCGGCGTGGAAGCGTCACCCCAATGACCCGCCTCGCGTACGTGCCCCAGCAAAAAGTGCGCCAGTGGAATGCCGGGGTGTGCCTATGCGTGGCGTCCCCGGTTACGTCTCTCAGCTCGCCGTAGGCCCACCGTCGTGGCCCATTGCTCTTCACTCTCCAAGCGCTTCCTCTTAAAGTGGTCGCTCAACTGCGTTATGGGGCAGGTGCCACGGTGCGCATCGGTTGTACGCAGAACTCCATCATTTGGAAACGCAATGGGTCAGAACCCCTACAGTGCGCAGTACGAAGCTGCTGTCGCCGCCCTTGCTGCGGCTGAAGTGGGCTTGCAGGAGCAATACGAACTCTACGGCCACCTGCATCGCTTTGATGAAGGCCATGCCAAGTTGGCGCTCAAAAATGCCGAGATGAAACTAGAGGAGCTCGAACGAGAGCGTTCCCAACTGGGTGGATTAACCCTGATCGATCGTGCAACAGTCCACGATGCCGTCTATCGACTGAACCGCTCGTTGCTCGGGCAAGCATTCGATGCTTTGACCGGACGGGTTCCTAAACCCCCCAAAATGTCCGAGGCAGAGGAAGCCAAGTTAGCCGAAAAAGCTGCACGGTTGGATGCATTGACTTGCGAGAATGGAGAGATAGCCACCCAGCAGCATCTGGTGCAGAGGCTTCGATACGATCTTCAGTTCCACTCTACCCTGGACTGGCTCGAAACCGATTCCGACTACGCCACCTACAGTTCGCAAATCGCAAGACTGCAGCCAGCCGTTGAAAGTCTTTCAGCCAAAATTTCTAGGTTTGAAGAGCATATTCGTGTGCCGCAGGCACAGTGCCTCAAATATCGCGAGCGTCTGGTTGTGGCCAAGGAGAAGCTGGCCCAAGCGGTCGATTTCCGAGATCGCCACCGAAACGCACCACCACGTTCAGTGGAGGCCGCGAAAGTTAAGGGGGCTTGCAGTAACTACTTCGGAACAGATGACATTGCCCAAGTCGTCAGGCACAAAACCAGTGATGTTGAAGACCTTGAACGTGAGCTCGCAAAATGGGAGCAGCAAATGGCGTCGCTCCGGCAGCGCGATAGTCGAGTAATCGAGCGGCTGATCATTGACGGGAACAACCTATGCAATCGTGGCCGGGGCAAGAATCAACAGTTCATCGGACTGAACGCTTTGAGTGCACTCGTTCCGGCACTGCTTTCAAACTGGCCTGGCAGTGAGATCATTCTGGTCTTTGATCCAGGCATCACGAGAAAGCTTCAGGTTTCGTGGGAGGACATTCAACGCACCTTCCCAGCGTCAGTAGAGACGTACCGCGTCGACAAAGGCCGCAGCGCCGATGAAATGATCATCGAATTGGCATATTCCCCGAACGCTTACATCATCAGCAACGATCGTTTCGGAGAGTTCAGCTACCGACCTGCCATCAAGGAAAACAGAGTCTTTCGCCATGACATTACCAGGGCAAACATCTTGGTGAATGAGCTGTGGATCTCGGTGGAATATTGCTCTCCAGGCTGAGGCGGGTAGGCCTCCCCGCCCTCCATGCCACCCTATGAGCCGGGCAGCACGGAGCCCTAGAAGCCCCGACAGTTCGACATGCTGGAGTGTTCGACCAAAAGCCTGTCAACCGCCGTGGCCAGGTCGAATTCAGCTCGCTGTAGCGCCAGAAACAATTCTGCGCTGGTAACCGTCTCATCGTGCGCATACTTCAAGTGCTCCGCACGTGCGGCCCTGAAGCGCTCGATCGCGTCAAGGGTGTTCTGATCCAGGTGCAAGCTGAGAGGCAGCTTCAGATCGCTGGTGGTTGGTATAGCCATTTTCCTGTCCATTGCTCGGTAAAAACCAGACCTTCCCCTGCTGAGTCATGGGTGTCGATCAGATGGTTCCGTTACGGCTGTAGGAAAAGTCAGCAGGCCAAGCCATGGCGGCTGAAACGCCCAGTATGCGCTTCACACTGTGCAGTGCGCAGCGCATACTGAGATGCGCGCTGCATCGGTTGCAGAGAGGCGGCGAGCGTCCTGAACCCATTTTCTATCGGTTCCAAAAGCCTACAGATCCCTCCTACCCCGTGATGATCGAGCTATTCTCGCGGGCGCCGGAAGGCCTGGAGCACGAAGAAAACGCAACGCTGACCCCATCCCAACAGACGAATCGGTTTCGAGCTTGAGCGCCATTTTGCTGAACGAGGACTATTACCAGTTCCTACTGTCCGGCCGCCAGCAGGGTGAGGAGCTGACTTATATCGGCGCCGATCGCCTTATCCCCTTCAAGGCTAAAGCCTGGCTCGACTTGTCTCAGCGCAAAGAAAACGGTGAAGGCGGGGCAGACAGTAAGGACATCAGAAAGCACCGGAACGATGTCCTGGCCCTGACCAGTCTGCTGACCGGCGAAGTGATCGAGCTGCCCGAAAGCATCACCGCGGACATGCAGCTGTTCCTGGACCGCCTGGCTACCGAGGATCTCGACTTCAAAGCACTCAAGATCCAGGGTGACCTCCCGACCATTGTCGGCCGTATTGCAGAGTCCTTCGGCCTTCAGATGACCGCTTAAAGCGAATCGCCCCGCACCATTCGCGCCCGACGTTCAAGTCGGGCGCCGTCGCCCTCCCCTAGTTCGATCAATCCGTGATCGTCATTACTTCACGGAAACGGATTCGGTCACCACGAACGAGACCACACCGCCCAACGCAACGCCGTCCAGGCCTTCCTTCCCATCTTTGTCGACCACATAGCCTTTCAGCTCTCGCTGCTCAACTCCGTCACACGACAGTGTGGCGGTCGCAGCCACATGCTTCTTCATGCTGTTGTTCCATTCGAGGGGGATGCCCAGAGCGCAGTCGCCGCCGGCCAGGACCTGAGAAAAATCATAATCCACCTTGCCAGCCCCACCTGCCCGGTACTCGGTCGGCAGAACAGTGCCAAGCGCAGGATCACCGAGGTGATAGAGTTTTGCGTAGAGGACAGCGCCCATTGGGATGGTCACGTTGATTTTTTTGTCATTGCACCCTGCCAGCGACAGAGCGATACAACCGAACACGGCAAGATTTCGAAGTGGTGACATGCTTTTTCCAGTTTGAGAATGGGTGTCAAAAGTCAGCAGTGCTAAGCCAGCGGCCATGCGATTCCGCTAA
>NZ_BBIS01000070.1 GCF_000730605.1 Pseudomonas monteilii NBRC 103158 = DSM 14164 | reverse complement strand
CCTGGGCTTCTGTGGGGGCCGGTTCAGCCCTTACATTCCTCATGGTTGAACTCATTTGCCGCAACCCGCTAAGGTCGCGGCCTTGATTCACGAGAGACAACCATGGGCTACCTGATAATCGTCGCGCTGATCCAGGCGTTTTCCTTCAGCCTGATCGGCGAGTACCTGGCCGGGCACGTCGACAGCTATTTTGCTGTGCTCGCACGGGTGGTGCTGGCAGGCCTGGTGTTCCTGCCATTGACCCGCTGGCGCCAGGTCGAGCCGCGCTTCATGCGCTCGATGCTGTTGATCGGCGCGCTGCAGTACGGCATCACCTACGTCTGCCTGTACCTAAGCTTCCGCGTGCTGACCGTGCCGGAAGTGCTGCTGTTCACCATCCTCACGCCACTGCATGTGACGCTGATCGAAGACGCCATGAACCGGCGTTTCAACCCGTGGGCGCTGCTGGCCGCGCTGGTTGCCGTGGGCGGTGCGGCGGTGATCCGCTTCGACAGCATCAGCGGCGAGTTCTTCATCGGCTTCCTGCTGCTGCAACTGGCCAACTTCACCTATGCCGCTGGCCAGGTGCTGTACCGCCACCTGGTCGCGCGCCACCCCAGCGACCTGCCACATTATGCGCGCTTTGGCTACTTCTACCTGGGCGCCTTGCTGGTGGTGTTGCCGGCCTTCCTGCTGTTCGGCAACGCCCAGCACCTGCCGAGCACCGATGTGCAATGGCTGGTGCTCCTGTTCCTGGGCCTGTGCCCGACGGCGCTGGGCCTGTACTGGTGGAACAAGGGCGCGTGCCTGGTGTCTGGCGGTACGTTGGCGGTGATGAACAACCTGCATGTACCGGTAGGGCTGCTGCTGAACCTGTTGATCTGGAACCAGCACGAGCCGCTGGGGCGGCTGTTCATCGGCGGCGGAATCATCCTGGCGTCGGTGTGGTTGAGCCGTCTGGGGGCGCGCGCGCAGTCTCCGCTGGTCGGCAAAGCCTGACATGCACACCATTTTCGTCATTGTTGCGCCGATCTTCGCTTTGATCCTGGTTGGCTACTTGTGCCGCAAGACCAACAAACTCGGCGACAAGGCCGCCGCCGAAATCAATAAGATGGTGGTCTGGCTGTGCCTGCCGGCGTTGCTGTTCAAGGTCACCGCCACCGCCACCTGGAGTGAGATCTGGCATCCTGGGTTCATCGTGGCCTTTGGTGCGGGTGCCTTGGCCATGTTCGTGGTCACGCTGGCGTGGCGGCTGTACAGCGGCCATGGCCTGGTGGCATCGAGCATCGACGGACTCAGTGCGGGCTATGCCAATACCGGCTATATCGGCATCCCCTTGTGTCTGTTGCTGTTCGGTCAGGCAGGCTTGCAGCCGGCCCTGATCTCGTCGTTGATCGTTGTGTGCCTGGTGTTCGCCATTTCGCTGACACTGATCGAGATCGGTTTGCAGGAAGAGCGGCATATTGGCCGCGCCATCGTGGTGGTGGGCAAGGCGCTGGCGAAGAACCCGCTGGTGATTTCGCCGCTGGCGGGTGCTGGCTGGGCCATGACCGGGTTGGGGCTGGCCGAGCCGGTGATGCACTTTCTCGACATGCTGGCGTTGGCTACCACGCCGTGCGCCTTGATATCGCTGGGCGCGTTCCTGGCGGAAAAGCGTACCGGCGCACAGGCCAGTCCGTGGCCGTTGGTGGGGTTGAAGCTGGTAGGGCAGCCGGCGCTGACCTGGGTGCTGGCGTACAAGGTGTTCAGCCTGCCGAGCATGTGGGCGGCTTCGGCGGTGCTGTTGGCGGCACTGCCGACAGGGACCGGGCCGTTCATGCTGGCGGAGTATTACAACCGCGAGGCGGGGCTGATATCGCGGACGATCCTGTTATCGACCGTGGCTTCGCTGGTGACCTTGACCGGGCTGTTGTACCTGTTGGGGTACGCGGGGTAGCGGCCGGCATCTTCCACAAGTACTGCACAGGTCTCGAACTGTGCGCTGAACCTGTGGGAGCTGGCTTGCCTGCGATGGGCTGCAAAGCAGCCCCGGCAATCTCAAGCCTCGCTCATCTCTTCCAGCCGACGCGACACAGGCTCTTGCGCCGTACGCCCCGCCAACCCCACCCGCATGTCATTGCCACTCGGCTGCTGATACAGGCTCAACCCGAACTCCGGCAACACCGCCAGCAGATAGTCGAAAATATCCCCCTGGATGCGTTCGTAGTCTGCCCATACCGTGGTGGTGGTGAAGCAGTAGATCTCCAGCGGCACACCCTCGGCGGTGGTCTGCATCTGTCGCACCATGCAGGTCATGTTCGGGTGCACGTTGGGGTGGTTCTTAAGGTAGGCCAGGGCAAAGGCGCGGAAGGTGCCGATGTTGGTCAGTTTGCGGCGGTTGGCCGCCAGCTCCGCCACCGGCCCCAGGGCCTCGTTCCAGTTTTGCAGCTCCTGGCGCTTGCTTGCCAGGTAGTCGCCCAGCAGCTGCACCTGGCTCAGGCGCTGTTCCTCTTCGCGGGTGAGGAAGCGTACCCCAGCGGCATCAATGAACAAGCTGCGCTTGATCCGCCGGCCACCGGACTGCTGCATGCCGCGGTAGTTGCGGAACGACTCGCTCATCAGGCGCCAGGTGGGGATGGATACGATCGTCTTGTCGAAGTTCTGTACCTTGACGGTGTGAAGGGTGATGTCCACCACATCGCCATCGGCACCCACCTGCGGCATTTCGATCCAGTCGCCCACATGCAGCATGTCGTTGCTGGTCAGCTGCACGCTAGCGACGAATGACAGCAGGGTGTCCTTGTACACCAACAGCAGCACCGCCGACATGGCACCCAGGCCAGACAGCAGCAACAGCGGCGAGCGGTCGATCAGGGTGGCGATGATGACGATGGCGGCGAAAATCCACAGCATCATCTTGGCCAGCTGCACGTAGCCCTTGATCGAGCGGGTGCGGGCGTGTTCGGTGCGGGCGTAGATGTCGAGCAGGGCATCCAGCAGGCACGACAGCGCCAGGGTCATGAACAGCAGGGTGAAGGCCAGGGCGACATTGCCGAGGAAGTGCTGGGCGGTGTCGGACAGCTCTGGCACCAGCTTCAGGCCAAACTGCAGCACCAGCGACGGTGTGGTTTGTGCCAGGCGATGGAACACCTTGTTGTGGCGCAGGTCGTCCAGCCACTTCAGCGCCGGTTGGCGTGCCAGCAGGCGGGCGCTGTGCAGTACCAGGAAGCGTGCCAGCCGGCCGATGACCAGGGAAATCAGCAGCAGCACCGCCAGGCCAATGGCCGCGTGCAGCATAGGGTGTTGGTCGAGGGTGCCCCACAGGTCGAGGGAGTCACGCCAGATTCGTTGGATATCCATGGGCTTGCGTACAGTCTTGTTGCGAAACGAAGTGCCATTAGAGCGCGGATGGCGGCAAAGTTGCCAAAAGAAATTCGGCTAAGCCGGCAGAAAACGTTACCCTATGCAACTGAATTTCCCGCACTTGCCCGAGGTTACCTCCGTGTTCTCCCAATTCGCCCTGCATGAACGCCTGCTTAAAGCCGTGGCCGAGCTTAAATTTGTCGAGCCAACCCCGGTGCAGGCCGCGGCCATCCCCCTGGCCCTGCAAGGGCGTGACCTGCGCGTGACCGCGCAGACCGGCAGCGGTAAAACGGCAGCCTTCGTGCTGCCGCTGCTGAACCGCCTGGTCGACCTGAAAGGTGGACGGGTAGAGATCCGCTCGCTGATCCTGCTGCCGACCCGCGAGCTGGCCCAGCAGACCCTCAAGCAAGTGCAGCTGTTCTCGCAGTTCACCTACATCAAGGCGGGCCTGGTCACCGGCGGTGAAGACTTCAAGGAACAGGCCGCCATGCTGCGCAAGGTGCCGGACGTGCTGATCGGCACCCCGGGCCGCCTGCTGGAGCAGCTCAATGCCGGTAACCTGGACCTGTCCCACGTGCAGGTGCTGATCCTCGACGAGGCCGACCGCATGCTCGACATGGGCTTCGCCGAAGACATGGAGCGCCTGTGCAAGGAGTGCGAGAACCGCGAGCAAACCCTGCTGTTCTCGGCCACCACCGGTGGCGCGGCCCTGCGCGATATCATCGGCAAGGTGCTGAAAGACCCTGAGCACTTGATGCTCAACAGCGTGTCGCAGCTGGCCGAAGGCACCCGCCAGCAAATCATCACCGCCGACCACGACCAGCACAAAGAAGCCATCGTGCAGTGGCTGCTGGCCAACGAAACCTTCGACAAGGCGATCATTTTCACCAACACCCGCGCCTTGGCCGACCGTATCTACGGCCACCTGGTGGCCAAGGACGTGAAGGCGTTCGTGCTGCACGGCGAAAAGGACCAGAAGGACCGCAAGCTGGCCATCGAGCGCTTCAAGCAAGGCAGCTCCAAGGTGCTCGTGGCCACCGACGTCGCAGCCCGCGGCCTGGACATCGACGGCCTGGACCTGGTGATCAACTTCGACATGCCACGCAGCGGTGACGAGTACGTGCACCGTGTGGGCCGTACCGGCCGCGCCGGTGGCGAAGGCCTGGCAATCTCGCTGATCACCCACAATGACTGGAACCTGATGTCGAGCATCGAGCGCTACCTCAAGCAGCAGTTCGAGCGCCGGGTGATCAAGGAAGTGAAGGGTACTTACAGCGGGCCGAAGAAGGTCAAGGCGTCGGGCAAGGCTGTTGGGGCCAAGAAGAAGAAGGTAGACAAGAAGGGCGGCGATAAGAAAGCTGCCGCCAAGCGCAAGCCGACCGCCAAACCGAGGCCAAATGCACCGCTGGCCAGCGCTGATGGCCTGGCGCCACTTAAGAAACGCAAGCCGGCTGCTGAGTAACATTCAGTAGCGGTGTTGGCTTTTTCGTGGGTTTATCCGCGAAGAAGCCAGCACAGGCGAGAACTACTCAGCCTTCTTCTCCGCTGTTTTCAACTCCTTGATCCGCTGATCTATCAGCTGACACTTGTCGGGCAAGTCCTTGCTCGCCGTCTCCAAGTCCATCCCCTGAAGCTCGTCATTGATCTCTTTGGCCTTCTGTGGGTTCTGCTCGGTCAACTGGGGAACCAGCCCGGCCAACTCTTCACGTTTTTGCGTTGCTTCTTCCGGTGTGCAGGCCCAGGCGGGCAGGGCGCAGGTCAGGGCGATGGCGCAAGTAAGGGGCAGCAGCGGTTTCATCCTTTTTACCTCCAGCGGTGGTTATGCGCGGTGGAGGGCAAAAGGCGCGGGCAAGTTCAGCGATTGCGACCGATGGCTATAACGGTTAGTCATCCAGCGAGGTGGGGCACTCATATCGTGGCTCTCATTTAATTTTCCGGAACGTCACCACTCACTCTCCGGTCCCAACCTGTGTACCCCTTCCGTCCACAGCTGGAGCCCATCACCATGAGCATCCCCTACGACTGGGACCTGATCGAGCGCTTGTTGCACGAGGTGCAGAACGGCGCTGGTCACAGCTTTACCCCACGCCCCTATGCCGAGCAGCACGCCGCAGCGCTGGCTGCCAAAGGTGAGCCGGTGGGAGACCTGGACCTGCTTAAAACCCTGGCCTGTGAGTACGAGAAGCTGCTGTTCAAGCGTGGCTTCATCGCAAGCCGGCCTGAAGAAGAGGGCGGCAATGGCGAAAACTTTGTGTTGACCGAGCGCGGTTTGCGCCTGATGAGCCTGATCGATAGCAGCATCCCCGGCTTCGAGCACCCGCGTCAGGTGCTGGACGAGCAGGCGGATGCGCTGGATGAAGCCACCTTCGAACAGGTGTCAGCGAAGGCGCAGATTGCTTGAGGTCGTTTTGAGGCTGGCAAGGGTGGGCACGCAAACCCGATAATCGGTAACTTCTGAATACTGCCGAGCCCTTGCCCATGCCGACGATCATCCCAGAGGCCCGCCCATGAGCGCGGTCCGCAAGAACCCTGACGCCTTCGCTTTCCAGGTGATGCTGGGGCTGTGCCTGATCTGGGGTTGCCAGCAGGTGCTGATCAAAACCGCCGCCGTGGATATCGCCCCGGTGATGCAAGCGGCCCTGCGCAATGGTATCGCTGCCGTTCTGGTAGGCCTGATGTTGTGCTGGCGCGGTGGCTGGGAACAGGTCGGCAGTACATGGCGCGCCGGGGTGGTGGCGGGTGGGTTGTTCGGCCTTGAATTCCTGTTCATTGCCGAGGGGCTGAAGCTGACGTCGGCCGCGCACATGTCGGTGTTCCTCTATACCGCACCGGTGTTTACCGCGTTGGGCTTGCATTTCCGGTTACCCAGCGAGCGCCTGAGGCTGTTGCAGTGGCTGGGGATTTTGCTGGCATTTGGTGGCATTGCCATGGCGTTTGCCGGTGGCATGTCGTTCGAGGAGATGGATGGCCGCATGCTGCTGGGTGATGCCTTCGGTGTAATCGCCGGCCTGGCCTGGGGCGCGACCACGGTGGTGGTGCGCTGCTCACGGCTGTCGGAGGCGCCGGCGACCTTGACCCTGTTCTATCAGCTGGCGGTGGGTTTTGCCGGGCTGTTGCTGATCGCCTTGCTCAGTGGGCAGATCGGGGCCGTGTCGCTGACGCCATTGGCCATGGGCAGTGTGCTGTTCCAGGGGATTGTGGTGTCGTTCGTCAGCTACCTGACCTGGTTCTGGTTGCTGCGCAAGTACCTGGCATCAAACCTCGCTGTGTTTTCGTTCATCACCCCGCTGTTCGGGGTGACCTTTGGTGTACTGCTGCTGGATGAGCCGCTGAGCGTCAACTTTGTGATTGGCGCGTTGATGGTGCTGCTCGGGGTGATTCTGGTAAGTGCCGAGCCTTGGGTGAAGAAGCAGTTACGGCGGTATGTAGGTTAAAGGTTTGCCGGGCAGGCGCCGCCGGCCCGCTCGCTGCGTGCCAACCGCACCAGCCCCCCGGCCACCACCAACCCACCTGCCGCCGCCATCAGCGCCGGCTGCAGCCCGCCGCTGTACTGGATGCTGAGTGCTGCCAGCAGCGGGCCACTCAGCTGCCCCAGGGCAAAGCATGCGGTCAATAGCCCGGCATTGCGTTGCGTGGCATGGGGTGCCAGCTCTCGCGAGCGTTGCATCACCAGTTGCATGCAGGCCAGGAACGGCCCGCCACACAGCACCACGCCCAGCGCCAGTCCGATGCCCCCGCCCAACAGGCAGGCCAGCACGCCGACCCCTTGCAGCCACAGCGTGGCGGTCAGCCAGGTTGAGGTGCGGCCGCCACGGCGCAGGCTTACCAGCAGCACGCCCAAGGCCGCCGCCAGGCCAAACGCCGGCCAGAACAGGTCGGCCTGCCACTGCCCCCGGAACTGTTGGCTGGCCATTTGCGACAGGAAGGTGGCCGGCAGGATGTAACCCACGCCGTACAGCGCATACACCAGCCCCAGGCGGCCAATGCCCACGCTGCGGGTCGGGCCTTGGCGCACTGGCGACGGGGCTGGCGCCACTTGCAGGGCGCGTGGCAGCCATGGCCGCACGGCCAGCAACATCATCAGCGCAGCCAGGGCATAGATCAGCCACAGGGCTGCCGAGCCCAGCCCCAGCACATGCGACACCAAGGCCAGCAGCCCGGTCATGGCAATGCCCAGGCCGGGCCCGGCGAACACCAGGGCGCCTTGGCGCTGGCGGTTGTGTGCATTGGCCACTTGCTGGCTGAGGCTGGTGATCATCACCAGCACCCAGGCACTGGCCACGCCGGTACCAAAGCGCAGCAGCAGGTGGCTCCACAACCCATCAGCGGCCCATGAGGCCAGGGTCAGCAGCACGCACAGCCACAGCCCTCCCTGCAGGCGCAGTCGCACCTGGCCGGGTGAGCGGGCGAACATGGCATCTACCGCGCCAATGAAATAGCCCAGGTAGTTGGCTGCCGCGATCAGCCCGGCAACCGCCAGGTCGAACTGGCCTTCGGCGATCAGTTGCGGCAATTGTGGCGTGAGGGCGAAACGGCCGATGCCCATGGCCATCATCAGCGCCACGGCGCTGGCCAGCAGTTGGATAAGTGGCGACATGACAAGTCTCCTGCACGGATGTAAGCGATAGCCGGCAGGTTAGGGCGGTTCCTTTTTCAATAAAATTGAATAATGATGATCAAGTTGTTCTGTTTTGGAGAATGCCGTGGAATTCAGCCAGCTCCGTATCTTCCAGGCCGTTGCCGAGGAAGGCTCGGTCACCCGTGCCGCAGAGCGTCTGCATCGAGTGCCGTCAAACCTGTCGACGCGCCTGCGCCAACTGGAAGAGCAATTGGGCGTCGAACTGTTCCTGCGTGAACGTCAGCGCCTGCAGCTATCGCCGGCGGGCAAGGTGCTGCTGGACTACGCACACCGCATGTCGGCCTTGCGCGATGAGGCGCTGGCTGCCGTGCGGGGCGGCCAACCGGCCGGGGATTTTGTGCTGGGGACCATGTACAGCACGGCGGCAACCCATTTGCCGGCGTTGCTGGCGCGCTATCACCAGGCCTACCCGGCGGTGAACCTGCAGGTGCGCGCTGCCCCTAGCGGCGAGTTGCTGGAAGGCTTGCTAAGCCACCGCCTGGATGCTGCCCTGGTGGATGGGCCGCTGAACCTGGCCGGGCTGGATGGTGTGCCGTTGTGTGACGAGCATCTGGTGCTGATCACCAGCCCGGAGCACCCGGCAGTGCATACCGCCAAGGATGTGGCAGGGAAGGCCGTGTTCACGTTCCGCCAGGGCTGCTCGTACCGCATGCGCCTGGAGGCCTGGTATGCCCATGCGCATACCCCTATGGGCCGGGTCATGGAGATCGAGTCTTACCAGAGCATGCTGGCCTGCGTGATTGCCGGCGCAGGCGTGGCGATGATGGCCCAGTCGATGCTCGACAGCTTGCCTGGGCGCGACCGGGTAAGGGTGCACCGTCTGCAAGCACCGTTCGATCAGGCGGTCACCTGGCTGATGTGGCGTCAGGGTATGCGCGGTGCCAATTTGCAGGCATGGATCGACCTGCAACAAAGCGAAACGATTAACCAGTCGTCGGAATGCGCCGTTACGGCTTGATCCGCGTCAAAATGGCCCTTATCTGTAAGATCAGAAGCATGCGTAATACAGGACATCGGGCTATGATCTGTATGAAACATCGCAGGATTGATTTGCCGTGAGGCTGACCCGTCAAGGGGGCATTATGAATAAACCACTGTCCAACTGGCTCCACGACCTGGCGGTTGCCTTGGGGCTGATTCCACCGCCCTTGCAGCCGGTGCCGATCCCGACTGATGAAGAGCAGCGCAAGCGTCAGCCGCGTCGTCGCTGACAAGAACAAAGGCCGCTGCACCTGAGTAGGTGCAGCGGCCTTTTTGTGTCTGCTGATTGTTTATTGCCTGTCAGGCCAGATTCACTGCACCGACGGGTTTACGGGACATCAGGCTAACCACCACAAAGCTCACCAGGCCAACAGCCAGGCTGTAGTAGATGGGCGTATTGGCCTCCAGCCCGTCCTTGAACATGAACAGCAGCGCGGTGGCAAAGCCCAGCGACATGCTGGCAATGGCGCCGGCGGTGGTCGCCCGCTTCCAGAAGATCGCCCCGATCAGCGGGATCAGC
The DNA here is from genome assembly GCF_000730605.1 of Pseudomonas monteilii NBRC 103158 = DSM 14164. Classification (GTDB taxonomy): domain Bacteria; phylum Pseudomonadota; class Gammaproteobacteria; order Pseudomonadales; family Pseudomonadaceae; genus Aquipseudomonas; species Aquipseudomonas monteilii. The sequence goes on along the minus strand of NZ_BBIS01000070.1, from coordinate 14,898 downwards.
ATGCCGCCGACCAGCAGGTTGTAGGCCAGGGTCAGTGCGTTGATCACGTCGTTCACCATCAGCGCGATACCCAGTACCACCAGGCCGGTGAGCAGGGTGAACAGGCGGCTGACGCCAAGGCTCGACTGCTTGCCGCCACGCAGCTTGGGCAGCAGGTCTTCGGTCACGGTAGTCGAGGCCGCCAGCAGGCCGGCACTGGCGGTGGACATCATGGCTGCCAGCGCTGCCGCCATCAGCAGGCCACGGATGCCATCGGGCAGGGTGGTCTTGATCATTTCGGCGAACGCATTGTTCGGGTTGGCCAGGTCGGGCATCAGCACATGTGCAGCCATGCCGATCGCGGCGCAGGCCAGGCCGTACAGCACGCAGTACACACCAGCGGTGGTACCGGCACGCTGGCAGACTTTCTCGTCACGGGCGGTGAACACCCGCTGCCAGATGTCCTGGCCGATGAGGATGCCGAAGAAGTAGATCAGGAAGTAGGTGATGATGGTGTCCCAGCCAATGGTGGTCAGCTGGAAGCTGGCCGCCGGCAGCTTGGCCACCAGGGTGTCCCAGCCACCGGCCTTGTACAGGCACACTGGCAGCAGGATGAACATCAGGCCGACGGTTTTGATCACGAACTGCACGATGTCGGTCAGGGTCAGCGACCACATGCCGCCAATGGTGGAGTACAGCACCACTACACCGCCGCCGAGCATCAGCGAGGCCCAGAATGGCAGGTCCAGCAGCACTTGCAGTACGGTGGCCATGGCCAGGGTGGAGGTCACGCCGATCATCAGCGCGTAAGCCAGCATGATCACGGCGCTGGCCTGGCGAGCGGTCGGGTTGTAGCGCTGCTCCAGCACCTGAGTCACGGTGAAGATGCGCAGGCGCAGCAACGGTTTGGCGAGGAACAGGTTGATGGCGATGATGCCCAGGCCCAAGGCTGCACACAGCCAGAAACCGGAAATGCCGTGGACGTAGCCCAGGCGTACGGTGCCAACGGTAGAAGCACCACCCAGCACGGTCGTGGCCATGGTGCCCATGTACAGGACAGGGCCGAGGTTGCGCCCGGCTACCAGGTAGTCTTCGTGGGTTTTCGCGCGCCGCATGCCATACCAGCCAAGCCCGAGCATGCCGGCGGTATAGATCATTACAACAATGATGTCCAAGGCCATTGGGGGTCTCCCGATTATCTTTATTATGGCGAGATCGACCACGCGGGCGGTTGCACGGCGCCCGGCGGTCTTGTCGTGTTGTTGGCGGGCCTCAGTGGCCCTCCCTCATGGCTCCTGCCGGGGTGTAGCGGTATTAGCGACGCACTACGCCCGGTAGCACGCAGAGCATTTCGAACAGCAGGTTGGCACCGAGCAGCGAGGTGTTGCCGGTGGTGTCGTAAGGCGGGGAGACTTCGACAAGGTCACAGCCGATCAGGTCCAGGCCGTGGCAGCCGCGAATGATCTCCATCGCCTGGATGGTGGTCAAGCCGCCGATTTCCGGGGTGCCGGTGCCAGGTGCCCAGGCCGGGTCGATGCCGTCGATGTCGAACGACAGGTAAACCGGGCCGCCGCCGACTTTTTCCCGCACTTCGGCCATCAGTGGCTCCAGCGACTTGTGCCAGCACTCTTCGGCCTGCACCACACGGAAACCCTGGCGGCGGCTCCAGTTGAAGTCGTCAGCGGTATAGCCCTGAGCGCGCAGGCCGATCTGCACCACGCGGTCGCAATCGAGCAGGCCTTCTTCCACAGCGCGGCGGAAGGTGGTGCCGTGGGCGATCTTCTCGCCGAACATGTGGTCGTTTACGTCGGCGTGGGCATCGATGTGCACCAGGCCGATCTTGCCGTGCTTCTTGTGCAGTGCGCGCAGGATCGGCAGGGTGATGGTGTGGTCGCCACCCAGGGTCATCGGGATGACATTGTGCTCGACGATCTCGTCATACGCTTCTTCGATGATGCGCACGGCGTCCAGCAGGTTGAAGGTGTTGATCGCTACGTCGCCGATGTCGGCCACCGACAGCGAGTCGAACGGTGCAGCACCGGTGGCCATGTTGTACGGGCGGATCATCACCGACTCGGCGCGAATCTGCCGTGGGCCGAAGCGGGTGCCGGAGCGCAGCGAGGTGCCGATGTCCAGCGGCACGCCAATGAAGGCGGCATCCAGGCCTTCGGCGCTCTGCAGGTGGGGAAGACGGAGCATGGTGGCGATGCCGCCGAAACGCGGCATTTCGTTGCCGCCCAGTGGTTGGTGGAGAGTCTTGTCCACGGTGGGCCTCATCAGTCGGTCGATTGTTCTGTTTGTTCGAACCTGTGCCGCCGCGCCATTTCAAGTGTGGTTTTGCCGGCGGGCAGGGACATTTCGGCCAAGTCTGCTGAAGGTAGTGGCGGGGAAGAATCGCTACCGACAAAAACTTAGTTCAGGAATTTCTGAACTAAAGGCGGGCAGAGCGGTTAGACTGCGCGCAAATACCCCTGCGGAACCGTTGCACCATGGCCTCGACCTTGCCCGACCTGAAACTGCTGCGCATCTTTATCAGCGTGGTGCGCCACCAGGGCTTTGCCAACGCCCAGCGCGAGCTGAACCTTTCAACCTCGGCCATCAGTACTTACATGAGCCAGTTGGAGGGGGCCTTGGGTATCGTGCTGTGTCACCGTGGCCGGGGCGGCTTCAGCCTCACCAGCAAAGGCGAACTGTTCCACCAGGAAACCCTGCGCCTGTTGGCCGAGCTGGACGGCTTCGAGCAGTATGCCGCTGCCCTCAAGGGTGAACTGCGCGGCACCCTCAACCTTGGGGTGATCGACTCCACGGTCGGTGACCGGGCCTTGCCGCTGGCCGAAGCCATTGGCGCCTATAGCCAGGAGCACCCGGCGGTGCACCTGCACCTGTCGGTGTCCAGCCCCTACGAGCTGCAACTGGGTGTGCAGGACAATCGCCTGGACCTGGCCATTGGCGCATTCTCCTCGCGCATGAGTGGCCTGCTATACCAGCCGTTGTACCGTGAGCAGCACTGGTTGTACTGCAGCAGCCGTCACCCGCTGTATACCGAGCGGCGTATCCCTGAGCCGGTGGTGACGCAGCAACGCATGGTCGGGCGTGGCTACTGGAGCCAGGCCGAGTTGGCCCGGCATGGTTTCAAGCACAGCGCGGCGACGGTGGAGAGTATGGAGGCGCAGCTGATCCTGATTCTGTCCGGGGCCTATATCGGCTATTTGCCCGAACATTACGCCCAGGCCTGGGTCGACAAGGGCGACTTGCGTGTGCTGTCGCCGTCGACGTTTGGTTACCAGGCCCCGTTTTCGCTGATCATCCGTCGCGGGCGTAGCCGTGAACCCCTGATCCAGACCTTCCGCGACCTGCTGAAAAGCCAGCTCAATGTGGGCTGAGAAGCAAGGTGCTCATGCATTCCGTCGGGAGGCGCTAAATTCCGGCAAAAGCAAACCGCTAACCTGATAGCGCTCTGCTACATATCAACTTGCGCTGATGATTTTTCCTCATTTCATCCTGCAAGGATCGCCCAAGATGCGCATGAATTTGCCCGTCACTGAGCACGAAAGAACCTTTTCCAGCGATCAACGCCTGATTTCCACCACGGACCTGAACAGCTGCATCACCTACTGCAACGACGCCTTCGTGGCGATCAGCGGTTTCACGTACGACGAGCTGGTCGGCCAACCCCACAACCTGGTGCGCCACCCGGATATGCCGCCGGCGGTATTCGGGCATATGTGGGAGACCATCAAGCAGGGCAAACCGTGGATGGGCGTGGTCAAGAACCGGGCCAAGAACGGGGACTATTACTGGGTCAGCGCCTATGTCACGGCGATCTACGAGCAGGGCCGCATCAGTGGCTACGAGTCGGTGCGCTCGGTACCCACGCGCGAGCAGATCCGCCGTGCCGAGGCGCTGTATGCCCGCCTGCGGGGCGGTAGGGCTGCCGTGCCGTGGGCGGCGCGGCTGGGGCATGGGCTGGGCCATGGCTGGCCGTTGATTGGCGCAGGCCTGTTGTCGGCAGCCGGTTACCTGTGGTTGCCGCCCTATGCCGCGCTCGGGGTGCTGATGGCCAGCCTCCTGCTGGCCTGGTACCTGGTCGAGCACCGGCAGAACCAGGCCATCCGCCGCACGCTGGCCGAGCACCCCAAGGCCTTCACCAGCCCGCTGGTGGCACTGACCTACAGCGACAACCCGGGCCTGCAAGGCCAGCTTGACCTCGCCATCATCAGCGAGGAAGCACGCTTGCAAACGGCTCTCACTCGGCTGGTGGACGCCGGGGTAGGGGTGAAGTCGAGGGCGGCGCAGTCGTCCGATTTGTCTGACGCCCAGGCGCAGATGCTCGACCGCCAGCGCAGTGAAACCGACCAATCGGCCACGGCCATCGCGCAGATGGCAGCGACCATCCAGCAAGTCACCCACAACGTGCAAAGTACGGCTCATGCGGCGGGAGATGCCGACCAGTTGGCGCAGCAGGGTAGCGAACTGGCGCTGCAGAGCCTCAAGGCCATGGGCAGCATGAGCGATGCGGTCAATGACATCGGCCTGGCAGTCAATGCCTTGGCCGAGCAGACCCAGTCGATCGGCAGTGTGGTCGATGTCATTACCTCGATTGCCGAGCAGACCAATCTGCTGGCGCTCAATGCGGCCATCGAGGCGGCGCGCGCCGGCGAGCAAGGCCGTGGTTTTGCCGTGGTCGCCGATGAGGTGCGTTCGCCGGCCCAGCGCACCCGTGCTTCCACCGATGAGATCCACCACATCATCGCCTCGCTGCGCGCAGGTGCAGAGCGGGCGGTGAGTACCGCCAACCGGGGCGAGCAGATCTCGCGAGACAGCGTGCACAGTGTCGAGGCCGTGCAGGCTGCGTTGAGCGGGATAGCCCAGGCAGTCAGCCGTATCACCGGCATGAGCCAGCAGATGGCGACGGCGTCGGAGCAGCAGAGCCATGTGGCCGAGGACATCAACCAGCAGATCGTGAGGATTGCCCAGCTGTGCGACCAGAGTGCTGGGCAGGCACGGCAGGGGGCTGAAATCAGCCAGGATCTGGAGCGCATGGCGGAGTACCTGCATAGCCTGGCGGAGCGGTTCAATCGTTAAGCGAAGTGGGGCCCGCCAAGCGGGCCCCGGTTCTGTGGCAAACTGTCTGCGCCAAGGAGAACCCCATGCCCAGACCCCGCTGCGAGCGCTGCCAGCGCCCGCTCGACCATTGCCTCTGCCCACTGATCCCCGCGCTCGACAGCCGCACCCGCGTCATCCTGCTGCAGCACCCCAGTGAAACGGCCCATGCCCTGAACACCGCGCGCCTCGCGGCCCTTGGCTTGAACAATGCCGAGTTGCGGATTGGAGAGGTGTTCGATGACTTGAGTGAACTGTTGGCGACGCCCGGTTACCGGCCGGCTCTGCTATTCCCGGGTGACGACGCCCAGGTGCTCGCGGCGTATAGCGAAGCCGAAGACAAACCCTTGCTGCTGATCGTGCCCGACGGCACCTGGCGCAAGGCGCGCAAGCTTTTGTACATGAATCCGTTGCTGGAGGGGTTGCCGAGAGTCACCTTGGGGGCCGTCACGCCTTCACGTTACCGGCTGCGCAAGGCGCCGGAAGCGGGGGCATTGTCGACTATCGAGGCGGTGGTGGGGGCATTGAATACGCTGGAGCAGCCTGCCTGCTTCGATGCACTGCTGGCGCCGTTCGAGGCGTTGATCGAAGGGCAGATCAAGGCGATGGGGATGGAGACGTTTGAGCGTAACCATGGCACCGAGTGAGGGCTGGGGGCCGCAAAGCGGCCCCCGAATCTCAAATCCGATCAACGCATCTCGGGCAGGCGCGCCTCGGTGCGTACTTCAGTGGTAGCCAATGCCTCTGGCGGCAGCGAGATGTGTTGCTTGCTCAGCAACTCACCCATGGTCGCCAGCACGCGGTAGCGCGAGAACTCCTCGGTATAACGCACTTCGGTGTAGCGGCGGTCGGCGTTGTACAGTTCGTTTTCACTGTCCAGCACGTCCAGCAGGGTACGCTGGCCCAGGCCGAACTGGTCCTGGTAGGCAGCACGCACGCGCTTGGTGGTCTCGGCATATTCACGCGCGGTCGGCAGCTGCTTGCTGGCGTTGTTCATGGCGTTCCATGCCAGGCTCAGGTTTTCGGTCAGCTCACGCAGGGCGTTGTTGCGGATGTCCAGGGCCTGGTTGATCTTGTGCGCGTCAGACTGCAGGCGGGCCTTGTCACTGCCACCGCGGAACAGGTTGTAGTTCATCTCTACACCGGCCTGCCAGTCGTTGTTGTTGTGGCCTTTCTCGCCGCCGGTGTTGTTGTTGGCACCGGTTGCCAGAATGGCGTCGAAGCGCGGGTAGAAAGTCGACTTGCCCACTTCGTACTGCTGCTCGGCCGCGTTGACGTCAGCCTGGGCAGATTTGATGTAGGGGTTGTTCTGACGCATGCTGTCGCGCGCGCCGTCGAGGGTTTCAGGCACCTCGGCCTTGATGGTCTGCGGGCTTTCCAGTTCGTCCGGCATGCGGCCGATCACGCTGAAGAAGTTGGCCTCGGCATCGGCCAGGTCGACTTCGGCGGTGTCCAAATTGTTTTCTGCCAGGGCGCGACGTGCGCGGGACTGGTCGAGGTCGGCGGTGCTGCCAACGCCGCGCTCGTTACGCAGGCTGATCTGGTCGTTGACGCGCAGGTGAGCTTGCAGGTTGTTCTTGGCCAGGGTTACCAGCTCGCGGCGCTTGAGCACTTCCAGGTACACCTCCACGGCACGCAAGGCGACATCCTGGGCAACGGCCTGGGTGTAGTAGGCACGGGAGGTGGAGACTGCCTCGGTACGGCCCACTTCATTCGAGGTGTTGAAGCCGTCGAAGATCATCTGCCGCAGGCGCAGCTCGGACTGGGTGTAGTTGAGGGTTTCCTTGTTGTGGTTACCCTCGGCACGGGTAGTGGTGTTGTCCGAACGCTGGCGGCCATAGCCAGCGACCAAATCCACGGAAGGGTAGTAGCCACCACGCGCAAATTTCACGTCCTCATCGGCCGACAGCTTGCTGTTGCGGTTGGAGCTGACTTGTGGGTGGTAGTCCACGGCGCTCTGGACGGCCTCGGTGATCGACATCGCCTGTACGTTGGCACTCGCCAGGGCCAACAGTAAAGCACTGGTGATGGGGTTCAAAACGCGCATGGTACATCTCCCTGATCCTGGAATTGATCCTGCTGCTCGCCAAAAAAATGACGATAATGTTGTCGCGTATAGTGTTGCAGGTTTTTAACAACACAGCTAAGTACATTCAATGCAATAAGTAAGAAGATTTATTCATATCAAATTGCCATATAATACCCATATTGTCTAAAAAAGATGCCAATAAGTGCTGATGGCGAATGCGCGTAACGCTTTCAAAGCCAGTGCCTGCAAGGCTTTCGCGAGGTTCCAGAATTATTCTGGATAAAGGGAATATCCGTTAGGCGAAAGTGATATTTGGCGACAAAAAAATGTCACTTTGGCTTGTGCAGGGTTTTCTGTCTGAGGATATACAGGCTGACCAGCACGGCGCTTGTCAGCATGAATGTGCGCGCCCAGAAGAGGGGAACCAGATAGCACGATAGACCAATGCTGGCCCACATCATGCCGATAGCGTAGACCTTGCCCTTGAGGGGAATGCCTTCACCACTGAGGTAGTCGCGAATCCACGGCCCGAGCTTGGGGTGGTTGACCAGCCAGTGGTGAAAGCGTGGCGAGCTGCGGGCAAAGCAGGCTGCCGCCAATAGGAGGAAGGGGGTGGTGGGCAGTACCGGCAGGAAAATCCCCAACACCCCCAGCGCAACGCTGAGCCAGCCGATGGCCAGCAGCAGGTAGCGCACAGGCAGATTAGTGGTGGCGTGGTTTGAGCAGCGCCGGTTTTTCGTCAGGGGCGTGCAACAGCAGGAACAGCGCGGTCAGCGCTTCGGGGATCTGTACGATCATGTCGTCCTGCAGGCTGGCGTTGCTGGCGATGTCGGCGAACTCTGGCTGTTCGTCGAACAGGCCCGAGCCGACCATGATCGGCAGCAGCATCTCGCTCACTTCTTCTTCGGCGTTCTCGAACCAGGCTTCTTCACGCAGGAACACGCCTTCCATGAAGCCGATGCACCAGCCGCGCAGGTCGGAATCGTCCGGCTCGTCGGTCAGGTCCAGGTCGCACGGCAGTTCGAATTCGTCGTCGCTGGCCAGCTGGCGGGCGATGTGCGCCTTGAGGGCAACCAGCGTCGCCTCGATTTCAGTGCGCTGTGCATCGCTGCTGTAGTGCGGCTCTTCGGCGAACAGGGCGTCGATCCACTCGCGCTCCGGTACATCCTCGGCGTTGATCGACAGGGCGGTGAGGTAGCCGTGTGCGGCGACATAGTCCAGCGCTTCTTCGTGCAGCTCGTCGGCGTCGAGGAAGGCTTGCAGGCGGGTCAGTTGCTCGGCGAAGGACATTACAGGGCTACCTTGGGGAATAAACGATAACGAATTCTAGCACCTTGCAGCGGCAGCGGGGCAAAGGGAACGTCTATCACCGTGGTGCCCTGCGCGGTGCGGTGCTGCGGTATACTCCGCAGTTTTTCATCCAGGGGCAGGGTTTACCGGTCGCCTGGCAAAAACCGCTTACGCTTTTGGCGTGTGCGGGGCGGGTTTTTCGTCCAGCCTGTTTCCAGGATGGTACGGCGATTTGGAGTTGCACATGCTCGAACAGGCTCAGCGCGTTCTCAAGGACATCTTCGGCTACGACAGTTTCCGAGGGCGCCAGGCAGCAATCATCGAATGCGTGGCCAACGGCGGCGATGCCTTGGTGCTGATGCCCACCGGCGGCGGCAAGTCGTTGTGCTTCCAGGTACCGGGGCTGCTGCGCCCCGGCCTGACGGTGGTGGTTTCGCCACTGATCGCGTTGATGGATGACCAGGTTGCCACCCTTGACGAGCTGGGCGTGTCGGCGGCTGCGTTGAACTCCACGCTGACACCTGAGCAGCAGCGTGACCTGGCCGGGCGCCTGCGCCGTGGCGAAGTGAAGATGCTGTACCTGGCGCCGGAGCGCCTGGTGCAGCCGCGAATGCTCGACTTCCTGCGCGACCTGGACATTTCGCTGTTTGCCATTGACGAAGCCCACTGCGTCTCGCAATGGGGCCACGACTTCCGCCCCGAATACCTGCAACTGGGCCAGTTGGCCGAGCTGTTCCCGCATGTGCCGCGTATTGCGCTCACCGCCACCGCCGACATGCGAACCCGCGAGGAAATCGTCCAGCGCCTGCACCTGCAAGGCGCCGAACGCTTCCTGTCGAGCTTCGACCGGCCCAACATTTTCTACCGCATCGTGCCCAAGGAAGCGCCGCGCAAGCAGCTGATGGCGTTCCTGGGCGAGCGCCGCGGCAACGCAGGCATCGTCTACTGCCTGTCGCGCAAGAAGGTCGACGAAACCGCTGCCTTCCTCTGCGACCAAGGCTTCCCGGCATTGCCGTACCACGCTGGCCTGGCTGCCGAGACGCGCGCGGCCAACCAGCACCGCTTCCTCAACGAGGAAGGGCTGATCATGGTCGCCACCATTGCGTTTGGCATGGGCATCGACAAGCCCAACGTGCGCTTCGTTGCCCACCTCGACCTGCCCAAGTCGCTTGAGGCCTATTACCAGGAAACCGGTCGTGCCGGCCGGGACGGCCTGCCCTCCGATGCCTGGATGGCCTACGGCCTGCAGGACATGGTGATGCTCAAGCAGATGCTGCAGAACTCCGAAGGTGACGAGCGCCACAAACGCATCGAGCAGCACAAGCTCGATGCCATGCTGGCGCTGTGCGAGGAAACCCGCTGCCGCCGCCAGTCTCTGTTGGCCTACTTCGACGAAACCCTCGAACAGCCCTGTGGGCATTGCGACAACTGTGTCGACAAGATCCAGACCTGGGACGCCACAGAGCCGGCCCGCCAGGCCCTGTCGGCGGTGTTCCGCACGGGTCAGCGCTATGGCGTCGGCCACCTGGTCGATGTGTTGCTGGGCAAGGACACCGAGAAGGTACGCAATTTCGGCCACGAGAAGCTGTCGGTTTTCGGCGTTGGCAAGGGCCTGGCCGAGGTCGAGTGGCGTTCGCTGTTCCGCCAGCTGGTGGCGCGGGGCCTGGTCGATATCGACCTGGAGGGCTATGGCGGCTTGCGCTTGTCCGACAGCTGCCGGCCGCTGCTGCGTGGCGAGGTCACTCTGCAATTGCGCCGCGACCTCAAGCCGCAGACCACGGCCAAGGCTTCGCCCTCCAGCGGCGGCAGCCCGGCCAGCCAGCTGGTGCGTGCCGAAGAGCGCGAGCTCTGGGAGGCGCTGCGTACCTTGCGGCGCAAGCTGGCGGAGGAGCACAGCGTGCCACCCTATGTCATCTTCCCCGACTCGACGTTGCTGGAAATGCTGCGCAGCCAGCCAGTCAGCCTCAGTGACATGGCCCAGGTCAGCGGCGTGGGTGCGCGCAAGCTGGAGCGCTATGGCCAGGCATTCCTCGAAGTGCTGAACAACAGTGGCGGCACCGACGAGGCGCCGAAAGTGGTGCTCGACCTGCGCCACGAGTTGGTTAGCCTGGCGCGCGCCGGCATGACGCCGGCGCAGATCGCCGGGCAGCTCAACTGCAGCGAGAAGAACGTGTATAGCCTGCTGGCCGAGGCACTGGGCCGCCAGGAGCTGAGCCTGGACCAGGCCCTCGACCTGCCGGAAGACCTGCTGATGGAAGTGCAGGACGCCTTCCTGGATGGCGAAGGCGAGCTGCCAGCGGTGTCGGCCATTGCGCCGTTGTTCGGCGCTCGGGTGCCGGAGGGCGTGCTGTATTGCGTGCGTGCAGCGTTGGCGGCGGAGTTCGAGCTGTAAACGGCGGCAGAATCGAAGGCAGAAGCGCCATCTGCTGACCTTTGTCATGCTTTTTGACGATTATCGTACACGCCCGCGTGCCCGAGCCTTGCCTCGTGGCGCCGGCCATGGTTAGCTGCCTAATAATTAGATCTATTCAATGAGTTCCTTATGCCCCTGACCGACAACCAACACCGCTTTGGCATGCAGCTGGCCCAGATGTCCCGGGGTTGGCGTGCCGAACTGGATCGCCGCCTGGCCGGGCTCAACCTGTCCCAGGCGCGCTGGCTGGTGTTGCTGCACCTGGCCCGTTTCGAAGAGGCCCCGACCCAGCGTGAGCTGGCCCAGAGCGTGGGCGTTGAAGGCCCGACCCTGGCGCGCCTGCTCGACAGCCTGGAGGCGCAAGGGCTGGTACGTCGGCAGGCGGTGCTGGAGGACCGGCGGGCGAAGAAGATTGTACTGTGCCCGCCGGCCAAGCCACTGATCGACCAGATCGAGACCATTGCCAATCAACTGCGGGTGGAGCTGTTTACCGGGGTGGATGAGGCGGACTTGCAGGTGTGCATGCGGGTGCATGCGAAGATTCTGGCCAACCTCGAGAAATCCTGAGGGCCCTTGGGGCCGCAAAGCGGCCCCATTGTTCAGAAGGTATGCCCAAGGTTCAGGTAAACCGCCTGTTCATGCGCACTATTGGTGCCATAACTGAAGTTCAGCGGCCCCAGCGGCGTCTCCAGCCCCAGGAAGATACTCGCCGCATTGATGTACCCGCTGTCGAACTCATTGTCGTTGTTCCACGCCCGCCCACGTTCCAGCGACCCGCCAATGTACAGCGGGAAGTCCAGCGGCACGTAGGCCCGTGGCGTCAGCCGACGGTAGTAGACCATGCGCATCAGGCTCACGTTCTGCCCCGACACCGAGTCCTGGCGGAACCCTGACAGCTGCCGTGCGCCACCGATCACGAAGCTTGACGTCACCACTTCGGCGTCATCCAGCGTGCGCCCGTAGCGCCCGCCCAGCACGAAGGTGTTCGGCCCGCTGCTGATGGCCTTGTCCAGGTTGAACAACCACTGCCGATAATCCTGGTCCGAGTCCAGCGACTTGTCGTACTTGCGCAGGGTCAGGCCTATGTCCTCGCCGCTGTGGGGGAAGTACACGTTGTCGAGGGTGTCGAACGAGTACTTCAGCTCGTAGAAGCCTTCGTTGAAGCTGACTTTGGGCAGGTCCTGGTCGCCAATGCGCACCTCGGCCTCGCCCCACGCCTTGCCTACGCCCAGGCGCACTTCGCCGTTGGTGCCGATCTGCCGGCCAACATTCAGGCCAAAACCGTAGCGCTCCAGGCGATACTCGGCGATGGGGTCGTTGTCCAGGGTGGCTTCGATGTTCTGCGAGCCGAAGTCCAGGTGCGGTGCGATGAAGTAGCGTGAGCCCACGTCCAGCGGCTGGTAGAACTCACTGTACAGCTCTTGCTGGTCTCCGATCTGGCCACGGGTCAGCCATTCGGCACCCAGGCTGTTGATGCCGTTGACCCGGTAGCTGGCACCCAGGTTGAAGGCGCTGTCGCCACGCAGGTCGTCCGACAGGTTCAGGCCCAGGCGCAGGTAGTCGGTACCGCCGCGTCGGCCGCGGGCATTGATCACCAACGTGTTGTCGTCGCCCTTGTGCACCACGCGGTACTGCACCCGGTCGAAGTAGTCCAGGCCGTACAGCGTGCCCATGTCGGTCTGCAGGCGGTCCAGTTCCAGCGGGGCATCGATCGGCTGGCGAATGTACGAGCGGATCACATCGTCGCTGACCTTGGAGTCGTTCTCGATCCGGATCGCGGTAATCACCGGTGTACGCTGACGCGGCGAGCGGGCCACGGCCAGGCTGCTGTCTTCGGGCTGGCGCAGGCTGGCAAGGCGCGAGTCGAGCAGGCGGGTGGCGCGGTAGCCAGCGTCGATCATGTCCCGGGCGCGGCCGAAGTCGGTTACACCAAACGCGGTCAGCGAAGGCTGGATGAGGATGTCGTCGCGGTGCAGGCTGGCCAGCTGTTCTTCCGAGTTGCGCCGGGTCATCAGGGTGATCGACTGGTTGAGCACGTCGACCACCGTGGCCAGTTGCTTGCGGTCACGCAGCGGGGTGCCGATGTCGACCACGATGGCCAGGTCCACGCCCATTTCCCGGGCCACGTCCAGCGGGATGTTGTCGACCATGCCGCCGTCCACCAGCAGGCGACCCTCCAGTTCGACCGGGGCGAACACGGCGGGGATCGACATGCTGGCACGGATTACCTGGGGCAGGTGGCCGCGACGGAACACCACTTTTTCGCCACTGGCAATGTCGGTGGCCACGGCGCGGAAGGGGATGGGCAGCTTGTCGAAGTCGCGTGTGTCGGCGGTGTGCGCCAGCTTGCTCTCCAGCAGCAGCGCGAGGTTCTGGCCCTGAATGACCCCCAGCGGCAGGCCCAGGCTGCCGTCGTCGCGAAAGCTGAGCTTCTGTTTGACGAGGAAATCACGGTCATCCTGCTTGCGCCGGAACGGCACGTCCTTGCGCGGTGGGGCATCGGACAGGGCCTGTTGCCAGTCCAGTGTGGTGGCGAGCTTTTCCAGCTCTTCGACGCTGTATCCCGAGGCGTACAACCCGCCGACCACAGCCCCCATGCTGGTGCCGGCGATGGCGTCAATGCGCACGCCTTGTTCTTCCAAGGCCTTGAGCACGCCGATATGGGCCAGGCCACGGGCCGCGCCACCAGACAACACCAGCCCGACCTTGGGCCTGGCCGGTTCGGCGGCAATTGCCGTGAGGCTGGTGAGGGTGAGCAGAAAGCAGAACAGCAAACGGCGCATCGTGAGTCTCAAACCGTGGGCTAAAGACCGCTAGTATAAGCGGCCCCTTACCTGGAGATGCGCCACCATGGCCGACAGCAAGCCGGAAATCGTCATCACTTATTGCACCCAGTGCCAATGGCTGCTGCGTGCCGCCTGGCTGGCCCAGGAACTGCTCAGCACCTTCGCCGACGACCTTGGCCGGGTAGCCCTGGAGCCAGGCACTGGCGGTATCTTCCGCATCACCTGCAATGGTGTGCAGATCTGGGAGCGCAAGGCCGACGGCGGCTTCCCCGAGGCCAAGGTGCTGAAGCAGCGGGTACGTGACCAGATCGACCCTCAGCGTGACCTTGGCCATAACGACCGCTGATCACGCACCTTCGGGCAGTGGCTGCTTGGGCGGCTGCTCGGCGGCCAGGCGGCTGGACAGCACGATGGCGAAGATGATCAGCGCGCCGCCCAGTAGCATGCGCAGCGTGGGGGTTTCGGCGAACACGACCCAGGCCACGGCAATGCCGTAGACCGGTTCCATGCCGAACACCACGGCGGCGGTACGCGCCTTGATTACCGCCAGGCTGGCCACGAACAGGCTGTGCGCCACGCCGGTGCAGAAGATGCCGAGCAGGGCGATCCACAGCCAGTCCATGGCTGCCACGTCTGCCAGGCCCGGTGCTGCGAAGGGCAGCAGGCACAGGCCCACCACCAGGTTTTGCCACAGCGCAGCCTGAACCGCAGGCAAGCGCCCGGAGCCGGCGCGGTTGGTGAGTGACAGCAGCGAGAACAGCAACCCGGAAAGCAGTGCCCAGAGCAGGCCGCCTGTGGCTTCGCTGGCCAGATCGAAGGCCGGTGTGACCAGGACCAGGCCTATGCTGACCAGCAGTACCAGCACGGCCTCGTTGCGGCGGATGCGTTCGCGGAACAGCAGGCCTTCGAGGATGACGGTAAAGGCCGGGAAACTGGCGAAGCCGAGGGTGGCGATGGCCACGCCGCCGACTTTGACGGCGATGAAGAAGCTGACCCAATGGCCGGCCAGCAGCACACCACCGAGCAGCAGGCGGCGGATGTCCTGACTGCTCAGGCGTTGCCAGCCCGGGCCGGCGAGGCTGGCGAACAGGGCCAGGGCAAGCACGGCGAAGGCGGCGCGGCCGAACACGATGATTGCCGGGCTGGCGCTGGCGGCCAGTTTGCCGAAGACGCCGGTCAGGCCGAAGAACAGCGCGCCAATGTGCAGGGCGCCGAGGGCGGTGCGGTGGTTCATGGTGGTCCTTGCTCAAGATCTTTATTTGCTCGGCGCACGCTCCGGCATTTCAGCGCCTACAAGA
>NZ_BBIS01000071.1 GCF_000730605.1 Pseudomonas monteilii NBRC 103158 = DSM 14164 | reverse complement strand
GGCACGGGAGGCCTGCCTGCCATGGCCGGACGGAATCCGGAAAGAAGCCCGCAAGGTGCTGAGGGGGTTGCGGTGACGGCTGGGCGAACGAAATCGGGGGGCTACCGGCTCATGGAGCGGGTGGTCGAACCCAGCAACATGCGACGAGCGTACAAGCGCGTCCTGAAGAACCGAGGCGCAGCGGGCGTTGATCGCCTGACGGTCGAGGAGCTGAAGGACTGGCTGTTGGTGCACTGGTCAAGCGTGAAGGCAGCACTGCTGGAAGGTCGGTACTTGCCACGGGCGGTTCGTCGAGTGGAAATTCCCAAGCCAAATGGCGGGGTTAGAACACTTGGCGTTCCTACGGTGGCGGATCGACTCATTCAGCAGGCGCTCCATCAAGTACTGCACCGATCTTCGAACCCACGTTCTCCGATGGCAGCTACGGCTTCCGTCCACAGAGAAGTGCGCTTGATGCGGTGGCCAAGGCGAAAGAGTGCGTAGCCGACGGAAGGCACTGGGTGGTGGATATCGATTTGGAGAAATTCTTTGATCGGGTCAATCACGATGTGCTGATGGCTCGACTCGCCTATCGGGTGGAGGACAGGCGCGTTCTGAAGCTGATTCGACGCTTCCTGGAAGCGGGGATGATGGCTGATGGCGTGATCCAACCTCGCAACGAAGGCACGCCTCAAGGTGGGCCGCTGTCCCCGCTATTGTCGAATATCCTTCTGACCGACCTGGATCGGGAGCTGGAAAGACGGCAGTTGAAGTTCTGTCGCTACGCTGACGACTGCAATATCTATGTCGGCAGTGAATGCGCAGGTCGGCGGGCGATGGCGAATATCAGGACCTTCCTGGAAGGTCATCTGAAACTACGTATCAACGAGCAGAAAAGCGCAGTGGCACGGCCTTGGAAGCGAAAATTTCTGGGCTATGCGATCACGATCTACCGAGAGGAGGCACGGGTACGAGTTGCGCCTGAAAGCCTTCGAAAATTGATGGATCGAGTTCGCGATTTGCTGCGCAAGGGGCGAGGACGGTCTCTGCCCCACACCCTCGAAGTGCTAAATCCCGTGCTACGGGGTTGGGCCAATTACTTCCGGCTTACCGCGAACATGCGGACGTTGGACGAACTCGACTGGTGGCTGCGTCGAAAACTACGTTGCCTGCTCTGGCGGCAGTGGAAAACCCCGAAGACCCGTGAACGAAAGCTCATCTCACTTGGGCTTAGGCCTGAGCGGGCGTGGAAGTCGAGTGTTAACGGACGGGGCCCTTGGTGGAACTCGGCAGCCAAGCACATGAATCAGGCGGTACCGACGCTGTACTTCGCCAAAATGGGGCTGGTCTCGCTGCGCAGCACTGTGCAGGGACTCCAGCGTATCAATTGAACCGCCGTATGCGGAACCGCACGTACGGTGGTGTGAGAGGGCTGAGGAAATAATTCCTCACCCTACTCGATCCTGCACAATGGGCTCCGAGCGGGTAGGCTTTCACATCTAGGCGACACCACTGAATTCGCGCCGCTATCTTGGCGATGCATCAGCCACCAAGACGGGCATTCAGGCAAGAAATCGTTGTCATCAGTCAACCTTGCCGTTGCCGAACGATAACTCGGCAATCTCTTTCCAGGCCGATCTGTTCCCTTCTAGCCAGTCTGCTGGATCTTCACCTGCAAACAACTTTTGCAGCCAGTCCGCTTCGCTGGCCAAACGAAGATAATACTGAGGGTGATGTGCGCCTGGTTCGGTGCTCTTCTCAGGCTCTTCATACCGATAAGCCTTCAGGACACGGTCCCCGCAGTTCGTCTTCAAAAACCGGATGAACCGATGCAGATTGCCATGTCCTCCAGCGCCCATACCGCGCTTCAGGTTGAAGTGCTCGTAGATGAAGCCAGTGGCATAGGCCTGTTTGGCTCGATCGTGCCGGACGCACAAAATCATTCCATCCAGTCGTCCTCCACAGACGCGCAACAGGTGGAAGGTGACCTCTTTGCTGTCCCTTTCGTACAGGAAAAACTCGCTGTACTCGCTGCCAATGTTTTTCGCTGGAAACATCGGCCCCACACCACTCTCCAACCAGTCATGTGAGCCGCTCGACCAAGCTATTACGCGATCGAGCATGTCGAAAGATGGAGAAGCAATCCCATCAAGGCAATCCAGCAGGTGAGCAGGGGTTTCCTCACCAATCAGGCGGGCGATACCAGCCAGTGTGGGAGCGTGGCCAGGGAAGAAGACCTGGTCCTTGCGCAAATGTGCAAACAGCTGGTCCAGGCGATCACCTATACCTTTCTGCCAGATCTGCCGGAGGGTCTGGTTCGGTGCAGGCTCAGGCTCCAAGGTAGAGACATAGGTTTGCAGAATTGCTCGAACCTCCCCCTCGATCGAGCGGTTGTTTTTCTCAGCTGACTCACAAATTGCTTCGTAAATGTGGTCCGGCAAATCCCGTATTCCGACTCTAGCCATAACCAACGCCTCCTAATGAAACCCGACACTGACGCCATAACGACGTCATTATGGCATCATTTATACACAAAAAATGCGGTCAAAAAGAGGGCTTTTTGATGTAATTTGATTTTTGTGGGTCTACCAGCCCTGGAGAAGGGGGGAGAGTCCGAGTCTGCGCTGCCCAACCACATCCGCTGGCCACCTTCTCGAACCTCTCTTGCGCCGCGTTGAGGGCTTATCAAGGCGGCATGGGTAACCCTGCGGCAAACGCCATTGTGGTCCGGGTTGGGGAAGCCCAGGCCCATTACCCTCAATGCGCCTGCCTCAGGTTTACTGCCCTGTGTTGCACATCTCCGGTCATACAGCCAACAGGAGATTCCCCCATGCAACATTTCCAAAAAGCAGCAGTTGACCGCACCGATCGGCAAGCGATGATCAGCTTCTTGGCTGGCCACTATCGCTACGACACCATGAACCACTGGAATCGCTCCACAAGCTACGCTCACTGCGTGAAGATCCATGCCCTTGGCCTGGATCCAGAGCAGACTGAGAAGGCCTTTGAGCTACTCTGCGTCGATTACTGGGACGATCTGCAGTTGGTGATCGAGGACTTTGTCGCCGAAATGGACGGTGAGTTCACAATCGGCAGCAACGGTCGATCGAGTGGTTACCTTGTGCTCGCAAAAAGCAGCTGGGAATACACGGGTTATCAGTCTTACTGCCGAAGCTGCTCTCAGCGTAACTACCAAGCCTGCACCGAGGGTGATAATCGCTGTGGCCGCTGTGGCGCTGAAGGAGAATCCGGTCGGCGCAACTTCCAGCATCCACCTAAAACCCTTCGTGTAACTGGCCAAGCGATTGACCAGGACGAGGATTTCCAGGAATGGTCCCTGGACCAGCTTGCGAGCCGTGTTGAGGTTGTCGAGGCATTTGATCGTGCCTGTGACGACATTCGAGCGACCTTCATCAGCCTGCTGAGCCTGAACGTCGTCGAAGAGACCGTGCTTATCCCGCAGAAACGCTATGTGTTGCAATCGGCATAGCCCCACTCAACGCTCCACCCACCGCTGGCCTACGGGCTGGCGGTTTTCTTTTTCCCAAAGAAAAGCCCCGACACGTGGTCGGGGCAGGGTGGAGCGTTAAGCCCCCTTGGCAGCAGCCTCAGGGTCTGCGATCAGTCGCAGCAAGTCGTCAATCGGCAACGGGCACAGCTCCCGCATGTCGTCGTTAGTGTTCTCCAGTCGCCGGCGTAGCCCCTGGAGCAGCTCATGGAGCTGTTTTTTCTCCAGCAGGTTGACCGCCAAGACCAGGACTCGCCACACAAGCTCAGATTCGTCGTCAAGGTTATCTGTGCGTTTCCGGAGATCCGAGAAGTAATCCAGGATCTCACCGCTATCAAGGTTGTCGTATAGGTTATCCGGGCTCCAAGTGACCTCGGTACCGTAATCGGCCGCGAGTGCAGCTGTTACTTGATTACGCAGTTGCGGCATCAAGTCCCAGTCCCACCCCCCCTGTATGATCGCATTGAGGATAACGTCCTGGAGATGGGAGAGCGTTTCCAGCATCTGCGGGAACAACAACCGCCGCACCGAACTTGCACCTTCCCAGACAGCGACCTGCAGCGCATTGCGCATGGGCGTGCCTTCCGACTTTTGTCGGCTGAGGCCTTCGACCAGCACATCGCGCAACAAGCGGTCGAGCTCGCTGGACGTAGCGGCCGCGGGCTTGAGCGTTGTCATTGCCAGCATCTGCAGTTTCACAGGCCGACCGTAGTTATCGGAGCAGTTGAACGTATCACCGTCCCATTGACCGGCCGCGATTACGGCTGGCGACAACAGGGTCTCGCAGTTCTGTCCCCACAGCAGGCGAACCTGAGTGATGCTTGAATCAGTTTCTTCAATCTCCGCAGTGGAAAGCGTGGTGAGCCCAGGCAGCATCAGCTGCACGTGGGAGGCAGTTTTCAGCAAATCAATGAAGCCGGAGAGCAGCGCGTTGGTCATGGTGGATCCCTGAAAGTAGTTGAACTTGCCATCAGGGATGTGAAACACACACGAATACCCCCTCCCTTGTTCTGTGCGCTTTAAGCCGCCCGTCAATCTCTGCCCGCGCTCCCGGCGCCAGCGCTTGACCCCATTCTGACAGTGAAAAAACCAGACGAGTACAAATGTTCTCCACTACACTCCACGGACATGCAATTAACAGTCAAAGCAGGCCGACCTAGCTCCCGTCCATCCTGTACCAGCGGAGTCGCCCATGAGCGCTACTGAAGACCTCTTCAAACCTGACAATCCTTCTTGGAATGAACGGCCCAAGGAGACATTTGACCACTGGATCAGCCAGCAGGCGGGCAGGGGCACCTCTGCCCGCATCCGAGTGTCATCCGCGGAGGTGTACCGAGCGCAATGGGGCCGATTCGTCGACTGGATTGAGCAAAAAAGCATCAAATTAGACGAAGTGGATGCAAGCGATGTTTCAGACTTCCTCGATAGCCTAACCCCGGAGATCGAGAAGAACGAAAAGCGAGTGAACAATAGGCCACAACGCGACCGGTACCGTAAGCTCATCCAGCGCGTATTGGCCGACCTCTTCAAGGAAAGGGAAGCGCCAGGCTTCCTGAACCCCGCGGCGCAGGCATTGAGGGCTGAAGGGGTCAAATGGAAGGATGTTGACGGCAACCTCCCTACGAGCTTTCTGCGGCCCCAGGAGGCTGAGTTGCTTGCCAAGCACCTGGTGGCGCCGTTGACGGCGCAAAACGATCGGGGCCGCTGGCGCGAGGCGCGGGACCGGGCCATGGTGGGCCTATGTGTAGGGGCTGGTCTCAAGGTGCAGGACATTGTTGGCCTGACTGTTAATTGCATCACCCCACAGGCCGCCCCGTGGATCACCCTTTCCTATGCGGATTCGAAGTTTGAACACCGGACCAAGCCATTCGACTATGCCGCCCGGGCCCTGGCCACCTGGCTGCACATCCGCCTGCAGGCCGGTACCGAAGGTGACCTGGTGTTTCCCAGCGACATCACGCCAGTGATCAAGAACGGTCGGACAATCACCGCGATCAACCCGTCGACGGTGAACCGCATCACCGAGGCCGTGATCGTCGAGTCCGGGGTGAAGGCCATTCGCGATCCTGAGCATCGAGCGAGCCCGCAGACCCTGCGTAATACCTTTGCGGCTGAGCTGTTCGAAAGAGGGGAAACGCCGGCCCTGGTGGCGGAGTGGATGGGCTTTGCACAGCCCGTGTCGGCCGAGAGGCTTTATGAGTCCTGGAAGCTGTGGCGGCAGACCACCAAAGGCACAGAACAGGGGGAGTAAGTGGGGCTAGGCAGAGGCGTGATCACCTCCGCCCAAAGGGCAGCAGACGCTTACGCGGACTGAGGGGCCTCGGCCTCCACGTCGCACACGCTGAGGCACACGTGGCCAACGGCTGACGCATTCAAGGCGATGCGGACTTCGCGGCAAATATCCTCATGGTAGGCATCCCGCACTTCACGGAAGGCCGAGACCAATGCGACGAGGCCGATCAGGGGAGCAAGCACGTACCGCGCCAGCTCAATGATTCTGGTCAGCGCCGCGGTGATGTCGGCAGGGCTAGCAGTCTGCAATGCTGCGAGGGTACTGGTGAATGCTTCGGGCTCCAACAAGACCGCAAGCAGCACCACGCCCATAACGGCCGCTGGCAGGGCTGCAACAGCTCCCCGCAGAGTTCGAGTCAAAGCGCTCATCACAACGATCAGGGCTTTGACGTACGTCCGAGGATCTCGCCGCACGCGGTTTCGCATCTCTTGGTACTTCTCCATCGAGAGAGAACCCACCCCGACACCGTTGACCTCCGCCCTGACTTGCTTCTCGCTCATGCTCATATCCTGTGCTCCTAAAGGGGACTAATGGTCGGCCGCATGACCAACCCGCACAGGATATCATTTACAATACAAGCGACGTATGTGTTCGCGTTATAACACTCAGGCCCGGCGGGAGAGACGCGCCCGATACACGAACGCCAGAAACCACAAGGCCCACTACGAAGTAGCGGGCCTTGTGGTCGCAAGTTCAACCTTTCGGTTGATTTTCCCAGCCTTTCAGGAGATTGGGTCGGTTGAGGCTTGATCGCCTACATGAGGCCTATTAAACACAGAACATCGCGCCATTGCAACACGAAACTATAAATTTCTCCGGCGCAGCGTTCAGTGGGTAGCAAGCCCGACATTTCGGGAGATTCCCACCACAATGCTCACCGGATACGCACCCATCATGGCCCGCAGGATACTGACAGTATCGGAATAGACAAACTCAAACCGAGCATTCAAAATCATTCGACGTATAGATACGCGTTATTGGGTGAGTCAGTATGACCTGACCTCACCGATGGCCATCAATCGTTGTTTCTCCAGCAAGGGTCAAATCATGAAGCTGTTTTACTCCGATCAGATCTCCGAGCCTCAGGGTGGGCACCCGTACACGGCACTCGCGGCATTCATTGCCGGTTATCACCTCATCAGCACCGTGTTGGGTATGTTGGTCGGCGGCCCCGCCGGCGCAGCTCTAATGAGCGACTGAGGAACCGCAGCCTTCTTCCTCGCATTTTTCTGTACCAGAGGGTTCCGAATCCGGATAGGCAAGTTAAAAACAATCCTGGTGCTGCTGGTGGCCATTGCAGCTCTGGTGTTGGCTGAGTGGTTTACCCAACAGATATGGCCGCCTGCGCCGGAGCAAGCCAAAAGTTGGGCTGGTGTTGCGTGTAGCGTAGCCATGCTCGCACTGGCCAAGGCGCTTCAAGTCTTGGTGTGCCGGTACATCTGGCCAGGCTTCCGAGCAACGCTCGCTGATTGAGCTCACCAGGCTCTCATAACCACCGAATTCGCAATCCGGACCTTGCAGGTGGCCAACACCTGCATCCATCCAAGAGGGACAATGATGGCCACCATACTCTCCCAGCAACAGCAGCAGCGTCGGGAGCATGCCGAGCTCAGCATGCAGCCCATCAGCCGGGAAAAGCCTCCAACCATCAGCAAAGAGTCGACGCTCTGCGAGGTGTTCATCAAAGAGTTCAACCAGATCCCGGGGTGGACGTGTTACCCCGAAGCGGCGGGATTCGATGTGCTGGTGGTGCACGACGATGGCCGACAAATTGGCGTCGAGGCGAAGCTTTCGCTGAATGCCAAAGTCGCCGACCAGATACTGCCCAATCACGGGGACGACTTTTGGGAAAGCCCGGGCCCAGATCATCGCCTGGTCATCGTCAGCAAAATTACCGATGCCAGTGCCGGCATAGCCAAAATGCTCCGTCGGCTTGGTGTCAAAGTACTCTGCCCTTATGAATCATGGACAGCGCAAGGCTATGTGCACACGTTCGGACTTGATCATCGGCTCTTCTACGCAGAACGCAGTGCTGTCTCTGATGAACGCATGTTCGACTGGTCGCCTGCAGAGCGCTGCCGAGTACCCTCCATTGTTACAAACCTGCCAGCAGGGGTTCCATCACCTTTGCGGCTCACGCCCTGGAAAGAGTCGGCACTGAAAGTAGTGGTCCTCATGCGCAAGCAAGGGTTCATTACCGCCAAACAAATCGCGTCATTCGGCATTGGCGTCAGCGCGTGGACCCAGCCGTCAGGTAGTAAGAGACCGTGGCTCGCTAAAGGCGAGGTCCGCGGTCAGTGGGTTGAAACCGAGCATATGCCGGCCTTCGACAAACAGCATCCTGATATGTACGCCAAGACGCTTACCGAATTCGAAGCCGAGGCAGGGCAGAGCAAGGTGTCACCATGACCAGTTCAACATATTCGCGTGCGCGAAAGACGGCCGGCGAAGTCGGATTTTGGGCAGTGCTAGTCTGCAGCATCTTCGTGTACCCGACAGAGCTCAATGAGCTGCTGGGTATTTCGTCCCTGCTGGCGCCTGGTGAACTCTTGAATGGGCCCAACGACTGGACACTGTTGGTGCGAGCTAGCCTTGGTCTCGTGGTTGGCGTGGCAGTAACAATCATAGTGTGGAAGCTGCTGGCGGTACTGCTCCCAATGACGGTACAGCATCAGCCTGCTGAAGACGGCGGCTCCGGTCAAGGTGAGTGAAATGGCGCTCCTGCACTCATAGACGCTGATGGAGCAGCCCATAATCTGATTCGTAAATCTGTCGAGCCGTTTGCCAATGATCAGCGCCAGGCATTAGCAAGCTATGACCGCACTTTGCTCAATACATCCTCGATCCAGCCTGGCTCACCATATGCCGGCCGGGCGAACGGCTTCCAGTTTTCAGCCTCCTCGATCGCGACAGCCAAGCCCGCAGCGGAGATTTTGAAGCTGAGTTTTCGCCTATCAGCTACCAGAAGCCCCTTGTTCGCTAGTCCACGGGCGATGCCAAGCACGACCAGGGGAGGGGGATAGTAGCTTCGCCCGATCCATGGTTCGAACGGATCGAGGTACTCAGTGGGCTGCTGTTGTCCCTGGTGCAGAATGCGCAGGCCAGTAAGCGACATCGGCTTGCTGGCCGCGTCAATTTTAGGCTTCTGCATTGGCAGGCCTTTGAGCACCCTGGCTACCCTCCTGCCGTCAGTTGTGAGCCTGACAAATAGAGAGAGCAAGTCGCCCATGCCTATCGGCCGGTGATCTGTGCTCAACAATCCTCGGTTTTCTAGGGAGTGCCACGTTGAGCCGGCGCCATGACCGACCAGCTTCATTTCAGCGAGTGCGTATCGTAACGGGCCATCGTACGTCATCTTTCGAACCCGTCCGTCAGGACCATACTCCAGCCACCGCCATTGACTTGCCGGGGCGGAGCCTGGCCCGGAGTTCACTTCCTCGGCTCGCTGGTCTTCGTCATACGCCACAATGAGGTAGGCACGCTGGCGCTCGTTGAGTGATTCAGCGATCTCGGATATTCGGGTGATCAGCTTTTCTTTAGCCATGGTCCTGTTTCGATTCTTGGCACCTACTTAACTTAAGCACTGACGCTTGCCTTTGCCCCGCGGGCCGATCGCCGGCCTAGTCGAGATCACGGTCTCCACCGCTCTCACCCGCTGCCACTCATACCTCCCTCCACTTTATTGCTCGATGCTCAACATCTCCATGGACCAGGTCATCGCAAGACCTGCTTTATCCAGGAGATCAGCATGTCCCAGAAAATCCAAGCCACTCAAACTGCAGTTCTGATCGGTGACCGTGAGCAAGGTACGATGCTCGCCGCACTTCGCCACTACCAGGAGTTTCTCCGGAGTGGTGCGTCTGCAGTTCCCGGCCTGCTTGATATCGCAAGCAACGCCGGTCAGCTCCCCCCCCTGTCAACCCAAGAGATCGAAGTGCTGTGCGAGAAGGTTAATTTCGGGTCGACCGTCAAGGAGCTCGAATCGTTCGTCGCCAACGCAAAAGCTAAGTGACGGGTGGCGGCATGCATCCCATCATCGAAGCCTCGCGATTGATGAAAGGCGCCCAGATCACCCGCAAAGCAGCAGTTCATGCCAATGGGGGCACCATCTTCCTCTGGGAGCTATCAACCGGAGACACGCTGGAAACCATTCGTTCGACGCATGGCTTCTGTTCAACCGCGTTGAAGGCCATCCCCTTTATCGAACGCGTCAATTACTACAGCGCCATGCGCGGCACCAAGGTAACGGGTAGCTACCAGCTACACGCTTAAAAACGCTCCATCCAACCCGGCCAAGCGCCGGGTTTTTTCTTGTGGATTTACGCGGGCATGAAACGCATCTCCCTAGGCAAGTTCAACGCCTGATGGCGGCACGGTGCCCCGGCACCTCACATGTATGGAGCAGGCGATGGCCACTCTCACCGCAGTTCAAGCACGCAACAAGATTCAGGATCACCTGTTGAAGGGGGCGGGTATCTACGCCTACCACCCGCAGCTGGGTGAGCGCTACTTCAAAGCCCGTGTGTGTGACGGGAAGTTAGAGGTTTTCAACGGCTACAGCTGGTTCGAGGTGCCTCGCGGTACGAAGTTCAACAACGGCAATGGTTCGGCGGGTGACTTGTTCACTTATTGATCTGCCAGCAAAAAACGCCTTTCAGGAGATACACATGAGCACCCGCACCCCTGTCGCAAAACTGGGCAAGACCATCAACGCCGCTTCAGTCGAATTCAAGGTAGGCCGCACCGTTTACCAGGTTGACGTACCTGCCGGCACCAAATGCTGTTACCTCGCAGGGGGGAGCAATGGTGGTCGCTGGGTCGTAGATGATCTGTCGTTCCTCAACCCCAACTCGACGCTGTATCACGATGCCGAGCACTACGGCATTCCAGTTCCGGCAGACAACGTAACGGAGGCACCTCGGCGCACGTAGTCGGCCGAGTTCTTGCGACTCACCAGCACAGCTTAACTGCTACACCGACACCCTCGAACCAATGGTTCGAGGGTTTTTTTATGCCGCCGACTGGGTCCGGGAACCGGGTGCAGGATGTAGCAGTCCACCCGTCGAGGGCGTTTCGCTTTCGAGGCCCCCTCCAGAGGCGAGTTCTGGCGCTAGAGGCAGCTGGCAATCACCACACACCAGGTTGTACTGGTCACCACCAAGGACAGATTTTTTGCAGCCCGCGCACGTGTATTTCGTTCGTGCCCAGGCTTGTTTTCTCGCACCTCGGCGCCCGCCGCCCGGACCGACCGCTGCAGCGAGTGTGATGTCCAGACCTTGATCGAGCAGCTCACGAATGAGGAGACTCATTCCCCCGTTCTCAACCAGGTAGTGCGACACCTTTTGCCCGGTCATTCGACCACCCGGCAGACCGGTACTGGACGGTTGCAGGCCGATTTCAACCATCTTATCGGCCCAGACCTGGTCGTGATATGCCCGCCGCGGGGGCTGCCCGGCATGCTGGCGATACTGATGACAGGCTTGATGCGCCAGCGATTCGATCATCTTGCTGCTCGATAGGTGCGCCCCAATAGCGATCAGGTCGAGGGCCGGACAGAGCTCACCACTCGGAAGAGCGCCAGGCCGATAGTGGCCATCGGATCCTAGCCGTGTCGAAAATCTGATTTCACAGCCAGGCAATGCCCCAGAAAAGAAGCGCTCGTTGATGACGCGATAGGCCTGGTGCAGTTGCTGCAACGGGTGAGATGGCGGCTGCACGGTTTCCATAACTCTCATTTAATACTGGCTGCGTATAGTCACGCGTTGTCGGTATTGTTAGTATATGTTCACACGTACACATAATCTATCTGCATCATTTCCAATTCTGAGGTTGACGATGAAAAAGCTCGCTGTTGCTATCGCTCTCGCCAGTTGCTCGCTGGCTGCATTCGCCCAGGCCCCTGCGCCCGCAGCAGAGGCGGCTCAGGCCCCTGCAGCAGCCGCTCCAGCAGCCGTTGCAGCGCCAGCAGCTGCCGCTGACATCGAGATCATGACCGTGATCAACACGCTCAAGAGCAAATACCCCTCCACCAACTTCACCAACGTGGAGCGAGCGCCGATCGACGGCATCTACGAGATCACCATGGGCAAGAACATTGCCTACACCGATTCCTCCGGTCGCTACCTGATGTTCGGCAGCATCTACGACATGCAGACCCGCAAGGACCTGACGGCGCCCAAGCGTGCTGCCGCCGAAAAAATCGACGTCTCGAAGTTTCCGCTGGCCGATGCGTTCACCCGCGTGAAGGGCGATGGCTCCCGGAAGCTCTACCTGTTCTCCGACCCGGATTGCCCGTACTGCAAGAAGCTGGAAACCGAGGTCCTCAGCAAGTTGGACAACGTGACCATTTACACCTTCATGTATCCGCTGGAGTCGCTGCACCCGCAGGCTCGTGCCAAAGCTGAGTCGGTCTGGTGCCTGCCTGAAGCTGGCCGTGCTGCTGCATGGGAAGCGTTGGCGCAAGGGACCCAGCCGCCAGCGAAGAATTGCGACAACCCAATCGAGCGCAACATCGCGCTGGCCGAAAGCATCGGCTTCCAGGGCACCCCTGCGATGGTGAGCGAAGACGGGCGGAAAATGCCGGGCCTGGTATCGGCCGAACGTCTGGAAGCCTGGCTCAACGGCGGCTCCTGATCCCCTCCGACAGTCTTCTCCACGTGGCCATTTCGATGGCCACGTTGGTTTTTGATCTCCCGATCATCAAGAGCCCCGGGCTGGGCATTCTCATTGGAGTTGTGATGAAGCTACGCCGCTTATGCGTATCCGCTTTCTTTACCGCCCTCTACCTCGCGTCATCCACCCTTCATGCCGAAGAGCTCGGCAAGTACGGAAACACCTGGGAGATCCAGGAGCAGGATGCAATCGACATGATCCAAGGTCGGTTGAGAGCGATGGACAAGAAAGGCGAACTCGACAAGTTCTGGAACGACTACCGCGACAAGCAGTTGGCCGGAGCCGAAAACCCCAAGCCATTACCCGGCATTGGCCCCGTCGTTGAGCCACAGATCAGGATGTACGACCCGACCTACACGTACCCTGAAACCGTCAAAGACCATTTGGGCAACATCCTGGTGCCGGCGGGCACTCGCATCAATCCGCTGGACCACATCACCCTGAGCAAAGCGATCATCTTCATCGACGCCCGCGATCCCAAGCAGCTGCAGTACGCCAAGAAGCGAACCGACGAGCACCCCCGGGACAAAGTTGTACTGGTCGCAGGTTCGTTCCTGAAGCTCGATCGGGAGTGGGGGCGCCCGGTCTACTTCGACCAGATGGGCATTCTCACGAAGAAATTCGGGATCGAGCGCGTTCCCGCGGTCCTGACCCAAAAGGGTAGGGAACTCCAGATCGAGGAGTTGAAGCTATGAAAAAACTGCTTATGGCCCTGGGCTTTGTCGCAACGACCCTGCTCAGTACGGTCAGCTCTGCTGAAGAAGGCGTGTGCACCGGTAAATTCCCGAACCTGATCTCGGACGTCTGCTGGTCCTGCATGTTCCCGATCAAGCTTTTCGGTTCGACGGAGCTCATCTCCGATGGCCAGGAAGACTTCGACAGTGGCAACAAAAGCGCATTCTGCACGTGCGACAACCCGCCCAAGGTCGGCATTCCCACCTCGTTCTGGGAGTTCGACATGATGACCGACGTTACCACGGTACCGGGATGCTTCCCCTTGCTTGGTGGGGTGAAGGTCAACGTAGGCGTGAACGCAGATGCCTTCGGCTACATCTCTGACGATCAGAGCAGCGGCATCGGCAGCACCCGCGACTCGTTCATGCAGGTCAACTTCTATATCAACCCGGCCATGTATGTGATGGGCGCCATCCTGGATGACACGTGCATGGACAACCGCGGTATCGACGTGCCCTGGATGTCGTTCGCGGACCCCACCCACAACGATGACGAGC
Source organism: Pseudomonas monteilii NBRC 103158 = DSM 14164 (assembly GCF_000730605.1). Classification (GTDB taxonomy): domain Bacteria; phylum Pseudomonadota; class Gammaproteobacteria; order Pseudomonadales; family Pseudomonadaceae; genus Aquipseudomonas; species Aquipseudomonas monteilii. The sequence continues at coordinate 7,460 of NZ_BBIS01000071.1, read as the reverse complement.
TCGCCGGCATCCTGACCCCCTACGCGTTCCCCTTCGGGAGCATGCTGGCGATCGGGGCCATGTCCGCCGATGCCGTTGCAGCGTCTGCAGGCTTCCCGCTGTCGACGATCTTCTGGGCCGCCGGCTCGTACGGCCACATGTACCCGTTGACCGGCCGTAACGAGGCCCACCTGAGCATGGAGCAAACCGCCAGGCTGCAAACCACGCGCATCCTCGCAAAACTGCACGCTGCTGGCACCCAGTGGGCAGCAATGGGGGGTGACGCCATGTGCGGCTACTACCCGCAGATCATCATGGACAAGCGGCAGTACAAGCTGACTCGCCTCTACCCCAAGCCTGAGACCGCAAAAATCGCAGGCAAGTGCTGCTCTCCTATCGGGCGGTCGACCATTTTGACCGAATCGAACACTGAGTTCCCTCTCCCAGGATACAAGGACTTTGGCTATGGCATTTTCCGTAAACGCGACTGCTGCGGCGGCGCTACTCTTAGCAACTAGCTTCTTCGCCGGGCCTGCCGTGTCCCAGCAGCTGGAAATGCCTTCCAACGAAGCTATCCAGAAGATCATGCAGGAGCAGGCGGCATCTCGTAGTGCCGCTCTGAACGGGAAGATTGACCCAGTGAAGGCGGGCACGTTCAAGGCCACTGTACCGGTCATCGACGCGCCACCTCCCACCAAAACCGAGTCGCTCGACGACGTCATTGCGCGATTCAACGCTGCCAAGGACGGGAACAAGGGTGGCCATGGCGCGAACGACTTCATCATCTTCGTGTCGTTCTCGATGCCCAAGGACAAGCTTGAGCGACTGGCGCAACAAGCCCGCGAAACCGGTGCCGTCATGGTCGTGAGAGGGTTCAAGAACGGCTCCCAGATGCAGACCAAACAGGCTGCGCTGGAAGTGAATAAGGCCGGCGTGCCGTGGGAGATCAACCCCAATCTGTTCAAGGCCTTCAAAGTCGAATCGGTACCTACGTTCGTTGTGGCTTCTGCAGAAGCAGAGTCCGTTCTGGACGATGGCTGCTCACCAGATGCCACCTTCACGTCGATCACCGGCGACATCAGCGCCATGCTGGCCCTGGATACCATCCGCCTCCGTGCGCAGCCTGAGATCGCGAAGCTTGCCGAGGCCAGGTTGCAGAAGATCTACAAACAACAAGCCCCTGGCACCGTCCACTGACATGATCGAGCCCGGCATCGCGCCGGGCTTCGGGAGAAACTATGAAAACCGAACTGACCACCATTGCTTGGGAGCCAGGCTTCAAACTCAACCTGAGCTCCTGGGCTGATTTGGAGATTGCGAAGCGTCGGGGAGAAGGCCTGGGCGAACTATCAGCTTGCGCGTTGAATTCCTGCATCTACTTCCAGGGGCGCTATGTCATGACCCGGGACCTGGTCGAGCACATCGAAAAGGGCATCACCTGGAACGCACAGGTTTATGAGGCGTGGAACTATGGCCGGTGCGAAGAAATTCACAGAATCTGCCGAGGGCTTTCACCGTCAGACGCCGACGCTCTGCTGCATGCCAGCGGGTATGCGGACGTCAGCCTGGATGAGCTCAGAGACGCCTCGGACGAAGCAGTCCAAGAGGCGTGGGACGCGCTGTACGGCGAGTAATAAAAAACCCGGCCTCAGGTGAGGCCGGGTGCTGTAAAACGTTAATCAGCTTGAGCCAAGCGCCCAGAACCGAATGCCACACGGCGGGCCACTGCATCCCATTCCTGCACAGTAACCAGCATGCTGGTGCGAGCCTTCTCGTGACCGTTTACCGTCTGGCGATAGTGCAAACGCACATGGCCAGGCGTGACGCTGGGATACCCTTCGAGCTCGAACACGTTACGGAAGCCGTCTACATCGATGTTGCTGGTGGTGTAGATCTGCGAAAAGAACATCCTGAAATAACCGGCCTTAGCCAGCATCACAGCAATCTCAACGATCAGTTTCAAGCGATTGCAGCACGCGCTGATGAACAGAGCGAGCTCAAGCGACAGAGCTTGAACTTTGCGTTTGCAAACATCGGTATCGATAATCAGTTTCATGGTCATTCTCCCGGGGTGAGTGGCTAAGCCTTGCGTTCGCCTAGTACCCGGTAATGCACATCACGCGACTACAGATCTGATTACCCTTGTGCGGACTCCTCACCGCCCAGAGCTTCCATGAGTGCGGGCACGAGCTTTGACAGCACGCCGACGTAAGTCACGAACATCGCGCCAAAGGCAGCTTCTTCATCCTCCTCATCGGGAATTTCTTTGTTCACGCTCTCCAGGAATACGATGCGCTTGAGGGTCGACTTGTCGGTCAGGATGAAGGACACCTCTTCATTGAATGTCATGGCCAGCCGTACGGGGCGCCGACCTTCGAGCAAGTGCTGTCGGATCTCTTCGCGCTCCAGGCTGATCGAGGCGTAGCCGACCTTGGATTTTTCAAGGTCCAGCCCCTGCAGGTTGACCTCGCGGTCGACCGTGAATTCGTCGGGAGACTCGTTGTTCATCAACCAGGTGGCCATCGCAGAGGAGGGGTCCATCGAGGTTCGAATCAGTGATGCGGGTATATCGATGGCATCATGGATTTGAGTGACGACATCATCGGCTTTCGCCGGTGAGCCACAGTCAATGCCGATTAGCCCAGCCGCGGTATCAATCCACACCTTCTCCGTGCTCTGTGACTCGAATGCCCTGGGCAGAAGTTCGATAAACGCTTCGTCCTTCATCGCCTTCAGCTGGTCACGGCTGGGCTTGTAGCCCTTCTCGGATAGCATCTTGGCCGCCTTCTTTGCCACGTGTCGCTGCAACACCGGCTCTGGGACTTTCTTTTCTTCAAAACACAGATTCAGCAGGATCTGCTTCTGCACCTCCAGCACGAGACCACCGCCCACACGGGGCTCCACCCACCCCTGGGTTTTGGTGACGCTACCCGAACAGGGGGTGAAGGCCTTTTTTTCCAGCCGTTTCGCAAGTTCGGCCGTAGACAAGCGCCAGGGCTCAGTGATCCGGTAGAGGTGAAGGTTCGAAAACATGATGCAACTCACTCCTGGCCGGCATGCCACCAGCACGATTTGGCGCACTAAAAAATAAACATGTACGCATAATACTGGCAGATTTATTATCATGCACACACCTATCCTGCCAGTGGAAAAACCATGTCTGAATTCGCCCAGGTTGAGCAACGCCTTCTTCAACTCCGTGCAGAGGTCGCTGGACACATGGATGCGTACCACCGACTCGATGCCCCGACGATCCCGGACGGAGAATTCAACCTTCTGTTTCGTGAACTGGAGCAACTGGAAGCAACGCATCCAGATCTGGCTACCGCCGACTCACCAACGCAGCGGGTCGGTGGCCGGGTTCTGGAGGAGTTCGTCCAAGCACAGCACGATGTGCCAATGCTGTCGCTCAAGGACGCCATGAACGAGGAAGAGGCCCGGGCGTTTGCAAGCTCTGTGGTGGATGAGCTTTCACAGCCGGCCGACATCGAGTTCACCGCTGAACTGAAGTACGACGGCTTAGCGCTTTCGGCTCGATACTTGGCTGGCGTTCTGGTTCGCGCAGTCACCCGCGGGGATGGAACGACCGGTGAGGATGTAACGGCACAGGCCAAAACCATCCTGAACTTGCCCCTAACCCTACCAGCGGCCATTGATCTGGAGGTTCGTGGCGAGGTTGTCATACTCAATAGCGATTTTGAGATCGTGAATGAGCGCCTCAAGAGCCAGGGCTTGAAGACCCTCGCCAACCCCCGCAACGGCGCAGCCGGCAGCATGCGCCAGCTAGACCCGAAAGTAACTGCCTCCAGGCGTCTGTCGTTCTACGCCTATGGTGCCCAGGAGCTCGACGGCACGGCTGCGTTCAAGGCAACCAAACAATCGGAGATCATCGAAGGCCTGAGGGCTCTCGGCTTTAGCGTGGCACCGCAAACGGCCGTTGTCCGTGGCTGGGAAGGCATCAAGGCATTCTTCGATGAGGTAGGTTCGAATCGCTCCAATCTCCCGGTCGCTATCGACGGCGTCGTCTTCAAGGTCAACTCTCTTGCTGACCAGGAGCAGCTGGGTTGGAACAATCGAACGCCACGGTTCGCCATCGCGTTCAAATACCCGGCAGAAGAGGCCGTCTCCGTCGTCGAAGACATCGTGGTGCAGATCGGCCGGACTGGTCCTGCTACCCCTGTGGCGAAGATCAAGCCAGTGCGAGTCGGTGGCGTCGTTGTCTCCAGTGCCACTCTCCATAACGCCGATCAGATCGAGGCCAAGGGCATCAGGGTAGGTAGTAAGGTCATCGTTCGTCGAGCGGGGGATGTGGTACCGGAGATCGTCCGTACAGTGCCCTCGGCCGGCGATGAACTCCTCTCCCGCTATGTGATGCCGTCGGCGTGCCCTTCGTGTGGTAGTCATCTGGTGCGCCTGCAGGGCGCCGTGGAGCTGCATTGCCCTGGTGGAATCAAATGTCCGGCACAGAAGCAGGGCAAACTCGCTCATTTCGCATCTCGACTGGGGATGAACATCGACAACCTGGGCGACAAGTCGGTCTCAACCCTGATCTCCGCCGGCCTGATCAGCATGCCATCTGATTTGTACAGCCTGAACGACAAGGCCGTTGCAGCGCTGCCCGGTTTTGGGCCGGTCTCCGCAAAAAACCTCATCGCGGGCATTGAAGGCTCGATGTCGCCCGACCTCCCACGTTTCATCTTCTCGCTGGGGATCGAGGGCGTGGGCGAGGCCACAAGCAAAGCGCTGGCGGCGCAATTCGGGTCCTGGTCAGCATTCCGGGCCGCGACGTACGCGCAACTGCTGGCCACCGCCGATGTGGGGGACGGTACCGCCACCAACATCACCCGATTCTTTGAGGATTCGACACTCGGTACTGAGGCGGACCGACTTGCGTTGATCACCACACCCAATGACTTCACTGCCATCGGTGGGGCCTCATTGAAGGGGATGATCGTCGTCCTCACCGGCACTTTCCCCACCCTGAGCAGAGAGGCTGCCAAGGCCCTGGTCGAAGGGGCAGGAGGCAAGGTTTCCAGCAAGGTCTCCAGCAAAACCAGCTTTGTCGTTGCTGGCGAAGCAGCGGGCTCGAAACTCGAAGCTGCCCGGGATCTAGACATTGACGTCTGGGATGAAGCCCGGCTGCTGGCCACTGTCGCTGGGTGAGGATTACAGGCCGGCGTAAAGCATCACAGAGCATTAAGATTTCATCTGGAGAACCAGAAAATGTCAGTAACTAATGGACCCTACAAGCGCGATGCTAATGGAGTCGCCTATGAAGTCGACTTTGAGTATGTGCGAGATAATGTCCCGCTCGACTGGTTCTTCGAGCACATGCTCGGTGCGAAAGCGAGACCATCAGCAGGTGCAATTCGATACAACATCTGTCCAAACCCCGGGTGTGGAGCTTCTTCCATTCACTCGGTGAAAGTCAGCGTGAAGAACGGTGGGTGGCTGTGTTACTCGTGCGGCGAACAAGGTGATGTAGTCGCTGCAGCAGCTTTTTACTGGGAGAAGTCCCACCGTGAAGCTGGCCTGGACCTAATGGGCGCCGATGTGGAACTGCTCAAGCACTACATTCCACCCAAGCCTATGGACGCTATCCAACGTGATGACAGTGCACTCGCGCTCGTATTGCAACGCGTAGCAGAAGCTCGCACATATCCGTCGAAAGACGCTCTCAAGTACTTTGCTGGCCGTGGGATTTCCGAGGGAGTGGCCCGTGAGGCTTGCAACCGAGGCATCCTGATCACCATCCCAAACAACCCTATGGAGGCCAAGGAGTTCTTAACCGAAGTCGCAGGGCAGGAACTGATGGTGAAAGCGGGTCTGTGGAACCCCGAAAAGAAGGCGCCAGCCTGTGCATTTCGCCCATTGTGGTTCCGGTCGCAATCGCACTGTGCTGCAGAGTTCCGGCTCATGCGTGAGCCCAAAGAAGGGGAGAAGAAGGCCATGCGCTATGGCGGGAAATCTCCTTGGATTTGGGAAGGCTCTGATAGTGAGTTCATGATCGTAGAAGGGCCGATCGACATGTTGTCTGCAGTCGAAATGGGCTCCAAACGTACCATCTTCGCGCTACCTGGATGCGAGAACTGGGAACCTGATTGGTTCAACATGATGGCCAAGAAAAACGTGCTTCAGGCTCTGGATCCTGACAAACCAGGCTTCAAGGCCGCGGAGAACCTCAAGCCAGTGCTAGAGGCCCTGGAAGTCAAGCTTGGAACCTTCAATCCACCCAACAGGGTCGGCGATTTAAACGAGCAGCTCAAGCACATGCGAGGGCTCTTAAACTAACCCACCAAACCCGGCTCATGCCGGGTTTTTTTATGCTCGCAGTGTAGTGATCAGTGAGGCGACTCGAAGGCAGCTCTAGCATAATCTGTAAATTCTCAACACGTACACATACGATATGCGCAGTGATAAACTCCGCTTCACTGTTAGTGGAGCTCTGCCTTGGACCGTCGATCATTCCTGCACTATGCCCTCGGCTTGGCCGCCACCTCAACACCACTGCTCTCAAGCGCCAGCACCTTCTGGGATCAGCCGAGACGCCTCTGGCTGAAGCGTGAGGTCAAACCCGGGCAATGGGAAGAGGTCGACAAGGTCTATTGGAACGGCAGACTCATTTGGTCCGGCTATGACCCCGTGTGCCGGCTCATGCGTGATGTTCACACCGGCAGAGCAGTGCAAATGTCGCCTGTGCTTTTGGACATTCTCGCTGGGATTCAAGGCTGGTTCAAAATCCACGGAATCACGAAACCCATCATTGTACTTTCAGGGTATCGCGAAGAGTCGACCAACCAGAAAGTGGGTGGCAAAAAACACTCAGCCCACCTAAGAGGTGGCGCCTGCGATCTGACGGTGCCAGGCGTCCCGGTAGACTACCTCCGACGACTAGCCCTATACCTTGAGGGTGGCGGTGTGGGTGTGTACCCAGGCCAGGGCTTCATCCATGTTGACGACGGAAATTTGAGGGTCTGGCGGGGGTAGGGAAGTCCCCAGGTGGGTGATTGCACTGACCTGACCACCTGTTTGAATTCGATTTGACCGCCATGCTTTTCAGTCTGCTGCTTGACTAAGTGGATGGTCCCTGTAACCGGGTTTGCAGATCCGTTGACCCGAGATACGCCAGCAGGCGCTGGCAGGGTTGCAGTTAAGATAGCAGCGCCCCGATTTTGCGGCTCGCCAGTGGCGGCCGACCAGCAGAAGTCTCCGCCTTCAACTATCGTAATTAGTGCGTAGCGCTGATGTTTAGACTGGAAAGCCGGCTCATAATTTAATTGGAGAAATGCAATGATAAGCCTCAAAATGGCAAGTGCAGCTTTATCGATTGTATTGTTTTCAAGCATTACCGCTGGCGTTGCGGCCAAAGATGCGAGTGAATTGACTGAGTCAGACAGAAAAATCCTGCTCTATGTTGGAGATGCTCCCTGCAATAACGGCGAAGTAACAACGTATGAAAAGCATAAGGGATGTGACACTAA
>NZ_BBIS01000072.1 GCF_000730605.1 Pseudomonas monteilii NBRC 103158 = DSM 14164 | reverse complement strand
CCCTAAGGCAGATCTGACCAAGGCCAGCACATCCCTGTCAGATTGGTGGTCATAGGACCTGTTCTGTCCAACCTTGGCGCGACCACTCCATTTGGCGATGTCGAGTTGCGACAACCCTCCCATCTGCGCCACGGTGTTCAAATAGTGGCGAAACTGATGCGTCGTGATTTTAATCCTGCTGCCGTCCTGCTCAACATAGCCAAAACGATCAAAAATGCTGAGGACAGTTCTCGTGCCGGATAATCGCGCCTGGATGTAGCTGGTATCTGGTAAGACTACTACCCCACGATACGTCCCCCACACATCATTCAACTCGTTTAAGCGAGTTAAACAAAGCGCGTTACTGTACTTCAGAGAGTTCTTTCGGTCCGCCAGCGGAAAGTTTGCGGGTAGCATCGTCAAGATCACTCGCTCAATGTCGGAAAAGTGAAATCTCGGAGCATTTTTTTTCCGCGGATTGTAGGGGACTTGTGCCGCCACCCCCTGCTTTCTACACCATTCGGCCCCACGTTTTGTATGATTGCCATTGGGTGGCGGTGTGGCAAAGACAATGGCACTGACCTGTGCAGGGGTAATCAACGGCTGTCCACGTAGCGCCTCCAACTCCATAGGCAAATAAATGGCATGGGGATGCTGTTCATACCAACTCGCTACTTCCCGAGCAGGTGCGGAAATAGCCATTAGCTTGCTCACGGCATCGCGCGCAACACTGACCATCGACTGCACCACCCATTTAACTTGCGCCTTCCCGCCCTTTGAGGGCGACCAGCGCAGCCCGTACAGCCGTTGGTTTGTTTTCGAATCAAACTCTTCCACCTCACACTGCGTCGAAACGGAAAGCGCCTCGTTAATACGGCTCGGTGCCGAAGCCAGCAAGGCGCAAATGCTGCTGGTGAAGACATCCTCTGACGCCTTGGCGGCGCCAAAAATTTCCGCAATCGCAGCTAACGAGGCCGGCGATGGCAAGCGGGCCTGGCGCACAGCATCAAACTCCGGCCCGACGCGGCGTGCAGTATCCATCGGCATCCGAAGGGGGTTTCGCCATTGAATGGGCATCGCACAGAGCTGATGCTCAACCAAAAACTGCGAAATACGCTTGAGCTCCACACTTGCCATATAAGCCGATTGAGTCTGATAGCGCTCATTAAGTATCGCGCAGGCCCGATTAAAATGCCCCAATGTCGCTTTGATCGGAGTGATGCAACTCTCCGTTTCTTCCAGTGCGACAGCGAGGGAGCGGAGAGCAGCCAGTCGTGGACTGACGGTTGTGTACGCGCCCAACGCATAGTCATAGCGGCAGTAAGCTTTGGCAAAGTCTTTGTAAGGCTGAGGTAAACCGCGAGAGTCTTTTTGGCCTCGTCCACTGGGAAATCCATGAAATCGTATACTCGAACAAGAGTTGCGTCGCTTCAATCGAACAAAATTCGTGACGTCCCATGTATCCGCATCAAACACCAGATCACTGCCAAAAGCTGTCAGCTCCTCTTTAGCCAAGGCAATGAAGTCCCGCAAATTATCTTCGGCGATTTGCTCTACTCGCGGCTTGAATATAACTACGCGGTCATCCATAAGCTTGCGCCTTTATTTCACGGCACAGTTGAACCACTTCCGCCACCGCGAGCAGCGTTCGATCATTGATCGTCGCAATACGGGCATCGGGAAAGCGCTTGGCATCCTCCAACATAAAGTCCAAGACCGCCTCATGCGGTCCGTCCAGCCAAGGTTGAAAACACTGGCAGGTGTAACATGCGATAGGTGCGTTCAATCCGCAGAAACTATAGCTTCCACACGATCCCATTGGCTGTGCACTTTGGTCGATACGCAGATCGATAATTCGGCTGGAGCGATCTGCACCGCGAATCGCGTTGCGCTCATGGTCAACCAATTGACCTTTAAATGCTTGAGCCAACGGAGCCATGTACAGGGCTGTCGCCTTTTCAATCCGCATCGCGAGCTCAGGTGTCGCAGCGACATACACCGCCGCAGAGTCGGTTCGTGAATGGTCCAGCAAATCGGCAATAACCAACACCCCATGCCCTTCACGCGCAATGTTGGTCCCTACGGTACGCCGAAAGCGTATAGCGCACATGTTGATCGTGGCACCCGTGCGCTCTGAGCGGATGGATAATTGGTCCAAAGTACGCACCAACAATTTCCGTATATTTTCGCTGGTGCGGTGGTACCTGCTCCATCCTGGCTTGTCCGCCAAATATTGCGAGCGTGGCGGTAAAGGAAACAACGGCGCCTGCAGGGCGTCTGAAAACTCATCTGAGAACCGTTCCTTGATACGCATCGCGTAATCGAACAGTGGTCGGCCAATTTGGCTCACCAGCGCTCTTGGCTTGAGTTCCTGACGGATCAGTGGGTTTTGTTGCTTTGCCCGTGGGATGAACAGCATAAAAGACTCAGTTCCATCCGAAGCTAGAGAGCGCACTACATCACAGACTTTCAGAGCTGCAAATTGGATGGGGCGGGCCCCTAACGCAATGAACAACCAGGCGAGTAAGTAAGCCTCTTCATTCAAGCGCCCTGCGCCGTAAGCCTCATTCAAAGCATCTTGAATACCAACTTGCTCAATTAGCGTGAAAGGGCCCAACTCGGGATCCCAGGTCAAAACAGCAATGCCGGTTTCTCGTTTCCTGAGTTTTTTCCTGTCCAAGATGTACATCACGTCATCTTGCACACCTGGCAAGCCCAACGCATGCCACCGACGCAATAACGCAAAGACATTCCGAGTTCGAAAATTATGCGCGTCACAATGCTTCAACACGTCATTTCCGGCGATGGACTCCAAAGGCTCCAAGCCAGCCTCCTGCAACCGCAAGGCAAACGCTTTCAGCCCGGTGAAGTGCCCCATTAAGGTTCCGGGCGCTCTATTTTCAGCAAACCAAATCAAAGTTAAACGAAACGACGCCATGAACGCGGGGGTAAAATGCAGATCGGAAAAATCCATGCAGATTGAGTCCACCCCATCACGATAGGACCAAACAAGCTGGTTTGGGTCGAATAGGATGCCGCCTTTGCTCCTGACCATAGCTGGCAGTGAGGCATAAGCATCACCACGTACCATCACGATGGCTTTCTCTTGGGCTTTACTCATCGAGATAACCAGCGACGCGTAACTGCTCTTGCATATGCAATGACACTGCGGTTGCTTTCTTTTTAATATGACGCTGGTTATACACCACCGCCATCCCAGACGTTTCGGACCAGCCCATCAGGCGCGACCGTAGCTTTTGCTCTAGCACCGACGAAACGTTATTTTTGTCGATCGCCTCAGAAAAAAGATCGTTCCAGGTATGGCGTAGAAGATGGGGACAAAGATTTTCCGGTAAACCCGGACAATTTTGTCGCAAGGTAACAAACGTTTTATTCAACGCAGCAAGACTCATCGGCTTCCCCGACCCCGAGGCCACCCAAAGATATTCATGCTTACGCGCCCCACGAATATTTCTACGCATGGACATCACATACGTTCGGGTGAGTTCCGCCAGCTCCGTATCGAGCGCTAACAAGCGACCAGCCGTTTTAACATTGGGTTGTCGTAGCCGCGGATCCGCAGGATCATCCGCTCTTCTAGCGATTAACACCTCATTGGTCTGGAAGTTGATATCTGAGACTTTTACACCGAGTAACTCACCTCGCCGCACACCCAACGACAATAGCCAACGGATCATTAGGTAGTTTCTCTGGCGGGCATGTTCAAGACGCCAAGGATTACGTTCAGAATCCGGGTCGATTACTTGCTGCATCAAAGATAACATTGGTTCCGTTAATCCCTCTCGGGGCAAAATTCGAGAAAACCTATGTGTCGATGGCATGCGTGCTCTAAAGGATTTAACAACAAGCACTCGGAGCTTTTCCAACGCGAGAAAGTACGGGCTCTCTGCCCCGATTTTTAGTAGATGGCTGGTCGTTATCCAATCAAGGTACCGAGAAATGTACAAAAGCCGTATGACAGTAGTCGTAGTATGGATTGGCTGCAAACTAGGGCTAGAAGTCGACCATGCGGATATTGCTTCTGCATGCTGCAAAGTATTTATTTCCGCAATAGGTAGTTTGCAGGATCTAACGATGGACTCAACTTCATCCACCGTCAAAAGCTGACCACTCCACATGCGGGAGCTTATATCCACGTTTAATTCATCAAGGGTAATGAACAGGACCATAAGCGATCGAAGTGCTTGATGGAGAGTGCTCGTTGACAAATTAGCCGCTCGCAACTCCGCTAGCACCCAAAGGGTTGCGCTGTATAACGGCAGGCCGTTTTGGCGATAGCAAAGCACTGGAAAACGTTCGCCGTTATCAAACCTCACAACCTTGATCTTGTATGGATTCATTGTTTACACACCCATGAGGTGAACAATAATGAACCATAGCCTACGATGGATCTCTGCGCAAAAAACCAGTTACCCTGTTGATTCTACTAATCTATTTTCAATGTTATTTACTATAAAAAAGAAGTCATGCCTACTGCCGAAGCCCGCTCTCGGCGGGCTGGCGGGGCAGGTAGCTTCCCCTTACCTCGTGGCTTCCACATAGGTTCCAATAGTGGCCTCGTTCTTCCATTTTTGCACCATCTGAGCCGAGTCCCCCCAGAGCCACATAACCCCCACTGCCATCGGGAGAAGTAAGGTTGCATTTAGCTTCTTATGAAAAAGGATGAGGTCAAGCATCAGACCGAGGGCGACGGCGAATGCGGCAATAGCCCAAACGCGGTCAACGAAGAAATCTATTACTGCCATTCCAATGCCTCTCTCCACTTGCCCGTGTTTCGCGAGCGCTATAATCGGTTCTTCTTCTGCGTTCTCGGCCCCGGTTTTAGGCCAGAGCTTGGATGCAGCTGAGCGTTTACATGTCTCGTCTTCATGCCTGATGCTAAGCGCATCCTGTAAGTGCTATCAGAGCCCCCCTGTTCGGTGAGGCCCGTGGCTGGTCCTTGTTGGCCGGAGCCGGCCAACCTATCGGTACTACTCGGCGTAGGCGTCTAGTTGCTTCTTCATCTCAAGACGTTGCGCATCGAGCATCTGATTGAGCTGATCCGCTTTGAACACATCGAAGGGAGCTCGTACGAAGGCCAGCACCTCGATCGGCGCCGAGGACTGGCGCACGACCTTGCTCGACTGACCGGAGCTCGCGCTGTCTGGCAGCCCCAGCATCTCGGTACAGGCCCGGCTGGTGTAGTCGTAACACCCCACCTTCGCCTCACCTGCCAAAACAGCGCTCCGGAAAGAGACGCTCGGGAAGATGGTGGTACCACTCACAACCCCAGCCATGATCAGTACCAGGCCGAAGGCACTGCCCGCAAATGCGCGAAATGCCCCTACCAGGAATGCGAACAAGCTGACACCGGACGCAATGAACGAAATGGCTGGGGGATTTACTAACCAAGAGGCATGTTTCAGATCATCGGGGCTCACAGGAACCTTGAAGTTCAGGACGGCGGTGCTGATGGCAGCAAACACGACGTACAACACCAACGCTGCCAGGAAGACGCTCGCGAAGATCAGTGATCCCTCGCCTGCCTTACCCGGCGTGTGATCGAAGTAGTCATTGGAAGAATCGTGGTCACTCATGATGCTCACCTGCTTGGTTCGTAGTTGGGGGTGTGGGGAGGGTGTCGGTCTGGATTACCAAACCCTTGCGGATCTCTTCTTTCAGTTCCAGGCGCTGCGTATCGAGCATCTGGTTGAGTTGATCCGCTTTGAAAACATCGAATGGCGCCCGAAGGAAGGCCATCGCTTGGACAGGGATGAATTGGTGGACACTCGGCTGGGCCGACTGATCTGGGTTGGCTGCTCGACTGGGCAGCCCCAACATCTCGGTACATGCGCGAGAGGTGTACTCGTAACAGCCGATTTTGGCCTCCCCTGCCAGAACAGCGCTGCGTAAAGAGGCGCTCGGAGAAATGCCCCCAGTAAAACTGGCCATGAGTACGGCAACGCTGATAGTCATAGGGCTGATTAGTTGCAGCGCGAGCATGATGCTCAGCACCAACAACACCCCGTAGATAATGGGGAGAATCGAGGGGGCAGTTACCATCCAGGATGCATGCTGTAAATCCTCACCACTGACCGGTACCTTGAAGTACAGGGCGAAGATGCTGACTGCCGCAAAAATGCCGTACAGCCCTAGCAAGGCAACGAACAGCCCCCTGAAAGTCAGCTTCCCCTCGCCGGCCGTAGCACCGGCGCGAGCGAAGTATTCGCTGGATGAATCGAAGTCACTCATATTGCTCACCTACTGTGTTCGAATTCCGGGTTGGAAAGGTCCTGAGCTCTACAGCTTCAGGTCCCTGCGGATCTCTCGGGCCGACGGCATTCCGCGGTACCGGTGCACGGAAACCCCTACTGCTTTCATCAACTCGTCGCGGCGCCGGTCCTTTGCTTTGGCCTTCGAGCTGTTGTGCGTGGAGTCGTCGACCTCGACCAGCGCCACCGGCTTGAGCTTCTTGTCGCAGAGCAGGAAGTCGCAGCGGTTGTGGGCGACCATATGCCTTGCATGGTTCTTGTCGGTCATGGCGGTGGCCTTCACCTTGATGAAGGCACCGAACACCACCTGGGGAGCGATGACCAGGTCGTTGCCAACTGCCTCCCTGAGTCGCCAGAAGAAGTCCTGCTCGCGCTCGGTGAGCAGGGGGATGCACTGGTAGTGCTTGGTTGAATAGCCTTTGCGCCGCTTCAAGACCGCGACGACGAAAAACGCAAATGCAAAGGTGCAGATCAGCAGGATCGGGCCATTCATGCGCGAGGCATCCACAAGTGACATACATACCCCTATTCAGATTCTTAACGCGTACCAATACGCATAGTAGTTAAAAAAAGACGGATAGTCCGCCGGTGATATTGGTCAAGTTAATGTGATTTCAATCCAGATCGGGAGGTGCACCGCCGCCCTGTTTCTTCAACAAGCCTGCCCAGGGTATTGCTCGTTGGGTGTGGAAACGTTAGGGTGAGTCATCTCCTCCTAGCGACACGCTCGTGTCGTGCAACACCTCTCTACAAACCTCCCGTAGCCAAAGCAAGTCACCGTCCTGCAATCATGCGCGCCGACTTGACCAATCCCACAAACGAACTATTCGAAGCATGCCCGCCTGGCGCGATCATGAGCGCCAGCAACGCCGCTAGATGTGATCCTCCGAGAGGTGCCCGGTGACCGCCGGCAGCTGATGAGAGGGTTCGACACCCACCGCCCGCTTGCCCCGTCGAGAACCCCGGCCTTTCACCTCGCCCGCGGCCGCCGCCTCTTTCACCGCCCGGGCTGCCATGCCCTCATTGACCATGTCCAGAATTTCCTGAGACATCCGCTGCTGCACAATGCGAGAGTTCCCCATGCGGTTGTTCGCATCGGTACGCTCGGCATCCGCAGCCTTTGCCCATTCCCTCAGAACGTCCCGGGCCTCGCCGATGCTCCCCTTGATCTTGACGAAGATCTCGAACATCAGCGGGTCAATGGATACGGATGACTTCCTGGACACGCCTCCCGCTTCACGGCGGTAGAAGATCCGGATGAAATCGTCAGCCATGCCAGCCCCCAGCACTGATCAGTAGGTAGTCCATCAGGCCACATCCAGGTGAAGGTCACTGACCAGGCGCCAGGTGATATCTGGGCAACCGATGAACAAGCCGCCATGCAGGCGGCCCTGGCGAACCATCGAAGCCACGGTGTCGGCCGCCTCGGATACGGAGACACCGACAACGCCAGCGATCGCCACCGCGGTCAGTGCGGCATGCCGCAGGATGGCCAGCTCGATGCGCGACTCAACCACATCGCCTTCGAACAACAGAGCGGCATCGGCGCCGACAAGCTCGACCACTTTGGAGTGCGCCCCCGCGCCGGTGGTAGCAGCGAAGGAATCGGCCTCTTGTTCAGGGCTCACAACCAGCACGAGCCCCCCTGCTTGTTCGGTGTGCTTCGCCACAGGTCGTACCGCTTCACCCACAACCCCAGCGGCCTCGCAGTAACGCAGCACTGCCTGGATCTGCTCATTCACCTCAATGGATTCCATCGCACGGGTCAGTGCCACGTACAGCAGGTGGAGTTCTTGGCGTAACTCAGGGGTATCCAGCACCAGCGGCAGGCCGGCATCGGTGATCAGGTTGAGGAAGTCGCTCAGCAGTACGACCTGCGGGAACTCCAACCCTTTCGAACGGTGGGCAGTGCACAGAGTGACGGTCGTATCCTTGATGTCGCTGACGCAGGCATCCTTGATGCGCTGTACCAGGCTAGGGATTTGATCGCCGTACTGCTTGGCAACACTGATGAGGGCGTGGATCTCTTTGTCATCGGTGTCGTTGGCATAAGCTTCCAGATCCTGGAGCGAGCGGAACGCACTGAGCAAAGGATCGCGTAGACGGACACCCGTGTTGGCGCGCAGGTGGTGCACTTCAACCAGCTTGTCGAACGGGTACTCGTTGACGCCACCCACGAAGTGAAGACGCTGGCCTTCCAGCAACTGGACCGCACTGGCGAACAGCTTCGCATTGGTGCGCCCGATGATCGCGTAAGGCTTGGTGCGGTCGACGGCGAATCGGGTAGTCAGCTCATGGCGCGAACTGCGCACTGGGTCCTGCTCGCCGGCGAACTGACGCAACAGCATGGTGGCGAGCTCGGCAATGCCGGCGCCATAACGGTGGCTCTCGCTCAGCGTTACGACTTGATCGAACTGCGACGGCTCGAAGGTGTTGTAAGCACCTCGGAAGCCGAAGATGGCTTGGAAGTCATCACCGGCCAAGCGCAGTGGGCAGCTCTGGCGCAGGATCACCGCTGCAAAGACAGGATTGGTGTCCTGGTACTCGTCCAGCAGGATCTGGTCGTAGCGGTGGCTCAGGTCCGGGTCACCCAAGCTCCACAGTTTCAGGTAGCCGTCGTGCGGCATACGCAGGGGGGTGGATTCCAGAAACTCTGCTCGCTCGGCTTGGCTTTCGCCGCACCCACGAGACCACTGACGCAAGCGCTGCAGATCCGCCCAAACATGCTTCGCCCATTCCGCAGCCTTCTGACGGTCATCGCCAACGATCTTTGTAGGCACGTGCGCAGCCAGGATCTCCCGATCTGCCGAGACCATGAAGTTGTGCAGAGTGACGTACAGGTGGCGAGCAAAGGCCATGGGGATCTTGTACTGCTTGGCCAGTTGGGACGGATGGAGATCATCCTGCTTGCCAGTCTTCTTGAACTGGCCACCAACTTCCCAAGCAAGCCCATGACTGGTCCTGGTGGTGACGTTGGAAGGGAAGCGAGCAGCTGCGTCCTCCTTGTTGGCCTTGCCAAAGGTGACATACAGCAGGCGCTGGTCAGGGAAACGCAGGGCGTGCGCGATGAGCAGCGAGGTCTTGCCGCCCCCCGCCTTGGCGCGGATTAGCAATCGCTTGGCAGTGCTGCCCAGGGCAACAGCCTGGTCTGTGTTTGGGGTGAAAGCTTTCGCGGCCATTGCCGGCCTCCTTGAGGTGCGAGTGGTTGATCAGTCGTCTTTGTTTCTGGAGAAGTAGTTGAAGCTGTCTTTGAACATGTCGTGGCTCTCTTCCTGATCCATCAGCGGAACCTTCTTGCTGCGCTTCGCGTTTGGATCTGCAAACAGGTTGAAGAACACGACCATTGGGATGCTGGCTGCGACCACCAGGAGCAATGAGCCCGCGAACACCCAGCCACCAAAAGCGCGGCGGGCGTATGCAGCAAACAGACAAGCCGCTACAGCCAGAGCAATCGCTCCAACGCCCTTTCCAACCTGTTTCATCACACCGTACTTGCTCATTGCGGCGGCTCCTAAGCACAACCATTTATGGCTCAACGATACCTATAGATTTGCATGGATGCAAGACAAATTATAGTTCCGCGTTACGAATGCGGGCATAAGCATTTATGGATACTGGCAAGGCAAAGCTCCGGGTGCGAGCACAACCATTTATGACCAGGGGCAGGAAAAGCGTGGCTCAGGTGCATAACCATTTATACCCATACCAGCCCATAAAAGCCGGCCCCGGGGGCACCCACACTCCGACCAGGGATGGGAAGGAAGCCTGCAGGCAGAGTGCTGGCATGTAGGGAGCTGAGAGACATGAAGGGAATGAAGCTCCCTCCCCAGCGAGAGACAGATCAGAGAAAAGCAGCTCCAAGCAACCCGAGCTGAGACGGACCTGACCGGGTCACACACCGCACCAGATGAGCAGCCAGGCCCAGCATCGCCAGACAGGTCCTGTATCGCCACCACCGCCAGCCAAGCGTCACACGCCGCGAGCCGGATCACACACAGCCTGCTCAGATCCAACACCACCCGCCACCGGGCGCCACCCATCGCACTCTGCCAACCTGGTCAAACAGCAGCACCGGGCAAGCCAATGGTCGCGAACCGCCGCACAGATCCCACGGTACCCACCACCGACTGCTAGCGATCATCAGAGGCCAGCTGCAGGATCAGCACCGAGCTTCTGCACGGCGGCCGCAGCCCCCGTCGCATCCTTCTCAGCCCGTCGCTCTCCTCCCCCGTCAGATCCTTCTTGGGGTCGCCACCGACAGCTGGTGGACTGTATTGCTAGGCGCAACCGCAAGGTCTCCCGGCAGGGCCGGCCTGCTGAGACAGAGAGGCACAAATGGTTATGCTGTCGAAGGAAGCAAAAGCGTCAAGCACGCACCGGCAGCACAGACATCGGAATAATGAAATGCCAATGCGACAGCGCAACAAGAAGAACCCAAACTAGCGATGGCACAATTCACCAAATAGAACTGGCGCGAGAACAACAGGGCGGCACCTCACAGATTCGCACGTGCATGAGAAGACGTAGAAGTCGCAGTGGAATAATGGAGATGAAGAAGAGAAGAGAGAAAAGAGAATCTACAGCGGCAGAATGAGCTCAACGCCTCGCAGGCAGAAGGAGCCGGTCGGCGCAGAGTCACAAGCGGCACAGACAGAACTGGCAGGCAAACAACAGACAGCAGCACGGACGGACACCCAAACCAAACTTGCACAATGGGGCGTGGCACAACGGGCAGCTGCAAAAGAGGCTCTGACACAAGTGCCGGAGCCAGAACGAGATCTATGGTGCGACCGGAATAAGAGAAAATGAATGAAGGAAATAAAATTAGATTAAGGGGATGGGCGCGAGGCGGCTCGGATCCAACACCGCCCGGCCCAGGTAGAATTCGGCCCACCACCGAATGCGAATGCAAGTCTCCGCAACCAGATCACACTGCGCCCAGCAAGCCCGGGTTCTACTTGGCCAAACCACCGGTAGGCTTCTGGCCCGCTTAACCATAGCCGCGGGTCTCACTGCGCATAACACCGGTTTGCTTCTAGTCCGCTTTGCCCATAGCCCGGTTCCTACTTGGCCTGACACCGCAATGTTTCCGGTTCCGCTCAGCCACAAAAAAGGCCCTGCCGACGTTAATCGACAAGGCCTTCGTGAATCAGATTAAGGCTTACTCGTCCACGTCGAGCTCTCCTTCAAACTTGGTTTCGATCTGGTCCAGCATGCTGCCCACCAATGTCTCAAGAGAAGACAAATCATCCTCGCGTGCTTTGAGCGTTAGCTTTACGCCATGACTCATATTTCGTACTCGTTCGTGCATTTCCGCTCTAAGGTCAAAGAGCTTGGAAACCCTCTCGCACAGGATCAGTACCAGCTTGTGGTTCGGCTCGAACTCCCGTGCACGCTTCACTCTCTTCGTCAGCCCTTTATGACTCACGTTCGTGGACATCCATTTTCCCTTGCCGGCCTTGAGCTTGCGGTACACCCGCACGAATGGCCTGGATTGACCTCGGTGCTGGTTGAAATCGATCCCTATGCGCCCCGTCTGAAACGGCTGCATGACGTAGAGCAATTCGCCCATGCGCACCAGGAGCTGATCGATGCGGATCAGGTAGTCGACGGCGGTGTCGACCGACTCTTTGCCTTTGCGCCGCAGCTCTTCGAAATCGTCGATGGAGGGGGGGTTGTGTATAGCCATTGTTTAAGCGTTCGCCGGGGGGTTGTGTATAGCCGCGCCGAGGGGCGCGTTCTGGAGAATTTTCTTTGTGCTTATCCAGTATTGTCAATACGTGTTATGTATCTTAGACTCGCCTCAATGCATACAGGGCAGTAGCTACTGCGTACTGATCTGTAGGTACTGCACACTGTGCAGTGCGCATCATTAACCCCTCTAAGTCACTGGTTTATATAGGTTTAATTCCATGAAAGGTCGCGTAGCAATCGGTTTGGATGCGGGTCGTAGCGCCATTAAGGTGGTCGCGTATCACGAAGGTAAGCGCACTGAGGTCATGTACCCCACCCTGGCGGTTCCTGCCGTCGAACTCACCGACCCAACGACTGCCGCTCGCGCCAAAGCCGAGACCGAGATTGTCGACGGGAAGGCATACTTCACCGGCGATACCGCTCGCCTCCAGGGCAACCTCACCTCCTCTATTGGCTTGAACGACAATTGGACGGACACCCCGGAATATCTGGCTCTTATTCAGTCTGCTTTTACCCGGCTCCGTGCCAAGGGCGTTCAAGGGATTGATGAAGCATTTGTCATCATCGGTACTCCGTCTAAGTTGTTCGGCTCTCGCAAAGACAGTCTGGTTGAGCGCACCAAGAAAGCACTACCTGATACTGTCGAGTTGAAAGCGCTCCCTCAGCCAATGGGTGCTTACTGCGACTACATTTTGGATCAGTCAGGGATCCCAGTAGAGGAATTGATCAATGGCGCGAACGGAAGGCCAAAGTCCTATGGCGTCATTGAGGGCGGCCATTATTCGACTGATTTCCTTCTGATGCGGGAAGGTCAATACATTGAGCGGGGTGCTGACTCTTGTGCTGGTATGAGTGCTGCTGCAGAGCAGTTGCGTCGTATCCTCGGTAAGCACGAAATACAAGCCAGCCTTGTCGAGTGCGAGGAGTCGTTCAGCACTAAATTCCTTTTCCAGTTCGGCGAGCAAATTAACATTGAAGCCCAAGTGGCCGAAGCTCAACAGCATGTGGTTCAGGAGGTTATCTCTAAGGGTAACTCGTTGTTTTCCGATGATGCTCGCTCACTTAATGGCATTCTGGTTGCTGGTGGAAGTGCCGAGGCGATCTACGGGCGTGCTAAAGAGGTATGGAAACACAGCATTCTGGTGAAAAACCCTCGCTGGGCTGTTGCTGATGGTTTTGCTCGATATGCCCTTGGCCAAATCATCCGTAGTATCGTAAATGCGAATGCCAAAAGGATGTCCGCTGTAAATGGCTAAGTTAATTCGTGTATATGACCCTAATGAAACTGAGCGAAAAATCAATCTGAACATCCCAGAAGATGTTTGCCCAGGTTTGCTGGAGTTCATGTCCGAACTGCCATACGGAAAAGACACACCTCTAATCAGGGGTGTCTTTTACCAATGGTTTCTGAGCAACAATGCGGCCGGCACCTTAGACCAAGCTCTCAATGCCGCACTTGCTGGGCCAGGGGGCATGATTCCGACCGGCCGCCAATCCAGGCGTGAAAGCGCAGAACCGCCAGCTCGCAAAAAGCGGGTACCAAAGCAGCGGGAGGTCACAGCCAGACCTGGAACGGTCAAGGCCTCTGAGATTTTGGTTCACCCAGAACCTCAAGCTCCAGCGGCTCCGGCTATCCCGCCACACGTTGCCGAGGAGGTCCACTCTCCCCGGCAACCCGAGCCGGTAGCCGCTCCGGTTGGTGATCCATTGCAAAGTGGGGCGGATGATGTCCAGGCAGAACGCGTACAGACACAGCCAATCACTCCCCTATCCAACCCCATCCATAGTACGGATGTTCAGGAAGCGAACATCGACCTGCAGCCTCAGCAGCTCCCAACCGCAGGTACCCCGGATGAGGTCCACTCATTACCTGCCGCCCAAGACGCAACGCCGACTGAGCCAACACTCGTGCAGATGGCAGCATTGGACGCGATGGGCGATATGTTCTAGCCCCACAGGAGATAAGTTGAAAGATGAAAATTGGTTCCAAACTGTTGACAGTGGCTCAGCGCATAGCGGCAACCACTACTGACTTAGCCCTTGTCTCACTGGTACTAGGAGGATCGCTAGCGCTTCTAGTTTCCATCATGGCGCACAACGCGCATATCGATATGTCGGGCCCGTTCGACGCTGCCACTCCGGGCCTTAGCTGGACTGAAGGGGCTGCGCTGAGCCTCGCTCCGTACTTCCTTGTTCTGTTGCCTTTGGTGTGGTTGATCTATGAAGCAACACTGACCAGGACCTGCCAGGGCACAACGGCCGGTAAGCTGTTGTTCCGGGTCAGGACCATCTCTCTCACAGGCAATCTGGCTACTTGGCAGTGCATACTCCGCACCACCTTGAAGATCATGTCCGTCTTGCTTTTGCTGAGCATCGGTCACCCGCTCGCACTGGCCGGGGTGCTGGCTGTCTACGTCGCTGTTCCAGTTTTCACTGTGAAAACCCAGTTCATTTTCGACCTCCTGGCATCCACAACCGTAGCAAAGCGAGGAATGTGAGCTCCCCAGATTGTATGACCGGCCTAAGGGCCGGTTTTTTTTGTCCAGAGGAAAACCTGTTTATCAGTCCATGTTCGACATCACCTGAGGCAAAGTTAACGGATACTCCCACTGGAGAAGCCAGTCAGGTCCGAGGTCGCGAAGCCTCCTTTGTAGTCAGCAACACGGTAACGGGTTAGCGCATTACCCACATACCGCCTGATATCTCCGCTCCCTAATGCATCCCCTGTGTTTGCCTCTGTGTTCTCGACTCGGTGATGCACCGCCAGTTTTGAGATCAGACAATAGTCGAGTCCGGGCTTCTCCCAGGAACTGACAACACAGCTGGACGATTAGGTCGAAGCGGTTATCCCTCAGGTCGCTCACCACTACGTGAGCAGCGCAAATGACTTCCCCGGACATAGGTCCTTACATAGCAGCCAGGTGCAACTGGTGGGGATTCGCAAGCTAGCCAAGCAGGACGTCGTACTGCTGTCGACTATCCTAATGGCGATAAAGAGGTGAGCTCAGTCTTGGTAACGGTGGATTCTCCACCTACAGCGCCGCGGCAGCTGTGGTTACCAGGACTGGGCTCTTTGTATATCAAAGGCCCAGTTTTTTTGTCTGTCGTTGGCAGCCCGGGCTGTCGGCTTCTTACCCTAAGTCGTGAGTTACCCTGCCTCTCTCACGATTCCCAGTGACGCTAGGCCGCCCACTGACCCACACCTCCTCTGCCCTCCTCTTGTCCTGCTACACATCTCCGTGTTTTGTACGTAGACCAACACCGCGAGCTTCTGATGGGGATTTAAGGAATTGCCCAATCCCGCATCGATGCGCCACTCCACTTTCGGCACAATCATTTTGCTACTAGCCTGGAGCACCTCACCCCAGTATTATAGTTACATGTTATCAAGACTCCTGAGGCCTCCACGTGATCAACAAAGCAATCGCCGCATTAGCTGCCACCTGCGTCATCATCGCCTTACCAGGCTGTGCCGCAAAACCAATCACCGTTGAGGAAGGCTCGGTACGCGTTCAAGCAGCTCAGATCAACGCACGGCTTGTGGATGGCTTGACAGTAAAGGCTGTAACCGAAGACGCCGCCCTGGCTGATATGACTGCGTATGTGAATGAGGCTCTCAAGAAAGCTGGCTACAACCAGACTGCGGGCGATGCCAAGGTCACCTACACAATCAGTGAGGTCTATGCGGGTCCAGCCTCAGAGTACAAAGAAGCCCATACTGCCGTTGGCAATGCTGTGGCTACGGGCGCGTCCGTGGCTGTCTCTCTCACGACCTGCTTACTGTTGAGCAGTTGCAGTGACCCCGGAGTACTGGGGAACAACGTCACCTCAGGCCTAACCGCAGCATCTGACGCTGCACAAAACACCAACGGCCAGAACGTCGACAACCTCGCTGGAACGAACCTGGTAATCCACACGGTTTGCCAAAATTTCCGGGGCTGCGCCAGTTCAGCTGCTGTGTCGTCAGATCCCTCGATGACGCTGGATGATCTGCGTATGCAAAACGCTAAGCTGGGTATTCCTCGCACGATGAGGTTCGGCGAATAACGCTGGTGCCGTATGCGACCGGCTGCTTGGCAGCCGGTCTTCAGGGTTTGCGCCCTCCCCCCTCACTTCTCCTCTCCCTCACTTCTCCTCTCCCTCACTTCTCCTCTCCCTCACTTCTCCTCTCCCTCCTTTGCTCATGGACCTAACCAAGGGCATCAAGATTCAGCTAGTACGTTATGCATCTCCCGTTATCAGGCCTCCCACCGTTCCGGTGCAGGTCACGTTTCCAGGAGATCGCAACATGGCAATGCGCATCATCACGGGCCCAGAGGCTCAGCAAAACTCAGCTGCATGGTTTGCCTGGCGAAGTGGAGGGATCGGAGCTAGTGAGGCGCCCCAAATTATGGGGACGTCGAAGTTCCGAAGCTCATACGAACTCTTCCGTCTCAGGCTAGGCATTGGACCTCCCCCGCCAGCGAACCCCTTTGTCGATCGAATTCGCGCTAGGGGCCATCAGTTGGAGCCCGTAGCAAGGGCTGCCTACGAAAGGCACACCGGCAGCACCGTAACGCCCATCATCGCTGAAAGTGACTCAATACCGATCATCCGTGCATCGCTAGATGGCTTCGACCCCTTCCAGCAGATCCCAGTTGAGATCAAATGCCCCGGGGAGACTGCTCATGGGCTTGCACTCAAAGGAATCGTCCCACCGGAATACATTGACCAGGTTCAGCACCAGATCTTTGTTGCTGAAGCCCGCTTCGCTCATTACTACTCCTTCGACGGATCTAACGGGGTGCTGCTCAAGGTCCCTAGAAATCAGAAGCGGATAGATCAAATCCTCAAGGCCGAGCTCGACTTTTGGGACCGGCTACAAACAGGAAAATGGAGCACTGATGAATGGGAGGCTGCAGCGGCCGCCTGGCAGCAAGCAAACCGGGTCCTTCAGGAAGCCACTGCTCGCGAGGAGGCAGCCCGGAGTGCTCTGTTATCGCAGATGCCCCCAGGCCGCAAACGACATCAAAGTGATGGTGTTTCTGTTCTGCTTTCCGCACGTAAAGGGAAGGTCGACTGGCGTGCCTTGCTAAGGGCACACGGTGTAACGCTGACTGAAAGCCAAATTGATGCCTACAGGAACCCCTCTGTAGAGAGTGTGATTGTTCGGGATCAGTTGGGTGCCCCCCTGAGTATCCCTGCGCTACCGGCGGTGAAGAACCCACACACTGTTCCTCCAACCGCACACTCTGGCCAGCCAGCATCTCAACCAACGACTCAAGACCTGAAGAGGGATTTCATCTTCTAACGCCACACAGCCCCCGGAAACGGGGTTTTTTTTGCCTTCTGTTTGCACAGCCATGTGCAGCATCACCTTTCATAAGGTAAACCCAGGAGAGCGAATGAAACGTATCAATAGGCATGTATCCACCTGGTTTGTCACAGTCTTTATTTACATTGTGTTAGTGGCAATGACAGATGTGGCGAACAAGCTAACGCTGTTTGGTTTGACAGTCCTTATATGTTTTCCGGTAATTGCCTGGTGGAAAACAGGGGATTTTACATACTGGCCAGCACTCCAGCCTCAGTCAAACCCCTCGGAATTTAGACCTCGCAAAACATACGAACAAAGAGATACAGAGCAACCTCAGCGCAAGCGGGATACGCCTAAGCCCTATGACCTGAGCGACATTCCATACCCCCCCAAAAGAAGCAGCGCCTCAAGCCTCAAGAGCCTCCCCCAAAGCAACGGCATAAGCCCACGCCCGACAGTAAAGCAGCCTAATGTTGCTCAGTGTGCCATCCTGACAAAAAGGACCACGCAACCGAGCAAAGTAAAGGCTGTACCTGTAATTGGATCTACCGGAGACCTGTTCGAGAGCGAAACCAGCATGGTAGACACCTCAGACGACATTCTCATTGTTCCTGATGGCGATGTCTTTCTCTAACTGCACCACATAAACCAGCGCCTTATTTAAGGTGCTGGTTTTTTTATTCCACAAATAAACTACACTTTCGATACGCCATTCCTTAACCGCATTTTTGCAGACGTAAAATCGTGCATACCAAATTTTGCACGCATTAAAGTTAGCTTGCTACGGAACTTTTCTGGCGCCGATTCGTTGACCCCTCCGACATCACGTCCCTATAATTTGACAAACAGCGCCAATCAACGGACTGCCAATCAACGGACTAGATAGGGAATAGGGATACTGTATGTCTTTCAGCTTTGACACATACCAGGGAGCTACGGAAATTGGTCTTTCGTCGCTCGGATGCCTTTCAACAGATGGCAAGCCACATTGCCCGAGATTCAATAAAAGCTGCTCCAACAAGTGCGCGTCGAAGTGCATGCGCAAAGCGATGACAGACTTCCCAGAAGCTAAGACGGAAATTTTGCTTGCAGGTGTCGTCATCGCGTCAACTTTTGCATCTGATGTCACAGAGGTTCGTGCGGCACTGTTCGGCTTCGAACAGGCAATCCAGCTGACCTGTATCTGACCCCTCCTGCCTCACCAATCTCATGCCTGCGTAATGCACAGTACAACGATTGAAACCTGCCAATCTTCCACATACGCGTTATGGATTTGATTGACGTTATCTGTCACGTACGTATAATCAATAAAGGCGACCCTATGTGGCCGCTACCAGAGGTAATGCTTCATGATTCACGAGTACTCCCCAATCGAGATCGGCCTGGACGCCCTTGGTGTTGAGCCTGGTCAGAACCCCAGCACAGTGTTTGGGGTGGATGACCTCAACAGAGCGGACCAGATGCGGATAGTAGGTGAGCGGATCGAGCAAGCGATGAGTGCCTACCCTGAGATCAAGACTGAGATCTTGGCTGCCGGCATCAATGTCCTCCTTGATGTCTCCAGTTCTCTGGCGCAATTCAGGAGTGTCGCTCTCCCTCAACTGGATCGATCTGTGGATACCGTGGCTGCGTAGGATTGATAAATCAACGAGCCCTTTATGGCAGTAGAAAAGTTTGATGCCCTGGAGCAAGAAACTGCTTCAGGGCTTGCACTAGGCACCGACATCGAGCATCTCCCCTCCTCCGAGCCTTCCGGCCCTCCCTCGACCTTCGAAAAGCTGTGCGGGACTTACATCTCGAACACGGACCGATCGCGCACCTTTGTAAACCGCTTGGCCTACGAGATGGACCGCGATGAGCGCGTCCGCAAAATCTGCAGGGTGAAGCTTCGGCAGAACAAGTGCGAACTCACAGATTTTGATGAGGTCATGCAAAGGACGCTTGAGGTCTTCTTTGGCTCGATGCTGGCAAAAATCGAAGATCAAGACGCTGTGTATGCCGTTGTCTACGCAGTAGCGCATAACGTAAGTAGAGAAGTCCTCCGGGACCGCCAGAAGCTACTGATCAATCATCGCTCCATCGAGGACATGGAGGAAAAGGGTGAAGAGCTGGAGCAGGTCGGTCTTGCCGACCAGGTAGAAGTAGACCACGATCGAGATATCGATACAGAAGCTGCCACCATCAAAATGGCCGCAGCACTTAAACGAGTGATCAACGGAGAACAAACAGTGGCCAGTTCCGGCATTTATGCCATGGATCAAGATCCAATGGTGCGCCTTGTACAACCTAAGCCTTCGGACGAAGAGCACGAGACGGACACTACGTCACAAACCAAACCAGCTGACGCTAGCAGCAAGCGTCCTCGCGGCGGCAGCCGTGCCGAGCTTTCGGCAGATCAGCAAGAATTGGTCAAGATTGGCTCTGACCTGGGCTTGCGCAATCAAGATTATGCCTTTGCCCTGGGTATCGGTCTCCCTCGCCTATCCTCCTACATTTATGGTCGTACAGCGTCGGTGCCGGATGAAGTAATGGAAAAGGCTCGGGGACTTCTGGCAGAAGAACCGCACCGCAGGGAACGCCTTAAGCGTTTCGACCGAGACATGAGCGTCATTCTGACCGATTGGATGAAACGCCTCGGTACCAATGACGACGAAGACATGGGCACCACACTTGGGGTGACCAAAATGACGATTTACCGGTGGCGCAACAACGAGACCAAGCCCGATGCCACGGCTCTAGCCCGGTATGAGCAGCGGATTGACTACGAAATTCGTATGAGAAAAGCTGTAGAGCAGCGGCTTCAAGGTAAGCGCTCTTAAATATAAACCCGCACATATGCGGGTTTTTTTATGGCCCAAAAAAACCGGCCTCTGCGGCCGGTCTTCAGCTGAGGAGCTAGGCTTGCTTAGTTCTTCCATCCTTCAACGACATCACCGCCCCACTGCGCTTTCCACTCTTTCAGCTGCCGGTGATTGCCACCTTTGGTCTCGATAGTCTCACCGGTGTGTGGGTTCTTGTAGACTTTGACTTCACGTGGCTTGCGCTGCTGGCGATTGCTATCAGGGCTTGTAAACGATTTGCGCTGGACCGAAGCCGGATCGAGAATAGCGATTACCTTGCCCAAATTCGCATCGTACTCTTGCATCAAGCTCTTGAGCTTCTCTTCGAATTCAATTTCGCGCTGCAGACCAGAATCATTCTTCAGCGCTTCCAGGGCAGAAAGTTGCTCTTGCAGAGCTTTTTCAGCAGCGCGAAACTCAGCCAGCTTGCTCATGTGTAACCCTCAATGATGTAAGATTCGGAAAAGTAAATATAATTAATCTGTATAAAAAATTACTATACCTTAGGTACAGCGCATTTTCTACTGACTCAACGGAATTTCTATGA
>NZ_BBIS01000073.1 GCF_000730605.1 Pseudomonas monteilii NBRC 103158 = DSM 14164 | reverse complement strand
CCATAGGTGCACATTTTAAGGATGAAAGTTAGCTGAAGAGCGAATTAACGCTCGGCTAGTACTTGTGCCTCAGGTAATATCGCCACACATGCCCCAACCCTAGGAAAGATTTCACATGTCCAAACTTGCCGAATTCAAAGCACTGGAAGCTCAGCTGGCTGCTCAACTTCAACAACTGGACGCGATGAAAAACGATTCCGGCCTGAAGCAGGAAATCGAGTTTGAACAAAAGCTCAAGGCTTTGCTGGATGAGTACGGCATGAACCTGCGCCAGGTCATTACCATTCTTGACCCGTCCAAGGGCGTGAGCGTAAGCACTTCGAGTGTCTCCACCGGCGCTCAGCGCAAACCGCGTGAGGTCAAACGCTACAAGCACCCGCACAGCGGCGAGATCGTCGAAACCAAGGGCGGCAATCACAAGATCCTCAAGCAGTGGAAGCAAGAGCACGGCTCGGATACCGTCGAGAGCTGGCTGCAGTAACCGCTTGCTCAATTGCAGCCGCCGATGCTCGTGTTGCAGGTAAAACAAAGGCCCCGGTTGGGGCCTTTCTGTTGAAGGTGAAAATTCACGCTGTGAGCCGTTCCGCTGCCTCGGTAGCCTGATCTGGCAGCAGCGCCAACAGGTACTCGGACGCCTCACGTGCCTGTCCGCTGGCGCGGAAGATGGCCCGCTTGTCTTCCTTAAGGATCTTCAACCAGGACGCCAGGTACTCCTCGTGGCGCAGCTCACCCTGGGTGCCGGTGAGGGCGCAGAGAAATGCCGCGCCCATCTCCGCGACTAACTCCTCGAAGGCGTAGGCTGCAGAGCCAAACGCGTGCCCGCCGGTGATGCCTTCTCGGTTGAGGCGGGCGTGGTGTCCCGACCAGTGCGTCAGTTCATGCAGCGCGGTCGCGTAGTAGCTGCCGACGTCCACGAACTGGGCCTTAGTGGGCAATTGAATGAGATCCCGTATCGGTAGATAGAACGCGTCATCCCCGTAGCGATGGTCGATGCGTGCGCCGCTGGCGGCCAACAGTCGTTCGGCAGGTGCATGATCGATGAACGCCACTGGATCTTCACTCTCATCGCGGTGCTGCTCGTCGTTGGGTAGTCCCTCGGTCTGCTCAATGTTGAATAGGCAATGCGTCCGTAGCAGTGCGAACTGCACCATCTTGATATTGCCTTGCTCATCACGGACGACCTGACCGTCTTCGTCGTGTGCTTCCTTGCTCATGGGTTTGTACAGCACCGCGAGGGTCGATTGTTCGCCCTTGCGTACGTGACCACCGGCTTTGCGAGCCTGGTTGTAGGTGAGCCAGCGATCCTGGCGGTACCCGCGCAGGCGGGCTTCGGCCCACAGCAGTGGAATGTTGATGCCGGCGTAGGGGCGCCGGGTGATCGCGTTGATGGGGAAAGGTGCGTTAGCACTTGAGCCTGAAGTGGTCCAGGGTTTGATCCAGGGGATGACCCCTTGGCTCAGGGCACTGACAATCTTGTTGGTGACGTCCAGGTAGATATCGGACATGACGTTCTCCAGTCAAAGAGGGGAACGCTGCCCGGCCGGGAAGGGTTCCCGGTGGGGTAAGTGGACAGTGGTAGTGCGGGCGTTCAGGCCGATGAGATGTCCACACCGATCTCATGTGGCAACCTGATATGAAGAAAAACAGGGCCGGTCGCTGGTGTGATTTGATTTACCTGTAGCTGAATAGCTGCCGGCGATGAGTGCGATTCGCGCTGGGAAGGCTGACCGAGCAGCAAATCGAGCGATTGGCGCAAGTGGCGACGACTTACTGAAGCCAAGGCCATTCCCAAGACGGCTTGCAAGCGCTGCCCTGATTGCTCGACTGCGTCAGTAGCCGTACCAACCTCTGCGATGAGTTGCCATACGCCTGGGCTCAGGACAACGGCGGGTAAGGAGCGGTTCTTCCTGGACACTGGTACCTCCCGTGAGCTGATCCGGCGATGGCTTCACGAACAACTTGGGGGAAGTCCCATCGCCACAACTCACACTGTGAACTGGGCGTGTTCAGGCATTAAAACGCGCTTGCCTGTGGGGTCAATGCCCAATTTAGGGCACCGAGCAGCTCGAGTTTCCAACTGCTTCCAGCGAAGGCTTCCCATCCCAAAATCCCAGATGAATGGCTCGCTGCTGTTGGCGTAGAGAGTGAAATGAGCGATATCCCAGAGAGGCACAGACTCGTGCTTTCTTGGGACATCGCGGGTGTTGCGAGAGCATTCAGGATTTCCCGGAGAGGGCAATCTCGGCAGCGATGTACAGGTGCGTGGATGTGGCCTCAACTACCAGCGACCCGCTGGTGCCGCGGAGGCTTTCCAGAACAGGATCATCAAGGTCGAAGTACTCGGCAAAATCGTCGCCGCCGAATTCACTGCGTGCGCGATTCCACCAGGCGTCAAAGTCGTCGACGTCAGGATTGCAGCCGATGGCGTAGGCAATGTGTTTGCGACTACCACCGTCGGGTTTGCTTTCGCCGAACTCGGACATGAGGTAGACACCGTGGTCTTTGACCAGGATGACTCGGCAGCCGATGACGGCCGCTTCAGTCAAGACAGCATGAAGTTCAGTTCCTGTGAAGCGCAACATGGCGAGTTCCTCCAGGCAGTGCGGAGGAATGCCACCCATGCGGGAAGAATTCCCAGCACGGAAATGGAAAAGGAGCTTCAACGGAGCAGGGCTCAGTGAGGCCGATGTGAAAGAGCGCTCATCACCGCGGGAGCGGTAATCGGGCGAGCCACCGAACGCTAATCGCCCTTGGGACAACCGTCACGGGTATGACGTGGCCTTGAAGGTTGAGGCCACCTGGGGTGCTGGAATTCCAGCGCTTGCAGGTCCGGTTTATCAAGCACGTCAGCACCGCGTCAATGGTAATTTTCTGAAGGGTGCGCTGCGTCAATCCATGTTGTGCCACTGGCGCTCAGCAGCCTAAACCAAGTGATCAACGGTCATGGAAATCGGCGGGAGAGGAGTAAGCTAAAGCTTGGATCCAAATTGTCTGTAGCGGTTTGGCCGCAAGTGCGGTGAAGTAAACGGAGGTACGAAAATGACGGCTCCAGCTTCTTCAAACTCCAGCCGTACTTCATTCGGCAAGTACTTGATTGGTGCCGCAACTCGTGCGGGTCGATTGGTCAATCAGCTAGAAACCAGCGTATTGAACTCATCGATTTTGGCAAGCGTGCCGCTTAGGTATCGCCAGCTCGGTATGCAGACCGTTAAGTTGATGCTGTTGCTTGCTGTCGCATCAGTCGCTTTCTTCCTGGCGATCGGAATGGTTGCTCTGTGGACCATCGCGGCGCTGCCTATCAGTATTGATAGGCAACCTCGGATACATGAGATGAGTCACCCTCGACATCATCTCAGATATCCTGAAATGTACGATGACAATGGCTCCCCGAGGTAAGCAGTCATTTCGATTTGCGGGCTGCCGACATTAGTTGCGATGTTCCTTTTTCAGCCTGTCCCTGAGCCCCATCCGTTGCGCGCGTCAAGAGGGTTTGGACACCACTGCCCACGTTGTATCCAGCCCAGCTCATCACGCTGAGGAAAAACATCGGCAGCACTACAAACATTACTCCCATCACATACTCGATGACTTGCGCGGTGACCGTCCCATCCATGAACCCTGCCGTTGGCAATGTTAAAAGCGCCTGGTCCGTAACAGAGACCTGGTGGTATAGCGTGTCCAGCATGCTCGAGTCGATCCAGCGGGCCAGCTCCCACCAGAACGTCAGCATGTGCAGGGTGAACAGCGCGAAGGTAATCGTCATCAGCGCCTTTAGCTGGTAGGTGCTGATCAGCAGCACCAGCGGCAAGCTGATGATCGTGCCCATGATCAGGAAGGCCTGCACCATCGGCAGTGCAGCGCGTAGCGCATTCATCGCCGGGAAGTTGCTAAACGAGCCCAGGGCCAGGCCGGTGTTGGTGGCCAGGTTGTTGAGCCCCTGGGTCAATGAGCCTCCTCGGGCACTGCTGCCGTAGTCCTGGAACACCTGGCCAGGCGCCATGCTCAATGACTGCTGGCGGGGGCTCACCAGTTCTCGCAGGGTGGCGTCTTCGATTTCGGTTGAGCTGCGCCCGGTCAGCCAGCCGCGCAACTCAGTGAGCAGATGGGGATCGACCTCGGCGACCAGGCGATCGCGCAAGCCGACCGTGGCATCGCTCCACCACTGCTTGCAGGTTGGGTAGCCCGCACCGCTGTCCAACCGGGGCAGGGAGGTGTCCCGCGTTTCGTCGTACGGCCAATTAACCCGGGGCGTGTGCGAGCGATCCGTGTCGTAGTAGCCCGGCGTGTCGAGTAGATAAGTGGACCCAATCCAGGACGCATCGTAGCTCTGCGAATCGTCCAGCTCAGGGCGGTTGGTAAACAGCCTCGAGCGTGAAAAGCCGTAGCAGTCGCGGGTGAAGTCGGCAACTTCCTGCAGCAGTACCTGGTCATTGATCCGCGAGCTGTCGATCTCCATCCGCATCGCACGAATGTCGGGTGCGCAGGGGATCGACGCCGTGGCGGCAGCGGTGATGCCCTTGCTCATGGCATGCACCAGGTACCACCACACCGGCACATTCGCCGATTTCTCGCCAATGGTGTTGAAGGTGGTCCCCCAGGCCGTGTCGGCGGGTTTGGCCATCGACACCCCACAGCGCTGGCTCGCCGCATCGTCGAAGGTCACAGAGGACAGATTGAGCGGGAAAAACGGCATGCAGCCAAACAGGATGACGATGTAGCTCATCCACAACCGGTTCTCGACGCGTGGGATCGACAGCAAGCCCTTATTGCCCTCGTCGGCCCCCTGTTGGCGGGCGGATAACCACTCTTGGAGGATAATCGCCCCAAACGGAGCGGCGAACAGTCCGGTGTCTGCCAACGTGTTCCAGATGCCGTTGTTGATGATCCAGGCCAGTAGCGACAGGTAGTACTCAAGATAACTGTTGGTGCTCATGTTCATGGCTGCACCTCACACACGCGACAGTTCGACCAGGACGATCGAGCCGAAGCCAATCAGGCCCAAGCGCAAGAGCCGTTGCTGGTCTTCCGAGGTTGTCCGCAAGCGTAGGGCTGCGGTCCAAGCAGCGAAAATCAGGGTGTACAGTAGGGCTCGCCAGTAGGCGAGATACGGCGTACCCCCCCCGTGCCTCCTTGATCCATTCCAACTGGGGTCCGCTCAATTGCAGCGCCATCGAGGCAATCAGCAACATGACCATCACGACGCCGAGGATCAGCAGACCCCGAACGACCGAGCTCCTCACAGAAAACGGCATCATGGCGTGCTCCTTCCCTGATCCGCTCGCTGCAGGCGGTCTGGGCGTGGATCGCGCTGGTCAATATTGCGTGAGGCATCAGCGCCACCGGCGTGGCGATCAAGGACCAGACTGGCGGTGTTGGTGGCCAAGGCTTGGCGTACCTGCAACTCGGTTTGCAGCAAGCGGATCTCGCGTTCCAGTGTTTCGACATTGCTGTTGAGGGCGGTAGTAGCGGGCTGCGCCGACGCCACATTGGGCTCACGGCTACCGGCCAGCAACGTGCGCTGCAGCAGCATCGCCTTGTAGATCACGCTCGACAACGCGGTCTCGCTGGCCAAACGTCTGGCCAGCAGGTTCTGATCGGGGTCATCGCGCAGGCCCTCGATGACGCCGCGGGAGACTTGCAGCAACGGGCTGGAGACTTTGCCAAGGTTCTCTGGCGTGGGCTCCTCAGCGCCCGACAACATGCGCTGCAAGCCGTCTAGGTGCTGGGTGTAGGTTTCCTGGATCAGTGGCGTGAGCCCTGCACCTGCGCTCACGCGTAGCGTCTCGCAGTCGTCACAGGTCTCCACCTCGGTTTCACCGAACACGCGGGTGGCCCACTCGGCCACCTCGTCGGGGCTCGACCAAGCCTGGCAAATAGCGCCGTTCTGACAACTTGAACCGATCACCGAGGTGTCTTCGACCGAACGGTTGTGCAGCAGGTTGTAACCCGCCTTAACCACGTCCGAAGTCACCCGGATCGGCGCCTGGCCATTACCGCCAGCTTTCTGACCTCCGACCCAACTGACGCCGTTGTTGCCATTGTTCGATTCGGTGTCTTTCACCGCGGTCACGGCATCACCATTAGATTGCTCCAGGTTATGCTGCATCTCCTGGTTCTGCGCCAGTGCCCCCCAACCGGCTTGGTCGACTTTGTCGGCCATCTTCGCCGCCATCGCCTGGCAGGTGAGCTTTGAGCGGTCAAAGTCGATGCGCCCCTGCAACACGCCGTTGCTCAGCAGCTCGTACAGCCCGGGGTTGGCGCGCTGGATGATCATTGCCGGCAGCGACATCACCGCCTGAGTGGCGTTCTGGATGACGTTGCCCATGATCTGCTGGAAGCCCTGGGTGGCGCCGTTGAGCTGGTTCTGCAGGGTGTTGGAGAGGTTCATATTTCCGCACATCATGTTCGCGCGCCAGGACAGGCCGACGCCGAGTCCGCTGGGGCGGTAGAGCGAAGAGGGTGCACCTGCCGCCGATCCACCACCAATGGTGTACATCACCCGGTCGTCCAGCACCTGGGCCTGATCACCCAGGTGGTAGCCGCTCTCGGCGGCGTGGCCGGCGGCGCATACGAAGAGACATACCAACCCGAATGAGAGGGTGTTCATCATTGGCCTCCATCAAAGTCGATGCTGAACAGGAAGGTCTGGCCCATGCGTTGGCAGCACCTGTAGGGCCGCCACAGCGACCAGGCGTAGGTGCCCTCGGTACTCTGGATCGTTGGGCTGGGGAATATGGCGCAGGTGCTCTGCACCATCGGTGCGAGCAACTGCCAGCGGTGGTTGTTGATGTTGTTCTCCATCACCGGCTGCGGCGGCCAGTAGCCGGGCGCTGGCATCGGCTGCAGCGGTAGGTATACATGCGGCTGGCCGACACGGGTGATGAAGTCGCTGGCGCGCTGCGCCATCACCGCGGCGGCCTTGAAGTCGTCGGGCTGAACCAGGAAACCCTGGCGTGGGTAGACGCTGCCCCACATGTTGCCGAGGGCTTGGCTACCGATCTCGCGCATGCCCGGAATGAGCGCCTGCGGGTAAACGGACTCGGGGATGGCGTGGCGCCAGGCCAGCGGATCGAGCGTGCTGAGGTAGTAGGGTGCAAGTGGCACCGCACCACTCGGACACGCATAGCCGAAGCTGTGCGCCTGGGCCGTCAGGGCAGCGCCGCCGGGGTGTCCGATGCCGTCGACATTCTTGAAGCGGGGCAGGTTGTTGCGCTGCGGCGACGGCGTGATCAAGTTGCCCCCGCCTTGCGACAGGGATGTCGGTGCCGAAAGACTGGACATCTCGTCCCAGGGGTTACTGCCGGTATCGGAATAGCTCGACACCACCAGCTCGGGAATGAAGTGGCGGACCTTGGGTGAGGTTCGCACCGTGCAGCCGAACGGAGTACACAGCAGCCAATAGCAGATCCCGACGATTCGGTACTCCAGACACTGCAGCGACGCGACGGAGGCAATGATGGCGGGGGTGGTCAGCGCCAGGGACTGCTCGGCAGCCATTAGCAACGCGATCGCGAGGAAGGCGCGACCTCGGCCTGTTTTGCTCGGCTGTGGCGTTCGATATGGGGCAATAAGGTTCATCGGCAGCGCTCGGCAAGTGGATACGGTGTGCATCCATGCGCCGAGTTGCAGCATCGCGGATCAGGCAAAGGAGGGGGACGGACAAACCGAGACTGGTGCCTTCGGTTTCTTCAGTCGCCAGGGGAGGCTTCGGTTTGTCCAAAATAACCGAAGGAGTACAAATGTACTCCTGCTGATTTTTATTGATCGACAGGCCCAGAACATTGTGTATTCAGAGGTTCAGGACATACCGCGCAGGCGATCAATTTCTGCCGCAATCCGAAGAGCGGCCTCCAGCTCGGACAGCTGATGCGCTTCCATCAGCCGCCAGCGCTGCGCCTTTTCCTCAGGCTCGGTCATGGCCAGGGCAAGGTACAGGCTCGGTGGGACTGCGCGAAACAGCGTCTCCAGATGCTTCGATAGGACCACACCCTCGGTGTACTTGCCCGAGGCCTTGCTCGCTGACAGCAGTAGGGTCTTCTGCGCCGGCGTGAGCTTCTTGAACCGCGCGATTTCCTCGATCTCCGCTGGCGGCATGTTCAGGCAGATCCACCACTCGATCATGTTGAGCATGGTCTGCGCCGCATCGGGGAAGTCGGCCAGGTTCTGTGTTGCCAACCAGAACCAGGCACCGAGTTTGCGCCACATTTTGGTGCCCTTGACCACGAAGGGCGCCAGCAGCGGGTTCTTGGTGATGATGTGGCCTTCGTCCGTGACCATGATGATCGGGCGACCGAGGTATTGGTCGCGTTCGGCAAGGTTGTTTACCGTGTTCATCAGGCTGATGTAGCTGATCGACATCTGGGCCTCATAGCCCTCGCGGGCATAGGTGGCGAGGTCGACGATCGTGACATCGCTTTCCGGCCACGGCGTGCCTGGTCGGTCAAACAGCGCACCCTCGAAGCCCTGGCAGAACAGATCGATGGACTCGGCCATTTCCTGGGCCCGCTCGCGACGCTTATCGGGCAGGTGGGCGTCGCTGGCCACCGTGCGAAGCGCATCGCGAACATGGCGCGTCATGACCTGTTGATCGCTGGCCGCACAGTGCCTGGCGGCGTCGAGGATGCACTCGCGGATCAGGCTGCGGTCTGCCCGGGTCAGACGCGCCTCTTCCTTGGCTTCGCCCCCGGTGATCATCAAGCGGGCGGTGATCTCCAGTTCGCCCAGCACATCGCGTTGCTCGTCACTGCCCGACGCATCTTCATCCAGGTCCTCGGTCGACAGGCTGGCGACCTGGTCGGGACGCTCGATTAGCCGGCGGGCGTCGGCAAAGGGAGCCAAGCTCAAGCCGCTGCCCGGTTTGAGCTGGACCTTGTTCACGCTCAGACCGAGGGTGGCGAAGTAGTCGCCCTGCAGGCCGAAGGAGTTGCCGGCTTCGACGATGAACAGTCGCGGTCGGTACACGGCCATGACTTGCATCAGGATCGACACCAGGGTGGCCGACTTGCCGGCGCCAGTAGGGCCGAACAACAGCAGGTGACCATTCATGGAGCGGTCGAAGCGTGACAGGGGGTCGAACGACAGCGGCGCGCCACCTCGGTTGAAAAAGGTGATGCCCGGATTGCCGGTACCGATGCTGCGGCCCCACAGCGGCAGAAGGTTGGCGACATGCTGGGCAAACAACAGCCGGGTGTACCAGTTGCGCATGTCGCGCGCGGGGTTGTAGACCATCGGCAGCCAGCGCAGGTAGCTGTTGCACGCCGCCACTTCATCGCCCTCGCGCACCGGCTGCAGGCCGGCACAGAGCAGTACGTTGGCTGCCTGGATCGAGCGCTGGCGCAACTGCGGTTCATCGGCCCCACGCAGGTATAGCGCCAAGGTGCCTCGATACAGCTTGTGCTGGCGGCCGATCAGCGCGCGGGCCTCTTCCACGTCCTGACGGGTCTGGGTCGAGGCTAGGTTTTCGCCGATGGCTTTACGTGCCAGGCGGTTGAGTTGCTCCTCGAGCACATCCTGGGGCGTGATGACCAAGGTGAGGCTCAGGATGGCCTGCTCGGGCAACTGGTCGAACAGGGCGTTGAGCGCCTCGCCTTTACGGGTTTCGCCGGTCAGCTGGCCGATATGGGGTGGCCTGCGTAGTTTGTCGACCACCATCACCGCGTGCGGCTGCTGATCGAAGTACCATAGCCCCTGCTCGCTGTCCGAGCGCGGCTCGTGGAAGAACAGC
This sequence comes from Pseudomonas monteilii NBRC 103158 = DSM 14164, assembly GCF_000730605.1. GTDB lineage: Bacteria > Pseudomonadota > Gammaproteobacteria > Pseudomonadales > Pseudomonadaceae > Aquipseudomonas > Aquipseudomonas monteilii. The sequence continues at coordinate 10,358 of NZ_BBIS01000073.1, read as the reverse complement.
CGCTCGGCAAAGTCGTGGTCGAACGGCAGCGACAGCCCATCGCCGTCTTCGGTCTCCGGGTAAGGCACGCGTCGATAGAATGCCGCCGGTGATTCGCCAGTGAGGTTCGGGGCCGGGTTGAACCAAGGCAGCAACCAGGCGTAGAAGTCACGCCCGTTCAGCCGACGAGGATTGACCCCGCAGGCCTGCAACGAGGCCATCAGGCGATCGCAGGTTCTTCCCAGCAACTGAGCGGGATTTTGCCCGTCGTCGTCGGCCTGGTCACCGAGCCAGCGATAGACCACCAGCCGAATCCGTCGATTGCTGCCGCGCCAGGGTAGGTGCGACACGACAGGGTCGTCGAACAAGCCGCCTGGCTTGGCAATGGCGTCGAGGTGGTGTTGCATCGACGCGAGGAACGCGGCGGTGAAGGGGGTGCCTGTCGCCCGTGGCGCAACGTACTGTGCCAGGCGTTCCAGATACGGGGAAAAGTCACTGTCGTCCTGGCAGAAGAACTGCACCACCCAAGGTGCCTGGTCGAGCTCGTCGAAGCTGTCCTGCAACGCATCCTCCAACGCATCGCGCGCCGCCATCAGCCATTCGGGCTCACGACCTTCGGTGCCGATCGGCTGCAACTCGAACACGGCGCCCACCGAGCGGTTGTCGTCGAGCAGAAAGCATTGCTCCTCCTCAAGGTATTCGACCCAGGGCAAGTGGTCGGTGAAGCTGGGGTTGTGCGCGTACTGGGCGGCCTCATCCGCGCGCGTTGCACGCCGACGCTGCGACGCGCGCCAGGGCTGCCAGCGGAGAGGGGCGCGATCGGCATAATCGTCCATCACAGATCGTCCAGGCGCTCGCCGGGCAGCGCGTACTGGACCTTCTCGTACAACGGGAACACGGTCGAGTAGCCGGGCACGGGCGCTTGCTGGGTGCCGGCCAGGTGCGGGTAGACGTACATCACCAGGTCTGGATTAGGCAGGCGTGGGAACTGAGCGCGGATCTCGTTGGCGGCTGTGCGGGTGTAGGCGCTCTGGTCCTTGATCAGGCGCTCGGGATCGAGCACTGGCCGGCGCAGTTCGCCGCGAGCCTCTTGCAACTGCTGCTGCGTGCCGACCGCGCCGCCGCTGTTCCAGATATCCAGCATGGTGTGATCGCCGTGGGGCAGCATCTCGTCCTTGCTGGTGGTGCAGCCTGCCAGGTGCAGGCACAGCAGCAGGCTAATCCAGGTCCAGTACCGAAACGGATGGGCGTTCATGATTCACTCTCCGGCCTTTGGGTTCGTAGTCGATGCTGATTTCGTGATCCAGGTGCAAGGCCACCTTGGCCCCCGGCGGGACGTAGATGGCGGCGAAGGCTTCTCCGTAGAGCTTGTTGATCCAGTCACGGATGTCGCCGATGCCCCCGCTGATGACCGAGTTCAGCGCGCTGTTGCCGCTGTTTTGCGAGAGCCCCAGGCTGCCGCTGGCAGAGTTGATGAATGAGGTATTGGTCTGTTCGCTGCCTAGCGCTGCCGCGAAGCCGGCGCCGGCTGCGGTGATCAGGCTTTGGCTGCCCAGGTACTGTTGGGCGTTGGAACGGCGCTCGCCGGCGATGCAGGGAATGCCGTAAGGGTCGGAGATGTAGCCGAGGCCCCCGCGGATTTTTTCGGTGTCCGAGGTCTGTGCGCTGCTGCGGTTGCGACTGACCACCTTCTGCGGCTGCGGCACCGTGCGAATGGTGCCGTCGCTGAAAACAAAGGTGATCGACTCGACCTGGCCGCGCACGCAAGACAAGGTCCAATCACCCGCCGCAGTCCCACTCATGACGGCGCCGACCACGTCCGGCAGATCGATGCCGTTGGCGGTGAGGTTGTCCGGTCCCACCAGTACCTTGAACGGGTAGGGATCATTCACCGTGCCGTCCACCGGCACGCGGCCAATCAGGGCGGTCATGGCGATCGAGCCCATCAGGGTCGAGTTCTCTGGGATGGTGTAGACCGGCTTGGCGCCTTCGGCCCGATCCTGGGTGTTCTCCAGGTCGCGCTCGCCCTTGGCCACGGCGTGCAGATGGTCTTGGCTCCGGTCGATGGCGTTGTTGTCCAGGCCATGCAGATCCTTGAACTTTGACGTCAGCGACGACAATGGCCCCTCCGTTTTGCTGGCCCCCTCCTGGCCGGCACGTGCATTGGACGGCTCGACCCACTGCACCGCATCCGCTGCCGGTTGTGCCCCGGAGAATTGTTGCCCGTCACCCGGCTCTAGACCGAAGCCCACGGGTACGTCGGACTTCGCGGCCGGCTTACTGGTGAGCTGGTCCTTGAGTCGGGATAGCAAACCCTGGGTCTCGCGGTGCTGTTGCTCGGCCTTCTGCCGAGCATCGTTGGCCTGCTGGCGCTGCTCGGTGACTTGGTGGGTGACATTGCTCAGCGTGTTCTGGATCCGGCTGTCGATATTGCCTTCGCGCGTGCGCAGCCGGTTGTTCTCAGTCTGCAGCGTCTCATTGCCTTTCTTCAGCGACAGCATCTCGCTGCGCATCGCTTTGACCTGGCCAATCAGCGTTGCCACGGTGTCGCGCGGCGTGTCGCCGGCAATGCCGAGGGCCTTGGCCTGGTCAGGGCTGAGTGCGGTGTTCTCGGGGTCGTGGGCAGGTTGTCCATCCGGCGCTGCCATCCAGGATTTGCCGATGATCAGCACAATCCCCAGCAGGATTGCGGGTACCAGCCATTTCAGCAAACCGTTAGCTTTCATGATCGGAAGCCTCCGGTGCAGGCGGTGGCAGCAGCAGCGCATGTTTTAGGTCGCCACCCCGGGTGACGAGGTACGCCACGGTGGTGTCTTCGGGTGTGCCGGCGTGCCCCAGGTACTCGTGCTGGAAGGTAGCGGCGTACAGCGTGGCCTGCAGGTGCCGTGGGTCCAGTGTGACCTTGGCCGACCCACGGTTGACGATCTTCACCGCAGTCACCCAGTAATCACCCAGCCGCCAGGCGGCGAGCCCCTTGATGGCCACGTGCTCGGTCGGCAGTAGGGTGCTGAACCCAGAGAAGTCGCCCAGTGGGACCCGACGCACACCAGGCAAGGGCGCCACGGTGCGCAGCGGCGCATACAGGTTCTGGGCCGCGAAGCGGGTCAGCACAACCGGTACCGGCGTCGCTGCCGGTGCTGCATCCTTCGTTGTGTCCACGTCTGGTGCCTGGGCCTGAGCAACGATCTTGACCGGCTCTAATGTCTCGCTGCTCTCGAGTGCTTCGATGTCGACCAGGATGATGTCCCCCGACTTCAGCGACTGCAGCTGCAGTCGGGTAGGGGGGATGGCGTCTGACGCACGCAGGTACACCGTCCCACCCACCGACTGCACGCGTAGCTTGCTGGCGATCGCGCTGGGCAGTCCCACGCGGACATCCTCATCCAGCATCAGGATACGTTCCTGGCCCACCGTCAGCGGAACGGCCAGCGGCAGGCGGTCCCAGTATTTGACCTCGACGGCGGCTGCGGCTGAACACCATCCGGCCACCGAGACCAGCATCAGAATCAAGACGCGCATCATCATGCACCTCCAGGCAGCGTCAGCTTCTGCGGAGTGCCTTCGTAGCAGTCCAGGGCCAGGCCCCACTTGTTGTGCTCGGGGTCGACGTCGAAGCGCACCACGCGCAAGGGATAGCGCACGACCACGCGCTTCACCGGCTCGGCGGCGTAGTACTCGTCAGCATTGAGGTCGAGCTTGACCAGCCAGCTGTGCTTATCCAGCTGCTTTACCCGCAGGTCGGGATCATCGCTGTAGCCGCGGCCCAGCACCTCGTACACGCCGCGCACCCGGCCGCGCAATTCGCCGGCCGCCTTGCGGTACTCGAAGTCACCGTCGAAGAAGGTCTTGCATGCCGGTGTCAGGTAGGGCTGAAGGGCAAAGATGGCGCGGTGGTAGTCGACCTCGCCGTCGGTGGGCCAGCGGTTGAGTTGGCCGAAGATGTACAGGGCAAAGGCATAGATGTTTTCGGGCGGCACGTCCCACCATTTGCGCGTGCTGCCTGAGCGCAGATCCGGTGGTACGTGAATGGTCAGTTCGGAGGGGGCGGACTGCCAGCCGTACCAGAGCCCAGTGCACAGCAGCGCCAGAACTGCCACGGCCAGGCGCAGGCTGAGGATATGCGCCTGTTGCGCATCCACCTTGTTGCGGAAGCGGCTCATGGGTTGGTCCTCGCAGGCCGGCGCGTGCGCCGGACCGTCCATGGGCCGGAGTGCAGAATCAGGTGCTTAGTGCCGATACCCCAGTGCACCGCCAGCTGCCACTGAAGGCGTCGGTACAACCAGGTCTCAGGGCGGGCGCGTTTGGCCCGGCGCAACAACTTGCCGCCACCGAGCAGCACTAGCGCCATACACAGGAACATGCAGGTGGGGAGGGTGGCGATGGAGGCGGTGGCCACTGCCAGCGGTGCGCCGAGAATCAGGCCCAGTACGGCACCGACGATCAGAGCGACCCACATCTCGTCGTTGGTGAGGCCGCGAAGGACGGCTGGATCGCTATTGAGGCGTTCCGGCAGGAAGGTCAGCGTGCCGTCAGGTAGGGTGGCTGGTGCGTCGGACATGGTGACCTCACAGAATCGTCGCGGCTTTGGTGAGGAACCACAGGATCACCACCACCAGCAACGCGCCGACGCCGACCACGGCACCGAGGTCCTTCCAAGTCTTACGCTGGTTCTGCACGTCGGCGTAGACCGTGAGCGAGTGCCAGGCCACGCCGAGGAAGGCGAGGGTGGCGATTAACAGGCCGAGCAGGATGCCGCCGTCGTAGGCGTAGTTCTTGATGGTGTCGATCAGACCCGAGCCTTCACCGCGGGAGGGTGCTTCCATGGTCGGCAGATCAGCCCAGGCCAGCGTCGAGCTCAGCAGCACCCAGCCGCCGACTAGGACTTTCGAACAGGTAGCTCGCAGCAGGCGAAACGGGCGGTGGCAGCGACGGGAGAGTGTCATGGCAAGGCCTCCAAGTTACGACAGCATGAAAAACATCAGCGCGATCAAGGCGAGGGCCAGGCGCAGGGTGCTGCCGCCGAGCGCACCAAAAGTGATGTTGCCGGCCGCCCAGCCGCGGTAGCCGGTCCACAGCGTCCAGGCACACCAGAGCAACGCCAACACCAATACCGATGAGCGCCACAGCACCGAACTGAGCTGCGGGGAAAACCCTGCAACGGCCGAGAACGCGCTGAGTTGAGCGTCAGTCATGCTCATCGGCGGGGCTCGATTGAGGTGCTTCAGCACGGTACTGACCGGCCAGCTCGACTAGGTCGGCAGGCTGCGCGCGGGAGGGCGACAAGAATTTTTGGATGCCTTCACGCACACGTTCGAGGTCTGCCGCAAACCGTAGATAGTCGAAGCGATAGCGCGCGCCATCGATATTTTCTGAGCCGTTTTTCGCGCGATCGGCCAACTGGTCGATGGCAGTGAATTGTCGTTGAATGAGTTCCAAATTCGAGCGCTCGCGAGTTTCCTGTGCAACCGCTGGGAGGGTTACTAGGTAAATCACAATCAATGGGAAGGTATACGTCCTCATGGCGAGCTCCAGAGCAATCTCTGGTCGCCACCATCACTGCGGGGGCGAGTTCATGCACGAATTAAAAGGATTCTCGATCTTTCGTTTTCTGGAGAGGTTGGGCAGAAGTGGGGTGAGACTGGAGTGAGGAATTGAGGCGGTATCTGAACCAGCTGGCGCTGCGTGCTTATTACGAGCGCTGCAGCGAGCGTTTGAAAGTACAGCCAGCCATCAGTCGGAGAATGACAGCTATGCCTGAAGCGTGGTCGGAGCGCTTGCAGCCATTTTCGCTCGGAGGTTGCGTGAGTTGGTCGTCAAAGGAGTCGTAGCTAAATCATCCCCGAGTGTGGCCTGTAGCCCTGGAATTCGACCATGCGATTCAAGTGCTCGAATCTCGTTCTTGGTCCTGACCAGCAACTCATTTGCCGTCTGTCCTGTATCTTCGCTCAGCGTCAATGCCACCAGCGTCAAAGGACTCACTTCCAATCGCTCGCTAAGCTGCTCAAGTTTGTCCAGCGTGAGACTCGATCTACCGGTTTCGAGCTTGGACAGGTAGGTGCGGCTGGTCGTGTCGGCAAATCCGCGCTGGGTGATGTTGCGCTGACTACGTAGTACTCGAAGCACATTGGCGAACGATGACTTCAATGTCATGAAATTACCTGAGGAATAGAGCGAGTAGGGGCATGTGGCGGCGACATTGGTTGGGGGAGGCAGACCGCTCTGGCCTCCCGTTTCACACTACCATACACCCTTGGATCGAGCCCTGGTGTGCCAGTGACCATCCCGCGATCGTCGACGTTCGACTCAAAGCCGATTCTAATGAACGGCTACCTCTGGCCAGAAGGCGCCCCTTGATGATGTTTGCCGAGAGTGGCTGCACTTCAAGCCGCTACCTGCGATTCCCAGCAGCTATCACCTCACGGAGACTTTTTCTTCACCCAATTTTCACTTCCCATTGGGCACACTCAAGCTATCCCTACATGATAGATGCTCCCTTGCCCGCCTAGCAGCGGGCTTTCTTTTGTCCGCAAGGTTGATTGAATTGGCCACGCACCGGCCCTCAGCGTACTTATGAAGCTAAATGTTCTTGGGTTAAGTGCGGATCGGTCGCGATCCGTCTAGCGCGGCCCACGCCCCACGCGAGAGCACGAGTCATGGACTCACCAGGTCGCGAGTCGAAGGATTCCTCGTAAAGCACCATTCCGGAGCGTGCATACACACCGATGAACATCTGCGTGCCACCGGTACGCGACAAGCGCACTTGGACGTCGATGGTCGTGCCGTCGTTTAGAGTCTCATCATGAGTACGGTGGTGAAGGGTTGGATCTGCCCAATTCCAGAAAGCATCACCCCGTATACGCATGCGGCCCTCCTACGACTTTAGTATTAGATGAGTATCTCTCCAACATAGTAGGCGAGACCCGTAGCGCAACGGCAATGGTGAGGCATTGGGTACTTCATCCGACCATCGGGCAGCATGTAGAACTAAAGGAGTGAAGCCGTTGCCAGTGAGTCTCTGGGTACGAAAATCCATCCCTCCTGTTCCGGCACATTTGACGGAGGCCAGACTAAGCGATCGGGCTTGAATCTGAAGAGCCAGGCAATCAGCGCAGCAGTGAGCGCATCTCGTTCATCCTCATGCCAGTCATCGCTGGAGGCCCCAGAAAACCCCAAGCAACGCTGCCTTAAGTCTTTGACTACCGCCGACTGTTTTGCAGAGCTGGGGTAGACCTCGATGGCGCTCACCTGCGCGTCATCCGTCCAAATACCACAGCACGGGCGGTAGGGTAAGAAACGTGCCAGTACATGCATGCCTTTGGTAGCTTGACTACCGATCATGTCCTTGATGGCTGACAGCGGAGATAATCCCCGTTCGAACAAAAAACGCTCGGTATAGCGAAACAAATAGGGGTTGGTAGCTGACGCGTTAACTACCGGCACAGAGTGGCCACTTATCAGCAAGTTCACTAGCTCGGTAGAAAAACCCAATGGGGTGTCGATTCCCAAAACGACGGTCGCGTCGCGACGGACGATCTCGACATCACAGGCTAATAGAAGTGATCGCACAAAGTCGTCAGTGGTCTTCGCCTGATTGATCTGCTCGCGCAGATTCCCTCGCCACGGCTTACCTCGCATCTGCAGGTTCTGATCTATCACCACTAGAGCATCTCGGCTGAGGCGATTCCGGTCGCAGTTCCAGCCACCAACATCCCAGCCGATCATCAGCGATTCGGAACTCAAAGTATTTTCCCCGTCCGCTATCGGTTCTAGGAGGCCAGCGCGGCCTCCACCAATCATACCTACCATAGCGCTTGAGCCTGCGCCCTGTCAGACGATGTAGTAGCCGAGGGGACGAGGATAGCTATCATGAGCTCCCCCAGTCCGTGCTCAAGGCTTTACCAATAGGTGTGGTGCGGCGCAGTCAGAGACGTTGCTCTAATTCACCCACCTTCTTGACCGATTAATCGGTCGAGGACCGTGGGCCGCGATTGGACCGCTATCGACCCGAAGCTGCCCTTGACGAAGGGCAGAAATCGGTCATGAGTTACCTTCCGCGAAACGCGGCGCTATAACTTGATCGCCGGCTAAGCCGGTTTGGGCTTAGTCACCGGTCGACTAACCATCGTTCCAGCTTGATTCCAACGTGAAGAGGGGATAGCGTTTCGCCATTAAGCTGGAAAAGGAGTTGAGCATGGCAAACGCTGTTTCGGCCGGATGGCACGGGCATGACTATCAAGCTCGTTTTTTCTGGATTCATGCCTCCGCATTAAGAGATCCAGACCAGTCGCACGTTATTGAGGTTTCCTACGAGGCTGATGGGCCAAAAGCGTTCGATGATGTAATTATTCGCTATGACCCTCCGCGGGCGAGCACTGGCCCCGTGCGGATCTCGGTGGATTACCATCAGATCAAATTCCATGTCACCGGCGCGGGACGATTCGGCTACGCGGATCTCATCGACCCTGCCTTCATAGGCGCCGAAACGGTGTCTCTTTTGGAAAGATTGAAGCAGGCAAAAGAGAGCGCCCCTCCGAACGCTGCTTTTCACCTCGTTACGATCGACAGTGTCAAAGACAACGATCCACTGGCTGAAATCATCTCGGCCGTGGACTATTCCCTGCGGCTAGACAAACTCTCGGTTGGAAAAACGGACGGCAGCAAAATGGGCAAGGTTCGCAAGTTGTGGCGCGAACACCTTAAGCTCGCATCGGATGATGAACTGATGAAAGTACTGGAAGGCCTACATATTGCCACCGCCCAGCGATCTCTGACCCAGCTACGCGATGACGTGAACCTTCGTTTCCGGGTAGTGGGCCTGATCAGTTGCCATGACAGTTCGGAATTTCGCTTCGACGCTGCTGCAAGGTCTCTCAAGAGCAAAGGGCTGTATCAGTTTACCCGTGAGCAGTTCGAAACTCTTTGCAAAGAGGAAGGTTGGGTTCGCTCCGAGCCACCTGAGAATCGCCTCAACGTAGCTCTTCGCTCATTCACAGATGGTCCAAACGATAGAATAGACGCGCTACCGGAAAACACTCTTTCACTCTTGCAGCACTTTGATGGCCGTCATCTCAGACCAGGCGAGGATTGGGTATCTGCGATCCAACCAGCTGTTGAGTCGTTCCTCGCGCGAATAAAGCAAGCGGAACGTCGAATTCGGCTTTTTCTGGATGTTCATACCTCGATCGCATTTCTGGCAGGACGCTGCCTCGGGTTGAAATCCGGCATGGAGGTAGAACTCGTTCAGAAGGGGCGCTCAGGTACCTCCGTTTGGAGAGCAGATGACGGCAAAGACAAGCCCGCGGCCTCTATCACGACTGAACAACTTCATGCTGGCCCAGACATTGCGCTCGTGCTGAGCATATCTCGAGATGCTGTGGACGATGTGCGGGACTACGTTGCCAAACAGCCGACGATAGGCAAGATTTTGCACATCACTCCGGCAGAGGGGCCCGGACAAAACGCAGTAGCGGGTGGAGCCCATGCCGCCCGCCTGGCTGATGATGTTGCCAGAGCAGTAGCCAAGATCCGTGTTCCATTCGGCGCTAAGATTCACGTGTTCAGCGCGGCGCCGAATGCGGTTAACTTCTTCGTGGGTCAACACGTCGAAGCCATGGGCCCATGCGTTTTCTACGAGTTTGATTTCAACCGCCGTATCGACGGTAGCTACCACCCCACCTTCAAGGTTCAATGACATGGAACTCAAACCACAATTCACGGAGTTCCTTGCCGGAATTCGACCAACGATCCGGCAGCAGGAAGATTGGAAAATCGGGTCGAAAACCTTGCGCAACCGGCTCGAGGCGGATGAAAAACTCAAAGACATCGTCGTAGCTACCTTCCTGCAAGGCAGCGTTCGAAGATCAACAGCGGTCCGCCCCTTAGGAGAAAAACGCCCCGACGTTGATGTCGTGGTAGTAACGAATCTGGACTACAACCGACTGACACCGAAAGAGGCGATGGATCTGTTTGAATCGCCCCTAGTTTCGTAGACACCTCCAAGCCTCATAATGAGGCCCAAATAGGAGGTGCCATGAGTCGTCAGCGTTACCCCGAAGAATTCAAGATTGAAGCGGTCAAGCAAGTGACCGAGAAAGGCAAGCCTGTCGCCGATGTTGCCCAGCGTCTGGGGATGTCCGTGCACAGCCTTTACGCCTGGATCAAGCTCTACAGCAAGCCCCAAGAACAGCGTCAGCAAGACGACGATCAGCAGGCCGAACTGCGCAAGCTGCGCGCTGAACTCAAGCGCGTGACGGAAGAGCGAGACATCTTAAAAAAGGCCGCCGCGTACTTTGCCAAGGAGTGCGGCTGAAGTACGCCTTCATCAAGAAGCACTCGACGGATTACCCGGTGCGGCGCCTTTGCCAAACCCTCAAGGTGCA
>NZ_BBIS01000074.1 GCF_000730605.1 Pseudomonas monteilii NBRC 103158 = DSM 14164 | reverse complement strand
CCCTAAGCGCGCCTTCGCTTGAGCAGGATTTCCAATCTGTTCGTTTAAGTGCGGCAAGTTACAGAGCGAATGCCCTAATTTTTGCCTTATCTCGGCACGCCCTCTTGTCGAAATAAACTCATTAATAACAATGAGTTACAGGACAAATGAGTGAATTTCCCCCTTGCCTCGGCATAACCTCAATCAGGCGTTCAGAGCCGTTTCTATAATTGACTATAAAAGCCTATAAAGCCCACCCTGAGCAGCTCAGCGACGCTAGAAAAATATTTAAATACAATCAGTTGCAGCGCGTATGTCCTAATTTTCCTTTATCTCGGCATGACCCCTGCAGCTGACGCCGCAGCCAGGACAGTGCTGGTTACAGCAGCGAAAGCATTTATCAAAGCGGATTGCACAGCTGGATCGTTGATTGCGAGAAGCATGATGGCCCCCTGAAAGTTGACTTGCTCCATGGGGATGCTTCACAGAAACCAGTAAATTCCAGGCACAAAAAAACCCGCTCGATCGGCGGGTTTCTGTAAGCCTTAGTGCTTGGCGCTGGGAGCGCCTTTGCTGCCTGAAGCCTTCGCAATTTCTGCCTTGATGGCTTTGTAGGCGCCAATCACAGGCGCAAAGTAAATCCGAGGCGCCTGTTTGGCAGCACTCAGGAATTCCGAAGTGAAAGTCGTTGCTTTCATGTGCTCGCCCCTCTCATGAGAAAGTATCTAATGACCTACATATAGCAAATAGGGAGAGAACCTTCAAGCGAGAGAAACAATTTCGCCAGCCAAAAGAAAACCCGATTCGCATAAGCGAACCGGGCAGGTGCAGCGTTCGGACGGAAGACCACCCGTCAGATCAACAAGGCCAATGTGCCAGTTTGGAATTTATCAGACTCTGAGCCCGTCACCTCATCCATCTCAGGATGGGCAGAACGAATCGGAAAGTTAACCACATTATTGCGGGATGCCATGAGCGCCCGCCCTATCTCCTCACCCACAGAAACAAACTTTGGAAAGCAGACACTCTGGCCGCAAATTTCATGACCAATAGTTTCAGAAACTCCATCAGTTAAACCTGCAGGAATCCCTTTGAGCCTTTCGTGTTCGGCTTTAGTGAAGAGCCTGCTGAGGCCTGTTTTTTCAGGATGCAATATGAACGGTTCGGTACTTCTTCCTTTTTTGTAGCCCGTCCCTAACGTGCCACAACCTGATTCATTTCCAGTTAGCAACTGCCTGGAGAATCCCTTGCCTTCAGACTTGTCTCTTTTCTCCTTAGTTGCTAAGTATTCATAGGATTTCCAAGATTCATCGTCGAGAGGTATATCATCGAGTATCGCATTGATGCATGTCTCTCTGACCTTGTTCACCTTCAGATTTTCAAACGAGAAAGAGTCCCCTAAACCATGCGTTATTGCCACCACAACCAGGCGTTTCCGGTGCTCCAGCGTCCCGTAGTCCCATCCATCAAGAACAGCTTCATGCACTTTGTATCCGAGGTGAATAAACACGCTTCGGATAGCTGCCATGGAAGCTGTATTTGCGTACTCCCCAACATTTTCAATCAGCGCAACACAGGGGTTGACATGACGGAGCCAGTTGAGATAATCCACGAAAAGCGCACCTGCATCAGCATGATCCTCTGCAAAATCGAGCTTATTCTTCACCTTTCCGCTACGTGATGCCACAACACAAGGTATTCCCCCTGTCAAAAGCTCACATTGCGGGGTATGTTCACTGAGGTACACGTCTCGTACGTCTGAGTTTATAGCAATCGACTCTTCTGTCCAAATCTCATTATTGTTTCGCATTGAGCAGTCGAGATACTCGCTCTCCAACTCAACACCGACCTGAACGAATGAGCCTACACCGGATTGCATTAGGCCAGAGTGCACTGCGGCGTCTAGGACCCCGCCGCCGTGGAAGAGGCTGCATACAGCAAGCTTTTGTCCTCGCTCCAACTTTTCCTTCATGCGCTTGAGGCGCTCGCGGATCTTTGTCTGAATCTGCAAAGCAGTAATCACAATCCGGCCACGACGAATCGCAACTCGGACCTTATGGTCATCTTCAAAGACTTCACGGATTTGCTCAGAGCGCAAGTCGATTACTGGATGTACAACCCCATTACGCTCACGCTTAGATACGCTGATGCACTTCCCGGAAAGGGGATGTAAGCCGGAACCCCAGAAATTTCCGTCACCCTAGTTGGGTGGGCTCAACACTCGTGTCACCAGCTACCTTCTGGAGAATCGAGCTCGGCCATCCCTCCCTGGACGGGCATCGCTCGACGATGTTCAACGGCTCCCTCACGGGGCCGTCGTTTTGTGGGGGCTATTCCATCCACAAGTCGTCGAGGTTCTTGAAGTTCCAGAGCGTCGGGTCTTCGGGGCCAGTGATACTGTCCTTGCAACTCGTGGCCGCCAGGTCGATGGTCTGCATCGGGATCGGCTCTCTCGAGCGTAGCGAGAAGAACACGCGAACCTTGGGAGTCAGCAGTGATTCCATTCCCGGCTCAACGACAACGGCCAGACGCTGAGAGGACAGGCGAACCAAGGAGCCGACGGGGTAGATGCCCACGGCCTTGACGAAGGCGTGGAAGATGCGTTTGTCGAAATGGCCCTCCCACTTGGCCATCTGCCGCATCGCCGCGGACGGGTCCCACGGCTTTTTGTAGGCTCGCTCCGACGTCACGGCATCATAGACGTCGCAGATTGCGCCCATGCGGGCCAGGAGTGAAATGGCGTCACCGGCCAAGCGATCCGGGTAGCCGGTTCCGTCGATCTTCTCGTGATGGTGCAGGGCAATGTCCACCACCCCGGGCTCGGCCCCGCCTGCGCGCAGCATCTTTGCGCCCTCCACAGGGTGGCGCTTCATGATGGCGAACTCGGCATCGGTGAGCTTGCCTGGTTTGTTAAGCACTTCCAGCGGCATCGCGGCCTTGCCTAGGTCGTGCATCAGTCCGCCGATGCCAGCCAGGCGCGTTTGCTCCTCGTCTAGATCGAGATGCCGGGCCAGCGATAGCATCAGGGCGCAGACGGCAACCGAGTGCAGGTAGGTGTAATCGTCGTGCGTTTTGATGCGTGCGACGCTGATGAGGGCATGAGGTTGGCGCAGCACCGAGGCAGCGATTTCTCCGACCAGCGGCAACGTCGTGCTTGGGTCGACGGCCTTGCCAAGCCGGGCTTCCTGGAACATGTCCATGACTTGGGACTTGGCCGCAAGACAGAGTTTCCGTGCATAACACATTTCGCTCTCCATTGAGGTTGCGCCGTCACTTTTCTTGCTTAGTGGACTAGACGGCAGAGATTGCTCCTCCGACAATTCTCTGGGCTCTGGGCTCTGGGCTCTGGGCTCTGGGCTCTGGGCTCTGGGCTCTGGGCTCTGGGCTCTGGGCTCTGGGCTCTGGGCTCTGGGCTCTGGGCTCTGGGCTCTGGGCTCTGGGCTCTGGGCTCTGGGCTCTGGGCTCTGGGCTCTGGGCTCTGGGCTCTCTGGGCTCTCTGGGCTCTCTGGGCTCTCTGGGTCGACTTGGCTTTTGGCCAAGTCGACCCAGACCTCCCCGACGCCACATTCTCGAATGGCAGAGAGATCCTGAGGCTCGGTCAGCAGGAAGCTGCCGCGCCAGAATGGGTGTCGAACCCAAGAGCCGGCGAGCTTGTGGATGTACATGCCGAGACGAAGCTCGGATACGGGAATGCGTTTTACCAACTTATTTTCCTTTCTGAGTTGGGTGGTTAGGCGTGCGCCGAGGCTGGCACCCAGCGGTAGAGCGGAGGTAAGGTCACGCCAAGATTCTTGGATCAGCCGGAACCGCCGAAATTTCCGTCAGCCGATCAACATGGCTTTGTCTCGCGCTCGGTCGATGCGTTCCTGCATCGCCTGCATGACTTCTTCGTGGGTGTACGACTTGGCGTTGGGGTCGTCGGCCTCTCGGAGAGCTTCCTCGACCTCGCGGGTCATCCGCGCATATTCTTCCGGCCACAGCGCTTGCTCCATGCGCAGCGACGCCTGCCCAAGCAGGTGCAGCAGGCCGAACAGCCGCATGTCATTGGTGGCGACGACGTGCTCTCGAATCCGCTCCTGGATCACCTCGCAGGCCCGATGCGCCTCTGGCGTCGCCGTGCCCTCGTAGCCGGCTGGGAGTTCTGCTTCTTCAGCGATTCGCGCCCAAGCGATAGCCAGCGCCTCGATGGTGGACAGGTTCATTTGCTCATCCACTTGCGCAGCAGACGCTTTTTCAGGGAGGCGCGCTCTTGCGGATTGCGTCCCTTGTGGTTGGCAATGCGATCCGCCGTGGCGGCCTGGCGCTTGATGGGCCAGTAGGAGCGGCCATCCTTACCCATCGACCAGACGTTGCTGACCTGGTTTTCCAGTAGAGGCAGATGGGCGCATAGAGCTTCCGGCGACGCGCTGGCCAGCGCGGTGCGCTCGTGGGTTCGCCAGCGCTGATGCCAGAGTTTCTTGTCCTCGCGCTCGCTACGGCAGGTCGTGTGCCCAACGATGGGCGTTTTGCGGCGGCTGCGGCTCATGATGTGGTTGTCTCCAAGAACATTCAGGACAGGCTTTCTGGGTAGAGCGCCGTCAACCGGGACAGGGTTTCTTGCACTTGTTCCAGCGAGGTCATCAGATGATCAACCTGATCCTGAAGATCCACGGCGAGATCAAATAGCTCAGCCACTCGGCTGCGTGATCTCTCGTTGAACGCGGCCATTGCCAGTTGATGCAGCTTCAACAGGTCGGTGCGCAGTTGCGGAGGTGCGCCGTCTGCGCTGTCATTCAAATCGCCGCGCAGCACGTCCACGGCATCGACTGCACGCAGCAGTGCCGTGGTATCGAAATTCTCGGGAGTCAGTTCGTCCCATTCGTCGTCGGTGATGCGGGCTGCCATCAGGAGGGCTCCGATTAAGCGGTTGCGAGCGTTAGATGCCCGATCGGCTCGGCTGCTGGCCGTACCTTGATTTCGATGTCGTAGCCGAGGCGATTCAGACAATCCATCAGCTTGCGTTCGGATAGATTGGTGAAGTCGCCGCGCATCATGCCCGACACCTTCGGTTGCGGGATGCCCATGCGTTTGGCCGCCGCTTGTTGAGTCAGCCCAAGGGCGCGCATGGCCCTCCTGATCTCGACCACCAGGCCGGTCTTGATCTTGAGCTTTTCAGCGTCAGGCAGTCCAAGGTCGGCAAAGACGTTGCCCGAGCTGCGCTGAACCTCGACGCCTTCAATGATTCGTTTTTGCATTTCGTAGCTCCTGTGCCAATACCTCGGCCACCTTCAGCCGAGCGCGGATGATGTCCATGTCGGCCTTTGGCGTGGCGATTCCGCTCTTGCTCTTCTTCTGGAAGCAGTGCAGGACGAACACCGCTTCCGCAAACTTGACCGTGTATACCGCTCGATAGGTGCCGCCGGCATCGTCTTCGACGACCTCCAGCACGCCGGCACCACCGAACCCCTTGAGCACCTTTGCTGCGTCATCCTGATCGCCTATCTGCGCCAACGAGAGCGCGTAACCGAAACGGCGACGCACGTCGGACGGCAACGCCATCAAATCCTTGTGGCTGCTCGCGATCCATTCGAGCGGTTTTTCTTTGTTTGTCATGACGGAATTTTATACCTGTTCAGGTAATGATGTAAACGCGGCAACCTCAAGGAGGTGTCGTAAAACATTTGTTTTGCGACAGGCTGTCAGCCGCCGCTGTGCTACCTGTGCAACACCCCCTCAAAAATGTACGGAAAACTCTATCGCTATTCACTATTATGCGGAAACCTGTTTTTGATGGTTATCCGCCTATGTTGGTTGGCTACATGCGCGTGTCGTCGGACTCCGACCGCCAGAGCACGGACTTGCAGCGCGACGCGCTGCTCGCCGCCGGCGTCGATCCGCGTCACCTGTTTGAGGATCGTGCCTCTGGCGCGAAGGATGACCGTGCCGGCTTGGCGCGGGCGCTTGAGTTCGTTCGAGCCGGCGATGTGCTGGTGGTGTGGAAACTCGACCGGCTCGGTCGCTCGCTGTCGCACCTGCTCGCCATTGTGACTTCGCTCAAGGACAAGCGGGTGGCGTTCCGCTCGCTGACAGAGAACCTGGACACTACGACGCCCTCGGGCGAATTCCTGTTCCAGGTGTTCGGTGCGCTCGCGCAGTACGAGCGCGCCTTGATTCAGGAGCGCGTCGTCGCGGGCTTGGCCGCCGCACGCAAACGCGGCCGGATCGGCGGCCGGCCGCAGGCGATCACTGGTGAGAAGCTGGACGCCATCGTCGCCGCGCTCGATGGCGGCATGTCTAAGGCGGCGGTGTGCCGCAACTTCAATGTCAAGCGCACTACGTTGATCGAAACATTGACGCGAGCAGGTTGGCGTGGTGCGGGAAGGACGGTCGATGAGCAACAAGAATAAGCTACTCACCGTCTTTTCTGACGCAGAGCAGGAAGCCTTGTACGGCCTACCGGACTTCGACGATGCTCAGCGGCTGGAATACCTGGCGTTGACCGAATCTGAACTGGCGTTCGCCAGCAGCCGGCCTAGCCTGCAGGCCCAAGTCTATTGCGTCTTGCAGATCGGCTACTTCAAGGCCAAGCATGCTTTCTTCCGCTTCGATTGGCATGAGGTCGAGGACGATTGCGCCTTCGTGCTGAGTCGCTATTTCCACGGCGAAGCGTTCGAACGCAAGGCGATCACCAAGCATGAGCACTACAGCCAGAGGGGTCAGATCGCCGAACTGTTCGGCTACCGGTCGTGGGCGGCTAGTTTCCTGCCGCAACTGGCACAGCAGGCTGAACAGATCGTGCGGCGCGACGTAATGCCAGGATTCGTGGCCGCCGAACTGATCGTTTGGCTCAGCGAGCACAAAATCATCCGGCCCGGCCACACCACCTTACAAGAGCTGGTCAGTGAAGCCCTGTCCACCGAACGCAGGCGCTTGGGCGGCTTGCTGGCAGAAGTGTTGGACGAATCGGCCAAAGCTGCGCTGGGCCAGCTCCTGGTGCGTGACGACACCCTGTCTCAACTGGCAGCGCTCAAGCAGGACGCTAAAGATTTCGGCTGGCGTCAGATGGCAGGGGAGCGCGAGAAGCGCGCCACGCTGAAGTCCTTGCACGGGATCGCCAAGGCGCTGCTGCCCAAGCTCGGCATCTCGCAGCAGAACCTGCTGTACTACGCGAGCCTGGCGAACTTCTATACCGTCCATGACCTGCGCCACCTGAAGGCGGAGCAGACCCGGCTCTACCTGCTGTGCTATGCCTGGGTACGTTACCGGCAGCTCACCGACAACCTGGTCGACGCGATGGCCTTCCACATGAAAAAACTTGAGGACGAGAGCCGCACGGGTGCGAAACAGTCCTTTGTCGCCGAACAGCTGCGACGCCATCAGGAAACGCCGCAGGTTGGCCGCCTGCTGTCGCTGTACGTGGACGACAGCGTGGCCGATCCGACGCCGTTCGGCGAGGTGCGCCAACGCGCCTACAAAATCATGTCCAGGGAATTGCTGCAAAACACGGCGCAGCGCATGAGCGTCAAGCCACTGAACAAACTGGCGCTGCACTGGCAGGCGGTGGACGGCCTGGCCGAACGCATTCGACGCCATCTACGGCCGCTGTACGTCGCGCTCGACTTCGCCGGCACGGCCCCCGATAACCCATGGCTCGCGGCGCTGACTTGGGCCAAGAGCGTGTTCGCCAAGCAGCAGCGCCTATCACAACGGCCACTCGACGAATGTCCGGCGGCAACGCTGCCGAAACGCTTGCGTCCGTACCTGCTGATGTTCGATGCCGAAGGCACGCCGACAGGCCTGCATGCCGATCGTTACGAATTCTGGCTTTACCGTCAGGTCAGGAAACGCTTCCAGGCGGGCGAGCTCTACATTGACGACAGCTTGCAGCACCGGCATTTGTCCGACGAGTTGGTTTCGATGGACGAGAAAGCCGCCGTGCTCGCGCAGATGGACATCCCCTTCCTGCGGCAGCCGGTCAGTGCCCAGCTCGATGCACTGGCGGCCGAGTTGCGTGCGCAATGGGTGGCGTTCAATCGCGAGCTGAAACAGGGCAAGCTGACGCACCTGGAATACGACAAGGACACGCAGAGACTGACCTGGCGCAAGCCCAAGGGGGAGAACCAGAAGGCGCGCGAGCAAGCTCTCTACGAGCAACTGCCATACTGCGATGTCGCCGACGTGTTTCGCTTCGTCAACGGCCAGTGCCAGTTCCTGTCGGCGCTGACACCATTGCAGCCACGCTATGCGAAGAAGGTAGCCGACGCCGACAGTCTGATGGCGGTGATCATTGCCCAAGCCATGAACCACGGCAACCAGGTTATGGCACGTACCAGCGACATCCCGTACCACGTCCTGGAGAGTACCTACCAGCAGTACCTGCGCCAGGCGACGCTACATGTGGCCAACGATTGCATCAGCAACGCCATCGCCGCACTGCCGATCTTCCCGCATTACTCGTTCGACCTCGATTCGTTGTACGGTGCCGTTGATGGGCAGAAATTCGGCGTCGAGCGACCAACTGTGAAGGCGCGCTACTCGCGCAAATATTTCGGCCGCGGCAAGGGCGTCGTCGCCTACACGCTGCTGTGCAATCACGTGCCGTTGAACGGCTACCTGATAGGCGCACACGAGTACGAGGCTCACCACGTGTTCGACATCTGGTACCGCAACACGTCGGACATCGTGCCGAGCGCGATCACCGGCGACATGCACAGCATCAACAAGGCCAACTTCGCCATCCTGCACTGGTTCGGACTTCGTTTCGAGCCGCGCTTCACCGACCTCGACGACCAGTTGCAGGAGCTGTATTGCGCCGATGATCTGGCATTGTACGAGAAATGCCTGATCCGGCCGGCTGGCCAGATCGACCGGCAACTCATCGTCGGTGAGAAGGCGAACATCGACCGAATCGTCGCCACACTGGGCCTGAAGGAAATGACGCAGGGCACGCTGATCCGCAAGCTGTGCACCTATACGGCGCCGAACCCGACGCGGCGCGCAATCTTCGAGTTCGACAAGCTCATCCGCAGTATCTACACACTGCGCTACCTGCGCGACCCGCAACTGGAGCGTAATGTTCACCGCTCGCAGAACCGCATTGAGTCCTATCACCAGCTACGCTCGACCATCGCCCAAGTCGGTGGGAAGAAGGAATTGACCGGCCGCACCGACATCGAAATCGAGATCAGCAACCAGTGCGCCAGGCTGATCGGCAACGCGATCATCTTCTACAACTCGGCGATCCTGTCCCTGCTGCTGACGAAGTACGAGGCAGCTGGCAATGCCAAGGCGCTGGCGTTGATCACGCAGATGTCGCCAGCGGCCTGGCGGCACATCCTGCTGAACGGGCATTACACCTTCCAGACTGACGGCAAGTTCATCGACCTGGATGCGCTCGTGGCGGGACTGGAGCTGGGCTGACGGAAATTTCTGGGATTCCGGCGTACAACCCCGGAAAAGCCAGTTGGAACCTCAATTAGTTCGAGACGTCGTGCAATCTTGTCTGACTTAATCGAGTACTTCTTGCCAATCTGAATACCGGCTGTCAGGAGGTGACGGCCTTCCATAAAGACACGTGAAACGCCCTTCGATTCGCCGATTTTTGCGTTGATGATGGTGGTCATTGTGGTGCTCCAAGTAGTCGACACAGCTCCCCAGGCGGGGACTGAGCCCGATTGGGGGAAATGACAAACTGGTTGTCTGTACTTCCTGGAATGCGTAACAGAGACCGATATTTTTCTCGGGCAACAAAAAGCCCCCGTCAACGCGGAGGCTTGGGTACCCTGCATGGCTCAGATCGACGCTGGCACATCCTCGCCACCCAGCACCTGGTAAAGCGCCGGGAGAAACTCGGCCAAGGTCATCATCATCAGCGCGAACGTCGCATCTGCCTGCGCTAAGGCGTCATCGCCCCCATCCTGCTCAGCCTGGGTCTGGAGCAGGTCCTCGAATTTGAGGCGCCGGATAACCAGCTTGTCGTCCAACATGAACGACAATTTGTCCTGCCAGGCCAGCGCCAGCTTGGTCACAAGCTTGCCGGTTGCAAGATGATTCTTGATCTCGCCACTGGTGAGATCCTGTCGCTTGCAGCGCACCGACCCACCCTCGTCACTGGTGTCCTGCAGTTCACATTCGTCCAGGACGTGGAAGCCCTCGCCCGCTTGCTCGTTCTTGAGCCAGTCAGTGAGGGTTGCAGTCGGAGCAATCTTGACCGTCACTGGCCGCACCGGCAGCGAACCGAGCACTTCACGAAGCGTGGAGAGCAGATCCTCGGCTCGTTTGGCACTCGCGTTATTGACGATAATCAGCCCGAGCTTTGGCGCGATGGCTGCCGTGATCACGCCGCGGCGGATAAACGCCTTCGGCAACATGGCCTGGATTGTCTCGTCCTTGATCTGGTCGCGCTCTTTCTTATACACCTTGCGCTGCTGCTCTTTCTCGATCTCCTCGACCTTTTCCTTCACAGCATCATTCACCACGCTTGCTGGCAGGATGCGCTCTTCCTTCCGAGCACTGATCAGGAAGAAATTACCGCTCTGGTGAACGAGCGGAGCCTCCTCTCCCTTGCCCAGAGGCGCGACAAAGCCGAAGGTGACCAGCTCTTGCGAACCGCACGCACGGGCGGGCTTCGACGCCAGGGCGGACTGCAGCGCCTCCGCCGCAAATTCAATATCTTGAGTCAGACGATAAACAGTCAGGTTCTTAAACCACATGGTCATGCCTTGTTAGGTGATTTGGGTGATGACAGTGCCCTCATGAGCACTGTCTTGGATGCTTGAGGTTGAAGCTTCTACGTGCTTCGGGATACTGCTAGGTGCTATGCCGATCAGCTGGCTGCCGTGTAGCGAAGGCAAGCGATCTCTTCGCGGGGGTTTGGCCGATCGAGCTCTGCCCACCATCCTCCCCACTCCTCACAGCTGACTGGCCGCGATGTGCCGGGCGCCACCTCTACGCAGAACTTGCCTACGTCCGACGACCAGGTGACCGCCAGCAGGGAGGCCTCAATTCCGTCCTTACCGCTCCAGTTCCAGTAACGGCCTGCACTTTCGGGGGCCACTTGAGACCAAATCCGGCGTGCACGGCCTTCAGAATCCTGCGGCCGGTCTTCATGCACGATCTCCACCGGGCACGTAGGCGACCCACTGCAGGGCGTGAGTAGCCCTTCAGTACCCACCTGTTGGAGCCAGGGCATTGGCGAGTTCATGTACGCGATGTAGTTGGCGAAGAGATTGGCCGTGTCACGCACCCCCACGGCCGTCGCGTACTTCAAGAGCTGAGCAGCCTGTGATGGTTGTGGCGCTGTGAGCAGCTTTCGCAGAAACACCGCTTCAGCGGCGGAGAACTGGTGACTGCCGACATGGCCGATGGCTCCCGACGGAACACTGAGCCCCGTTACATGCGCCTCGATCATTGCTTGGTCGAGCGCCATATCGAGAGACTCACCGCCCAGAAGAGCGTCGATGCCGATACGCACCATTGGGGCATTGGCTTTCCCAGTCCGCAGGGCTGGACCACGCAAGTAGAAATACCGCTGGGCGGCCTTCAAGAGCACAGCTGCAATGTCAGCAGTGCCGGCGCTGGTAGCGCCGGGGCCTACATCAAGCAAATTCCCCATGGTGTCCGTCTCTCACTGGGCGCTTGCGATCGACAGTCTTGGTGCCTGCTGCAGAGCAGGCTTCGAGGTTTCGTTGGCCTGAGCTGCCTTGAGTTCCGCCAGCTCTTGCTCCAGCTCCTCACAGCGCCGGGTAACCTGAGCCAGTGCACGAACCGTCAGATCACCCTGCTCATCCCGCTCAATGCTCAAAGCCAGGCGGTCGATGATTTCAGAGTTCATGCTGCGGTGATTTTCTTTCGAAATTTCTGCGATCTTCTCTCGCATGCCATCCGGCAGGCGGACAACAAACTTGTCAGCTGTGCGGGAGTTAGTGCGAGGCTGGGACTTAGGCATGGGGATAACCTCAGGAATGACCGGCTGTCGGTGCTTCAGGTGAAATGTGATTATGCGGCGCGAAGGTGCCGGGACTTGTTCTCGCGGCTCTCCTTGGCTTCCACCGTGAGAAGAGACCGGGGATTAGAGAGCAGGCGTCGCAAGCCGATTGGCTCACCGGTATCAATGCAATAGCCGTAACTGCCGTCGGCAATTGCCGACATCGCCAGTTTGATGTCGCGCAGACTTTGGTTCTCGCGCTCGATGCTGCCCAGAATTGATTGACGCTCTTGCTCGATCAGCGCTGCGTCAACTTCGTCTGGGGCTTTTTCCAAACCCGTCAGGTCGACTCGCAGCTGATCGATGCGCCCCATTGCGGTAGCACTTTCACCCACCAACAGGCTTTTGAAGAACGCTACCTGGTCAGGGTTCATGTACTGGTCTTCGGGCTGTTGCAACAGTTCCTCAGGGGTCATCAGTTGGGCCTCGTGATTAGTTGGGGCAATGTGCCTCGCGCCAGCGTCTCGGGTATCGATACGACAGGTTGATGGCACCATGCTGTCATTTTCACACGCATCGATATTACGTCCAGTATCTGAAACGCACAACACATAAATTACACATACGTGTTATGCATGCGACAGAAAAATATTCATCTCGACCGCCCTGGCTTTCCGCTGGGCAAGAAAAAACCCCAGCGCTGAGCGGTGGGGTTTGGGTGAATCGTTATGCAGCTGCCGGCTGAAGGCTCCGTTTATCTACGTAGATCTGTTGTACGAGATGAACCCGGTCTGGATTCTGCTGCGCGAATTGAGCAAGGGCGGCGCCCGGGCTACCACCACCACAACGGAACGTCTGAAGCGAATCTTCGTTTGGCACCGAGTAGACCAGCAAAAATGCGGTGTCCTCGTGATAGCGATTGGCTGCGTAGTCTGCAGCCTTGCCTGTCAGGCCAGCCATCTCAACGACCCACAGCATGGTCTGAGCTCGAACCTCAAGCTCGACCATCGCCTCTTCGCCAGCTCGTGGGAACTGTACTTGCGAGAAGTCGCGGTCAAGGTAGGCTTTCTTCGCTTTCTCATACCCACTGAGCATGAGATGAGCGAAATCGCCGAACTGGAACGCCAGCTTGGCGCGCAGAAGGTCCAGCGGCTGATAGAAATCAGGAGCCGTCCAATCAGCAGGCACACGGCCTTCAGTGGAGACTGCTACAGCGTGGGTTGGATTGGTCATGATCGCGGCACCTCATGTGCGTTAGGTTTGTGGGTGGTTATGGCGCACACGGGTATGTACGACCTCGCGGCCCTCTCACCCAATGGGATGCCCGGCGCCGGCGGGCAAACAACTCAGGCCGCTTGTGTGTCCAGGATATGAAGATCTGCAGGGACACTTACGACATCCCCAAGCCATCGCCGCACTGCATTCCGCAGGGTATCTTCAGGGCACCCAGGCTCAGCGCTCATCATGAATCCAAAAGCCTTGAAGCTCGCCTCGCGCACGGCCCACTCCAAGCTTGGTCCGCTCAGCGCCTCGACAAACACCGTCTGGTAGGTATGGTCAGTTCGGCAACGTCCCAGCAAGCCCGGAGCGGTTGCTCGTGCGAGGAGCACTGAAGCGCCAGTTGCGAGCTCGGCTCCATTCACTTCCGCTACCACCCGATCGCTGTGACTCACCGCGACGACATCCTTCAGGCTGAGCTGGGGTCGAGAGAGCTCTGACTTGGCCATGTCGAGCGCATGCTGCGCGGTGGCCGCAGCGAACAGTTCGCCGGTGACCACTCGGAATGCTTTCAAGCGGAAAGTCTCCGCGACTGCGGGGCGTTGATTGGTTTGCTCGACTTGTTGCATGTTGGGGCTCTACGCAAATTCACTGGGTGGTAATTGGAGGGTCTCGAAGGCGGATGACGTCAGCCAACACCCGCTCGCACCATTCGCACTTTCACCCCTCGTTGCTCGAAAGCCCTGGCTACGCGTACTTGACGCTCATCTTTGCCATCGCTGAAGACAATGGCGTGGGTCACTCCACCTGGCAGGGTGTCTGGGCTCAAATGCCTGAGCACCGAGCTCGACGGGACCTTCAGCTTCTT
The DNA here is from genome assembly GCF_000730605.1 of Pseudomonas monteilii NBRC 103158 = DSM 14164. Lineage (GTDB taxonomy): Bacteria > Pseudomonadota > Gammaproteobacteria > Pseudomonadales > Pseudomonadaceae > Aquipseudomonas > Aquipseudomonas monteilii. The sequence goes on along the minus strand of NZ_BBIS01000074.1, from coordinate 6,087 downwards.
GCTCAATAGCTCACGATGCCGCTCACCCGTGATCAAGCAGTCAAGGACGACCTGCTTCACCTGGTGGTCAATGATGAGTTTGACTATTCGGTCCGCTTGATCGCTGTCGATCGTCGGACCTGAGGTGCTGATGAAGAGTTTCGAGATGATCGGCGCAGGCACTTTCTCTGCCTGCTGTACGAACTCCAGGAGCTCACCACACGTTTTGCAGCGGAGTATGGCTATCTTACGCGCCACCCGATTGTGCGTTTTGGTACTGAGCATGTGGTCATTGCCCTTACACCCGCACCTGTAGACAAAACCCTTTTTGACTGACTTCGACGTGTCCATGCTGTGACACCTGTCGGGGTCAAGCTTGAACACGTCTCGCATTACGCCCTGCCACTCTGCGCCATGGGGCGAGGGCTTGGTTCCCCAAACATTGCGCGTGATGTAATGCGCAACCTCGTGAGCGCAAATTTGATCCAGGTATTCATGTAGATTTTCTTTCGCCAGCAGTCGGTTGAACCGAAATTCCTGGTCCTTTAGCTTTCCAGTGTGCCTGTCGATCCTGTATCGGTACATGCCCCCCCGTTTTACCCGTGAGATCAAATCTCACAGGTATTTCAGGAAACACACGACCGAAGTGTGAAGACGCAAGCCCAAGGCACTCGGTGACTCGACTCCTAACAGCCTTCAACTCGTCGACAGGGCGCATCAGATTTCAGCCACTCGCAGCACCTGAAAGCTCAGCTGGGTGTCGTTAGCAGAGAAAGGTGTAGGCATGGCCGGGATCCTGGGTAGAGACAGAAAATATTACACGTACGCGTTATGTATCGTAAACCAACAAACCAGAATGATAGCCCGCTCCGCCATCTCCATGCATTAGCGAAAGGCTTTTGCTCAGGCTGCCGGCGCGGGCTGCGGGTAAAAAAAAACCTCAGCATGGCTGAGGCTTCTGGTGAGAGTGATACTTCAGGGCTACCTAGGCACGAGCTTTACGGCAGCGAGAAGGATCCGGTCATAGCGCATGACCAATTGTTTGAGACGGCGGCTAGAAACGTTGTCCTTGATCGCTTTCGCCACCATTCGCTCATGCCGTGCTTGAGCACGGCGCAGCCTCTGCCCTTGAATTCCCGCCCACAGATTGAGAGGCATTTCCGGACCAGTAGGGGTCGAGTTGAGTGTTCCCATTTGCAATCTCCTGAGGCTTGCGTTGCATGACCTAGGGAGATGTGGAACAACGCTACATACGTCTCAGTCCACGTAGCTCCCAGGAGAACAACGCAAACACCCCAGAACGCTGCGGGACCCCTGGCAAGGTCCCGCCTACTTAGCCTTGGATTTCTTCGGAATCACAATTACTGGCAAGCCGCGGACCGCATCATCCCAGTGCAGGTCACGATCTGGATCGCTGGCAATTTTGCTGATCCACACAGCGGTTTTTTTCCAGCGAATTGCAAGCTTGCGGCCATTCCAGCCGCGGGCCTTGTACGCACCCTTGAATTCATCAGGGGTCAACAGCGGTTGTTGCAGCTGAACTTCGGGCAAGCCGCGGACCGCGTCATCCCAGTGCGGACTACGGTCTAGGTCGTTGACCAACCTGCTGATCGAGAAAGCGGTTTTTTTCCAGCGAATGGCGAGCATACGACCATTCCAGCCGCCTGCCTTGTACGCGGCCTTGAAATCGTTCGGGCTCAAAAGCGGTTGTTGCAGTTGAACTTCGTTGTCCAAATTCTTGCACCCGAAAATGTATGGGTAGACGGCATGCTGGCAGAGTCAGTCAATTATGATGGCCTTGGACAAATCCCAATCTGCAGGTGCTGCTGCACTAGTCGCAAAGGCAAATCGCATAGCGACCGAGGGTGAATTGTTCTTCATCAGCTAGGCGGCTGCACCAGCGCACATCGCTGCGACCGCGGGTCAACTCTTTGGCCCCCCCTCATCCACGCAAGCACAATGGAAGACTCCATTTTTAAACTATAGGACAACACTTATCAACCTGAGGCTCCCCGTCACCATTCTCAAGACAAAAAAAAAAAACCCGGCCTATGGCCGGGTGGGTCTAGCGTTTTCGGTTCAAAGGGCTAAGGCCTGGCAATCGTCGCAAAGACCTACCTGGAAAACCTCAAGATCGGCGAAGCAGCGGATGCATTGCTCGACATCATGATCTTCGGCGGGCTTGCTGATCACGTCGCCATACTCAGCAACCAATGCGGCGTAGTGATCGCCAGTTGAAGCGTCTCCCCTCAGCTCATAGTAGCGGTCCTCGCTCTTCGAGTAGGCTTTGAAAACTGGCTTTCCGTTGAACTGGCTGGCACCTACAGAAATTGGCGCTCTGTTGCGTAGCAAAGCGATAGTCTCGGGCATGGTTTGCATTGGATTGCTCCTCAGGTATCAGGTTGACCGTGTCCTGGGAGATGGCCAACAACACCTGATAAGCGGTTCTAAGCGGCAAGCGGCCCCGGGCTCGGCGCCAGCACAATGAACCGCCGCTGCAATAAGGCCCTCAATCAGTTCTGGCAGCCTAATTGAGCGTGAGCGTAGGCGTAAAAAACCCCGGACTGCTTGAGCAGTACGGGGTGGTGTAGCGTTAGGTGCCAGACCCGGTGCAGGCCATGCGATGGCCGCTGGAAAGAATCACGCCTCGCGGATATAAGCCTCAATACGCGCGTCCGCGGCCGCCAGGTAGCCCTGAATCTTCCCAATCGCTTTGGCCATGTTTTCAAGATCATCGGGCTTTGCACGTGAGCACGAGATGTTCGACACCTCGGCCAGCACTCGCTGGGCAACCTCTTTCCAATTGGTTACCTCATCGGCGCTGCAGCAGGCATGGTAGTCATTCACCTTACGAAAAAGACGATCGAAAGCGCGACGGTAATCGGCGACAGGGACTGTTTTGGTGCTGCTCATGGGGGCACTCCTCAGAAGGGAAATCTGGTTGAACTTGCCCATGGGGATGGTTCACGCACGCGTGTAATGGGTGCCAGCGACCTTGTTCCACCATGTAATTCATCCCTGAGGACGATGTTTAATTCCTCAGGAGAAAACCCATGGCAACACTCGTGAAAGTATCGACCTGCTTAACCCCAGAGCTGGCACGAACCGTCGTCGAAATGGCGTGCGTCGTACGCATCGCAGAAACTGGAGAGGGCGTAGAAATCCGCGACACCAGGCCCCTCCTCGATCGCCTGGCATCACCAATTCGGGGGCGAGGAATTGTGCGTACCCTTGGCGACACGCATTTCATCGTGACCGAGGACCTGGCGAAGCGGATCGACGCAAAACACCTACCAAGTGAGCCGGCCGCGACTGGGGCTACAGGTGTTGAAACCGATGCACTGAAAACACTCATCGCTGATCGGTTGGGTGCTATGGGCTGGCTGATCGTTGATGGGCTGAGCTTTAACTGCACATCAGCAGTGGCCAAAAAAGAGTACCGAACTGCGGTTGGCATCAAGGAGGCGATCGCCTTTCTCGAAGCCGGAGATGAAGGTGCCAGACGCCTGATCGCTCAGTACTACAGCAAGGGCAATAACGTGCTGAGCACAACAACTGCGCGATTCACTCCTGACTGGTCGCCCGAAGTTGTTGAATCGGGCGCCAGCCGATTCGCGGCCGAAGTTGACGACGTAATCAGCGACACCTATGCGGTACGCCTGCTTCGCCATCGAGACCAAGCCGCTGATGGCGCATAACACTCTCAGGCTCACTTAGGCAAACGCACCACCACACCCCGGGCTCGCCCGGGGTTTTTATTACCCAGTTTCGTAGTTCATGTGCGCCATCACCAGGTACACCGCCAACCAAGCTCCGTGGAGTCACCATGAACCACTATCAACACCTGATCGCGGACCAGATCCGGTCCGTCCAAGGACAGAAAGACTATTGCTTGCAAGTCCTATCCGCCGGCGGCCTTGAACCCTGGGAGTCGAAGGAATACGGCGACCTGGTTGAGCAGTATGACCAGACGCTCAAGGAACTGAATGAACGATTGCCTGAAGCAGACTGATCCCTCACCTCATCTATCTAACCTATGGGAAGAACACCATGACCAACGCAATCGAAGCACAAGCACAGAAGGTCGAAGCTGCCTACGCAGTTACAGGCAGCGTCAATCCGGAATACGAGCGCGAGTTCGACATTCTCTCCGACATGCGTCGTGCTGAAATGGCCAAGGAATTCCGCTCAGAGCGTGGCCTGCCTCCCACGGCGAAAACCCCGTATGACTGAGCCTCAGCTATGAGGTTTGAGCATGCACCACCGCCCCCGGCTTGCTGGGGGCTTTTTTCGTTATGCTTCCTACAGACTGAGCCGGGTCGCCCAAATCTTCGGGCTTAGGGAAGCTTACTGTGCGGCGTTATACGGCCGCCAAGCAAAGGTAGGCACATGTGCCTACTGGCATGAAAATAGGCACACGTGCCTATCTAGGCCTGCGCCTCTTCAGTGTCGAGCTTTGCAGCCTGCTTTCGACGCTCCATCAACTGCTGCATGTACACGATCCCGTCTCGAAGCGCATTCACCGCCCAGGTTGGGCAAGGCCGGGAAGATTTCTTGGTCGGATCGTTGAGCCAGGATCGAACAGCGCGATCGGAGCAGGGCCGCTTGGTGACGGCGTTGATGAGCATCGCGCTCTCGCGTTGTTTAACGTCATACTTTTTCAGCAGCGCCAGAAACGCTTGCCGGTTGGCTTCCCGCCCTTCGTCGTCCATCTTACCTCCAAACGGTTGAGAATAGGCACATGTGCCTATTAGCCGCATTCTAGGCACTTGTGCCTATTAAGGAAACACCAGATCGAGCGGAACTTCAGCCACGGCCCTCGAAACCACCTCAAGCTCAATTTCGGTGATAGCCAGTGGGCCGGGCCAGATTCGGACCATAGCCGGCTAGCGCCAATACCTAAAACCGCCGCCGGTACGAGTGCTGATGATGACTTGATCAGGCTGCAAGGCGTAGCAACTGCTGTGACGCATTACTCAGGACCATGCATACCCATGAGGAATCCATCATGACAACTGAGCAAGCACCAGCGCCAAATCTGACCAGCACAACCCATGTTGCGGTTGAGCGAAAACACTTCATCGGAACTGGTCGGAATGCCTGGCTCATAACAGGTCGAGTTTGTGGTGATGACGACGACACTGCCTATCTGGTACTGGCAGATGATGAGGCCATAGCTCAGGAGACCTTCAAAAGGGAGCTTCGAGACTGTGAAGTGTTGCAGAACGACGCCCCAAACGCGGATGATCTTCCTGAGATCTACATCATCCAGAGTGACATGCTGAGCTGAGCACTTTGAGGAAAACGCTCCACCATACCCTAGCCTCTGGCCAGGGTATTTTTTTGCGTGCGCTAGGCATGGCGCGTTGAGCGACCACGCTCACAACAGGGATAGGCTACTTAACGCGGCTGCTTGGTCGAAGGCTCATACCCCAGCCGTCGCGTAAGCTGTACCAGCCCCACAATTTGCTCCCTCATGGCCTGCCCATGTGCCTCCAGCTCCTCTACCTTTCGCTCAAGCTCCCAGGCTCGGCGGTAAAGCCGCTGGTTGATAGCGATTACCCGCTGCAGTGCAGAACGCTCGCAGTCGCCGATATCACCCGAGTCGGTGCCTTGACCAACCCGGGCTAGAATATCGGCAGGAACCTCCGGCAAAGGTTCGTCATCCCACAACATGCTGCCTCCCACACTGGATATGCGAACAGTATGCGATGACTTGGAGCTCCAGCCAATCCCTGGCTCAGCGCCACCCACACGGCGGCCTCCCATCCTCGTCAGTGAGCTTCCTGTAGCAGGGAGGTCAGCAGCCAGACGATGGAGCTTACTTAGCATGTGTGCGGGTAGTGCACGGACTCATTGTTTATTAACTGAAACGGTGTATATATATTCATCACCATTATCGCTGTCTTTATATTCGCGCTTTACCACCACTAGGAATCACATCAGTTATAGAAAGCCTGTAACCATCAGTCCGAGGATAGTCAACAACAAGGCCACCAGCTTTGTCGGTCCCCATATCCGCCAAGTGCACGTAGTTAACGTCCATTGTTAAGCGTACAGTTCCATCACTAGCAACATAAGGCGTGAAATAAGCGGTGGAGCCTAGGG
>NZ_BBIS01000075.1 GCF_000730605.1 Pseudomonas monteilii NBRC 103158 = DSM 14164 | reverse complement strand
CCTTAGCGTAATGGCTTCAGCCAGATACCGCTGAGGATCAGTTCGGCCTGCTGCGAATTAAGTAGGCCGATCTGGAGTTGGCAAAGGTACTGGGGTGTCGGTATCAAGGCTCTGAGCCCAAGTCTCGACCAATGCGTGATCGATCACCAAACCCTCGCTCACGTCGGCCAATGCCTCGCGTGTTAGATCAGCGAGTCGTTGGTCGTGATTTATTGAATTGGCCATTCCCCGTCCATTTTGCCGTGCTCTGCTGCTAGCTGACGGGCGTTGGCTCTGAATAGCCCGTCTTCACGCCCTGGGTGGCCGCGTAATGGCGGGTTTGGAAAGCCAGGACATCCTGCATCTGCTTGCTGACGTCCTCTTCAAGCCCCCATTCATAGGCCAGCTTGTCGAGTTGGTAGCGAGAGACAAGCTGGGTCGCACGCGGTGAGCGCTCTGCTGGTTTCAGGTTTGACCAACTGCTGACAAAGCCTTTTAGGCGCGCGGCTTTGTCCGTTGATACACAGGGAAAGCGACGCAGCAGGTCGACGAGATAGAGGGCACGCAGCTTCTGTTCAGGCTGGCGCAGCTTGCCTGCCACTTCACGCTGCAGTACTGGCACGAGGTCGCGCTCTTCGTACCACAACTGCTTGGCGAGCTCCACAAGAGCATCGGACGCAACTTGGCTAAGACGCTGCTGGGTGACAGTCTCCAGAAGCGTGCCAAAGCTTTGTTTACGATCCAGACGTGGCATCTCGCCCATCCTCCAGGTACTTCGCTGTGACCAGTTTCAGGCAGCCTAGCATTGCACTTCGGTTGCCCACGGCATAATCGATTGCCTCTGTTGCTAGTGTAACAAACTGGCCGACATCGACACGGCCACATTCGATGAGCTGTTCGATATCAGATTGATCGTTTTCCGTAAAGCGGCCGAGCTTGGAGATGGCCAGATCCACGCCGGCGGCAACGAAGATATGTAGCGGCTGCTCACCCTCGAAACCCTCCATGGGGATGGCGCGCTCGCGGTAATCCTCGTGCAGTGGCCCGAGGGCATTGGTGTAGTTCTGGTCCAGGTACACCTGCAAGTCGCGGCCGTCGCCGTCCTCATATCCCTCTGGCGGTGTGTAGACGGCCATGATCTCGTCCTTACGCAGCACACGGGCCGCCTCGATCTCCGCATCGATGTCCGCACTACCACGCGCATGGGTGAGCAGGTGCACCGCGCAGCCGCCGAAGACGAAGACCTTGAGTGAGCCTGGCGGATTGCCATCCAGTAGCGGCAAGGCCCGGGCGAACAGATTACCAATGGCCTGGCCCAGCGGCGTAGTCAGCCGGACAGGTTCCGCAGCCCCCTCATCGGCAGTCTCAAGTAGTGTCATCTCCACCTCCGCTCAGTGCATAGGCTCAGTGTGCCGGTTCATGTGCTACGTGCGCCATCGCTGTTCACAAGCGGCACCCCGAGTAGCTTTAGCTGTGTAGTGGCTTCGACCAAGCGCTCCTGCAGGCCCTGCGTCTACTGCACCTGAAGCGCGGATGCTTCGCTCAGCCGGGACACCTCCTCCTGCAATGTGCGACAACGCTGTTCAAGGGCTTCATTCGAGCGTTCGGAGCCGGCCAGCGTGCTCTGCAGAGCCTCCAGGGCCTGAGTTTTCTGCGCCACTAGCTGTTGCTGTGCATGTCGCTCTTTTTGCAACTGCCGCGCCTCGGTGAGCAAGCGTGCATTGTCGCGGTTCAGTTGCGTCAGTTCGTCCTGCTTGATTATCAAGGTCTGCTGCAGTTGCCGCAGTTCTAGTTGCAATTGTTGTATCTGCGACTCGTGTCGGCGTTGTTCCTGCTCACGCTGTTCCTTGCTGGCCTGCCGGTAGTGCTCCAGGGTGTCGCGCGCATGTCGGTGTTTTTCCTCCAGCGAGTGGATCTGTGCGTCGCGATCCTTGTGCCGCTCCTCCAGGTCGCGATTAGCCTGCTGTAGGCGGGCGTTCTCGATCTCGGCCTGCTGCAACTCGTGATGAGTGGTCTGAAGTCGTTCCGCGTCGAGCGCGGTCTGGCCTTCCAGTTGTTGGATGCGGTTTTCGGCCTGTCGAAACCGATGCTGGTAATCGAGCCGTTCGCGGGCCAGTTGTTCGCGCTCCTGGGCCACGGCGGCCTGCGCCTCCTCCTCTAGCTGATCTGCCAGTTGGCTGACCAGATTGGCCAACTGTTCGCTGAGCGGGATCAAGGCCGCATCCCGGCCGCGCTCGGCGTCTTCAAGCTCTTTCAGGTAGCGGTGAATGGTGGTCTTTGAACCGGTATTGCCCAGCTCGATGCGCACCGCATCAATACTGGGGTGGATATCGCGGGCGAGTAGAGAATTCCGGGCTTTCTGCACGATTGCTTTGTTGATGCCACCGCGGGCCATAAGTGGAACTCCTGACGATTTCGTTCTGTGGTATGTACTATGTAAATACATAGCATATTATCAAGAACTTCGTTTTTTTCCGCTCGTATTCTAGAATTGGATAATCATGAATTATCCAAGGTGATGCGGTGTTTTTGTCGTTTGGCAGTCGCTCACCGGTACACCAAGGGGATGCGCTCAGATGAGCCAGGAGATCGAGCGGTACCTGCAGGCCGGCACTCGTGCCAACACCCGGCGGAGCTATCAGCAGGCGCTTGAGCACTTCGAGGTGACGTGGGGTGGCTTTCTGCCGGCGACTAGCGATACAGTCGTGCGCTATCTGGTCGATCACGCCGCCACCCTGTCCAGCAATACCTTGAAGTTGCGCCTCGCGGCGTTGGCGCAGTGGCATGTCAGCCAAGGCTTCCCGGATCCGACCAAGACTCCGCTGGTCCGCCAGATCCTCAAGGGCATTCGTACTTTGCACCCACGCCAAGAGAAGCAGGCCGAACCTTTGCAGCTGCGCCAGTTCGAACAGTGCGTGTTGTGGCTGGAACAAGCTTTGGAGCAGGCCCGCGCGGAAGACGACTTGCCACGGCTACTGCGCTGTTGCCGCGATCGCGCTCTGATACTGATCGGCTTCTGGCGGGCCTTTCGCAGTGATGAGCTATGTCGCCTACAGGTCGAGCACATCCAGGTGCGGACCGGGGAGGGCATGCAACTGTTCCTGCCCTGGAGCAAAGGTGATCGGGACAACCAAGGCCAGACCTTCAACGCGCCGGCGCTGGCCAGGCTGTGCCCAGTACAAGCCTACGTCGACTGGATCAGTCTTGCGGGTATCGCACGCGGGCCGGTATTCCGTGGAATTGATCGCTGGGGGCACTTAGGTGAGCAGGGCTTGCACCCAAATAGCGTTGTCCCACTCATGCGCGCCGTACTGCAGGCAGCAGGGCTGCCTTCGGAGCTGTACAGTAGCCACTCGCTGCGCCGCGGGTTTGCCACCTGGGCCACCCGCAGCGGCTGGGATATCAAAGCGCTGATGCAGTACGTAGGCTGGAGCGATGGGCAATCCGCATTGCGCTATGTCGAGAGCACAGGAGTGTTCCCTGGGCAACTGAGTGCGCTACAACACATCTCAAACTGGCCCGAGGGACTGCCATAAGACCGCCTTCCGCGGCCCCGATCTGCACCTAGCTGCGCACTGGGAACACCAGCTCGTCATGTGCGGTGCAAATGAGTCGATGATCCAGCACATGGAAAATTGCAGGGTTCTTGGCATCCTGGGCACCCACAAAGAAGAGGTAACTGCGGGATGCCTGCTTGTCTTTTTTGGCTTTTATGTTCTCTTGCCGGGCTATTTCCAGCTCATTTTTCAGTCGCCCGCGGGCAGCTGCTGACCACTCGCTCCAAAGGACGACCACCTGGTAAGGCGTTAGTTTTTTCTCTTCCCATTCGCCCGCGTTGAGTGAAATGGTCAAGTGTTCATGCTACAAAGACGCGCTGAGGGAACGCTGGTCGAGGCAGTCCAGGTTGTACTGCCTGCGAGGCTGAATGGATCCAATGACTGGACGATGGAGAAGCTGACCGAGCTGATAAGGGTCTATGACCGGGACGAACGAGTCTTGGGCTACGACTTCCAAACGGCATCAGGCCAGACCTACTCGCACAGAGATTGCCTGTACTCACAGGACGGAGCCAAGCACCAGGTCTATTGTTCGATGATGTGTCCCGCATGAGATGGTCGCCACCTCTGGTGGTTCTTGGCAGGGCCACTCACGAGGTTTGACAGGACAATGAAGGCTCTTCCCGAGAAAATCCTGGACATCATTCAACAGCTTCCAGAAGGTGAGGTTCTGACACCTAGCAGATTCCTGCATCATGGTTCTCGCCATGCTGTGCAGCGAGGACTCTCTCGCCTGGTCGAAGGTGGAAAGCTGTTTCGCGTTGCTCGGGGCATTTATGTTGCCGCAGTCGAAACTCGGTTCGGCGTGCGCCCGCCGGCACCGGAGAAGGTTGTCCACTCGCTGGCTAATGCGCTGGGTGAAGTGCTGGTCGACCACGGGGCTCGTGCCGCGAATAAATTAGGGCTGAGCACACAGGTTCCAGTTCGCTATGTCTTTCTAACCGACGGACGCTCTAGGGAGCTTCAGGTAGGCAAGACCACCGTGTCGATTCGGTATGCGCCTCGATGGTTGATGGCTCTAGGCGCTACTGGAGCGGGGGAAGCCATTCGAGCATTGGATTGGATTGGCGAGGCAAGCGTGGGGTATGCCGTTTTCAAACTTCATAAACTACTACCCGAGAGCGAATGGGGTGATCTGGTGTCAGCTCACCGCTCGTTACCTATCTGGATGGCGAATGCAATCTGCGCTCAGTCGAGTTGCACCCACCCTGTCAAGTTGGGCTAGCGGTTTAGCTGTAGCCTACTTACCGCCAGATCGGCATCATCTGGAATGGGGCAATTCGATGTGAAAGCCCGTGAGGCCGGCGGCTGAGGTGCACCAGATGCGGCCTTTGTGAGCCTCAATGATGGATCGGGTGATGGCAAGTCCGAGCCCGGCGTTGCTCGGGCTTCCCTCCCGCCGAGCGGGGTCGACCCGGTAAAAGCGGTCGAAGAGCTTCTCTAAATGCTCTGAGCTAATTGTGTCCCCTGGGTTCTCGATGCTGAAGGTTGTGGAGTCCGCTGTCTCGCGGATCAAAACCGAAATTGTATGTCCCACCGGCGTGTAGCGCAGTGCATTGGACAGCAAGTTGGAAAGTGCACGATCAAGCATCAGCCGATCTCCCAGCACTTGGCCTGTGCCTGTGAGCGATAGTTCAATGCCATGTTCTTCGGCCAGAAGGTGGTAGTAGTCAAACAGCTTGAAGACTACGTCAGCCAGTTCGATCCTGGCCTGCTCGGGGATGATCAGGCCATTATCAGCCTTGGCCAAGAAAAGCATGTCATCAATCATCCGAGACATGCGCTTCAAGTCCTCCAGGTTGGAGTAGAGATTCTCTTCATAGGCATTGATATCGCGTTTCTTGCTCAGCACGACCTCGGTGTGGGTCATCAGGTTGCTAACGGGCGTGCGTAGCTCGTGGGCAATGTCGGCCGAAAAATTGGAGAGCCTAACGAAGGCATCCTCTAGCCGAGCCAACATCGCATTGAAGGATAGAACCAGTTGCTGAAGTTCCCGCGGCACTGGTTCGAGAGGGATTCGTTCCTGTAACGAGCGAGCGGACATCCCGGAGGCCACATGAGTGACTTGCCGCAGAGGCCTAAGGCCGCTGCGAGCAACCACCCAGCCGAGCGCGGCACTGAACAGGGCACTGATGACCAATCCAATCCAGAACCATCGTTGCAGCGTGTCGAAAAAGTGTGTGTGATTGGTGACGTCAAGAATCAGCAAAGCTGTGAGCGGCTCAGCCTGATCGGCTACCGAGATTTGCGCCGTCATGCCGCGGTACATGTGTTGGCCGTTCTGCCACTCCCACATGCTCTGCTCATTTTCACGTCTGAAACGCTCTGGTACTTCGACTGCTCTGGGGTCGGAGAACAGTACAGAACCGTCACTGGCCAGGATAGTGGCCGCCAGATCCTGATGGGCTCCCAGCAAGGCTCGCAACTGCGGTAATTCTTCCGAAAGGCTCGCTTCACCGCGAGCATTGTTGAGGATATGTTTGGCGGATTCGAGTTTCTCCACCAGGGCCTGCCGATCCAGCATCTTGAAGTGGTGCTGGCTGAGCATATTGAAACTCAGCCCTGCTACCGTCAGGACTGCAATTACCGCGGACATGAACATCAGGCTCATGCGTGCTGTCAGCGAAAGGTGCTTCATATTCACTCCGGCGCATCCATCATGTATCCCATGCCGCGGGCGGTATGAATCAGCTTGAGATCGAAATCGTCATCGATTTTTGCGCGTAGCCGGCGTACCGCAACCTCAATGACATTGGTGTCGCTGTCGAAATTCATGTCCCAAACCTGAGAGGCAATCAGCGACTTCGGGAGCACCTCGCCGCGCCGGCGCAGTAGCAGTTCCAGCAGTGAAAACTCCTTCGCGGTCAGGTCAATTCTTTTCCCGCCACGGATCGCACGCCGCTTCATCAGATCGACTTCCAGATCGGCAATTTTCATCGTTGTTTGCGTGGGTGAGCCATTGCCTCTACGCAGCAGCGTTCTGACCCTGGCCAGAAGTTCTGAAAAAGCAAATGGCTTGATTAGGTAGTCGTCCGCACCTAGCTCCAACCCTTTAACGCGGTCCTCCACACCATCGCGTGCCGTCAAGAACAATACGGGAACGTCTTTTCCTGCGGCGCGCACCATGCGCAGCACTTCCCACCCGTCCAGCCCAGGCATCATCACATCCAGGATCAGGAGGTCATAGGACTCACTCAGCGCGTGCTGTAGAGCATCTGTACCGGTCATAACCCGATCGACATTGAAGCCCGCTTCACTCAGGCCTTGCTGCAGGTATGCACCGGTTTTGGGTTCATCTTCAGCTACCAGTAGTTTCATGCGAGCAGACTCCAAAAATCGGGTGGCCTGAGTTTGCAGGCAAACCGCGGCCCCAACCAGAAGCTTACGAAAATGTAATTCTGACTTCAGGTCTCTGACAGGGTGGCTTGTCTAGGGTGCTAGCATGAGCATTAGGTTGTGCTCTCGGCCCTCGACAGACCAAAAGCAGAGGTGCCGGCCATAGTTTGCACTGATGGAGACTGCCCTATGAAATCGCTGAAACCTTTGCTTCTGGTTGGTTCGCTACTGCTGTCTTCTATGGCTTGGGCCGAAGGGGGCAGCGACCGTGTATTCGAGCGCATCCAGCAGATGCGCGACAAAGCAGAAGCCGTGCTGATCCAGGCGGAGAAGGCCCCGGTCGGCGAGCGGCATGTGCACATGAAGGAGCATATGAACATGCTCGAAGAGATCATGAGCCAGCTGCACAACGAACATCCCGCGCCAGACATGTCAGCCGAAGAGCATCTAGCCTGGATGGAAAAGCATGACAAGCTGGTAGACGACGTGCTGGGTCAAATGATTCGAGAGCACAAGCTGATGATGGCCGACAAGGAATGCCATCAGTAAAGATTTCCCCCATCTTCCAGGCCTTTCGTGATTGCTCCTTTGGCCTAGCGGCGCCTTTATGGCGCCGTGCTTTTTCCCAGCTGACGCAATTGTAGTTTTGGGGTCAGCGGCCTGGCAGCAAGCGGGGAATAGCATGAGATTTCCAGCATCCATCGCGAGGTCTCACCATGAAACGCATACCCCTTAAGCTGCTGATCAGCACTCTGTTCATCAGCACCACTTTTCCGGCATTTGCCGAGGCCGGCGGCAGTAGCAATGGCATTGGGCAGCAGGCCCAGGCGACGCCAGCGACTCGTACCATCTTGGTAAAGATGGACGACATCAACTACAGCCAGAAAACGATCGATGTGAAGCCAGGTGAAACCGTGCGCTTCGTTCTGAAGAACGAGGGCGCGTTGATGCACGAGTTCAACATCGGGCAGGCAGCGTCCCAGCTGGAGCACCAGCGCAAGATGGCGTCCTTGTTCAAGGACGGCACACTGACCCCGACCGGCATGGCCGAGCGCATTGTCTGGCATGAGCGTTATGGCACGGGAGACTCCAACCCTCCAGGCTATCCGAAAGTCATCAAAGCCAAGCATGACGACCCGAACGCGGTTCTCGTCGAGCCCGGCACAACCAAAGAGTTCGTGTGGACCTTCCCTAAGGCGGGCAGTTTGAGCTTCGCCTGTACATTGCCTGGGCATTACCAGGCGGGGATGGTCGGTGAGTTTGCTCTGCGTTAGTCCGGCACCGGTGCTACCCGTTGGCCGCGAGCTGGGTAGCACCGATTTGACGAACCTTACTGCGATGTAGTTTTCACGTCAGCGTACCGCCAGCTGCACCTCATTAGCATCGGGACTCATCCCTCCTCAACACCTCAGAGGCACACCATGAAACTCAGACCCGCTTTCATAATCACCACCCTTGGCTTGCTGCTCAGTGCTGCCAATGCGCTGGCCAGCCCGGGCCACAAGAAAGACAGTATTGGGCAACCGGGAGACGGTCAGGCAGTAGATCGCACCATCGAAGTCCGGATGGGGGACATCTTCTTCGAACCCAAAGCAATGGAGATCAAAGCAGGCGAGACAGTTCGCTTCGTCCTGAAAAATGACGGTGCACTGCTACACGAATTCAATCTTGGCAAAGCGGCATCCCATGCCGCGCACCAGAAAGAGATGGCCGCGATGTTTCAGAACGGCACGCTGTCCCCTACAGGTGTGCATGACATGAGCAATATGGGCCATGCCATGGGCGGCATGAAGATGGTCGGTATGGAACACGATGACCCCAACAGTGTTCTTGTCGGACCTGGAGCAAGCGAAGAGTTGATCTGGACCTTCTCCGCCGCCACCGAACTGGAGTTCGCCTGCAATATTCCAGGACATTATCAGTCGGGAATGGTCGGTAAGGTGACCGTACGCTGACGTTTATTGATACTCGCCAACTCCGTCCAGTCTGAGACACCTATACTGATCCGGCCGCCATTGAAACGAGGCTATTGTCGTGGACCATACCCATCACACCAGTACCACTGAGCCGCCTTTTTGGAAGAGCAAGATTGGCATTGCGCTGATCATGCTGGCCGTAATCGGCATCTTCTATGTAGCGCGTGAGCATTACGGTCATCTTTCGCAGGCCCTGCCGTACCTCATCCTGCTGCTATGCCCGCTGATGCATCTGTTTGGCCACAATCACGGCGGGCACTCCCACTCCAGCAGCACCGCTGTTTCCAAGGACGAAGAAAGGACATAGATCGCATGCAAAAGACCTCCTGCCATCATGACCAGGATCATTCACATAACTCGCACGCCCACTCCGAGAGCCAGCGCGACCCGGTGTGTGGCATGGAGGTGAAATCTGATAGCCCATACCGCGAGAGCGTTGAAGGGAAGACCTATCGCTTCTGCAGTGCCAAATGCCTGCAGAAGTTTCAAATTGATCCCCACTCGTACATGGGCCACTCGTCTCATGAAGCACATCAGCATACGAGTCACCCTACGATATCGGCACCAGAAGGAGCCGCATATACCTGTCCGATGCATCCAGAGATTCGCCAACCGACCCCTGGCAACTGCCCGATCTGTGGCATGACGCTGGAGCCTGTCATCCCGGAGCTGGAAGAGGAGGAAAACCCGGAGCTGAAGGACTTCTCTCGGCGATTCTGGTGGACCCTACCGCTGACCGTCATCGTGACCGTGCTGGCGATGGCTGGCCATTCCTTGCAACTGTTTCATGGCACGACCCAGAACTGGGTCGAGCTGGCTCTGGCGACGCCCGTGACGCTATGGGGTGGCTGGGTGTTCTTCGCCCGCGGCATTGACTCCATCCGGCACCGCAGCCCCAACATGTGGACGCTGATCGGATTGGGAACTGCAGCTGCCTACCTCTACAGCGTGGCCGCTACCTTGGTTCCGCAGTCGTTTCCGGCGGCCTTTGTCCAGGACGGACGTATCGGCGTCTATTTTGAAGCAGCCGCGGTGATTATCTCACTCACGCTGTTGGGCCAAATGCTCGAACTAAAGGCCCGCTCGCAGACGTCCGCAGCTATCAAATCGCTGCTGGGACTGGCACCAAAGACAGCGCGGCGCATCATGCCCGATGGAGTAGAAGAGGACATTCCTCTAACCCATGTCCATCAGGGCGATCATCTGCGTGTCCGGCCAGGCGAGAAGGTTCCTGTAGATGGCACTGTGCTGGAGGGTGAGAGCGCAGTCGACGAATCGATGCTTACTGGAGAACCGTTACCCGTGACCAAACGGGCAGGGGATGCCCTTATCGGTGCCACCCTAAACACCCACGGCAGCCTAGTTATGGAGGCGCAGAAAGTCGGTGCCGAAACCATGCTGTCGCAGATCGTGCTGATGGTGGCCAAGGCCCAGCGCTCTAAGGCACCCATGCAGCGTATGGCCGATGCCGTTGCGGGGTATTTCGTGGTCGGGGTGATCCTGATCGCGATTCTGACCTTCTTCGGCTGGGGGCTGTTCGGGCCGGAATCTGGCTGGGTATTTGGCCTGATCAATGCGGTGGCGGTGCTGATCATTGCGTGTCCCTGCGCCCTGGGTCTGGCAACCCCGATGTCCGTCATGGTTGCGACTGGCAAGGCCGCTAGCAGCGGTGTGTTGTTCCGCGATGCCAGCGCCATCGAAAATCTATGCAAGATCGACACGCTCATCGTCGACAAGACCGGAACCCTGACTGAGGGGTGCCCCGTATTCCATAGTGCGGAAGGGACAGGCGGTTACGACTCCAATGAAGTGCTGCGCCTGGCTGCCAGTCTCGACCAGGGTAGTGAGCACCCGCTGGCTCATGCCATCGTCGATCATGCGCGGGGTCAAGGCATTGCACTGGTCAAGCCGGACACTTTCGAGTCGGGCTCGGGTATTGGCGTGCGCGGTCAGGTCGATGGCCATCAGCTGCAGCTCGGCAACACCGCACTGATGGACGAGGCGGGCGTCGATATTACCCCGCTGCGCAATCGCGCCGAGCAACTGCGTCTGGAAGGCATCAGCATCATCTATTTGGCCGTTGATGGTCGCCTGGCGGGACTCCTGGCCGTTTCCGATCCGATCAAGCCTACTTCTCAACAGGCTGTCTCCAAGCTTCAAAGCGAAGACGTAAAGGTCATCATGGCCACTGGTGATGGCCTCACCACAGCAAGAGCCGTGGCGAAGCAGCTCGGAATCGAGGAAGTGCATGGTGAGGTCAAACCGCAGGATAAGGAGAAACTGGTCGCCGATTTGCAGGGCTATGGCCGTCGTGTCGCCATGGCGGGTGACGGCATCAACGATGCGCCCGCCCTGGCCAGGTCTGACGTAGGTATCGCCATGGGCACCGGTACCGATGTGGCGATGAACAGCGCCCAAGTGACGCTGGTCAAGGGAGATCTGATGGGCATCCTGCGAGCGCGCACCCTGTCAGTGGCAACCGTGAAAAACATGAGGCAGAACCTCGCCTTTGCGTTCCTCTACAACGCGATGGGAATCCCGCTAGCAGCGGGGCTGCTGTACCCGCTGACGGGGCATCTTCTGTCGCCCTTGATTGCTGCGCTGGCGATGAGTGTCAGCTCGGCGTCGGTGGTCTTCAATGCTCTGAGGTTGAAATCAACGGACATCGGATAGGCTTCCATACCACCGACCAGGTGATTATTCAGAAGCGCATCTGACCGGAAAATGCCGTACGGTAGTTTCCGGTCCGACCTATCTGTCGCAACACATAGTGACGAGGTGACGTTCGATGGACTGTTGCCGCTGCGGGTAGGAGACTGGTCGTCGTTAACCCATGAGGACTCTCGGTGGCCCGCATTCGCAGACTGATTATCAGCAACTTCCGATCTATCCAGGCGCTCGACTGGGTGCCGGCCCCAGGAATTAACTGCCTCATAGGTCCTGGCGATAGTGGAAAGTCCAGCATTCTAGATGCGATTGACCTTTGCGTCGGTGCCCGCCGGGGCGGCACGTTCGGCGACATGGACTTCTTCGCTCTGAACGTCGAAACACCCATCACCATCAGTGTGACGCTTGGCGATTTGCAGGTATCGCTGATGGATATCGATGTTTACGGCGAGTTCTTGCGTGGATTCAATCCAGGAACGGGAGAAGTCGAAGACGAACCGCGAGCGGGGCTGGAGACCGTTATCACCTTGCTTCTGCAAGTTGGTGCCGATTTGGAACCTACCTGGACACTTTTTTCTGAGCGTGCGGAGCAGCAGCAACTCGAACGCACTCTTCCCTGGAAGGAACGAGCGGCACTAGCACCCGCCCGTATCGGCAGCTTTGCGAGTTCGAACTTGTCGTGGAGTCGTGGCTCAGTGCTCAATCGACTTACTGACGAGCGTGCAGAGCTAGGTGCCGAACTTGCGCGCGCCGCGAGGCAAGCAAGAGCGAACTTTGGCAATCAAGCCGTCGGACATCTAACTCAGACGCTTGAGGTGGTGCAACGCACGGCTCAGCATCTTGGGGTTTCGGTTGGAGCGATGCCACAAGCACTCCTTGACGCACATTCTGTGTCGATTGGCGAGGGTGCGATCGCGCTGCACAGCGACACAGGCATTCCCCTTCGCTCCCTTGGCACGGGCTCGTCGCGATTGCTAGTGGCAGGGTTGCAAAGAGCTGCAGCTAGCGCCGCGCCAATTGCTCTTGTCGATGAGGTGGAATATGGGCTTGAACCTCATCGGCTCATGCGATTCCTGGACTCCCTGGGCGCAAAGGACGCTGCCGCTCCGCTGCAGGTCTTCATGACGACTCACTCACCGGTCGCGCTGCGCGAATTGTCCGGCAGCCAGTTATTCGTTGTTCGGTCTGGGCCTCAACGCCACAGCGTTATGGCGGCAGGGGAGGCCAACGAAGTACAAAGTACCCTTCGGAAGGACCCAGAGGCATTCCTCGCCAAATCCATTATCGTTTGCGAGGGTGCCAGCGAGGTTGGCTTCGCGCGTGGCCTTGACCAATGGTGGGGCAGCCTTGGCGCTACCTCATTCCTGGCTCATGGTGGCGCTTATGTGGACGCCGGCGGGGGAAGTCCCGATAACAGTCTTATCCGCGGAACGGCACTTCAGAACCTAGGCTATCGCGTGATGGTTTTTGTAGACGCCGACAAACCTTCGACCGCAGGGCTACCTGAAGCATTCTTGGCCGCAGGCGGACAAATTCTGACATGGCGACCAGGTCTCACTCTGGAGGACGAGATCTTCCGCCATCTCAGTGACCAAGCACTCGATGCACTTCTGGCGAAAGCCGAAACAATAGTGGGTGCAGAGCTGATGAATGCGCACATCCAGACGAAGTCCCAAGGACGTATGACACTACATGACATCAAAGCTGAAAGACTTATTCAGGGCTACTTGCCCGCGACGCGAGAGCTTTTGGGAGCTGCATCTCGTATCCGCAACAGCGGGTGGTTCAAGTCGTTGACAACCTATCAGGAGGTTGCAAGGGACATCGTCGGCCCGTCTCTACAGAACGCCGACCAGGGCTTCATGGCAGTCACGAATCAGCTCTGGACGTTTACAAGTGCCCCTTGAGATCGATCTTTTCGCTATCGAGCGTGGCTCCATAACAGCCCCCGCAGGTTGTGGAAAAACGCAATTGATTGCCGAGACGCTCATCGCGCATAGGCAGAGCAAACCCATACTCGTACTAACGCACACGAACGCAGGCGTTGCGGCCTTACGGGCGCGCCTGAGACGAGCCGGCGTTCCTAACTCCGCATATCGAGTCTCCACCATTGATGGATTCTCGATGCGCCTCATCGCTAAGTTCCCAGCGCGAAGCGGCCATAACCCACAGATCTTACAGCTCCACCAGCCCAACACCGACTACCCTGCAATTCGGCACGCCGCCATGCTGTTACTGCAGGCAGGCCACCTTGCTCAGCCTCTCCGTGCCACTTACGCGCGCTTGCTTGTCGACGAATACCAGGACTGCAACGTCGTCCAGCACGCCATCGTGTCAGGTTTGGCCCGGGTGCTACCGACCTGCGTGCTCGGTGACCCAATGCAAGCCATCTTCGACTTTCGTGGCAATCGACTGGTGCATTGGGCGAATGAGGTGCAGCCCCTGTTCCCCGCGGCAGGAGAGCTGAGGATACCCTGGCGCTGGCGGCTGGCCGGAGCTGAGAACCTTGGGCAGTGGCTACTCGCCATACGGCAGCAACTTCAAGTTGGCCAGCCGGTGGATCTGCGCACGGCTCCGGCAGAAGTGCGCTGGGTGCAGCTCAACGCCGGGACCGAAGTCCAGCAGCGGCTGGTGGCCGCTAGAACCGAGTCACCCAACGCTCGGGGCAGCGTCCTCATCATCGGGGACTCCATCAACGTGCAAGGTCGCCATCAGCTCACGAGCCAGACACCCGGCGCCATGGCCGTCGAAGCCGTCGACCTAAGGGACCTCGTCAACTTCGCCAGGAACTTTAACCTGCAGGGTGCCAATGCTCTGGCACAACTTGCGGAATTTGCTTCAAGCGTGATGACGGGGGTAGGTGCAGCAAACCTGCGAACGCGTGTGGAGTCTCTGCGCACAGGACGTGCCCGAACGCCACCGACCCCAGCCGAGGCCGAGGCCGTCGCATTCGTCGGGGAGCCAACACCGCAGCGAGCACTCCTTGTGCTCAACGCCCTCGCCGAACAGCCGGGGGCACGGGTGTACCGACCGGAAGTTCTGCACTGCTGCCGGTCCGCTATGCAAGCTGTGGCGGGAGGTACAGCCGACTTTCTGAGTGCAGCCATTCAAGCGCGAGAACGCAATCGACACCTTGCCCGCCCCATCGCAAGACGCTCGGTAGGCAGCACATTACTTCTCAAGGGGCTCGAGGCGGATGTCTCGGTTGTTCTGCATCCTGAACTTATGACCGCTCAGAATCTGTATGTCGCCCTTACGAGGGGCGCAAGGCACGTAGTGGTGTGTTCATCGAACCCCATCCTGATGCCTGTGAACAACGGCTGAGCCTTACTGTTGCGTTTGCGCACTTGACCTTGCCATCGTGTCAAGGTCGATGCTGTCTGTGCGGTAACTTGAGCCGCGGACGAAATGAGGTGAGAGAGATGTTCAGCCTGAATGTTTCGGGTATGGGTTGTGGCAGTTGTGTCAGCAAAATCACGAAGGCCATCCAGACGCTGGATCAGGACGCACGCGTAGAGGTGGATCGGGCAGCCGGCAAGGTCACTGTAGAGAGCACAGAAAGTGCCGAATCGATCCGCGAGCTGATCCAGGAGCTTGGTTATGCGGCCCAGGTCAGCGCTTGAGCGCTGGCCTGCCGACCGACTAAATCTCCAGTTCTGAGAGCTCTTTCAGCCCGTGAATACTGGTGACCTCGTTAGTAATACCTTCATCCCCATCTCGGCCGCGAAGCCAGTTTGAGTGATCGCCTGGCTCGCGCATTTCCAGCGTGTCATAGGAGTAGCGCTTTCGCTTGAACAGGCTTTTCAATGCGGCGAACTCGTGGCTTTTCTCGTCTTCTATTCCGACGACTTTTCCTACAAGCGCCTCCCAATGACCGACGCCGTCGGCCAGCATCGCCTGGTAAGTCTCTGGGTCCAGCAAGGCTTGCTGTTTGAAATGAATGATGCGGTGTGTCATAGACGCGCTCGGGAGTGGCCAAAGAGAAGCCGCTAGCCTATAGGTTCCGGGTCATTCGTGAATAGTTGCCCTGAGCTTTAGCAAACCTTCGTTGACCCACAATTTCAACCAAGTTGCGGCCTGCAGGGGGGCTTGCTCTCCATGTGTTGCGCTCAATGACTCGCAGAGTTCGGCGAACGATCCACCCTCGACGAAAAACCGCAATGCTGACGCCTCTTCTGGCTCCAGGCTTCGGTAATGGCATACGAGGTTATGACGCCAGACCAGACAGTCTCGATTCCCGGCTGGTTGGGTGGCAACGGGAAGCAGATCCCCAGACTTGGCAGCCTTCCACAGCGCCAGGGTGTTGTACTGCAATCGCAGCCATCTGGCAGATGGAGTCAGGGAAACCCTGAATGAAACCCAGTCTTCAGCCGAAAACTCACTGATGGCCTGCAGTGAAAGCGCTTCGACATCCTGAGCATCGAAAGCCAGTGTAAAAGCCCACTCCAGCTCCGCGAGTTCGCGCATCGGTGAAAGTTGAGGTTCCGCAATGTAGCTGCGAATGAACTCGGGCAGCTTTTCACCCAGCCAGCGAATGCTGAAATGCCGCGGTGGCCAGGCGGCGATATAGGCCAGTGCGAGTTGCTCGAACGACTGTTCTCCCAGCCATTGCTGCAGCGCCGGGAAATCCTCGCGCAGCACCGCCAGCAGGCGCGAGCGATAGGCGTTATGGTAGATCCGCAGGCCTTCGAGGGCACTCAGCGCAGTGCAACCCCGGACTTGCTCCAAAAGCTCGTTGGAGGGCAGGGCACCATCTGTCAGGTAAGTTTCAAATGCAGTCTGTAAGGCGCTTAGGCTCAAAGGGTTGCCCTCGATATCACGCCATTGGCGATAGCTCGGGCATGCTCCAACTCGGATAACAGATCCTCGAACGGTGGAAAATGATCATCCCGCTCGATCAACGTCGACGTTGGACCCAAGTAGCTCAAAGTCTTGCTGTAGAGCGCCCAAACCGGGTCAGCGATGGGCTGGTCGTGGGTGTCGATGAGGTATTGCCCGTAATCGCTATGCCCGGCCAGGTGAATTTGACGAATCCGCTCGTGCGGCAATTCCAAGATGAACTGCCATGGGTCGAAATCCTGATTTCGTGCGCTGACGTAGACGTTGTTCACGTCAAGGAGCAATTCGCAACCGGTCAGGAAACTCAGTTCCGAGAGAAACTGCGATTCGCTCATGCTGGACGTCTTCCACTGCACGTAAGAAGAAACGTTCTCCAGCACAATGGGACGTTCCAGAACATCCTGCACTAGACGCACCCGCGCGGCGACATGCAGCAGGCTTTCTTGGGTAAACGGCAGCGGCAGCAGGTCGTGGAGTTGATGGGCGTTGCCGCGACTCCAGCACAAGTGGTCGGAAACCCACTGGGGCTGTACCCGGTCCGCCAGTTGCTTGAGCTGTCGTAGGTAGCCCATGTCCAGGTTATGCGAACCGCCGATCGACAGCGATACTCCGTGCATCACCAACGGGTATTGCTCGCCAATCGCATCGAGAAAGTAGAGGGCCTTGCCACCGCCCACCAGGTAATTCTCGGAAATGATCTCAAACCAGTCGACCGCAGGTCGCTGTTCAAGAATCTGCTGGTAATACTCACTGCGAAGGCCAAGACCGAAACCCAGTGTTTTGCGCTTACTCATTCAAGACTCCAGCAGGGGAGTGGCAGGCACTCCCCGCAACGGCATTATTCGCTGGTCTTGCCACCGGCCTCATCGCACTTGGCCTGAGTCATCAGCTTGAAACCCTGGCCTTTACATTCTCCCTGGCCTTTGCAGGCATTTTTGGCGGTCATGCAGTCGTTCTGGCCCTTGCAACCGTTGACGCCGAAGCACTTCACTTCAGCTGCTTTGGTGTCCTGGGCGGCCTGGACAGGCAGGGTAGCAAACAGGCTGGCGGCCACGAGAGCCAGAGCGGCACCGGTAGCGACGTTGGATTTATTCGACATAGTGACAATCTCTCTTAATTGTTGGTGGTCTTATCCGCGGGTGCGAATGACCCTGAGTAGCTTAGGCATCGCTGCCGAGCATGCCCTCTCAAGAAATTCGCAAGGCTTTATGAGGGCATGAAAGACAGTACCGAGCCTTCTGGATGGGCTACAAGAAAGAAATAGCAACCTGACAGAACTGTAATGTTCGGCTCAGGTTGCTGACAGGCCCTCTTAGGG
>NZ_BBIS01000076.1 GCF_000730605.1 Pseudomonas monteilii NBRC 103158 = DSM 14164 | reverse complement strand
CCCGGGCGCCAGCAGGGTTTGTAGGTCGCTGTGATTCATCCCGAAGCATACGACCAACCTCTCTGGAGATTGCCCATGGCAAGCAAACTAGCACGCTCGGTACCACCTACCATTAAACCAATGGCAGATGCATTGTGTGACGGCCACCGGTACCCACCGGCGGAGATGTTTCGATTCTTCCTCGGAGCGGTGATGGAGGTCTGGGGTTTCCAGCCCTGGTATCCCGTGCCTGATGATGTCCGCGGTAAAATAGGGCGGGTCATCTCGCTGTACGATCAGGCGGTAGCGAACGCAGAGCCTTTCCAGGACATCCTTGGGCCGCTTTATGAGGCTCTAGCAAGTCATGGTGGCAAGCAGATTCTGGGGCAGTTCTTCACCCCCTGGTCTTTGGCATCCATGATGGTCAGGATGAGTGATAGCGATACCGACGTACCTCCCGCTGGCGGACTCAAGGCATGCTCCGATCCGGCTTGTGGCAGTGGGGTTATGCTGTTGGCAAAAGCAAATCACCTGCTCGAAACAAAGGGGGCTGGTGAGCTGCAACAATGGCTCTTCCATGCGTGCGATATCGATGGCATTTGCGCTCGCATGGTAGCGATTCAGCTGGCCGCGAATTGTGCCATTCATAGGGTAGAAATCGGGGAGATCATAGTGCTCCAAGGGGACACTTTGTCCGCCTCAGGCACCAAGCAGCAGATCTTGCATGCCACCTCTCCGACGCTGATGCGTTCACGTCAAAATTCAACTCCGAAACTTGAGGTCGCTTCATGAAACGCTGGTATTCGATCGCCGCGGCTTTAGCTTTCCAGGTGCTGCCGCATGCGGTGAGTGCTTCGGAGGCTTCTGATGCTGTTCAGTCGGTTGCTGCCTCAAAAATGTCCACCGTAGCTCGCATCAATGGTGCAACTCGGCCAGTTATCTACGTCGGTCAGTTTGACGGCTGTGATTCGGTCTCGATTCAAAATGCGCCCGGGCGCTATGAGCACTTTCGTGTCTGCGGGAACCAGGTCACAGCTCGCAACACGGTTTCACCCAGCTGGGCCGAAGACGATGGTGCCGGGGATGTACTCCGCGCCGTGGTCGATAATGCGGTTTTGTTTGGTGCGGCTTCACAAGTGGACCCCAATGGTTACCTCATCACCGCTCGTGCTCTGGGCTCAGCCCAGTACTCGTGCACCAATGTTGAAGTGATCTTGAGTTACGAAGGCGACCTAGTCGACAGGGCCTTGAAGAGCATCTGCTCTCATCGCCGTTAACCCACCATCGAACCCCGTCCTTGCGACGGGGTTTTCTTTTGGGCGGCTTTCAGAGGCCGATGGCTCGGGCTGACGCTTGCTAGCGCCGTTGTGTCGGGTGGATCCGCTTCATGTTGGCTGTGATGCATCTCACATCACTAGACCAACACCTGAGGGTACCGCTATGAATGCTTCCAACATCGCAAAGAGCTACACCGTAGAAACCCGCGCAACCAACGGGGCTGAAGATGCACCGGACGTTGCTGTCTTCAGCATCGATCAGGCCGCAGCGAAAGGCATCAGTGACCTGGCTCGCTTGGTCAATGAAAACGGACTATTTAAGGTTGAAAAGTTCGATAGCACTGCGTCTTTCCATCAGTATGCACCTGGTACTGAGGAGGCGGACGAGCTCGGAGAGGAGAACGAGGTGCTGTTGAAGGGTGGTTGTCTGAACGTTGACTCAGCCAGCTTCTGGTTCTCGGGCTTCATCAGAAATTCAGACACCGAGGTGGTTACCGCTCGCCAGCCTATTGATGAGCTTCTCAGCCATTTCGGTCTGCGTGGATAACTGACTGATGCCGAAGCTGGCCAGAAACACCAGTACCTGGGGTTTGGGGAGCAATGGAACAGAAAGTGCACTTAAGCCCTACCAGCGCCGTTCAGAGCCTTCTTCCCAGGCATCGGCTTCGATAAAGCAGTTGCGCATGTCGGCTTCCTGGCTGATCTCGGTCAGCAAGTCATGCACGGTCTTGTCCAGCTCATCGTCGCTCCGATACGGAATGGCCAGTTCGTAGTTGCCCGACTCCAGCCGTTTCATACTGTAGGGCTCCAAGCAGTAGCGCTCGATATTTTCCTTGGCCCGTTTCCGGCCGCGAACGAACTTGCTGTTGTTCACCACCGCCAGGCGCAGCGTGACGGTGGCCACCTGCTCGGCGGCGGGCTCTGCCGGCGACGCGACATTGCGTTGCTGACCTCGCGGCTGGGCGCTCTTCTGGTGTGCGCCGATCTCAACACCACGATGGCGCAGGTAGCTGTACAGCGTGCTCTTGGAGATGTGTAACTTCTCGCCGATGGCGCTGACGCTCAGGCGGCCCTCGCGGTACAGCGTCTCGGCCGCCATGGAGGTGGCCTCGGCCTTGGCTGGGAGGCCCTTGGGACGGCCACCGATCCGGCCCCGCGCCCGCGCGGCCGACAAACCCGCCTGAGTCCGCTCGCGGATCAGCTCGCGCTCGAACTCGGCCAGCGAGGCAAACAGGTTGAACACCAAGCGACCTTGGGCGTGGGTGGTGTCGATTGGGTCATTCAGGCTCTGCAAGCCGACCTTGCGCTCTGCCAGCTCGCCGACCAGCTCGACCAGGTGTTTGAGGGAGCGCCCGAGGCGATCCAGCTTCCAGATCACCACGGTGTCGCCCGCTCGAACATGGGCTAGCAACTTGTCCAACTCCGGCCGGGCGCTTTTCGCGCCGCTGGCGATGTCTTGATAGATGCGTTCGCACCCGGCCTGTTTCAGGGCATCGACCTGGAGGTCGGCGTTCTGATCCCGAGTGCTCACCCGCGCATAACCGATCTTCATCAAAAGTACCGTTTACTCGACTACGTTAGTAATAGTTGAACTTTGATTAAGCGTACCAGTTATTTGAACCGTAGCGCAGGTAGGTTAACCAGCCGATTCCTGTCCACTTAAAGTTCGGCAAAACGAAGGTTTTTTTGAACCATTGCATAGCCCTTTGTGATTGGCGTATAAACACACAAACACCTACTAGCGGGGAACGCCATGAATACGATTCGCTGGAATGTCGCCGTCTCGGCCGACACCGACCAGTCGCTTCGGATGTTTCTGGCCAGCCAGGGCGGTGGCCGGAAAGGCGACCTGTCGCGCTTCATTGAAGAGGCGGTGCGGGCCCACATCCTGGAACTGACGGCCGAACAGGCCAAGGCCGCTAATGCCCATCTGAGCGAGGCAGAGCTGACCGAAGCG
The DNA here is from genome assembly GCF_000730605.1 of Pseudomonas monteilii NBRC 103158 = DSM 14164. GTDB lineage: Bacteria > Pseudomonadota > Gammaproteobacteria > Pseudomonadales > Pseudomonadaceae > Aquipseudomonas > Aquipseudomonas monteilii. The sequence continues at coordinate 12,975 of NZ_BBIS01000076.1, read as the reverse complement.
GTTGACGAAGCGCTCGACTGGGCACGTAAGCGCTGATGCGGGTCGTGTTGGATACCAACATCCTGTTCAGCGCACTGATCTCGCCGCATGGCGCGCCCGATGCGATCTACCGTGCCTGGCGGGCGGCGCGTTTCGAGGTAGTGACCTCGCGGATGCAGCTCGATGAAATCCGCCGAGCCAGCCGCTACCCCAAGCTCCAGGCCATCCTTCAGCCCGCCAAAGTGGGAGCCATGATCAATAACCTGCAACGGGCTGTGGTACTGGAGCGTCTGACCATCGAGGTCGAAGCCGATGATCCGGATGACTCGTTTCTGCTGGCCATGGCCCTGGCAGGCGATGCGGACTACCTGGTGACCGGTGATCGCCGCGCCGGCCTGCTGCAACGCGGGCACATCGAACGCACGCGGATTGTCACGCCCGCCGTGTTCTGCGCCGAGGTGCTGTGATCGATGCCGGTCGGTTTTCTGACCCAGGAGCAACGCGACGGTTTTGGCCGCTATGTCGATGCCCCCAGTCGTGAGGAGCTGGAACGCTACTTCCACCTGAGCGACGACGACCACAAAATCCTCCTACCGCTGCGCGGCGAGCACAACCGCCTTGGCTACGCCACCCAACTGACCAGCATCCGCTACCTGGGCACTTTTCCCGACGACTTTTCAGCCGTCCCCCAAGAGGTGCTGCAAGCGCTCAGTCGCCAGTTAGGCATTACCGATCCAACTTGTATCCTGGCCTATGCCGAAACCCGCCAACGTCAACGTCATGCCGCCGAGATTCAGGAGCGTTACGGCTATCGGGTGTTTGCTGATTCCAGCGTCGGCTTTCGACTTGCCCGCTGGCTGTATGCGCTCTGTTGGACAGGGACAGATCGTCCTGGCGAGTTGTTCAATCGGGCGACGACCTGGTTGCTGACGCACAAGGTTTTACTGCCCGGCGTCACCGTTCTGGAACGGTTCATCGCCCAACTGCGCAGCCGGGTCGAAGAACGCCTCTGGCTAACCCTTGGCCGCAGTGTGAGCGAGGCGCAACGGCAGCAGCTACAGGACTTGCTGCTGGTCGCCGAAGGCAACCGCAGTTCCCGGCTGGATCAACTGCGCTCCGGCCCGGTGATGGTCAGTGGCCCCGCACTGATTCGGGCGCTGCGCCGGCTTGATGACGTGCGCGGCATCGGCATCGCCTTGCCAGCGGCGGCGCACATCCCGCCCAGCCGTATCGCGGCCCTGGCTCGCTTCGCCAACACCGCCAAGGTCACGGCGATCAACCGGCTGCCGGCGTCGCGGCGGATGGCGACACTGGTGGCGTTCGCCCTGTGCCTGGAGGCCACCGCGCACGACGACGCCCTGGAGGTCCTGGAAGCGCTGTTACGCGACCTGTTCAGCAACGCGGAGAAGGCCGACAAGAAAGCCCGCATGCGCAGCCTGAAAGACCTGGATCGCTCGGCGGCGACGCTCGCCGCCGCGTGCAAGGTCGTGCTGGACAGCTCAATCAGCGATGACAACGTGCGCGCCCGGCTGTTCAACGACCTGCCGAGGGCCTCGCTGGAGAAAGCCCTGGAAGATGTCAATGCGCTGATCCGCCCGGTTGACGATGTGTATTTTCTCGCCCTGGAGGCGCGCTACCGCAGTGTGCGCCGTTTCCTGCCCGACCTGCTCAAGCACATCCGCTTCGGCTTCAGCCCGGCCGGCAAAGGCGTGGTCGCCGGCCTGGATTGGTTGCAGCTGAACCTGCCCCGCCGGAAACCGGAGGATGACGCGCCGCAGGAGATCGTGGCCAAGGCTTGGCAGAAGCACATTACCCGCGAGGATGGCTCCCTCGACATGGGCGCCTATGTGTTCTGCACGCTCGATGCGCTGCGCACGGCCCTGCGCCGGCGCGACGTGTTCGTCTCGCCCAGTTGGCGCTATGCCGACCCGCGTCTCGGCCTGCTCGACGGTGCCGAATGGCTGGCGGCGCGGCCGATCATCTGCCGCTCGCTGGGCCTGACCATTGACGCCGGCACCACCTTGGATGCGCTGAGCGCCGAGTTGGATGCGACCTGGCAGGCGGTCGCGGCCCGCCTACCCGACAACCCCGCGATCCAGCTGAGCGAGAACGCCGAGGGCAAGACCGAGCTCTCGCTCGGCACACTGGACAAGCTGGAGGAGCCGAACTCGCTGCTGCAACTGCGAGCAGCCGTGGCTGATCTGATGCCGCGTGTCGATCTGCCGGAAATCCTCTTGGAAATCGCCGCTCGCACCGGCTTCGCCGAGGCCTTCACCCATGTGTCCGAGCGCAATGCGCGGGCCGACAACCTGGTCACCAGCCTCTGCGCGGTGCTGCTGGGTGGGGCCTGCAACACCGGCCTGGAGCCGCTGATCCGCACCGACAATCAGGCGCTACGCCGCGACCGGCTGTCCTGGGTCAGCCAGAACTATATCCGTGACGACACGCTGTCAGTGGCAAACGCCATTCTGGTGGGGGCGCAGAGCCAACTGGAGCTGGCCCAGGTCTGGGGCGGCGGCGAGGTCGCCTCCGCCGATGGCATGCGCTTCGTGGTACCGGTGCGCACCGTGCATGCTGGCCCCAACCCGAAGTATTTCGGCACCGGCCGGGGCGTCACCTGGTACAACTTGATTTCCGATCAGTTCTCCGGCCTCAACGCCATCACCGTGCCCGGCACCCTGCGCGACAGCCTGGTGCTGCTGGCCGTGGTGCTGGAACAGCAGACCGAGTTGCAGCCGACGCAGATCATGACCGACACCGGGGCCTACAGCGATGTGGTGTTTGGGCTGTTCCGCCTGCTCGGCTACCACTTCAGCCCGCGCCTGGCCGACGTCGGCGGTACCCGTTTCTGGCGCACGCGCCCGGAGGCGGATTACGGCAAACTCAACGGCCTGGCCCGGCAGTCGGTCAAGCTCGATCTGATCGCCGAGCACTGGGACGACCTGCTACGCCTGGCCGGCTCGCTCAAGCTCGGCCGAGTGCCGGCCACCGGCATCATGCGCACCCTGCAAACAGGGGATCGTCCCACCCGCCTGGCCCAGGCGCTGGCTGAGTTCGGTCGCATCGAGAAGACCTTGCACACCCTGACCTACATCGACGACGAGTCCAAGCGCCGCGCCACCCTGACCCAGCTGAACCGGGGCGAAGGCCGCCACAGCCTGGCCCGCGCCGTGTTCCACGGCAAACGCGGCGAGCTGCGCCAGCGCTACCGCGAAGGCCAGGAGGACCAGCTCGGCGCCCTCGGCCTGGTGGTGAACATCATCGTGCTGTGGAACACCCTCTACATGACGGCGGCCGTAGAACGGCTCAGGCAGCACGGCTACCCGGTGCTGGAGGAGGATGTCGCGCGGCTCTCGCCACTGATCCACGAGCACATCAACATGCTGGGCCGTTACTCCTTCGCGGTGCCGGAAGAGGTTACCCGCGGCGAACTGCGGCCGCTGCGCAATCCGGACGACGACCAGTAGGTGTAACGGCCTGGGTTCGAAATCGGCCGGGCACCGCACTCGATGCCACTTCCAGCTCAGACGGATTGCGACTGACGGAGTCCTCGGGCTCACGCTTTCTGCGACCAGCAAGAGCCACTTTTCCGGTGCAGCGCGAATTAGCCGTCCTGACGGGTACTGACCTTTTGTGTGCAGGGGTGATCAGGCTCGGATGCCGCCCTCTTATCTGCTCGCGACATGAAACGCTGATAGCACTCCAGGCCACAGAAGTGCACGACATACTCGGAACCTTCCGGCGTCAGTGCGGCGTCAAGGGGAATGTCCTTGCAGCATTCGCAGCAGCTGATGGTGGAGGTGTTGTTTGTGTTCATGATGGGGGTTCCTCCATCGTCCAAGAAAACCTAGCAACGCTTTCCCCCCGTGACTGAGCGCCGATCGACCTGCAGCCTCCCTGCCCAACTCGGCAGTGGTGGTCGCGCCGTGCTCCGAGCGGGTCACGGTCGCTTCCGAAAGGCCTGCAATGCCGCTCGCAGGAAGAGGATGAAGAAAACCGCCAGCACGAGCGTCGCGAGGCTCCACTGCTCGCTGACGAACGCGCCGGCCGCTGTCCCCGAAAGCAGCAATGCCAGCACCGGCAGATGGCAAGGGCAGGTGAGCGCGGCGAGCACGCCCCAGGTGTAAGCACGCCAGCGGAAGACCTTGCTTGACTCAACGTGATCGGCGTTACGCATAGGCAGAACCTTCGCCGGCGCAATGAGTCAGCCCGGCCAGCTGGGTTGCCACTGCGGCTAAGGCCGCCTGCCGTGCCGTGACTAGCCGGAGCAGGCACTCGACGCAGCCGATCAAGTCGGCGCCATCGTCCGCATCGAGCGCCCGGCAGAGCCGTGCCAATTCGTCGAGCCCGATACCAGACTCGAAGGCGGCGCGCACGAAGCGCAGACGCGCCAGGGACCGCTCATCGAAAATGCCGTAACCGCTCTCCGTGCGCCGCGCGGGGTGCAGCAAGCCACGCAGCACATAGTCGCGCACCACATGCACGCTGACGCCCGCGTCCTCGGCCAGTCTGGATATGGTGTAGGCATTCATCACCGACACTCCCGGTCTTCCCCGCAAACTAGGGCGCTCAGATATTTCCTTCCGGCTAGGCGTTCAGGTAGCCAGATGAGCAATGGCGTAACCCCTAGTGCCAGGAGCAACCACAGCCGGGAGTGATACTCGCCGTTTGGGGCAAACCCATAAGCCAGCAGCGCACCCAGCGCGAGCATCAGGAAATACGGCCCGGTGATGTAGCAGTGAAGGCGGCGACAGCGCGCGGCGTTGACCAGGCAGGCGCCGCCCATCACGAGTAGCGCGGCGCTCGCTGCCAGGAACAACGCAGGGCGTCGATCCGCCAGAACAAGCGCTATGGTCGCCACGACGGCAGGCAGCCCCCATAAGCTGATTACCTGCCAGGTCTTGCGCAGGCTGTCGCGACTGCCGAGATCGCTTGCCGTGTCGTTCATGCTTCAACCTCGCGCGCTCATTACCCGGCGCAGCAGGACAGCTGCTTGACGTCCTTGGCGAAGGTTTGCGCCGCGAGCTTCAGCCCCTCGACCATCGTCAGGTAGGGGAACAACTGGTCGGCCAGTTCCTGCACCGTCATCCGCGCCCGGATGGCGATGGCGGCGGTCTGGATCAGTTCGCCCGCCTCCGGGGCCACCGCCTGCACGCCGATGAGCCGTCCGCTACCTTCCTCGATGACCAGCTTGATGAAACCCCGCGTGTCGAAGTTGGCCAGTGCGCGTGGCACGTTATCCAGGGTCAAGGTGCGGCTGTCGGTCTCGATGCCGGCGTGGTGCGCCTCCGCTTCGCTGTAGCCCACGGTGGCCACCTGCGGATCGGTGAACACCACGGCCGGCATGGCGTCGAGATTGAGCTTCGCCTCGCCGCCGGTCATGTTGAGCGCCGCACGGGTGCCTGCGGCCGCCGCCACGTAGACGAACTGCGGCTGGTCGGTACAGTCGCCGGCCGCATAGATATCCGGGGCACTGGTGCGCATGCCCGAGTCGATCTGGATGGCACCGCGTTCGTCCAGCTTCACGCCGGCGCCTTGCAGATTCATGCCTTGGGTGTTGGGCGTGCGGCCGGTGGCGACGAGTAGTCGGTCGGCATGCAGCTCGCCATGATTGGTGCTCAGGATGAACTCGCCGTCGACGTGGGACACCTGGCTGGCTTGCGTGTGTTCCAGCACTTCGATGCCCTCCATACGGAAGGCTGCCGTCAGCGCTTCACCGATGGCCGGATCTTCGCGGAAGAACAACGTGCTGCGTGCCAGGACCGTGACCTTGCTGCCCAGCCGGGCAAAGGCCTGCGCCAGTTCCACCGCCACCACCGAGGAGCCGATCACGGCGAGCCGCTTAGGAATGGTGTCGCTCGCCAGCGCCTCGTCCGAGGTCCAGTACGGGGTGTCCTTGAGTCCGGGAATCGGTAGAACGGCCGGGCTCGCGCCGGTGGCGATCAGGCAGCGGTCGAAGGCGACGATGCGCTCGCCGCCCTCGGCCAGTTCCACGCTGAGCGTGCGGCCGTCCTGGAAACGGGCGGTGCCGCGTACCAGGGTGATCGCCGGCGTGCTCTCCAGAATGCCTTCGTACTTGGCGTGGCGCAGTTCGTCGACACGACCCTGTTGCTGGGCGAGCAACCGCTCGCGCAGGACGGTCAGGCTCGTGGTGGACAGTCCGGCGTCGAACGGGCTCTCGCGCCGCAGATGGGCCACATGCGCGGCGCGAATCATGATCTTGGAGGGCACGCAGCCAACGTTGACGCAGGTGCCGCCGATGATGCCGCGCTCGATCAGGGTGACGCGCGCACCGCCTTCCACCGCCTTGAGCGCGGCCGCCATGGCGGCGCCACCGCTGCCGATGACCGCCACGTGGAGCCTGTCGCCATCTTTCCCGGCGCCAATGCTGCCGCTCAACCAGCCCCGCGCCTTGTCGAGCAGGCCTGAGCGGGTAGGTGCCGTGGCGTCTTCGAACGCCGCTCGATACCCCAGGGCCTCGACGGCGGCCTGCATCTGTTCACGGCTTACGCCCTCGTCGACCTTCAGTTCGGCCTTCCCGCTGGCGTAGGAAACATCCGCCCGATGCACGCCGGGGATCTTCTCCAAGGCCTCTTTCACATGCTCGACACAGGAGGCGCAGGTCATGCCGACGATTTGTAGTTTGGTCATAGTGTTATTCCTTCATTTTGGCGGAGTCGGACAGGACGTCGGGGAGCAACGGCGGTGGGCGGGCGACACGAGATCCCAGATGGACACCCCAAACATGAGGGCCAGGCCGATATAGAGCAGCCAGCCGCTCCGCCAGCCGTGAGCCAGCATCAAATACACCGCTATCAGCACCAGGGCCGGGCCGATCAGGCCAGGCGCAGCGCGTCGCCACTGCCGGTGACTGAACCCGCCGAGGGCATTGACGAGCAGGGCCAGCCCGGCAAATAACGGCAGCAGCGTGGTGATGAACAGGCCTTCCCACTGGCTCAGAAAGCCCAGACCGATCGCGGCCCCCAGACCGGCAAGGGCGGGGAAACACGAGGCACAGCCTATGGCAGAAATCAGCACGCCAACGGACCCGGCTTTGTCACCGATCCGCGTGAACAAATTGAAAGGGTTTGCCATCGGAATGCCCGCCTACTGCTTGACGCTGGACGGGTAGCCGGCGTCCTCGGTCGCCTTAGTCAGCGCCTGGACATTGGTCTTGGCATCATCGAAGGTGACGATGGCCTCGCGGTTCTCATAGCTCACCTCGGCCTTGGTCACGCCCTCGACCTTGGTCAGCGCCTTCTTCACCGTGATCGGGCAAGCGGCGCAGGTCATGCCCGGCACCGCCAGAGTGACGGTCTGCGTGGCCGCCCAGGCAGGTGCGGCGACTAGGGTGGCGAGGGCGAAGGATGCAAGCAGTTTTTTCATGGCGGACTCCTGATCAGTAGAACAAGGGAAGGATGTAGGGGAAGCCGAGCGCGACCAGCACCAAGGCCGTTACCAGCCCGAACAGCAGCTTGTAGGTGGTGCGTACCTGGGGCACGGCGCAGACCTCACCCGGTTTGCAGACTTGAGCCGGGCGGAAAATGCGTCGCCAGGCGAAGAACAGCGCGACTAACGCCGCACCGATGAAGAGCGGGCGGTAAGGTTCCAGCACGGTCAGGTTGCCGATCCAGGCCCCGCTGAATCCCAGTGCGATCAGAACCAGCGGCCCAAGACAGCAAGTCGAGGCGAGAATCGCCGCAAGCCCCCCGGCGACAAGAGGGGCGCGCCCGTTTGATGGTTCAGACATGCATTTCTCCTTTCGAGCATGTGAGCGATGGTTTAAGGTTACTTCCGTAGTCAAGTACGGAGTCAAGCAGTATGGAAAACACTGTGGAAAGCCTGACCATCGGCGCCTTCGCCAAGGCGGCCGGGGTCAACGTGGAAACCATCCGGTTCTATCAACGCAAGGGGCTGTTGCCCGAACCGGACAAGCCCTACGGCAGCATTCGCCGCTACGGCGAGGCGGACGTGGCCCGGGTGAAATTCGTCAAATCCGCGCAACGACTGGGCTTCAGCCTCGATGAGGTGGCCGGGCTGTTGCGATTGGATGACGGCGCTCACTGCGACGAAGCGCGCGTGCTCGCCGAGCAGAAGCTCGAGGATGTGCGGGGGAAACTCGCGGATCTGCGGCGGATCGAGTCGGTGTTGGCGCGGCTGGTTCACGATTGTTGTGCGAGCCACGGGACGGTTTCCTGTCCGCTGATCGTTTCGCTGCAGGGGGAAAAGGAACTGCGCTGACTCCGCGCGTTAACCGAGGATTTCCCGATGCGTGAGGCACCTCCGGGGTCGGCTTGCGCTTGGCAAAACAGCGGCGCTCATTGAGCGCCGCTGAATGGCCAAAGGAGCACTTGCATAGGCCACAGGTTAGTACTGCATCAGCAGCTCATGTTCTACTTTGCAGGCGGACAGCCGGGCTGCGCCTCGACCCGGCCAGCCGCCGTGGCCCCCAGTTGCTCAATCTTCTTGGCGGTTTCCGCCACCAAGGCCGCCTCAGCCTTGTCGCGCATAGCGGCGATTCGCTCGATTGAACGGTCGCTCCCGCTCTCGGCCCATACGGTGGATGACAGCAGAGTCGCACCAACTATCAGCAGTAGTCTTAGGTATTTCATAACAGCCTCCTCTCGGGTTTTCTACCCACGAGCCGACTCTATCTCCGTAGTTAAGTACGGAATCAAGGAGAGATGGAGATGAAGGTCCTGGATTATGGCGCTGAGAGGAAATGGCAGGGCTTAAGTGCACTTTCTGTTCCGTTGCTCCCCAAACCCCTACCTGGTTACCTGGAGCGTCGATGCTGAGGTAGTTGGTGGTCACCATGCTGCAGCTCAAGCTGTTGCTGCCCGCTATTTCCGCAGCGACATTGCGGCTGGTGAGCAAGACACGGCGTGCACCTTCATAGTGACCGCTCGCTCTGATAGTAAACCTGTAGAGATTGACCTCTCGCCCCGTCAGCACACTTGCTGAGTTCGGCATCTTTGGCGAGCACAAACCAACTGGTCGACTGTGACCGAGGAGAGGAGATCCTAAATGTCACCCTACCAGGAGCAGAAGGTTGCTGAACTCAAACGCCTGGGCTGGACCGAAGTCGGGAAACGTTATCTACCAGGTCCCGGCCGGAGGCCTGCGCAGCACGTGTACGAACTGTCTTGCTTGACTGGCAAGCTGCAAGTCTTCGTCCACCCTGCCGAGATGATCTACCTAGCCGCTTAACGCAACACCAAAACCCGACTTTGTCGGGTTTTTTTTGGCCCCGAATCTGGCGCGTGCGTGATGTCCGATGTGCGCCATCTCTACGCACTAGGCAAACAATCACGGGAGTAATACAGATGGCGCATACACCAAATCAGCAACGAACCGGTCAGAAAGCTCATGCCCTTCACAAGCTGAACTTCTGCCTAAGCAGGGCAAAGGAGAACTCTTTCTTCGCTCGCACCGAGCCGCACCACCAGAGAGCCGAGTACCGCCGGTTGCGTCGGGAATCGATTCAGGATGCTCGCTACTGGCACAGCCTTTACGTGGCGGCATAGGCAGTCCTCTTGCACAAACGTCAATGCGATCAATGAACCTTCATGCCCAGGGGGCGACTATGTTGCAAACCTACACTGCAGCCCATGGGGCTACCGTGATTCCAACCGGATTTCACCTGGCGCGAGTTTCAGGCGAGAAACCGAAGTTCAAATCCGATCCTGATCTGCGCGAGGTCGTCTTCTACGAGTGCTATCTGTCCCAGTGTCACGGTGAGAATGGCCTTGAGCCTTGCGAGTACCTTGCAGAGCGACGTTACCTACTGAGCACTGCGCAGTACATGGTGAACACTGGCCTTTCCAGTAACCCGGTGATCCGGGAGTTGGTGCGGTCCGAGACTGAGGTTAAGTACCTGTCGGTCTAGACCGGATTAGCTACGAACGCAGCACCAACCCGACCAATCTAGGTCGGGTTTTCTTTTGAAAGTGATGGTTGCCCGGGACTAATTGCGCCCTACATAACGATCAGCTACCATTTGCACGTTCGACCGTTTCAGTGCGCGCCAAGTGAACCTCTCAACTCACTCGGCCACGAAAAGCCGCCATTTCTCAGGGCGGCTTTTTTTGTGCCTGCAATTTACCCTCGACAGGTTCTGCCCCCCAAAACTTGTACGGCCAAATTTCTCTACACAGGCGTGTAACGCTTTCCTGAGGTACCAGGTCTTCGCAACACCTGGCTTGCCATTCAGGAGAGTCAAGCAATGCAAACCCAAACTGTAAAAGCCGTAGCTCAAGCGGACACCCATGACGGTTTCAACCAGTCGAAGCTTCCGATCGATCGTGAGTCGATTCGCTCGCGCCGGCTTCTGCGCCTGATCGAGCTGGTAGAGGTGCTTCGCGTCCCGGACAACGATCGCACAATCTGGCAGATGCTGCTCGATGCTGGCGCAAACCCCGACTTCATCCTGTTGCGTGACTGCGACGATGATTCACGGCTCGCCCGCCGCCCCGCGCTGCAGGTGAATGTGAACACAAGCAAGCTTCATGGCTTTGTGGTGATCACCCACAACTCGGACGATACAGGCTTCAAAATCCTGCTCCAGGACAAGGGCCATTCGGTGGCTGTCAAAACGGTGGACGATGTTGTCGTGCGCAAACTTGCCGCAACGCTTGTTGATCTGATCGACGACGGCACCAGACGTGTTGAAATCCCTTCGCAGGGCCTGTCTACAAACGCTGTCATTGCCGGGGACTACCTGCTCAGTTCCTAAACGCTTCACCTGACCCACCGCTTGCGGTGGGTTTTTTATTGGGCGCTGCAAAGCATCCCCTGAGACCAAGAAGAGGGGGTTCAGATGACCATCACCGTACAGTTCAACCACAGTTACAAGCCTCACGGCCGCATTGTGTTCCGCTTAACCGGAGGTGGGGGGACGGCTCTTGTGGGCGTGCTTCACTTCGACATCGCGTTCGATATCGCCGAGGGATCAGGTTACCTGGCACACATCGGCGCCAATGGGTTTGAGGTATTCGACACGGTCGTCGATGCTGATCTACCTGCGGACCTTGCTCCTTACAATATCGACTACCACCTGCGCGCTAGCATCTGGCGTAAGCCCGTTGCCGGCGGCACCATGATGGTGAGATTCATCCGCCAGTGGCCAGGTTCTCATAGCTGGCTGGTCTACGGCTGTGCACCAACCTCACCGATCAGTGAGGCTGCCTATTCAGCGACGGGCCATGCTTGGTATGACGTGGGAGGGTTTGAACTTTCACCCATCGTTGCGCCGGCAGAAGAGGCGGGCCTAAACATGGCACAACTGGCGACCATTCCTCCGGTATGGCCTGACTCGGGTGGAGTGCTTCACACGCTGTGCGTGATCCCTCTCAGCTGGCGCCCAGACTACCTAGCGTACTCGAAACTGCAGGTCGCGCTAGGCCGTGGAGAAATGAGTCGAGAGGCGTTCAAGGCACATGTGCTGAGCCACGAGCGGCTACATCACCTCTGGTCGAATCCAAATGATGAATACCTAAGTTACCTGGTCCGCCTCGATGACCTGGGCGGCCTTCGCGAGGTAGCGCCGTACAACAACCAGCAACTGCGTGAACGCAAGGAGCTTAGCCGTATGGCCATGCTCTCTTGTCGCTGAAGCTAGCGTTATCGACCGGTCCTTGTGACCGGTTTTTTTTATCCAAAAAAAACCGCTGACCTAGGTGGCCAGCGGTGGGGTGTTACGTTGATGCCTCAGGCGAAGCTGCGAGTGGCATAGGACACGGAGTCCATACACGCAAACAAGCTATGCGCCTTTTGCTGGAAGAGGCACAAAGCGATTTGATTGAAATGAGTTTTCTCATCAGCGCTCGGCTCCTCATCGAAGGTGAAGCTGACGGTGCCGCCGTATTGACCGCGGTTGTACAGCGTCTCGATGTCAACCAGAGCGATGAGGCGACCGCCTCGCTTGATGTGACGCCCCTCAAACTCATAGTGTTGGTGCCGCAACAAGCCACGCGCTTTCTCGATGGAGATAGATTTGATTGTCGCAGAGCCATCTTTCTGCAGGGTGATTTCGAATACCTGCAAAGCCTCCTTCATGTCGAGCGCGCATTCCACAAACTCAGTGAGCTTGGGATGCAGGCTGAGCGACGCCAGGTGTGTGCCGTTTTCGCGGATGACCCAGACGTAACGACCGCCGACCGTTCCAGTCTTGGTGAGGTGATCCAGGTCAAACTGGTAAAAGTCTTGTTTGTATGACCGAAGAAGGCAGTCATCAGCCTCAACGATGGCACGCATTTGCTCGAACGCTGGTTGAAATTGCATAGGGTCTCTCCTTGAAAGGCTTTTCATGATGCAAGGAGATGCACCACAAGCATGTAGAAGGAGTTTGTAGGGGCGTGTGCAGCATCTCCTGGGGTCAGTTAACAACCAACATTTGGTGAGCCCTCATGTGCCCGAACGATTCCAAAATCTCTCTGCAAGCAGTGGAAAAACTCCTGAGCGACGTCTATGCGTATGACCAGGAACTCAACGACAAGGAAGTATCCCCTGATGGGGACAGCTATGACGGTCTCTTACACCTGGTCACTCATTTTCTATCCGGAATGGTAGAGACTGCCCGGGGTGGCAACCCGCTTCACCAGGTGGGCACGCCTCAACCAGTAGAGGCAGCGCCTGCCGTCGTTCAGCCGGTAGCCGCAACCGACTCTCTGGTTGCCGTGGTGTTGGCTGCCATCGTCGGCCGTTTGTCGTTGAGCAATATCCGGTCGATTCTGCAAGCTTTTGAGCGCTGCTCACAGGAGCAACTCAACGGTAATGAAAACTCACAGCTGATCGCCGGCAAGGCGCTCTCTACGGTCATCTCGCAGGGCGTCGATGCGATGGTCGCCAGCGATCGTAAATACCTTGAGTCTCTGCTGGCGCCGCAAGCGTAAGCAGTCAACCCTACGAACCCGGCGCTGCCGGGTTTTTTTTTCGGTGCGCCCGGCAGGGCGCATCCGCTAAGGGGTGCAAGTCCCCTGCACACCCGGCAAGGGG
>NZ_BBIS01000077.1 GCF_000730605.1 Pseudomonas monteilii NBRC 103158 = DSM 14164 | reverse complement strand
TTTTTCTTTAGCCACGACAGTGAACCTCTTGCCTAAAGGGGATTAGCCTTGTTTTTTAACGAGTGCTTCGACGATGTTCGACGGAGCTTCGGCGTATTTGGAGAATTCCATGGAGTAGCTTGCGCGACCCTGAGACATGGAACGAACGTCGGTTGCGTAACCGAACATTTCTCCGAGCGGCACCTCAGCAGTGATTACCTTGCCGGACACCGAGTCTTCATTACCCTGGATCATCCCGCGACGACGGCTCAGGTCACCCATCACGTCACCCAGGTAGTCTTCCGGGGTTACAACTTCGACCTTCATGATCGGTTCGAGAACCACGCCACCACCCTTCTGGGCCAGTTGCTTGGTTGCCATCGAAGCAGCGATTTTGAACGCCATTTCGTTGGAGTCGACGTCGTGGTACGAACCGTCGAATACCGTAGCCTTCAGGCCGAGCAGCGGATAGCCGGCGACAACGCCGTTTTTCATCTGCTCTTCGATACCCTTCTGGATCGGGGCGATGAATTCCTTAGGAATCACACCACCAACGACTTCGTTGGTGAACACCAGACCTTCGGTGATGTTGCCCTTGTCGTCCACGTCCGGCTCCGAGAAACGGATCCAGCAGTGACCGAACTGACCACGACCACCCGACTGACGAACGAACTTGCCTTCGATCTCGACGTTGGACTTGGTGATCTTCTCGCGGTACGAAACCTGCGGCTTGCCGACGTTGCACTCGACGTTGAACTCGCGCTTCATGCGGTCAACGAGGATGTCCAGGTGCAGCTCACCCATACCGGAGATGATGGTCTGGCCGGTTTCTTCGTCGGTCTTGACGCGGAACGACGGGTCTTCCTGGGCCAGCTTGCCCAGTGCGATACCCATCTTCTCCTGGTCAGCCTTGGTCTTCGGCTCTACGGAGAGCGAAATCACAGGCTCTGGGAAGTCCATACGCTCAAGGATGATCGGCTTTTCGGCGTTGCACAGGGTGTCACCAGTGGTGACGTCCTTCATGCCGATCAGAGCAGCGATGTCGCCTGCACGTACTTCCTTGATTTCTTCACGCTGGTTGGCGTGCATCTGCACCATACGACCAACGCGCTCTTTCTTGCCCTTGACCGAGTTGATGACGGAGTCACCAGAGGTCAGGAAGCCGGAGTAAACGCGAACGAAGGTCAGAGTGCCCACGAACGGGTCGGTGGCAATCTTGAACGCCAAGGCCGAGAACGGCTCGTTGTCGTCAGCAGGACGCTCGTCGTACTGCTCTGGCTTGACTTCGTCCTTCGGCACGTCGATCAGGTCAGGGTGGATACCCTTGATCGCCGGGATTTCGGTCGGAGCAGGCAGGAAGTCGATAACGGCGTCGAGAACCAGGGGAACGCCCTTGTTCTTGAACGAGGAACCGCAGACAGCAGGAACGATCTCGCTCGCCAGAGTACGGGCGCGCAGACCTGCCTTGATGTCTTCGACGGACAGGTCACCTTCTTCAAGGTACTTGTTCATCAGCTCTTCGTTGGCCTCGGCAGCAGCTTCGACCATGTTGCTGCGCCATTCGTTGGCCAGGTCCACCAGCTCAGCAGGAATCTCTTCCTCGCGGTAGGTGGTGCCTTTGTCGTCATCGTTCCAGTAGATGGCCTTCATCTTGATCAGGTCAACCTGACCCTGGAAGTCATCTTCTGCACCGATAGCCAGCTGGACCGGAACCGGGGTGTGACCCAGACGATTCTTGATCTGACCGACAACGCGCAGGAAGTTGGCACCAGCACGGTCCATCTTGTTCACGTAAACAACACGTGGAACGCCGTACTTGTTGGCCTGACGCCATACGGTTTCGGACTGAGGCTCAACGCCGGAGGTACCGCAGAACACAACGACCGCGCCGTCGAGTACACGCAGCGAACGCTCTACTTCAATGGTGAAGTCAACGTGGCCGGGGGTATCGATGACGTTTACGCGGTAGTTGTCGTACTGACCACGGGAACCTTTCCAGAAGGTGGTAACGGCAGCGGAGGTAATGGTGATACCGCGCTCCTGCTCCTGCACCATCCAGTCGGTGGTCGCGGCGCCGTCATGCACCTCGCCCATCTTGTGGCTCAGACCTGTGTAGAACAGGATCCGCTCGGTAGTGGTGGTCTTGCCCGCGTCAACGTGGGCACAGATACCAATGTTACGGTAGCGGTTAATTGCTGTAGTACGAGCCATAAAGCCCTCGCAAAATGATTGATGCTTGAATTAGAAGCGGTAGTGCGAGAACGCTTTGTTGGCTTCAGCCATACGGTGAACGTCTTCACGCTTCTTGACTGCAGCACCCTTGCCTTCGGCAGCATCCAGCAGTTCGCCGGCCAGGCGCAGAGCCATCGACTTCTCGCCGCGCTTGCGGGCGTAGTCTACGAGCCAGCGCATTGCCAGAGCGTTACGACGGGATGGACGAACTTCAACCGGAACCTGGTAAGTGGCACCGCCGACACGACGGGACTTAACTTCGACCAGCGGAGCGATGGCGTCGAGAGCTTTCTCGAAGATTTCCAGGGGGTCGCTGTTCTTGCGTGCTTTGACGGTATCCAGGGCACCGTAAACGATGCGCTCGGCTACGGCCTTCTTGCCGCTTTCCATCACGTGGTTCATGAACTTGGCGAGGATCTGGGATCCGTACTTCGGATCGTCAAGGATCTCACGTTTTGCTGCTACACGACGTCTTGGCATGATAAGCCCTCAAACGGTCTTCAGGTTAGCCCGGGACGTGGATCTTCGACCCCTGCCCGACCTTACTCTTATCGACTCAAAAAAATGGATGTCTGCAAACGGCCGATTACTTCGGACGCTTGGTACCGTATTTCGAACGACCCTGGTTACGGCCTTTAACGCCCGAAGTATCCAGAGAGCCGCGAACGGTGTGGTAACGAACACCTGGCAAGTCTTTTACACGGCCGCCACGGATCAGGACGACGCTGTGCTCTTGCAGGTTGTGGCCTTCACCACCGATGTACGAGGAAACCTCGAAACCGTTGGTCAGACGCACACGGCATACTTTACGCAGTGCCGAGTTAGGTTTTTTCGGCGTGGTGGTGTACACACGGGTGCACACGCCACGACGCTGCGGGCAGTTCTGCAGCGCAGGAACGTCGGACTTCTCGACCGAACGCTTACGCGGCTGACGTACCAGCTGGTTGATAGTTGCCATCTACTAGCTCCACTGATTGTCTTGCGACTCTATTGTCTTGCAAGAAAGCCAAAAATTGGCGAGACGGAGCCTCACCAAATTTAAGGGTACAAAAGTCTAAAGAGGATCTTGCACCCAGTCAAGACGAGGCCCCGGCCCTCCCCGCCCGATCATCGGCAACATTTCATGTCACCGACGGTCGTTCGAGGCTTGCCGGGGCCCTGCCCTGTACTTAGTTACCGCTGGAGTTCAGCGCTTCGGTCAGTGCGGCTTCCACCTCACTGGCGCTCACACGCAGCGGCTTGTCAGCATCACGGCGACGCTTGCGCTCGCTGTGGTACGCCAGACCAGTACCAGCCGGGATCAGACGACCCACGACCACGTTCTCTTTCAGGCCGCGCAGGTAGTCGCGCTTGCCGGTTACCGCCGCTTCGGTCAGTACGCGGGTGGTTTCCTGGAAGGAAGCCGCGGAGATGAACGACTCGGTCGACAGCGACGCCTTGGTGATACCCAGCAGCACGCGGGTGAACTTGGAGATGAACTTGTCCTCGCCGGCGAGACGCTCGTTCTCTACCAGTACCTGGGTCAGTTCCATCTGGTCGCCCTTGATGAAGCTGGAATCGCCCGACTCGGAGATCTCGACCTTGCGCAGCATCTGACGCAGGATGGTCTCGATGTGCTTGTCGTTGATCTTCACGCCTTGCAGACGGTAAACGTCCTGGATCTCGTTGACGATGTACTTCGCCAGCGCGCTCACACCCAACAGACGCAGGATGTCGTGCGGATCGCTCGGGCCGTCGGAAATAACTTCACCACGGTTTACCTGTTCACCTTCGAAGACGTTCAGGTGGCGCCACTTCGGAATCAGCTCTTCGTACGGATCGCTACCGTCGGTCGGAGTGATGACCAGGCGACGCTTGCCCTTGGTCTCTTTACCAAATGCGATGGTGCCGCTGACTTCAGCCAGAATCGAGGCTTCTTTCGGGCGACGCGCTTCGAACAGGTCGGCAACGCGTGGCAGACCACCGGTGATGTCACGGGTCTTCGACGTTTCTTGCGGGATACGCGCGATAACGTCACCAACGCCAATCTGGGCACCGTCAGCCACACCAACGAGGGCGTTGGCCGGCAGGAAGTACTGGGCAGGTACGTCGGTACCTGGCAGGTACAGGTCCTTGCCAGCAGCATCGACCATCTTGATTGCCGGACGGATTTCCTTGCCTGCGGCAGGGCGATCCTTGACGTCCAGTACTTCAATGTTGGTCAAACCGGTCAGTTCGTCGGTCTGACGCTTGATGGTGATGTTTTCTTCCATGCCCACGAAGGTCACGGTACCTTTCAGCTCGGTAACGATCGGGTGGGTGTGCGGGTCCCACTTGGCGACGATGGCGCCAGCTTCGACCTTCTCACCTTCCTTGACCGAAATCACCGCACCGTAAGGCAGCTTGTAGCGCTCACGCTCACGGCCGAACTCGTCGGCAATGGCCAGCTCGCCCGAACGCGATACGGCAACCAGGTTACCGTCGGCACGCTCAACCTGCTTCAGGTTGTGCAGACGCACCATACCGCCGTTCTTCACCTGGACGCTGTCGGCAGCCGAAGTACGGCTTGCAGCACCACCGATGTGGAACGTACGCATGGTCAGCTGGGTACCCGGCTCACCGATCGACTGAGCAGCGATAACGCCGACAGCTTCACCGATGTTCACCTGGTGACCGCGAGCCAGGTCGCGACCGTAGCACTTGGCGCAGATGCCATAGCGAGTTTCGCAGTTGATCGGCGAACGCACGATCACTTCGTCGATGCTGTTCAGCTCGATGAACTCGACCCACTGCTCGTCAACCAGGGTACCGGCCGGAACGATAACGTCCTCGGTGCCTGGCTTGAACACGTCACGCGCGATGACACGACCCAGTACACGCTCACCCAGCGGCTCTACAACGTCGCCGCCTTCGATGTGCGGAGTCATCAGCAGGCCTTGGTCGGTGCCGCAGTCGATCTCGGTAACGACCAGATCCTGGGCAACGTCTACCAGACGGCGAGTCAGGTAACCGGAGTTCGCAGTCTTCAAGGCGGTATCCGCCAGACCTTTACGAGCACCGTGAGTCGAAATGAAGTACTGAAGTACGCTCAGACCTTCACGGAAGTTCGCAGTGATCGGCGTCTCGATGATGGAGCCGTCCGGCTTGGCCATCAGACCACGCATACCGGCCAGCTGACGGATCTGGGCTGCGGAACCCCGCGCACCCGAGTCAGCCATCATGTACATCGAGTTGAAGGACTCTTGCTCGACTTCTTTACCTTCGCGGTCGATGACCTTCTCTTTCGAGAGGTTGGCCATCATCGCCTTGGATACTTCGTCGTTCGCTTTCGACCACAAGTCGATGACCTTGTTGTACTTCTCGCCCTGGGTTACCAGGCCGGAGGCGTACTGGCTCTCGATTTCCTTCACTTCGTCGGTAGCGTTACCGATGATGCGGGCTTTCTCGTCCGGGATAACGAAGTCGTTAACACCGATGGAAACGCCGGAAATGGTTGAGTAAGCGAAACCGGTGTACATCAGTTGGTCAGCGAAGATAACGGTCTCTTTCAGACCAACCACGCGATAGCACTGGTTGATCAGCTTGGAGATCGCCTTTTTCTTCATCGGCTGGTTGACCACGTCGTACGGCAGACCTGCCGGTACAACCTGGAACAGCAGCGCACGGCCGACGGTGGTGTCGACGATGCGGGTGTTCTTGACCACCGAACCATCACGCTCTTTCACGGTTTCGTTGATACGAACCTTGATTTTCGCATGCAGGGCAGCTTCGCCGGCGCGGAATACGCGGTCGACTTCCTGCAGGTCGGCAAACACGCGACCTTCGCCCTTGGCGTTGATGGCTTCACGGGTCATGTAGTACAGACCCAGTACAACGTCCTGCGACGGAACGATGATTGGCTCACCGTTGGCTGGCGACAGGATGTTGTTGGTCGACATCATCAGCGCGCGCGCTTCGAGCTGGGCTTCCAGCGTCAGCGGCACGTGAACGGCCATCTGGTCACCGTCGAAGTCGGCGTTGTACGCGGCACAGACCAGCGGGTGCAGCTGAATAGCCTTACCTTCGATCAGAACCGGTTCAAAGGCCTGGATACCCAGACGGTGCAGGGTCGGTGCACGGTTGAGCAGTACGGGGTGTTCGCGAATCACTTCAGCGAGAACGTCCCACACCTCTGGCAGCTCGCGCTCGACCATCTTCTTGGCGGCCTTGATGGTGGTCGCCAGACCACGCATTTCCAGCTTGCCGAAAATGAACGGCTTGAACAGCTCGAGAGCCATCTTCTTCGGCAGACCGCACTGGTGCAGACGCAGGGTCGGGCCTACGGTAATTACCGAACGGCCGGAGTAGTCCACACGCTTACCGAGCAAGTTCTGACGGAAGCGACCTTGCTTACCTTTGATCATGTCGGCCAGGGACTTCAGCGGACGCTTGTTCGAGCCAGTGATGGCGCGACCGCGACGGCCGTTGTCCAGCAGGGCGTCGACCGCTTCCTGCAGCATGCGCTTTTCGTTGCGCACGATGATGTCCGGCGCCGACAGATCCAGCAGGCGCTTCAGACGGTTGTTACGGTTGATTACCCGACGATACAGGTCGTTCAGGTCGGAGGTCGCGAAACGGCCACCATCCAGCGGAACCAGCGGACGCAGGTCCGGCGGCAGCACTGGCAGGACGGTCAGGACCATCCACTCAGGCAGGTTGCCCGAGCCCTGGAAAGCCTCCATCAGCTTCAGGCGCTTGGACAGCTTCTTGATCTTGGTTTCCGAGTTGGTCTGCGGAATCTCTTCGCGCAGGCGACCGATCTCGTGCTCCAGGTCGATAGCGTGCAGCAGCTCGCGGACAGCCTCGGCCCCCATGCGGGCGTCGAAGTCGTCACCGAACTCTTCCAGCGCCTCGAAGTACTGCTCGTCGTTCAGCAGCTGGCCCTTTTCCAGGGTGGTCATGCCCGGGTCGATAACGACATAGCTCTCGAAGTAGAGCACGCGCTCGATGTCACGCAGGGTCATGTCCATCAGCAGGCCGATACGGGACGGCAGCGACTTCAGGAACCAGATGTGGGCTACCGGCGAGGCCAGTTCGATGTGCGCCATGCGCTCACGACGAACCTTGGCCAGGGCAACTTCAACGCCGCACTTCTCGCAGATTACGCCGCGGTGCTTGAGGCGCTTGTACTTGCCGCACAGGCACTCGTAGTCCTTGACTGGGCCAAAGATCTTGGCGCAGAACAGGCCGTCACGCTCAGGCTTGAACGTACGGTAGTTGATGGTTTCCGGCTTCTTAACTTCACCGAACGACCACGAACGGATCATTTCAGGCGACGCCAGACCGATGCGGATGGCGTCGAACTCTTCGACTTGACCCTGGTTTTTCAGCAAATTCAGTAGGTCTTTCAAGGCCTTTCCTCCTGGCGGAGCAGGGAGCGGGCATTACCTGCCCCACTCCCCTTCGCGTCACGTGTTATTCGGTTTCCAGATCGATATCGATACCGAGCGAACGGATCTCTTTGATCAACACGTTGAAGGACTCGGGCATGCCCGGCTCCATACGGTGATCGCCATCCACGATGTTTTTGTACATCTTGGTACGGCCGTTCACGTCGTCCGACTTCACTGTGAGCATTTCTTGCAGGGTGTATGCCGCGCCGTATGCTTCCAGCGCCCACACTTCCATCTCCCCGAAACGCTGACCACCGAACTGCGCCTTACCACCCAGCGGCTGCTGGGTAACCAGGCTGTAGGAACCAGTGGAACGCGCGTGCATCTTGTCGTCCACCAAGTGGTTCAGCTTGAGCATGTACATGTAACCAACGGTCACAGGACGCTCGAACTTGTTGCCGGTACGGCCATCGAACAGCACCATCTGGCCGCTTTCTGGCAGGTCAGCCAGTTTCAGCATGGCCTTGATCTCGCGCTCTTTGGCACCATCGAAGACCGGGGTCGCCATCGGCACGCCTTTCTTCAGGTTGTGGGCCAGAGCCAGGATCTCTGCGTCGGTGAACTCTTCGAGGTTTTCCTGACGACCGCCGATCTCGTTGTAGACCTCGGTCAGGAACACGCGCAGTTCAGCGGCTTTGCGCTGCTCTTCGAGCATGCGGTCGATCTTCTCGCCCAGGCCCTTGGCCGCCAGGCCCAGGTGGGTTTCAAGGATCTGACCAACGTTCATACGCGAAGGTACGCCCAGCGGGTTCAGTACGACGTCGACCGGAGTACCGTTGGCATCGTGCGGCATGTCTTCGACCGGCATGATGACCGAGACAACACCCTTGTTACCGTGACGACCGGCCATCTTGTCACCCGGCTGGATGCGACGGCGGATTGCCAGGTAGACCTTGACGATCTTCAGTACGCCCGGTGCCAGGTCATCGCCCTGCTGCAGCTTGCGCTTCTTGTCTTCGAACTTGTCGTCCAGCAGACGGCGACGGTCGACGATGTACTGCTGAGCCTTTTCCAGCTGCTCGTTCAGTGCATCTTCAGCCATGCGCAGTTTGAACCACTGGCCGTGCTCCAGGCCGTCCAGGACTTCGTCAGTGATCACGGTGCCTTTCTTCAGGCCCGCGCCACCGTCGACCACCTGGCCGTTCAGGGCAGAACGCAGACGTTCGAAGGTTGCGCCTTCGACGATGCGGAACTCTTCGTTGAGGTCCTTGCGGATCTCGTCCAGCTGCATCTTCTCGATGGCCAGGGCGCGGCTGTCGCGCTCTACGCCATCACGGGTGAAGACCTGTACGTCGATGACGGTACCCTTGGTGCCGGTTGGCACGCGCAGGGAGGTGTCTTTAACGTCGCTGGCCTTCTCACCGAAGATTGCACGCAGCAGTTTTTCTTCCGGAGTCAGCTGGGTTTCGCCTTTTGGCGTGACCTTGCCAACCAGGATGTCACCAGCGCCAACTTCAGCACCCACGTAGACGATACCGGCTTCGTCCAGTTTGTTCAGTGCAGCTTCACCCACGTTCGGGATGTCCGCAGTGATTTCCTCTGGGCCAAGCTTGGTGTCACGCGCCACACAGGTCAGTTCCTGGATGTGGATGGTGGTGAAGCGGTCTTCCTGAACCACACGCTCGGACAGGCAGATGGAGTCTTCGAAGTTGAAGCCGTTCCACGCCATGAACGCGATGCGCATGTTCTGACCCAGTGCCAGCTCACCCATGTCGGTGGACGGGCCGTCGGCCATGATGTCACCACGCTGAACCTTGTCGCCTTTGCTCACCAGCGGACGCTGGTTGATGCAGGTGTTCTGGTTCGAACGGGTGTACTTGGTCAGGTTGTAGATATCCACACCTGCTTCGCCGGTTTCCACTTCGTCGTCGGCAACGCGAACAACGATACGGCTGGCATCGACCGAGTCGATCACACCACCACGGCGAGCAACCACGCAGACACCGGAGTCACGGGCAACGTTGCGCTCCATGCCAGTACCTACCAGCGGCTTGTCGGCACGCAGGGTTGGTACAGCCTGACGCTGCATGTTCGAACCCATCAATGCACGGTTGGCGTCGTCGTGCTCGAGGAACGGAATCAGCGAGGCAGCAACGGAAACAACCTGCTTCGGCGAAACGTCCATCAGGGTGACGTCTTCCGGCGCCTTGACGGTGAATTCGTTCAGGTGACGAACCGCTACCAGCTCATCGATCAGTTGCTTCTTCTCGTTCATCGCGGCCGAAGCCTGGGCGATGACGTGATCGGCTTCTTCGATGGCCGACAGGAACACGATGTCGTCGCTGACAACGCCTTCCTTCACAACGCGGTACGGGCTTTCCAGGAAGCCGTACTGGTTGGTACGGGCATAGGCTGCCAGGGAGTTGATCAGACCGATGTTCGGACCTTCAGGGGTCTCGATCGGGCACACACGGCCGTAGTGGGTCGGGTGTACGTCTCGGACTTCGAAGCCGGCACGCTCACGGGTCAGACCGCCAGGGCCGAGTGCAGAGACGCGGCGCTTGTGGGTGATCTCGGAGAGCGGGTTGTTCTGGTCCATGAACTGGGACAGCTGACTGGAACCGAAGAACTCTTTCACCGCCGCCGCAACCGGCTTGGCGTTGATCAGGTCTTGCGGCATCAGGCCTTCGCTTTCCGCCATCGACAGGCGTTCCTTGACCGCGCGCTCTACACGCACCAGGCCAACGCGGAACTGGTTCTCGGCCATTTCACCAACGCAACGTACGCGACGGTTACCGAGGTGGTCGATGTCGTCGACGATGCCTTTGCCGTTACGGATATCGACCAGGGTCTTCAGAACCTCGACGATGTCTTCCTTGCTCAGCACGCCCGAACCTTCGATCTCGGTACGACCGATACGACGGTTGAACTTCATGCGGCCAACGGCAGACAGGTCGTAACGCTCGGCGCTGAAGAACAGGTTGTTGAACAGGGTCTCGGCTGCATCCTTGGTTGGCGGCTCGCCTGGACGCATCATGCGGTAGATCTCGACCAGAGCTTCCAGCTGGTTGCTGGTGGTGTCGATCTTCAGGGTGTCGGAGATGAACGGACCGCAATCGATGTCGTTGGTGTACAGGGTCTCGATACGGACAACCTGTGCCTTGGCGACCTTGATCAGCAGTTCGGTGGTCATCTCGGTGTTGCATTCGGCCAGGATCTCGCCGGTAGCCGGATGCACGATGGCCTTGGCGGTAGTGCGGCCCAGGACGTATTCCATTGGAACGTCCAGCTGCTTGACGCCGGCTTTCTCGAGCTGGTTGATGTGGCGCGCAGTAATACGGCGGCCTTGCTCGACGATGACTTTGCCGGTTTCGTCATGGATATCCATGACTGCAACTTCACCACGCAGACGCTGAGGCACCAGTTCCAGGCTGAGCTTTTCGCCGGAAATGTGGAACACGTTGGTGGTGTAGAAGGTGTTCAGCACTTCTTCAGTGCTGTAGCCCAGGGCACGCAGCAGCACCGAAGCCGGCAGTTTGCGGCGACGGTCGATACGCACGAACACGCAGTCCTTCGGGTCGAACTCGAAGTCCAGCCAGGAGCCGCGGTAAGGGATGATGCGAGCGGAGTACAGCAGCTTGCCGGAGCTGTGGGTCTTGCCACGGTCGTGGTCGAAGAACACACCAGGCGAACGGTGCAGTTGGGAAACGATCACACGCTCGGTACCGTTGATAACGAAGGTACCGTTCTCAGTCATCAGGGGGATTTCACCCATGTAGACTTCTTGCTCTTTGATGTCCTTGATCGCTTTGTTCGACGATTCCTTGTCGAAGATGATCAGGCGCACCTTGACCCGCAGTGGGACCGCGAAGGTCACGCCACGCAGGACACATTCCTTCACATCGAAGGCCGGTTCGCCCAGGCGATAGCCTACGTACTCCAGGGCAGCATTGCCGGAGTAGCTGATGATCGGGAATACCGATTTGAAGGCCGCGTGCAGGCCGACGTCGCGGAACTGATCCTTGGATGCTCCCGCTTGCAGGAATTCGCGATACGAATCCAGCTGGATGGCCAGGAGGTAAGGCACATCCATGACGTCCGGCAACTTGCTAAAGTCCTTGCGGATACGTTTTTTCTCAGTGTATGAGTAAGCCATCAGCGTTCCCCAGCTTGGTCACCTGCTTGTTTGGCTTCTCCCGGCGGGAGCAGCCAGAAAATCGTGCAAACCCCTTGGTTTGCGCCACCCACATGGGTGTCTTGCAGCTTGTTATCGGGGCCGGCCTGACCGACCACCAATAACGGAAAAAGGCCGGTGGCGTAAGCCACCAGCCATCAGCCCTTCGCTCGACGCTTAGGCTGGCATCGCAAGGTCGAGATTACTTCAGCTCGACTTTAGCGCCTGCTTCTTCCAGCTTCTTCTTAGCGTCTTCAGCGGCTTCTTTCGAAACGCCTTCAGCTACAACCTGAGGAGCGCCATCGACTTTCTCTTTGGCTTCTTTCAGGCCCAGACCGGTCAGTTCGCGAACGGCTTTGATCACGTTCACTTTCTTGTCGCCGGCTTCAACCAGAACAACGTTGAACTCGGTCTGCTCTTCAACAACGGCAGCAGCAGCAGCTGGGCCAGCAGCGGCAACAGCAGCGGTAACGCCGAAGGTTTCTTCCATAGCTTTGATCAGCTCAACAACTTCCAGAACGGTTTTCTGGCCGATTGCTTCGATGATTTGTTCGTTAGTCAGAGACATGACTTAAATCCTGTATTGGGGTGACAGCCTACGCAGCCATCAAATTAAACGTATGATTTTGAAAGAGTTCGCACGCCTTAGGCGGCGGTAGCTTCTTTCTGGTCGCGAATGGCTGCCAGAGTACGAGCCAGCTTGCTGGTGGCGCCTTGGATCACGCTCATCAGTTTTGCGATAGCTTCGTCGCGGGTCGGCAGGGTAGCCAACACGTCGATCTGGTTCGCTGCAATGAAATTGCCGTCAAACGCAGCTGCCTTGATCTCGAACTTGTCCTGACCCTTGGCGAACTCTTTGAACAGACGAGCAGCAGCGCCCGGGTGTTCGTTGGAGAAAGCAATCAGGGTCGGGCCTTTGAACGCGTCGTTGAGGATCGAAAATTCGGTGCCTTCAACAGCGCGCTTCAGCAGGGTGTTACGTACAACACGTACGTAAACGCCAGCTTCGCGGGCCTCTTTACGGAGTCCGGTCATTGCGCTTACAGTCACACCACGGGCATCAGCCACGACAGCGGACAGAGCGACTTTGGCAGCCTCGTTGACTTCAGCGACGATGGCCTTCTTGTCTTCGAGTTTAATTGCCACGGGTTTACTCCTGGTTTTTACCGTTTCATCTGGCCGAAGCCGGATGTCGTTTTGGTGTCTGATTCGGTAACGAATCGGGAGCACCATCTGCGTGGGCTGGTGTTTTAAGGCTTGCGCCGCCTACGGTCTTGGATAGCCCCCGCCAGGCAGGGACCCCAATTTTTGCTGGTGGCGTGACAGGTCACGCCACCATGTTCTTACACGTTCAGCGAGCTCTGATCGATGACCAGACCTGGGCCCATGGTGGTGCTCAGGGTAACGCGCTTGACGTAGATACCTTTCGAAGAAGCTGGCTTGATACGCTTCAGGTCAGCGATCAGGGCTTCAACGTTTTCCTTCAGCTTGCCAGCTTCAAAGCCGACCTTGCCAACGGAGGTGTGGATGATACCGTTTTTGTCGGTACGGTAGCGCACCTGACCAGCCTTGGCGTTTTTCACGGCAGTGGCTACGTCTGGAGTTACGGTACCGACTTTCGGGTTAGGCATCAGGCCGCGAGGACCCAGAACCTGACCCAGCTGACCTACAACACGCATGGCATCAGGCGATGCGATGACGACGTCATAGTTCAGGTCGCCGCCTTTCATTTCGGCAGCCAGGTCGTCCATGCCTACGCGGTCAGCGCCGGCAGCCAGAGCGGCTTCAGCAGCTGGACCCTGGGTGAAGACAGCAACGCGAACGGTCTTGCCAGTGCCGTGTGGCAGCACAGTAGCGCTACGTACGACCTGGTCGGATTTACGCGGGTCAACACCGAGGTTAACGGCGATGTCGTAGGACTCTACGAACTTGGCAGCAGGCAGCGAGGCCAGCAGAGTTGCCGCTTCTTCGAAGTTGTAGGCCTTGCCTGCTTCGATTTTCTCGGCGATTGCCTTTTGGCGTTTGGTCAGCTTAGCCATTACACACCCTCCACGTTCAGGCCCATGCTGCGGGCAGAGCCAGCGATGGTGCGTACAGCAGCGTCCAGGTCAGCGGCAGTCAGGTCAGCCTGTTTGGCTTTCGCGATGTCTTCCAGCTGAGCACGGGTAACGGTACCGACTTTAACGGTGTTCGGGCGAGCCGAACCACTGGTCAGGCCAGCAGCTTTCTTCAGCAGAACCGAGGCAGGGGTGCTCTTGGTCTCGAAAGTGAAGCTACGGTCGCTGTAAACAGTGATGATCACGGGAGTCGGCAGGCCGGCTTCTTGACCCTGGGTACGGGCGTTGAAGGCCTTGCAGAATTCCATGATGTTCACACCGTGTTGACCCAGTGCTGGACCAACGGGTGGGCTTGGGTTGGCCTGGCCGGCCTTAACTTGCAGCTTGATGTAAGCCTGAATCTTCTTAGCCATGAGCTACTCCAAAATCGGGTACGAACGCCTGCTGGCTCCCCGGATGACTTGCGTTTTATCCCAGTGACGACAAAACCCCGCAGCACACAGGGCTGCGGGGTATGGGATGCTTCGTCCGCCTAGACCTTTTCGACCTGGCTGAACTCGAGCTCTACCGGAGTAGAGCGACCGAAGATGAGCACTGCGACCTGCAGACGGCTCTTCTCGTAGTTAACCTCTTCGACACTACCATTGAAGTCAGCGAACGGACCGTCAATGACTCGAACCACTTCACCCGGCTCGAACAGCGTCTTCGGCTTCGGCTTGTCGCTACCGTCGGCAACGCGACGCAGGATAGCCTCAGCTTCTTTATCGGTGATCGGCGCAGGCTTGTCTGCAGTGCCACCAATAAAGCCCATCACACGAGGGGTGTCCTTGACCAAGTGCCAAGTCCCTTCGTTCATCTCCATCTGGACCAATACATAGCCAGGGAAGAATTTACGCTCACTCTTGCGCTTCTGGCCGTTGCGCATTTCGACGACTTCTTCGGTCGGGACCAAGATCTCGCCGAAACCGTCTTCCATGCCAGCCAGCTTGACGCGCTCGATCAGAGAGCGCATTACATGCTTCTCGTAACCCGAGTAAGCATGCACAACATACCAACGCTTAGCCACGGGACACCTTTAGCCAACGATCAAGGAGACCGCCCAGCCGAGCAGGGAATCGAGCCCCCACAACAGCAGTGCCATAACCAGCACGACAGCCACGACAATCAGCGTGGTCTGGGTGGTTTCCTGGCGGGTCGGCCACACGACTTTACGAATCTCGGTACGAGCTTCCTTCGCCAGCGCAAAGAACGACTTGCCCTTCGCAGTCTGCAGAGCTACAAAGCCCGCGACAGCAGCCAGGACGAGAAGTACGAGGACGCGATACAGGATTGGAGAGGCGGAGTAATATTGATTACCCACAACACCAACAACCACCAAAGCCACTACAGCCAGCCACTTGAACAGATCAAAACGCGATTCTTGGGCTTCAGTTTTGGGAGTCATCGAGGAGGATCCTGTGAGAAGAAAGCCATCACACCGAAGTGAAATGGCAGGTCAGGAGGGAATCGAACCCCCAACCTACGGTTTTGGAGACCGTCGCTCTGCCAATTGAGCTACTGACCTGTAACGCTGTATCAGGCCGGCCATTATACCGGCCTGATCAAGTAAATCAACTACTTATTCAATAATTTTTGCT
>NZ_BBIS01000078.1 GCF_000730605.1 Pseudomonas monteilii NBRC 103158 = DSM 14164 | reverse complement strand
TTCTCGATGGTGACGCTGACGGTCGAGCCGTTGTTGTAGACGTCGTTCGCCGGGGTCTGGAAGTCGACGCTGCCCTGGGTCTTGCCGGCCTCGATGGTAATGACCTGCCCATTGGACAGGGTCACGGTTACCGGCGTCTGAGCAGGGTTGCTCAGGGTCACGGTGTAAGTGATGACGCCGCCTTCAGTAACGCTTGGCGAAGCAGTCAGTGTCGCAGTGGTCGTATCGATGGTATCGGTCACTTGGGTAACCGCCGGCGTTTGCGGCAATGTCACCGTCAAACCGCCGCCACCGGTGGCACCGGTCACAGTCGCCGAGATCTGCCCACCGTCGATATACGGTGTATCGTTCGCCGGGACCACGACATTGACACTACCGCTGGTCTGCCCGGCCGGAATGACGATCACGGCGCCATTGGACAGGGTAATGACCAGGTTGGTAGTCGGTGCCTGTCCAACCGTGGCGGTATAAACGATTACGCCACCCGCTTCGCTGATGGAAGGAGTGGCGCCAAGGATCAGGTCGGTAGCAACGTTGGTGTCCGTCGTCGGCGTGGTCACCAGGTTGTTGTTGGTGTCACCCAGCAGGCCGACTTCTTCACTGTCCAGCGTGGCTGCAAAGCCCAGCCCTTCAGTGGGGAATCCAACGGTGGGGTCAACCCGGCCCGCCGTTTCTTCGAGCATCACGAAGCTGTGACCACCACCCAGCGCGCCACCACCGCCTGCGGCCGACGGACCGGCTGCGGTAGCTTCAAGCTCGGTAGTCGGGTCGACACCCGCAGCGATCGCCTGCTGCAGCTCTTCCACCGACGGCGCGGCCTGTGCGGTCGCCTGGCTCAGGTCGGTGCTGCTGTCGGGCGTATCGGCGCTCCACTGGCTGTCACGGCCCAGGTCAAGCAGACGGCCATCGGCCAGCTCCAGAGTCACCGCACCGCCCGGGCCAGTGAGCACTTCCTCACCTGCCAACAGGCGGTCCCCCTCGATGAGCACACGACGAATGCCCTCTGGGGATACCGCAATAACCTGGCCGACAATGCTTTTGACGATGGCTACAACGCTGCTCATTGGACTCTCCGTGTGACCCGATGGGTACTTCCCTGCCAGAGCGGCACTGCAAGCCACTTCAGGCGGAACTTATGTCGATGATCTCTTGACGCTTTCTTGCGTCAACATTCCGTCTATAACTTTTTGAAACCGCAACACTGCCAAAGTATTGACCTTATACAGGCCATCCTAAACAATCGGCAATGTAATGTCACATTGATATTTGTACCTTAGCCAACCGTTTGCCGAGGACCAATGTCGTACATCATCAAAAATGCGCTGGCCGTTAAGTTCAGGAGCCTTTTCCACATACGGGCAGATGTCATTACACACTTTAGAAGCACCGTCCATCGGCTACCGTCAAGGTCGTTGGCGTCAACATTCTGGTCACTTCCGCTGCCCTAGGCCCGTGCGCGTTTACAAGCACAAACCTTGCCTGAAGTCACCCGGAAAAGGGTCTGAAACCCAGGCAGAATCAGGGCCGCACTCATGCCATTGCAAACCAAAGCCTGCTATTGATTGCGGCCACCAACAAACGATTTACCGCAGATCAAACAGATAGCGAACCCGCACGCGAATACTGGGCATGGGAATGATGGCAAACCATCGGTGATTACAGAACTACGGTTCAATGTGCAAAGGCTCTTCGCGCGATGAATTTTAATGATCTGCCCGCTTTAAAACGTCAACAAATCAGCGCCTGTTTACTGACAAGCCCGCGAGCCGATCATTCACCCAAACGGCGTTGCCTGGATGGCAGGCTATGCTGCACATGAAACGGATCCCCAACAGGATCAGAAATGAAACAGTCACCGCATGGCTGCGTCTATGCCGTAGCAATAACAACGTAGAATTGTTTACTCAGTGTCGATTCAAGGCGACCATTGGCAGCTGCTTTGCAGCACAATTGAACGTCAGGGTGAGCCGATAGACCTGAACGGCGGCACACCCACCCCACCCACCACAAGGATGAAGAGAGCGCCGCGTGGAATCTGAAGTCAGTCGAGTCCAACTCAGCCACGATCCACGCAGTCAGCATGACGATCCCTTGCTGGATAGTCTGCTGAGCCTGTGTGTCCTGCACCAGAAACCCGCCAGCCGGGTCATGCTGACCACGGGCCTGCCGCTGCCCGCCCAGCGCCTGAGCCCCGAGCTGCTGCCGCGCGCCGCCGCCCGGGCGGGCCTGCAAGGGCGCCTGCTGCAACGCAAGCTGGAGCAGATCCCGAGCATCGCCATGCCGGCCATGTTGCTGCTCAAGGAAGGCCGCAGCGCCGTCCTGCTGGGCTGGGAAAATGAAGATACCGCACGCCTGCTGCTCAGCGAGAGCGACGGTGGCGAGGTGCATGTCAGCCGCGAAGCCCTGCAAAGCGACTACAGCGGCCGGGTGTTCTTTGCCCAGCCGCAACACAAGTTCGACGTCAACCACGGCAACCTGATCCCACGGGCGAAGTCGTGGTTCCGCGACACGCTGCTGCGCAGCAAATGGCTTTATATCGATGCCATTGCCGCCAGCCTGGTGATCAACCTGATTGCCTTGGCCGCGCCGTTGTTCGTGATGAACGTGTATGACCGCGTGGTACCTAACCAGGCTACGTCGACACTTTGGGTGCTGGCCGTCGGCATCGCCGGCGCCTACATTTTCGATCTGATCCTCAAAGGTCTGCGCGGCCTGTGCCTGGACCTTGCCGGCAAGAAAACCGACCTGATCATTTCAGCAACGCTGTTCGAACGCATCGTCGGCATGTCGATGAAGTACCGGCCGGCACGGGTGGGCAGCTTTGCCCAGAACATTCACGAGTTCCAGGGCCTGCGCGACTTCCTCGCGTCGCTGACGCTTACCAGCCTGATCGACCTGCCTTTCACCATCCTGATCCTGGTCGTCATCGCCATCATTGGCGGGCACCTTGTATGGATCCCGGTCATCGCCTTCCCACTGGCCTTGGGCATCGGCTACGCCCTGCAGCGGCCCCTGATGGCGACCATGGAACGGACGATGGCTCTGGCCTCGGAGCGCCAGTCCAGCCTGATCGAGACCCTGGCCGGCCTGGACGCGGTGAAGGTCAACAACGCCGAAAGCGAACGCCAGTACATGTGGGAGCAGACCCTCGGTACGCTCAGCCGCCTGGAGCTGAGGGTGAAGGTGCTGTCTAGCCTGGCGATGAACATCACCCTGCTGATCCAGCAACTGGCGGGCGTGGCGATGATCTGCGTCGGCGTGTACCTGATCATCGATGGCAACCTGAGCATGGGTGGCCTGGTGGCCTGCTACATGCTCAGCGGCCGCGCGCTCGGCCCACTGGGCCAGCTGAACGGCCTGCTCGCCCGCTACCAGCAGGCCAAGGTGACCATGGTTTCCACCGACCACATGATGGAGCTACCGCAAGAGCGTAACTTCGAAGAGCGCCCGCTGAGTCGTAAGGTGCTGCAGGGTAGCGTCGAGTTCCGCGGGGTCGATTTCACCTATCCCAACCAGCAGAACCTGGCCCTGAAGAATATCAACCTGACCATCCGCCCCGGCGAGAAGGTCGGCATCATTGGCCGCAGCGGCTCGGGCAAGAGCTCGCTGGCCAAGCTCATCGTTGGCCTGTACGAGGCCAATGGCGGCTCGCTGCTGGTCGATGGTGTAGACATTCGCCAGATCGACGTCAGCGAACTGCGCCACAACATCGGCTATGTACCGCAGGACATCCAGCTGCTGGCTGGCACGCTGCGCGACAACCTGGTCAGCGGTGCCCGCTACATCGAGGACGAGCTTATCCTGCAAGCTGCCGAGCTGGCAGGCGTGCATGAATTCGCCCGCCTGCACCCGGACGGCTACGAGCTGCAAGTGGGGGAGCGCGGGCAGAACCTGTCCGGTGGCCAGCGGCAGAACGTTGCCCTGGGGCGTGCGCTGCTGCTCAACCCGCAGCTCCTGCTGCTGGATGAGCCGACCAGCGCCATGGACAACACGGGCGAAGAACGCCTCAAACAGCGCCTGCAAGCCGTGGTGGAGGGCAAGACGGTGCTGTTGGTCACGCACCGCGCCTCGCTGCTGTCGCTGGTGGACCGACTGATCGTGATCGATCGCGGACAGATAGTCGCCGACGGCCCGAAAGCCGCGGTCATGGATGCGCTGAAGAAGGGGCAGATCAGTGTTGCATAAGCTGGATATGGGGCAATTCAAGGATGGCCTGAGGCGCTATTTCAAGGGCTCCGACTCACTGGGCGGCCAGCCGCTGCCAGAGGTAAACAAAGCCCTGATCGAGGATGCGCCAAGGGTGGTAAGGCTGACCATCTGGGGCGTGATCCTGTTCTTCGTGTTCATGATCGTATGGGCCAGCGTTGCGCCCATCGATGAGGTCACGCGGGGCGAAGGCAAGGCTATCCCGTCTTCCAAAGTGCAGAAGATCCAGAACCTGGAAGGCGGCATCGTCGCCGAGATCTTCGCCAAGGAAGGGCAGATCGTAGAGGTGGGCCAGCCACTACTGCGCCTGGACGAAACCCGTTTCGCTTCAAACGTGGGTGAAACCGAGGCAGATCGCCTGGCCATGGCCCTGCGGGTCGAACGACTGAGTGCGGAAGTTCAGGACAGCCCGCTCAAGATCGACGAAGAACTGCGCAAAGCCGCACCCAGCCAGGCAGCCAGTGAAGAGTCGCTGTACCAGAGCCGGCGCCAGCAACTGCAGGACGAAATTGGCGGCCTGCAGCAGCAACTGGTCCAGCGCCAGCAGGAACTGCGTGAGTACAGCTCCAAACGCGCCCAGTACGCCAACAGCCTTGAGCTGCTGCGCAAGGAAATCGGCATGTCCGAACCGCTGGTGGCGACCGGTGCGATTTCCCAGGTAGAAGTGCTGCGCCTGCGCCGTGCAGAAGTTGAAAACCGCGGCCAGCTTGACTCCACCGCACTGGCCATCCCGCGTGCCGAGGCCGCCATCCGCGAGGTGCAGAGCAAGATCGAAGAAACCCGTGGCAAGTTCCGCAGCGAAGCATTGACCCAGCTGAACGAGGCACGCACCGAGCTGAACAAGGCGACCGCCACCAGTAAAGCACTGGACGACCGGGTACACCGCACCATGGTCACTTCACCGGTGCGCGGTATCGTCAAGCAGCTGTTGGTGAACACCATTGGCGGAGTCATCCAGCCAGGCAGCGATATCATCGAGATCGTGCCACTGGACGACACGCTGGTCATCGAAGCGAAAATCCTGCCCAAGGACATCGCCTTCCTGCACCCTGGCCAGGAAGCGACGGTGAAGTTCACGGCCTATGACTACACCATCTACGGTGGGCTCAAGGCCAAGCTGGAACAGATCGGTGCGGACACCATCACCGATGAAGACAAGAAGACCACGTATTACCTGATCAAGCTGCGCACCGATCGCAGCCACCTGGGGACTGACGAAAAACCGCTGCTGATCATTCCGGGGATGGTGGCTACGGTGGATATCATGACCGGCAAGAAAACCATCATGAGCTACCTGCTCAAGCCGATCATGAAGGCGCGTTCGGAAGCGCTGCGCGAGCGGTGATAGCAAGTCTGCGCGGCTCATTGTAGGAGCGGCCTTGTGCCGCTCCTACAGGGGATCGGGTTCAGTTAACGCCAGGGCGCAGGTTCGCCAACCAGCTGCCCCTGAATCCCGCCTACACCCATATCCTTCAACACCCGCCGCTCCCCTTCCGTCTCGACCCGCTCGGCAATCAAAGGCAGGTCGATGCTGTGTGCCGCGCGCTGGATCGCTTCGATGAACAGACGCTTGTGCTGCTCTTGGTCGATGTTGCGGATATAGCTGCCATCGATTTTCAGGTACGCCAGGCCCAGGTGCGCCAGGTTGCCGATCATGCTGAAGCGGCCACCGAAACGCTGCAGCGCCAGACCAAAGCCAAGCGCGTGCAGGCGCCGGGTCAGGTGTTCCAGGGCCGCCTGTTCAGGCAACTGCTCCTCACCAATTTCAAACACCAGCCGAGGCCCCATGGCCGTATTCTGGCCCAGCAGCTCGAAGACGCGCTGCAGGGCCTTGGGGTCGGCCAGCGTGGCGGCAGACAGGTTCAGCGCCAGCACCTGGTCATGCCCACGCAAGTGCGCCAGCACTTTCTCCAGCACCAGCACATCCAGCCGAGGCATCCAGCCAAAGCGTTCCAGCCAGGGCAGGAAGCGGCCCGCGGGCAACGCCTCGCCCTGGCCATCCTTCAAGCGCGAAATCACTTTGTGGTGCAGCACCCGTTGTGGCGTGCCGGAGCCCACCACGGGCTGGAAGAACAGTTCGAAATGCCCGTTGATAAAGGCTTGGTCAAGCCGCTCATGCCAGTCGTGCTGGCTGTCCGCCGCAACAGCAGCCACGCCTTGTTCAAGGCACACCCAGCCTGGCGTCGGCTGGTTTTCGGCACGGGCCAGGGCTTCGTCGGCAAGCTTGAGCAACGCCTGTGGTGCATCACCGGGGCTGAACGGCGCAAGGCCGATGCAGGCAACCGGGTCGATATAACTGGCGCCGGTCTCGTGCAGGCTCTGCAGCGTCGCTTCCAGCGCCTGGGCAAGGTGTACCGCTTCCTCATGCACCATGCCCGGCGCCAGCACGGCAAACTCGCCGCCACGGCTGCGGGAAATCAGGTCGTTGGTTTCCGGGAAACTGGCACAGGTACGGCGCAACTGCTCACCCACAGCTTGCAGCAACTGGTCGGTGCGCTGGCCACCCAGGCGGGCGTTCAAACCCGCCAGGCCTTGAACGCGCAGCAACAGCAGGTAGCCCGCGCGCGCTTCTTCCAGGTTGCTCACCCGGGTGTTCAACTGCATCTCGAAATAGCGGCGGTTGGACAGGCCAGTCAAACTGTCCTGGTACGACTCGGCACGCAGCCGCTCGCTGCGCTCGGCCTGCTCGGTGAAAAGGGCCTTGAGCTTCTCGACCATCTGGTTCATTGCCTGCACCACGCGGCGCAACTCCGGTGTACGCGGCAACTCGGGCAGGCTTAGGAATTCGCGACGGGCAATGGCGTGGGATTGCTCGACCATGTAGTCCAGCGGCCGCAACTGGCGGCGCAGCAGCAAGGCACCGAGCACGGCACTGGCGGCACCGCACAGCAGTAGCCAGCCCAGGCTGCCCAAGGCGCTTTGCCAGATCTTGGCAATGGCGAACATCGGGTGGCTGATCACTTCAACGCGCGCGGCCTGCTGCCAGCCACGGCTGACGATGGCGTCCCCGCCGGCAGCCTCCAGGCCGATAAGGTTCACGAACCAGCGGGGTACACCGCCAGGGTCCGGCTCGGCGTGACGCTCCACCAGCACGGCATTGGAACCCAGGTCGACGACCTTGATGCTGGAGTAGTAACCACTGTCGAAGATCGAACTGACCATCAGCTCGACCATCGCCGGGTCGTCGATATTAGGCGTCAGTGACAGCGCCAACGCGGTCGCGGCATCCTGGGCATGCGAGCGCAGCTGGTTGACGTACTGGCTGCGCGAGCTTTCCAGGCTGACCATGAAACTGCCACTGAAGGCGACCACCAGGAACAGGCAAATGGCCAACAGCAATTGTTTGAACAGTGACATCTGTGCTCCTTCAGTAAACAGGCTCGGCCGGGAACCCTTCGGCCTGCATTTTTTTCAGCAAATCCTGCCAGCGTGACAGCCGCTTGGTATCGCCGACCTTCTTGTTGCCCGCGGCCCCCGTCAGCCACAACCCCTCGCCATTGAAGGCGTATACCGGCAACAGGTCGGTACGCTGGCTGGCCGGTTTGATGGCGTCCATCAGGCTATCGAGCACCAAAGGCTGCGCCTGTGGGCTTGAATAATAGGTCAGCACCATATGTGCCCGGTTCTGCCGCAACGCCTTTACGTAGGTGATGCGCAGTTTTTCGCTGGGGATACCCATGCGCCGCAGGCTGAAATACTTGGCGATGGCGTAGTCTTCGCAGTCCCCGGCGCCCTTGATCAAGGCCTGCACCGGTGTGGCCCAGTAATCGACCTCATGCCAGAGGTCGATGTCTTCGACATAGCGCAATTGCTGGTTGAAGAAGCGGTTGACCACTTGCAGCCGCTCAAGCTCATTCCCCTGCTTCTGGGTAGCCATCAGGTTCTGCCAGGCATCGATGCGCCCCTTCCCGGCCCCCAAGGGGCCATACAGGGCCTGCGACTTGCGGCTGATCTGGGAAAAATCCCAATCCGCGTGCAAGCCGCCCAGCAGCAGACTGCCCAGCAGCGCGGCAAAGCCGACACGTCGCACAACGGTTTTGAGCACCCAGGATATCGCCACTGCGAAGCCCTGTTCAGATCAGTCGAAAGCAGCGATGGTGGGGCTTGCCACAGCAAAAGACAATGGCACGCTGCAATCATGCACCCGTTTGTCAGCCCGCCTACACTTTCTGTTTATAACCTTCTATAGGCCGCTTCCTTTGGCAGGCGACTTCATCCACCATAGCCGCGCTTTTGGGGCGCCCGTTCCATTACGGGTACAGGTTTGACAATTCCCATGGGCTGTAACTAGTGTCATTGGATCCAACTTTAGTCATCGTTGAGGCAGACGTCGCGTGGCCGAGAAAATCAAATTGAGCAATGTGCTGGCCAGCGAGCAGCTGTTGCCACACCAGGCCCGTGGCGTTATCGAAGAACGCCTGCGTAGCGCCATTCTCGATGGCCGCTTGCCCCCAGGTACTGCCGTGCGCCAGCAAGAACTCGCCACCTTGTTCGGCGTCAGCCGCATGCCCGTGCGCGAGGCCCTGCGCCAGCTGGAAGCACAATCGCTGCTGAAAGTGGAAATGCACAAAGGTGCGGTGGTTGCGCCGTTGATCGGCGAGGATGCGGTGGACACCTATGCCCTTCGTGTACTGCTTGAGAGCGAGGCGCTGCGCCAGTCCATCCCGCTGCTGGATGCCAGCGACATCGCCAGCGCCCGTGGGTATATCCAACTGCTGGAAAACGAAACCCGCCATGCCGAAATCGGCCGCCTGAACCGCCTGTTCCACATGTCGCTGTACAGCAAGGCGCCAAATAAAAAACTGCTGCGCCTGATCGAGAACGAACTGAACGAAGAAGAACGCTTCCTGCGTTTTCATCTTTCCTCCATGGGCTTGGGCAAACTCACCCAGGATGATCACAACGCACTGGTGGATGCGGCCAGTGACAAGCTGGTCGATGAGGCGGTAACAGTGCTGGAACAGCACCTCAATAGTGGCGCGCGGGTAATCCGTAATTACCTGGATACACAGTTGGGGCGTTAATCCGTCGCCGGCTTTAGGGGCGACGCGAGCTGATGGGTTGCAAATTGATCCTGCCCCGCCAACAATGAGACTAATTATCATTCATGTCCATTGATGCCGGCGCCCTCCTCCATGCCCAGCAACGACTGCGTGCAAACGCTCTATAGTGACCACCACGGTTGGTTGCACAACTGGTTGCGCGGCAAGCTCGGCAACGCCGCCGATGCCGCAGACCTGGCCCATGACACCTTCATACGCCTGCTGCAGCGCCGTGAGCAGTTGCAGCTGAATGCTCCCCGGGCCTTCTTGCGCACAGTCGCGCGTGGGCTGGTAATCGATCACTGGCGCCGCGAGGAGCTGCACAGGGCCTACCTGGAGGCGCTGGCCCATGTACCGGAAGCGCAGGCCCCCTCTGCAGAAACCCGCGAGCTGCTGCTGGAGTTGCTTGAGCGCATTGCACGCATGCTCGACGGCCTCAAACCCAAGGTACGACGCGCATTCCTGCTGGCCCAATGCGAGGGGCTGAAGCACCAGGCCATCGCCGAACAGATGGGAATCTCCGTCCGCACGGTAGAACGCTACATTGCCGATGCGCTCTACCACTGCTACGTGCTGCGCTACGAAGACGAGTGCTGAAGCGATGGCCGCCGCACGCCCTGATGCAAAAGTGGTCAAGCAGGCCATCCAGTGGATGCTGCGGCTTCGTGAAAGCGGGCATGACCCGGCTCTACAATTGGAATGCGCACAATGGCGCAATGCTCGGCTCGAACACGAGCGAGCCTGGCAACGGCTTACACACCTGCATCAAGACCTCGACTTACGTGCCATACCCGGTGCCGGGCTGGCGTTGCAAACCCTGGAAACCAGCCAGCAACGCCTGCACAGGCGGCAGGCGCTGAAGCTGCTTGGCGGCGTTGTCATGGTGGGGTCGGCAACATGGTTGGCCAAAGACATCAATGCCGTCAGTGCATGGGCCTCGGACTATGCCACCGGCACGGGCGAACGACGCGCGTTCACGCTGCCCGATGGCTCATTGATGCAACTCAATACCCACAGTGCAGTGGACCTGGCCTTCAGTGACCAACAGCGTCTGGTCCGCCTGAAGCACGGGGAGATGATGATCACCTGCGGCCCTCGGCATTCCTTGCTGGTACAAACACGTGACGCGCTGCTGGAAGGATTCGAAGGGCGCTTTGTGGCCTACCAGGACAGCGACTGTACGCGCGTAAGCGTCAGCCACGGCAAAGTCGCGATTCATCGACCTGGCAATGGCCAGCTGCTGTGGATCGAAAGCGGACAGAACTGGCGCCTGGATGCTCAAGGCGCGCACCGGCTCGCACACATGGACATGGATGCGATGGCATGGGCCGAAGGGCTGATCGTGACCCAGGACATGCGCTTGGCCGACTTCCTCGCGCAGGTCCGCCGTTATCGTCATGGTTATCTGGGCTGTAGCGACGAGGTTGCCGATCTGCGCTTGTCGGGGGTGTTCCGTCTCGAAGACCCGGAGCAACTGCTGCAGTTGCTGCCGCAAACGCTGCCCGTGAAGCTTCGTCAACGTACACGCTGGTGGGTACGTGTAGAGCGCTTGGCCTGATAAGGCCTTATCGATTTCTGGCGGGTTTTGAATCCCGGTCCGGCTAGGACAGTAAGCGACCCCTTCTGCCCTCAACCCTCCAACGGACCCTTCATGTCTATCAACCCGGTGTTAATGCACACGTTCCAACCAAGCGATCTTCGACCTGCCCTGCAATCGGTACGCTTGCGCCAAGCCATCCGGGCTGCCCTGTTTGGAACCGCCTTGGGCCTGGCATCCGCTTCGCAGCTTTCCGTAGCAGCTGAAACGGCCCAAGTGAGTCATCACTACGCAATCCCGTCCGGCCAGCTCGCTGAGGTGCTCAATCAGTTCGCTCGCCAGGCCGGCATTACCCTGTCGAGTACGCCTGAGCTTACCGATGGCCTGCAGTCCAACGGCCTACAGGGGCAGTACGCTAACGATCAGGCCATGCGCCAGCTGCTCAATGGCAGCGGTCTGGAGGCCGTCAGCCAGGACGGACGTAGCTATGTGCTGCAGGCACAACGCCAGGACGCCGCACTGTCATTGCCCGACACTGATATCCGTAGCTTCACCCTCGGCAATGCACTGGGCAGCATGGAGGGCTACAACGCCACCCACAGCCAGGTGGCGACCAAGACCAGCATGCCGTTGGTCGAGACCTCCCAATCGGTGTCTGTGGTTACCCGCCAGCAGATGGACGATCAGGGCTCACAGACCGTTGCCCAGGCCATGCGCTACACGCCTGGAGTACTGACTAACCCTTACGGTGCGACCCACCGCTACGACTATGTGGCCATGCGCGGCTTCAACGACGGCTCTGTGGATAACATCTATGTCGACGGGCTCAAGTCCATGGGCGACAACGGCACCTACAGCACCATGCAGGTGGACCCGTACTTCCTTGAGCGCATCGACATTCTCAAAGGGCCGTCTTCGGTACTGTACGGGCGAAGCTCACCGGGTGGCCTGGTA
Organism: Pseudomonas monteilii NBRC 103158 = DSM 14164; assembly: GCF_000730605.1. Taxonomy (GTDB): domain Bacteria; phylum Pseudomonadota; class Gammaproteobacteria; order Pseudomonadales; family Pseudomonadaceae; genus Aquipseudomonas; species Aquipseudomonas monteilii. Next base: position 1,910 of record NZ_BBIS01000078.1, on the reverse strand, counting down.
GCCCTGACCACCAAGAAGCCACTGTTTACCCCCTACCATCAGGTTCAGGCCACGGTTGGTACCCAGGGCCAGCGCGGGACGGGTTTTGATTTCAGCGGCCCAGTGGACGATGACAAGCGTATCGCTTATCGACTGACAGGCCTGGCGGATGCTTCCGACACACAGTTCGACCACAGCAAGGAAGAACGCTACGCCATTGCACCGGCGATCAGCATCGACTTCACCGAAGACACGTCGCTCACACTGCAAGCGTATCTGCAGCATGACCCTAACGGTGGTTACCACGGCGGCAACCCTGCAGATGGCATGCTGCACAAGCGCAACGGCTTGCGCCTGTCGGATCACTTCTTCGAGGGTGAGCCGGGCATCGACAACTACGAGCGCACACAGCAGTCCTTCAGCTACCAGTTCGAGCACCGTTTCAACGATGTGTTCACCGCACGGCAGAACTTCCGTTACCAGGATTCCGACGTATCCATGGACCAGGTGTATTCGGCCGGTTGGGCAGACGCCGACAGCAACATGCTCAACCGTGCTTACACCGGCGGCGACGAGCGCCTGCATTCGTACATCATCGACAACATGCTGCAGGCGGAATTCTTCACGGGTGCTGCCAAACACACCCTGCTGTTGGGCACCGACTACCAGCGGCGCAAGGCTGACGTCACTTGGCGTTATGGCACGGTCGACCCGTTGGATGCCGGGAACCCGCAGTATGGCAATGGCAACCTTCAGGTACTGGGCGAGAACCGCTACCTGCGGCGTTTGCAGCAAACTGGCGTGTACCTGCAGGACTTGGTAGAGCTGGACCAGTGGCGCTTTTCTTTGGGACTGCGCCAGGACTGGGTGAAGGTGTCTGAAGAGAATCGCGACAGCGATACCAAGGTCAGCGATCAGCGCTCCAAAATGACTACCCGGGCCGGGGTGCTCTACCTGTTCGAGAACGGCATTGCACCCTATGTCAGCTACTCGGAGTCGTTCAACCCTAACACCGTGTCCGACCAGGAAGGCCGTCCGCTGGCACCGACGGAGGGGACGCAATGGGAGGCTGGCATCAAGTACCAGCCACCAGGCAGCGACAACTTGTTTACCGCATCGGTATTCCGTATCGAGCAAGAGAACCTGGCGTCCAAGCAGCCTGACGAAGACTTCTATCGCCCTGTAGGTAAAGTACGTTCCCAGGGGCTAGAGCTGGAGGCGCATGTGCAACTGACCGACAGCTTGAAACTGTTGGGTGGCTATACCTTTACCGACATCGAGTACGCCAAGGCGATGCCGAGCCTGGTGTCGGGCAACTTGGACAACAAAGGCAATTCGCCAACCCAGGCGCCGAAGCAGATGTTCTCGCTGTGGGCCGACTACAACATCCACCAGGGGCCCCTGGATGGCCTGCGGTTGGGCGGTGGCGTGCGGTATGTGGGGTACAGCTGGGTGGATGCGGAAAACAGCATGAAGGTGCCTTCCTACACCTTGTTCGACGCCTCGATCGGCTATGACCTGGGCAAGGTGGGGCTCAAGGGTGTGGATGTGCGCCTTAACGCCAACAACCTTACCAACGAAAGCTACATCACTTCCTGTGCCAGCCTGAACTACTGCTACATGGGTGAAGAACGCAACGTCAGCGCCACGGTCAGCTATCAGTTCTAACGGTATTGGTACCCGGAAAAGACAAAGCCCCTGTCTGCAGTGCAGACAGGGGCTTTGGGTTTGAATCTTGACGATGACCTACTCTCACATGGGGAAACCCCACACTACCATCGGCGATGCATCGTTTCACTGCTGAGTTCGGGATGGGATCAGGTGGTTCCAATGCTCTATGGTCGTCAAGAAATTCTGTGTGCTGGCCCGTCACTCGGACGTGCCTGCGAATCTCTGTAGTTCCTACTTAAAGACAAAACCCCTACCTGCAA
>NZ_BBIS01000079.1 GCF_000730605.1 Pseudomonas monteilii NBRC 103158 = DSM 14164 | reverse complement strand
GTGAGATCGAGCGCTGCACATGCCACGTCGAACCACCTGCCGCCCAAACATCTCAAAACAGCGCCCCCCCCCGAACAAAGGCCGCCACTCAACCACTAATGCTATGATGCCCACCCCGCCCGAAGGACCACCCGCGCCCCACATGAACTACCGCCAGCCCACCACGCGCAAAAGCATGCATGCCACCCTGGTCCAGGACCTCGGCCTGCAAATCGTATCCGGCCAACTCGCACCTGGGCAAAAGCTGCCCTCCGAAGCCAGCCTGTGCGAAAGCTACGCGATCAGCCGGCCGGTGTTTCGCGAAGCGATGCGCGCCCTTACCGCCAAGGGCCTGGTCGAAGCCCGCCCGCGAGTCGGCACCCTGGTGCGGCCCCGCCATGACTGGCACATGCTCGACCCCGACGTGCTGCACTGGCTGATGCAGGCCACCCCGCAGAAAGACTTCTTCAACACCTTGTCCAGCGTACGCTGGGTCATCGAACCCGCCGCCGCCGCACTGGCCGCCACCAACGCCACTGCCGAGGATGTCGAGTCGATCGGCGAGGCCTACCAGCGCATGGAAGCCGCGCGCACCCATGAAGAGCGCCTGCAACCCGACCTGGACTTCCACGCCCGCATCGCCGACGCCACCCACAACGACTTGCTGGCCTACCTGTGCAACATGCTGTCGATGGCCCTGCGCGAATCGGTGCGCTATTCCAACCAGCGGCCGAACTTTGATCAGCTCGCCCTGCCCCGGCACAAGGCGATTCTTACGGCTATCCAGAACGGCGACGCGCTCGGGGCGCGGCATGCATCGCTGGTACAGCTTGAAGATGCACGCGTGGCGTTGAGCAAGGTGTTGGGGCAAGACCCTACGAGTTGAAATTCAACCTGTAGCCCACGGGATCGGCGGCTCCCCACGCGTGGGATGGATCGATGGGCGCTGGCGGTCCTTGTAGCAGGCAATCTTCTGCACGAAGACTTCCGGCGCGGGTCAGTTTCGAGGCCTGTCATGTTCGGCACGTTGCAACAAATGTGGGAGCGAGTTTGCCCCGCGAAGCGCCGTGAGGGCGGCGCTAGATGTCAGCAGCCCCACACGACTCAAGGCAGGCGCATGCAGGCCACTGATCAATCCCCGAAAGCCCTCTGGAAACTGAAGAAAAAGTCGGCGTAATCGTCAGATCTCAAGATTTTGTGAGCTCAGTGAAGAAAATCTCGTCGCTCAAGATAAAACTGAAGGAAATGGCCTTTCTGGAAAACCATGACGCCGTCTACAAGGCCGTGGAGCAAGCACGTTCCAGAGGCACATCAAAATCCACAGGAACTCACGCACGTCTAGCCATATCCCCCAGTTCCGACCTCCTCCATGAAGTCCGCAAGATACGCCTCAACCCGCGCATGCCGCTCAGCCGCAAGGCGAGCGCCTTCACAGGTTTTAAAGCCTGAAGCAAGCTTGAGCAGCTTGGTATGGAAGTGCTCGATCGCATAAGTCGTGTCCTGATATTCCCGACCCAGTGCAGCGGGGTTCTCGAAATCGTACAGCGCCGCCCCCATGCGCCCGGATACGTAAAAGCACCGGGCGATACCCACTGCACCGATGGCGTCCAGGCGATCACTGTCCTGGAGAATTCTGGCCTCAAGGGTGAGTGGTTCGATGCCTGCCGAGTAGCTGTGGGTTTTGACTGCATGCGCCACTTGGTCGATGCGCTGCGTGGGCCATCCCATGTCAGCCAGGATTGACGTCGCCTTCTGTGCCGACAGCGTTGACGCCTGCCCGCGCAAGGGCGAGTTCTTTTCTACTGCAACACAGTCATGCAGCAGAACCGCTGCAAGCAGCACTTCCAGGTCGCCGCCTTCTACATGCTGTATCCGTTGCGCGTTGACCCACACGCGATGGATGTGGGACAGGTCGTGGGAGCCGTCTGAGTGGTCAGCGGGTAAATGCTTCAGTAAGTCAGCGGCCAAATGCTGGAAAGGGGCAAAAGCCTCGTTAGTCATCGTGGGTACGTTCCACTGTCATCGTGAGACATCAATTTGACACGCCCTCATCAGTTTGCAGACAAGGCGAACCGCATGGTGCGTTTGGTATGCCCAATCTTGAACGTGTTCGCTGGCATGCGGGATGGCTGGACCGGGCTTGCGCAGCAAAACCAATAAGGTACCCGCTACCTTTCAAGCCTTGCGATCAAGGCCGCATCAGAGGCTCGATCCCGATCCATTTCCTGATTGGGTGATAGCACAACTGCAACGGCGATTCAGTTCGACATCTTTCGTAGGCCGCAGTGACGTCCCGTAAGGCGCGGCAATTATAGATATCTGCTTTACCGAATATTTGACTAAGCATATATTCGGACATCCAGATATTGCCGTACACGCATTACCCAGGAGGTCACATGCGGGAAACACTGAATCCCCCCATCGTTTTCAAATGCCTGGCTGATGACACCCGGGCCCGGATGACCCTGCTGATCGCCCGTGAAGGCGAACTCTGTGTCTGCGAACTTACCCACGCGCTGGAGCTGAGCCAGCCGAAGATCTCCCGGCATCTTGCCCAGTTGCGCGAGGCTGGAATCCTGATGGATCGACGCAAGGGTCAATGGGTGTACTACCGACTGCATCCCGAACTGCCTCAGTGGGTGGACGCGATGCTGAAGGGAGTGGTCGATGCCAACCAGGAATGGTTGAGCCCCGATGCATTGCGCCTTGCCGAAATGGGCGAGCGGCCGCAGAGCCCTGTTGCCTGTGCTTGAGACTTCCCTTCGCTGATTGAGTTGTAGCCATGCTGATCGCATTTTTGATTTTCCTGGTGACGATCGTTCTCGTCATCTGGCAGCCCAAAGGCCTGGGCGTTGGCTGGAGCGCCGCACTGGGGGCCATCGTGGCGCTTCTGGCGGGCGTGGTTAGCCTGTCCGATATCCCCGTCGTCTGGCAGATTGTCTGGAACGCTACCGCCACTTTCATCGCCGTCATCATCATCAGCCTACTGCTGGATGAGGCGGGGTTCTTCGAGTGGGCGGCATTGCACGTGGCCCGCTGGGGCAATGGCAGCAGCCGCAAGCTGTTCGCCTTCATCATCCTGTTGGGCGCCGCCGTCTCGGCGCTGTTCGCTAACGACGGTGCGGCACTGATCCTGACCCCGATCGTCATCGCCATGTTGCTGGCCCTGCGCTTCTCTCCGGCGGCGACGCTGGCATTCGTCATGGCGGCGGGCTTCATCGCCGATACCGCGAGCTTGCCGCTGGTGGTGTCCAACTTGGTGAACATCGTTTCCGCCGACTACTTTGGCATTGGCTTCAGCGAGTACGCTTCGGTCATGGTGCCGGTGAACCTTGTCAGCATCGCCGCCACCCTGGGAATGCTGCTGTGGTTCTTCCGCAAGGACCTGCCGCGTAGCTATGAACTCGACCAACTGAAGGCTCCCGAGGCCGCTATCCGCGACAAGGCGACGTTTGTTGCCGGCTGGTGGGTGCTTGCGCTGTTGCTGGTTGGCTTCTTCGCCATCGAGCCGCTGGGCGTTCCGATCAGCGCCATCGCTGCTGCCTGTGCGCTGATCCTCTACCTGATCGCCGCGCGCGGGCACGTTATTTCTACCCGTAAGGTGCTCAAGGACGCGCCTTGGCAGGTCGTGGTGTTCTCACTTGGCATGTACCTCGTGGTCTATGGCCTGCGTAACGCCGGCCTCACCGAGTACCTGACGCAGATCCTCAATGTCTTCGCCGGCTACGGGATCTGGGGCGCATCCCTCGGGACGGGGCTGCTCGCCGCTGGCCTGTCGTCGGTCATGAACAACATGCCCACCGTGCTGGTAGGGGCCTTGTCGATCCATTCTGCCGAAGCCACCGGCATTGTGCGCGAGGCCATGATCTACGCCAACGTCATCGGCTGTGACCTCGGTCCGAAAATCACCCCCATCGGCAGCCTGGCCACCTTGCTGTGGCTGCACGTGCTGGCCCGCAAGAACATCGTCATCACCTGGGGTTACTACTTGCGCACCGGCATCGTCCTGACGCTGCCGATCCTGCTTGCCACCTTGGCCGCATTGGCCATCCGCCTGAGCTTTTGAACCGGAGATACTTGATGAAAGTCTTGTTCATGTGCACCCACAACAGCTGCCGCAGCATTCTGTCCGAGGCGCTGTTCAATCATCTGGCCCCCGAGGGTATGGATGCTGTGAGCTCGGGCAGCTTCCCAAGCGGCAAGGTCAATGAGCGGGCACTGAAAACCTTGGAAGCCGCCGGTATCCCCACCGCTGGTCTTTCAAGCAAGGCCTCGGATGCCTTCGAGAGCTCTCCTCCCGACATCGTTGTCACCGTGTGCGACCGCGCTGCTGGCGAAGCCTGCCCGATCTTCTTCGGTCCATCGCTCAAAGCCCACTGGGGCCTGGCCGACCCTTCGGCGGTCACCGGGAGTGAGGCAGAAATCGAAGAAGCCTTCCAAACCACACTTGCGAAGATCGATGAGCGCGTACGCGCCTTCCTTGCGCTGCCTTTCTCGCAACTGAGCCAGGACCAACTGAAAGCCGAACTTGCCCGCATCGGTGCGCTGTAGGCCCTGAATCAATGGAGACCGAAATGAACGACCACCTGCCAAATGTCCAACCTGAACTGATTGATCTGCCGTCGCTGGAGCGGCTGGCGCCGAAGGATCCTTCCACACACAAACCGCGCATCCTGCTGCTGTACGGATCGACCCGAGAACGCTCATTCAGTCGCTTGATGGTCCAGGAAGCTGCGCGCCTGCTGGAAGAGTTCGGCGCCGAAACCCGTATCTTCGACCCTTCCGGCCTGCCACTGCCGGATGACGCTCCGGACTCCCACGAGAAGGTGCTGGAACTGCGCGAGCTGATGCAATGGTCCGAGGGCCAGGTGTGGTGCTCGCCCGAGCGTCACGGCTCAATGAGTGCTGTCTTCAAGGCGCAGATCGATTGGGTACCGCTGGCCATGGGTGCCGTTCGCCCAACCCAGGGCAAGACACTCGCCGTGATGCAGGTTTGCGGAGGCTCGCAGTCTTTTAACGTGGTGAACCAACTGCGCGTGCTTGGCCGCTGGATGCGTATGTTTACCATCCCAAATCAGTCGTCGGTGCCGAAAGCCTTCCTGGAGTTCGATGAAGCCGGGCGCATGAAGCCGTCTTCTTTCTACGATCGACTGGTCGACGTGATGGAGGAATTGACCAAGTTCACGCTGCTGCTGCGTGATCGCCAGGATTATTTGGTAGACCGCTACTCCGAGCGCAAAGAGTCGGCGGAAGAACTATCCAAGAGAGTCAATATTCGGTCTATTTGAGGTCATGAGCATGTCGCATCCTTACTCATCGAAATCGTTGCCCCATGCTCCGGGCGTGCTGATTTTTACGCCTTGTCCGGGCACCCAGTCCAGCACTCTTGCTGAAAGCCTGGATACGATCAAGCAGGCCGGTGCCGTGGCGCTGGTTACCCTGATGTCGGATACAGAGCTTCAGGAAAACAGCGTTGCCGAGCTTGGCGTCGCGGCCAAGCAGCATGGGTTGGAGTGGTACCAGTTACCGATCGAGGATGATCAGGCCCCGGATGAAAACTTCGAGGCACGGCTGGGAGAGATCCGCCACCAGTTGGACGCTTTGCTCGCATCCAACAAGGCCTTGGCCATCCACTGCAAGGGCGGCTCCGGCCGCACCGGCCTGTTCGCTGCCCGCCTGTTGACCGAATCCGGAATGCCACGTAATGAGGCAATCAAGTGGGTCCAGGAACTGCGGCCCCGTGCGATTCAGAAGCCCGCGCACATCGACTACATCAATCAATTTGGCGAAGTCTGAGCGCTTTAACCGGAAAGGAGAAATCATGGTCAACGAAGGCGAACTACTCGATGTCATCGTGATTGGCGGCGGGCAGTCCGCACTGACGGTGGCCTATTTTCTGAAGCGGGCCAAGTTGTCGTTCCTGCTGCTCGACGCCGAAGAGGCTGCGGGCGGGGCGTGGCGCCATGGCTGGGACTCGCTGACGCTGTTCTCACCCTCCGCATGGAGCTCGATCGCGGGCTGGCCGATGCCGCTAGTCACCAAAGGTAATCCCGATAGGGATCACGTGGTCAGCTATCTGGAGCAGTACGAGGCGCGATACGGGTTCCCTATCGCTCGACCCGTTAGCGTCACGTCAGTGGAGCGGACCGGGCGTGGCCTTCGTGTACGCTCGAAGGACCGCGACTGGGAGGCTCGTGTCGTCATCAGCGCAACGGGGACCTGGAGCAACCCCTATGTTCCGGCCTATCCGGGGATAGAGCTGTTCCAGGGACAGCAGATTCACTCCGCCCATTACCAGTCACCAGAGGCTTTCGAAGGAAAGCGCGTGCTGGTCGTTGGTGGTGGCAACTCGGGGGCGCAAATCTATGCAGAGCTGTCCGAGGTCGCCGACGCAACGTGGGTAACCACGGAGGAGCCGGCGTTTCTGCCTGATGACGTCGATGGTCGGGTGTTGTTCGAACGGGCTACCGAGCGCCTCAAGGCTCAACAGGAGGGCCGTGTTATCGACGCACCGGTCGGTGGGCTTGGCGATATCGTCATGGTGCCCTCAGTAGTCCGGGCTCGCGAGCGCGGGGCCCTTCGTGCTGTAAGGCCTTTCACCTCATTCACGCCGGATGGGGTCGTCTGGCCAAATGGTGAGAAAGCCCAGGTCGATGCGGTGGTCTGGTGTACTGGATTCCGACCGGCGCTGGATCACCTGAAGGCACTGGACGTGCTGGATGACTACGGTAGGGTCGAGGTTGATGAGGGGCGCTCTATTCGCGAGCCGCGCCTCTGGCTGGTCGGATATGGCGACTGGACCGGCCTGGCCTCGGCGACGTTGATCGGCGTCACCCGTACTGCGCGCAGCACCGTTAACGAAGTAGTAGAATACCTGAACAGCTTGGGGCAGCCGGATGCATAGCGGAATCGAGATTCGTGTCGCCAGACCAGAGGATGCAGAAGAGATCCAGATCATCTACGCGCCCATCGTGCTTAACACGGCCATCTCATTCGAAGAGGCAGTGCCGAGCGTGGAGCAGATGACTCACTGCCATTGCAGCCAGTGCCGCAAAGTTCACGGGGCTGCTTTCGCATCCTACGGAAGCGTTCCGCGTAGCGACCTGCGAATTCTTCGTGGCGCCAACAGCATCAGTACGTAGCCGCCTCAGCAAACTCCAGCATGTCGGCCAACTGCCCCCTGCTTGGCGAACCCCGTCGATGCCCACAGCACCCCGACGTTGGCGTCGATGAGGTGGGTATGCTCTGGGTTATGGATGCTGCCGGTCTCTGCGAGGATCTCGCTCTGGACCCAATCCCACACACCGGTGGCAGGGCATAGTGTGAGCCACAGAGATTGGAGCAAGTCAGCTGGAGGCATTGGTCTACTCATCGGTCACCTGCAGCTTGAAATGGTGGCGCGTTGACTGTATTGGTGAGGTCAACTCACCCGCAAGGCAAATCATGCGAATACATTTCAGACGTCTCAGCGACGTCTCCATCGGGGACATCATCGCGCTCAACAATAACCCTGATGTCTTACGTCAAATGCCCTTGGGGCGTCCAGACTTTGACGAAAGCAAGTGCAAGGCATGGGTCGCTCAAAAAGAGGCCCAATGGGACCTTAATGGATACGGTCCCTGGGCATTTTTCGTGGAAGATAAATTCGCCGGCTGGGGTGGCCTGCAGCATGAAGACGGTGACGCTGATCTTGCTTTAGTGCTTCACCCAGATTACTGGGGGCTTGGCAGAATGATATTCGATGAGATAGAGCAGCGCGCTTTCCAAGAGCTGGGCTTGGAGTCAATTACCATATTGCTCCCAGCTACCAGAACTCGAATCAAAGGTGTGCTTCGCCTAGGGTTTCGCCCCGACGGAGAAGTTGAAATCGACGGCACCTACTTCACACGCTATCGACTCCAGGCAAGCGCTAGCGCAAAAATCTCGTAATCTTCACCTAGCGACCATTCTATGTGACTCGCCGTGCGCGTGCCCATGCAGCAGGCCAACCAGCAGCCCCTGCGCAAGTCCGGCTTCCTTGGCAACATCAATCGCCTTGATCAGCGCGGTGTCGAGCGCATTGGTAGCGACCACCACGTCGGTCGACAGCGGCAATACGTGGCGCAGGCGTGTCACGTTGCTCATGTACACCTCCTCGCGAGAATGCTCAGGCGATTGGATCAGCTGGCTTGGCAATCGAACGCACAAACAACATGCAGAAACCCTTTCACTGGCCGTCACGAGTTTCTTGGATATCACGCCAGCGCTTCAGAAGCGCACCAAGCGTGGCGAGAGCACAAGCACCAGATAGCGCTTGCCTACGCCGAGATTCAATCGGACCCTCGTATCGCCGCAGCATTGCGGACTCGATACGCTGCCTGAACAAGGGAAATAGCCATGATCGAAGCCACCGAGAAGCAGCTTGGCCTGCTCTGGCGCACCCTGGGCCTGTGCGCTGAGCGCTCTGACCGCCGCAGCATCAGCCGCAACCACGTCCTCACTAGTCCAGGCTACGATGACTCGAACAACCTGGATTTGCTGGTGGCGGCCGGCCTGATGACACGCGGCAAGGCCCCGGCCTTCTGCTCGGAGGACGAGGTGGTGTATCGCGCCACGGACGAGGGAAAGCAGTTCGCCCTGGACAAGCTGCCACCGCCCCCTCCGCCGGCTAAGCGCACCAAGTTCCACGCCTACCTGGACGAGTGCGAGTACTACGACGGCTTCGCCCACTTCCTCGGCATCAACCAACCGCAAATCCAACAGCGCGGCAACTGGGGGAACTACGAATACCGTATGGTCCGATACCCACGCGGAAGTGCCTACTGCGAGCATCGCCGGCCTACCCGTTTCGCGCACTGGTCGCCCTACGAAACTCTTGAGGTCGCCGGTGAGTGGGCGCCGACCATGAAAGCGGCCAAGGCCAGCTACAAAGAAACGCTTCGGCTGCACCAGGCCAAGGGCCGCGCCGATAAGAAGCGCCTTGCAGTCTGACCCTCCGGCGCTGCCGGACAATCAGCGGCACAATAACGATCTACTTACACTGCAACGCCACTTCTCCCAAGGGGCCGCCAGTTCCATTTGCTGAAAATGCGACGACGCATTGCATCGCACCACAATTGCAATTGTATACGGCGTGCTTATTCGCAATCAGGTTTGCCTGGTCAGAACATCCGCAAGCACTAGGAGCAACGTTGGCCTGCGGCTGCGCCTCCACCTTTTCACCGCAGCCAACCAACTGGGCGGCTGCTAGAGCAATTCCGAAAACGATGAGAAATCTCATTAGAGTTCTCCTGGTTCAACCATATCCGAATAGCACACCCCAACTACCTGAACAAACTGGCGCTGCCCGCCAGCGCCTCAGGAGCCTTCGCTTTTCACCTGGCAAATCCCGTTGGCCCGGTTCTTCCCGGTATACGAGACATCAGGCGAGCCATCCGGGTTGATCGACAATGAGATTGTCACCCCACTGCCTTTGGCTTCGAAGTAGTTCTCGTTGAACTTCTTCAGCTTGCCTTCCTTGCCATTGATGTAAATCGGGCCGCCCTTGTCGGCGTGTACCTCGATGTTGCCTGGGCACGTGGCATTCACCAGCGGAATACCAGCCTGAGCCGCGCCCGACACCGCCAGCAAAGCACCAATCATTAGTCGCTTCATCTAACGCTCCTTGAGTGGATTGACCGAGATCGAAGCAATAGCCCAATTCGGCGCTGCCCGCCAGCGCCTTCCCCTATTCAACGATAACGCCTCTGCGGCGAGGACCGCCCATGTCTGCATTTCAGAAAAAGAACCACCTCGACTTCAAAACCCAGTACGGCCTTGGCTTCGATCCGCAAGACGATGAGAGGAGCGGCCTGAAGTGGGCAGGCAAGAAGAAGCCGCGGGTGATCAGCCTGGAGAACGTGAAGCAGATTTTGTAGTGGAGCCCGCAGATGGCGAAGCGCGACAGGGCCACTGGCCGGGTGATGAAGCTGGACGGCACCGTGGCCGACATCGGCGAGCGCGTTCCAGTGCAACAGCAGTTCTTGGTGCCCGACCCGAAGCGGCGCGGCATCACTTGGCGCCGGTTTGTGCACCTGCTCGAAGGGATGGGTTACCAGGTGGAATGGCAGATCATCAAGGCCTGAGACTTCGGCGCGCCAACCAGCCGGGAACGCCTGTTCATGATCGCCCGCTGCGACGGCCAGCCCATCGTGTGGCCAGAGCCGACCCACGCCAAGAACCCAGGCCAGCAGAAGTGGCGCACAGCCGCAGACTGCATCGACTGCAGCGTGCCGAGCAAGAGCATCTTCGGGCGCAAGAAGGCGCTGGCCGACGCCACGCTGCGCCGAGTGGCCAAGGATATGAAGAAGTTCGTGATCGACAACCCGCAGCCCTTCATCGTGCCCATTGCGAAGGGGTCGGGCGAACTCGCCCAGTCGGCAGATGAGCCGCTGCGCACTGTCACATCCTGGCCCCGCGGCGGATCCTTCGCCGTGACAAGCCCAGTGATTCTTCCAGCAACGCACCAAGGCGCCGACCGAGTGAATAACCCGCGTGATCCACTGCCAACGGTAACTGCAGCCAATCGCGGCGAACTGATGGCCAGCCCAGTCATGATCGGGGCCGGTGGGCCTGTGTATGCCGGCAAGCCTGCGCCAGCTGATCAACCAATGGGCACGCTGATGACGCAGAACCACCGCGCCCTGGTCACTGCATTCATCGAGCAAGCCAACGGCGGCTTCAACCCAACTCCGGCCAAGGGTGCAGACGAGCCACTGACCACGGTCACCAACACCGGCAGCCAGCAGCGCCTCGTAACGGCCAGCCTGGCCACGCTCCGCTGCAACTGCGTAGGACGGGCAGCAGATGAGCCGGTACCGACCATGACCGCCGGCGCCGAGCATCACGCCCTAGTCGAATACAAGCTGTCTCCAGAGCACGAGGAAGGCGCTCTGCGCGTCGCCGCGTTCCTGATCAGCTACTACGGCACGGAGAACATCAGCGCCTGCAATTCGCCAACGCCCACGGTGACCACCAAGGACCGCCTGGGCCTGGTCACCGTCTTCGTGAAGGGCACCCCCTACGTCATCGTCGACATCTGCCTGCGCATGCTGCAGCCGCACGAGCACTACCGAGCCCAGGGCTTCCCGGTCAGTTACATCATCGACAAGGGTGCCGACGGCAAGCCGTTCACCAAGACCGAGCAGGTGCATATGTGTGGCAATAGCGTTAGCCCACCGCCGATGGCTGCACTTGCTCGCTCAAACGATCCTTGGAAAGTCAAAGTTTCGGAAGCTGCTGCCGCTTGACCCACCGGCGCTGCCCGCCAGCGCCTTGCCCTATTGAACGAGAGGGTTGCCGCCCAGGCCTTTTCGGTAGCGGGCAATCGAGATGATCTGGCGCAAGCAGATGACCATGTCTTTCTTCATCTGGTCGTCCGGCAAACCGATCTTTTTCAGCATTGCCTGAGCTTCTTCCTCGATCGAGGCAAGGGCCTCAGTATCGCTTTTCAGTGTCATGGCGACCTCCACCAGGTCGAATCAGCCACGAATTAATAGCTCACCAGAACATTGCGCGCCAACTACGGCGTCTTCCCCTCTCAAACGATGAACGCATTCTCGGCGAGGACAGCGCATGCATTAAAGACCGACAGACTACCGGACCTCATTCGCAAATCGGCCTACTGCGCCAACTACCTGCTTAGCGCCCTCTTGAATCTCCATGATGACGGCACCTGCTTCGTTGGCTAATACTAAACCCTCTTCTGCTTTGCCACGGCTGTTAAACATTTCGTTCACAGCTTGATCAGCCAGCATTTGGTTTTGTTGGACAACGCCAACGATCTCCTCGGTTGCCGAGCTGGTGTGGCCCGCAAGCTTGCGCACCTCATCGGCAACTACGGCGAAACCTCGACCGTGCTCGCCGGCCCGCGCTGCCTCGATCGCCGCATTGAGGGCGAGCAGATTGGTCTGTGAAGCGATACCGCCAATAGTTTGAATAATCGAACTGATCAAAGCAGATTGCTTACCGAGAGCCTCGATGCTTTCGGAAGCTGACTTCATCTGTTCGGCGATGCTACGCATGGTATCGACAGTCCGCGTCACTACTACGGCTCCACGCTCTGCGCTCGAGTCGGTTCGCTGGGAGACATAATACGCAACGCCAGCTGCATCCTTCACTTCTTGCTCGCGGGCGACCTGGTCGGTAACCACGCTTGCGAATTTCACGACCTTAGAAAGCTTTCCCTCAGTGTCATGCACAGGGTTGTATGTCGCTTCTAGCCAAATATCGTTGCCTCGCGCGTCTACCCTCTTGAAACGATTA
>NZ_BBIS01000080.1 GCF_000730605.1 Pseudomonas monteilii NBRC 103158 = DSM 14164 | reverse complement strand
CCTTAGCATCAAAAAACACATCGCCCATTTTTACTTCAACCGTGCGGGTAACTTGAGACTTCGTCCCAGGTTGACCAATGTCCTCCTTTCCATGACCTTCACTGGCCATAGCCGCAGCGCCGAAAGACAGAGTTGCTGCTGCGATGAGTGGAATAGCAAGCTTAGCGTTCATGGTGACCTCGAGCGAGAGCAGAGTGGTACCTGGCGATTGTACAGCTAGTAAGCTGCCATTTTCATGACATGAAGAATACATTCTTGTCAGCTACCCAAACGAAAAAAACATTGTGGTAAAGCTGCATCGAAGCTTTGCTTTGAAAAACACATTGAATATATGGGCTTATTGATGATTTTCTGACATCATCAATTTGTGTTCACGCTGCATTTGATTCAGGACATCATCGACTATCTTGTCATGCTTCTCCATCCAGGCCAGGTGCTCTTGAGGCGACATAGAGGCAGCGGGGTGATCTTTGTGGAGCTGTTCCATAAGCTCACCGAGCATTTTCATGTGTTCGCTCATATGTATATGACGCTGCCCCTCTGGGGCTTTTTCAGCTTGCTGCAGGGTGGCTTCCGCCCTGGCGCGCATACTTTCCATTCGTTGCATCACTCGATCACCGCCACTTTCAGCCAGCGTCGAGGCCGAGATGAGGATTGAAGATACAAAAAGCAAAGTTCTTATGGGGTTCATGACGGGAACTCCTGATAGATTTTATTGAGCGGCATCAATGGGTTATATGAAGAACCAATTCGAGCACTCGACAGCGCTACTCGCTGAACCCTAGACAGAGCTAGCTGACATTTACCTGAATCCAGCATTACTTTTCTGTCAGCTACTGGTTAGCTGACATTTTTCGTTGCAGACTCCCAGTCATAACTATTTGAGAGCCGTGCCCATGAGACTTCTGGTTGCCGAAGACGAGCCCAAAATAGGTACCTATCTGCAGCAGGGCCTGACTGAGGCGGGGTTCAATGTTGACCGTTTTACCAATGGCAAGGTAGCCCTTCAGTACGCCCTGAGCGAGGCATATGACTTACTGATTCTTGATGTCATGATGCCAGGCATGGACGGTTGGGAGGTGTTGCAGAAGGTACGCGCATCCGGAAAGGACGTTCCCGTACTATTTCTGACAGCACGAGATCGCGTTGAAGATCGCGTGAAAGGGCTTGAGCTCGGAGCCGATGACTACCTGATTAAACCCTTTGCATTCTCCGAATTACTAGCTCGTGTTCGAACCTTATTACGCCGAGGCTGCAGCGCTCCGTCCCAGACGCACATGAAACTGGCAGATCTTGAGGTCGACCTACTCAAGCGCAGGGCTATTCGCAGTGGGAAACGTATAGACCTTACCGCAAAAGAGTTTGCCCTACTTGAGCTGCTATTGCGCCGTCGCGGTGAGGTGCTTCCCAAATCGCTGATTGCCTCCCAAGTCTGGGACATGAATTTTGACAGTGACAGTAACGTGATAGAGGTTGCGGTAAGGAGACTGCGGGCAAAAATTGATGATGATTTTGAAGTCAAGCTGATTCATACCTCGCGAGGTATGGGCTACATGCTCGACGCACCAGACTCGGAGTCAGAATGAAGCGGATGTCTTTGACCACTCGTATGAGCCTGATGTTTATGCTTGCCGTAACAGCTGTGCTCACCGTTGCCGGCCTGAGTTTCAGCAATCTAAGTCGACATCATTTCAAGATGCTGGATCAACAAGCGTTGAACGAAAAGCTCATCTCTTCGCAGAAGATTCTCACAGGGATGAGCAGCATCAATCAATTTTCTGAATTCAAGCCTGAACTTGAGGCTTTACTTGGGGCCCATCGGGACCTAACTGCTCTGATAATTGATGGCGATGGAAAGTTACTATTTGCTGACCCAGGCCCGGTGAATGTCCCGGAAAAATTCCGGACGCGTATAAACAAAGATCTCTGGGAGTGGAGTGACCAGAGACAGATGTACCGAGGTATGACGTCCCAAATATCCATAGTGGGGCAGGATAAACCACTTACAGTTATCTTGGTTGACGATGTCACTCAACATATGGCTTTCTTTGAAACGCTTGAACGATGGTTTTTGATAGGGTTAGTGATCTGCGCTTTAGTAAGTGCCGCGCTCGGCTGGATGGTCGCCAGCAACGGCCTGCGTCCCATTCGCCAGGTAACAGAAGTCGCTACCTCTATGTCAGCAAAATCCCTTAAAGAACGTATTCCCTTAACGCCTGTACCCAAAGAACTTCAACAAATGGTGCTATCGTTCAACGCGATGTTATCCCGACTGGATGACGCTTTTGTTCGATTGTCAAACTTTTCCGCCGATATCGCTCATGAGTTGCGAACCCCAGTGAGCAATCTGATGACTCATACTGAAGTGGTTCTTTCTAGGAAACGAAATA
The DNA here is from genome assembly GCF_000730605.1 of Pseudomonas monteilii NBRC 103158 = DSM 14164. Lineage (GTDB taxonomy): Bacteria > Pseudomonadota > Gammaproteobacteria > Pseudomonadales > Pseudomonadaceae > Aquipseudomonas > Aquipseudomonas monteilii. The sequence goes on along the minus strand of NZ_BBIS01000080.1, from coordinate 9,576 downwards.
TCGAGGACTATGAGGACACGCTATACTCCAACCTTGATGAATTTAAGCGTATGGGGCGAATGATAGATGATATGCTTTTTCTGGCAAAGTCCGACAATGGCTTGATTACGCACGAGATCAAGTCTATAAATCTTCTGGAGATTGTGGAGAAACTCATTGAGTACTACCGCCTACTCGCTGAGGATCGAGGCATCAGTCTTGCAGTATCTGGAAAAGGTTGTGCAACGGGGGATGTGCTAATGCTACATAGAGCCCTCTCAAATCTACTTTCCAATGCGCTGCGCTACACCCCTGAGGGACAATCAATCACTATTGATGTTCAACAAAAAGAGTTGTCTACTGTGATTGTCGTAGAAAACCCTGGGACCACAATTGCACCTCAACATTTGGAGAGGTTGTTTGATCGATTTTATCGTGTGGATCCAGCTCGTAGAGAAGGAAGCCCAAGCAATGCGGGGCTAGGTCTGTCAATCACTCGATCTATCGTCGAGGCGCACGATGGGAAAATATGGTGTACATCTACTGATGGGAAAACGGCGTTCCATATCGAGCTCCCTAGTATTCAGCTGCCAACAGCTTGAGTGAGACTCCCTGAATGGAAGCGCCAGGTGATGGAAGCGCTAGGTCAGGCTGCGAATGGTGTATTAAGAGGCAATATGCCGGCCAGACACCCAGCCGAAGCTGACGGAAATGTAATCGAACAGTTTGCGTTCATGTGGCATCTTAGAGTTGCACTGTGGCATTGGAATCTTCGTGAAGGGTTCTTATCCGCTCCGAACCTCGACACAGGGCTTACGGACGGTTCATCAGTGTTTTAACAAGAATCGAAAAGTAGAGAACAGAAACTGTACAAACAAAATCCTAACCAACAGCTCTTGCTGTGAGGAGTCTTGCATGTCATTCATCAAAACCACTACCGTAGCAGCTGCGTTGACTGCGGGTTTGCTTCTGAGTGCTGTTGCTCAAGCGCACCCAAAGCTTCTGTCTTCCAGTCCAGTAGATGGCGCGGATACAGCTGCACCGTCAAAAATTGAGATGCACTTTTCAGAAAACCTGGCAACTCAGTTTTCCGGTGCAAAGCTCATAATGACGGACATGCCAGGTATGCCAAACTCGCCAATGGGCGTGAAGGCTGCTGTATCCGGCGGTGCCGACCCTAAGACGATGGTAATTACCCCGGCTACGCCGCTGACTACTGGCACTTATAAAGTTGAGTGGCGGGCAGTGTCTTCCGACACCCATCCGATCACTGGTAATTTTTCTTTCAAAGTGAAATAAGCAATGAGCGACTCAATTAATATTGTGGTTCGTTTCGCCCTTTATTTCGACCTAATGCTGTTGTTCGGCTTGGCAATCTTCGGGCTGTATAGTCTCAGGGGAAAGGAAAGGTTATCGGGCACAGTCTTAAACTTTGAGTCGCTTTTGTATACTGCTTCTGTATTGGGGGTAGTACTATCACTTGTTGCCATGTGCGTTCTTGCTAAAGCGATGAGCGGTGTTTCAGGATTCATGGAACTGCATCACCATATTTTTCAAATGGTCATCATGGGTACTGATGTTGGGTTGACATGGATGGTCCGCATTGCGGCTCTGGTGATGGCCATCATAGGTGTCACATTGAACAGGAGGCTTCCGACAGTCAGCCTCTGGGTTGTTACCGCCTCTGCTGCTGTCGCGCTAGCAACTCTGGCGTGGACAGGTCACGGAGCTATGGATGAGGGTAGCCGTCGCTCTTGGCACTTTATCAGCGATATACTCCATCTTCTCGCTGCAGGTGGATGGCTGGGTGCACTGGCAGCATTTGCATTGCTGCTGCGACTGAAATCACTGAAAGGTGAACAAGAGGCCAGGATTCTTGCTCGTGTATTGACGGGTTTTGAATCTGCCGGCGCAGTGATTGTCGTGACAATCAGCATTACCGGTGTAGTAAACTACCTGTTCATCGTTGGCCCGAACCTCGATGAAATCATGCTCAGCACATATGGCCAACTGCTTTTTTTGAAAGTACTCCTATTTTCTGGAATGATCGTGTTAGCCTTCCTCAATCGTTTCCATTTGAGTCCGCTTTTAGCGCGCTCAATAGAAACTGGAGACTATTCTGTTGCGATCAACGCTTTGCGTCGAAGCATGATAGTCGAGTTTTCGACCGCTGTAATTATTCTCTGTCTCGTTGCATGGCTAGGTACTTTAAGCCCGGAAATGGAAATGAATTCGATGTAGATACCACTGTGTTGTAGTGCTCATGGGTTTACTTAAAGATCGCCTAGGGGCCGTGATGAGATCTTCCATTGTTCCAGAGCACACCAACAAAATCTTCGAACGCTTCTATCAGGGCGACCGGTAAGACAGGAAGGAGGGCCCTTCAACACCGGACTTAGTCTTGCGATAAACCGTTCAATCGTCGAAGCTCACAACGGACGGATGTGGTGTGCGTCGTAGAACGGTGAGACGGTAATCTCACATTGCTTTCTCACCAGGAAGCGGCCGATGAATGATCGTGCCCTCCATCAATGCCGGGCTGATCGATTTAATCTACACTCGACCACTATGATCAGGTTTGTACGACTACTCACTATCCTTCTGCTGGTTCTCTCGCTTCCCCTCAACGGGATGGCGGGAGTCGACTCACCCGTTGAGCCCTGCCCGATGCAGGCTATGGGCATGGAAATGATGGCGGCCATGGATCACGACTGTTGTCAGGACCAGGACCAAGGGACGTCTTCCCAGCACGCCTCAAAAGCCTGCAAAGTCGGCCAAGAATGTAGAACCGCGAGCACACTCCAAGTCAGCTTGCTCGAACCCCAGCAGACCTTCTCTACTACGTCCCCTGCGGATGGTTATGCCGTAAGCCTGGTAACTCGAGCGCCGCCAGATCACTGGCGTCCTCCGCGCGCCTGATTCCTTCGTAAACCTCACACCCGTTGTTCTGCCTTGGCGGCCGAATGATGGCATGCGCCTGTGCGCTGGTTTTTCGAGGAATCATGGTCATGACTCCCCTACGTTTCACTTCAGGACGGATACTTCCGGCTGCCCTCATAGTCCTGCTACCGATGCTATCGGCACAGGCGGCTTCGCTTTCTCTGGATGATGCGCTGCAACTGGCTGAGCACAACGCACCTTCGCTTCAGGCGCGTCAAGAGCAGGTGTCGGCGGCGCGTCACTCAGTCGTGCCAGCGGGTGAACTACCCGATCCGCGGCTTAACCTCGGGATACAGAATCTACCGATCGAGGGCAGCGATCGCTGGAGCACCAACCGAGACTTCATGACCATGCAAGTGGTCGGGCTTTCTCAAGAGGTCCCCAACCGCGACAAGCGCAAAGCACGGGTCGAGACAGCACGGGCCACAGTCGAACGCGCTGATGCCGAAGCTGTCTTCGAGCGTTTGAAGGTGCGCGCGGCGACGGCGCAGGCTTGGGTGGCCGCCTACACAGTGCAACGCAAGCTGCAACAGTTCGATGAGTTCTATAAGGAAAACCGCCTGCTGGCTTCCGCCGTGAGGGCTCGTCTGGCCGGCGGGGGCGGTTCATCGGCCGATGCGCTTGCGCCGAGCCAGGAAGTAGCACAGCTGGATGAACAAAAGGACCTGCTAATGAGCCAGGCGGCCCAGGCAAGAGCGGCACTCAAGCGCTGGGTCGGACAGGAAGTGAATGCACAAGCTCCGGCTTTTCCGCAGTGGCCAGTGAAAGCGCCGGAATACCTGCACGCCCTGCACGCGCATCCCGAACTGGCGGCCTACGGCGCCAAGACCCGTGAAGCCGAAGCACAGGTTCATCAGGCGGTCGCCGAGAAAAAGTCGGATTGGGGCTGGCAATTGGATTACCAACGTCGTGGTCCGGACTTTAGCAACATGGTCAGCGTACAAGTCAGTTTCCAGTTGCCGCTGTTCACAGGTTCTCGCCAAGACCCAACGATCGCTGCGCGGCAAGCTGAGGTGCGCCAGCTGGAAGACGAGCAAGAGGCTGCGCTGCGTGAACATACCGAGCGGTTGGAGACAGATCTGGCGGAATACCAGCGCCTGCAACGGGCAGTGACCCGTAGCCGAGAGACCCTATTGCCTCTTGCCGAGGACCGGGTTCGCATAGCACTGGCGGACTACCGGGCGGGAAAGTCGACATTAAGTGAGGTGCTTGCGGCACGACGCCAGCGGGTCGAGGCCCGGCTACAGGATATCGACCTGCAAGGGCAATTAGCCGCGACAGCGGCGCGCTTGCACTTTGCATATGGAGAGGTTCGGGCATGAAACCTATGTCTATAGGATTGATCGCAGCGCTAGCACTGGCCATAGGCGGTGGTGCGGGCTACTGGCTGGCTCAACAGGCCCAAAGTGGACCAACGCCGACACTAGAACAACGCAAAGCGTTGTACTGGTATGACCCGATGTACCCTCAACAGCACTTCTCTGAACCTGGTAAGTCACCTTTCATGGACATGCCATTGGTCGCCAAATATGCCGATGGCACACAGGATCAAGCAGCGCCTGCGGTACAGATCACCACGGGTATACAGCAGAACCTCGGCGTGCGGCTCGCGACAGTGGGCCAAGGCCGCCTCGAACGCACGCTGCAGGTTAGTGGTGTGCTGGCCTTCGACGAGCGAGATTTCAGTGTGCTGCAAGCACGGACCGCAGGATTCGTCGAACACACCTATGGCCGAGCCACGGGGGATGTCGTGGCCAAGGGGGCACCGCTGGCCGATGTCTTGACCCCTGAATGGGCAGGATTGCAGGAGGAGTATCTGGCACTGCGGCGCTTGGGCGATGGCGAACTGCAGGCCGCAGCCCGTCAACGCCTATTGCTGGCCGGAATGCCTGCCGAGCTCATCGAGCGGGTCGCGCGCATTGGCAAGGTACAGAACCTTGTCACGCTACTAGCACCAAGCGCCGGGGTGATCCAAACGCTGGACCTGCGTCCGGGCATGAGCTTGGCGCCAGGGGCTACCCTGGCGCGGATCAATGGTGTGGCCAACGTCTGGCTCGAAGCCGCAGTGCCGGAGGCGCAGGCCCAGGGCCTGCACGAGGGGCAGGCAGTGCAGGCGCATTTACCCGCCTATCCAGGTGAAGCCGTGCCAGGCAAGCTGACCGCTTTGCTTGCAGACGCCAACCCGCAAAGCCGTACTTTGCGCCTGCGTATCGAACTACCCAATCGCGACGGCCGGCTGCGACCGGGGATGTCCGCCCAGGTCACCCTGCATCCAGCCGGGCAAACCGATACCGCACTGCTAGTGCCCGCCGAAGCAGTCATCCGCACCGGCAGACGTGATCTGGTGATGCTGGCCGAAAACCAAGGTCGTTTCCGCCCAGTGGAAGTGGTGCTGGGTCAGGAGAGCGGCGGCCAAGTTGCCGTGCTGCAAGGACTGCAGGTAGGCCAGCGGGTGGTGGCATCGGGTCAGTTCCTCATCGACTCCGAGGCCAGCCTCAAGGGCATTGAGGCCATGACCGCGCAGGAATCCCCATCTGCACCAGCACTGCCAGCACTGCATGAGGCAGACGGACGCATCGTGCAAATCGAGGGCAATCAGCTGACGATCGCTCACGGTCCCTTCCTCACCCTGGGCATGCCTGGCATGACCATGACCTTCCCGGTGTCTGATCCAACGCTGATTGTCGGGCTGAAGTTGGGCCAACGTATTCGCTTCGGAGTCCGCGAGCGGGATGAGGGCATGGTGATCGAGCAGATCAATGCGCTGGAGAGTCAACCATGATCGCGAAACTGATTCGCTGGTCGGTGGGCAACCGAGTGCTGGTGATGCTCGCCACACTGTTCCTGGTGGCCTGGGGCGTGTTCTCGCTGCGCAGCCTGCCGATCGATGCACTGCCGGACCTGTCGGACGTGCAAGTGATCATCCGTACCTCCTACCCAGGTCAGGCGCCACAGATCGTCGAAAACCAGGTCACCTACCCGCTGACAACCACCATGCTCTCGGTACCGGGGGCCAAGACTGTGCGCGGCTTCTCGGCCTTCGGTGACAGCTTTGTCTACGTGCTGTTCGAGGATGGCACCGACCTGTACTGGGCACGCTCGCGGGTACTGGAGTACCTGAGCCAGGTGCAGTCGCGCTTGCCGGCGTCGGCAAAGCCGGTGCTCGGGCCGGACGCTACCGGCGTGGGTTGGATCTATCAGTACGCGTTGGTCGACCGCAGTGGTGGGCATGACTTGGCGCAATTGCGCAGCCTGCAAGACTGGTTCCTGCGCTTCGAACTCAAGACCTTGCCGGATGTCGCTGAAGTGGCGAGCATCGGCGGCATGGTCAAGCAGTATCAGGTGGTGCTTGATCCGCTGCGGATGGCCAGCCTGGGCATCACCCAAGGGGAGGTGTCGGACGCTATCGGAAAGGCCAACCAGGAAACCGGTGGCGGCGTGCTGGAACAAGGCGAAGCCGAGTTCATGGTGCGGGCGTCAGGGTATTTGAAGACGTTGAACGACTTCCGCGCCATTCCCCTGCGCCTGGCCACCAACGGTGCGCCGGTGACACTCGGCGATGTCGCCACGGTGCAACTTGGCCCAGAAGCGCGTCGGGGTATCGGCGAGCTGGATGGCCAGGGCGAGGCCGTTGGCGGAGTGGTGATTCTGCGCAGTGGCAAAAACGCCAGGGAGGCCATTGCCCACGTCAAGGACAAGCTTGAAGCGCTGAAAAAGAGCCTGCCCAAGGGCGTGGAGATTGTCACGACCTATGATCGCAGCCAACTGATAGATCGCGCTGTGGACAACCTCAGCCACAAGCTGATCGAGGAATTTATCGTGGTCGCGCTGGTGTGTGCGGCGTTTCTCTGGCACCTGCGCTCGTCGCTGGTGGCAATCGTCTCGCTACCGGTAGGGGTACTGATCGCTCTGATTGTCATGCGCCATCAAGGCATCAACGCCAACATCATGTCGCTTGGCGGTATCGCAATCGCCATCGGTGCGATGGTCGATGCTGCCGTGGTGATGATCGAGAACGCACACAAGCGAGTCGAAGCCTGGCATGCACGCAACCCGGGGATGTCGCTGCGCGGCGAGCAGCACTGGAACGTGATGACCGAGGCGGCGGTCGAGGTGGGGCCGGCGCTGTTCTTCAGCCTGATGATCATCACTTTGTCGTTCATACCGGTGTTCACCTTGCAGGCCCAGGAGGGACGACTGTTCGCCCCCCTGGCGTTCACCAAGACCTACGCCATGGCAGCTGCGGCAGGGCTGGCGGTGACCCTGGTACCCGTGCTGATGGGTTACTGGATTCGCGGCCCTCTGCCAGCAGAGGAACGTAACCCGCTCAACCGTGGACTGATCCGTCTGTATCGGCCTGCGTTGGAAGTGGTGCTGCGCCGGCCCTGGATGACACTGGTTGGCGCGCTGGCGATCTTGTTCAGCAGCCTGTGGCCATTGAGCCAGCTGGGTGGGGAATTCCTACCACCGCTGGACGAAGGTGACCTGCTGTACATGCCCTCGGCCCTGACAGGCCTGTCGGCGCAAAAGGCCTCGGAGCTGCTGCAACGCACCGACCGGCTGATTCGTACCGTGCCCGAGGTCGCCAGCGTGTTCGGCAAGGCTGGTCGAGCCGAATCAGCGACCGACCCGGCGCCGCTGGAAATGTTCGAAACCATCGTGCGGCTCAAGCCGAAAGATCAGTGGCGTCCGGGCATGACCACCGAAAAGCTGATCGAGGAACTCGACCGTACGGTGCGGATACCGGGCCTGACCAACATCTGGATTCCACCGATCCGTAATCGTATCGACATGCTGGCCACCGGCATCAAGAGCCCAATCGGCGTGAAAGTGGCGGGCAGCGACCTGACGCAGATCGACCGCACGACCCAAGCCATCGAGCGAGCCGCCAAAACCGTGCCCGGTGTGACCTCGGCACTGGCCGAACGTTTGACCGGCGGCCGTTACATCGATCTTGACATCGATCGCCAGACTGCATCGCGATATGGCCTGAACATTGCCGATGTACAGGCCATCGTCGCTGGTGCCATTGGTGGTGAGACCATCGGCGAGACGGTCGAGGGCCTGGCGCGCTACCCGATCAGCGTGCGCTACCCCCGCGAATGGCGCGACTCAGTCGAAGCCTTGCGCCAACTGCCGATCTACACCGCGCAAGGCGGCCAGATCACTCTCGGCACCGTGGCCCATGTGCGCATCACGGAAGGTCCGCCGATGCTCAAGAGCGAGAACGCCCGCCCATCCGGTTGGGTATACATCGACGTGCGCGGTCGTGATCTGTCCTCTGTGGTCGCCGACCTGCGCCAGGTGGTGAGTCGCGAGGTGAAGCTCGATCCTGGCATTAGCCTGAGCTATTCCGGCCAGTTCGAGTACCTGGAGCGCGCCAACGCACGTCTGGCCTGGGTGATACCGGCGACACTGGTGATCATCTTCGTGCTGCTCTATCTGACTTTCGGCCGCCTCAGCGAGGCGCTACTAATCATGGGCACTTTGCCTTTTGCCCTTACCGGCGGCGTGTGGCTGCTGTACCTGATGGGCTTCAATCTGTCGGTGGCCACCGGTGTGGGCTTTATCGCCCTGGCTGGGGTCGCGGCGGAGTTCGGGGTGATTATGCTGATCTACCTGAACAACGCATGGACCGAGCGACAGTGCAATAGTGAGCGCACGCAACTGGCGCTACTGGAAGCGATCCGTGAGGGCGCGGTGCAACGCATCAGGCCCAAGGCGATGACGGTGGCGGTGATCGTCGCAGGCCTGCTGCCAATTCTCTGGAGTGATGGTACCGGCAGCGAAGTGATGAGTCGCATCGCCGTGCCCATGGTGGGCGGCATGCTGTCCGCCCCCCTACTCTCTCTGTTCGTTATACCTGCGGCGTACTGGTTAGTCCGGCGCCGTAACCTCGCAGTAACCAATGGTTCCAAACCAGGAGAAACCCGATGAAAAACCTATACCTGAGCATCGTACGGATGCTGGCCTTTGCGACAGATCATCTGCGTCCGCATTCAGACTATTAATTGTGCTGAAGAACATCTGCGCACTCGGCGCCAAAGTACCGATCTTGTATGCATACAAACGGCGTTGAGAGCGGCCTACTCCCTTTGGTTATCAGCGGGGTAGCTGCACGATGTCTCCGTGCTTGGGCAATCCGATCGAGATGAGCGCGGCGGCCAATACGAAAATGCTGGAAACCCACAGGCAGGCCTCCAGGCCATAGGCTTGGAACACCCAGCCCGACAGCAGCGTGCCGACCAGCCGCCCTAGCGCGTTGGACATGTAGTAGAAGCCTACGTCCAGGGAGACACCGTCTTCCTTGGCATAGCTGACGATCAGGTAGCTATGCAGCGAGGAGTTCACCGCGAACAGCACACCGAACAGCATCAGCCCACCGAGCAGCACTACCTGCGCCGACCAGCCTGCTGATAGGCCCACGGCAATAAGCGCAGGCAGTCCGGCCAGGGCGAGCGCCCAGATGAAGGCCGCTCGGCCGTCCGGCACATGACCACGCTTCTTGCCGGTGATGTGAGGAGCAAACGACTGGACGATGCCGTAGCCAATGATCCACGCGGTGAGGAAGCCGCCGACCAGCCAGAAGTCCCAGCCAAACGCGGTGCTCAGGTACACCGGCAACGCCACGACGAACCAGACGTCCCGGGCACCAAC
>NZ_BBIS01000081.1 GCF_000730605.1 Pseudomonas monteilii NBRC 103158 = DSM 14164 | reverse complement strand
CCCTAAAGCTATTGATGTAAAACCGGGGGAAACGATCCGCTTTATTTTACGCAACGAAGGTTCTCTTCTGCATGAGTTCAACATCGGTAAAGCGGATTCCCACGCCGCACATCAGGCTGAGATGGCGGCCATGTTTCAGAATGGCACGCTAAGCTCTACTGGCGTAGGTCAGGATATGAGCACTATGGAACACACTATGGGAGGCATGAAGATGGTTGGGATGGAGCATAACGATCCCAACAGTGTTCTGATCGAGCCGCGCACAACCCAGGAGTTGATCTGGACGTTTAACAAAAGCACAGGACTAGAGTTTGCCTGCAATGTACCAGGTCACTATCAGTCGGGAATGGTAGGTAAATTTGAAGTGAAATAGTGGTGCCCTTAAGTCGTCATGATCACAATCACTCTGACTCTGGAGTTCCCGTAGGGATTCTCCGATCAGGTCAGCGCAAACCGTCCGAACCGCACGGAAATCGCCCTCCGTTCAGCTTCCACAGTAAGCCTTGTCCATGAGGCAACTGAGCTTTTCGGATTTAGAGCACGCAAGCAAACGCTTCATGAGCGTTTGCTTGCTGAGATAGAGCCGATCGTGCCGCGGATCGAACTGGTGGCGTTGGTCGAGCCGCATTATCCAAAGGTCGGAGGTCGTAAGTCTTACTCATTGGAATCGATGCCGCGGATTCACTTGCTGCAGAACGGCTTTTCGCTGAGAGCTCCGGCGATGGAAGAAGCGTTGCACGAGATCACCTTGATGGGCCGGCTGGCTCGACTCACGCTCAGCGCGCCGATTCCTGAAGACATCACGATCATGAATTTCCGAGACCTTTTGAAAGGTATCAGTTCGCGGCAGGTTCCTGGACACCAGGCCAAGGCACAGGTGTATGCGAAGGTGAAGCAGCCGTAGCGCACAAGAACCAGGGCAAAGCTATGGTTTTGAGCCTCATGACGCCTGCGAAAATCTGCCCAGTGACGTCGCGACGTTGCTCGTAGCGCGCGCGGTTCAAATTGCTTTGGTTTCCCTAGGCTCATTTCGATCCCTGACAAAAACGTAATCCTCTCCTAAGGTTTCTGACAGGGGCGCAGTCCTACAGTTACATCACCCCCAAGAATCATGGTCTGGAATGGATTCAGTGGGGCGGCAAAAACTCATCTGAGGATCCCCAAAATGAAATCCATCAAAGCTTTGCTTGTCATTGGCGCCCTGACCCTGTCCTCTCTGGCTATGGCTGAGGGAGGTGGTGATCGTACGTTCGCACGCATGGAAGCGGCAAGGAAGGACTCAATGGAATCGTATCAAGTTGCTCAGAAGCAAGGCACACAATCTCCTGCTGTCGAAAGCAAAGACAAGTCGGTCGAGCATGCCAAGTGCTGATGACTCGTGCACTCGAAAGCTGACAGAAATGTAATCCCTGTGATGGTTCAATTGTGGCACCGTTTGAGCTCGCTGGCCGTGTCAATTCCTGAGTGACGGCCAGCGAAGCTCATCTGGGCCAAGCATCAGCGCCCACGAGAGTGCTTTCAACCTGTATGAGTAATACACGTTGTTTCGCACAGCTTCCCTTTTGACTGATTGGACGAAAACTGCATGAACTCCAAAACCTCTAGGCGGACATTCGTGAAAGGCTTAGCCGCAGGTGGCATTCTTGGCGGTCTGGGTTTGTGGCGCACCCCAGTTTGGGCCGTGGCAAGCCCGGGCTTTCCAAGCGTGCTAACTGGCAACGAGTTTGATCTGTTTATTGGTGAAACCCCTGTAAACATCACTGGCTCAGCACGTACCGCAATGACCATTAATGGCACATTGCCGGGGCCGCTGCTTCGCTGGCGTGAAGGGGAGACCGTTACGCTGCGTGTGAAAAACCGTCTCGATGAAGACACCTCTATCCATTGGCATGGAATCATCCTGCCGGCCAATATGGATGGGGTGCCGGGACTGAGTTTTCACGGTATTGCTCCTGATGGCATGTACGAGTACAAATTTAAGGTTCACCAGAACGGGACGTACTGGTACCACAGCCACTCAGGCCTGCAGGAGCAAGCGGGTGTTTACGGACCAATCGTAATCGACTCGAAAGAGCCAGAGCCTTTCAAGTACGACCGCGATTATGTGGTGATGCTAACTGACTGGACGGATGAAGCCCCTAGTCGTGTAATGGCCAAGCTCAAGAAGCAGTCCGGCTACTACAATCATCATAAACGTACCGTTGGTGACTTCATCAACGACGTCAGCGACAAAGGCTGGGCCGCGACAATAGCTGATAGGAAGATGTGGGCTGAAATGAACATGAGCCCAACTGACCTCGGTGATGTCAGCGCAGATACATACACTTACCTTATGAATGGCCAGGCTCCTAATAGCAACTGGACTGGTATTTTCAAGCCAGGAGAGAAGCTGCGATTGCGCTTCATCAACGGCTCTGCCATGAGCTATTTCGATGTTCGCATCCCAGGCCTGAAAATGACGGTAGTGGCTGCCGATGGTCAGTATGTCAAGCCAGTCAGCGTCGATGAATTCCGCATAGCAGTGGCAGAAACTTATGACGTAATTGTGGAGCCAGCCACTGAGGAAGCTTACACAATTTTCGCTCAATCCATGGACCGAACCGGCTATGCCCGCGGGACTTTGGCCGTACGCGAAGGACTGAAGTCATCAATTCCAGCAATTGACCCACGACCTATCATCACTATGGATGACATGGGGATGGGCGGTATGGCAGGCATGGACCATGGGGGCATGGCTGGCATGGGAGGTGATGGCATGTCTGGTATGGCCGGCATGGATCACAGCAAGATGACGGGTATGTCCTCAAGCGATATGACCGGCATGGGCGGTGGCGACATGCCTAACATGGCCGGTATGGACCATAGCAAGATGGCAGGCATGGACAAAGCTGACATGCCCACGATGGCCGGCATGGATCACAGCAAGATGGCTGGGATGGACCATAGTGGCATGCCAGGAATGGCTGGCATGGGGGCGGAGATGCAGAGTCACCCATCGTCAGAAACCAACAACCCATTGGTTGATATGCAAGCCATGACTCCAGCACCGAAGTTAAACGATCCTGGAATCGGGTTGCGGAATAATGGTCGTCGTGTGCTTACTTATTCTGACTTGCGGAGTACGTTCCAAGATCCTGATGGTCGCGAGCCTAATCGCACCATCGAGTTGCATTTGACCGGCCACATGGAGAAGTTTTCGTGGTCTTTTAACGGTATCAAATTCTCTGATGCCGAGCCGCTTCGCCTCAAGTACGGTGAGCGCCTTCGTATCACACTGGTGAATGACACTATGATGACCCACCCCATCCACCTCCACGGTATGTGGAGTGACTTGGAGGATGAGAACGGTCAGTTTATGGTGCGCAAGCACACGATCGATATGCCACCAGGAACCAAACGCAGCTATCGCGTCACGGCCGATGCCCTAGGACGCTGGGCTTACCACTGCCACCTGCTTTTCCATATGGAAATGGGCATGTTCCGTGAAGTTCGGGTCGATGAGTAAAGGAGACGATCTGTGAGCAAATACCCGAATCGTAAATCCTTGGTGAGTTACGCCTTAGCCATCGGCTTGTTGGGTGCTGTTTCGTCTGTGGTACTGGCGGCAGAGGTGATTGGCGATAGCATTCTTACGGCAAATGCGGTCGCAACCAGCGAGCCGGGAACCAAAACAAGCGGATATGAACCTGTTCACGGTTCTATGGATCACAGGAAAATGAGCCATGAGTCGGTGGATCATGACCCAAAAATCAAAAGGGCAGATTGAGATCATGACCAACAAATTTTTACGGCCGACCCTTGTGGCGCTGGCTGTTTCTGTCAGTCCTGCATTCTTGGGCATTGCACATGCGGCCGAAGAAATGGAGCATTCGAAGGCAATGCCATCAGCTAAGGACTCAAATCCATCGACAATGTCACAGATTGAGCCAACCAAATCTAAAGACAGTCCTATGGATCACTCCAAGATGGATCACGGTTCAATGGGCACCATGGATCACAGCATGATGAACATGGGCGACGGACAAATGGACGGGATGGAGAGTATGGGCGGAGGGGCTGCCACGACCAGTCGAACCCCTATCCCGGTGCTTACCGATACTGATCGCGCCGCAGCCTTTCCACCGGTGGCCGGGCATGGCGTTCACGATAAGAGCTTAAACTCGTTTATTTTGCTTGATAAGCTTGAGTATCAGGATGCGGACAATGGAAGCGCTTTGGCTTGGGATGCCAAGGGGTGGGTTGGTGGTGATATTGATCGTTTATGGCTGCGCTCCGAAGGCGAGCGCACCAATGGCGTAACAGAAAGTGCTGAACTCCAGGCGCTCTGGGGGCATGCGATCAGTCCGTGGTGGGATGTCGTCACTGGCGTTCGCCAAGATTTCAAACCTGGCTCGCCGCAGACCTGGGGAGCCCTGGGTATTCAGGGTATGGCTCTCTATAACTTTGAAGCCGAAGCAACAGCTTTCATCGGCGAAAATGGCCAAACCGCGGCTCGGTTTGAAGGTGATTATGACATTCTGCTCACCAACCGCCTAATCTTGCAACCAACGTTTGAAGCGAACCTCTATGGGAAGAACGACCCACAGCGCGGTATTGGTTCCGGGTTAGCTAACACCGAAGTAGGCCTACGATTGCGCTACGAACTTATCCGTGAATTCGCCCCCTATATTGGCATCTCCTGGAATCGTTCTTACGGGAAGACTGCCGATTTGGCCAGTGATGAAGGAGAAAATACCAATGAAGCTAGATTTGTAGTTGGTGTTAGAATGTGGTTTTGAGCCAAAGATATAGCTTGTTCCAATCTACTTAATACTTGGTTCAAAAGTGAGGCTTCGTAAAGAGTTCGCAGAACCACGAAGCCCCTTTACGGTAAGAGAGCTGATCATGCAAAACAGAGTAAAACTGCGAACCTTAGGCATTGCGACATTTGCAGCCTTGTTTATTGGCACCGCAGCGTATGCTACAGACCCCATGAAAATTGATGTTTATCGTGATGCAAACTGCGGTTGCTGCAAAAAATGGGTTCAATACTTGAAAGACAGCGGACTTACCGTAGTCGATCATGTCGAAATGGATATGAGTTCGACTAAGCAGAAGTTTGGCGTTCCCCCCAGGCTTTCGTCGTGCCATACCGCAGTCATTAATGGGAAGTTTGTTGAGGGCCATGTGCCAGTCGAGCAGATTTTCACGATCAGCAATCGCGATGATCTAATGGGGATTGCAGCGCCGGGCATGCCGGCAGGTTCTCCTGGGATGGAAGTTGGTGGGAAGCGAGACGCCTATCAGATTATTGGTTTGACCAAGACAGGAATCGATGAGGTGATTATGGACTACCCAGCTATTTGAATATTGTGAGCTGCGCCCTCGTAAAGCCATGGCGTAGGGCGCTCGTATTTCATCAGCACGTTAAATTCAAATTCCTGTGATGCTTAATGAGCAGATTTCTTTTAGTTAGGGCGCATTCATAATGCTCTAGGCTCAGAAAAAACTCAACACATCTTTCAGCTCGTATGTCTATGCTATTTGTAATCAGTGTCATTTTCTCGATATGAATCGCCAGCTAAATTGCTCAGTATTCTAGTCGCAACGTGCTATGTCGATTGTAAATGGCAAGCAATTGCTAGCTGATTCTTAAGCCGGATAAAAAAGGCGCCTTAAGGGCGCCTAAACCGTCTCCAAACTAAAGGAGTAACAAGGGGACGGGTGTACTTGAAAAACAAACGCCGAAGATCGGTAACCGATGGCTACTATAGCAGCTGCAATGGATATTCGATGATTAGACGGACCTCATTCAAATCTGACTCGAAGTCTGTTGCCCGAGTCGTTGCCTGGCGAACACGGAATGACATGTCCTTCAAAGAACCTGATTGAACGACGTACTTCGCTTCAATGTCTCGCTCCCAGCGCTTTTGATCTCGCAGAGGATCACCATCTTCGCCCCTTCGCATATAGATACTGTTTGCATTCGAATAGTCCGCATCCCAGCCCTTAGCGTAGCGAGTCATGAAGCTCAGGCCAGGTATGCCGAAAGCTTGCATGTCCAAGTCATAACGTAGCTGCAGCGATTGCTCTTTAGGGGAGTTAAAGTCGCTGTACTGGATGGAGTTATCCAGAAAAATGGAGTCTGACTGACGTAAGTAATCAAAATCATCATTACCATTGTTCCGTTGATATCCAACGCTCACTGTGTGAGCGCCAAACTTGATTCCGGCCTTACCACTCCAGATATTGTTATCGAAACTACCCAGTAGCTTTTTCCCCTCATCGACAGCCCGGTAGTAATTCAACCCACCTATCAGCGTCATGTTTTCCGAGAGCGGATAGCTCAAAGTGGTGCCCGCGTAGTACTGGTTCCAGACATCTTTGAATTGGCTAGTGTAAAGGCTTACGCCGAGATGCTCGTTGACAGTGTAATCACCGCCCAAGTAGGCAATCCAAGGCGCATCAACTGCCCCGGCATAGAAGGTTGCGAAGCCGTCACGCATACTACTGGAGTTGGGTTGGCTCATAGCATGTAGACGCCCACCCTGAAGGCTGAGGTCTTTGATGCTGGTATTTGTAAACGTTATACCTCGAAAGCTTTCCGGTAGCAATCGAGAGTCTCCGTATGCAACAACAGGTGTAGACGGGAACACATCGCCGACCCTGACAATTGTATCCAGAAAACTAGCCTTTGCGGCCCCGCCTACTTTCGAGTAGGTATCTTCTGGCTGGCCTTTGCTATTATAGGGCATTACATCTATCGAACTACGAGCTCCGGAGCGCCCATCACCAGAGTCTAGCTTGATTCCCTGCATTGCAAACAAGTCGACACCTAAACCTACGGTGCCTTGAGTGAACCCTGACTCGAATCGCCCAATTATGGCGTGAGCCCATTCTTCGGCATAGCCGTTTCCGGTAGGGCTGGAATGCCCCTTACGATAATCTCGATTGATATAGAAGTTTCGGTTGAGCACATTGATAGAGCTCCCCTCGATAAATCCATCCGGTTTTTGCTCCGCCGCCACTGCGACTTGCCCGATGCTCATTCCAAGGGCAATCAAAGAAAGGCCATAAATACTTTTATTATTCATTTAACACTCCTGGCTTCAGCTTGGCAGAGCTTCAATGTGAATTGCTTTCTTGTCATTATAGAAATCACAGGCACGCAGCAAGTGCTAACGTGTCGGCAGCCATGATTTCGCATGAAGCATAACCCCGGAGTGACCTGAAAATTACTTTTAAGTCAGTATAATGAAAGCTTTCCTCGTAGGGCTAAAATAACAAAGAGTCAGTTGTGCTTTTACGGGCTAGCCTCCGTGCGGGCAATCGCTACCCATAACCCGATACTCTACTGTATTGAGCTTGCCGCTTGAGTCTTCATAAGTCATGCGAGAGGGAGCGACGCTACAGTTCTTATTGGCTTGTGTGACGCTAACAATTTTTTTGATATCAAGATCCATGCCGTACTTATAGTGAACGACTTCAGGAGCGGCCTTGCCATTTCTTACAGCGTACTGCTCCATGGCCCTTTGGTTTTCCTGAATCATTCGGCCGTATACACGATCTCCTCCACCCTCTGCAACTGCTAAAGATGAGATGGCACTCAAAACTGAAAAAACGGCAAATGCCTTAATTACATTCATGATTTTCTCCAAAAGCTTACTCATTCCTAGCTATAGGGTAGCGTTATACACCTTTCAGAAAGCTGCCATGGAGATTACTTGTTCGTCAGGAATCTCAAGAGATTCTGAGGTCATGTAGATAGCGGGTTTGGGGGCTTTGCGAAACCTGCAGTTGCTTTTAAACACGCTACGTGGACTACCAGGCCTGCCAAGGCGCTGGTGAAACAGCAGCTGGGGAGTGATTGCCGGCGTATTGTTCGTGTTGCCTTCGCTGTTCATTGTGATCGAACCTGGCACGCCTGGAAGTGGGAGGCCAGCCTTCCGAGGTATCGGTATCGAGCTGTAGGTTCACAAAATAGGTGATAGGCCAGGCCTCGTGAAATGGGAAGCTTGGCCATTTTTTTGTGAAGTGAAGGGGGGTTTTTCACAAAAAAGCTGAGAAGACCCTACCCACATCTCACAAAAGCTGAGTAGCCCCCCACCAGCTGACCGACATGAGCGCTTCTTTGGAGCGGCTGCAGAAAGGTTTGCGAGGACCATCCAAAACAAATTGCGGATTCCACGACACTTGGACACTCAGCCCACGATCATTTGGACACTCGTTCCACGCTCACTTGGACACCTAATCCACGTCCACTTGGACAGGCAGTCGGAGCGCAGCGACGCAGGTTTGCATTGTTAGTCTGAAGTCCCTGTCGTCGTCAATTTCGTTGCGCGCCTGCGCATCGATTCGCCCTTCAGTTCGATCCGGTAAGCGTTGTGCACCAGCCGATCGAGGATCGCGTCGCCCAAGGTCGGATCGCCGATCAGTGCGTGCCACTTGTCTACCGGCATCTGGCTGGTCACCAGCGTCGAGCGGTTGCCGTAGCGGTCGTCCAGCAGTTCGAGCATGTCGCGCCGTTGTGCGGCGGTAAACGGCGCCAGGCCCCAGTCGTCCAGGATCAGCAAGTCGGTCTTGGCATAACCCGCCATCAGTTTCGCGAAGCGCCCATCGCCGTGGGCTAGGCCCAGCTCTTCCATCAAGCGCGGCAGGCGCAGATAGCGCACGCTGTAGCCGTCGCGGCAGGCCTTGTGGGCCAGCGCGCAGGCGAGCCAGGTTTTGCCTACGCCGGTTGGGCCGCCGATGATCAGGTTCAGGCCGTCGCGCAGCCACTGGCCGCTGCCCAGTTGCAGGATCAGCGCCTTGTTGGATGTAGCGTCCAGCGATTACGGTCAGCTCTGGCCGCAGTATGGCTACGAGCCGTGGTCTGCTGAAGTGGAGGTCTTCCATAACCCTATGGCACTACATCCGGTGCCTAACGAGCTGATACCAGAAGTCACCCACTGGAGAGAAGTGAATGGAAGAGTCGAGTGCGAATCTTTCTATGATGTATCAATACTCCGATCCAGGACACTCGTCCTGAGTGCTAACGCTAAGGTTCCGTCACTTGATGAGTTACTGACAGCAGCCAGTCCTCCCGAGCTCTGACGGCGACGGGGTGGATGCATCTTTGCCACGCAGGTAGATGAGGATTACTCAGCAAGCTACCCAGTAAGGGAAGGACATGAGCCCCCTGCGCAATCCACAACCGTTGAAGCGTCAGCTCTCTTCGGGTAAAAGAGTGACCTTCTTACAACGTTACAACAGTGTCATCCTCGAAAGCATAGGAAGAGAAATGTCGACCCAAGGACTAAACCGATTCATCGGAGGCAAGATTCACGCCGTGATAATGATGGCCCTACTAAAGCGGGAAATGATACGCCTCGGCATATGCACCGTCATGGCACTTGTTCTGAATGCGATCTTGTATACCGGCGTTGAAATAGACGGCACCATCAAGCCGTGGGCAGAAACGCCGATAAAACTATTCGCATAATCAATGTTATTCGCCTTCATTATTAAGGCTTTTCTGCCACTTCTTGGGTGGACAATTCTGAAAGCAGTTCTACTGAGTGCGAATAATGCTTTCAGCGGTATCCTGAGTTTTTTGGGAAACCAGTTCACAGGGGTCATGTACTGCACTGGAATCATCCTGTGATCTGTCACGTTTAAGCAGTATATGATTTCTGGGGTTTTAGATTCAGAAATGGTTTCCCTGTCCGCAATCGTATTTTCTTCCGGGATTTTATATTTCTATGTGCTGCAATGCGCCATTCAAAAAACAATGAGTCCAGCTCTGCGTACACCAGCAGTACCGCGTTCAACCACTAGGCTGTGACTATTCCGCCTCTGGCGCTCAGTAGACGCTCGATCTGCTGAACTCTTACCCATGCATACGTAGCCGTTAATGGCCAGGCTCGCCTTCGACTTTATGAAGAAGGCGAGCATCCGCGTGCTTGATTGCCTACCTCATTTGTTGGGTGAGGAATCAGTACTGCGGATCGCAAACAGAAACCCCAAGCGCGCATGCGACGGGAGTATACAGCCGATTTTCGGTACCTAGGG
>NZ_BBIS01000082.1 GCF_000730605.1 Pseudomonas monteilii NBRC 103158 = DSM 14164 | reverse complement strand
ACCCAAAGCTGACATTCGCCTACCAGCGTTCCAGTCAGTAGCACGCACGGCTAGCAGTGCTTTCAAGAGCGCTGACAGCAGGCCGAATGTGAACAGGCAGGGTGCGATTGTAGTGACGTTAAGGAAGCCCCACTAAGCCACCAATTCCAGGTGGGTGAGCCAGGGGCAGACGATCCGATCAATCTTTGAATGCTCACGCGATACCTACTTAAATCTCCCACCAGCGGGAGATGGGTCATGAAATGCCGGCCGATGATGTCGACGGGTATTTGGTTTCAAACACGCAACATGTGGACTGCCAGGCCGACCAGAGCGCAGGCAATCAGCACCTGGATCACCCCTCGTTTGAAGCGGAACAAGGCAATCGCTGCCGCTACCGCGATCACAGCGGAAGGCCAATCAAGCGCCCCATTGAAGCCTTTTGGCCAAAGCACGTGATAGCCGAAGAACATTGCGAGGTTGAGGATCACGCCCACTACTGCAGCCGTGATCCCCGTCAGCGGTGCGGTGAACTTCATCTCGTTGTGAGTCGATTCCACCAACGGGCCACCGGCGAGGATGAACAGGAACGACGGCAAGAAGGTGAACCAGGTGACGAGGCTCGCCGCGACTGCACCGGCCAGGAATGGGTGCTCCGCACCGAACATCGGATGCACGTATCCACCGACGAAGCCGACGAAGGCAACCACCATGATCAGTGGGCCCGGAGTGGTCTCCCCCAAGGCGAGGCCATCGATCATCTGGGTTGGCGTCAGCCATCCGTAGTGCCCGACAGCGCCCTGATAGACATAGGGCAGCACAGCATACGCACCGCCAAAAGTCATCAGTGCGGCCTTGGTGAAGAACCAGCCCATCTGCGTCAGGGTGCCGTCCCAGCCAAACGATAGCGTCAGCAGCCCCATGGGCAGGGCCCAGAGCCCTGCACCGACCATCAGCAGGCGTACCAGATGCCCCCAGCTGAAACGGGTATGCTCAGGCGTGGGGGTGTCGTCATCGATAAGGGCCGGGCCATAGCTGTTCTTCGCGGCTCCATGACCACCACCGATTACGAATTTGCTCGGGGCGAAGCGACCACCCACATAGCCGATGATGGCAGCCACCAGCACGATCAGCGGGAACGGCACGTTGAGGGCGAAGATCGCCACGAACGAGGCGCCGGCCATAGCCCACAGCCAGCCATTCTTCAGTGCCCGCGAGCCAATCCGGTGGGCTGCATGAACGACAATAGCCGTGACCGCCGGCTTGATGCCATAGAAGATCCCCGCGACTACCGGTACCTCGCCAAAGGCGACGTAGACCCAGGACAAACCGATCAGGATGAACAGCGAAGGCAGCACGAACAATGCGCCGGCAATCACCCCGCCCCAGCTGCGGTGCATGAGCCAACCGATATACGTGGCCAGCTGCTGAGCCTCGGGGCCGGGCAACAACATGCAATAGTTCAGCGCGTGCAGGAAACGCTTCTCGCTGATCCACCGCCTGCGCTCTACCAGCTCCTGGTGCATGATCGAGATCTGCCCGGCAGGCCCGCCAAAGCTGATGAAGCCCAACTTGAGCCAGAACAGGAAGGCTTCATAGAGACCGATCGGCTGCTGAGTTGCTTGCGATGGCGGCTGTTCACTTACTGCGGAGGTGGTATCAACCATTTTGGGCTTCCTCACTTGCGAAAGCCGTCAGCAGGCCATCGAAGATGCCTCCTGCGACCATTGTCAGTTGATCGTCATCGCCAATGCTCTCTCTCAAGCCAGCGAGGACACGCTCGATACCGGGTGCTTCGGAAGGTTGTACGCCTCCCACATCCAGGTAGTGGATGACGCCTGCCAGGCGTGCCAGGCCTGGCTGCTGAACGGCAAAGCTCTCGATGAGGGTTTCGAAGGAAATCCGCTGGCCAACGTGGCTGAACCGGGCCCCATCAAAATCAAAGCCGAGCGCATCGCTTGGGCAGTCACTGGGACTGTCCAACCAAATGAATTGGGCATCGGCATCAATGAAGCGACGGATCAGCCAGGCACAGGCCAACCGGTCTACCCATGGGCGTTTTCGCGTTGCCCATCGGCGACCTTGGTATTCGCTGCGCTCCAGCTGCTTGATGGCCTCATCGTGCGCACTCGGCTCATCGGAAGACAGTGCTCGGCTAATCGCGGTCTCAAGTTCCTGCAGGGCCGAGTCGGCTTGTGTCTTGAACACACCTGGGAAGAAATCGATCGCTGTCAACTGGCCGAAGGCCTTCCTGAGCTTGCGCACCTGCCGGGCTGTCAGCAGCGCATTCTCCGGGGATAGGTCAGCTCGGCAGCCTGCAATTTCTTCCATCAGCTTGGCGTATTCATCGCTTCTGTCGAATAGCCCGCTGAAGCGCTCCTCGCGTTCAGGCAGCGACAGCAGAAATGCCGTGCCGTTGATGGCCAGCACATCTCGCTCCACCGCTTCGAACGTTTCGCGGCCCGCGCTTTTTTCTGGCAGCAGGTACACACCATCGCGCAGCACAGCTGCACCGGAGGCCTTCAGGGTTCTCCATGCGCGCATACGCTCGGTGGCGTTGGCCGTCGGCAGCCCAAGGATCAGTAACGACCAATCAATCATGTAGAAGGCTCAGCATAAAATGTATCTCTCTCTACATTAAACCAGATTTGGCTAAAAGCAATGGGTATTCATTGACCGTGCTGAGCAGCACGGAATCGCGTTGACCATATCCCCCTGGGGGGGATACGCTGTTGTCGATCTGATGAAGTTCAGGCGATAGAGATCGCCTCCAGCCGTGCACGGAGGTGCCATGCTATTTGTCCTGAAAAACCGCAATTACAGGCACCTGTTCCTTGCTCAGGTGATTGCCTTGATAGGCACCGGCCTGGCGACCGTAGCGCTTGGGCTTCTGGCCTATGATCTGGCCGGCGCGCAGGCCGGCGCCGTCCTGGGTACCGCGCTTTCGATCAAGATGGTGGCCTACATTGGCGTGGCCCCGATTGCCGGTGCGTTTGCCGAACACTTGCCCAGAAAAGCCATGCTGGTCTCTCTCGACCTGGTCAGGGCTGCCGTGGCGCTATTGCTCCCGTTTGTCACAGAGATCTGGCAGGTCTACGTGCTGATTTTCGTGCTGCAGTCTGCATCTGCCGCGTTCACCCCGACATTTCAGGCCACCATCCCCGACATCCTCCCTGACGAGCGTGAGTACACCCGAGCGCTGTCGCTTTCGCGACTGGCTTACGACCTTGAGAGCGTCATCAGCCCAATGCTCGCGGCAGCCCTGTTGACCGTGGTCAGCTTCCACAGCCTATTCGGTGGCACCGTCGTGGGATTTCTCGTATCAGCTGCAATGGTGGTTTCAGCGGTATTGCCTGTAGCCGTTCGCGGGCCTAAACGGAGCATCTACGAGCGCACGACCAAAGGCCTACGGATCTTCCTGCGTACTCCGCGCCTGCGCGGCCTACTAGCCCTGAACCTCGCAATTGCTGCTGCCAGCGCAATGGTGATAGTGAATACGGTCGTGTTGGTTCAGGCGAAGCTTGGGCTGGATCAGAGCGCTATGGCCATGGCGTTAATGGCTTTCGGTGGCGGCTCGATGGTGGTGGCGCTATTGCTTCCCCGACTGCTTGAACGCCTGGATGATCGTAAGGCCATGCTTGCCGGTGGAGCAGTGCTGGTGGTCGGCCTGCTGATAGGGGCCTTCGTTTCCAGCTATTCGGCTCTGATAGTTCTGTGGGTGGTACTGGGTGCTGGATATTCCCTGGCACTAACGCCGTCGGGGCGTATCTTGCGTAGGTCGTCTTCGGCTCAGGATCGACCAGCGCTATTCGCGGCACAGTTCGCCTTGTCGCATGCCTGTTGGCTTATTACCTACCCATTGGCCGGATGGCTGGGAGCCAGCGTGAACCTGACGTCTGCGTTCGTTGGTCTAGGCCTGCTCGCTGGGGCAGCGTGGATACTGAGCAAATGGATCTGGCATCCCGACCATGAGGACGAGGTGGTGTCGCATCAGCATGACGATCTTTCGGAAGACGATCCTCATGTCGCGGATGGCAAATCTCATGCGCACTCCTTTGTCATCGATGAGCACCACCGGAAATGGCCACGGCGATAGCGCCCTCCATCCTGGGCGGTGGAGGGGCGCCTGGTCGGTGTTATTTCTTCAGTGCCTTCAGCCGCGCACTGGCTTTCTGTACGGCTGCCATCTTCTCCGGGCGTTTCATGCGTTTCCACTTGCGGATTTCGTCTTTCGATCGCCCGCAACTGACACAGAGATCACCTTTCAGCTGACAGAGTGAAATACAAGGATTCTCGATCGCTGAAGCCATTGTTGGGTTACCTGTGGCACTGGACTCTGATGCGAGCGTGCGGGCAGCAACTGCGACCCGCATCCACATCAGGCCTGATGGACTTCGACGGTCAGATGCCGTACTTCATGAACTGGTAGCAGTCGTTCACGAATGCTTGAGACGCTTGTTTGAGCGTGGCCAACAACACTGACGATCGCTGCGTGAGCGTCGGGCCCGACACGCCAGACATGCAGATCGCAGATGCGGACGTCACCCGGCTGCTCAATGAACTCGCGGATTTCCTGCGCCACGTGATCATCGGTTTTGTCCAAAAGAACACCGGCGGTCACTTTCATCAGGTTCCATGACCAACGACCAATTACAACAGCGCCTACGATACCCATCACCGGGTCGAGCCAGACCCAGCCCAGGAATTTGCCTGCCAGCAGGGCGACAATTGCCAGAACCGAGGTCAATGCATCGGCAAGGACATGTACATAGGCCGATCGTAGATTGTTATCGCCGCTGCTATGTCCGTGGCTGTGTCCATGATCGTGGTGATGGTGGTCATGAACGTGATCATGGTCGTGCCCGTGCCCGTGACCCAGCAGCAGCGCACTGACAATGTTCACCAGCAAGCCTACGACGGCGATAGCAATGGCCGTGCCGAACTGCACTTCATTCGGTTGGAACAAGCGGACGACCGACTCAGCACCGACTGCCAGGGCAACAAGCCCCAGGATCAGCGCCGAGGCAAACCCACCCAGGTCACCAACCTTCCCAGTACCAAAACTGAAACGTGAGTTGGTGGCGTGCCGCTTTGCGTATGCATACGCGGCTGCCGCGATACCGAGCGCACCGGCGTGCGTAGCCATATGGAAACCGTCGGCCAGTAGAGCCATCGATCCGGTGATGTAGCCGGCGGCAATTTCACCCATCATCATCACAACGGTCAGTAAGACCACCCAAAGCGTGCGCTTTGCATTCTCTTCGTGGGAGGCGCCAAGAAAAACATGGTCGTGGATGGTAGCTGTCGTGCTCATTGCTTGGGTGTCCGAGGTCATTTTGAGTAACGCTGAATGGCTTCCAGGAGTTCTTCCACTCCCTTGCTGCGCTCTTCGTCAGTGAGAGAAGGGGCAGCCACGTGCGCCCTGGCGTGATCTCTGATGATCTCGTCCAGTAGCCCATTCATCGCGCCACGCGTCGACGCCACCAGAAGGAGGGTTTTAGCGCAGTCCTCATCTTCCTGAAGCGCTTTTTCGATTGCTTGCACCTGTCCAGCAATGCGTTTGACGCGTTTGAGCAGCGCGTCCTTGTTCGATGCGAGATGGCCCATACCATACCCCCCCTATGTATATTGTCGCGAAGATTGTCATACCCCGCCCCCCTATGCAAGGGGCAGCAGTCAGCAGACGTTATTTGGAGGCGAACGGAGCGACTGACAGACCTGTCAACCGTTGTCCTGAGGTAGGTAAAAATTGAGCCATCCTTGGCTCTAGTTGGACGTCAGTCGTGAGCGTGACCATGGCCCGCGCTGTCGCCAGTGGCCTCAGGCTCGGCATCGCCGCATGCGACAAGCAGACCGAGAAGACCGATTACGGCGAGCGAACGTAGCAGTTTGATAGTCATGTCTTGAGTTCCACAGTGGTGCAATCAAAGGGGTCATGGGCTGAGACTCACTGCATATGAGTCTCAGCCAGAAGGTCATTTTTTGAGGTTGAGGTAGTCACCCGCCGTGTTCAGCACGATGGTTACGTTGCCCGAGGTACGGTTACGCCAGAACCAGCCATGGGTTCCGTCGAAGAGCGCAGTCAGCTCACCCGTGTCACCCTTGACCTGGCGACCTTTGCTATAGCTGTGGAAGTCGCCTTGAGCGGCGTTGTAGGTTTCACCATGGGTGTCATAGTTGACCGGCCCCGAAGCGCTCCATTTGTAGGCCACGATCGCGCCCTTGCGCATTTCGAGCTTGATCTCACGCCCTTCGCCAGGTTTCAGGGTCAGGCTGACCTCATCCTTTTTCGCTAACGGTTGTTCGGCCTGGCTGGCAGGCTCAACGGCGGCAACCTGTGGCACCGGAGCGGGAGCTACCGAAGGTATTGGTGCTGATGCCGCCACTGTTGAAGCCGGTGCAGGCGAAGGCACTTTGGCTGCAGCTTCATCGGCCAAGGCCTCCTGTGCGAGAGATATCTTGATCTCCCCCATTTGCGTGAGCCCCATGGCACGGCCCAGGCCAGTTGGATCGACGGCGTACTCCGAAGGCATGACCACGGTGACCAGAAGCCCCATCGCGACCGCGAAAGCGATGGCGGTGGATCGGATGAGCTGACGGCTGCTCGGCAGTTCGCTTGCCGAAGGAAGTGGAGAGTTGAACATTTTTCAGGATCCTCAGGCGGTAACGAACAGGCCGGTCAGCTGGTAACCCATCAGCAGGAAACCGGCACTCATCATGGCAACGTTGGCGGTGTAGGCGTGACGCCAGAAACCACCGGCTTTTCTCCAGTAGCCCATCACGATCAGGATGGCGCTCAGCGCGAGCAACTGACCAATCTCCACCCCGATATTGAAGGCAATGAGGTTCGGGATCAGGCCTTCGGCCGAGATTTCGTACTCCTGGATCTTTGTTGCCAGGCCAAAGCCATGCAGCAGGCCGAAGGCGAGCGTCGCGGCTTTGGTGTTCGGCTGGTAACCGAACCAGCGCTTGAAGGCCCCCAGGTTGTCCATCGCCTTGTAGACCACCGAGAAACCGATGATCGCGTCGATGATGTAGGAGCTGATGCTGATCTCAGTAAGCACGCCGAACAGCAGCGTGACCGAATGTCCAACGGCGAACAGCGTGACGTAGAGGCCCACGTCCTTGAGGCGGTAGAGGAAGAAGATTACGCCGAACAGAAACAGCAGGTGGTCGTAGCCCGTCATCATGTGCTTGGCGCCCATGTAGATGAACGGGATCAGCATGACCCCCGAGCTTTCCTGGATGAATCCCTTGTCGCCTTCCGCTACGGCGTGTGCCAATGCCTCCGGCATGCCGATGAGCAATGACACGGCGAACAGGAACAAAAGGAAGATGGGATGGCGTGCTCGCACGGCAAGCAAGCCCCCACCCGGTATCGAGTGTAAACGCATGGATCAATCCTTTTTTGCAATGATCGAGAGCCGCAAAGCGGCCAGGGTCAGGAAGCAAAAGCAGGACGAGGTGGGCGTTCGATTCGGAAGATTGGTGGGTGTGGTACCGATTCGCCTGACCAGGTCAATGGCATGGACGGGCCGAAGATAGGTGTCAGTTGCGTAGCAGAAGAGAGCTGAGGGGTCTCGTGCTGGTGGTCGGGCGTGAGCGGGGCGTGATAGTGGTCAGTGCAGTGCGTGCAGCTCCACGAAGCCTCGCCATGGTCATGCCCGTACTTCATGTTCACTGCCTCTTGGGCAGCGACTTGAGTCGGTACTGCCAACGAATAGGCGTGCCCCGTCCAGGCCAGCATAACGGCCATAGCCAAAGCCACGATCATGGCTGATGACAGGAAACGACGGGACATTCAGATGCCTATGACGCTGATTCAACAGCAACGCTGCACGTTTGACCTAACCCCCTGGGGGGGATAGCATCGCCAGCGTAATGTATCGACGACAGAGACTCAAGATATGTCCGATCACTCTCATGATCACCAGCACAATGATGGACAGGGCCATGCCCATCCTCACCAGAGCCATGAGGCGATCATCAAGCGCCTGAAGCGTGCAGACGGTCATCTGCGCAGCATCATTGCCATGATCGAGGACGGGCGGGAATGTGTAGACATTGCCCAGCAACTGCATGCGGTTGAAAAGGCCGTCTGCCAGGCCAAGCGCACGCTCATCCAAGACCATATCGACCACTGTCTTGAGGATTCGGTTACAGCCTTGAGCAAGGGCGATAGATCGGCCCTGGACGAATTCAAGCAAATTACCAAGTACCTGTAGAACTGTGTTCGAACTCACCAGCTACCTTGGGCTTTTTCTGGCGGCGTTCGCTGCGGCCACGTTGTTGCCGATGCAATCCGAAGCAGCACTGGTCGCGATGCTTGTGTCTGAGCACTACCTGCCCATGGCGCTCGTCGCGATGGCTACCGCCGGCAATGTCCTGGGTTCAGTGGTGAACTGGTTTTTGGGTCGAGGCGTCGAGCACTTCAAGCACAAGCGCTGGTTCCCGGTCAGTGAGGCGAAGCTGGTGAAGGCGCAGGCACTCTACCAGCATATGGATACTGGTCACTGCTAGTGAGTTGGGTACCCATCATCGGCGATCCGATTACGTTGGTGGCTGGGGTCATGCGCGAGCCGCTTTGGCGGTTCCTGTTACTGGTCACCCTGGCCAAGGGTGGGCGATACCTGCTGTTGTCACTCCTGGTGCTTGGGGGCATGCCATGACTTTCGATATTGCTCGCTCTGCGGCAGAGCGGCATACCGGGCAGGATCTGATCAAGTGGATTGCCTTGCTCACGATGGTGCTCGATCACATGCGATTGGCCTGGCCTGCGAGCAGCGATCTGTTTGTGCTCGGTCGGTTATCTTTTCCCCTGTTCTGTCTGGCAGTCGCGATCAACGTCTCACGCAATCAGCCAGGTGAGATATTCACTCGGAGCAATGGCCGGTATCTCGCCTCTTTGGTGGTGTTCGCCGCGCTTTCTGAAGTCCCTTACCGGCTGGTCAGCACCTCGGGCACCTTCAATGTCTTGGTCACGTTGGCGCTAGGGCTTCTGGTCGCTTGGGGAGTACAGCACCGGACGCTCGAAAGCCTGGTAATGGCTGGCGGTGCAATTCTGGCGGGTTATCTGCTGAGCGAGCCGCTGATGTACGGCTTCTACGGGGTGTTCGTGCCGGCGGCTCTGGTGCTTGCCATTAAGCGCCCCGAACTGTTCGCGCTACTGCCCGTCGCGCTTTGTGTAACCGTCAACTCTCGAACTGGCCTGTTCGAACAGGCGGCGCAGCTTGAGCCGTTCGCTGTCCTCGCGCTGCTGATCGCGGCTTTGGCGCCTTTACTCGGTTTGGCTCTATTCTGGGCCCGGTTGCCGTTCAAGATCTTGCCAGTCACACAGTGGAGCTATTGGTTCTACCCCGGCCACCTGTTAGCGATGCTGGGTATTCGCAACCTGCTTTAGACGCGGGGTTTGCTTTAAGGCTGGCATTCTCTGGGTCAAGAACGCCAGCTTTTAAAGAACCTACGCACTGCCTTAGTGGCAGTGGCGCTCGCCCGTTTTGTGATTGGTGTGGCAACCCTTGGAGTCGGTACCACCGCTGTGTGCGAAGGCGACTATCGAGGAGAACGAAAGGACGGCAGCAATCAAGAGGGGAACGATTTTCATCAGGCTACTCCATGCTCGGTGTTGTGGTGGCAAATTGCCTCGATGAGCTTATGGCTAAGTGCATCCTCATAACAATCGTAATTGCCATGAAGCCGATGAAAGGAATGACCGGTATGGGT
>NZ_BBIS01000083.1 GCF_000730605.1 Pseudomonas monteilii NBRC 103158 = DSM 14164 | reverse complement strand
CCCTAAAAGCTGGGGAGTCAGCTGCGCGCGAACAGGAATGACAGCGTAATGGCAGCGTATTCTCTGGAGACCGCGAAAATACTGAATTAGACGCAGGTTCAAATCCCCCCGGCTCCACCAAATTATCAAACAAAGACGTCCACGGACGTCTTTTTTTGTGACTGCGATCCAGTAAATACGCGGCTTCCAGCGCTTTTGCGGGCTTTTGAGAGTTTTTGAGTTCCAGCCATTCTGGTATTCCAGACGGTATTCCAGCCCATCCGGTGCTAATCTTTGGAATACCGAATCAGTGCCTGAGGACAATCTCATGCCTGCTCAAAACCTCCGCCTCTCCGATCGACAACTCAAGGGAGTCAAACCGGCGTCCAAGGATTACGTCCTCACGGACGGTGACGGTTTGCAGCTCCGCGTACGCAGCAACGGCTCGTTGCTGTGGAATTTCAACTACCGCGAACCGGTGACCAAGAAGCGCATCAACATCGGCTTCGGGACCTATCCCGAACTGTCACTGGCGAACGCACGAAAGAAGGCAGTCGAAGCCCGCGAGTTGCTCGCCCAGGGCATCGATCCTAAGGTGCAGCGCAATACGCTGAATGAAGCCAAACGCGCAGAAACGGAACACACCTTCGAGAACGTGGCCACCGCGTGGTTCGAGCTCAAGAAAGACTCGGTCACCCCGGCCTACGCCGAGGACATTTGGCGGTCGCTCACGCTGCACGTGTTCCCCGATTTGAAGACGACACCACTCACCAAAATTACCGCGCCGATGGTGATCGCATTGCTTCGTCCAATCGAAGCGAAAGGCAGCCTGGAGACGGTCAAGCGCCTTAGCCAGCGGCTAAACGAGATCATGACCTACGGAGTAAATTCCGGCCTGATCTTCGCCAACCCGCTGACCGGCATCAGGGCTGTATTCAAGAAGCCCAAGAAAGAGAACATGGCTGCGCTTCCGCCCGAAGAACTCCCCGAGCTCATGCTGGAGATCGCGAACGCCAGCATCAAACGCACCACCCGCTGCTTGATCGAATGGCAGTTACACACGATGACTCGCCCCGCCGAGGCGGCAACTACTCGCTGGGCAGACATCGACTTTGA
This sequence comes from Pseudomonas monteilii NBRC 103158 = DSM 14164, assembly GCF_000730605.1. Taxonomy (GTDB): domain Bacteria; phylum Pseudomonadota; class Gammaproteobacteria; order Pseudomonadales; family Pseudomonadaceae; genus Aquipseudomonas; species Aquipseudomonas monteilii. The sequence continues at coordinate 8,217 of NZ_BBIS01000083.1, read as the reverse complement.
AAGGCGTGTCTGGACTATCCCACCGGAGCGGATGAAAAAGCGCCGCCCTCACAGCATCCCCTTGAGTGATCACGCTGTCGCACTTTTGGAGTCACTGAAAACTCACAGCGGCCATCGCGAATACGTCTTCCCGGCAGACAGAAATCCGCGCACCCACGCCAATAGCCAAACGGCCAACATGGCGTTGAAACGCATGGGCTTCCAGGACCGTTTGGTGAGCCACGGCATGCGCTCGATGGCCAGCACCATCTTGAATGAACATGGGTGGGACCCGGAGCTCATTGAGGTCGCACTGGCGCATGTCGACAAGGATGAGGTGCGCAGCGCCTACAACCGAGCCGACTACATTGAACGCAGACGACCGATGATGGCCTGGTGGAGTGAGTACATCCAGAAAGCCGCCACCGGCAGCCTGCTTGCCTCAGCATACGGGCAAGTCAGAGATAAGAACGTGGTACCGATCCGCTAGCTCTGTATGGCGCAAGAATTGCGGAAACAACTGAACGTCCAACGTTCGGGACAAGCAGCCTCGCTTATCTGCTTCTCAGCACGGGTCCATCCAAACAGGGCTGCAAAGCCGCCCTGTTTGGATGGACCTCACTTTGAAGAGCTAAAAGCCACGACGTTGTCCGGGATTTACCAAGTAAGTCCACCGATGGATAACCGCTTTTCACGTCCTCAAGGGCGCTTAACTTCGGCCCTTGACCGGGTTTATCCACAGGCGTAGAACTGGCCGTGCAAAGGCTGTCGATGACAGCGCCTCAGGTGACCCGAGCCTTCAAGGTCACGCCGCTCCCGTGGTGGTTCAGCCCAAGTACGATTCGCATCCGGCAGCTCGTACGGTCACTACCCATGTGATGGATGCTCTTACACATATGGCCCTCGTGCGCCAGACACACCGTACCTCTCTGCCCTGCAGCAACCTATTCGCTTGGCCGAATCTTGCGCCAACCTGTGCCCGTCTCTTTCTTCTGGAAAGAGACGGGCACTTCTACCACTGCTGCAGCCCTGATCGCACATGGCTTTGCGGCAATCCCCCTCGTGACAATCGGCGTGACAAACGCCGATGTCACCAGCAACAGCGCCGTGGATGATGGTGCCGCAGACCAAGGAATGGACTGCACCTGACTGACAGTCAGGCATGCCCCGGTCATCGCATTGCTGCTTGCACCTGGCTCAGGATCTCGCGGCACTGGTCTCGTCAGCCAATGCAGCCTCCACCCGCCCACCGGTAACGGTGCTCAGGAGGCCAGATCATGAGATGCCCTTGCTCCCGGACGTAAGGAGCCGCCAGTCCCGCGTAGAGGACATCCCCACAGGTCGCAGGGGCCTTGATCCCTGATAACACTCAACATTCTTGGCGGGATGACGTGGGGCGAGGATCGAAGACCGAACGATGAGGTGATTCGACATGGCATTGGTGGGTAGACGCGATGGCCGTAATTTCGGCTACGGCAGGCAACTGAGCTACGCAGGGCCGCAGGCGTTGAAAGACATGTTCGGCGGCGGCCACTACGGCACGGTGAAGGCACACTGTGATCGGTGGCAGGCATTCGTGAAGTGGTGCCGCTCCGAACAAGGGCCCGGAATCAATGATGCGCGGCAGATTGATTGGAAAGTGTTGGCCGACTATGCGGCGTATCTGCGCGACGTGGTTAGGCGCGGTGACCTTGCTGTTAGCACCGCACAAAACCGCCTATCCAGCGTTAACAGGACCATGGCGGCGCTTCGCGGTGATCAAAACGTGAAATTGCCCAGTCCGAGCAAGGCGTTGGGTATGCAGCGCACCGGGGTTCGACACTCTGTACCTCAGGGCCAAGACCGCGAGCAGGTTAAACAGATCGTCGATGCGCTTTGCAGCCATCATCAACTGCGGGCCGCCGCCATCGTTCTGTTAGCACGGGCCACCGGCATGCGCTTGCGTGAGGCCATCTTGGCGGATCTGCCACGACTAAGCCGTGAGGCTAACGAGCTAGGCAGGATCAATATTCAGGATGGTACCAAAGGCGGTCGCGCCGGTGCCTCGGCGCCGCGTTGGATTGCGGTGAACGACGATGTTCGCGAGGCGCTTGGGTTTTCACGGCAGGTGTCGCCTGTGGGTAGCCACAACCTGGTTGCGCTGCACGAAAGCTACCGAAATCTTCTACAAGAAATTATCCGCCCTGCGCGGGACATCTTGCATGCACACAACCTCAAAGGCTTCCATGAGCTACGAGCGGCGTACGCATGTGAGCGCTATGAGCAAATCACCCAACACCACGCGCCTATCAATGGCGGCCACTGTTGCCAGTTAGATAGGAGCCTTGATCGTGAAGCTCGTAGGCAAATCAGCTTCGAGCTGGGGCACGGGCGCATTGACGTGGTCGCGGCATACATAGGTGGCCGGGCATGAGTAGACCATTCGATATGGAGCTGTTCTTGGCTGGCGTTCTGACCGGCTCGCACGCAACCCGGCAACGCCACGTGCGACAGGCAAAAATAATCCAGGCAGAAATCGCAGGGCGCTGGAAACGAGAAACACCTTGGGCTTGGCAGAGAAAGCATGTGGCTTGGTTTCTTGAGCACCGCTTAGCTGAACGATGCGAGGTGACCCGCTATCGCTACCTGCTGACCGTGCGGCTGCTCGCTCGTCGCTTGAAAAAATCCTGGATCTTCAACCGCCTGCGAATCCCTAATTTTGACAGTCAAGACCGAGCGCATTCGCCTCGTGACTGCCATAAGCGGATGGCAGCTATCAGCGATAAGCAGCCGTTATCCGCTATCCAACCTGCGCTCTCGTGCTGTCGCTAAACTGTAGCAAAATCGCCAACCAGTGTTTAATGGTCGATAACGTCCAAAACGGCATATCATACGTGATTGGTATTAGGCAGATGTAGTAATGGCAGCTGATCAGCGTTGTGATCCCAGTATCTCATCAAGGGTACACAACGTGCCGTGACTACCTAAGCGCATCGAGTATTTAGGAGCCGAGATGGCATACGTAGTGGCTTTACTTGCAACCCGATGGGGAAGTGATTTAGGTGGCCTCAATGTGTTTAACAAGGGTCTAGCAGAAGGCTTGATCCAAGCACTCCCCAAAGAAAGCCAGACGTACTGTTTTGTAAATCGGTTGCCGGAAATAGGATGCGAAGTAGGAGTAACTCTTATAGAACAGAAAGAGTTCACTGCATCCGAAATAGCTGACAAAATTGCCAACTATTGTACAACATCAGACTTAGAGACATTGCAAGGCGTTTTAGTTGTGGGACATGACGTCATCACAGGCCAAACTGCCGTTGACTGCGCTAACCAACTTCGTCAGCATCTTAGCGAGACGGACATTAAGTCAGCCGTTATAGGCCATATGGACTATTCGTCATATGCCTTTATGAAAGGGCAAAGCATGGATGAGGTGACTGCACGTTCGCTGCAGCAGCGAGAAGTCATTGCTGCTGCAGATTGTGCTTTTGCCGTGGGCCCCCTGCTACAGCGTAATTTCGCATCGGCGCGAAGTGCCAAGAATCGACCAAGATCACCTGTAAGGCCATTGATACCCGGCGTTGAAAAAATTAAGTGGCAGCACCACGACCCTCGCGTCGATTTACAAGTTTTTATCTCTGGCCGACTTAATCGTGATGACGATCCGATAAAGAATTCTACACTGGCCATTCACGCACTCGCAGAAGCATATTCACGAGGTCGGCAAATCGATGCTGTGGCCTGGCTAGCTCGTGGGCAACTTTTTGCGTGGGGAGTAGACCCAAGCTCCGACGAAATTGTGGTGGAAGAGCTCAAAGAAATCGGTAGCAAGAATGCTGCTTTTACTCTTCATGCAGAGCCATTTTCCGATGACCAAGTAGCCCTACGGCAACGCTTGGCTAGTTGTCATGTAGCGTTGATGCCGTCGTGGCATGAAGGCTTTGGTTTGAGTGGATGGGAGGCTCTTTGCGCAGGCATCCCCCTTGTATGCTCGCGTCAATCCGGACTTGCGATGCTAATTGATGATCTGAAACACCAGTTCCCAGAGGTTTCATTCGACAGCATTGAGTTTGTAAATCTTGGCGGCAGCACGACTGCAGGCACGCCGAACCAAGAAGATATCGATAAGTGCGCTGACGCATTGCTTGCAATAACAAGCAACCTTGAGGCGCGAAAGCAAGCCGCTATCGAAGTTGCATCCCTACTAAAACGTGAATATAGCTGGAAGCGCTGCGCATCTGATTTACTAGAAGGTACTGGCTGGTACTTTCCTGGCTCGGTACATTGGGCGAACCGACAAGCTGTCGGTCGAAAGCAGGAGGAGTCTCGTCAGGTATTGGAACGAATACTTGAAAATCTGGGCCAATTAGACCTCGAAGAGGACTGGGCTGATTTGACTACAGCCTTCAATAGTCTGAGTGATGCGGGTAAAAACGCCGATTTGCATAATCGGGCCGACCTGCAAGAGAAGCTGCGTGATATCAGTAGTGCCATTGGTGATCGTATGGCTATGGCGAGCTCAGCAAGAGACTCAGGACACATGGACGTGTGCTGGCGGTTCATGGCCGCTTGCGCAAATATATGCTCTAGTTTCAGAGCGTTCTCTGAGTCCTTTTCAGAACCCATGCTACAGGTCATTTGGAAAGATTCGTTTTTGACTAAAGAGTTATTTTACTACTCATCTGTCTTTGCCAGCGAGATATTAAATCAGGCAAGCGAAATAGCTCCTAAGTTTTTCGAACCAGCTCGTGTATTAGATTTTGGTACTTCGTTCGCTATTCGACTTGCACGATTGGAAAACAAACATCCCGGGATCGCGACAATTATTCCTGGAATTGAAGCTGATCCTAATTTTAAAATGGAAAATCAGCGCTGCATTAAAGTAACTAAACTCTCCCATGATATTGCAGATAGCATCGCAAGCGACCCTATGTTAGCGCCTACGACCCTGGCGCTGATGGCGCACGGTCTGGATCCGGCTCGCCAAATTTCCGATCAGAGTGTTAGTTTTTTAAATATGTATTACCCTACCGCTGGCAAGGTCAAGGGGCATTGGCGTGGCGATAAGCGTGTATTCGCCGCATTTGCTACCGCGAGCTTATCCACGCAGGTACTTCTTGAAACTTTACGGAGAATGGCTCTTGATGAAGATGAAAGTATTAGATGGGCCTCATTGCATCTAGCATTCTCTCACACCCTACGACGTCGACTAGAAGCTGCTTTCTCCACGGGGAGGCTGAAAATAGAGGGCTCCCTGAATGAAGAGCTAGGTAGGATTGTGGACTTGGCTATCAGCACCGATGAAGGCCATCCATGGCTGCATCGGGAATTTCTGAGCCATTATCTAGAGGAGTGTGCATCTCCATCAGAACCCGGTAAGCCCGTACGTTTAGGCGTATTAGACTTTCCCGTCGCAAGATGGTTGATTGGCCCAGTCGTAGGTGAAGTGGGGCCTACACTTCGTGGCTGTATGCATCCAGAGGTTACTGTTACGCGCGCTGATACTCTCCAAAATGTTAAGCGCGTCTTGCTTGTATTACCTCCAATTGAAATCGATGATGCGGCATCCGGAGCATCGCGGACCAGTACACCAGCATTAGGCTTGGGCCTGCTGGCCTCTCATCTCGCGGCTCAAGGGCACGACGTTCAGATAGCGGACTGTCATAGGTTCCCAAGGCTCCGTGCGGAGGTATTGCGCCTAGCACAAACTTTCGACCTGATAGGATTCAATACCGTATTTTCCACAATACAATCAACGATGAATATGCTCGTTGGTATTCGCAAGAGAACACATAGTACTACGCTGGTAATCGGCGGGCCGGCAGCCAAGCTAAATGCATGGCAGTTTTCTACTGTGCACACAGAGGACGCCCAAGCAAGCTGGGACTTTGCAGTTTCAGCAAATGCTGTGGAAAATTTATCCTCTTTGGTGGCCAGCTTGAAAAACCCAGGGAAGTGGCCCCTAGCACCGGGCATTACTCCAAATTTGAAAAGTTGGAATGTGGTTGGTCGTGGAGTCGAGGCTGGCAACGTTATACCGGCAATTTCACAAGATTCATCAGCGACCACATGGCCGCAAGTAATAATTGATCGTCGCATTTACCGCAATGAGAATGGTCAGTATGAGCCCGCGCGAACCAGGGCAAAATCGACTACTTTCTATGAGGCTCACGTAGTTATGTCGCAAGGCTGCGACTGGAATTGTGCCTTTTGCACCGAGCGAAAAGATAAAAGTGGAGGTGAAATTCGCCGAGAGGTCTCGCATGTCCTCATGGAGGTTAACGCCTTGGCTTTGCAACATCCAGAACTCCGTATTCAGTTCGTAGATGATAACTTGCTTCCGCAGATAGCATCCGATGGAAAGCCTCAAGCGAACAAGTACAGTGGACTCGCATGGGCGAGCGACTTCATTGAGGGCCTGACCAAAATCAAAGAGCGGGCTGGTGAATCATTTGGGTGGCGTGGGATTTTCCGCATTGAAGATTTCATTGCTTACGAAGAACGTATGGGCTTCCCTTTCATAGAGCGCTTACAACAGTCTGGGTGTCGCATGCTTGCATTCGGCATTGAGCACGGAAGTGAGGAGCGAGGAAAAAAGAGTAAAGCCGCAAGTCAAACTGTAACCAACCGTCAAATTTCAGAGCTATTTGCACGACTTCGATCTGCAGATATTCTCACAAAGGCCTATTTCATGCTGGGCGGTCAGTGGGAGACACCAGAGTCAGCACAGCAAACAATTGATTTCTCCGTTGAATGTGGAGTTACCCTAGCATACTTTGCGCTTTATAAAGATTTCTCTACTGCCTCAAGCGTTCTGAGCAAAGAGCAGCATGCAAATGATCCGAGACCAGAAAGCTATATACGCTACAAACAGCTAACACTCAGCTGGGATCAGCAGCTCATTGACGTACAAAACAATCCTGAGTCCTGCGATTTCTATATGGGTGGTTCGCCTGTTACGGAGCAAGAGCTGCAATGCTATCGTGAACTATCAATTCTGGGCTTCCAATTTGCAGACTTGGTCAAGTACAACGATTTTCATAGCGAAGAAGCAAACGAAGGTAAGCTTTTGAACTCTGTCACATGGGGTGTACCGTCGGATTACTTCAAGATCGTTGAGCACGCTTACCGCAGATTCTATTTACGAGATGGATTTGTTAAAGAATACTGTGCTTTACTGAAGCACGGGTATTGAGATAGCGTCAATATCTGCTGTGGCCTGTTGCAGTCTGGTGTGAAAGGCTGCATCGGCTCGAAGCAGAAATCGTATGTGTGCATATGCAAACCCAGACAGCAAGTCGACACAGTGTTAAAATCTAATGGTCGTGCGGCTACTCACTCATTGACCAAAGAAATCATTAATATTAAAAAACTAAGCAATAGTAAATAACTGCAGCATGTCAAGTACTGCTGTATAAAAAAGGGGGCTTTATACCCCCTAGATAATATTAAGTATGCAGGACTATTTCCGGGAGGTGTAAATAAGCATACCCACAGCAGATTCAACTTCCAATTTCAATCTCAGTCTGCAGATTGGTTGCATTTTCTACGTAACCCGCCAACTTACCAACCATTGAGTTATAAATACCTGGAGCATTATCCGGGGCTTGAAAAGTTAGCACGAATGCTACTTCTTGCTCTGGCAGCTCGTGATGATCTGCCAAACCGAATTGATAAAGATCCCTAGCATAAATTCGAGCGTGCAATCTCAATGATCCGGCCTGTATAGACCTTCCTGAAAAAGAATTTGCATGACGTCGGATCGGACTCCATTTTGCAAGATCCTTTCTCGCACTCTCCTCTTTAGCTTTTGCTTCCTGCATGGACCCTAGAAGATTTATTGTGTTGCCACTAGGCCCCTTAGCTTGGAGCGCAACTTGCAAGCGAGTGGAGAAGTAATTAAATCCGCCTAACCCTGAGACAATAGGTTTAATAATTGCGGTTAGAGAGGCTCGCCCCACAAGCTTACCGCTTGCCATCATTTCCGGCGGGATGGGTAAATCGTTCCAATAGTAAGCACTGCCAGCTTTTAGTTTAGAAACCCAAGCCAGCGTGACTGTTCCTTCTTTACATACCCAAGGCATTGTATCTGGAGCCCAGGGGGTTCCCCGCCCCAGCTCATGACAATGTTCATCACGCTCCGCACAATTAATTAATAGCGCACGCACTAAGTCTGGAGTAGGATTTTTTAAATTGAAGAAAGTATGAGCTGCAAGCGAAGAAATCAGAGTTGTACTAAAACTAGTGCCAGTGTTAGGG
>NZ_BBIS01000084.1 GCF_000730605.1 Pseudomonas monteilii NBRC 103158 = DSM 14164 | reverse complement strand
CCCTATCTATGTGACTAATCAGTCCGGCAAGAACTGGCAAAGGTGCCCCACTAGTTCACGAGGTGCGGCACTATTGCCGATCTTGAACAGCATGTCGCGCTGACTGCGCGGCAGCTTTTTCGCGCAACGCGTGGCGGCTGATCGAATGGCAGCATCGGTACCATGAATCCGGTCAGCCAGAAGCACGATCAAAATGGCATCGCTCAACGTCATCAGGCCACATTCCTCGAAATAATGTCGGACAGTCTACCTCCCGGGAAAAGGACAGGCCATTCCGGTACCACAGGTAACTCGATGCGCCAGGCTTCGAAATTTCGCGTTCGCGAAAAGGCTCAAGGCGTTAAAGGGTAACGGCGGCAATGGTAAGGGGGCGCAAGGGTAAGAGGCCTATCCGAAACGGCAAAAGGACCTTCTGAATGTAAAGCAGGTAACGCGATGAAGCGCTGGTGGTTCAAACATCAAAAAGGCAATACCGCGGAGCCCTCGCTCGCTCAAGCTCCCGAAGGGTTTCACCTCCCTCTATCCTCTGAATCCCTGCTCTGTGCCGACCACCGGAAAAAGCTGCTGGAGCGCATCTGGCAATACACAGCGCTCTCGGAGCCGCAGTTCAATCAGCTCTACCTTGACCCGATCCGCCGCTACGCTACCTATGTACAGCAACTCCCTGCCAGCGAAAGTCACCACCATGCCTATACGGGCGGCATGCTGGACCATGGACTAGAACTGGTAGCCTGCAGCTTGAAGCTGCGCCAATCGTACCTGCTACCCAGCGGCGCCGCGCCAGAAGACCAGGCCGCACAGGCCGATGCCTGGAGCGCGGCGATTGCCTACGGCGCCCTGCTCCACGACATTGGCAAGATTGCCGTGGATCTGCAGGTGGAGTATCAGAATGGCGAGGTGTGGCACCCCTGGCACGGTCCTTTGACCCAGCCCTACCGCTTTCGCTTCTTAGTCGGTCGCGACTACAAGCTTCACGGCGCCGCTGCGGGGCTGTTGTACACGCAACTTTTGACTTCCTATCAGCTCGACTGGCTCAGCAGCTATCCGGTCTTGTGGAGCCACCTGCTCTTCCTGCTGGCCAACCATTACGATCATGCCGGCCCCCTCGGGGAACTGGTGCTGCAAGCTGACCGGGTATCCACCGCGCAGAACATCGGTGCCAACCCCACCAAGGCCCTGCTGGCCCCCAAACACTCGTTGCAGCACCATCTGCTCACGGGCTTGCGTCACCTGGTCAAGAACGAGTTCAAGCTCAATCAGCCTGGCGCTGCCGGCTGGCTCACTGTTGATCACCTGTGGTTGGTCAGCAAAACCGCGACCGACAGGCTGCGTGCCTACCTGCTGGCTCAAGCGGTGGACGGCATACCCTCCTCCAACATCGCCTTGTTCGATGAACTGCAATCACACGGTTTGGTCGAGGCAACACCGGAAGGCAAAGCGGTATGGAATGCCAACGTAACAGACGATGACTGGCAACATCGCTTTACTTTTCTCCGCTTGCAACCGAGCCTTATTTGGGCAGATGCGCCGCGACCAGACTGCTTTAAGGGCAAAGTTGAGCCGATAACAGACGGTTCCCTGCCGACTGGTGAAACCAATGAGCCGTCTCCGGATCGGCATCCAGCCACGCCAGAAGTCAATCAACCCGTCGCCGTGCTGCGAGATCAGGAATTCGACTACCTCGACGACCTCATGGACATGTTACAAGTGCCGGGCGAACGGGAGAGTGGATCAGCCGTTGAGAAGACGCAATCCACCACTGCTCCACCCCAGGATGCCGCGGGGCTGGCCTTTCTCGAGTGGCTGCGCGAGGGAGTTCACAGTCATCGCTTAGTGATCAACGACAGCAAGGCCAAGATCCATACGGTGGACGGTACTTTCTTCTTGGTCACGCCGGGGATCTTCCAGCTGTACATTGCAGAACACCCAGAGTTGGCCGAAGCAGCTCCAAAGAGCGAAGCCTGGCGACTTCTCCAGCGTCAATTTGAGAAGCTGGATGTTCATGTAAAAAAAACTAATGGTCGGAATATTTGGACCTGCACAGTTAGAGGCCCCCGAAAATCCGGCTCATTGAATGGCTACTTGCTACGCGATGCTAAGTCAATTTCGAGTGAGATTCACGCCAGCAATCCATTCTTGACTTTGATCACTTAAGCCCCTGAACTATCCAGTCGTTCATTTGCGAACAGTGAGTGAAGCGAACTCATCGCTTCACAGCTGTCATGACAGAGCGTATCGATCAAACAGTGCTCGGAAGAAGCGAATCAGCATCTCTTCAGCGTCTGGTTGACCAAGCTCGTACCCTCCAAACCGATACACCTCATAGCCTGATAATCTGAGCAGTCTGTCTGCAGCCACCATGTCCGAGTATCGCTTCGGACTAGCGCGGCCATCATCTGTTGCATAATGGTGCTGGCCATCGACTTCGATGACTATCCTGATACCGCCGGGCAGCAACAGAAGAAAATCCATCCGAGAACGGAGCAGCGCATCTTTGCCACGTTGTGCAACTGTCTGAGGATCCCAGTGAAACCAGACTTCTGGCAGCAGAGCAGGAAGGTTTGGAACGTTCTCCTTGGGAAACGCTTTGTAGAAGCTTGTGAACGCCAATGACTGCACCTTCGATGTGCCCTTAACACTCTCGCCCAAACGCTGATACAAAGGCTTTTTGCCCTCTCCTGCACTGAGCCCTTCCTTCTCCTCATACCATGACTGCAGTTCTCGCCATAGCAAACCGGCATGTCCTATTGGCCGGTCGTAAATCAGCACCTTATCCGCACTGGTTATGACCTCGACATCGTTGTCCAGAGCATTGCTGAGCCTGAGGTCGGGCTTGACTGACGATGCGAAGATCAGGTTCTTGGGAGCAGGCTTTCCCGCGGCGCCGATATAGGCCAGCGCGGGACTCAGGTAACCGTCATCACCCATCGTCGCGATGAAATGGACGCCACAAGGAACCAGGGCGCTATCAACCACCGCCATGAACAAGCGCTGTGAGCTTTCATCAGGCCTCACTTGAGATGAAGCTAGCGACTCTAAAAAGTGACTGAATCGGGAATCAGAACACTTGAATGCACCCAGTACTTCAAAGAGCTTCGTCACAGACCAGTCTTGGCTCCAAACGAAGTGTTTTACAATGAGGTCACGCAGCGTAGGGCCGAAGCTGAAATCGGGCTGCAGACTTCCTTCGTCAATTCGCCAGTAAGCCCCAAGGGCCTCTTGGAAGCCTATCTCATCAATGAACAACTGATGAGCTTCTAGGCTCTGGGCCAGATCACGTCTGTAGCGCCCTGGTATGACGGGGCAAGATCCGTCACTCCACAAAAGCTCTTGAAGATTGTCGCGTTCGTAGACTGTGAGAGAAAGAATTTTTAGCGCTTCTTGAGACGCAAGCACAATTTGCTCATCACTCGAAGCCCAGACACCGCCACTCAGGTGCTTTCGCTTTGAATCTGCCTCTGGACAATCCTCTAGGCCCAAACGAGCAAGAAACGGCGGAATGTCTATGCTCCTGAAGTTGTCCTTCTGATCACCCATGATCTTGGCGAAGCATTCGCGCAGCGCTGTTAGGCTGGCTGACGTATGAGGCATGAAATTATCTCAGCGAAAGATTGCCTCACTTGCTGAAATTGAGAGGCCATCAGGAGGGTTAACCAGCAGCACGGATCAACTCAATGAGCCGACGAGAGTTACTATCTAGGCTGAGTATCACCTCCTCCACTGGCAGCGCCCAGGCATCTGCCAGCAAAACCGCCGTTTGACCTGAACTCCAAGGCATGACGGTTTCACCATTCACCTGAGCAAATGGTCCATCACTTTCAGGCACTACACGATGTCGAGGTAGCTTCTTGGCTAATGCTTTCCCAGACGCGGAGTTGAAAGCTGCCGGACCAATGCTGAACCAGCACCCCATATCGGAGGCAGCCTTAAGCTCTGAGGCAGCTCCCGTAAACCAATGAAGTACGGCTGTTCCGTATCCTGGATGACTATCAAGGATGGAAAGCACATCCTTAACAGCCTGGCGCGAATGAATACTCAACACCCGACCGCCCAAGTTTGCACATTGGGAGACAACGGCAGTGAACACGTTGCGTTGCAAGTCGTAGCTTTGTTGGAAGCGCTTCGAACCGTCCAAGCCGACCTCTCCGACGGCGCCCGCATGCTTGATTTGCTCGAGTAGGCTTTCGAGTTCGCCATACCGATCATGCACTAACTCTGGATGTAACCCAGGTGTGATTAACACGTTCTCATGCCCACCCAAAACTCGATTGGTAGCCGTGAAAGCCCGGGGGCTGGTGGTAACCAGCCAAGTAAACTCGTTTTTCTTCACCGCCTGCGCGCAGACATCGCGTGCATTGGGGTAAAGATCAAGATGGCAGTGGAAGTCCATCAAAGCAATCCGTCTCCGGTCAGAAGGGCCTCCAATTCCTGAATGCCGTTGCTAAGTACCGCGCGATACTGAGGTCGTTCAGGAACAGAAGCAAACGCCAATGATGCTCCCAGCAGCCTATCGATCCCCTTCTCTTTTGCCGTGAGCACTGCCAGTGCTACAGCCATAGGGTCGTCAGGTCCACTGGACTTTTCACTGGTTTTCAAGTTTGGGTGAACGTATTCGGTATCGTCTGCGCCACCTGTCCAAGCAGTGAAGGCGGCGCGCCGAATCATGCAGGGGACACACCTTCCACAGTGCGTTCGATTATAGGTACGGAATCGACCGCAACTGGTGCTATCAGAGGCAAGTCGAAGTAACCGCGGCTGATCCAAACATTCGTTCATCATCTGCCCTTTGGTCTTGTATCGATAAGGCAATTCCAGTTGCACCGGAACCCCGACACCGTCCAAGACACGCTGCAGCTGGCTGATGAAGAGCGGATGCGTCGTCCGGGTACTGAGGCTTGACACTCGGCCCGGCACCAATGGTGGATTAACACAGATAAAGCCGTTCTCCGGGATGAACACTGTAGGGCGCGCAACACCCAACTGAGAAGCAGCCAGAACTGCGAAAGCATAAAATGCCAACGACCGCCCCCGGGTCGAAGGCTCGCGCGGGCCTTTGAAACTGATGCCGTGGCTCCACTGATAGTGAGCGCCGGCGCCGCCCAGAAGCTGTGCGTAATCACGCTGACGCTGGGAGTCCTCATGAGCAAGTTGGGAAACGAAAAGTGGGCGTCGCCCTTGTGCAACAAGATCCAAACCCCCAATGAGGCTGTCGAGGCCGCCCGACAGCAAAGAGACACAATCTTGATCCTTGGCGGCAGAGCGACCTTGGGGAGGAGGAAGGCCTGCGTTGGTAAAAGTCAACGTCCAGTAATCACCCGTCAGAACCTTCAGCAATTGCTCAAGCTCAGTCTTCCAGGGTTCCCAACGCATCGGATCAAAAAGCCCTACACTTAGCTCGATCGTCCTCGTCCAACCATCAGCGCTTGTGCTCCTCAGCGCGCAGAGATCAGTCGCGCATACAGCCAGGCACAACTGCACGAAATCCCAGGTCTCAGGGCTTGGGCGGAAACCCTTCCGTTTCAGAGAGCCGTGCCAGCTCTTCGCGATAGTGCCAACACCATCACGCCTCGCACTTTTGAAATAGGTAAAGGCCCGCTCGTCTTCTCTGAGTTGAGCTGGAAGGTGGTCGAGGCTAGTGCAAATTACCTTGATCATTCAGCGAATACCTCAAGCGCGGTTTGAAGCACCGCTTGGGCCAGCGTTTGCGGATCGACTCTGCGCCCTACAAGACCTTCCATGATTCGCTGCACCTCTCCATGAACCCATTCTTTGATGTCGTTGCGAAATTCCTGGATCTCAACCGGTGAATACTTGAGCTTCTCGTAGGTTTGACCTAACTGAAGATCCATGCGGTTGCAGACCTCATTGGCGATTGTAAAACCTATGACGGAGGTGATCTGCTGATCACTCAACTGGAGAATATCTACTTCGGGGTCTTGCTCGTACAACTGCCCCAATGCGTCAACAGCGGCGTTTCTCAGAGACTCGTCATCAACGCTCCCCGTCTCGGGCAAAACCTTTTTTATAACCTCCAGCACAAGGTCATTGGCAGAAAGATTGAGGCCTCGAATCCACTGAATCCAGTCCAGAACCTGGGGGTCAGTACCGGCTCGCACTGCTTCCAGAAAGGATCCAAGACGTCCTGCGCCATGGGCAACCCCGCGCATCGTACTGGCGGCACGCCCAGATCCGCCCATACCTTTGTTGATCATGCTGCTGGCTGCGCCGCGCAACGCGTCACGGCCACCGCCAGAAAGGTACTTTCCCATTTTCGAACGAGCCGGCATGAATCTGCGATCCGGGGCTAGATCATGATCCTGCGCAGGGTTCTGGCCATCATCTGGCGTATCCTGTGGTTGTCCACCGTCGTCATCTGGAGCGCCATCTCCTGCCCCATCTCCAAGACCTCCATTGCCAGCTGAATCGCCTTGATCTAACCATTCAGGGTCGAATGGAGAACCTGCTTTACCACCACTGCTTGATGTCGAGGTACCCATCAGGCCTCACTCCTTAACGCCGACTCGATGGCCCGCTTTGTAATCTCTCGAATACCTGCTTCTTCTATCCATGACGTTAAGACGTCCTTGGCCCAAGCTTGACTAGCAAGCGCAGGAATGAGCCCAGGTCCGATGGACTCAACAGGTGCAAGGCTCAAGAGCCCGGCTGCTCGCTTACCAAGCGCCGGATGAACCTTACAAGGCTCGATCAAAATGACCATTTCGGTAGCAGATCTCCATGTCCGCGACGGAGCATTACCCTGCCAGGCTTTTACCATTGCAAGTTCCGCCTGTTCACTGTCGACGGCGGCGATGGCTTTCGTTAAATGTTCATTTGAGGCAGTAGCAGCCTTCAAAGCATCCCTCAGCTCACGAGCGGCAGGAGTCATGTTGTCGTCGCCAAAATCGCGGGTCGCTGTATCTCTGCTGAGGTGGAGTAAAGGACGAAGATCGGCTGCACCAAGGGGGGGCGCCAACTGCAACCACTCCGAAATAAAGGGGTCGTCGGCGAATAGCTTGGACTGCGTACCTCCGTCCCGCGCAAGCTCCTCAGCCTGCAGGAGCTCCTGCACCTTGCCATCGTTCTCAGAGTTCACCATCGATGCCAACGTGTTTGCCAAGTCCTCCTTATAACGCTCCAGCAAATGCCATTTGGCTAGGGCCGGGATATCCAAGGTGATGCCTTGAGGCTGTGCCAACGACTCACGCAAGTACACTGTATTCAAAAAGCGTTTCATCAGCCTCGGATTAGCACTGATGCTGGTCGATTGGAACATAAGCCGCGCCAATCCTTGCGCCAAATCCATAAGTTGCTGAAGGCGACCATCCGAACCAACGAGTTCGTAAAGGAATGCAGATGATATGGTCTCCCCGAGCCAGCTCTTCGCAAGCCGTTGAGGAATCTCCACCTTCGCACGATCGAATTTATCTTGAGGGAAGCCACTGTTCCTAGCCTCCTTCTCAAGCAAGAGCAGAACCAGGTATGCCTTAGCCTCGTTCACTCCGATGCGAGGCACGTGCAGCGGCACCTGGATCAGCTTGTCGAAGTAGTTAGTAGCGATGTCACTCTTGATCCCTGTGCCTTCAAAATGTTTCTTCACTGCACCGTGGATGAAGTCATTATCCGCAGCGATTACGAAGGCAGTACGCTTGAGGAAAAGCAGCAGTCGGATGGATTCCAGGGTTGAAATGGCGGTCTCCGGCAGGCACCGATCCAAGTCATCCACGAACACTACGAGTGTGATACCAAGCTCTTCCAGCAGTTTTTCAAGGGCAAGCCTGAAGGCGTGAATTTCGTTCGGTAGGGAGAGAGGTTTGGCCGGGTTCAAAAGGCCGCTAGCCTTAAAGGCTAACGTTCCTTCTTCGCCCTTCTCATCATCTTTTTCT
>NZ_BBIS01000085.1 GCF_000730605.1 Pseudomonas monteilii NBRC 103158 = DSM 14164 | reverse complement strand
CCTGTCGAATTGGCCAGGCACCACCCACGCTGACGTAAGGGCTCTAACAACAGCTTGGCAGGAAGCTACTGCAGTATGCGGAGTGACTGAGTGGCAGAGTGCTGTAGGAGGGCGGCTAACATGAGCGCCGGAGCGGTTGTCTAGCACCAGTCGGCCCCTTCGCAGCAAACTTGCTGCACACATCAAGCCAGAGAGCCGCTGCAGAGCAGGTCACCGGCCATGACTGACCCGATTCCGTTGCCAGTTGATCTACCGCTGAACGCACCACAACCTCGTTACCACTAACCGCAGTGATTTCGCCGGCAGAGATGATGGGATCTACGGTTAACGAGCAACGTGACCACCCAAGCCTGCCCCCTTGTTCGGTTTGCTCTGGTCGACTCGATCGCCCATCGCGGGTTAAGCCCCTGCCACATCCATCCGGCACCAGGGCTCCAGCACGCCCGCTCAACGGCAGATTGTTGACCTGCCATCGCTGTGCTCATTGGTTTTCACGTGAAAACCTGGCGCCGTCCAATTGTGCCATTGCTAGATGAACGCCCCCTCAACGGCCCGTCCCCCTGGATCCGCCGGCCGATATACGAGCTAAAGCAGCGAATTGTGCCATCGCTAGAGGATCGAGAGCGCCTAGATTGCCAAATGTGCCACGCCTAGAGCCTAAAGCAGGATCCGCCCACCAAATGTGCCATCGTTAGATGATGGTCCTGGAGATAGCGTCCACTCCAGATGTGCCACGCTTAGTGCAGTAGCTCATCTGGCTTATGCCACTTTTCACAGTGAAAACTATATCAACGATGCCGTTTACGAGCTCCGTTCAACTAGTACAAAGAGACGGAGGCAATGTGCGTCGAGTCTATCAGGTAAGAGAGGGGGTCCAAGGGGGGGCTTACTACCCTTGCCCCCTCAATTGTGCCATCGTCAGGGGCACTGGAGGCTCTGTAGGTGTCTGATAAGGCTCAAGAATCGAAATGTGCCATCGTTAGAGCATTGCTAAAGCAATTGCTGAGGATTAGCGCGTTTGGGTGCCGCGAATCTTGAGGAAGAGTGCCATCGTTAGGGCTGGTGCATATGCCCAGTTATGAGCCGCAGATAAGCTGGAGGCACCGTATTTATTGGGCTCCAGCAAATTGTGCCATGCCTGGGAAGCCAAATTCCTAGGGACGGCACAATTCAGGAGATCCTCTAGCAATGGCACAGGAAGGTACTAAACGTGGCACATAGCTCTAAGGATGGCACTGGCGACATCTAGCCCCGGCACATAAGCCTAGAAAGATGGCACTGTTGTCCCTGGGGATGGCACAGAAAAATGGCTGTAGCCCTTGTGGCGTAAGGGTTTGGGGTCTTCACTAACAAAGCTTTAAAAAAGCAGTGAAAACAGAAACAAGCTGTTGTAGGTTTTTTGCTTTCGCAATTTTGAGTCAAAAGCGAAGAGCAAAAAGCACCCTCTAGGCATGGCACAATTGACCACTGACGGTGGAACCGTAATTTCGTTGACCGGACGACAATTGATCGAGTAATGTGCCACCACAGTCACTGATGGCACAATTCACAATGGACTCAGAAACCCCCACACCGAGAGCTCCGCGAGCAAAGCGTACAACCGGAGCAACAACGGAAACTAGTCCAGCGAAACGCAAGAGAGCACCAAAGCTCCAGGTCGTTCGAGATGTCGAACCATCCAAAGCCGTTGAGCTGAGGAAGGCGACCGAAGCCCTGTCAATGCGAAACGTCTCCGCCACTAGTGACTTCACCTTCCTACAGCGAAAACTCTACAACACACTCCTGCAGTTCGCCCAGCAACGGCCACGGGAGGAGATGGTTCACGAGATCCCGATTCGAGACGTCGAAGACAACATTGGACATACCACGTCCAATAGCCGCGACTACCTCAAAAAGGTGCTCGTGAGCATGTCGCAGACGCAGGTTGAGTTTGACTACAAGGGTGAGAGCCCTGGCCGAAAAAGCGAGTGGGGTATCGCAAACCTAATTGCTGAAGCCTACATCCTTGAGGATGGGCAAACCCTGCGCTTCTCGTTCCCACCAGATCTGAAACGCCGGCTGCTCGACCCAGCGATCTTCAATTTGATCGATCTGCGGATGCAGTACCACTTTTCAAGCTTTTCAGCGCTTACGCTCCACGAGATCACGTCACGCTATTTTGGCTCACCCATGGGTGAGACCTACCGTGCGCACTGGTCTGAGTGGAGCGTTGTGTTGTCTGGATCAGCCACTCCGCACGCCGAGTTTCGCGATTTCAACAAGATGCTTGGTCGTGCTATCGACCAGGTCAACAGCATCGAGCGAAGATTCCGCATCACTCCGCACGTGACCAAGGCCAACCGGAAGATGGATAAGCTCTGGTTCAAATTGGAGACCTTGGTTCAACCAGGCTTAGACCTGGGACCATCCCCCGAGCTGGTTAGCCAGGACGTATCCAAGCGCCTGAAGGCACTGTCCTTGAGCAAAAAGGACATCGATGAGCTCGGGATGACTCATGATGAAGAATACCTCTTAGCTCAAGCTGACTACACAGAAGCGCAAATGCGCAAGGAGGGGGCCAACGTTGCAAGTCCCGCGGCATATTTCAAGGCTGCGGTCGCCAACAACTACGCCAAGGCGCCAACCCAGAAGAAGGGAGCGGAAGCTGCCAAATCCCAGAAGCCAGCGGCTAACGCTACTAAGCCAGCTGCGAAAGCAAAGCCAGCGCCGAAAGCAGCACCAACGAATCAAATGGCTGACCTTTTGGAGCAGTGGGGAGCTGCTCAACGCGAGACTATCCGTGGCGAGTTCCAGGGGTTGTCGGATGAAGAAAAGAACGAGCTGGCTGAGAAATATGACGCCGAGCTGAGGAAGGATGACTTCGCTTACGGGCAGTACCGGACCAAAGGATTGACTCCTATGGTGACCAATTGCTTGGTGGCAATCTTGTTCCAGGAACGCTTCCCTGAGACTCCGACCCCGGAAACGCTCCTTCAATTCTTGCTTAGTGGCGGCAAGATCTGACGCTTTGTTACGCGGGCTCAGCCATTTGCGCGGTCCGCTGCACAAGGTTCAATAGGGTATCGGCTGAAAGGTAAGGGGCATTCTTTAGCATTTGCTCAATGAGCAAGGTCACAACCCCGAAGCAGTCGCCTGGACCTATGGGTACCGATCTTGGTGCACGGCCTTTCGTGTTCACCGAGATGAACACTTTCCCTGGCTGATTCTCGATGGTGAACCATTTTTCGTTCTGCGCGCCGTGGCCTTTGCCATCGAATTTCGTCTGCATCTGCATGAAGGTGGCTAGTACACCAGGCAGCTCGCGGCCAGAAAGCTGAATACTGATCTTTTCGGCCCAGTTGAACGTCCGGGATGCGGTTGCTTCGGCAGCTTCGATCCGAATCGTATGCTCTCCGCTTCTGGTTGTATCAGATTGGAAGCACAAGGCCACCTTCGCCCCGTAAACATGCCGAGTGACGAAGGTCTTCTTGTCTGCAGACTCGCTCGATAGCTCAGAGGTTACTGGTTCTTCACTAGTCTGGATTTCGGCGGCCTCTATCAACACCTCTTGTTCCTCAAGGCAGGAGAACTGCTGATGTAAGCTTCTGTAGGTGTCACAGAGATACCTGCCAATATCTGAGTCCGCACACCCGCTATCCGACCACTGCTTGAGCTGCTGAGAAAATTTCGGCCCTTCGACCTTCCCGATGTTGATCAGCACAGACAGAGACGGTTGTGGCAGATTGGCTATGCGGATGCGTTCGACACACCCCGGGAGAATCGTGAAGAAAATCCCTTTGAGGTAGTGCAGGGCAGTGTGGTCGCCAGCTTGCGCCCTTTCGATCGCGTCACTAAGTGCATCTCCCTCTGATTGGTAAACCTCATCGAGCACATCGCTGGACGGTATTGGGATTCGCAAACTAGAGAGCTTGGCGGATGCAGACTGGGCATCAAAACGCATATAAGAAAACCCTTGGCTCAGAAAATACCGTTACTTGGCTAACGGATACTAGCAATACAGCCAATTCTTATCAATACGTGTTATATGTCCTATTGGTATATTCGGATTGCTCTATAGTATTTCTATGTCTAAGGCTTTGTTCAGCTCATCTTCTATGTCGACTGAGCAACCACCCAGCAAGAAATCAGATTTCTCCAGGACGCCCAGTGCCATCATGATCAGTGGGGTTCCGATATCAATATGCTTCGCCACGACCCTGATCGCTGAAAGATCACGCAGTGAGGGTTTTGGGCGCCCAGTGCGCCATGAGTTGAGCTTTTCAAAAGGGACATGAATTTTTTCGGCCGCCTCCTTTAGGTTCTCAGACCAGGTGGCTGCGATCAGTTCATCCAGGATGAAAGTTGGAGAAGAGGCGACGCCTGCCTTTGTGACGTCCTCGAAATAGGCTGCAGTCTCGTGGCTCTCGCTGACTGCTTTCGCATTGAACATCGCGGACTGCTGGATAAGGCAGTAATCCGACCAGCGGAAAACGTCCGCCATCTGCAGGACTCGAAAACCAGAACAGTCAAGAAATGCAGCGATTAGGTCTATTCGTTTTCGATCCAGTTCGTCGTGGAGGGCACGCGGCTTGGCTTTTGACTCATCCCCAAAGCAACTCGCTAACGTGTCAGCGGTGAAACCACAAGCTTTGCTGGCTTCTTGGAAAGGGAGCGATAGCAGTTCAGATCTATCGATTATGGCCTGATAAAGGCGGAGCCCTGGGTTCACTACAAATCCTTCTCTCTTAACCGATCATCAGCACAGATTCAGACACACGTTGTCGGCAGGTATCCAACAAATCATGAGTGAGACCTAAGGAATTTATGATCTCGGTGTCCATCTGATCTGCGAGTGACGATCTATCCAACCCCATAACCACGCCGTAAGCATAGGTCGAGGATACTGATAGCAATTGGCCAAGGATATCGGGTAGCGGTGATCTATTGGAATACGTTTGCAACGCTTTTTGAATTGGGGCCGGGAATTTCCAGCGTTTCAGCAGCTCTGCACCAACCTCAGCATTGTCAAATCCTAGCTGAATCTGCTCTACGGGACGTCGGCCCGCGAAGTCGAATGGATCTACGGACTCTACTACGACACAAGCTTCTTCTGGGATTACGAGGTGAATGAGCAGGGCGCCAATGCCTTGCATCAAACCAGTCGTGAATGCGACATCTCGGTCAGCTCCGATGCTCTCGGCCAGAAAGGAAGCCATGAATGCGGTATGCAAACCCATCTTCCAGTAGGTCGGCATATCAATGCCTGGGGCGTCAGGCAGCGCCTTCAATAGGCCGGTGGTAATGATGGTGGTTCGGAAATTGTGAATGCCAATGGTCGATATGGCGTCCTCAAGACGGGAAATAGTACCGCTCCTGCCGAAATAAGCAGAATTTGCCGTGCGTAGCACCTTCGCCGCGAGAGCCTGGTCAAGGCTCACGGCTTTCACAATGTTGGCCAGCGGTACTGAAGGGTCCCTCGACATCGCTAGCAGTTCCATTACCACCGAGGAGATCGTTGGTAAGGCTGCAGGATTCTGAAAAATTTTTGCCAGGGGTTTCATAAAAATCTCAATGAGAATATGAGTCAGCTATCCAGAGGTAGAAAGTCAAATTGTAACGTCTTGAGGGGGGGATGGTTCATTAATCATTCAAGGAGTGAGGCTCAACGCAGATGGGATAAAATGCCATAGTGAAGTAATTACTCTAACTTCTATCTCGTACAAATACGCCTACAGTATCGCTATGGCATGATTTAGTATTTTGCGTTATGTGTTCGTGATTTCACTTTATAAACGCATGTGACACATCCCTTGAAGCAAGGCCGTTAGGCGAGAAGCCTTAACAGCACACTCTTTCAGGAGACCCCACATGATTTCGCACCCTCAACACACTCAAGCGCAAACTCGATCCCTGCTGATTTCCGGGCTGTTCCCCAACGGGGAGCTGTTCTCACATGAGGTCCATGCCGACTCATCCTACGAAGCCCAGATCAAGGTGCTTGCCCAGTGTCGCTACAGCGATTTTGGGGGAGACCTAGATGTCACCGGGCTCGCGGATGCTGCGACTGGTTCGTCTGTTCAGGACGCACTTCTGTCGGCTGGCCAGGACCTCCTCAGTGAAGTTGAAGCTGTCGAGTATGTGATCCACACCGTTCAAAAATCCCTCGACAAAGGCCGTATCTTCTCTGCTGGTTCTGCCAGCGAGTTGAGCGCCTTTGTTGAGTTCTTCGACCTCATCCTATCCGAAGCCCCTCATACGTTTGACGGTTTATGTTCAGGCGCTACGGTGGCAGATGATGAGGAAATCACCCTTGATTTCGAAGATTCCAGTTCCGCCGAGTTTGCGCTCGTACCGGCCGATGCACTGCTGGTGCTGGCGACTGCGGCACTGGAGGAAGGGAGGGCTGCTGCCGCATATCAAGTACTGACTATGGCGAGCATCACCCGTGTTGCACTGAGCAAGGCCTGCATTCGGGCCTTGGTTTAAAAAGGACCTTCTGGACACTCTCCAGAAGGTCCTTTTTTTTTACCACTGCATTTTCAGTTGGTGTAACTCGCTGATGCGCGCACACAGCTGATCCTCGATGAGAATCACCTGGCCTTTCAGTAGCACTCGAATACTCGCAAAGTGTTCACCCTGCACCCATCCCGCCCGCACAGGATCAACAAGACATTTGATACTGCCAGTCAGATCGGATGCGATGAAGATCAACCCCATTTCCCCATCAATGCATGTGGTTTCGGGTGGTTCTGCAATCAAGTAAACACCCTCAAAGCTCCGGCCAGCTAGAAGTGTTGCTATGTGGTGGTGATGGCCGCTTGCCGCATAGGTTTCAGCGTTGCAAATT
>NZ_BBIS01000086.1 GCF_000730605.1 Pseudomonas monteilii NBRC 103158 = DSM 14164 | reverse complement strand
CACCTCCTCCTGAATCTGCCGGCCGACAGCGTCCACCTGCTCCACCAGTTCGTTCGACCTCTCCAGAACAGCGCTTGAGGTGAGCGTTTGCGAGGTCAGCTCATCGAGTTGGACAGTGAGTTTTTCAGTGCAGCGGCGAAAGTCACTGATAGCAATTGCCCAGGGTTCTATATCATTCATGGCTATCTCCTAGGGCGGCCAACAACGCCGCGCGGAATTAACGCGCTAGATATCAAAATTGTAATTTTAGAGAAGGTTCTTAGTCGCCCTCGACAGTGTTGTTCAAATGACGAAAGTAATCGACAAAAAAGCCAGGGTAAAAACCTGGCTTTTTTGTGCATGGAATTTAGCCTTCGTTCTTGCGAGGCGTTCCCGCATTGCTTTCTCCAGCCAGACCCTCGGCACCTTGTACGGTACGTTTCCAATGGCAAAGCAGGAGCTGGCTGGCGTTCGCTTCGGTGATCGGGGTGCAAGCCAGATCAGCGGGCAGACCATCCTTGCTGTCTCGCAAGCGTCTGGACAGATAGAACGAGCCATCCTGCGGCCACTGGGCAGGATCCTTGATGTTCTCGGACTTCCCGCTGCTGTAAAACTCCGATGAGTATGAGCGGCGGCCAGGATAGATCAGGGGAGCAGAGTGAGCGGTCTGCACATTCAGCCACGCTTGAACCACATCTCGCTGATTCTGTGGTCGCTCTTCTAGTACTCCGGCGTAGATGATGCCCGCACCGATGATTGGCAACACTAAAGCGCTCGCAGCGGAAGCCCAGGTGGTCTTCGGGCCAACTTCGCTGATCCGTGCGGACAGCAGCAATGCCCAAGCTGGCAGTGCAGGTAGCAGGTAGGTCCACAGAATGTTGCCAGCGAATGTGAAGAAGACCGGTGTCGCCAAGGCCCAGAGCCATAGGTAGGCTTCGAAGCGCTGCATCGATCCACGCTTGCGGATCAGCAGTGGTAGGAACAAGGCCCATGGAAGGAGCGACAATCCGAGCTGGATCCAGATGGTGCCATATGGCTTTGCATGAGCACTGCCATACAGGTCGCCCGCCCAGTTACTGACGACGTAGCGGCTCCAGTGCTCACCAACGAAGAAGTACTCCATGAAGCCGGGCGTTTTCATCTCGGCCGCGACATACCAAGGCACGGATATACCGAACATAAGCACAAGGCCGCTGATCCAGGGAAGCTTCAGTACCCGTCCCCATTCCTTGTAGATAACGAACCAGGCGAATGCCGGCGCCCCCATAAGCACCAGGGTCAGCGGCCCTTTGGCAAGCAAGCCCAGCCCGAGACCTGCGAACATCAGGTAGGCATCCGCCTTGCTGGCGCACTTCATCCAACGCCAGAAACCGTAGCTGGCCAGCAGAATCGAGAACGACAAAACAGGGTCAGTCAGCACAACACCGCTGGAGACCAGGCCAAGGGTGGTGCTGGAAAAGATAATGGCAGCCCAGATTCCGGCGTTACGAGAAATCTGCTGCGTGCCGAGTTTGATGATGATGAAACAGCTTGCCAAGTGCAGTAGCCACGCTGGGAAACGCGCAGCGAACTCGTTAACGCCGAAGACCGTCATGCTCGCGGCCTGGGTCCAGAAGGACAGCGGTGGCTTGCCCCAGAACGGTACCCCGTAATCGAACATAGGCGTGATCCAGTCATTCAACTCGACCATCTTGCGAGCCATTTCAGCGTAGCGAGCCTCCGATGTGTCCATCAATGGGTAGATGCCCAGCCCCACCAAACGCAATAGCAGTATCGAACCCAGGACCCACCACAGCGTCCTCTCGTTCTTCAGGCTCAGCATTTCTTACCCTCGATCGAAGCCATCGAAGGGTGGAGTGACACTGGATCCGCCTTGCTGCTGTGCTTCAGGAAATAGAGAGGCCGGCGCTTCACTTCCGCGAGTGTCACGCCAAGGTACTCCCCCACCATGGCGACACCGACGCACATGAATGAAGCCATTCCGACGAGCAGGTGATGGATGTCGAAACTGCCAGCCACGAGCGACGCAAGCATGTAGCAGATGCTGGAGACGAAAAGTCCGAAACTGATGAGGCTGAAGATGCGCAGCGGTTTGCGAGAGAAGCTGACGATACTCTCGATGGCCAGATTGAACAGGCCAGCTGCATTCCACTTGGTGCTTCCGGCATGGCGAACAGTACGATTGTAGGGTAGTTCGATGGTACGAAAGCCTACCCAGCCAATCATGCCTTTGAGAATCCTGGAGCGCTCGTCCAGCGCCCGCAGTGCTGCCAGCGGAGCAGGTCCAATCAATCGGAAATCACTGACATCGGTCGGCATGTCCACCTTCTCCACCAGGCGATGCATGACCCAGTAGTATGCCCGGGCACTCATGCGCTTAAACCACGAATCACCGATTCTCAGGTTACGCTGCATGTTCACCACGTCGTAGCCGCGTTGCCAGTAGTCCACCATGGCCGCGATGAGCTCTGGTGGGTCCTGCAGGTCGACATCAATGAAGATCAGCGCACTGCCACGGGCATGGTCTATCCCGGCGCTCAGTGCAGCCTCTTTGCCGAAGTTGCGACTCAGAGACAGGTAACGTACAGATGACCCATCCTGATAGTGGCGAAGAATGTCGGCCGTCCGGTCTTTACTGCCGTCGTCGACATAGAGGATTTCGCAGGAGACGGATAATCGCTTCACCACGCGGGTGATGCGCTGGTGGAACTCGGGGATGGTTTCCTCTTCCTCGAAGCAAGGGACCACAATGGTTAACAACGGATCAGGGCGCTCGGGAAAGCGATGTAATGTCTGCATGATTGAATGTCCAAAAACGATGTGCAATGAATCCAAGTGCAGTGAGGCTTAAGGTCACTACGATTTGGGAGATGAGAGGTGACAGATTCGACTTGATGAGGACCCACATACCCACGCCATTGCCGAAGTTTGTGGCTAACACGACCAGTGCAAACCTGACAGGCTGAAACTTACGAGAGCCATCTGCCACAAAACAGAGCGCCCGATTTCCAATAAAGCTTGCAATGGCTCCAACCATGCCGCCACAGATACTGGCCAGCAACGGAGTAGCGAACTCTGTCGTAACCAGCACCAGGAACACCGCATAATGGAATCCCGTTGCTATGAAGCCGATTCCCAGATAACGAATCAGTAAGTTAATAAGAGGTTTGGTTTGATTGTCCATTGCCAAAGCCTATGGAGGCAAAGGTGAAAAAATAGTGAAATAAATGTAAATGCGCAATTAGCTGGATCCATATATGGCAAGAAATAAAGTGGCGCACTACGATAGCACGGCACAATATCAAAGGGATTACTTGAAAATTACGCTTTCGAAATAAAAGGCTTCCGATAACGTATGCATGACCTGTGGATTACAATGTTGAAAGCATAAGGAAATGCTGGGCATCATTGAGATAGATTCCCCGAATTAAGGGGGACCTAAGG
>NZ_BBIS01000087.1 GCF_000730605.1 Pseudomonas monteilii NBRC 103158 = DSM 14164 | reverse complement strand
CCCAATAAAAAAGCGCCCGTAGGGGGGGCGCTAAAATTCACCTACCAAAGGAGCGTATGGTTTACAGGTGAATGCACTGACGCGAACAACTGCCCGTTGCTCTTGCCAAGCTGCTTTGAAATGAGACAATTTCCAAAGCAGCGATGCCTCTTCCGCTGCCCTTAAACTAGCAAAGTAGGCTAACACCAAGATGATCGCGCAATTACAATTTGGACATGTAATAGATTGTAAGGTAATTATTCGAGAGAATACTGAGCCGCCACGTGAACTAATTCGCAGAAAGGCGCAGCAGTTTGATGCCGAGCATGGGTACTGCCTGCGTGGCGCTCTCTATCCAAGGCCGGTACGAGCCCTGCAAGCTGACGACCGAAATGCTGCCTGTCCTGACCGATTCCACCTGCCAGGCGAATCTGTCGGACACCGCCGCAGGCCCCAGAATCCACTATGCTTAGTGGTGGAGCCTGCATGACTGTCAGAAATCTTGCGGCTACATTACAAATTTGTAGGATTTCGCCGCGGCCAGCTTCTTCGCGTTAAGATTCAAGCGTCCTCAGGTGACCCGGCGTATGGACAGAGGTAGCGACTACCACATGCCATACCCTCAGCCAAACTTTCGAACAGCCTGCAACCAATCTTGGCGGATTATGGCCAACTCCTTCCTCACACCTTGAGATAAGTTATGCGCGTTCTAGTTGTGGAAGACGAAATTAAAACTGCCGAATATCTTCAGCAGGGCCTATCCGAAAGCGGGTATGTCGTAGATATCGTGCACAACGGTGTAGATGCCCTGCACTTGTTCAACACTAATGTCTATTCGTTGGTCCTTCTGGACGTGAACCTCCCGGGTATCGACGGCTGGGACCTGCTGGAAACCATCCGTAAGACCAGCCGGGTCCGCATCATCATGCTGACCGCCCGCGGACGCATCAATGACAAGCTCAAGGGCTTGGACGGCGGCGCGGATGACTACCTTGTGAAGCCATTCGAATTCCCTGAACTGCTTGCTCGCATCCGTTCGCTGCAACGCCGTGGTGATGAGTTAGTCGAGAAGAGCTCGCTGAAAATTGCCGATCTGGAACTCGACTCCGTCCGCCATCGCGTCTTCCGCGGTGGCACACGCATCGATCTCACCACCAAGGAATTTGCGCTTCTGCACCTGCTCATGAGCCGAACGGGCGAAGCGCTGACTCGCTCTCAGATCATCTCGTTGGTCTGGGATATGAATTTCGATTGCGACACCAATGTCATCGATGTAGCCATACGGCGCTAGCGGTCGAAGATCGATGACCCGTTTGAAACCAAGCTCATTCACACGCTTCGTGGCGTTGGGTACGTTTTTGAGGAACGCGCATGAGGCCATTCAGCCTGGCTGCAAAGCTGGGGTTAAAAGTTGGGTTGATGAGCGCAGCGTTGCTGCTTCTGTTCGCCACCTTCGGCTATATGATGGTAGGCAAGGCTCTGGAAAGAAATGCCAGAGCGGACCTGGAAGTAAAGATGGCGGGGATGGCTCACAACCTGTCCACCATCCCGGACATCTCCGGCGTCAACGCGGATGCGCATCAGCTTGTCGATTTGGTCATGGGCCACAACAACCTGTATGTGAGCATATTCGATACCTCACAGAATCATACTCCCCTGCTCTCGATTGGCTCGAAACAGGTCAATCTGGAGGTGCACAAGTTTCAGCCGGCGGCCCACCCCAAAGAGCACGAATGGCGTGATACGCAGGACCGTCCTCTGCTGAGTGCTTCTCGAATCATGCGCTTGGGCGATGGAACAGAGGTCAGCGTCTACATGACCATGGACCAGTCATCCAGTGAGGCGCTGCTCGATGCGTTGCTGACCTGGGCCCTGATGATGTCCCCCGTCATCCTCGCACTGATCCTGGCCATTGGCTGGTGGACTGTGCGCAGAGGCCTGCTGCCACTGACCAAGTTCCTCAAGATCGCGTCGAAAATCTCAACCGAGAGCCTCGACCATCGCCTTCCAACTGATGGGATGCCGGCAGAACTCAAAATGCTCGCCGACGGCATTAACATCATGCTGGCTCGCCTGGATGATGGGGTTCAGCAGCTATCGCAGTTCTCTGACGACCTTGCTCACGAACTTCGGGCACCGCTCTCCAACCTAATGGGCAAGGCTCAGGTTGCCTTGACCAGAGAACGATCGCTTTCCGAATACCGGGAGGTTCTGGAGTCGTGCACAGAAGAGCTGGACCGCATGAGCCGCATGGTTTCCGACATGCTGTTCTTGGCCCAGGTCAGTCATCCAGCATCCATGGTGGAGTTCGAACCCGTCTCCTTGGTCGACGAGGTCCAGCGCGTGTGCGACCTCTTCAGCATTTCGGCAGAGGAAGGCGAGATCCAGCTGCAGATCTCTGGCAGTGATGATGTGGTACGCGGGAACCGTCTGATGGTTCAACGAGCCGTCTCGAACCTCGTGTCAAATGCGATCCGATACTGCCCTCGCGGCCGCACGGTCTTCGTGAAGGTGCAGCATAGTGCGAGCGGTACGACGTTGAGTGTCGGCAACCCCGGCCGCGGTATTGCCAAGGAACACCACGCGCACTTGTTTGAGCGGTTCTACCGTGTGGACAAGAGCCGAGCACGGAGCGAAGGCGGTACCGGTCTTGGCTTGGCCATCGTTCAGTCGATCATGAGCCTGCACCAGGGGTCGGCGAGCGTCGAGGTGACCGAAGAAAACTTCACCTGGTTCCACCTTCACTTTCCCGCAGCCCAGCAACTGCAGCCGGCAATGAACGCCGCTTAAACCGCGCAGACATGATTAGGCCCGTCAATCGACGGGCCTTTTAGTTTGCCTCAATGCATCAGTGCCGGAGGACCACAGTGTCCATGGGCGACCGCAGAATCACTGACTTAATAATCTTCTGTTCGTCAGGACTGGCGTTCTTCCACAGGTGGGAGAAGTACTGAGCATTCACTTTCTCTTGGGCACTTACGCTGCCGGCGGCATCGATCAGGCGCATGGTCGAGTAGACACAGATCAGCGCCAGGATGAAGAACGCCGTGGCGACCACCATCACATAACGCTTGGCCAGAACCGGTGCACGCTTGAGCTCCT
>NZ_BBIS01000088.1 GCF_000730605.1 Pseudomonas monteilii NBRC 103158 = DSM 14164 | reverse complement strand
GCGCAGATAGGGGTTTTGCGAAATGAATCTTGACGATGACCTACTCTCACATGGGGAAACCCCACACTACCATCGGCGATGCATCGTTTCACTACTGAGTTCGGGATGGGATCAGGTGGTTCCAATGCTCTATGGTCGTCAAGAAATTCTGTTGCCAGAATGTCCGTGAACACTCTTGGCCAATTCGGATATGCGATATTTGTGATGTTGCGAACTTTCGGTTCTTTCGTCTTCACCACCACAATTCGGCTTACGCGCAAATTGCTTGGGTGTTATATGGTCAAGCCTCACGGGCAATTAGTATTGGTTAGCTCAACGCCTCACAGCGCTTACACACCCAACCTATCAACGTCGTAGTCTTCGACGGCCCTTTAGGGGATTCAAGATCCCAGTGAGATCTCATCTTGAGGCAAGTTTCCCGCTTAGATGCTTTCAGCGGTTATCTCTTCCGAACATAGCTACCCGGCAATGCCACTGGCGTGACAACCGGAACACCAGAGGTTCGTCCACTCCGGTCCTCTCGTACTAGGAGCAGCCCCTCTCAAATCTCAAACGTCCACGGCAGATAGGGACCGAACTGTCTCACGACGTTCTAAACCCAGCTCGCGTACCACTTTAAATGGCGAACAGCCATACCCTTGGGACCGGCTTCAGCCCCAGGATGTGATGAGCCGACATCGAGGTGCCAAACACCGCCGTCGATATGAACTCTTGGGCGGTATCAGCCTGTTATCCCCGGAGTACCTTTTATCCGTTGAGCGATGGCCCTTCCATACAGAACCACCGGATCACTAAGACCTACTTTCGTACCTGCTCGACGTGTTTGTCTCGCAGTCAAGCGCGCTTTTGCCTTTATACTCTACGACCGATTTCCGACCGGTCTGAGCGCACCTTCGTACTCCTCCGTTACTCTTTGGGAGGAGACCGCCCCAGTCAAACTACCCACCATACACTGTCCTCGATCCGGATAACGGACCTGAGTTAGAACCTCAAAGTTGCCAGGGTGGTATTTCAAGGATGGCTCCATGAGAACTGGCGTCCCCACTTCAAAGCCTCCCACCTATCCTACACAAGCAAATTCAAAGTCCAGTGCAAAGCTATAGTAAAGGTTCACGGGGTCTTTCCGTCTAGCCGCGGATACACTGCATCTTCACAGCGATTTCAATTTCACTGAGTCTCGGGTGGAGACAGCGCCGCCATCGTTACGCCATTCGTGCAGGTCGGAACTTACCCGACAAGGAATTTCGCTACCTTAGGACCGTTATAGTTACGGCCGCCGTTTACCGGGGCTTCGATCAAGAGCTTCGCTTGCGCTAACCCCATCAATTAACCTTCCGGCACCGGGCAGGCGTCACACCCTATACGTCCACTTTCGTGTTTGCAGAGTGCTGTGTTTTTAATAAACAGTCGCAGCGGCCTGGTATCTTCGACCGGCATGAGCTTACGGAGCAAGTCCTTCACCCTCGCCGGCGCACCTTCTCCCGAAGTTACGGTGCCATTTTGCCTAGTTCCTTCACCCGAGTTCTCTCAAGCGCCTTGGTATTCTCTACCTAACCACCTGTGTCGGTTTGGGGTACGGTTCCCAGTTATCTGAAGCTTAGGAGCTTTTCTTGGAAGCATGGTATCAACCACTTCGTCGCCTAAAGGCAACTCGTCATCAGCTCTCGGCCTTGAAATCCCGGATTTGCCTAAGATTTCAGCCTACCACCTTAAACCTGGACAACCAACGCCAGGCTGGCCTAACCTTCTCCGTCCCTCCATCGCAATAACTGGAAGTACAGGAATATTAACCTGTTTTCCATCGACTACGCTTTTCAGCCTCGCCTTAGGGACCGACTAACCCTGCGTCGATTAACGTTGCGCAGGAAACCTTGGTCTTTCGGCGTGCGAGTTTTTCACTCGCATTGTCGTTACTCATGTCAGCATTCGCACTTCTGATACCTCCAGCAAGCTTCTCAACTCACCTTCACAGGCTTACAGAACGCTCCTCTACCGCATCATCATAAGATGATACCCGTAGCTTCGGTGCATGGTTTGAGCCCCGTTACATCTTCCGCGCAGGCCGACTCGACTAGTGAGCTATTACGCTTTCTTTAAAGGGTGGCTGCTTCTAAGCCAACCTCCTAGCTGTCTAAGCCTTCCCACATCGTTTCCCACTTAACCATGACTTTGGGACCTTAGCTGACGGTCTGGGTTGTTTCCCTTTTCACGACGGACGTTAGCACCCGCCGTGTGTCTCCCATGCTCGGCACTTGTAGGTATTCGGAGTTTGCATCGGTTTGGTAAGTCGGGATGACCCCCTAGCCGAAACAGTGCTCTACCCCCTACAGTGATACATGAGGCGCTACCTAAATAGCTTTCGAGGAGAACCAGCTATCTCCGAGCTTGATTAGCCTTTCACTCCGATCCACAGGTCATCCGCTAACTTTTCAACGGTAGTCGGTTCGGTCCTCCAGTCAGTGTTACCTAACCTTCAACCTGCCCATGGATAGATCGCCCGGTTTCGGGTCTATACCCAGCGACTAAACGCCCTATTAAGACTCGCTTTCGCTACGCCTCCCCTATTCGGTTAAGCTCGCCACTGAATATAAGTCGCTGACCCATTATACAAAAGGTACGCAGTCACCTAACAAAGTAGGCTCCCACTGCTTGTACGCATACGGTTTCAGGTTCTATTTCACTCCCCTCTCCGGGGTTCTTTTCGCCTTTCCCTCACGGTACTGGTTCACTATCGGTCAGTCAGTAGTATTTAGCCTTGGAGGATGGTCCCCCCATATTCAGACAAAGTTTCTCGTGCTCCGTCCTACTCGATTTCATTGACAAGAGATTTTCGTGTACGGGGCTATCACCCACTATGGCCGCACTTTCCAGAGCGTTCCACTAATCTCAAACCAACTTAAGGGCTGGTCCCCGTTCGCTCGCCACTACTAAGGGAATCTCGGTTGATTTCTTTTCCTCAGGGTACTTAGATGTTTCAGTTCCCCTGGTTCGCCTCTTGCACCTATGTATTCAGTACAAGATACTCAGCTTATGCTGAGTGGGTTCCCCCATTCAGAGATCTCTGGATCACAGTCTGTTTGCCGACTCCCCAAAGCTTATCGCAGGCTACCACGTCTTTCATCGCCTCTGACTGCCAAGGCATCCACCGTATGCGCTTCTTCACTTGACCATATAACCCCAAGCAATCTGGTTATACTGTGAAGACGACATTCGCCGAAAATTCGCATTTCGCTCATTGCTGAGCAGAACTCACAAATTTTACCTTAGCCTGATTTCCAGCAGTGAAACTGGTCATCAGTCTATATCTATCACATATCCGAATTTTTAAAGAACGATCTGACAAAAGTCAGAAATCAACATTCAAATTGAATGCTCATTTCTAAGTTCTGACAATGAACTGTTACTGCGTAAGTGGTGGAGCCAAGCGGGATCGAACCGCTGACCTCCTGCGTGCAAGGCAGGCGCTCTCCCAGCTGAGCTATGGCCCCGTATTCTACGGCTTAACCATGTAATGGTAGGTCTGGGCAGATTTGAACTGCCGACCTCACCCTTATCAGGGGTGCGCTCTAACCAACTGAGCTACAGACCTATAACAGGGTTGCGTTACAGCATCGTCTTTTACAATGAATCAAGCAATTCGTGTGGGAGCTCATCAGCAGGCTGATGTCGTCGATTAAGGAGGTGATCCAGCCGCAGGTTCCCCTACGGCTACCTTGTTACGACTTCACCCCAGTCATGAATCACACCGTGGTAACCGTCCTCCCGAAGGTTAGACTAGCTACTTCTGGTGCAACCCACTCCCATGGTGTGACGGGCGGTGTGTACAAGGCCCGGGAACGTATTCACCGCGACATTCTGATTCGCGATTACTAGCGATTCCGACTTCACGCAGTCGAGTTGCAGACTGCGATCCGGACTACGATCGGTTTTGTGAGATTAGCTCCACCTCGCGGCTTGGCAACCCTCTGTACCGACCATTGTAGCACGTGTGTAGCCCAGGCCGTAAGGGCCATGATGACTTGACGTCATCCCCACCTTCCTCCGGTTTGTCACCGGCAGTCTCCTTAGAGTGCCCACCATTACGTGCTGGTAACTAAGGACAAGGGTTGCGCTCGTTACGGGACTTAACCCAACATCTCACGACACGAGCTGACGACAGCCATGCAGCACCTGTGTCAGAGTTCCCGAAGGCACCAATCCATCTCTGGAAAGTTCTCTGCATGTCAAGGCCTGGTAAGGTTCTTCGCGTTGCTTCGAATTAAACCACATGCTCCACCGCTTGTGCGGGCCCCCGTCAATTCATTTGAGTTTTAACCTTGCGGCCGTACTCCCCAGGCGGTCAACTTAATGCGTTAGCTGCGCCACTAAAATCTCAAGGATTCCAACGGCTAGTTGACATCGTTTACGGCGTGGACTACCAGGGTATCTAATCCTGTTTGCTCCCCACGCTTTCGCACCTCAGTGTCAGTATCAGTCCAGGTGGTCGCCTTCGCCACTGGTGTTCCTTCCTATATCTACGCATTTCACCGCTACACAGGAAATTCCACCACCCTCTACCGTACTCTAGCTCGCCAGTTTTGGATGCAGTTCCCAGGTTGAGCCCGGGGCTTTCACATCCAACTTAACGAACCACCTACGCGCGCTTTACGCCCAGTAATTCCGATTAACGCTTGCACCCTCTGTATTACCGCGGCTGCTGGCACAGAGTTAGCCGGTGCTTATTCTGTCGGTAACGTCAAAACAGCAAGGTATTAACTTACTGCCCTTCCTCCCAACTTAAAGTGCTTTACAATCCGAAGACCTTCTTCACACACGCGGCATGGCTGGATCAGGCTTTCGCCCATTGTCCAATATTCCCCACTGCTGCCTCCCGTAGGAGTCTGGACCGTGTCTCAGTTCCAGTGTGACTGATCATCCTCTCAGACCAGTTACGGATCGTCGCCTTGGTGAGCCATTACCCCACCAACTAGCTAATCCGACCTAGGCTCATCTGATAGCGCAAGGCCCGAAGGTCCCCTGCTTTCTCCCGTAGGACGTATGCGGTATTAGCGTTCCTTTCGAAACGTTGTCCCCCACTACCAGGCAGATTCCTAGGCATTACTCACCCGTCCGCCGCTGAATCAAGGAGCAAGCTCCCGTCATCCGCTCGACTTGCATGTGTTAGGCCTGCCGCCAGCGTTCAATCTGAGCCATGATCAAACTCTTCAGTTCAATACTGCTTGGGTTTTTAAGAAACCCTAAACTTGGCTCAGCAATCTCAAATGACTATGTGATTTCTCGCATGGCCACTTGTGATGCTGATAATCTTTTTGACTATCAGTCCGTACTCACAAGCACCCACACGAATTGCTTGATTCGATTTGTTAAAGAGCGTTTGGTTAAGAGCTTTTCGTCTCAACCGAGGCGCGCATTCTACGCTTTCCTCAGAGCCTGTCAAGCGTTTATTTTGAAGTCTTTT
>NZ_BBIS01000089.1 GCF_000730605.1 Pseudomonas monteilii NBRC 103158 = DSM 14164 | reverse complement strand
CTCTCTCCTTAAGCCTGATGAAGCATCCATCCTGACGGTGGGATGTTCCAATTGCAAGGCGAGATCTCAAGGGTTGTTGGCTCTGATGGGTTTGGACCTACTGAAGTGCCCAAATCAGCAGCGAACGCTATGTCTGCCATGGGCGAAAGCGTCCACTCGTGAACAGCTGCTTTCGACCCATTGCAGACGCTCGCAGAAAGAAGACTGCGGCAAGATCTTTGTGTTTCGCCGAGCCCCAGTTTCGATGTCGGCGCTCGCAGTCAGCTTGCTGCATGGGGTAGCGGCGTCAAGCCACTATCTTTGATCGCTGCGTCGGCTTCTGGCGATGCCAGATAGTCGAGGAGCGCCTGGGCTGCGGCATGATGCCGGCTCTTGGTGACGACAGCGCCAGAATACATCGTCATTTTCTGCGCTTCAGCCGGGATCAGACCAACGATGTCGATCCCCTTTACTGGCTTAAGCTCACTGAGCTGTTGGAAGCCGATCTGTGCTTGGCCGCGAGCGATCACCGCGCCGACAGGCTCGGCAGGTATCATGTGAGCCTTGGCCACGAACTGGTCACCGAGCTGCATGCGAGGGAACAGGGTCTTGGAAAGATAGACGCCGCTTGCGCTGTCGGAGTACGCGACAGAGCTGCTGTTTTGCAGCACTGTGCGCAAGGCCTGCATGGTGCCTATGTCCGGCTTCGATTCGCCTTTGCGAACGGCCATGGCAATGAAAGACTTTCCTAGATCAATTCGGCTGGTCTTATCGGCTAGACCGCTGGCGACCAGGTTGTCGAGCGCCGAACCTACCATCAGAACTACATCCGCCTGCTCACCGCGGGCGAGCCTATTTGGGACGGCCTGTGGGGTTTCCCCCATCGAAGGCGCGGCTAGAACTTCCAGCTTCACGCCGTATGTCTTCTCATAAACTGGCGCCACTTCCCGGATAGCGCCCATGATACCGCCGGAACTAAGAACGGTCAGCGTTTCCTCACCACCTTGTACAACGTCAGCAGCCGAGCAGACGAATGAGGTGGTTAAGAGGGTGGCACAGAACAGCATTCGAAGCATCGGAGCTTTCTCCACTAGTAAAGCCGCGGAATCTTACCGGGGCGAAGCTCAAGCTTTTGATTAATCAACGATTAAGAATGTTTTAATTTTCTACCCGCAATTGGCATGTATGGGTCGAAAGCAGGCCGCGACTGACCATTTTCGACACATTGCGGCCATTCGTGGAGGCCAATAAACGGCCTATTGCGCCCCTTCGACCCTATCGCTCGATAGGTGATCATGGCGCACTTCGATACAGATATGGCCTAGTTCGAAGCTACCATCTTGGCCCTGTGGGGCTATTCCAAGCGTTGCTACAGTGGGCTCCAACAACCATCCACCCACTACGAGCAACTACCCATGAACAACCGCCTTGATTACTTCAAGCTGTCTCCCCAAGCGTCCAACAAACTGGTGGAGCTCACCCTGCAACTGAGCAAGAAGCCGCTACTGGCCGATCTTGCCCACCTGATCATGTTGCGCGCTTCGCAGCTCAACGGCTGTTCGTTCTGCGTGGATATGCATGTGAAAGAGGCCAAGATCCATGGCGAGCGCGAGCTGCGTCTTCACCACGTGGCCGTCTGGCGTGAGTCACAGCTGTTTTCGCCAGCAGAGCGGGCGGCGCTGGAGTGGACTGAAGCCCTGACCCAACTGCCGCCTCATGGTATCTCCAACAGCTTGTATGCGAGTGCGCGTGAGCAGTTTTCCGAGCAGGAGCTGTCGGATTTGTCGTTCCTGATCGTCGCCATCAATGGCTGGAATCGCCTCAATGTGGCTTTCCAGGCGATCCCGGGCTCGTCCGATGAACTGTTCGGCCTGAACAAGGCCAACCTCAACTGAGTAACTTGCTGATCAACGCGCCAAGCTGCTCGCCTGGAGCAGTCGTGGCGCAGTTGGTAAAACTCAGGAGCAGACCTGACTGACGCTGCGATGAGGCAGCCCAGCGCGACAACGCTTGTACCGACATGCCCCTCGCCAGCACCTGCTCGGCCAGGGCGGTGTCGCTTACGTCCTCCGGCAAACGCAGTACCAGGTGCATACCGCCTGGCGAGCGTTCCACCTGCATACCCTTCGGCAAACTCCGCTCCAGTGCTTCGATGGTCAATGCCCGTCGCTCGTTGTAGAGGCGGCGCATGCGTTGGATATGCCGAGCGAAGTGTCCCTCGGCAACGAACTCCGCCACCAAAGCCTGGGTAATTGACGGTGACCCGGCAGCAAACAAGGCACGGCCGACGCGCTCGAACGCTGCCACCTGCGCCTGCGGCACCACCAGATAAGCCAGGCGAATACCGGGAAACAGCACCTTGCTGAAGGTGCCGGCATACAGCACGCGCCCATGGCGATCCAGGCTGGCCAGCGCTGGAAGTGGACGGCTGACGTAGCGATACTCGCCGTCGTAATCGTCCTCGACAATCCAGCCACCGGTGCGGGCAGCCCAATCGAGTAGCAGTTGCCGGCGTGGCAGCGACAGTGCCATCGACAGCGGGCTCTGATGCCCTGGTGTCACCATGGCGACCTGAGCAGCCCGAGAACCCGCGATGGCGTGTTCTACATTCATGCCATCGGCATCAACCGGCACCGCTTCCAGGTCCAGGCCGAACTGGCGAAGCACCTGGCGCGTAGTGGGATAGCCCGGGTCTTCCACCCAGGCGCACTCGCCTGGCTGCAACAGGGTATGTGCGACTAAGGACAGGCTATTGCGCCAACCGCTGGTGATAAACACCTGATGGGCACCGCAATCGATACCTCGGGACACCTGCAGATACGAAGCAATGGCGCTACGCAACGCTGCCAGGCCGTGGGGTGCCGGATAGTCCAGATCTCCCAGTCGCATCCCACGGAGATACCGAGCACCTAGACGCGCCCATATCTTGCGCGGAAATGCATCCAGCGCCGGTACCCCCATCTGGAACGGCAACAGCTGCGGTGGACGCCAGAGCGAATCAGGCGCGTCTTCGATCACTTGGCTGCTGACTGGTAATGCGGTGGCCGCTGACACAGGCTTCTGCAGTTCAGGATTGATTACGGTGCCTTTCTGCCCGAGCGCCAGGAGGTACCCTTCGCTGGCCAGCAGCGAATAGGCCAGTTCGACGGTGCCACGTGCCACCCCCAGCTCCTTAGCCATGGCGCGCGCCGACGGCAAGCGGTCACCGGGGGACAACGTGCCAGCGGCAACGGCGGCCAGCACGCGATCGTACAGTTGACGATACAGGGGCAAGACGGACTGCTCTTCCAAGGGAGCAAAAGGCGGCTTGGGGGAGGTCATCATGGCCTAGTTCATATCCCGTTTCTTGGCTCAATCAAGTGGGTCAATGGTAGTCCAATATAGCGCCATCACCTACTGAAGAGGGCAACGCCCATGAAAGTCCCTTTGCACAACTTCATACCCAGCGTGCTCGACCTGGCCGACACCGCCCTGCGTCCCCTGGACAGCACCCACGACCTGTGCAGCGCATTCCCGGTAATGCAGCAATTGCGCCCTCATCTGACGAGCGAAGCCGACTTCGTCAGCCGCATCGAGCGTATGCGCCTTGAAGGCTATCGCCTGATTGGCGCTTTTGACGCAGACGTTCTTGTGGCACTGGCTGGTTACCGCTTTCAGGAAAACCTGGTCTACGGCGCATTCCTGTATGTCGATGACCTTGTAACCGCCGAGGCTCAGCGGGGTGACCAGTGGGGATCGCGCTTATTGCAAGCCTTGGAACGACTGGCGCGCGCCAGCGGTTGTGAACGCCTGGTGCTCGACACGGGTTTGGCCAACGCCCGCGCGCAACGTTTCTACTTCCGTGAAGGTCTGTTGACGGGTGCACTGCGCTTTCAAAAACAGTTCGATACGCCATAACCCGCATGCACATCCAAGGAGGCAAACCTCATGACATCGTCCCAGCAGCCACTTGCTCCTTTGCGCATTCTTCGCCTGGTCGCCAGCCCCAATGCAGAGGCTTCGGAAAGTCTGAAACTGTCCCAGCAGATCCTGTTTGCCTTGGCCAGTCAGGCCGGCAGAAGCGGTATCCAGTTGACCGATTTAGACCTCAACACCTTGGCCCCAGTCGATGCACCTTACGCCCAGGCGTTAGCCAATCAGCGCGTAGTCATAGCAAGCGGTCAGGAGGGTACGTTGAGCCGTTCCGACGAGTTGATCGACCAACTGCAGGCATGCGACGTACTGCTGATTGCCACGCCGATGCACAACTACAGCGTGCCCGCCCCACTCAAGATGTGGATCGACCAGGTGGTACGCGTGGGCAAAACGTTTCTGGGCACCGCCAAAGGCAAAGTCGGAACGCTGACGGATCGTCCGGTTTACGTCGCAATAGCTTGCGGAGGCTACATCAGCGGCCAACATGCCCGTCAACCCGATTTTCTGCGCCCCTACCTGTCCGCCGTCCTCGCCACCATCGGTCTCAATCACGTGTACTACTTCACCGTTGAAGGTACCGCCAAGGGTGTGGAGTCACTGAATACTGGAAGGGAAACAGGGTACGGTGAGGTGCAGGCGTTCTTTGGTAGGGATAGCCATAGCGTGGATCAAGTCTGCAGCCCGCTTTAACACCATCATCGAATTCAAGCGTATAGGTTTGCACATCAGCTGGGCGGTGTGCCGTCAAGCGGCAATCCGCATGTCACGTTCTTCATTGCTCAAAGAAAGGAAAAGAAATCATGAGTCGACTCAATTGGTTTGAAGCTTCGCCGGGTGCAGCCAAGGCCCTTGGCGGGCTGCATCATTTCGTGACCACCGCGACAAATTTGCCAGCCCCGTTGATTCACCTTGTGTTTCTCAGGGTGTCTCAAATCAACGGCTGCGCCCATTGCATCGATCTGCACTCACGCGATCTGATCAAAGCAGGTATGTCGGTGGACAAGGTGCTGTTAGTACCGGTATGGCATGAAGCGCACTATTTGTTCTCGGATCAGGAGCGCTCAGCATTGGCCTGGACAGAAGAAGTCACGCGGGTAAGCGAGACACATGTATCCGACGGAGCTTATGCAGCAGCATCAGCGATGTTTGCAGAAAAGGATCTTGTCGACCTGACAGCGGCCATTGCTGCAATGAACGCTTTTAACCGTATGGGCGTCAGCTTCCGA
>NZ_BBIS01000090.1 GCF_000730605.1 Pseudomonas monteilii NBRC 103158 = DSM 14164 | reverse complement strand
TCCCAGCGGCTACTACGTCTGGCTGGCCGAGCCTCAATCTGCCCGAGCAAAAGAAGATCATCGTCTGCTCGGTTTGATCAAGCATGCTTGGCTGGAGAGTGGCGGTGTGTACGGCTATCGCAAAATTCACGATGACCTGCGTGAGCTGGGAGAAACCTGCGGGCGAAATCGGGTGGGGCGCTTGATGCAGGCAGAGGGGCTGCGTTCGCAAACGGGCTATCGCCGTCGTCCTGCGTTTTATGGCGGAAAACCAACAGTGGCCTCGCCTAACCACCTTGCCCGGCAGTTCAAGGTCAGCGAGCCGAACAAGGTCTGGGTGACAGATATCACTTACATCCGCACCTATGAAGGATGGCTTTATCTGGCGGTAGTGCTGGATCTCTTCTCACGCCAAGTAATTGGTTGGTCAATGAAGCCAAGGATGTGCAGCGACCTTGCTATCGACGCGATGCTGATGGCCGTTTGGCGACGCAAGCCACAGCAGCAAGTGATGATTCACTCAGACCAAGGCAGTCAGTTCAGTAGCTCAGATTGGCAAAGCTTCCTTAAGGCCAATAATGTGATCAGCAGCATGAGCCGACGGGGAAACTGCCACGACAATGCCGTAGCCGAGAGCTTTTTCCAGCTTTTG
Source organism: Pseudomonas monteilii NBRC 103158 = DSM 14164 (assembly GCF_000730605.1). GTDB lineage: Bacteria > Pseudomonadota > Gammaproteobacteria > Pseudomonadales > Pseudomonadaceae > Aquipseudomonas > Aquipseudomonas monteilii. The sequence goes on along the minus strand of NZ_BBIS01000090.1, from coordinate 4,480 downwards.
AAGCGGGAGCGAATCCGACGAAAGATCTACGCAACGCGTGACGAAGCCCGAAGTGATATTTTCGATTACATCGAGATGTTCTATAACCCAAAACGTCGACATAGCAGTGCTATGCAGCTGTCTCCAGTAGAGTATGAGAAACGCTATTTCCTGAGCTTGGAGAGTGTCTAGGCTCTGTACGAAAAGCCTTGATACTTGGTCATGCTGCGTTGAAAACAGCCTCGGAATGCTCATTTACAACCCGTAAACTCCGCTTCCTCGGCTGTTTTCGCCTTGCCTGACCTGCGTCTCAAAACTTTTCATACAGAGCCTAAGCGCTAATTCGTCAGTTACGCACCTAGCAGATTTATCAGGTCGCACGAAGTTGCCCGGCGGCAGGCGAGCAGCGCTGACCTATCATTTCTGCCAGTAGGCAGCGGTTGGCTATCGCAGTAGAAATATCGCCATCAATGCCCGACCAGGAGCAGGCGAATGACCCTTAGCGATAGCAATGCGGATTCAACAAGAAGGAAGTGTTCTTGATTTGGCGAGGTGTCGGCGTGGACGGTACGCCGTTCGACGAACTGGGCGCAGCTGCCGAAGTCCCGTCAGATTACGATCCCGCCGTTGGCCTTTCCTTGTCGGTCAAAAACGCGATGGTCGAGCCTTTCAAGGATGGCTGGGCCTTTTGTTCCTACAAAGTTGGCGACTTCTCCGAAGAGACCCCTGATTCCCTGCGCCTGCGCTGCTACCTCGGTGTGCGTGATACCCCCGTGCAGGGGGAAACGCTAGCGGTCGTACAAGGGCGCGAATCCCATGACCGGGTAATCAACTGGAATGAACTCGAAACCGAAGGCGTGTTGATGCAGGCTCCGCCGTACCAGGCCATGCAACCGGGTCACCGTGTCGAGTTGGTCATTCGCCGGTTCGACCAGGCGGATGTGGAGCAAACACCGGTAAGCGAGTTCCACGAGGTCACCGCACAGAACGTTGGTTTGCCACTGCTGTGGCCTGTAAGCAGATCCGAATTTACGCCCATTCGCGGTGGCCGGGCCGAGATGCATTACCAGGTTCCTCTTGATGGAAACCCACTCGACTCGCCGGTACAGGTGTTCGAGATCACCGAGGCCCCCAGCGCTACCCCGGTACTTGGGGCTCCAACGGTGGATGGCTATACAGGCGACCCGCTGGACCCGGACAAATATCCCCAGGGCGTGATGGTTCGTGTGCCTGCCCATCCCGACATGCAAGCGGGTGATTTTGTCTTGTTGCATTGGCGAGTAGCGCAGAGCGCGGACACCTTGTTACAGGTTGCACGGATGGATGCCAGCAGCCTGGAAGCCAAGGAAACGCTGTTCCTGATCGGCCCGCAGGCACTGCAAACCGGGAACAACAACGTGTTCTACCAGTATGGCCGTGACGGCCGGGCATTGACCTCCGATACCTTGACCGTGGCGGTTGAAGCGCCGCGCAACCTGATCGCCCCGATTATTGACCATGCCATTGCTGATGGCACGGACAAGCAGGTACTCAACGCGCGCAATGCCATCGACGGCGCTTACGTGAACGTTCCAGAGTTTGACCTGCGTTCAGGCGAATCCATCGAAGTGCATTGGTTGGGTCACCCCAATGGCGGGCAGCAGGTTGTCCGCGAGCCAGAGCCGGGCACGGAGCGGCGCTACAAGGTCGACCCTGGTGTAGTCGCAGCCAATATGCACCAGCCTGGGGATATCGAAGGCAGACGTTTCACGGTGCGCTACAAGATTGTCGACAGCGAGGGTGCCGTTGTTGACGAATCTTCGCCGGTCAACCTGCGTGTCGCGCCTCTGGCACCGAACCCCACCATGGCCTGCCCGCAGGCGGAAGCCAACGGCGACCTGAAACGGAGCAGATTGACAGCCAATGGTGCACAACTGTTGATCAGCGGCCTGGGGCTATGGTCATTCGCCGCGCCAGGGCAGTTGCTGACTATTCGTGTTGATGGCCTGGCTAGCGGCGTGTTGCGCAACAAGGTGGCTATCACTGTTACCGAGTTCGAAGACGCGCGAGTCCAGCAGTGGTTGTCCAGGGCTGTTTACGAGCAGATGACCGATAACCTGCAGTACACGGTATCTGCCGAAGTCAGCTATGACAAGGGCGACAGCTGGCATGCGCTGCCGACCCTGAAGTTGACACCTCGAAAAACCCAGTAGCCCGTGTCGGGTTGAACATTTGATATGTATCCAAGGAATCACTGACCATGAATAAACATGTTTCCCCTAAAGCATTAAGCCTTGAAGACTATTTGAAAGAAATGGAAAAACAGCGCTGGACATTCGGGTGGGGTGCCATCCTGGTTTTCGATCGGCAAAAAACCAATGTCCTGCTTATGCAGGAGTACATTGACCGGCTTGGTACCGATCAGCAGTTCCCCGTGTTCGAAGATTCCGAAGAAGATATTGGCGAAGGCGTCAAGCATGTGCTGATGGGTTTGACGCTGGATAGGCCCCGGCTGTCTTTCGAGAACGCCTCTATCCGACACGGCAGGGTCGCCGCGACCATGCGCATGGTAGGTGGTAAACAATTGCAACTCATTGAGTCCGTCCACGCGGGTGAGACGCATAAGGTAGTCACACGGTTGTCCACCTTGAATGCGATTGTAGGCCCCTCATTGATCTTCACGGCAGATCTGGCAACGTCACAGAGCAGTATCGGTGATGAAGGGGCTGTGGTGTTGAAACTTATACAACTGGATGACAATGGCGAACTTATCTACCAGTACAAGTTTACCGGTGTGGAAACAGAGTTTGAGCGTATTAAGCTAGGTACCCACCTTGCTGAATTAATGAAAACATGGGGCGACGAACTGACCACGCTGCCACTCAGCGAGTTGAGGGAGAGCGAAGACTCGGTGCTGCAACCAGCGCGTTTTGGCATACGTACTCATGCAGAGCATGGTTCCGCAAAACGTGGTGATCCAGCCTTTGGCGAAGGGGCTGTGGTACTGTTCATTGCTATGAAAGACGATAAGAATGGTTCATACCCGCATGACGATGAAGATATGCTGTATATGTTGCCTTCGTCGGCGGATAAGTTTACCAGTAATTTGATCCTGGGTCAGGATCTTATGTGGAAGAAAGTAATTCTTCCGGTGATTAATGCAGTGCCATGGATAGAAGAGGTGAAGTTGCAGGATCGTGAGATTCCGGGGTCAAGTCATCGGCAGTTGGTTGCAACAGAGGGTGGGATTAGTGGGGAAATTCACTTTGAGTATCCTATGCGAAAATACGATTTGCCAAAGTTTACGATGAGTTACAGTGGTGAAAAGCCGCTGCGTTTTTATATTGCTGGTGACGCAGTTAGGCTGGAGTTCAAGCCGGATCCGATTTACGTTGATTCTACGATGGGTTTGAAGCTAGAAAGTGAATATGATCCGTGGTATTACAGGTATGCGACGATTAAGGTGGAAGTGGAAATTGAAGTTATTTTCCGCTTTGTGGTTGAAGAGGTAGATGGTCGTCCGGTTATAGTTTTGAGGCGTGAGCATGAGCGGGCATACAGTAACTGGGAGGTAGATAGCTTCGATGGAACTAGTAATGACCGTAAGTGGATCAAGACTCATTTGGCGGTTTATCAATGGAAGCTACGGGGTCCTGTGGATGAAGTTGTAGGGCCACTGAGTACTATCGGCACTACGCTGGATGCCTTCCGTCTGAATAACCTACTGTTCAGGGGCGACAATATCGTCACGCCTAAAACTCTGCATCAGCCTGGGGATTTGACCGTTCTTGGCCACTTGTCACCGCAACGTACCGATCTGGTTATTGAGCCGAGCGAGGCTGTAGTTGCCGGCGGTGGCAGCCTGACGTTCAAGGCATCAGGCGCAAGCGACATCGAATGGTCAGTGGACAATGTTGATGGCGAAGATGGCGAGAAAGGGGATATTGACCTTTCAGGTAAATACACGGCGCCTAGCGCCGATTCGCTGCGCGCATCGGGCTTCCGTCGGGTCATCGTCACTGCCACGGCCGGCGACAAGGTCAGCAAAGCAATGCTCAGCCTGGTTGAAAGTTCTGTATCAGTCTATCCCTCTGTGGTGGTCGTCTCGCTGGGTAGCAAGCACTCCTTGGTAGCCGGTGAAGTGGACAAGAAGGCCCTGACCTGGACCCTCAAGGACCAGAATCTGGGAGCAATTGAGGAAGACCCGGATAAAGACCCGACAATGCAGGACGGGCGCAAGTTTGTAGCAGCTAAAACGCTGCCAGCGCCTGGCGCAGGGGAACCTCTTAACTTCATTTCGTCTCGGCTCGCCGAGGTGGAAGTTTCAAGCGCAGATAATAGTAAGCGCACTATCGATGTGTTGGTTGTGGTGGACCAGAGCGGGAGCTATTGGCTGGAGGCGAAAGTTTCGGGTACTGGCGTACAACTCACATTCTACCGGACTACAAGAAGCGTCCCCAAAGAAAAAGTGCCGGCTGCGGCCACGCATTGGCATAAATACAAAGGCGATGGAACGTTTGAC
>NZ_BBIS01000091.1 GCF_000730605.1 Pseudomonas monteilii NBRC 103158 = DSM 14164 | reverse complement strand
ATCTCACAGGCGCAAAGCATCCACAGCCAAACCCTTTGAAGCCCCCACCACCCTCAGCCTCAGTGTGAATGCTTGGGCACTGCCGCTCCGCGGCAACCGACCAGGAAGTCGAAGTCGCACCCTTCATCAGCCTGCATCACGTGGTCCAGGTACAGCTTCGCATAACCGCCGCTGATCAACTGTGGCGGGGTTTGCAGGTCGGCCAGGCGGCCGGCCAGTTCCTCGGCGGAAATGTCCAGGTGCAGCCGGCCTTCCTTGCAATCCAGCTCGATCCAGTCACCTTCGCGTACCACTGCCAATGGCCCGCCCGCCGCCGCCTCGGGCGCGACGTGCAGCACCACGGTGCCGTAGGCGGTGCCGCTCATGCGGGCGTCGGAAATACGCACCATGTCGGTCACGCCCTGGGCCAGCAGCTTGGCGGGCAAACCCATGTTGCCGACCTCGGCCATGCCCGGGTAGCCCTTGGGCCCGCAGTACTTCATCACCAGCACCGAGTTGGCGTCCACCTCCAGCTCAGGGTCGTTGATGCGTGCCTTGTAGTCCTCGAAGTTTTCAAACACTACGGCGCGGCCACGGTGCTGCATCAGTGCCGGTGTTGCCGCCGATGGCTTGAGTACCGCGCCCTTGGGCGCCAGGTTGCCGCGCAGGATGCAGATGCCGCCATCGGCCACCAGCGGTTTGTCGATCGGGCGGATGACTTCTTCGTCATACAGCGGCGCGGCCTGGCAGTTGTCCCACAGGCTCTTGCCATTGGCGGTCAGCGCGGTTGGGTTGGGCAGCAGGCCATGTTCGCCCAGGCGGCGGATGACCGCCGGCAGGCCGCCAGCGTAGTAGAACTCTTCCATCAGGAAGCGGCCCGAGGGCTGCAGGTCGACCAAGGTCGGGGTGCCACGGCCGACGCGGGTCCAGTCTTCCAGTTGCAGGTCTACGCCAATGCGCCCGGCAATCGCCTTCAGGTGGATCACGGCGTTGGTCGAACCACCAATGGCGGCGTTGACGCGGATGGCGTTCTCAAAAGCTTCGCGGGTGAGGATCTTCGACAGGCGCAGGTCTTCGCGGACCATGTCGACAATGCGCATGCCCGACAGGTGGGCGAGTACATAGCGCCGTGCATCCACCGCCGGGATGGCGGCGTTGTGCGGCAGCGAAGTGCCCAGCGCCTCGGCCATGCAGGCCATGGTCGACGCGGTGCCCATGGTGTTGCAGGTGCCCGCCGAGCGCGACATGCCGGCCTCGGCCGAGAGGAACTCGTTGAGGTCGATCTGGCCGGCTTTATAGGCCTCGTGCATCTGCCAGACGATGGTGCCGGCGCCAATGTCCTTGCCTTTGTGCTTGCCGTTGAGCATCGGCCCACCGGTGACCACGATCGCTGGCACGTCGCAGCTCGCAGCGCCCATCAGCAGCGCCGGGGTGGTCTTGTCGCAGCCGGTCAGCAGCACCACGGCGTCTACCGGGTTGCCGCGAATCGCTTCTTCCACATCCATGCTCGCCAGGTTGCGGGTGAGCATGGCAGTGGGGCGCAGGTTGGACTCGCCGCTGGAGAACACCGGGAACTCCACCGGGAAGCCGCCAGCCTCCAGCACGCCCTTTTTTACGTGCTCGGCAATCTTGCGGAAGTGGGCGTTGCACGGGGTCAGCTCCGACCAGGTGTTGCAGATGCCGATGATCGGCTTGCCCTGGAATTCGTGGTCCGGGATGCCCTGGTTCTTCATCCAGCTGCGGTACATGAAGCCGTTCTTGTCGGCGGTACCAAACCATTGGGCAGAGCGCAGGGGGTGTTGTTTATCAGACATGGCGGGACACCTAATTAGTATTACTATTTGTCGTTATGTGGCTGACTCTACCGGCTAAAAAGGCATCTGTGAAGGCTTGTTGTTCTAAATAGTAATACTATATGATCGTTTCGCCAGGTTAGAGGTCTGCCATAAAGCCCCGGCCAGGTGCTGTGCCCATTACAAGAACAATTGGAGACATCGCCATGATTCAGGAGCAGCGGCTCGTCCGCCTGATCACACTGAAACTCATCCCTTTTCTGGTTCTGCTTTACCTGGTGGCCTATGTCGATCGCTCGGCGGTGGGCTTTGCCAAGCTGCACATGGGCGCCGACATCGGCCTGGGTGACGCTGCCTATGGCCTTGGCGCCGGGCTGTTCTTCATCGGTTATTTTCTGTTCGAGGTGCCGAGCAACCTGTTGCTCGACCGCTTTGGCGCACGTCGGTGGTTCGCCCGCATCCTGGTAACCTGGGGCGCGATCACCGTTGGCATGGCGTTTGTCACCGGGCCTAACGGCTTCTACGTGATGCGCTTCTTGCTGGGGGCGGCCGAGGCGGGCTTCTTCCCTGGCGTGCTGTACTACATCACCCAGTGGTACCCGGTGCGCCACCGCGGCAAGATCCTGGGCTTCTTCATCCTCTCGCAGCCACTGGCCATGCTGGTCACCGGGCCGTTGTCCGGCGCGCTGTTGGGGCTTGAGGGCATCTACGGCCTGCATGGCTGGCAGTGGCTGTTCATCTGCATCGGCACGCCGGCTGTGTTGTTGGCATTGCCCACACTGCGCCTGCTACCGGACGGGCCTGCCAAGGTGCGCTGGCTCAGCGACGAGCAACGCAACTGGCTGCAGGAGCAGTTGGCCAACGACCTGCGCGAGTTCGGCCAGACCCGTCATGGCAACCCGCTGCATGCCCTGAAAGATGGCCGGGTGCTGTTGCTGGCGCTGTTCTACTTGCCAATGACCCTGAGCATTTATGGCCTGGGCCTGTGGCTGCCCGCGCTGATCCACCAGTTTGGCGGCAGTGACCTGGTCACCGGTTTTGTCTCGGCGGTGCCCTACCTGTTCGGCATCATCGGCCTGCTGATCGTGCCGCGCAGCTCCGACCGCCTGAACGATCGCTACGGCCACCTTGGCCTGCTGTACGCACTGGGTGCCATCGGCCTGTTCTTCAGCGCCTGGCTGACCATGCCTGTGCTGCAGTTGGCCGCGCTGTGCCTGGTGGCGTTCGCGCTGTTCTCCTGCACGGCCATCTTCTGGACGCTGCCGGGGCGGTTCTTCTCCGGTGCCAGCGCGGCGGCGGGCATCGCCTTGATCAACTCGATCGGCAACCTCGGCGGCTACCTTGGCCCGTTCGGCATCGGCGCGCTCAAGGAATACACCGGGCAGCTGTCGTCGGGCCTGTATTTCCTGGCGCTGGTGATGCTGTGCGGGGTGTTGCTCACGGGCGTGGTCTACAACCGCCTGGAGCGCCGCCAGCGCCTGGCTTCCACGCGGGCGGCCTAGGCCTCCCGCTAATCCTTGCAACCGATAAGCGAGCACAAGCATGCGACTGATTCAATTCGAAACCGCTGGCGGCCAGCGCCGTGTGGGCGTGGTGGAAGGCGAGTACGCCCTTGAAGTATTGGGCGCCAACAGCACACGTGAACTGGCGTTGCAGGCCATTGCCGCCGGCCGTGACCTGGCCAGCGAAGTACAGGCCGCAGGCCTGGGCGAGCGCCACGACTACTTGGCCCTGTTGGCCGAAGGCCGTGTGTTGCCACCGCTGGACCATCCGGACCCGGCTCACTGCCTGGTGACCGGTACCGGGCTTACCCATCTGGGCAGCGCCGCCACGCGCGACAAGATGCACCAGCAGCAAGCCGAAGGTGCCGTGACCGACAGTATGCGCATGTTCCAGTGGGGCCTGGAGGGCGGGCGACCGCCAGCGGGTGAAGAGGGGGCGCAGCCGGAGTGGTTCTACAAAGGCGATGGCGGCATCGTCGTGCGCCCCGGCGCCGACCTGCCGCTGCCGGCCTTTGCCGAAGATGCGGGCGAGGAGCCAGAGCTGGTCGGGCTGTACCTGATCGGTGCCGACGGCACGCCTTACCGCCTCGGCTACGCCCTGGGCAACGAGTTCTCCGACCATGTCATGGAACGGCGCAATTACCTGTACCTGGCACACTCCAAGCTGCGCGCCTGCAGCTTCGGCCCAGAGCTGCGCCTGGGTGCTTTACCGGCCCATCTGGAAGGCACCAGCCGCATCTTGCGAGATGGCCAGGAACTGTGGAGCAAGCCGTTTCTTTCGGGCGAGCAGAACATGTGCCACAGCTTCGAGAACCTTGAGTTCCACCATTTCAAGTACGCCCAGTTCCTGCGTGCTGGCGATATCCATGTGCATTATTTTGGCACCGCCACGCTGTCGTTTGCCGACGGCATCCAGGCCCGCCCGGGCGATACCTTCGAGGTCAGCCTTGACGCCTTTGGCCAGCCGCTGCGCAACGGCATTGCAGCAGCGTCCGGGCAGGTTCGCCCGGGCCTGGTGAAAAGCCTTTGAACGAGTCGCCGGTCAGTCAATGAAGCTGGGATCGCTGACCGACTGCCATGCACCCTTGCGCCCTCTTTCTTTTGGG
>NZ_BBIS01000092.1 GCF_000730605.1 Pseudomonas monteilii NBRC 103158 = DSM 14164 | reverse complement strand
CCTTAGGTGAAGTGCTAGCATCTCCTCATTCCCACCCATTCAGCTGGCTAGCCCCAGCCGCCCCCCGCGAAATCTGCTCTCGAAAGGACCTACTCATGCACCTGATCTGGGCAACCGAGGATTATCAGCTCTCAGGCCGTCCCGTAGCCGGGATGCCAATTCTCCTATGGGACACGATGGAGAGCTGCACCCCTGTAAATGACTTTTACAGAAGTCATCTTTCACGAGCAGAAATTACCTCAGGTGATTCATTGAATGCAGCTGGCCAGGCTCTTTACGACTTCTTCTCATTTTTACAGGCCCACAATCTAGACTGGTGGGACGTCGATAGAGAGGAATCCAAGACACTACTAAGCGCGTATCGCGATTATTGCTTCACTGAGCACAATCACGGGAGAAACACGGTCAGACACCGAATGCACTACATATGTAAATTCTATGAATATGCGTTTAACAGGAAATGGATTTCAAACCTACCCCATGACTTCGAAGTTAAATCCGCAAAGACCGGAAGCGGGTTCTTCGCTCACGTTGACGCGCGCGGCAACAAGGTAAATGCTAACGATGCGATGCCCCGCAAGATTAAAACCCTTCCAAAATATTTAACTATAGACCAGATCAAAGCACTCATTAGCTCCATTCAAAACGTACACCACCGAATGCTCGTAAGCTTTGCGCTGCGCACGGGTCTCCGCCGGATGGAGCTTGCCACCATCCCTATTGATTACATCAAAAAAGCATTGCGCGACCTGGGAAAAACTCGAAATATTTTCCTCCGCCTTGATCCATCTGACGGGCTTGGGATGAAAACTAAAAGAGGTACAGTTAGAAATGTATACGTGAGTCGAAAATTCCTAGTTCAAGTTGACCAATACATTACTCAGCATCGCGGCGAAAGATGCTCACTTAGTGCCGGCGACAGCGGAAGACTGTTTCTGAACCAAAATGGCCAGCCTTACGCCAATGAAGGAAAAGGGTTAGAAAAAATTGTGCGTGACATCGGAAAAAAAATAGGGTTGGATGTACACCCACACATGCTGCGACACACTTACGCCACCCACACGTTGATTTCTTTGCAGCGGTCCCGACAGGATCTAGACCCACTAATCTATCTGAGCAGTCAACTTGGCCACAGCTCTATAGAAACAACCAGAATCTATTTGCACCTTGCGAATGACTACGTCGACAATGCTGTACTCCAGTATGACGATGAACTGAATGAAATAGGATCAGCCGATGGGTAGAAAAAAGAAATTCAGCACTACCGACATATCCATTCCTGAGATAGACGGTAGCGTCAAATTCAAGAACCCAAGCATTCAGGAACTCATTGCTAATCCGATTGTGGAAATACCGCCAAACACCTTCCAACGGGCAAGCCTCAGCTTTGCGGAATGGTACGGCGGAAAAATTGATGCAATCACCTATATCTGCCACGTCCAAATTCTTCGTTTTTTTGCCAAACAAGACAAGGAACTGGAAGTATATACAGTATGCTCAGTCTACACCTCAATTACGAGGATGCTTGATTTTGCGGCGCTACGAGCAACAGCCCTAAACAGCATCCTCACACCACAAGATATCAATCGCCAGTTTCTCGATGAGTTCATTCGCCACCTCTCAAGCCACGGAGGGGCCATCACCTCTCACCGTAATCACTACGCTCATGTCAAGTGCTTATTGGTACCACTGGGACGCCGTGGCATCATAGAGCTTGTTACTCATGGAAAAGACAAGACCTTTCCAACAAACCCCTTCCCGAACAGCAACAAACTTCAGCAGGGCGAGACACCACTCACCAACAAAGAAAAAAAAGCAGCCATTAAAGCACTGCGAGCAGCAATTCTTCCGATTTGGGATCTTCACCAACCACTCACAAGCGATCTGATTAGCTATTGTTTGTTGGTAGTTGCGTTTCACACAGGGCGAAACACGACACCGCTACGTGAGATGACCTCCGACTGCCTCAAGCCGCACCCTAAAGATAATACATATTTTCTATCTCTCTGGAAGAACCGCGGACACAATACGAGCAAAGTGATTCTACAAAGCAACAAGGATGGCGAAGGAGGAACGGAGTCAACGACTTCAATTAGGTTCAGTGTCGAGCGTTTAATACGGCAAGTCATTTTCAGAACTGCCTTACTTCGCAATCAGCATCCAGAATTCGATGACTGCATTTGGTTGTATCATAGCCAAGAATATCAAACCGTGGGCACTGCCAAGCGGCTTTCCCCCCAATCAATAAGCTCGGCGACCACAAAGCTAGTGTCAACGCATGGACTAACCGACGCAAATGGCGACCCCCTCAGACTAAATATCAGCCGTTTCAGGAAGACATTTGCGAACCGGGTTTATGAAATTCTAGACGGTGATATTTATGGGGTCGCAAGCGCATTAGGAAATACCGCCAGGGTAACAGATACTAACTATTTGGCAGCATCACTGGAAAGCAAAAAGAAATGGCGGTTTATGGGGGAAATCCTGGTGAACGAATTGCTGACAAAAACAATTGGAGCCACCTATCACCAAACTCCCGTTGCGAAGTGCTCCAATGATAGCAACACCCCGACTCCGAACGAGAAACAAGTGATCTGCACTTCATTTCTTAACTGTTTAAGATGTAGGCACTTTGTAATTACCGCCAATGATCTCTACAAACTTTTCAGCTTTTACTTTCGAATATACAGTGAGCGTAATAAAATCTCAAAGCACCGCTGGGAAAAGGAACTCTCCCACATACCCAGGCTCATTGATAATTATGTAATCGCGGAAGGCCTCCGCCGAGGTATTTTCAAGCAGCGCCAGATTGATGAAGCTAAAGCTCTAGCTCAAAAAAACCCTCATCCATTTTGGAGCGCTGATACAATCCCCACCCTAGGGAAACTCTGAAAAAGACTTTCTGATTTGGCAAAATACCGCGACCCCACCCACCGAGTTTCCCGATGAAGCAGATGACCTTCGCCGACGCCGAGTACGCTGGCAAGCGCAAGCAAACCCGCAAGGAGTTGTTCCTGATCGAGATGGATCGGGTGGTGCCGTGGAAGGGCTTGATTGCTTTGATCGAGCCACATTATCCGAAAGGTGAAGGTGGCCGTCCGGCCTACCCGTTGATGGCGATGCTGCGTGTGCATCTGCTGCAGAACTGGTTCGGCTACAGCGATCCAGCGATGGAGGAAGCGCTGTACGAAACCACGATCCTGCGCCAGTTTGCCGGGCTGAACCTGGAGCGCATCCCCGACGAAACCACCATTCTCAACTTCCGCCGCTTGCTGGAGAAACACGAGCTGGCGGCCGGCATCCTCGCTGTCATCAATGGCTATCTGGGCGACCGCGGCCTGTCGCTGCGCCAGGGCACCATCGTCGATGCAACGCTGATCAATGCGCCCAGTTCGACCAAGAACAAGGACGGCAAGCGCGACCCGGAAATGCACCAGACCAAGAAGGGAAACCAGTATTATTTTGGCATGAAGGCCCACATCGGCGCCGATGACGAATCGGGTCTGGTGCACAGCGTAGTGGGCACGGCGGCCAATGTGGCGGATGTCACCCAGGTGGACAAATTGCTGCATGGCGACGAAAACGTGGTCTGCGCCGATGCAGGCTACACCGGTGTCGAAAAGCGGCCCGAGCATGAAGGACGTGAAGTTATCTGGCAGGTGGCGGCACGCCGCAGCACCTACAAAAAACTCGATAAGCGCAGCGTGCTGTACAAAGCCAAGCGCAAGATTGAAAAGGCCAAGGCTCAGGTGCGCGCCAAGGTCGAGCATCCGTTCCGGGTAATCAAGCGCCAGTTCGGTTACACCAAGGTGCGCTTTCGCGGCTTGGCCAAAAACACGGCGCAACTGGTGACACTGTTCGCTCTGTCGAACCTGTGGATGGCGCGCCGACATTTACTGACGAATGCAGGAGAGGTGCGCCTGTAATGCGGGAAATGGCCACCGGAGTGGGGTCCGGGTGGCGAAAACGTAAGAAATACTCGTCGAATTGATTGTTTTTTGATCATTTGGCGAGTTTAAAAGTTGCGCTAGGTGGTATGCCGGGGAAATACATGGCTACTTCAGACCATCCCTAGAGGTAATTGCATAATGAAATCTATTACCCCCCCTGCCGAGACATTTTCCCCCAAACCAGTAGACTTCAGCAAAACCTCGATTGACTACCAGAACCGCCTAATAGTATCCACCGTAGTGATTGACGGCGAGTTAGTTATTTTAAGTCGCTTCGGCGACGACACCTGGCACTTTAACAACACCCCAACCAACATA
>NZ_BBIS01000093.1 GCF_000730605.1 Pseudomonas monteilii NBRC 103158 = DSM 14164 | reverse complement strand
CCTGGCGAAAACTCGCGGGCAAATAAAAACGCCCCACTGGAAAGTGGGGCGCATGGTGAATCAGATTCCGGTCAGAAACCGATCGAAAGGGAGAGCGTTGCGACGTCCGAGGCTACGGCTTTGTCGCTGCCGAAGCGGTGACCGTAGGTGACGCCCACGCGGGAGGCTTTGAACGGGCCGGCAACCTGCAGGCCAACGCCGACTTCGTTCCAGCGCTCGGTGGTGTCCTGCTTCATGTCGAAGCGAGAGACGCCGATCACATCACCGGTCAGATCGTCTTGCGAGTTGTTCAGGCGGCTAACGTGCTTGATGTTGGCCGAAACAATGGCCTTGTTTGCCAGGTTCATGCTGGCGTTGAGGCCGGCGGTGCCGTAGATGTTCTCCTCAGTACGCTTGTCGAAACGCGCCGGGAAGGAGCCGCTGGTCTCGGTATAGGAGTCCAGTTTGGTGTTGAGGTAGTCCACGCCCAGGAACGGCATCACAGCGATGTTGTCCTGCAGGATGAATACGTAGCCGACCTGGCCCGAAACCGCACGCTGGCTGACATCCGACTTACCTTTCGATTCGTCGTCGCCGGCACCGGTTTTGTAGGAGCGCTTGATGGTGGCATCGCCTTCGGAAACTGCCACGGCGCCGCGGGCAAACACGCCCTTGCGCAGACGATTGCCGTACTCGACGAAAGCACCAATCGTGTTGGTATCGCCCTCGACGCGGTCGTCGTTGATCTTGAGCGAAGTGCTTGGGCCTTGATAGCCGATGCCGGCAACCAGGTCAGGGGTCAGTCGATATGCCGCGGTAACGCCGCCGTACACGTTGTCACCTTGGACAGTGCCCGAGTGATGGGTCATCTGGCTGCTGACGCTGACGCAGACGCCATTGGTATCGAAGGTCGAGCAGGTCAGTTGGTCCTGGACGAAGCCTTGCAGCTGATTCTGCATGGCTTGTGCGTACAGGGTCGCGTTCTGCAGAGAGTCGCCGAGGTCCAGCAAACCAATCACGCCAGTAGGCAGATTGGTAGCGCCAGCATCACCAGCGCTGGCGCCGGTATCGGTTCCACCAGTGCTGCCGGCATTTGCACCAGTACCGGTACTGCCAGTGCTGGCGCCAGAATTCGAGCTTCCAGTGGAAGTGCTGCCAGTACTCGATGAACCACCGGTGCTTGGGGTCGAAGTGTCGGTAACCGGAGGTGTAGTGACGACAGGCTCGGAGATCGGGCCGTAAGAGCGTGCTACGAACGGCTGCGACCGGCCGTTCAGGAAGCCCAGGCCGAAAACGGTGTTGCCGTCCGCGGACACAGCGGTAGCGGAGTTGAGGGTATTGTTTGCGAGCAGGGTGTAGGACGGGTCGTTGTCCTGCAGCCACTCAACAAGGGACTGCATGCCTGTCTCTGCGGTCCAGCGGAAACCCGAGTAGACACTGCCAGTGGTATCAGCCATACCGACGACTACAGCGCCGTTAGCAGATACTCCCTCAGCGATCGACATGGTGCCGTCGGTCAGCAGGCCCAGGCCCTGCATACCGGACAATTCGGACCAAATCATCGCTTCGGTGGATGCGACCGATGACTCACTCGCGCCGACGATATAGGTGCCGTCAGCACTGGCCGCCAGGGCCATGGATTGAGTGCCGCCAGCCAAGGTGCCAAGACTCTCAGCGCTCCCGCCGTCTACCCAGCGAGTGGCGACATCACCATTCCCTGCACCGTTTTGGGCGTAGCCCACCACCACCTTCCCGTCAGCTGAGATGCCCATGGCATAACTGTAGGTGCCGTCGTTCAGGTAGCCCAGCTGGGTGATCGCGCCCGACAGATCCCAGGTAACCGCCGAACGGTTGCCGGTCAGGCCGTCGTCAGCGGAACCCGCGATGACGCTGCCGTCAGCCGATACAGCACGGGCTTCGGCCTCGGCACCACCGTTCAAGAAATCCAGTGTGTGAATGCCGGTGCTGTCCCAGTACACGGCGGTCTCGTTGTCCGTGAGGCTGTCGACGGAGCTGCCGACGATGATGTCTGCTTCGTTCGATGCTGCGTACGCAGCGGCATTGGTGCCGAGGTTTGCCAGCAACTGCTTGCCACCCAGCAAGGTCCACTTGAAGGCCTCGGTGGTGTCGGTGCTTGGGTCGTATTGGGCAGCGACAAGGGTGGAGCCATCACCCGACCCACCGATGTGAGGATCGTAGGTGATCGAAGAGGAGCCCAGCGTCGGTGCATACACGTCGATGCCGGCGTAAGCGGCATGCGCAGCGCCTGCGTTCATGGCCAGTGCGATGGAGGCGACCAGTAGGGAAATACGAGGCTTGAAGGGGGTTGCATTGTTTTGCATGGGCTTTCTTGTCCTGACCTTGTTAGGTGATAGCAATTGGATGGCCGGATAATACTTGCGGATTGTAAGACAGATCAACCAGTATCTTATACATACGTGTTATTTTTCTTTGGAGGATTACTCCTCCCATAGGGTCAGCGGTTTGCGTACCGGTGTTGTGCATCTCCTGTCACAAGGTCTTCGCAAGAGGCCGTCATCCCCACAGGAGAAACGTCATGCTGCAAATCCCTAAAGCGCTGCTCGAAAAACGCATCACCAAAGAGACCCTTCATCGCTCGGGTAAGCGGTTGCTCAAAGAAATCGCTGGTCGCCTGAAGCTCCCAGAAGCCAGCTACGACATTCGTTCGTGCAAAGGTGGTGATGGGGTGATGGGCGAAGTGATCCTGCATAGCGATCATCTGTATCTGATGGTTCATCTCGGATCCGGAAGCGTGCTTCGGGTGCTGTACCGAACCTGCGAAGGCCGTAAGGACTACTCAGGCGGTATGAACCACTATGCGTCGGTCTCTGAGTTGGCCAGCACTACCGCGGCTGAGCGCTTCATCGCGAAGCTGGACAAGCTCAATGAGCTGGGCAAGCGCCAGCACGCCTTCCAAGCAGCTTGATCAGGAGGTATCAATGTCTTCTGTACTCCATGAGTTCCCGGAGGCCTTCGCCACCCGCATCAACAAGATCCTGGAAATGCCGGATCCGGTGCCTGGGAATCGCGTGAACGGTTGGTTCGGTGGGTACGGGTGCCGCTGGTGCAAGTGCTCAAGAGCTTGGTTCACCGTGTTGCCATTTGACATGCAGTCGGTGGCCGAGACGGTGGCGAACATGTTCATGAATGCTGGGCTGCACGATGTGACAATCACGCTTGAAGGAGGCGTGAGCAAGGCAGACGGAGGCAAGGGTTACCAGGTCTCTGCTCGGCTCTAAACCGCTACACAGCCGCTCCTCTGGGGCGGCTTTTTTTTGCCTGTCGTTACAGCTGACTGTGCTGCATCTCAGATCAAGATGACTAACCCAAGAGGCGCAGCACCATGGACGTAATTGCAAGCAACGCAGCTGATACACAAGAAATGGCAATGACCGAAATCCTGGCAACTGGCGAGGAAAGGAAGCGGCCATATTCGTCGTCGGACATGGCCTTCCAGTTTAACGATGTGGAGATTCGCAACCCGTATTTTTCTCCCTGCGGGACAGCAGTCGTTGACCCCGTTCTTGCGTATGGATTTGACGTCTTCCACACCGGTGGTGGTTGCATGGCACTGCGGAAGGAGTTCTGCAATGGCAACTACCTGCTGTTGTCGAACGAGATCAACATCGCTGAACCGGAAGATTGGGATGAGTGCACGCTGGGGCTGTACGACGCCGACGGCGATCAGAAAGCCTTCTGTGAGCTCCGTGACGTCCCGTATGCGCAGTTCGATCTGCCAGAGCATGAGGAGAGTCTCGATGATCCTGTGCGCTTGTTGTGTCCGTGCTGTGGCGCTCGAACCACCGGCCGGCAGTGGCGTAATCAGGATGTCGGGCACGGCCTGTGCAGCACCTGCACCGAGAGTGTGCGTGCCAAAATGGCGGCAGATGAGTTCATCAAATGCTATGGCTACCAGGGCATCCACTTTGGCCTGTCGCAAAGCGCTCCCTCTCCTCAACTGCTCGACGAGCTCGCTCAAAAGAAATTGCTGGCGCAGGACAGTCCGGATCAGCCAGCACTGGATTCGAACGCACTGAAGGACCGTTACCGTTCATGGGCGCAGGACAACCTCGCCAATGATGATCTGCAGGTGAATGACGGTGCCCAGGTTACGCTGTGTGATGACGGCGCATTTGTCGAAACCTGGACATGGGTGCCGCGTGAATCCCTACCGGAAGCTGCTGGTCCTGAAGAAGAAACTCACTAACGCTACACAACCGCTCCCTCATCGGAGCGGT
>NZ_BBIS01000094.1 GCF_000730605.1 Pseudomonas monteilii NBRC 103158 = DSM 14164 | reverse complement strand
GTTTGACATTTACGATAATCAAGAAAAGCTTCGGCTGGATCCAAGCTATCCGACCAAGGCGCTAGCGGGAGCAGCGCGTGCAAGGCTGAGCAGCGAATGTCGTAATCCAGACGAACTTTTTCCAATTTTGCGTGTGGAATGATCCGGCCTGGAATGACACTGTGGAGGTTGTGCAGCTGGTTGTACCGGAAGAGTCGAAGTCGAAGCCGTAACTGATGTCGCGGGCGATATATGCCGTTGCTCAACCCGCTTGGGTACAGGCGGATATAAGTTCGGCATGAGGACGCCCTTAGGTTAAGGATACGGATCATGCCCAACCACCCGTCCCAGTGCCGTGTCGGTGCCGGCGCGCATGTCTATCGGCTCGGTGGCCAGCCATATTGCATCGATGCGGATCATCGAGTGACAGCCCAGATAAGTTGCGTGCAGCCCTTGCGATCTAAGATTGGTCTTCGCTCAACGACCAGCCCGGCACGTAGAGGATTGACTTGTCAGTGCTAGCCGGTGCCGTGGTCTGGGCATCGAGCACCACGTCGTCACGCTTGACCTTCTTCGGCTTGAACGATGACTCCAGACCGAGGCCGATGCGACCGCCAGCGCCGATACCCTTCTTCTTGTAGCTGCGAAGTTGCTTGGCCGCGTCTCGCATAGCCTGGTTGCGCTTTTTGCCCATGCCTCACTCCTTGAAGACTGATCAGATAATAGCCTAGGTGTAACTCACTGCGGGCACTTGTCCAGGTCACGGGCGAAGTAGTAGTCGATGCTTGACTCGATAGCGAGGCGGTTGATGATGGCCACGCCATCAGGGGGCAGCCTCGACTGGGTCACCTCGGGATGAGCGCAAAGGCAGGCGGTTGGCGACAGTGGCACGATCAGCCATTTGAAAAAGTTGTCCGGCACGACGAACTCCCCTTCCATTGCCCGTAGTATTTTCCAGCTTTCGCCATCCATCCTTCTGACCGCTTCGGAAAGGTTAAGGCGAATGGCCGGCGCCACCAGTGTGCGACTGGGTATCGTGAGGTCGGGGCGAATATAGCCGATACCCGCCGCCTCCAACTGCTCCTGCTCATCCTGGGTGAAATTGTGGCGGAGCCCGATGACCTCGAAGGCGCTGCTGACACTGGTGATTGACGGGTCTGCCATCCGCTCGTTCTTTTTCCACTGCGCGCGGATGTTCCACAAGCAGTAAAACTCGTTGATCAAGGCGAAGTGCTGCGGGCCAAGACGAAAGGCCGGATCATCGAGCACAGTGCTCGCCAAGGCCTGGAAGTCATCCTCGATGCCCTTCATGAAGCCGCCTTCCGCTTGTTGATCCCAAACGCGCTGGGCGCAGAAGATCTGGTCTGCCGGTTTTAAATGAAAGCGTTTACCCGTCGCTTTGCGCAGCACCTGCACTGCGCCTTTCTCATTCGCGAAGCGGGCGATGCTGGCGCGGGGTAAGGTGTGCTGGTTCACCGTCAGATTATGCGGATTGGTTTTCTGGGGGGCTTCGAAGGTCAAGGGCGGCTCCGTCGATTGCAGGATTATTCCGTTACCTCTGATTTTTCGCACGCCACAAACGCAAAACCCACCTTTCGGTGGGCTTTGTGTGTACTGTCGTACATCCCTCGGCGAAATCAATCCTGCTATAGGTTTGACTCCTAACCAAGTGGTTAGTGGCCTAATTCTATGGCTAAATGACACCTTCGTCAACTTCGGCTCATAACCATGTCTTTCATGTCGCCTGATCTTGCCAAGCAGGCTGCCTTGTCCATGCCAAGGATGGGCACCTACCTGGCCGCTTGCCACAACCAGCCTTCCCCGCTGAGCGCCGCCATCAACCTGTACGCCTGGAATGCTGCGATTTCCGCCGCCTTCATCCACCCCCTTCATTTCTGTGAGGTGGTGGTTCGCAATGCTGTTTCGGAAGCCTTGACCGCGACCTATGGCGCGCAATGGCCCTGGAGCCAAGGTTTCTTCTTGAGTTTGCCTGAGCAAGCAGGCCCTGTCTTCAAGCCCCGCCAAGCTCTGCTGGCGGCTCGACAAAAAGCAGAACAAAGCGCGGGTGGCAACCCCCCTTCGACGGACAAAGCGATCGCCGAAATGAGCTTTGCCTTCTGGGAGTCGATGTTTACCGCCCGTTATGATCATGGGCTGTGGGACAACCACCTCAAACGCCTGTTCCCCCATGCCCCGGCCGGCCTGCAATATTACCAGCTGCGCTCACAAATTCGCTCAGCACTGGAAGCCATTCGGAAGTTCCGTAACCGTATTGCCCATCATGAGCCGATCTTCGCACGCCAGCTCGCGCAGGACTACGCCAGGATCCAGAAAGTCGTTAGGTATCGTTGCATTCAAACTGCTACCTGGATGTCCCAGTCTCAGACGGTCAATATGATTCTCGCCGCCAAGCCCTGACTAACAGTGGTAACTCCCTCGACGGCCGGTGGCGGAGGCTCGGCGGGCGTCTGAGGTGGGCGCGACTACATAACCGGCGATCATTTCGGCCAGGCGGGAGTCCTCGACGCCGTTGTGGCCTTGCTCCAGCGGCAGCAAGAGCCGCCCTGCCGAGGTCGACTGCTATGCAGGCAGATCCCCCGCCAAACGAATCCCTCGCGGCAAATCGAAGGCAAAGTAGTTGTCGTAGAACGTGTTGAGGTAGAGCTTAGGGTCCACTGCGAAGAAGCCGACATCAACCTCGCCGGAAATTACTTTTTCAACAGAAAACGTGCGGCATCAACTATGCAAATTTCCAGTGGGATTTCCAGCAGGTTCGCCAGCTCTTGGGAAAGGTCGACCGATACACCAGATGCAGTCGATGGCCCTTCTCGGCGCGCCAAGATCGGATTTCCAACATTGATTGCTGCTCGCAACCGGCCTGATGGCGCTATCAAATCTCTGACTTCTTTGGAAATGTTCAAGCGAACCACCTCATAATAATCAAGGAAATGGTGACTGTCGCTGCACCACCGAGTCGGGTCACCGCCCAGCAATTATTGAGACTGGACTTCAATATTTACAGCACCAACTACGCGGACGGCGCAACATCTGCGATAGCGATGGGAGGCGATGGGAATAACAGTCGCAACACCATTTGGAGTCAGGCCATCATCTATAATGCGGGCGCCCACAAGATCCAGCTTTATTGATATGCAGGCACGCGTCGCATTTGCTCAGATTTCCAGACTGATAACCCGATGCCTGAGAACATTGGGCTCTCTGACTGTAGACGCTTACTCAATCAGTAGGCATCATACCGAACTCACAGATCTAGAGCCCAGAGTAATGGGTACACTCATGACAACCACACTTTAATACATTTTCACTGTATTTTAATACAGAATTAGCCTCTCAACTCCCGCAACAGGTGCTTACATGACCTATTCTCCTTTACCAGGTGAATTCATCGGTTCAGCCTTCCGTCGAGGTAGAGAATTATTAGACACTAGACATGGTACAAAAGGCTGTGACTATTCGATCAAAGCCGTACTCAGCACAGAGGGACACCCTAAATACAAAATTGTATTTTCGGAAATACTTGTAGCGCATGGTGTTGCGGAACAGTCCTTGAGAGAGCACTCGCTATACCCCTACATTATGGCGCTTGGCCGACGACCCACCTCAGCTGCATTCACACCCACTCAGCGCTGGCGTATTTGTACAGTGTGCGTTCAGAATGACATAGAGAGGTACGGAGCTGCTTTTATTCACTCCTGCCACCTACCCAGCCTGGTAACCCATTGCAGGATTCATGCTACAGCCCTGCACATGGAATGCCCCACTTGCAAAAAAAGAATCACGTCACACAACCTGTCAGATCTACGAGAGTGTTCAGAAAGCTTCCTGAATGAGCCCACGTTTTTCGGATCACTGCAGCAGGAGTTTGCTATATTTGCTCACGACTTGTTCCGATTTCGAGGAGAGCCGCTTAAAACGCTGAGCTTTGATCGAACGCTATATGATAAATTCGTGAAAGCTGTTTATAACGATAATCACGCATTAGCTTACGATGACTATTTGTCTTTTATATATCGCTCCTTTGGATTGCGCTTTAACCATGAATTCTCCAGCGAAAATACGTTGAATCTAAGTTCTGCCATGGCATTTCTAACATTCAGAACAGCTGACTCTTTCTTTGAGTCCATGTACCAGATGAGCTGGCTTAATGAGCTGCCAAAGATGGACATGCAACCGAACAGGTTTGCGTAAGGATGGCAGCATGTCACCCCCTAGGG
>NZ_BBIS01000095.1 GCF_000730605.1 Pseudomonas monteilii NBRC 103158 = DSM 14164 | reverse complement strand
CCTTAGCCGATAAAAAACTGAGGAGTGATGGTTGGAAGTGATCTTACCCGCGACCATCAAAATGCATCGAACTTCCTCAAGGAGATCTGGCCAGTCAAGGTGACGTTCCGTGAGAAGAAGTTCTTTGTATCTGCCGAGGATCCGTACAACTCCATAGTGCAGCTCGATATTGAGTTCATTAGACTGATCCGTAACCGGGCCGGCATGCCCACGGCTAGGCCCTGGAATGCCTATCACCCACACTGGACCTTCACTCCGGAAATCCAGGCTTGGGAAAATGAGATTGTCCGGATGGCTGGGTGCCTGGCTGAAATGCCTATTTTCGGCTTCATGAGCGAACGAGATTTCGATTTCTACCATCACGTGGAGGAGGGGAATCTGGTTTTCCATGATGAATCTACAGAGGCCCTTCACATTTTTGTTCAAATGCTTGAGCGTTTCGACGATTTCCTGACGCACTACAAGGGGCCCCAGCAGAGCGCCTATGGCTCATCGCACTACAGGTTCTAGCAAGGATGATTGAGCTGAGGAGGAATGACTCTAGGGCCTTCCTCCCTGCCCGTTCGTGTCCTCAGTGTGCATCTCCCGGTGGAGCAACGGCAAAAGTCTTGGGATCTGCCATAACCTTGGATGCGGGAGCTAACTTTGCCGATGATCGTGGTAGATGACAGAAATCTGCAGTGAGGAATCAACGCCAACCAGTGAGAGGTAAGCCCCGGTCTCCCGGGGCTTTTCCATTAGAAGGACCGAGCAGGCCGGTGAGCTATGAGCCAGACTGGACTGCGTCCATGCACTTGAGCAGCCATGATCAGTTGTGAGCTCGAAGGGAGAGTTCCGGTGTCCAAGTCATCACCCCGACAGTTTCGAGGCACTGACAGTCTCGCCGCGGAGCAGCGCTCACGCGATGCAGTCAGTCCATTCCTGGAGGCCTGCGGCTTCAGAGTAATTGCAGACCAGCGAATCCCCACTGGCTCAGCATCCCAGCAGCTTGTCACGTTCCTCAACAATGATGGTGAGGAGGTCAAAGCCCGGGTTCGCCTATGCTGGCGCCGAGATGGTCGCAACTTGAATGAGCAGAGATATTCAGCTGCTCAGCTGACGGCCCACCTTCGGCCTGGAGGCTGGGATGCCACATTGGAGCATGTGGTGGGGAGAGACCTAGCCCTTGGCGTCAGTCACAACCTCCTGTTTCAGCGTGAAGGTGAGGTCGTGGTCTATGCCGCCCTGATCCCTACAGATGCGTTGCACCAGATCTGGAATCGGCAGCGGGAGGTGAGCGATGAGCTCTTGCGCCTGGGGCTGAAAGGTCGCATCAGGAAGAACCATGCCCAAAACGGAACAAGCCCAACGCTGTGGCTTCAAGATGATCGGTTGCCAGATACCCACCAGGTAGCCGATGTATTGTGGGAATGGCCAGGGGTTGTTGATCTCGCGAAGCTCGCTGTGGCGGGTCAGTTACCGCCAGGCCTTGACGACACATTAGACGATTGCCCAATGCCGGATTATTCGGCTCTAGGGCGTGACCTTGGGGAGAGGGTGAGCACTATCCGGTCACACGTGAAGCGAGATCCTAAGGTGCGACTTGCGGTGCTGGAGCGGGCTCAGTACCGATGTGAAAGATGCGCCGAGAGTCGGACATTCCCCGGCTTCCTGGACGTGCACCACGTGCTGGGTGCGGACGTGTCGGATCGCTTCTACAACTGCGTGGCGCTATGCCCGAACTGCCATCGAGAAGCTCACTATGGCGAGAACCGAGATGAACTGAACGCGCAGCTTTTGGAGTACGCCCTTCAGTTCCGAGCGTGAGCTCACTCTGCCGATGGTCGTGACGCCATTCTAGGACCTCCAATATCAAGCAGGTCCAATCATGAGAGCAGCACCAGAAGCAATTTTTCGGCAGGTGGATGAGGAGCAAGTCGTGTTCTGGGTCGCAGTTGACGGGCGTTCCTATCGAGCGTGGGGTACGTTCAGGGGGCGGCATATCGACGCCCGGGAACGTTCCCGGTCTGCGGCGGTAGAGGGGTGGCTTCGAAAGGCTAATTTCGCTGCAGATAGGTGAGGGCTGGGCAGAGGGGCGCCGGGTGGACGTTATCCGGCGGCCTCATCCCCGATTGCGCACTCAGGGGCGCGACGTGGGGCGGCGCAGTTTAATCGGAGGTGGGTAGCCCAGCGTGCTCGATGAACCTTTCCAGCACCACTCGTTCGTCACTAGATGTGGGGGTGCCACCGTGTGACGCCTTGCCACGCAGATCGATTTCCCAGCCGGCGTACCAAGCGTCCTCTGGCCCCACATACACCGCCGGACTTCCGTCAGGGAACTGGTCTGCAGTTAGGTCAACGATCAGCGAATTCACCACGAGCCACATGTGAGGCTTGCCGTCTCGCATAGCGCTAACGGTTTCCGCTTCCGGGCCCCCAGGTATGCTGTTGAGGTAGTCGCCGAGCAGTTCGGATGTCACCGCGCAGCAGGCATGAGGAAAACCTGCCATGTGCCCCGGGAGAATGCCCAAGGCTTTCTGTTCCTCGATCGATGCGCGAAAGTCATGCGCGATCTTGTGTACGTCAATCACCATGTTGTGAACCATAGTCATGATAGGAGAGAGGTCGCCGCTTCTGAGGCGCCCACAAAAAAGCCCCGGAAAAATCCGAGGCTCTTCACTTTCCTAGCCGTAACGCCATGAAAGGAGCAGCTGAGGTGAAACCACGAAGCGGCTGTTACGAACCGCAACCTGGAATCCCCCGCGCATCGAGCGCCAACTTACCTCACCAGAGAATCCGTTTCAACGAAATATCGTTTGGACTACTCAGTAATTCGGTTGAGGTCCTTGTACTCTTCCCAGGATGACCCAAGCACTTCCGCCATTTTGCGATGGCGCTCGATCCGCCATTCTTGAGCTTGCTGAGGAGATTGGGCGACCAGATGAATGACAAACTCATCCAGCTCAATGCCCCGCTTCTTGGCCGCCTCGGCGAATACCTGCAACCGTTGCTGGCTACGATATTCCTCTACCGTCATCCCACTGCCCTCAATCTCCTCTGCGCTGACCGCCTCAATCTCTCTCATTGCCTGCGGGTTCTCAGCAAAGAACTTGTCGCGAGCTGCGGTGTACCGGTCTTCGAGGGTCAGCATGCCTCTCTCCCTGTTTTGTGAGTTATGCGCTGCGAGCCAGCGGATGGCGCAGGTGCGTAATTGGAGCGTAAGTTTACCGTGAAATGGCGTCATGGGTGACGGCCGCCCGGTGTCACCGGGGGCTAAAAAAGAAAGGGTACCAGGCCTCATTCCGCCAACATGGATTGCCCGCTATTGGCTGTGGGAAATCCGTTGTGGCCAGTTACACTTCATACTGAACCACAACCTGACCAGGTCGAAGATAGGCGTGAGGTACGCGCCAACAACGGGAGAACGAGATGAGCGGAGACGAGCAGTACAGCCAGCTTGATCAGGATCTGGATGCTTTTGGCGATAAATGGTCAGTCGAGAACTCGATCATTTGGTGCCAAGAGTGTCAGTCCAGTCAGGCTGTAGATCAAGCAGCTGATGCATTCGTCCATAGGGCGGGATGTTTGAACGAGACGGAAAGCGCTCAGCATCCCTGGCATGAGCTCAAAGCCCTGCTGCGAGATCTGCCCCATCTTTGAAAACAAGACAGGTAGGCAACTTCGACCTCTGTGCCGGCCAGATGCTGGGGTCGAAGGCATCTAAAGTGATTTTGGTGTGTGAAGGATTTCATGAAAGCAATTGTCCTCGCAGCTATGGCTGCACTAGCGGTTAATGCCTCGGCGGCAGAGTCAATCGTCATTAGTACTGAGCTTACTCGCAATGGCGATATTGTTGATGCTTATAGCGTGACAACTCAAAGTGGTGTCCGAAAGGGTTACAGAAATATTGAGCACAAGAAGTACAGGGAGCTAATCAATCCGAATAAGGCGCGACTTGCTAATCTGGAGCTAGGG
>NZ_BBIS01000096.1 GCF_000730605.1 Pseudomonas monteilii NBRC 103158 = DSM 14164 | reverse complement strand
GTGATGGTGACCTTGACCAAGTCGCCTTCGTTGCCCGGGGTACCTGGCTCGTCGGTAACGGTGGTGCTGACCGGAGTCTTATCCAGGGTCAGTTGCTCGAACTTGCCGACATCAGCGCCAGCAACGGTTGCGATCGACTGCACCACAGGCGGATTACTGCCGGTGTAGACGTTGTCCGGTGCAGTCACGGTGATCGAACCGGTAGTGCCGTTGGCCGGTACGGTGATGACGGTCTTGCCGTCGCTCAGCGTGAAGGTCAGGGCGCCGTGGTTGTTAATCGGCAGGCCGTCTTTGTTGGTCAGCGTGATGGTGTAGGTGATCTCGCCGCCTTCGGTAACCGAAGGTGTCGCGGTCAGCTTAGCCACCACTTCATCAGTGGTGTCAGTGACTTGGACGGTAGCCGCACCGCCCAGTTGCAGGTTCTCGAAGGTCGCACCGGTGGCGTCCACCGCCGAATTGATACCCAGGCTGATGCTGCCGGCGTCGTTGTAGACGTCATCGCCCTGCGCATCGTGGGTGTACGGCGCGCTGGTGTCGCCGGCCTTGATGGTGACCTGCGCGTTGTTGCTCAGGGTCACGACCAGGTCGTGGTCCAGCGGCTGGTTGATGTGTACGGTGAAGGTCGGTTTGACGTTCTCGGCCACCGAGGTCTGGTCGGCCGTGATGGTGACCTTGACCAGGTCGCCTTCGTTGCCCGGAGTACCTGGCTCGTCGGTAACGGTGGTGCTGACCGGAGTCTTGTCCAGGGTCAGTTGCTCGAACTTGCCGACATCAGCGCCGTCCACCGAAGCGATCGACTTGATCACTGGATCGTTGGCACCGGTGTAGACGTTGTCCGGCGCGGTGACGGTGATCGAACCGGTAGTGCCGTTGGCCGGCACGGTGATGACGGTTTTACCGTCGCTCAGCGTGAAGGTCAGGGCGCCGTGGTTGTTGATCGGCAGGCCGTCTTTGTTGGTCAGCGTGATGGTGTAGGTGATCTCGCCGCCTTCGGTAACCGAAGGGGTCGCGGTCAGCTTAGCCACCACTTCATCAGTGGTGTCAGTGACTTGGACGGTAGCCGCACCGCCCAGTTGCAGGTTCTCGAAGGTCGCACCGGTGGCGTCCACCGCCGAATTGATACCCAGGCTGATTTCGCCCGAGTCTTTATAGACGTCATCGCCCTGCGCATCGTGGGTGTACGGCGCGCTGGTTTCGCCGGCCTTGATGGTGACTTGAGCGTTGTTGCTCAGGGTCACGACCAAGTCGTGGTCCAGCGGCTGGTTGATGTGCACGGTGAACGTCGGTTTGACGTTCTCGGCCACCGAGGTCTGGTCGGCCGTGATGGTGACCTTGACCAGGTCGCCTTCGTTGCCCGGAGTACCTGGCTCGTCGGTAACGGTGGTGCTGACCGGAGTCTTATCCAGGGTCAGTTGCTCGAACTTGCCGACATCAGCGCCAGCAACGGTTGCGATCGACTGCACCACAGGCGGATTACTGCCGGTGTAGACGTTGTCCGGTGCAGTCACGGTGATCGAA
>NZ_BBIS01000097.1 GCF_000730605.1 Pseudomonas monteilii NBRC 103158 = DSM 14164 | reverse complement strand
CCACCGAAGTCTGGTCGGCGGTGATGGTGACCTTGACGATGTCGCCTTCGTTGCCCGGGGTACCTGGCTCGTCGGTAACCTCGGTGCTGACCGGCGTCTTGTCCAGGTTCAGGTTTTCGAACTTCCACGCATCCGCGCCGCTGACGGCGTCGATGGCATTGACCACCGGCTCGTTAGCACCGACATAGACGTTATCCGGCGCGGTTGCAGTGGCCGAGCCGGTGGTGCTGTTCGCGGGCACGATGACCGTGGTGCCATCGGTCAGTTTGAAGTACAGCTCTGCGTGGTTGTTGATCGGCAGGCCGTCTTTGTTGGTCAGCGTGATCGTGTAGGTAATCTCACCGCCTTCGGTGACCGACTGGCTTGCGGTCAATTTGGCCACAACTTCGTCGACGGTGTCGGTCACTTGAACGGTAGCCGCACCGCCCAACTCAAGGTTCTCGAAGGTAGCACCGGTGGCGTCCACAGCCGTCTTGATGCCGAGGCTGATTTCACCGCTGTCCAGATAGACGTCGTCACCCTGTGCTGCGTGCTCGTACGGCGCACTGGTCTCGCCGGCCTTGATGGT
>NZ_BBIS01000098.1 GCF_000730605.1 Pseudomonas monteilii NBRC 103158 = DSM 14164 | reverse complement strand
GGTCACCGACGGGGTCGCGGTCAGCTTGGCCACGACTTCGTCGGTGGTGTCGGTGACATCCACTTTCGCAGCGCCGCCCAGCTCCAGGTTCTCGAAGGTACGGCCGTCAACGTCCACAGCGGACTTGATGCCAACGCTGATTTCACCGGCGTCTTTGTAGACGTCATCGCCCTGTGCCGCGTGCTCGTATGGCGCGCTGGTGTCGCCTGCCTTGATGGTCACAGTCGCATCGTTGCTCAGGGTCACGACCAGGTCGTGATCCAGCGGCTGGTTGATGTGCACGGTGAAGGTCGGTTTGACGTTCTCGGCCACCGAAGTCTGGTCGGCGGTGATGGTGACCTTGACGATGTCGCCTTCGTTGCCCGGGGTACCTGGCTCGTCGGTAACCTCGGTGCTGACCGGCGTCTTGTCCAGGTTCAGGTTTTCGAACTTCCACGCATCCGCGCCGCTGACGGCGTCGATGGCATTGACCACCGGCTCGTTAGCGCCGACATAGACGTTATCCGGCGCGGTTGCAGTGGCCGAGCCGGTGGTGCTGTTCGCGGGCACGATGACCGTGGTGCCATCGGTCAGCTTGAAGTACAGCTCTGCGTGGTTGTTGATCGGCAGGCCGTCTTTGTTGGTCAGCGTGATTGTGTAGGTGATCTCCCCGCCTTCGGTGACCGACTGGCTTGCGGTCAATTTGGCCACAACTTCGTCGACGGTGTCAGTCACTTTGACCGAAGCATCACCGCCCAGTTGCAGGTTCTCGAAGGCCGCACCGGTGGCGTCTACCGCCGACTTGATGCCGAGGGAGATTTCGCCGGCGTCCTGGTAAACGTCATCGCCCTGCGCAGCGTGCTCGTATGGCGCGCTGGTCTGGCCGGCCTTGATGGTGACCTGAGCGTTGTTGCTCAGAGTCACGACCAGGTCGTGGGCCAGTGCAGTGTTGATGTGTACGGTGAAGGTCGGTTTGACGTTTTCGGCCACCGAAGTCTGGTCGGCGGTGATGGTGACCTTGACGATGTCGCCTTCGTTGCCCGGGGTACCTGGCTCGTCGGTAACCTCGGTGCTGACCGGCGTCTTGTCCAGGTTCAGGTTTTCGAACTTCCACGCATCCGCGCCGCTGACGGCGTCGATGGCATTGACCACCGGCTCGTTAGCGCCGACATAGACGTTATCCGGCGCGGTTGCAGTGGCCGAGCCGGTGGTGCTGTTCGCGGGCACGATGACCGTGGTGCCATCGGTCAGCTTGAAGTACAGCTCTGCGTGGTTGTTGATCGGCAGACCGTCTTTGTTGGTCAGGGTAATGGTGTAGGTGATCTCCCCGCCTTCGGTTACCGACTGGCTTGCGGTCAATTTGGCCACAACTTCGTCGACGGTGTCAGTCACTTTGACCGAAGCATCGCCGCCCAGTTGCAGGTTCTCGAAGGCCGCACCGGTGGCGTCTACCGCCGACTTGATGCCGAGGGAGATTTCGCCGGCGTCCTGGTAAACGTCATCGCCCTGTGCCGCGTGCTCGTATGGCGCGCTGGTCTGGCCGGCCTTGATGGT
>NZ_BBIS01000099.1 GCF_000730605.1 Pseudomonas monteilii NBRC 103158 = DSM 14164 | reverse complement strand
GGGTAAGCGGATTAAATGGTTGATCTTACCTTTGCATGAGAGTGAGACAGACCGGCATCTCATCGGATTATCTGGTTGATGCTTCACCTACTGCTGGTGCATGTTTCCTTCGCTAATTCCAGCAAGAACCCCACACGCCTCAACTTCCCGGTCATCGTTGCAACTCGCTCTCAGTGAAACGAGTTGTTTCTCAAGCGCTTGCAGAGCGGTTATCTGCGACCGCACATGAGAGATGTGATCATCGAGCAAGGCGTTGACGGCGGTACAAGGCTGATGAGGGTCGTCCTGATAGCTCTGTAGTTCGTGAATCTCAGCCAGTGACAGGCCCAGGATTCTGCAGCGACGGATGAAAGCCAGCCCCTCACCATGCTTCTCGGTATAGACACGGTAACCGTTGTCCTGCCGATCAGGCGGCGGCAACAAGCCCTGCTGTTCATAGAAGCGGATCGTCTGTGTTTCGACCCCTACCAACTGCGCCAACTGACCAATGCGCATCAGCCTCCTCCCCAACGGATTCTTTACTCTATTGACCTTATAGTAGCTTTATAGTTTTAAATGGTACCACAACATTGTTCAAGTGGAGTCGTATCATGAGCAAATCCTGTGGTGGCGCCTGTGGCGGTGATGCAACGTCCGCAGCGGATACCGATATACAGGCCTCCTCCGAGGCGCCAGGGAGATGGGTCAGTGTTTATGCCGTGCCGAAGATGGACTGTCCATCAGAAGAACGAATGATTCGCCTAGCCCTGAACGGCTTTGAGGAGATTCGGGCGCTGTCCTTCGACTTGTCGAACCGCCGGCTGAAGGTCGTGCATGACGGCGAGGTCGAGCCCGTCACCTCGAAACTGAAGACCTTGGGGCTAGGCGCCTCGCTTCAGGAAACCGTCGCTGCAAATCCGGAGACCATCAAGGCCGCCGAGTTTTCGGCAGCTTCTGCTAAGCAAGAATCCGGGACCCTGCGCTGGTTGCTCGGCATCAATGCACTTCTGTTCGTGGTGGAAATGACTGCCGGTCTGATCGCCCAGTCCACCGGCCTGATTGGAGAATCCCTGGACAATTTTGCCGATGCGGCGGTGTACGGGCTTGCCCTTTATGCGGTTGGACATAGCGTGAAAATGCAGGTACGTGCCGCGCATCTTGCTGGTGTACTGCAACTGATCTTGGCTGTGGGCGTGCTCGTAGAGGTGGTGAGACGCTTTGTATTCGGTAGTGAGCCTGAATCGCTGGTGATGATGGCTATCGCATTCGTCGCATTGATTGCCAATACCAGTTGTCTGCTGCTCATATCCAAACATCGGGAAGGCGGGGCGCACATGAAGGCAAGCTGGATATTCTCGGCCAACGACGTGGTGATCAACCTGGGGGTCATCACCGCCGGCGCCCTGGTCGCGTGGACCGGTTCCAATTATCCGGATCTGATTATCGGCACCATCGCGGGGGGCATTGTACTTAACGGTGCCAGACGCATTTTGGCGTTGAAGGGTTAAATAATGCTCATTATTGGCAAAAAGCTCTCGCCGTATGCCCTATTGTCCATATCGGGCCTGCTGGCAGCGTCTGATCAGGCTGTAAAGTGGCTGGTGCAGCAATCAATGGCCTATGGCGAGTATGTTTCGGTGACCCCGTTCTTTAACTGGGTGCACCTATGGAACACCGGTGCCGCATTCAGTCTTTTTGCGAATGGTGGATGCTGGCAGCGCTACTTTTTTATCGGAATCGCGGTAGTGGTCTCGATTTTTCTGATCAAGCTGATCCTTGAAAATCGTCATAAAGGAGAAGCCATCGCTTACAGTCTTATCCTCGGTGGCGCCATGGGCAACCTGATTGACCGGGTCTTTCGCGGCTATGTTGTGGATTCCTTTGATTTCTATTGGCGAGACTGGCATTGGCCGGCCTTCAACCTGGCTGATATTGCAATTGTCCTCGGTGCCTTACTTTTCGTTTCCAGCAGCTTGTTGGGTAAAAAAGCAAACACCAATGCCGAGCCGGATGGATCTGACTGACACCTACGCCTATACAACACCATGACCGAACTTCCCGACAACATCCTTCACCTGCCGCAATACCAAGTACTGGGCTGCAAATCAACCGACGACGAAATGCACTTCCAGGTGGACGTGCCCGATCCCATCGCCTGCGAGGAATGCGGCGTGCAGGGTGAGTTCGTACGGTTCGGCAAGCGTGACGTTCCCTATCGTGATCTGCCCATCCACGGCAAGCGGGTCACTCTCTGGGTGGTCCGCCGCCGATACACCTGCCGGGCCTGCAAGACAACATTCAGGCCCCAGCTACCGGAGATGGTGGACGGATTCCGTATGACACTGCGGCTGCATGAGTACGTGGAGAAGGAATCCTTCAACCACCCCTACACCTTTGTGGCGGCACAGACCGGCCTGGACGAGAAGACGGTGCGCGACATCTTCAACGCCCGCGCCGAGTTCCTGGGGCGCTGGCACCGCTTCGAGACGCCCCGCATCCTGGGCATTGACGAGCTATACCTGAACAAGCGCTACCGCTGCATTCTGACCAACATTGAGGAGCGAACCCTGCTCGACCTGCTGGCCACCCGCCGCCAGGACGTGGTGACCAACTACCTGATGAAGCTGAAAGACCGGCAGAAGGTCGAGATCGTCAGCATGGACATGTGGAACCCCTACCGGGCAGCGGTCAAGGCTGTGCTGCCCCAGGCCCGTATCGTGGTCGATAAGTTCCATGTGGTGCGCATGGCCAACGATGCCCTAGAGAGAGTGCGCAAGGGCCTCAGAAAGGAGCTGAAACCGTCCCAGAGCCGGACTCTCAAGGGAGACCGGAAAATCCTGCTGAAACGCGCTCACGAAGTCTCAGACCGGGAGCGCCTCATCATGGAGACCTGGACAGGCGCGTTCCCGCAACTGCTGGCCGCCTACGAGCACAAGGAGCGCTTCTACGGCATCTGGGACGCCACCACACGGCTCCAGGCAGAAGCCGCCCTGGACGAGTGGATAGCCACCATCCCGAAGGGCCAAAAGGAAGTCTGGAGCGATCTGGTCAGGGCAGTGGGAAACTGGCGCGAAGAGACCATGACCTACTTCGAGACGGACATGCCCGTCACCAACGCTTACACGGAGTCCATCAACCGACTGGCCAAGGACAAGAACCGTGAAGGGCGCGGTTACTCCTTCGAGGTGATGCGGGCACGAATGCTCTACACCACGAAGCACAAGAAGAAGGCACCGACTGCGAAGGTCTCTCCTTTCTACAAGAAAACCATCGGTTACGGACTGCCGGACTTCGCAGAGGAACTCAACTACGGAGTCGATCTATCAACCATCTGAGGGTGGTATCAGATTGATGGGGTGAAGGTGCCCCATCAACCATTAAATCCGTATA
>NZ_BBIS01000100.1 GCF_000730605.1 Pseudomonas monteilii NBRC 103158 = DSM 14164 | reverse complement strand
CCGGTCTGCATACCCAGCTTTGACAAACCACCTGAAAAAATCTTTCTGCGGGCCTCCTCAACCTTCTGCAGGGCCAGAGCCGAAGCCTCCTCTGGTGAACTAGCCTGATCGGAAGGCACCCAGGCAACAACTTGAGTTGCCCGAGCCGGATCACTTGATCCACCCAGTAGCATCAAACCCAAGCCAACACCTGCGACTGCACCACCGCTCATGCCTGAAGGTGGTGACACATATCCAATCGCACTTAATCCGACGTCCCCTAGCCCTGCCACTGAACGGTTGGTGGGACTCACTCCATCAACGCTCCCTACCATCTCGATTGGAACGTCACGCTGCCCGGAAATCCCCATGGCAGTCAGAACGTGCATCGCATCCGACCATTTTTCTTTCGGCACATCCTTTGGCTCAGGAAGCTGAACAGTCTTCGGCGATTGAGTGGAAGAGCACCCAACCAGAAAAGCTACTGCCGCAGCCAGCACGCTGACTCGAATCAATGTTGATGTACTACCCATGGCGCTACTCCCTGTTGTGATCTCCACAGCTTACGGCGGCTTGCTGAAAACCCAACGACACACCACTGCGACAGAACCGGCTTGGGATTTCCAAGACCTGGCATAGCGTGTCATGCAATGTCATGCACACGGAGCACCACCATGGAATTTCGTCACCTTGGGAACGGACGGACCTTCCCACCTGTAGCGCCGAATGGCCGGATTTACGCCGTACCAGTCACCCAGGAAAACCAGATAGAAATTTTCTGCCTGACACCTGAAGGGGTCGTTGGAAGCGGAGTTAAGGCCAACTGGGCTGAGATCACAGGTTTCTACTACGACGACGAGTCCTGGGAAATAATCCTGCGCAACTACATCGGTAGGGGGATGCGTTTCCGCCGAGGAGTACCGTGTGGGATCGTTGAGGACGGTTGCGAAATCTTCAGAACAAACATTCAAGGGTTCGCAATCCCAATTTGCGTAATGAACCGCATCGCTTTCGAGCAGAAAAAAACGCATCAGACCTGATGGCGGCTTTGGTCTTTCAGAGCAACCCGCAGCCTGAATAGCTCACGTGGCTTGCCATTCCCTGGCAGGAAATTTCTCAGAGATCTAATTTCCGGCGCTTTTGTTGCGTGAAAGCGAAACCCACGCCAGGAAACCGTTTGTAGGCTGTATCCGAGTAGTTAAAGGAAGTCGGATATGACCAACAGAACTGTTAGACGCTGCTCGCACGAGCAAGCCCTCTATGCCAAATCGATACGCGGCCTATGCGCTACGTAACCGTGAGGAAATTTGCCAGCGAGTCTGGTTACTCCGAAGACGCTATCCGATCGAAGCTTCGCGACGGAATTTGGCGGCTCGGAGAGATATGGATCAAGGCCCCAGATGGCCGAGTACTAATTGATGTGGAAGGATATGAATCGTGGGTAGAGATGGGCGGGGAGTTCGGGCAGTCTCCGAATCGAGTATCGAAATCACCTTTATGTATCGGGGCGTCCGTTGCCGGGAGAGGATCGCGCTCAAGCCCACCGCCACTAACCTGAAGCGCGCCGAGCAGCACAAGGCCGCTGTGGAACATGCCATTGCGGCCGGCACCTTCGACTATGCAATCACCTTCCCGAAGTCCAAGCGCGCCCTGCAGTTCGCCCCAGAGGCTAGCCGAGAGACTGTCGCCGGTTTTCTAACCCGCTGGCTTGAGGCCAAGCGCAGGCACGTCTCCAGCAGCACGTTCGACGGCTATCGCAAGATCATCGAGCAGCGCCTGATTCCTGCGCTGGGACCGGTGATAGTCGTGGATCTCAAACGAAAGACAATCCGCGACTGGCTCAATACCCATGAGGTCAGCAACAAGACACTGAGCAATATTCAGAGCTGCCTGCGTTCTGCGCTGAATGACGCGGTCGATGAAGAGTTGATCGACATAAACCCGCTGTCAGGCTGGAACTACGCTCGCAAGGGGAAGGTGAAGGACGATGACGTAGATCCGTTCTCCACCGATGAGCAACGCGCTATCGCCGCCGCGCTCACCGGCCAGGCGCAGAACCTGGTCCAGTTCGCGTTTTGGACCGGCATGCGCACCAGCGAGCTGGTGGCGCTCGACTGGGGCGACATCGATTGGCTACGCGGCGAGGCTCACATCTCACGGGCGATGACCCAGGCTGCCAAAGGAAAAGCCGAGGTTACGAAGACCGTTTCCGGGAAGCGCAGCATCAAGCTGCTCGGGCCAGCCTTGGAAGCACTCGAAGCGCAAAAGAAATTCACTTTCCTAGCAGGCGTAGAGGTGTTCCAAAACCCTAGGACCGGCGAGCGCTGGGCAGGCGACGGTCCGATCCGCAAGACCATGTGGGCGCACGCACTACAAAGGGCAGCCGTGCGCTACCGTCGGCCTTACCAGACTAGGCACACCTATGCCTCAATGATGCTGTCGGCCGGCGAGCATCCCATGTGGGTCGCGCAACAGATGGGGCATAGCGACTGGACGATGATCGCCAGGGTTTATGGTAGATGGATGCCGAATGCCGACCAGGATGCCGGCAGTAAGGCGATTTCCTTGTGGTGCACTGCACCGGAACCAAGCATTATCCCTGACCCAGAAAAGTAGCTGATCGACAACGGTAGGGAACCATCAGATGGCAAGGAAACTTGTAGAAGGCGAAAGAGTGTTCGTACCAACCTCCAGAATAGGAGGAATGGAGGATGTACCTTCAGTGGTTTGGGAAACCAGCGTTGTCGCCGCCGAGCCTGGAAAGGTAAAGGTCCAGCTGAGGCAGGGAGCTGTTTCGGAATGGATCGGATCGGGGTTGTGCCACAGAAACATTGGCATACTCATTCTTACCCTCGGCGACTTAAAAACCGAACAAACGCTCCTCGACCCTCTAGCCAAGTCAGTACTACAGTACTGCCGATTACTTGTACCTGACGATCATGTGAAGGCCTACAAAATACGATCTCTAGCTGAACTGAAAGCCATATGGTCAGTTGAGCAGGCAAACTACTCCCACGTGATCCTGATCGGGCATGGTAGTCAAGATTCCCTTCTACTGGCGAATGAGGGATGGGCCGGCCGCGAAGCTATTGCTAAAGCCTTCCAAAAACGTGGAGCGAAGAAGAAAGTATTCATATCTCTTTGCTGCAAGACTGGATATCAGTCGCTTGGCGGGATGCTCTCGAAAATGGCAATTTGTAGTCAGTTCATAGCTCCGTTCCAGAGCGTCCACGGTGCCATCGCATCCCAGTTTGCCCAGACCTTCCTCGCATATCACCTTCTCCAAGGCGAAAGCACTGGGGTTGCATTCAAGCACGCGAGAGAAAGCACTCCAGGTAGCACGAGTTTTAGGCTATGGAAAAAAGGAAAGCTAAGG
>NZ_BBIS01000101.1 GCF_000730605.1 Pseudomonas monteilii NBRC 103158 = DSM 14164 | reverse complement strand
AGACCGGCCGATATCCTGATGCTCATTCGCGCTCGTATGCAACACCAGCCGATATCTTTGCGGAACGTCCTGTCCCATTCGCGGATACACCCGCTGCGTCACCAAGCTTCTTGGCGTCGCCTCGCAGCTACGGGCCGATATTTATCCGGCACAACCAGTTCACGCTTGATGCCTACAAAAACGACATGACGACTTCGGAAGCCATGCTGCAGGCATCGAAGTACCTACCCGAATGGATCTACATCTACCATCCTGGTCAGCGACTGAGGAAGGATTCGATCCCGGCCGCCATATTCAACCAAGGCCGAGCACTCTACTTCGTAGGAAAATAATCCTGCTGGTCTTTCGTCGCTGGCTTTCGCAAGTCTGCGGCGATTTTTTTGGGTATGCCTTAGCTGATACGTCCGGGAGCACAGTTTCCCTGGCGCTCGAATTTGTAAGTAACGGTCTAACTGATACGCCTGAAAAACACCACCCAAACTGATACGCGAAAGGAAATCTGATGTTCGTACGCGCTTACCTTCGTGCATCAACTGCCGAGCAAGACGCCAATCGTGCCCGGGAGGCTCTACAGCAGTTCGCTGCCGACCATGGCAGGGCCATTGCTGCGCAATACGTTGAGAACGCCAGTGGTGCCAGAACTGACAGAGCAGAGCTGTTGAGACTGATAGCAGATGCCCATGCGGGAGACGTATTGCTCCTGGAAAGCATCGACCGGCTTTCTCGATTGCCGGTTGCTGATTGGCAGGCACTCAAGGCTGCGATTGATTCCAAAGGGCTGCGTATTGTCGCCCTGGATCTTCCGACCAGCCATCAGAGCATGAGAGATAAGGCTGGTGACGAATTCACTGACCGAATGCAGGCGGCGATCAACGGCATGATGATCGAGATGATGGCAGCTATCGCGCGCAAGGATTACGAGCAGCGTCGTGAGCGTCAGGCCCAGGGAATTCATCGAGCCAAAGCTTCCGGTGCTTACAAGGGGCAGCCGGCTGACAAGAACCTGCATCAGCGCATCGGTGAACTACTGGGCGCTGGCCTGGGTATTCGCGCGACTGCTCGCCATGCAGGTTGCAGTACCACGACGGTGCTTAAAGTTCGCGATCAGATGACCAGCAGCAATGTAGTTTGAAGGGAGGCGAGACGAGCCGGTTTAGCGGCTCAAGCGCTGCTTTAGCGCGCTGATAATTCTGCTGCGTAGGAAGAAAGCTGCGACCGATACAGCAAGCACTATCCCGCCCCCCAACTCTCCGAGGCGTACGAAGGCAACGATGTTTACTAGGGCAAGAACCATAATGCCGTAGAACTCTGCATTGGCCTTGCCAGCGGCCAGAGCCTGGTGCTCGGTGAGCATCCATTTCGGCGACAGACAGAAGGGGCATACAGATGACTCGGGATCACCACGGCCTAGGGGAACTCCGCTCACATAGAACGGCGCGCTGGTGATCACCTTCGGAACTATCATCTTTCTACAGCACTGGCATTCAACTTTGCTCACGATGCCATCCTCCCTGACTGGGCACGTGCTTTAACGTGACCTGATCGCTCACTTCATCCAATTACTCGGCAGTCGAGTTTGGGTGTGTTCCGTTGTGTCTGCTGTTGTCGTGTTGCTTGTCCAGGTAAGCGGCAATCTTGTAACCAATCGCAGCGGTAATCCCCAGGGCGCAGAGCACGCCGAACACTGAGTAGATCAGTAGCTCAAACCGGTCCATGTTCTTCTCCCGTGCTGGTGGCCATCAGAGTCTAAACGACTAGTTCACTGTACAGAAACTCACAGCAAATTCGCATGCTGGTTCAGCGTTCTAGCGCCGACAACTGGCGGGCACTGATTCAGTCTGCGAACGTGCCGCCGTGATCGAACCACAGACCGTCGCTCATCGAGTCGATGCCGTACGCATTTCCCACGACATCGACGCAGCCATCCATCATCGGCAGCCCGTTGGCCGGGTTGACCCAAGTGTTGTCCATCTGATCCATGAAGCTGCTCAGCAGGCTGTAATTGTCAGCCTGAGTCTGCATGACGGGCTCGATCCAGACGGCGTTATCTTCGATATGAAGATTGAGCGGATCGGTTGACCTCTCTTCTTCGCCAGTCAGCGAATCGGGATGCTGGTACCACGTGCGCTCACTGCAGATGTTGAGACCGTCATGCAACACGACTGCTTTCCCTTGGCTGGGATAGATTACTGTGGTGTACAGCGGTTTTTTGGGTTGGGCGATTGAGGCCATCAGATTGGAAATGGTGGCGAGCAAATTCATGTTGGTGCTCCTCGGTGTAGGTGAGTCCAGTCTCCCCTCGATCTCGGAAAACCCAAGTGGCTGATCTGATGCTTTGGATGGCCCTGACATCCGCTTCGCGACACATCGTAAAAACAGGGCTCACCTCCCATCACTTGCTTATGGGAGTCTGACGGTTCACCTCACATAGAGAGAATCTGCCGATTATGACCGAAGGGGTGTCGTGAAGAGGTGTTGCGGCTGCAAGCCGCATGAATACTGGGTTTCAGCATATTCACTGGCTTTAGCTGGGCGATTGGCGTTGTGAAGGGGTGTCGTCAAGAGGTGTTGTGAAGGGGTGTTGCCGCTGTAAGCCTCATGAATACTGGGCTTCAGCGTGTTCACTGGTTCTAGCTGGGTAATTGGCGTTGTGAAGGGGTGTCGTTAAGAGGTGTCGTGAAGGGGGGGGGGGCCGCAAGCCGCATGAATACCAGGCTTCAGCGTTTTCACGGGCTTTTTCCAGGCAATTAGCGTTGTGAGCGGGTGATGTCAGTATGATGCCGCTCCTGAGGGAGTAATCTGTTCGCAAGGGAGCCTCAGTGGTAGCAACAAACCAGCGTCAGATGACGATCCTGCATCAAAGGTGTAAGTACAGGGCTCCGGCTGCGACGAGAAACGGACGGCAGATGACGGTGCGTCTTCCCGAGCGCAGGGCCAGTACGGAGAATGGGCAACGAATGACGACGGTGAAGTG
Organism: Pseudomonas monteilii NBRC 103158 = DSM 14164; assembly: GCF_000730605.1. Lineage (GTDB taxonomy): Bacteria > Pseudomonadota > Gammaproteobacteria > Pseudomonadales > Pseudomonadaceae > Aquipseudomonas > Aquipseudomonas monteilii. Next base: position 73 of record NZ_BBIS01000101.1, on the reverse strand, counting down.
TGTTCATAATAGTCAGATAGTGATCGGTAGACCGAGCCGGTCAAGAATGGCCGCCGAAGGTGGCTGCTTGCGG
>NZ_BBIS01000102.1 GCF_000730605.1 Pseudomonas monteilii NBRC 103158 = DSM 14164 | reverse complement strand
TGTGGCCTGAAAAAGCCAAGCCCACGCAAGTCTCGGCTTTACCCAGATCCCTGTAGGAGCGGCTTTAGCCGCGAACACCGGCAACGCCGGTGCCACCCGCCGGGTCGCCTGCTTCGCGGCAAAAGCCGAATCCCACAGGGATCGCTACACAAGGCCGCGCTTACAGGCCCTTTTCCTATGCAAGCCAACAGCCCATGGCTATCATGCCTGCCTTATTCCAAGTCGAGACTGGCATGCTGAAGTTGTTGAATCTCCTCAAGGATGGCCGGTTCCATTCCGGTGAAGCCCTGGGGGCAGCCCTCGGGGTGAGTCGCAGTGCCGTTTGGAAGCAACTGCAGCACCTGGAGAGTGAACTGAACCTCACCATTCATAAGGTTCGTGGTCGCGGCTATCAGCTGGCGGCACCGCTCGCCTTGCTCGAAGCACAGGCAATCGCTGGTTATGCCGAAGGCGAGCAGTGGCCAGTGTTCATCCACGAATCGATTGATTCGACCAATGCAGAAGGTTTGCGGCTTGCCGGCCAAGGGCAGGTAGCTCCGTTTATCGTGCTGGCCGAGCGGCAGAGTGCCGGCCGGGGCCGGCGTGGCCGTCAATGGATCAGCCCATTCGCTGAAAACCTCTATTACAGCCTTGTATTGCGAGTGGATGGCGGCATGCGTCAGCTCGAAGGTTTGAGCCTGGTGGTGGGATTGGCCGTAATGCGCACCCTGCAGGCGTTCGGCGTAAAAGAGGTAGGGCTCAAATGGCCCAACGATGTGCTGGTTCGCGGGCAGAAGATTACCGGCATTCTCCTGGAGCTGGTGGGCGACCCTGCTGATGTCTGCCATGTGGTGCTGGGTATCGGTATCAATGTGAACATGCAGGTGAACGATCATGTCGACCAACAGTGGACCTCGATGCGACGTGAGGTGGGTGCGACAATTGATCGCAATCACTTGGTGGCATCGCTCAGCCAGCAGCTGCAGCATGAATTGGCACGGCATCGTCGTTACGGATTTGCAGCATTCCTGGAGGAATGGGAGCAGGCGCACCTTTGGCAGGGGCGCAATGTTTCGCTGGTTGCTGGCAGCACGCATATTGATGGTGTGGTTCTCGGCGTCGACGGGCAGGGTGGCTTGCGCCTTGAGGTGGACGGAGTGGAAAAGAGCTTCAGTGGTGGTGAGCTCAGTTTGAGGTTGCGTGATGATTCTTGAGCTCGATTGCGGTAACAGCTTCATCAAGTGGCGGGTAATCCATGCTGCTGATGCAGTCATTGAAGGTGGCGGGATCGTCGATTCCGATCAGGCGTTGCTCGCTGAAGTGGCTGCGTTGGCTTCGGTGCGTCTTACGGGCTGTCGCATTGTCAGTGTGCGCAGCGAGGAAGAAACCGATGCGCTGTGTTCATTGATTGCCCAGGCGTTTACCGTTCAGGCGCGTGTTGCGCATCCGGCGCGGGAAATGGCCGGCGTGCGCAATGGCTATGACGATTATCAGCGTCTGGGTATGGATCGTTGGCTGGCTGCGCTGGGTGCATTTCACTTGGCAAAGGGCGCGTGCCTGGTCATTGACTTGGGCACTGCTGCAAAAGCGGACTTCGTTGCAGCGGATGGTGAGCATCTGGGTGGTTACATTTGCCCGGGCATGCCTTTGATGCGTAGCCAACTGCGCACCCATACCCGGCGTATCCGCTACGACGATGCCTCCGCCGAGCGCGCATTGACCAGTCTGTCTCCCGGGCGCTCAACCGTCGAAGCGGTCGAGCGCGGTTGTGTGTTGATGCTCCAGGGTTTTGCGCGCACCCAGCTTGATCAGGCGCGTGCGCTGTGGGGGGACACGTTCACGGTATTTCTCACTGGGGGTGATGCGCCACTGGTAAGGGAGGCTGTGCCCCAGGCGCGTGTTGTGCCAGACCTGGTTTTCGTTGGCCTGGCCATGGCCTGCCCATTGGATTGAGGTGCCTATGCGTTGGTTGTTTCTGCTGTTACTGGTGCTCAACGTCTTCTATTACGTGTGGCATCAGCAGGAAGCCCCGCTGAAGATTAAGGAAGTCGCCCCGCTGTCTCTGTACAAGGGGAATCAGCAAGAGATCCGTCTGCTGCGTGAAACAGGCGTGTCGGCGCCGCCCAAGCGTCGTGATGAATGCCTGGTAGTGGGTGGGGTAATGGGGCAGGGGCAGCTGGATGCGCTGCGTCAGCGCCTCTTGAGCCTAGATATTGCGACCTTGCCAGTGGTGGGGCAGCTGCCGGGGGCAGATGGGCGCTGGCTCAAGGTTGCACCGGAAAGCGAGCGTTTGCTGGACCAAACGGTACTCTCAGCTCTTTCCAATGATTTCAAAGACTTAAAACATAAAATTATTTTCTGCCAGGGTATTGCAACTGGCGAATAGCTTGATAGAATGGCGCCCGCTTCACAGGGAACACCACTCAGGTGGTAGAACTGGAAGCGGTGTCAAAGCAGCTAAGTTTCAGATTTGATTGAAAAAATTTGAAAAAACGCTTGACACTAGGGTGGCAGACAAATAGAATGCCGGCCACATCTGGAGGGATTCCCGAGCGGTCAAAGGGGACGGACTGTAAATCCGTTGCGAGAGCTTCGAAGGTTCGAATCCTTCTCCCTCCACCAGTTTTAGCGAGAGCCGCAAGCTCCGCGGGTATAGTTTAGTGGTAGAACCTCAGCCTTCCAAGCTGATGATGCGGGTTCGATTCCCGCTACCCGCTCCAAGTTTGCCGGATTTTGCGCAAAGTGTTTCGCTCTTGTAGCTCAGTTGGTAGAGCACACCCTTGGTAAGGGTGAGGTCAGCGGTTCAAATCCGCTCAAGAGCTCCATATAAACAAGGCAGATATGAAAATATCTGCCTTTGTTTTATCAGCGCAAGACTATTTCTTCTGCGGAGGATTGTATCGATGGCTAAGGAAAAG
>NZ_BBIS01000103.1 GCF_000730605.1 Pseudomonas monteilii NBRC 103158 = DSM 14164 | reverse complement strand
AACCCGGCAGCGGTTCGAGCAGCAGTGGCTGCACACCTTCGGGCACCGGCAACTGCGCCAGCAGGTGAGCTTGCGTCAGCAGCAGGCCGATGCCGCTGTCCTGCATCATGTAGGCCAGGCGCTCGGCCGGGTATTCCGGGTCCAGCGGCACATAGGCGCCACCGGCCTTGAGGATGCCCAGCAGGCCGATGACCATGTCCACGCTGCGCTCGGCGGCAATGCCCACCAGCACGTCCGGCCCCACGCCCTGTTCGCGCAGCTTGTGTGCCAGCTGGTTGGCGCGCCGGTTCAGCTCACGGTAGCTCAGGGCCTGTTCGGCAAACACCAGCGCCGGCGCGTCCGGGGTGGCGGCGACTTGCGCCTCGATCAGTTGCTGCAGGCACTGCTCCAGCGGGTAGTCGGCGTGGGTGCGGTTCCAGTCGTAGACCACCTGTTGCTGCTGCGCGGCATTCAACAGCGGCAGCTCGGCGATGCGCTGCTGCGGCTGGGCGACGATGGCGGCCAACAGGGCCTGCCAGTGCCCGGCGAGCTGGGCGATGGTGGCTTCATCGAACAAGGCCGTTGCGTAGGTCAGGAACGCACCGATGCCGTGTTCATGCTCGACAGTGTTCAATGCAAGGTCGAACTGGGTGGTATGGATTTCCCAGTCGAGCGCTTCCAGGGTCAGGCCTGGCAGGCGCCGCGTGTGGCCCCTACCTTCGCTGCCGTGGTTGTGCATCACCTGGAACAACGGGCTATGGCTGAGGCTGCGCTCTGGCTGCAAGGCTTCGACCAGTTGCTCGAACGGCAGGTCCTGATGCGCCTGTGCGCCGAGCCCGGCCTGGTGAACTTGCGCGACCAGCGCGTCGAAGGTGGTGCTCAGGTCGAATTCGGCCTTGAGGACCTGGGTGTTGACGAAGAAGCCGATGAGCCCCTCGACTTCGCTGCGAGTGCGGTTGGCGATCGGGACGCCGACACGGATGTCGTTCTGCCCGCTGTAGCGGTGCAGCAACGCCTGGAGGCTTGCCAGCAGCAAGGTGAACAGGGTCACGCCCTGGCGCTTGGCCAACTGCTTCAGCGAATCTGCCAGCGCATCGGCAATGGCGATGTCGAGGCGTGCCCCTGCATGGCTCTGCACTGCACCGCGCGGGCGGTCCAGCGGCAACTCCAGTACCGGCTGTTCATCCCCCAGATGGGCCGTCCAGTAGCCCAGTTGCTTCTCGCGTTCGCCCGCTTCCATGAACTGCCGTTGCCACAACGCGTAGTCGGCATACTGCACAGGGAGCGGCGGCAATTGCAGCGCGTGCCCGGAGTTGCCGGCCTCGTAGAAACGCACCAGCTCGTCGACCATGATCGGTGTCGACCAGCCATCGGAGACGATGTGGTGCAGGGTCAGCACCAGTACATGGTCATCCGCCGCCAGACGCAACAGCTTGACCCGCAGCAAGGGCCCCTGCTCCAGGTCGAATGGCTGCTGAACTTCCTGCTCGACCCATGCCTTCAATGCCGCGCTGGCATCGGCATCGACTGCCTTGAGTGTATCGATGACCAGCTCGACAGGCGCTTCGGGGTGAATCACCTGCACCGGCTGGTCACTGTCGAGGTGAAAGGTGGTACGCAGGGTTTCGTGCCGCGCGATCAGGGCATCGAAGCTGGCCTGCAGCGCCTGCAGGTCAAGATCGCCCTTCAGACGCAGGGCGACCGGAATGTTGTATGCGCTGCCCTGGGGGTCCATTTGCCAGAGAAACCATTGCCGCTGCTGGGCGTAGGACAACGCCAGCGCCTCCCCCGGCGCTCTCGCAGGGATCGGCGCGACTCCGTACAAGTTGATTCCCTGACGCTTCAGGAGCATGGCCAGAGCGTGACGCTCTTTGGTGGACAACGATTTGACGGAGTCGAGCAACGCTTGCACTGATGTATCCCCTATGAAATCAGTTCATCAATTTCCTCCGTGGTTAGACGTTTGAGCGCCTCCAGCGATTTAGCCAGTTCTGCCTGAATCGGATCGATTTGCTGATTTTTCTCTTCGAGGCGACGCGAGAAATCCGCCAGCAGGGGATGCTCGAACAGCTCCTTCAAGGTGGCGTCGATGCCTGTCGCCTCGCGAACACGCACGATCACCTGGGTGGCCGACAGCGAATGGCCACCCAGGGCGAAGAAGCCATCGTTCAGGCCGACCCTTTCGAGCTTCAGCACGTCTGCCCAGATCGCCGCGACCTGCCGTTCCAGCTCGCTGCACGGGGCCACGTAGCTGTCCTGCAGCACGCTGGCGTCGGGCTTGGGCAGGGCCTTGCGGTCCAGCTTGCCGTTGGCCGTCACCGGCAGGCGTTCAAGGAACAGCAAGTGGGTCGGGACCATGTAGTCGGCCAGGCCGAGCTTGAGGTGCTCGCGCAGTTCGCCGCGCAGCGCGTGCTGTTGCTGTGGGTCGCTCGGCACGTCGCCGGCCATGACCAGGTACGCGGCCAGTTGCTTGCCACCCGGCCCGTCGATGTCCAGCACCACCGCCTCGCGCACGCTCGGCTGTTCGAGCAGGCGCGTCTCGATCTCGCCCAGCTCGATGCGCAGCCCGCGGATTTTCACTTGGTGATCGAGGCGGCCCTTGTAGTCGATCACCCCGTCGGCCCGGTAA
>NZ_BBIS01000104.1 GCF_000730605.1 Pseudomonas monteilii NBRC 103158 = DSM 14164 | reverse complement strand
CAGGTCTGACCCGCAAATGGTCTCCCAAGTGAACATGGGTAAGAGGAATGTCTTCCTCCTGACCATCAGCGTTGATCTTGCGTGCAGTTTTGGGAGAAAGGCCTAGAAGGGACTTAATGGCGGCGGAGGTTTGTGAACGTGCTTTGAGCTCAAGAATTTGCCCAAGCAAGGTGAGCGAGATGATGACCGCAGCGGCTTCGAAGTAGACGCCGATGCGTCCATCTTGCATGAAGGTGGTGGGAAAACTTTGGGGAAATAGGGTTGCCGCGATGCTGTAAAGATACGCTGCGGCAGTACCCAAACCTATCAGTGTCCACATATTTGGACTGCGATTTCTAACAGCTGCTATGGCCCTTACAAAAAAAGGGCCAACCTGCCCATAAGGTGACCGGCGTCGCAAGAGCAAACTCGATCCAGTTTTGAACCGAACCATGGAAGAGTTGTAATGAATGGCCCGCCATGGCTAGAACGGTCACTATCACGGTTAAAGGCAGAGACCACCAAAAGCGGCGCGTGAAATCACGGAGCTCGGTTTTGTCAACGTCATCAAGCGCGGGCATGACCGGCTCTAATGTCATGCCACATTTAGGGCAATTGCCGGGCCCTGGCTGTCTTATTTCCGGGTGCATAGGACAGGTAAACTCAGTGGCTACCTGTAGCGCGGGCTCTATAGCGGCGCTGCTGGGTTCAGCGCTGGGATGATTACCAATGTAGCGTTCTGGATCTGCCCGAAATTTCTCTTGGCATTTCTGGCTACAAAATTGATACGTCTGTCCTTGGTAAGACTCGCCAAATTTACTTGGAGGTGTAACCGCCATACCGCACACCGGGTCACGTAGATCACCGTCATGGGGCGAGGCAGCGTGGGCGGGACCGTGATCGTGGTGGCTCGGTGTAGTGGGCATAGCTATTTCTCTTCCTTGTTGGTTCCTGCCTGATCGCCATGGGCATGTCCGCCATGTCCATGCCCAAAAAAATGCATCAATGGACAGATCAACAGGATGAGGTAGGGCAAATACGGATAAACGTGGGTGAAATGTTCCCGCACCCCGTAAAAGGCACCGATCGCAACGAGCATGATCAGTACAACGCCTGTTTTGCGCCTCCAAAATGGTGGGGAGGTGCCTCCAGCCGGATGCTGATGGTTATCCATGATCTAGACCCGTTTGTGAGCGTGTTGCTCTGATCTCTGCCTCAGAGCATAGCGAACTCTTGCGTCGACGCGGTTTTAACGGTCGGTTCAGGCTTACTTCAAGTCAAATTGACCGACCATCCCCGACTGGTAATGACCTGGCACGTTGCAGGCAAATTGAAGTCCAGTTGTGTTGTTGAAGGTCCAGATCAACTCCTTGGTTGCCCCTGGCTCGATCAGCACGCTATTCGGGTCGTTGTGTTCCATTCCAACCATCTTCATGCCTCCCATGCTATGGCCCATATTGCCCGACATTTTTCCAGTTCCGGTGGGTGTAAGCGTTCCATTCTGGAACATGCTCGCCATTTCTTTTTGGTGCGCCGCGTGAGCAGCGGCTTGGCCGATATTGAACTCGTGCAGCAACGCCCCTTTGTTGTGAAGTACAAAGCGAACCGTTTCACCGGGCTTTACGTCGACGCTTTTAGTTTTGAAGAAAATATCACCCATCTCCACATCAACCGTGCGAGTGACCTCTGAGGCGACTCCAGGCTGACCGATATCCTCTTTCCCATGACCTACGCTGGCCATCGCCGTAGCGCCGAGGAGTAGGGTGATTGCCGCAATAACTGGACTAATGAGCTTAGTTTTCATGGTGACCTCGAGAGCAAGTGGAAAACACTAGCTATGCTAAAGGGATAGAGCTGCCCGTTAACTGACTTGAACACTACATTTCTGTCAGTTTTCCTGAGAAAACACGGCGCCCAGATGACGCCGTGTCTAGCGGAGCGTTTCAAAGAGCCCCGTCGGAGGTATTCGGTTACTGATGGTTCTCAGAAAGCATCAGTTTGTGCTCGCGCTGCATTTGGTTCAAAACGTCATCAACCATGGCGTCGTGTTTTTCCATCCAGGCGAGGTGCTGCTGAGGTGACATTGATGCGTTTGGGTGATCTTGATGGAGCTGGCTCATGATTTCGCCCAGCATTTTCATATGCTCGGCCATGTGTACATGGCGCTGTCCTTCAGGGGCTTTTTCAGCTTGTACCAAGGTTGCTTCTGCTTTGTCGCGCAGGCTCTCCATACGCTCCGCGATCCGGTCTGCGCCACCTTCAGCCAACGCAAAAGACGAGACAAATATCGAGCTCACAAAGAAAAGGACTTTTAGGCGATTCATAGGACAGCTCCTTATGGATTTACTTTCCGGCTCCCTTAGGG
>NZ_BBIS01000105.1 GCF_000730605.1 Pseudomonas monteilii NBRC 103158 = DSM 14164 | reverse complement strand
CTCAAACGTTCCATCGCCTTTGTATTTATGCCAATGCGTGGCCGCAGCCGGCACTTTTTCTTTGGGGACGCTTCTTGTAGTCCGGTAGAATGTGAGTTGTACGCCAGTACCCGAAACTTCCGCCTCCAGCCAATAGCTCCCGCTCTGGTCCACCACAACCAACACATCGATAGTGCGCTTACTATTATCTGCGCTTGAAACTTCCACCTCGGCGAGCCGAGACGAAATGAAGTTAAGAGGTTCCCCTGCGCCAGGCGCTGGCAGCGTTTTAGCTGCTACAAACTTGCGCCCGTCCTGCATTGTCGGGTCTTTATCCGGGTCTTCCTCAATTGCTCCCAGATTCTGGTCCTTGAGGGTCCAGGTCAGGGCCTTCTTGTCCACTTCACCGGCTACCAAGGAGTACTTGCAACCCAGCGAGACGACCACCACAGAGGGATAGACTGATACAGAACTTTCAACCAGGCTGAGCATTGCTTTGCTGACCTTGTCGCCGGCCGTGGCAGTGACGATGACCCGACGGAAGCCCGATGCGCGCAGCGAATCGGCGCTAGGCGCCGTGTATTTACCTGAAAGGTCAATATCCCCTTTCTCGCCCTCTTCGCCATCAACATTGTCCACTGACCACTTGATGTCGCTTGCGCCTGATGCCTTGAACGTCAGGCTGCCACCGCCGGCAACTACAACCTCGCTCGGCTCAATAACCAGATCGGTACGTTGCGGTGACAAGTGGCCAAGAACGGTCAAATCGGTCGGCATGTTCAAGTTAACGGGCGTCACCACATTGCCGCCCTTGAACAGTAAGTTGTTCAGGCGAAATGCATCCAGGGTCGCACCGATATCCACCAGCGACGCCGCAAGCGAGGTGGCATAAGCCTGCAAGCCTTGCCTGTAGAATTTCAGGTAGTCGTAGATGAATTGGATTTGATTAGGGGTCACTTTGGGGTCGGCGTAAACCAGCTCTATGGCAGTATTCGAACGCTGACTCTGAACCGAAAAATCAATAACAGAATTTTCACCTTCAACCTTAACCTTGAAACTGAAAACAACTTCAACATCTACAGTCGTTTTGAGCGTGAACTTACGATCCGGCCACGGATTAGCTGTATGTTCACGGTGACCTACTACGCCATCGACAAACACAGGATCCGGATTAAGTTTAAACACGACACCATTGCGCTCTACACGAAAGCGCATTGCCGGCTCATCAGCATAATTGAACCCGAAGGCAGGCGTCAAACATCTAAACAATGGTACCTCATGGTTAATGCGCGCCCACCACCCTCCCGCCGTTGCGACGAGCTCACGATGACGTGACCCTGGAATCTCGCGATCCTCAAATTTTGCATCCGCTACCCAGGGCACCTTATTGATCTCAGGGAATATCACTTTATTGTAAATGAGATCCTGAGCCAGGATCAGGTTACTGGTAAACTTTTCCGCCGACGAAGGCAACATATACAGCATATCTTTATCTTCATGCGGGTATGAACCATTCTTATCGCCTTTCATAGCAATGAACAGTACCACAGCCCCTTCGCCAAAGGCTGGATCACCACGTTTTGCGGAATTATGCTCTGCATGAGTACGTATGCCAAAACGCGCTGGTTCCAGCACCGAGTCTTCGCTCTCCCTCAACTCGCTGAGTGGCAGCGTGGTCAGTTCGTCGCCCCATGTTTTCATTAATTCAGCAAGGTGGGTACCTAGCCTAATACGCTCGAACTCTGTTTCCACACCGGTAAACTTGTACTGGTAGATAAATTCGCCATTCTCATTCAGTTGTATAAGTTTCAACACCACAGCCCCTTCATCACCGATACTGCTCTGTGACGTTGCCAGATCTGCCGTGAAGATCAATGAGGGGCCTACAATCGCATTCAAGGTGGACAACCGTGTGACTACCTTATGCGTCTCACCCGCGAGGACGGACTCCTTGAGTTGCAATTGTTTACCACCTACCATGCGCATGGTCGCGGCGACCCTGCCGTGTTGGATAGAGGCGTTCTCGAAAGACAGCCGGGGCCTATCCAGCGTCAAACCCATCAGCACATGCTTGACGCCTTCGCCAACATCTTCTTCGGAATCTTCGAACACGGGGAACTGCTGATCGGTACCAAGCCGGTCAATGTACTCCTGCATAAGCAGGACATTGGTTTTTTGCCGATCGAAAACCAGGATGGCACCCCACCCGAATGTCCAGCGCTGTTTTTCCATTTCTTTCAAATAGTCTTCAAGGCTTAATGCTTTAGGGGAAACATGTTTATTCATGGTCAGTGACTCCTTGGATACATATCAAATGTTCAGCCCGACACGGGCTACTGAG
>NZ_BBIS01000106.1 GCF_000730605.1 Pseudomonas monteilii NBRC 103158 = DSM 14164 | reverse complement strand
TTTTCGGAAACTTCCTACAAGTTCTTAGGAGACCTTTACAGGAGTTTGCATGAGCAACTTAAACGCTGTGCGTTTTACCTTCAGTACACCGGCTGACGAAACCCTCCCGTTCGATGTGGTGTCATTCGAACTGACCGAAGGGATTTGCCAGTTGTACTGCCTGCAAGTTGAACTGGTGAGCGAATTCGACAATGCCGACTTTGCCAACCTGCTCGACCAGCCCGCCGTGCTGACGATCTGGCAGCAACAGCAAGCCGTGCGTCACGTACATGGCCTGATCAGCAGCTTCGAACAAGGCAAGACCGGCCACCGCCGTACCCGCTACCGCGCCGTGATCGAACCGCAACTGGCCCGCGCCGGGCTGCAATCGGACTGGCGCATCTTCCAGCACCGCCCGGTCCCGCAACTGTTGGAGGAACTGTTCCGCGAACGCCAGTGGGGCACCCTGACCCAGTACCTGGTGAATCCGCATCAAAGCCGCGAATACTGTGTGCAGGCCGGTGATCTGGACCTGGACTTCTTCTGGCGCCTGTCCGCCGAGGAAGGCCTGGTGTCGATTTTCGAGCACAGCGAAGGCAGCCATGCCGTGGTGCAAGCCGACAAGGTCAATCAGTTCGGCGCCCTGGACGGCGAGCCGGTGCTGTACGTCGCCAACCGCGGTGGCATGGCCCCGCAACCCTGCCTGCACCAGTTCACCTACCGAGAGCAGGTTCGCACCAGCGTGCAGGTGCAGCGCGACTACACCTTCACCCACCCGCGCTACAACCTTGAACACACGATGTACCCCAAGCGTATGGGCAACCAGGGTAACGACTAAGAGCGCTACCACTACCCCGGCCGCTACAAGCACGACAACGCCGGCAAGCCGTTCACCCAGACCCGCGTCGACGCCCTGTTCGCGGATGCCCGCGTGGCGGAAGTCGAAGGTGACGATGCGCGGCTGCAGCCGGGCATTGCCTTCGAGCTGACGGGCCATGCCCGCGAGGACATGAACACCCTCTGGCGGCCGCTGCACATCAAGCATGTGGGGCGCCAGTTCACTGCGCTGGAAGAGGATGCCGCCGAGGCCGAAACAGGCACCTCCTACACGCTCACCGCCACCTTGATTCCCGCCGAGGTCGAGTGGCATGCACCGGCCTGCCGCAAACCGGTGATCGAAGGCCCGCAGATGGCCAAGGTGGTCGGGCCGCCCGGCGAGGAAATCTACTGCGACGAGCACGGCCGCGTGCGCGTGCAGTTCCCCTGGGACCGACTGGGCCAGGACGACGACAAAAGTTCATGCTGGGTACGCGTGACGCAGGCCTGGGCCGGCGCCAGCTGGGGCCATGTGGCCATTCCGCGCATCGGCCAGGAAGTGGTGGTCAGCTTTCTCAACGGCGACCCCGACCAGCCGATGATCACCGGGCGCAGCTACCACATCGTCAACCGCACGCCGTATCGCCTGCCCGAGTTCAAGGCAGTCAGCCCGATCCGCAGCAAGGAGCACCACGGTAAACGCCACAACGAGCTGCGCCTGGACGACACCACCGGGCAGATCAGCGCGGCGCTGATGAGCGACCATGACCACACCGCGCTGCACCTGGGCTACCTCACCCACCCCCGCCACTTCGGCGGCCAGCCCCGTGGCCAAGGCTTCGAGCTGCGCACCGACACCCACGGCGTGGTCCGCGCCGGTGGCGGCCTGCTGCTGACCACCGAACTGCGCGCCCGCGCCGTGCAGCACCACACCGACCTGGGCGAAACCGCCGAACGCCTGAAAACCGCACAGGAATACCACACCACCTTCGCCAGGGTCGCCCGCGATCACCAGGCCCAGGAAAGCGGCGATCAGGATGAAGTGGGCGAAGCGCTGAAAGCGCAGCACGACGCCATCTGCGGGCATCGTGGCAACCCGCAAAGCAACCACTTTCCGGAACTGGTCGACCCGCAGCTGGTGCTGGCCAGCCCCACCGGCATCGCCGCCACCACGCCGGAGTCCACCCACATCGCCAGTGGCGAGCACCTGGGGCTGAGCACCGGGGGCCACACCAGCATGGCCATCGGCAAGCGCTTGCTGATCAGTGCCAGCCGCGGGGTTCGGCAGTTCGTGCAGAGCATGGGCTGGCGGCTGGTAGCGGCTACCGGCGATATCGACCTGAAGGCACTGAAGGACAACATCAATCTGCTGGCCAAGCTCAAGGTCAGCGTCACGGCAGAGCGCATCACCCTCAGTGCCAAGGAGGAGTTGGTGATCCAGGCCGGTGGCAGCAG
>NZ_BBIS01000107.1 GCF_000730605.1 Pseudomonas monteilii NBRC 103158 = DSM 14164 | reverse complement strand
CCCGTTCAGCCAGGAGGTGGAGAAGTACCTGAAGAGTGGCATGGCGCAGGTTGAGGAGATGAAGCAGTTGCGCATTTCGGGGAGCCGGACGGTCTCGATCGAACTGACCACCACTGCGCGAGTGAAACCCAACTTTCTCGGGATGCTCACCTCGGGCGGAGGCGGTGGTTTGAACGCGGGGATGCTGTGGTACAACATCATATCGCTCCAGACGGCCTACAACAGCCTGCAAAAGAGCAATGCTCCGGAATACACCTTGGGTTTTGCTTCATCGATTTTCGGTGTGATCGGTGCAGCAGCGGCGACGCTGGTCAGCGTAAGGGCGACGCAGAAGGCCGTGATGCTGCGGTTAAGTTCGACAGCACCGGGGATGGCGTTTGGCAACGGAATTATAAAACACTTAGGCAGCAATTTATTCGCGCGCGCTTCTGGCTACCCGGCGATTATACTGGGATTAACTTCAGACCTGTTAAAAGGGTATCGGCAGTCACAAAACGGCAACGCCATATCAGGTGCTTACACTGCTGCCGCTGGTTTCACCTCTGCCGCAGGGGCCACTCTGATGCTTGAGGCTAGCCTCGCCATCGCTGGCCCAACGTTTTTAATTCCCTTTGCGGGTTGGACCGCAGCGAGCCTAGTGCTTGTCGGTGCCATCGTGCTTGCTGGGGGGCTTTACCTACACGCTAAAGCGCATGAGCGCCTTCATAGCCCGATAGAACTATGGGCAAGCAGAAGTATTTTTGGCACAAAAGAAAACGATGGAGAGATCCGCGCCGGGATAATATTAAATTACCAAGGCTTTCTCCCAGGCTTCGCCAACATCAACGAAGAGCTTGAGTCTTGGCATGCTCAAGTTTACGCCCCCGTTGCACTGACAGCTGAGCAAGCAGCATTGCTGAATCTTGAAGGATTGACTACAAGATTGAGCTCAGAAAGTCACTGGCCAACACCGGATTGGGCAACAATCATTCACAGCCATGTGGATGAAGCCATGGCCACTATAGAATTCACCGTACTGCTAAAAAACTTTATTATAGGGCAAAGCCAATGGCATGGCACCTTGACAGCCAAGGACCTCGACAACACTTCAAAAACCTTGCGAGCAGAACCGACTTGCCATTTGAATTCAACAGGGCTTATTTTGCATTACAAAATAGATAGTGCCAGAGCAAAAAGCGCCACACTAACAATAGAATACCAACCAAATCAAGGATTATCCAAAAACACTCACTCATCCTCAAGCCTACACATTGAAAGGTAGTACCATGACAACAACATGGCTATTCAGCCCAAACAAAAAAACGGATATCAAGCCAAAAATTCACGGACAGATTTCCAGCTTGACTGACACAGTAATACAGTTAAGAAACCCGTGGGTTTCTGACTCAGTTTTCATGGCCAAGATGTATACTGGCACGATCTTAGCCATAGCCATGACATCCTATGCAGGATCTTTGATCTACACGATCAATTACGAACAGAAAGGCGCCCTCGCTTTCATTGCAATACAAATATTTGGACCGCTCATTTTTACGCCATTTCTCGCCTATCGAATTTTCTTTATAAAGAAACTCTCCAGCATCTATCTGAATAGAACAACCCAAAAAATCTATTACAAAAGAATAAATAAACTTATGGTCTTTGATTGGAGCAATACAGGAGGCGGCGTATTCAAACGCACCGAATTTGGTGGCTCATCCTTCAGCACCAGCTACGCCCTCGCCTTCGCCCCGCGCCGAGCAGACGGTAGCCTCCACCAAAAAGACTGCCTGTGGGTCGACAGCAACGAACCCACCGAGTCCGACGTCAGGCACGTCGCCGAAGTCTGGGAATACCTGCGCCACTTCATGGCCCATGGCCCCGACAAACTCCCCCCACCCGGCGAACCCAACTGGTGGCACAAGCCACTGCATGCCATCTGCCTGACCCCGGCTGAAGCCTGGCGCCACTACGCCCCTTGGCGAACCGGAGAACCTGGTGAAATGCAGGGCAAGAAGAATTGGCAACTGCCCTTCTGGGCCGTGCTGTTCCCCTACAACCTCATCGTCGCCATCTGTTGGTACTTCATCTGCAAGCTCTTCAATGTTCGCGCAGCACCACCACCGCCTGAAGCGTTTGAGGAACTGCCGGCACGTGCAAGCAAAAGGAGGCGTGCATGACTAACGCCTCCGTCAGCAGCGCCACCTCCGGCCCCGCCTGCAGCACACGCGTCCCCACTCTGCCCATTCGTTATCTT
>NZ_BBIS01000108.1 GCF_000730605.1 Pseudomonas monteilii NBRC 103158 = DSM 14164 | reverse complement strand
AGCCACTCCGAAGAGTGGCCGGGTATCGTTAAAGCTAAGCAGTAGGCTGCAGGCTCTGTTGCTCCCACCATGCACGGAAGCTAGCTACGAAAGAACATCCACTGTCTTCAGGTAACGCAAAAACTGCCTTGTTCTGGTGACTGATCTCATGCTCCGGCTCACCATCACGCGAACAGTGATAGAGCTTGAAGGTGTTTCGTGTATCGAGCTGGAAGCAGCACAGTGCTCCGTTCTGCCGCTTGTAGTACACCCGGCAATAACCAGAGTCCACAGTATGCAGGGCCAGCTGTTCAACCTCTTTGACTTCAGCGGGCGGAACCAAACAGTGACGATGCTCAACGAGCAGCGCTCGCAATGCACCCAGATCAATCGAGCGCGTTACGCCATCCGGGAACAAAACGTCACCGTACAGTGCAGCAAGATCGGCAGCCAGGCTATCTTCGACAAAGTGACAATCCACTAGGTCGCAGGCTCGGCTAACTATCCACTCTTGCCTTTCTTTCGGGGTTTCCAGTTCGTCAACATACTCACGCTGATTTGCCATGTCCTCAGCGATTTTCAAGCAAGCCTCGTTTTGACTCGTCGCAAAGACGTTGTCGCTGTAAGTGCCTTCTTCTGCCATCCCCCAGTTCAGAGTCACTGCGTACAGATCAAGCGAGGACTGATTAGCTTTAACTTCATTATTGCTCATGATGCATGTTCCTTTTTCGAATTTAATTTAGCCCGCTAGCTTCATGTCTTGCTGAAGCGCGGATTTGCCTTCATAGAAAGCGTTTAATAGTTCCGGAATATCTTCGAGGAGTGCATGCGGCGTTTCAGAAGCCCCCCATCCGTATCCCCAGGCAGCGTTCTTTGCATCTTGAAATACGTTAGCTGCTAGTTGATTGCTCTCAGGCGATTTCATGAGGAGTACAGCTAATGCCCATTGAGATCGAGCGTAAGCCGCCAGCTGAAAACAGGTATTCATACGTTCACCAGAGTAGTTTCATAACCACCTGTAATGAATTACACGGGCCTGTATAGACCTAGAGGCAAAATTTGCACTGCACAGTACACACATCAGGTAAATATGCGGCTATAGGCTTGAAGGTTTTGAAGCTTTGCTAAAGAATCACATGCATCATGTTCTAGGAATGAAAACCATGCTGCCTGACGCACTGGTAACTATCGGGATGTTCGCCATCGCATTTTTCGTCATCTGGCTGATGTTGGTGTTCTTGCTCTTGATCCATGAAGCCGGCCATTTAATACCAATGCAACGCTACGGTATTAAGCCAGA
The DNA here is from genome assembly GCF_000730605.1 of Pseudomonas monteilii NBRC 103158 = DSM 14164. GTDB lineage: Bacteria > Pseudomonadota > Gammaproteobacteria > Pseudomonadales > Pseudomonadaceae > Aquipseudomonas > Aquipseudomonas monteilii. The sequence goes on along the minus strand of NZ_BBIS01000108.1, from coordinate 908 downwards.
CAAACTCATTCTCGGTGGATACAAGCTATTCTCGTTCCGAAAATCAGGAATCATCCATGAAATCGGTTTGATCCCGCTTTGGGCGTATGTGGTCAGCTCCGATTATGAGAAGGCCCCGTCAGACCGCCGAGCGATCATCGCTGCGGGCGGCCCCCTGATCTCCCTGGCCACCGGCCTATTGTTCTTCGGCATTCACTACGTTACGCCAAACTGGCCGACACTCGTGGCGGCCCAAGGCTCGATCCTGCTAGCGGCAACCAACATCATCCCCCTGCCCCCCATGGATGGCTGGACGATCGTCGAGCATTTCTTGAACCTCCGCGGGATCTACTTTGATGACAGAAACAAGCGCCTATTGATGGGTGTTGGCCTGGCCACTATTGTGGCAATAACCCTGGCCCTTTAGAAATATAGGTCCCTGCAGTGCATCTCCTGGTGCAAGTTCAACTGACCAGGAGATGTCTCATGACCACCACTACCCTCGACGCTAAACCGCAGCGCCCTGCTCTGCGACCCGACTTTTTCGAAGAGGCCTTCAAAAACTACAACGTGCCGGCAAAGCTCCGCACCTTTGCAGAGGCATTCTGCATCCGGTTCAACGTTCGCGGCATCTGTGACCCCGCCTATTGTGCTAATTCGGCAGCCCTGAAACTGAAGATCGGTGATGGCTGCGGGAGTTTCGACCACGAGAAAGACGCCGACGAAAACGGCATCCCACTGATTGGCGACCAACTGCTCTTCGCATACAGCAGCTGCATCCAGCAAACAGAGCCAGGCACCACCGCAGCTGTCATCAACACCATGGTGAAAGCAGCCCTCGCCGGCGCAACCGTCGAGGAGCTCGTGTCACTGCATGCTGCCTCTGCTGTACATTAACCCCACCCAAGCCGCCCTTCTCTGAGGGCGGT
>NZ_BBIS01000109.1 GCF_000730605.1 Pseudomonas monteilii NBRC 103158 = DSM 14164 | reverse complement strand
TTTTTATTAAGGGACTTTTTATGAACACTACTGTATCAGCGATCGCCGTGTTTATGCTCTTCACATCACTAACAGCCAATGCACAAAGCGGTATGGAAATAAACCAACGCATTGAGCGCTCTGCTAGAGAGGCTACTGCGGATTATGCTCAGCGCGTAAAAAAGCCCATGCCTCAACTTGAAGACTATGCCTACGGCATGGACCTTGACGTTGGTAAGTTAGTGTATGTATCTCCCAGCGTGCGGTACTGCGGTAATGTAAGAAGTATGATGACCTACGAAGACTCGAAAGGCGAGCTGCACATGGTTCGCTACCTAGTGAAGGGCGAGTGCATTAACAGCCGTTAAGACGTATAAAGATGATGCCTGCGGCCGCCGGATCATAGAAGCTCAATGCCGAACCGGCGCAGCAGTATGGCGAAGCCTCCGAAACTGGCTATTGTGATGTCGATGCTGCTGATAAGTGTTGGCCAGAATCCCAGCTTGGGAAGCAGCACTGGAAAATCGATGAACATCGGCAGGGGCGGCAGCACGTACCAGAAAGTGTACCAAGCATGATTGGAGATCTTCTCCATGCTCTGGTTGTCCGGATAGAGCCAGACCAGCGTCAGGACCGTGACCAGCGGCAGGGCGGCGGCGAGCCCGCCCAGCTTGTCACTGCGCTTTGCCAGCTCTGATACGAGAATCACTATTCCGGCAGTGAGTAGGTACCTCGTGATGATCGAAGCCATCGCTGAACCTTCTGGAGATTGTGGACATGGGGAGGCGAAGTCATTCACCCCCCCCTATCGAAGGCCTCCTGCCGTTTACGCCATTCCTCACCGCGTGTCTTCTACGACACCACCCTCAGCCATGAGGGTGATGTGTTGGCTTGCTGATCAACGGCCGATCAGTGCGAGGGCGACGGGACGCTCTCATGGAAAGCTGCCCGCTCAATCTGGATGGTGCAGAGCACAGCCGTTACAGCAATCATGAACATTAGGCTCATGCGGGTAGTCAGTGACATTCGCTTCATTCCGACCCCGAGTCCGGTGCGTCCAACATGTAACCCATTCCCCGAGAGGTGTGGATCAGCTTGAACTCAAAATCATCATCAATCTTTGCTCTGAGCCTTCTGACCGCGACCTCAATAACGTTGGTATCACTGTCGAAGTTCATGTCCCAAACTTGGGATGCAATAAGTGACTTGGGCAGAACCTCACCTCGACGACGAAGCAGCAGTTCGAGCAACGCAAACTCTTTCGCTGTCAGATCTATGCGCTTGCCTCCTCGAATAACCCTACGCTTAAGTAGGTCCACCTCCAGATCAGCCAATTTCATATAGGTTTGTGAGGGCGCACTAGTGCCGCGACGCAACAACGTTCGAACGCGTGCCAGCAGCTCAGGAAAGGCAAAGGGTTTAATCAGATAATCGTCGGCCCCCAGTTCAAGCCCTTTTACTCGGTCCTCAACGCGGTCTCGCGCCGTGAGGAAGAGCACCGGAACATCTTTCCCGGATGCACGCACTTTCTGAAGTACTTCCCAGCCATCCAGCCCAGGCATCATCACATCAAGAATCAGCAGGCCATACGCCTCGCTCAAAGCGTGCTGAAGCGCGTCCTGGCCATTGGTAAAGCGATCAACATTGAACCCCGCCTCAGTGAGTCCTTGCTGCAAATAGATACCTATTTTGGGTTCGTCTTCCGCAACCAGAAGTCTCATGGGGGTGGCTCTCAAATAATTGTGAGGCTGAGTCTGCAACGAAATGCTTCTGCCAACAAGCAACTGACAGAAAAGTAATATTGGCTTCAGGTAGTTGTCAGCGAGCGCTGTCTAGGGTTCAAACATGAGTACGCCCTGGTGCTCGACCGACTCTTCAGAATGAAACCTAAGG
>NZ_BBIS01000110.1 GCF_000730605.1 Pseudomonas monteilii NBRC 103158 = DSM 14164 | reverse complement strand
GGCCACAGGAACTGCCCCCGTAGCCGCTCGCAGAACCGTACGTGACACTCTCGCGTCATACGGCTCCCGTTATCCAACCTGTTGCTCGGTTACTTGCCAGTGATAAAACAGTCGAGGGGCAGCCGTCTGCACCGTGTCCAACCATTGAGATATGCGCCGCTTGCGCCCGTGAAGTATTTTGTACTTACGACCGGCCCAACGCTTGAGTGCGCTATCGATATGTCGAGAGATGCCAAGCATGGCCGTCCGATAGAACGCGCCATAGTACTGCCACCAACCTTGTATCACTGGGTTGTAAAGCCGAGCCACAGCAGCCAGCGTCACGTGAGTTTGGCGGTTGACCCGCCACTCGCGCACTGCTCGCCGCATCCGCTTCAACGCTTGCGCACTGACTCCCGGCAGGAAGCTGGTGAAAAGGTTGTTCTGTTGGCCGATTGCCTTCCTGGGTCTAAAAGTGAAACCAAGGAAGGTAAAGCTCACATGCGGATACTCCGCGCGTCGATTGCTGTCCTTGCAGTACACGATTTTCGATTTCTCGGGATGCATCGTGAGACCACAAACTGCTAGACGTGAAGCGATTGAACGCATCACGTGTTCTGCCTGCCTCTCGCTACGACAATGCACTACCGCATCATCGGCGTACCGGGCAAAAGGACAGTTTGCGCTGTTTCGTTGCATCCAAGCGTCAAAGGTGTAATGCATGAACAGATTCATCAGCATGGGACTGATCACGCCGCCTTGCGGGGTGCCACGTTCGCGTTGAATGCGAACGCCATCTGCTGCCTCGAACGGAGCAACCAGCCATCGTTCGATGTACAGCAGTATCCAGTCCTCTTTGATATGGGTTCGCACCGCTTTCATCAGCAGTTCATGATCAATGTGATCAAAAGCCGCCTTGATATCAAACTCCACCACCCAGTCGTATCGCCAGCAGCGCTCGCGTGTGATCGCTATGGCCTGTTTGGCTGAACGCCCTGGTCGGTATCCATATGAGTCCGGATGGAAAAGCGCATCCAGCTTCGGCTCGATGAGGAGTTTGACTACAGTTTGTGCGATACGGTCGCTGACCGTAGGCACTCCCAGCCTGCGTATACCCCCCGATGCCTTCGGTATCTCAACAACCTTGACCGGCGGCGGGAAATAAGACCCCGACGACATTCGATTCCATAGCTTGTAAAGATTCTTCGGCAGGTTCCGCTCAAAATCGGCAATGGTCTCATCGTCGATTCCAGCAGCTCCCCGGTTGGTTCTGACCTGCTGATAGGCCTCCCATATCACGCGCTTCGCTATGTTGTAAGGTTTGTTCGAACTCACGCCACTCATCCCCTGAGGTTGACAGCGTTCGTTGACAGGATAACGCCTCCCCTTCGCTCCGCCTTCATTACAAAGGCTTCATCACTACTACAGGAGGCTCCGCCCCTCATTCCAGCATTGGTATTCTTCCTCATGGTTTTAGCCATTTGTCATTTTCCTTTGCATCTGGAACAAGGTTCTCACGTTCCGTACCCAAGCCTGTATGGAGATCATGCCGCCTTTACACCGGCTGCCACTGGGGCCGTAAGCAGGTAACGCCCCAACTCGTCCTGAAGCCAGTACTCAACCTCAGTTTCGACAGCACTTTAGGGAATAACGATGCGTCATCGGACGGTTTGCTTTCGCTCATCTTCTCCATACTCACCTGCCATCATCATGGGATGACTTTTCCTCGGTTGCTCACCACCGCACCTTTTGGATGCAGCAGCACCGGGTGGTTTGAAGCCTGCTCCTGCAAGCCGACTTCGGAAGGCCTACTTCCATCTTCGGTACAGCATCACAGGTCATACGACCTGTGTTCGTGACACAC
>NZ_BBIS01000111.1 GCF_000730605.1 Pseudomonas monteilii NBRC 103158 = DSM 14164 | reverse complement strand
AATCGAGTTCCTCCAGCATCCGCATGTTCGCGGTAAGCCGAAAGTAGTTTGCCCAACCCCGCAACACGGGATTTAGCATCTCTATAGTGTGAGACAAGGACCGTCCTCGCCCCTTGCGCAGCAACTCACGAACTCGATCCATCAGTCTTCGCAGGCTTTCGGGGGCAGGTCGCACCCGTGTCTCTTGGCGATAGATCGTAATCGCGTAGCCCAGAAACTTTCGCTTCCAAGGCCGTGCTACTGCGCTTTTCTGCTCGTTGATACGTAGCTTCAGATGACCCTCCAGGAAGGCTCTGATGTTCGCCATCGCCCGTTGCCCTGCGCCTTCACTGCCGATGTAGATATTGCAGTCGTCAGCATATCGGCAGAACTTCAACTGCCGCCTTTCCAGCTCTCGATCAAGATCGGTCAGCAGGATATTCGACAGTAATGGGGACAGCGGCCCACCCTGAGGCGTACCCTCGCTGCGGGGTTGAATCACGCCATTAGCCATCATCCCCGCCTCTAAGAAGCGCCGGATCAGCTTGAGTACGCGACCATCCCTCACTCGATAGGCGAGTCGAGCCATCAACACGTCGTGGTTGACCCGGTCGAAGAATTTCTCCAGGTCGATGTCCACTACCCAGTGCTTTCCTTCGGCCACATACTCTTTCGCCTTGACGACCGCATCGAGCGCACTTCTCTGCGGACGAAAGCCGTAGCTGCCATCGGAGAAGGTTGGCTCGAAGATCGGTTGCAGTACTTGATGGAGCGCCTGCTGGATAAGCCGATCCACCACCGTGGGTACGCCGAGTGTTCTAACCCCGCCATTAGGCTTGGGAATGTCCACTCGGCGCACCGCCCGTGGCAGGTACCGATCCTCCAGCAGTGCCGCCTTCACACTTGGCCAGTGCACCAACAGCCAGTCCTTCAGTTCCTCAACCGTCAAGCGATCAACGCCTGGCGCGCCTCGGTTCTTCAGGACGCGCTTGTACGCTCGTCGCATGTTGCTGGGTTCGACCACCTGCTCCATGAGCCGGTAGTCCTCCGATTTCGTTCGCCCAGCCGTCGCCGCAACCCCCTCAGCACCTTGCGGGCTTCTTTCCGGATTCCGTCCGGCCATGGCAGGCAGGCCTCCCGTGTCGGGAGCTTCTGCGTCATCGTGGGTTGTCGAGATCAGCTGTTCTACTCTCGGTATT
>NZ_BBIS01000112.1 GCF_000730605.1 Pseudomonas monteilii NBRC 103158 = DSM 14164 | reverse complement strand
CCAGGCTGTGTGAAAACGCCTGCGATTGTCTAACCTTCTGATCGTCGAGATCGCGGCGGGGACGATCATGAAGCGATTCATTGAAGGTGAGTCTCGGACGCAAGTCACGTTGCTGCCGGAGTGCCTGGACGACTACATCACCGAAGAAAACCCAGTTCGGGTAGTCGACGTTTTTGTCGATGAACTCGATCTTGGAACACTCGGGTTCGAGGGTGTCGATCCTGCGGCAACGGGTCGTCCGGCTTACCATCCAGCAGTGCTGCTAAAAATCTACATCTACGGCTATCTCAACCGAATTCAGTCCAGCCGCCGGCTTGAGCGTGAGGCCGAGCGTAATGTCGAGCTAATGTGGCTGACAGGCCGATTGGCGCCTGACTTCAAAACGATTGCCGACTTTCGCCGAGACAATGGTAAAGCCATTCGCAGTGTCTGCCGGCAGTTCGTTGTACTTTGCCGCAACCTCAATCTCTTCTCCCAATCGATCATCGCCATCGACGGCAGCAAATTCAAAGCCGTGAATAACCGCGACCGCAATTTCACTCAAGGCAAAGTGAAGGCGCGCATGCGGCAGATCGAGCAGAGCATCGACCGCTATCTAGCGGCAATGGATTCAGCGGATCGGGCAGCGCCGGAAGTGGCCGAGGCCAAGACTGAGCGGTTGAAAGACAAAGTCGAAAAACTGAAACAGCAGATGCAAAAACTCAAGGACATCGAGGCGCAGCTTCAAGCCAGTCCCGATCAGCAAATCTCACTTACCGATCCAGATGCCCGCTCAATGGCCACAAGCGGCCGAGGCTCCGGCACAGTTGGGTACAACGTACAAACAGCAGTCGACGACAAACACCATCTGATCATTGCCCATGAGGTGACCAACGTTGGTAATGATCGCGGGCAACTGAGCAATATGGCTAACCAGGCACGGGAAGAAATCGGTGCTGAGGCGCTGACGGTGGTTGCTGATAGAGGCTATTACAAAGGCCCGGAAATCCTTGCTTGCGAGCAAGCTGGCATCACCACCTTTGTACCTAAACCACTGACATCGAGCAGCAAAGCGGAAGGCCGATTCGGCAAGCAGGACTTCATCTACATGGCTGCTTCGGACGAATATCGATGCCCTGCGGGTCAGTTGCTGACGCGCCGGCATTCCTCAGTGGAAGACGGCATGCTACTGCACTGCTACTGGTTTTCAGGATGC
>NZ_BBIS01000113.1 GCF_000730605.1 Pseudomonas monteilii NBRC 103158 = DSM 14164 | reverse complement strand
GCGCACTGCGCCCGGGTTATGTCTACGTGTTCATGAAAGGCGTTCTGGGCCAGAAGCTGGTCATCCATGAGTACGTCGGCGCGGGCCTCTACAAGGAACTGCTCTACAAGGGGCTGGATGGCTACCACCGGCGTGACCGCTACCTCTCCAGCCGCCCCATGGGCTGGGTGTGGGCCGACACCTGCCCCGATACCGCCAAGGAGGTGTGGATCGGCTACAGCCCGCACCTGTGGACCAACGCCATGACCGCCCGCATCACCGGCTCGTCCGCCCTGCGTAAACGGCACATGCGCCGGCTGGACATGGCCGAACTGATAGCCGGCAACCGGGCGCCCTCGACCCAGCCCCATGTCTTGCCGGTCAGTGCGCTGCAAACCTGGGTCGAAGACTTCAAGCCCACCGAGCGGCGCATGCCGTTGAGCTGGAGCAGCGACCCGATCACCGACACCTTGCCCATCGGCAACCTCGTCGCCGTGGCCCGGCACTATCCCTGGACCCAACCCAAAGTGCCGGTGGTGGTCGCCCTCGCTGACGCCGAAGGCATAGCCCTGGACCTGAGCCTGTCGGTGTCGGCCTACCAGCACCAGCTGCGCGACCTGATGCCCGCCGAGCAGCTGCAACACACCAAACCCGCCCAACCGCCCGAGCACGAACGCGTGCCGGCGTGCTTCCAGCTGGATGCCGAACAGCTGAGCACGCAGAGTCGTGATTTTCACCATCGCAACCTAGTGGCCATGCTGCTGAACAAGACGCTGGAGAGTATGTACCCGGCCGACGCTGCCTCGCCCGAACTCGCCGCGTTCCGGCTGGGCACGGAGCGCCGGGGCTCCGCCCTGTCGCCCGCCGAGTCACATTTCCAGGCCCTCACCCACAAGGACTACTCCCCCCACGGCGCGCGCCTGGCACAGCGCCTCGATCTGGACAAATACCGGCGTTTCCTCGCCGAACGCGACGAGCTGGGACGCCGGATGGTCGCCCTGCGCAACCAGGCCTTGCACGCCAGCAACGACCATGACGCCTGGCTGGCGACGGCCGAGCCCGAGCATATCGACAACCCCTACAGCCTGGCCGCCGCCCTGGCCTGCTACGACCGCGACGAAATCGTGTCCGCCCGTGGCCTGGAAATCTCCCTGGCGCTGCTGATCCACCCGATGGGCCAACCGACGCCGGGCGCCGAAGCGCTGGACCGGCGCTTCAAACGCCTGGAACAGTGGCTGGACCGGGACGACAGCCCGCTGTACACCGCCCTGGCGCCGTTCAACCCGTTCAAGGACAAGGCCGACTCGATCGGCAGCCTGTTCGGCGCCAGCGACAATGTGATCGAAGGGTTGGCCGGTCGCTTCCCGGCCATGGCCGACATCACCGACCTC
>NZ_BBIS01000114.1 GCF_000730605.1 Pseudomonas monteilii NBRC 103158 = DSM 14164 | reverse complement strand
CGGAAGTGTCAGATTTTTTGTGTGCGGGCCGGTAACGGCCTGCCGTCAGGCAGGCCCTGATTTTCACCAGGTCGGCCTGATGAACCGATCTCCGTACAAAATCGCGAATTGATTCATCGCACTTTTCCAATCATGCGCCGCTGAGCCCCAGTTCGCCGTGATGTTTCGCAGCCCCAGCCAAATCAGCTTGGTAGCTGCGTCATCGTTCGGGAAATGGCCTCGGGTCTTGATGATCTTGCGCAGCTGGGCATTGATACTCTCGATGGCGTTGGTGGTGTAGATCACTTTCCGGATGGCTGGCGGGAAGACAAAGAACGGAATCACTCGATCCCAGGCGCGTCTCCAGGCCGCAACGACCGTTGGATACTGCTTGCCCCAAGGCCCGTTTTCAAACTCATCCAATGCCTGCTCAGCCGCTTCTGCATTGATGGCCTGGTAAATCGGCTTCAGCGCCTTGGCCAGCGCCCGGCGCTTGTCCCAGGCTGCGTAGTCCAGGCTGTTGCGGATCAGGTGCACGATGCACGTCTGCAGCGTCGTCTCTGGAAACACGGCGCTGAGGGCCTCTGGCATGCCTTTGAGGCCATCGGTCACGGCAATCAGCACATCTTCGACACCACGTGTCTTGAGATCGTTGAACACCTTCATCCAGAACTTCGCACCCTCGGTGTTCTCGATCCAGATACCCAATATATCGCGCGTGCCGTCGGGTAGAACGCCCAGTGCCAGGTAAATGGCCTTGTTGCGCACCAGGCCTTCTTCGCGAATCTTCACCCGCAGCGCATCGAAGAAAATGACCGGGTACATCGGCTCCAGCGGCCGCTGTTGCCAAGTACCAATCTCTTCCATGACCTCGTCTGTTACAGAACTGATGAAATCGGGTGAAACGTCGGTTCCATACTGCTCTGACAGGAAGGCCCGGATCTCTCTGACTGTCATTCCACGGGCGTACATGGCGATGATCTTGTCATCGAATCCGGTGTAACGGCGCTCGTGCTTGGGGATGAGAATGGGCGCAAAACTGCCGTCTCGGTCGCGAGGAATTTCCAGTCGCAGCGGGCCATCACCGGTCAAAACCGTTTTCCCACTCTTGCCGTTACGCTGGTTGGTTTCATCCTCTGGGCGCTGCGCGCCCGGCGGATAACCCAGGTGGTGGCCAAGTTCGGCATGCAGAGCGCGCTCGATCAAGGCCTTCTTGAACGCCGCAGAGGCATCCTCGATAGCCTCTGCGGTCATCAGGCCCTCACCGAACTGCTCCAGCAGCTCTTTGGGGATTTTGGGCAGGTCACGCACGGGTTTCTTTTTGGTTGGCATACATGCACCTTTTACTCATGTTATGCCCGAACACAAAATTTCTGACACCCTC
>NZ_BBIS01000115.1 GCF_000730605.1 Pseudomonas monteilii NBRC 103158 = DSM 14164 | reverse complement strand
TCGATTGCGGTCAGTCGCGGCTGACGCATAGCGCCTTCCATGATGATCAGTGGATCGTACCGCCGGGCTTCCCTAGCGCTCGGAGTTGATGATCCGTTACCGCCTGAAACAGCGATTCCGCAATCTGGCGAAGTCGCTCCACCTCTATGGCTGAGGCTCCATCTCTCTGTGCCTCATGATAGAGGCGCAGCGCTTCCACTGCGTTCGTGTAGGCAGGATGATCAGGTAGAAGTACGTCTCGCTTTATTGGCATGTGGCTACCCTTAATCAACGTTTTGAGCAAATGCACCACCTGCATGCCGTCCACGGCGCCGACTGCGACTTAATCCGTAACAGCCACGAATCCCTAGACAGGTTGTGAGCTAACGCAAACCTGTGAGGGATCCGTCCAGAGAATGATCGGTTTGACCAAAATTTTCAAACGAGACGCAGATTCGCCCCCTTTCGGGGTACCGCCAAAGCGTCCTGCCGCCCCGGGAGCGAGACAGGAGCCAAGCCAAACAGAATCGGCGTCAGCTCGGATTGCGTCAAGCTCAACTCTGCGGCTACTGCCTGTAATGATTTCCCGGATTCTCGGGTGAAACTCAGCACCTTTTGGAGAACCTGGGACGTCTCACGTGGAGAAGGATCTATCTCGCTTGTACGCGCGCCCTTTTTCGAAAGCTCAACGCAAAGATCTCTATAAGTCCATTCACTTAGTAGACTTACCTTGTGAAGCCTGTAAACGAGCGCCATGGCAGACACATTCCAGTACTTCTTAGCTTTGATAATGTCTGCAATCGTTCGGCAATGAGATGCGTAGGCAAGCACGCTCTCTCTTGGCATAAGCAAAGCCGAAGCGAAACTATTCGCCTCTGCTTCAACTTCCTTACCTTTATTCTCTCCATGCCGGTGCAAGACTAAATGGCCTAATTCATGCGCTGCATCAAAGCGACTGGCTTCCGCTGACTTCTGGGTATTCAAAAATACAAACGGAGTAGTTCCCCTGCGCCAACAGGAAAATGCATTCACCTGATTTGTTTCTTCAGCAAGTGAAAAAACACGAACGCCCTTCGACTCAAGTAGATGGACCATATTTTTTAGGGGCGCATGCCCAAGCAGCCACTCCGACCTAACAACCATGGCTGCCGCTTCGGGATCCATCCCAGAGCAGTCTGGAATACTAGGCGAGGGCAAGTTAAACTTTTGATCCACCCAGTCGGAAAACAGATAAGCAATACCACCAGCGGCGAGAGCAGCATCACGTTGACCTGACGTCATACGGGAAAATGATCGAAAACTCGCATTTTCTCCCGTAGGAGACTCGACATCCTTACCTAGGG
>NZ_BBIS01000116.1 GCF_000730605.1 Pseudomonas monteilii NBRC 103158 = DSM 14164 | reverse complement strand
CCCTAAAGCTTCTTACCGTTTTTTTTCGACTGCACTAAGCTAGAGATTCATTCCGGGATAGGGGAGGCGCGGCTGGAGATGAGGTTGGCCGATTTCATTCTGCTCAATATGGAGTCCATTCTGGAGGCATGGGAGGACTTTGCGCGCACGCTCAATACGCCCCTGCCTGACCTTGATGATGCCGGCCTTCGTAACCATGCAGAGAGCATTTTGCGTACCATTGCTCAGGACATGCAGGCGCCCCAGTCCGCCATCCAGCAGTATGAAAAATCCAGAGGGTTGCAAAGCCCTAGCCCGGTTGAAACTGCCGCTCAGACACATGCTGTCAACCGTCTCGACGCAGGATTTACGCTCGACCAGGTGGTGGCAGAGTATCGAGCATTGCGTGCAAGCGTTTTGCGGCTTTGGCTGCCACTTCAGATGCCTGGTGAATCGCACGACTTAGACGACTTGGTTCGTTTCAATGAGGCCGTAGATCAGGCTTTGGGCGAGTCAATCACATCATATGGCATCGCGGTTGAAACGACTCGGAAACTCGTGCTTGGAGTGCTCCGTCATGACCTCCGGACGCCATTGACCGCAGCCCTGCTGGGTGCCGAGGTTTTGAGTGGCAAACGCCATTTTTCAGCGCAAGAACGGAGGATTGCGACTCAGGTTGCCACCAGTGTGGTTCGAGCCAAGCAGATCGTGGCCGACCTGCTCGATCTGGCTAAAGCTAACCTCGGGACAGGTATTCCTATCCAGAGGGAGGAGATCGATCTCTCACTGGTGTGTCATACACTCGTGGAGGAGCTTCGCGTTTCTCGTCCTGAGATCACTGTGGATTTGCAGGGAGCTACCCAAGCGCTTGGGCATTTCGACGGCACACGTTTGGGTCAGGCGTTTTCTAATCTTATCGCGAATGCTGTCCATCACGGCGATCTTTCCAAGCCCATTACCGTGACGTTGACCCAAGGCCCAGCGGCTGTCGAGTTCAGCGTGCACAACTGGGCAAGTCCATTCCACCCGCCGTATTGCCCTATCTGTTCGACCCACAAGGTCGATATTCCCGTTTGACCTCTGAACATCATGAAGCATCAGGTGGTCTAGGCCTTGGTTTGTTCATCGTGAGCGAAATCGTGTCTCGACATGGCGGTACCATCGATGTCGAATCCAGCATGGCCAGCGGGACTACCTTCCATATCTCGTTGCCTACTCATAAGCACTCCGAGCGTTTTCTGAATCGCACCTGATTTTGTAGGCACTGACTGGCCGCATTGGGTCGATTGCGTTCAGTCGCGACCGGCTGCTTTCGA
>NZ_BBIS01000117.1 GCF_000730605.1 Pseudomonas monteilii NBRC 103158 = DSM 14164 | reverse complement strand
GGTGATCTCGCCGCCTTCGGTGACCGAAGGGGTCGCGGTCAGCTTGGCCACCACCTCATCGGTGGTGTCGGTGACCTGAACGGAGGCGTTGCCGCCCAGTTGCAGGTTCTCGAAGGTCGCACCGGTGGCGTCCACCGCCGAATTGATACCCAGGCTGATTTCGCCCGAGTCTTTATAGACGTCATCGCCCTGCGCATCGTGGGTGTACGGCGCGCTGGTTTCGCCGGCCTTGATGGTGACTTGAGCGTTGTTGCTCAGGGTCACGACCAAGTCGTGGTCCAGCGGCTGGTTGATGTGCACGGTGAACGTCGGTTTGACGTTCTCGGCCACCGAAGGCTGGTCGGCGGTGATAGTGACCAGCACCAGATCGCCTTCGTTGCCCGGAGTACCTGGCTCGTCGGTAACGGTGGTGCTGACCGGCGTCTTGTCCAAAGTCAGTTGCTCGAACTTGCCGACATCAGCGCCGTCCACCGAAGCGATCGACTTGATCACTGGATCGTTGGCACCGGTGTAGACGTTGTCCGGCGCGGTGACGGTGATCGAACCGGTAGTGCCATTGGCCGGCACGGTGATGACGGTTTTACCGTCGCTCAGCGTGAAGGTCAGGGCGCCGTGGTTGTTGATCGGCAGGCCGTCTTTGTTGGTCAGCGTGATGGTGTAGGTGATCTCGCCGCCTTCGGTGACCGAAGGGGTCGCGGTCAGCTTGGCCACCACTTCACTGATGGTGTCCGAAATTTCAACAGTAGCCGGACCGCCCAAAGCCAGATTCTCGAAGGTGGCACCCGCAACTGTTGCGCCGGTGACGCCGAGGGTAATGGAGCCTGCGTCGTTGTAGACGTCATCACCCTGGACCGGGGTCTTGTACTCGACTTCGGTTTTACCAGCTTCGATGGTCACGGTGTCGCCGTTCGACAGTGTTACGGTCAACGGACGGTCCAGCGCCTGGCTTACTTTTACAGTGAAGGAAGGCTGCTGGTCTTCGGTCACATTGCCATTGCTGACGATGCTAACGGTGACGGTATCGATGCTGTCATTGATGACAGTCGAAGCTGGAGTCGGATTCGGGGTCAACTGCTCGAAGTTGCCACCAGTGGCGTTCTCGATGGTGACGCTGACAGTCGAACCGTTGTTGTAGACGTCGTTCGCCGGGGTCTGGAAATCAACGCTGCCCTGGGTCTTGCCGGCCTCAACGGTAATGGTCTGGCCGTTGGACAGGGTCACGGTCACCGGGGTCTGGGCAGGGTTA
>NZ_BBIS01000118.1 GCF_000730605.1 Pseudomonas monteilii NBRC 103158 = DSM 14164 | reverse complement strand
TGTAGTGGTCTACTAACCCCGGACACCTTTTTAGGCGAAAATGGTCGCCACACAGAGGTGTTCGATGAGCAGACAACGACGTACTTTCACCCCCGAATTCAAGCGCGAGGCAGCCGGCCTGGTGCTCGACCAGGGCTATAGCCTTACTGAAGCCGCCCGGTCGCTCGACTTGGTTGAATCGGCGCTGCGCCGCTGGGTGAATCAACTCCAGTCAGAACGTGGCGGTGCTACGCCAACGAGCAAGGCGCTGACCCCCGAGCAGCAGAAGATCCAAGAGTTGGAAGCTCGGATCAACCGGCTGGAACGGGAGAAATCGATTTTAAAAAAGGCTACCGCGCTCTTGATGGCCGAGGAACACGAGCGCTCGCGTTGATTGATCAGCTCCGCCGCGAGGAGCCTGTCGAATTACTCTGCTCGGTGTTTGAAGTCACTCGCTCGTGTTACTACGCGCATTGCCATAAACGGCGATCTCCGGACGTTGCGCGACTGGCACTGCGCGTTCGGGTTAACGAGCTATTTACACAGAGCCGTAGTGCCGCAGGTAGTCGAACCATCATGTGCATGATGCGCCAAGAAGGCATTCAGATCGGCCGCTTCAAGGTGCGCAAGTTGATGCGCGAAATGAAGCTGATCAGTAAGCAACCGGGTTCACATGCCTACAAGAAGGCCACAGTAGAGCGCCCTGACATCCCGAACGTGCTGGAGCGCGCATTCGATGTTACGGCACCGAATCAAGTATGGTGCGGCGACATCACGTATGTGTGGGCTCAAGGCCAGTGGCACTATGTGGCGGCAGTTATCGACCTTTTTGCACGTCGCATGGTGGGTTGGGCGTTTTCACCCAAACCGGACAGCGAATTGGTCATCAAGGCGCTGGACATGGCGTACGAGCACCGCGGGCGGCCGCAGAATGTACTGTTTCACAGTGATCAGGGCAGCCAGTATGGCAGCCGAGCTTTTCGTCAGCGGTTGTGGCGTTACCGCTTCAAGCAAAGCATGAGCCGCAGAGGTAATTGCCTGGACAATGCGCCTATGGAGCGTTTGTTCCGCAGCCTGAAAACGGAGTGGGTGCCAAGTGTGGGCTACATGAGTGCTGCGCAGGCACAGCAGGACATCGGCAGGTTTCTGATGCAGCGCTACAACTGGGAGCGACCGCATCAGTTCAACGGTGGGTTACCTCCGGCGATTGCCGAGGAAAAACTTAATCCGGTGTCCGGGATTAGTTGACCACTACA
>NZ_BBIS01000119.1 GCF_000730605.1 Pseudomonas monteilii NBRC 103158 = DSM 14164 | reverse complement strand
ACGACGCCGGCGCCGACGGTACGACCGCCTTCACGGATAGCGAAGCGCAGACCGTCTTCCATTGCGATGGTCTTGATCAGGGTAACAGTCATCTGAATGTTGTCACCTGGCATTACCATTTCAACGCCTTCCGGCAGTTCGCAGTTACCGGTCACGTCAGTGGTACGGAAGTAGAACTGAGGACGGTAGCCTTTGAAGAACGGAGTGTGACGACCGCCTTCTTCCTTCGACAGAACGTAAACTTCTGCGGTGAACTTGGTGTGCGGCTTGACCGAACCTGGCTTGACCAGAACCTGACCACGCTCAACGTCGTCACGCTTGGTGCCACGCAGCAGAACGCCGCAGTTCTCGCCAGCACGGCCTTCGTCCAGCAGCTTGCGGAACATCTCAACACCGGTGCAGGTGGTAGTGGTGGTGTCACGCAGACCAACGATTTCCAGTGGGTCTTGAACGCGAACGATACCACGCTCGATACGACCGGTAACAACGGTACCACGACCCGAGATCGAGAATACGTCTTCGATCGGCATCAGGAACGGCTGATCAACGGCACGAACTGGCTCAGGGATGTAGGCATCCAGAGTTTCTACCAGCTTCTTGACAGCGGTAGTACCCATTTCGTTGTCGTCTTTGCCTTCCAGGGCCATACGAGCGGAACCGATGATGATCGGAGTGTCGTCGCCTGGGAAGTCGTAGGTGGACAGCAGGTCGCGAACTTCCATCTCGACCAGTTCCAGCAGCTCAGCGTCGTCTACCAGGTCAGCCTTGTTCAGGAAGACCACGATGTACGGAACGCCTACCTGACGGGACAGCAGGATGTGCTCACGGGTTTGTGGCATCGGACCATCGGCGGCCGAGCAAACCAGGATCGCGCCGTCCATCTGGGCAGCACCGGTGATCATGTTCTTCACGTAGTCAGCGTGACCTGGGCAGTCAACGTGAGCGTAGTGACGAATGTTCGAGTTGTACTCGACGTGAGCGGTGTTGATGGTGATACCGCGCGCTTTTTCTTCCGGAGCCGAGTCGATCTTGTCGAACTCAACGACTGCCGAACCGAAAACTTCGGAGCAGACGCGAGTCAGAGCTGCGGTCAGAGTGGTCTTACCGTGGTCAACGTGGCCGATAGTGCCGACGTTAACGTGGGGAAGGGAACGATCAAA
>NZ_BBIS01000120.1 GCF_000730605.1 Pseudomonas monteilii NBRC 103158 = DSM 14164 | reverse complement strand
GAATCGCCCCTGGTTTCGTAGACACCTCCAAGCCTCATAATGAGGCCCAAATAGGAGGTGCCATGAGTCGTCAGCGTTACCCCGAAGAGTTCAAGATCGAAGCGGTCAAGCAAGTGACCGAGAAAGGCAAACCCGTCGCCGATGTCGCCCAGCGCCTGGGCATGTCCGTACATAGCCTTTACGCCTGGATCAAGGTCTACACCAAGCCCCAAGAGCAGCGTCAGCAAGACGACGATCAGCAGGCCGAATTGCGCAAGCTACGCGCTGAACTCAAGCGCGTGACTGAAGAGCGAGACATCTTAAAAAAGGCCGCCGCGTACTTTGCCAAGGAGTGCGGCTGAAGTACGCCTTCATCAAGAAGCACTCGACTGATTACCCGGTGCGGCGCCTTTGCCAAACCCTCAAGGTGCACCCCAGCGGCTACTACGCCTGGCTGGCCGAGCCTCAATCTGCCCGAGCAAAAGAAGATCAACGTCTGCTTGGCTTGATCAAGCACGCTTGGCTAGAAAGCGGAGGTGTATACGGCTACCGCAAAATTCACGATGACCTACGTGAGCTGGGAGAGGAATGCGGACGAAATCGAGTCGGGCGCTTGATGCAGGCGGAGGGGCTGCGTTCGCAAACGGGCTATCGGCGGCGTCCAGGGTTTTACGGTGGAAAACCAACAGTGGCCTCGCCCAACCACCTCGCGCGGCAGTTCAAGGTCAGTGAGCCGAACAAGGTCTGGGTGACAGATATCACTTACATCCGCACCTATGAAGGATGGCTCTATCTAGCGGTAGTGCTGGATCTGTTCTCACGCCAAGTAATTGGTTGGTCAATGAAGCCAAGGATGTGCAGCGACCTGGCTATCGACGCAATGTTGATGGCTGTGTGGCGACGCAAGCCACAGCAGCAAGTGATGATTCACTCAGATCAAGGTAGTCAGTTCAGTAGCTCAGATTGGCAAAGCTTCTTGAAGGCTAACAATGTAATCAGCAGCATGAGTCGGCGGGGAAACTGCCACGACAATGCCGTAGCCGAGAGCTTTTTCCAACTTTTGAAGCGGGAGCGCATCCGACGAAAGATCTACACAACCCGTGAAGAAGCCCGAAGTGATATTTTCGATTACATCG
>NZ_BBIS01000121.1 GCF_000730605.1 Pseudomonas monteilii NBRC 103158 = DSM 14164 | reverse complement strand
TCAGCACCGAAGACCTGATGAAGGGCCTGAAGCAATCGGGCCTGGCCGAAGGCGAAATCTTCCAGCGTGCCACCCTCGAAGGCGTGCGTAACGAACTGCAGCGCCAGTACGTGGCCCAGGGCCGCTACTCGGCCGAGGTCGATGCCGAAGTGGTGCCGCAACCGCGCAACCGCGTCGCGCTGAAGATCAAGATCAACGAAGGCACCGTCGCTGCCATCCAGCACATCAACATCGTTGGCAACAACGTGTTCGACGATGAGACCCTGGGGCAGCTGTTCGAGCTGAAAACCACCAACTGGCTGTCGTTCTTCAAGAACGACGACAAGTACGCCCGCGAAAAACTGTCCGGCGACCTGGAGCGTCTGCGCTCCTACTACCTGGACCGCGGCTACATCAACATGGACATCGCCTCTACCCAGGTGTCCATCACGCCAGACAAGAAGCACGTCTACATCACCGTCAACATCAACGAAGGCGAGAAGTACACCGTTCGCGACGTGAAGCTGTCCGGTGACCTGAAAGTGCCGGAAGACCAGGTCAAGTCGCTGCTGCTGGTGCAGCCGGGCCAAGTGTTCTCGCGCAAGGTGATGACCACCACGTCCGAGCTGATCACCCGCCGCCTGGGTAACGAAGGCTACACCTTCGCCAACGTCAACGGCGTGCCACAGCCGAACGACCAGGACCACACGGTCGACATCATGTTCGTGGTCGACCCGGGCAAGCGTGCCTACGTCAACCGCATCAACTACCGCGGCAACACCAAGACCGAAGACGAAGTGCTGCGTCGCGAAATGCGCCAGATGGAAGGCGGCTGGGCCTCGACCTACCTGATCGACCAGTCCAAGACCCGTCTGGAACGCCTGGGCTTCTTCAAGGAAGTCAACGTAGAAACCCCGCCGGTGCCAGGCACCGACGACCAGGTCGACGTCAACTACAGCGTCGAAGAGCAGGCCTCCGGTTCGATCACCGCCAGCGTCGGTTTCGCCCAGAGCGCCGGCCTGATCCTCGGTGGTTCGATCAGCCAGAGCAACTTCCTCGGTACCGGTAACAAGGTGTCGATCGGCCTGACCCG
>NZ_BBIS01000122.1 GCF_000730605.1 Pseudomonas monteilii NBRC 103158 = DSM 14164 | reverse complement strand
CCGTCTTTGTTGGTCAGCGTGATGGTGTAGGTGATCTCGCCGCCTTCGGTAACCGAAGGTGTCGCGGTCAGCTTAGCCACCACTTCATCAGTGGTGTCAGTGACTTGGACGGTAGCCGCACCGCCCAGTTGCAGGTTCTCGAAGGTCGCACCGGTGGCGTCCACCGCCGAATTGATACCCAGGCTGATGCTGCCGGCGTCGTTGTAGACGTCATCGCCCTGCGCATCGTGGGTGTACGGCGCGCTGGTTTCGCCGGCCTTGATGGTGACTTGAGCGTTGTTGCTCAGGGTCACGACCAAGTCGTGGTCCAGCGGCTGGTTGATGTGTACGGTGAAGGTCGGTTTGACGTTCTCGGCCACCGAGGTCTGGTCGGCCGTGATGGTGATCTTGACCAGGTCGCCTTCGTTGCCCGGAGTACCTGGCTCGTCGGTAACGGTGGTGCTGACCGGAGTCTTGTCCAGGGTCAGTTGCTCGAACTTGCCGACATCAGCGCCGTCCACCGAAGCGATCGACTTGATCACTGGATCGTTGGCACCGGTGTAGACGTTGTCCGGCGCGGTGACGGTGATCGAACCGGTAGTGCCGTTGGCCGGCACGGTGATGACGGTTTTACCGTCGCTCAGCGTGAAGGTCAGGGCGCCGTGGTTGTTGATCGGCAGACCATCTTTGTTGGTCAGCGTGATGGTGTAGGTGATCTCGCCGCCTTCGGTGACCGAAGGGGTGGCGGTCAGCTTGGCCACCACCTCATCGGTGGTGTCGGTGACCTGAACGGAGGCGTTGCCGCCCAGCTGCAGGTTCTCGAAGGTAGCGCCGGTGGCGTCTACAGCCGACTTGATGCCCAGGCTGATTTCGCCCGAGTCTTTATAGACGTCATCGCCCTGCGAATCGTGGGTGTACGGCGCGCTGGTTTCGCCAGCTTTGATGGTGACTTGAGCGTTGTTGCTCAGGGTCACGACCAAG
>NZ_BBIS01000123.1 GCF_000730605.1 Pseudomonas monteilii NBRC 103158 = DSM 14164 | reverse complement strand
CCTTAGCGGTCCATATTGGATTCAGAATCTTCAAGATATCGTCTGTTTCAACTTCGTCGACTGGCTTTTCTCCGATAAAAGGGAATGCATAAGTAGTGAGTGTGTTGACCCACTGTTGCGCGTGTTTTGCGTTTTTCCAGCCAGCTCTATGAGCTTCGATGTAGTCCACTGCACAAGCGCGGAAGGTGTTTTCAAGATTCATCTCCCGAGCAACCCGCGCAGCCTCAGCCTGCTGGAGTGCATCAGCCTTATGTGTCAGAGGGTCGATACCCTCACGAATCAATGCTCTGTGAGTGTCGGCGCGGGAGCGCGCCTCCTTCAACCCATAGTGAGGGTAAGGGCCCAAGCCGATTTCCTTGCGCTTGCCTGCAAGCTGGTAGCGCAGCACCCACGCTTTTCCAGACTTTCGAATGACAAGGCGCAGGCCATCGCCATCATCGTACTTGCCATAATCCTTGAGGTTTTCTATCAATTTCGCGGTGAGCTTGGGCATGGTTTCGACCTCCGATCTTTGAATCCGGTCCCCCATTTGGTCCCCCACTCGTAGCCTGGAAACAGACGGAACTGGGCGGAAGCTAGAAGACTGCGACAAAATTCAAATTACCCCAAATAGGCTGTTCTAGAGCGGCCGGGCGTCGGGATTTGGATGCCGGTGGTCGGGAGTGGAAATACACTTCGAATGACTACGCTTCCGCCATATTCAAAGCCCTGATTATTCAGGGCTTTTTGCGTTTTTGGGATACGGATTTTCAGTCTCGATAGGTACTCCCATTTCCGCATTTTCACTACCGTTTCCGCAACCTCCTACCTGCAGCCTGAGAATTGTACGATTTTCAGTCGGCGCTGGAGGTGAGACGCCCCCGCGGTGGTGCCCATTACGGCC
>NZ_BBIS01000124.1 GCF_000730605.1 Pseudomonas monteilii NBRC 103158 = DSM 14164 | reverse complement strand
CCCTAGAAATTACAAATCCGTCATTTGAGCCCCGGCACGCTCATTTTGATTTACCATCCCTTTCAATAATGCCGGCGCGCGTGCGCGGTTAATTGCTCAGTGATATCGAGACAAAATCCCATGCGAATTCTGGTAATTGAGGATGAAGTAAAAACTGCGGAGTATGTGCGTCAAGGTCTGACGGAGTGTGGCTATGTCGTAGATTGCGTCCACACCGGCTCAGATGGATTATTCTTGGCCAAGCAGCACGAATACGAGCTGATTATTCTCGATATAAACCTCCCAGAGATGGATGGTTGGCAGGTTCTTGAGTTATTGCGCCGCAAAAATTGCCCTTCCCGCATCATGATGCTGACGGCGAGAAGCCGGCTGGCGGATAAGGTCCGAGGGCTAGAGAACGGCGCAGATGACTACCTGATCAAACCATTCGAATTCCCTGAGCTGCTGGCCCGGGTTCGCGCTTTGATGCGCAGGTCAGATCACCCCGCATCAGCAGAGGTTATTCGCGTGGCTGACCTGGAGCTTGATCAGAGCCGGCACAGAGCCTTCAGGGATGGCCAGCGCATTGATTTGACTACGAAAGAATTCGCATTATTGCATTATCTGATGCGTAATAGTGGCGTAGTACTGAGCCGTACACAGATTATCTCGCAGGTTTGGGATATGAACTTTGACTGTGATACAAACGTTGTAGAGGTGTCGATTCGAAGACTCAGAGCCAAGATAGATGACCCTTTCGAGACCAAGCTGATACATACGCTTCGGGGCGTAGGGTATGTGCTTGAAAAGCGATAATTGCCAAGCTCTCTAGGG
>NZ_BBIS01000125.1 GCF_000730605.1 Pseudomonas monteilii NBRC 103158 = DSM 14164 | reverse complement strand
CGCGCCAGGTCGCCGGTACGGTACAGGCGACCGCCGCCTTGTGCCGTGTTGTCGAAGGGGTCCGGGACGAAGCGTTCGGCCGTCAGCGCCGGGCGACGGTGATAGCCACGGGCCAGGCCGATGCCGCCCAGGTACAGCTCGCCAGCCGCGCGTGGGGCCACACTCTGCAGCCCCGCGCCGAGGATGTGGGTTTTCAGGTTGTCGATCGGGCGGCCAATCGGCACGCCGCTGTCGCCCGGGCGGCAGGTCCAGTGGGTGACATCGATGGCTGCTTCGGTCGGGCCGTAGAGGTTGTACAACTGTGCGCCGGGCAGGCGTGCCAGGGTCTGTTGCGCCAGCTCTGCAGGCAAGGCTTCGCCGCTGCACACCACGCGCTTGAGACTGCTGCAGCGCTCGACCTCGGCGCTGCCCATGAACGCCTGCAGCATCGACGGGACAAAGTGCAGCGTGGTCACCGCGTACTGCCTGATCACCTCCACCAGGCGCTCCGGATCACGGTGCTCGCCCGGTTGCGCCACGGCCAGGCGTGCGCCGGCCAGCAGCGGCCAGAAGAACTCCCAGACCGAGACATCGAAACTGAACGGGGTTTTCTGCAGCACCGTATCGCCGGCATCCAGGCCGTAGGCCTGCTGCATCCAGCACAGGCGGTTGACCAGCGCGCGATGGCTGTTGCCCGCGCCCTTGGGCCGGCCGGTGGAGCCGGAGGTGTAGATCACGTAGGCCAGGTTGCCCGGGCGGGTGTGGTGCACCGGGTCGGCGTCGCTGT
>NZ_BBIS01000126.1 GCF_000730605.1 Pseudomonas monteilii NBRC 103158 = DSM 14164 | reverse complement strand
CCGTGTTCGCATAATCGGTCGATGCCAGGTTCGTGGTCACGTCCTGCATTTCGCCCAGGTCCAGCACCACTGACGCAAAGGGATGGGTCGAACCTTGCTCCAGCCGAAGGCTTGCTTGCGCCTGCACCCAGTAGCCCATGCCTTCGCTGATGGAAAAACTCTCGACCACTCGGCCCGGACGAGCGACTTGCTTGACCGAACGCGCAAAGTCGCCTGCGATCACATTGAAGCGCACAGTCACTTCTGCTGTGGTCGGCAGGGTTCTGACAAAGCTGATTTGCGGCTCGCCGAATACTACCCCCTGAAACGAAACGGACTGTTGCGCGCCTTCGTCGAGCTCAGCCTCCAGTATGAGGGGCTCAATGAACGTGCGCTCTCCCAGCGCTTCGAGAAACTGCTCGCGCAGTTTCATGTTCAGCACCGCCTGATTGAGCGCGAGCACACCGCCCCAGCCACTGCGTATCGTGGCGCTTTCCAATAACTTGAGCAGTACTTCTTTGGAATGACTGGCCATATCAGTTCACCTTCTCAGTACCCAGCAACTGTACGAATCGCTGGCTGGAAACGAATGGGACGGGAATGATCATGTAGGCGAAACGGTCCACGCTATCGCCGTCGTCATAGAACGCAGTGACGATTGCATACTGCTCGGCGCTGCCCGCCTTGGGTGTATACAGGCCGTT
>NZ_BBIS01000127.1 GCF_000730605.1 Pseudomonas monteilii NBRC 103158 = DSM 14164 | reverse complement strand
CCCTAGGAAAAACTGAATGGGAAAGTTCAATTCTCTTGCTATCGCTGTAAGACTTTCACTTGTAGGCGATTGGCTACCACTCTCGTAAAGAGAGATAAGTTTACTACTTAAACCTGCACGATCCGCGAGCAATTTCATGGTAAAGCTTCGGCGTTGCCTTGCTAAGATTAGCCGAGATGGGTTGAAATCGCTCAGTTCTGTCATGATCTTGGAATTACTGGAATATCGATATCGGATGAAGGCTCTGGACCTTGTGGGTCAATGTTATCACCGAGCTGCAAGGAAGGCATAATGAATCTTGGCTTCCAATCGTCTACTTTTTCATTTTCAGCAATGTTAATTGGTCGCGACAGCTCGTACCGCACTTCCCCAGCTTCCTTGTCAACATAAAAAAGCAAGATCCACAAAGTCTGGTCGCTATGGGGAGAGTACCGATGGAGTTCTTCACGAGAAACAGGGAATAACTCCGTTTGCCTCACATTATACGACACACCTTGACTCGTTTGACGCCCCTTCTTGTTACGCGTCATTGGCGTACGGGCATGGTTCCCGGTGTGCTCATCTCCGCAGATCACGGTGATGGCATGTTTTCCATCAGGGGATACGACGCGTGGCTGGTTGCCCGGGTTCTCGATCCGCCACCCTTTA
>NZ_BBIS01000128.1 GCF_000730605.1 Pseudomonas monteilii NBRC 103158 = DSM 14164 | reverse complement strand
TTAGGGATCATCACAGACCGAATGACCTTAGTACCCTCCATCCAGGCCATCGAACCGCCGGCCCCCTTTGGATGCAACGGGCTCTCGCTCAGGTAGGCCCGAGCACAAGCGTTCACTGTCTCGCGGAGTTCCGCCTCCGAGAGGTCGAACAAGCGTCGGACAGCGACTTGGGGCGGCACATCGGAGAAAGCGAAATCTTGATCGAGCATCGTGGACGACCTCATGTTGTTTCCGCTTATTCTACATCAATTGATGTAAAAAAAAAGGAAACCGAATTGGAGGTCGCATAGTCTTTCCCACCCCGCCTTCGCGAGGATGCCGTCGTTGGGGGTACGCTGTGCTGTCGTTCGGCGGTTTCCTGGGGATGGATGAAAAGCTGTTCGCCGTGCCGTGGGGGGCTTTGCGCCTGGATACGGTGAACAAGCGCTTCGTCCTTGATGCCTACAAGGACCGCCTGAAGAACGCCCCAGGCTTAGATAAGGACAACCGGCCAAACATGAGCGCCCCGACTTGGGGCAAAGATATCCACGACTACTACGGCACCACGTGGGAGAACGATCCCCGGCGGTGATGTGCCAACCTGCTTGGCCGGGCTTCCGGCCAAGCCTCTGCTGACCAACGGGACCGAGGCAGGCAGCTTTGGGT
>NZ_BBIS01000129.1 GCF_000730605.1 Pseudomonas monteilii NBRC 103158 = DSM 14164 | reverse complement strand
CCCTAGGGTTATAGAACATCTCGATGTAATCGAAAATATCACTTCGGGCTTCTTCACGGGTTGTGTAGATCTTTCGTCGGATTCGCTCTCGCTTCAAAAGCTGGAAAAAGCTCTCGGCTACAGCATTGTCGTGGCAGTTTCCCCGCCGGCTCATGCTGCTGATTACATTGTTGGCCTTCAAAAAGCTTT
Organism: Pseudomonas monteilii NBRC 103158 = DSM 14164; assembly: GCF_000730605.1. Lineage (GTDB taxonomy): Bacteria > Pseudomonadota > Gammaproteobacteria > Pseudomonadales > Pseudomonadaceae > Aquipseudomonas > Aquipseudomonas monteilii. Next base: position 443 of record NZ_BBIS01000129.1, on the reverse strand, counting down.
TCCAATCCGAGCTACTGAACTGACTGCCTTGATCTGAGTGAATCATAACTTGCTGCTGAGGCTTGCGTCGCCAAACAGCCATCAACATCGCGTCGATAGCCAGGTCGCTGCACATCCTTGGCTTCATTGACCAACCAATTACTTGGCGTGAGAACAGATCCAGCACTACCGCGAGGTAGAGCCACCCTTCATAGGTGCGGATGTAAGTGATATCTGTCACCCAGACCTTGTTCGGCTCACTTACCTTGAACTGCCGCGCGAGGTGGTTGGGCGAGGCCACTGTTGGTTTTCCACCATAGAACCCTGGACGCCGCCGATAGCCCGTTTGAGAACGCAGCCCCTCCGCCTGCATCAAGCGCCTGACTCGATTTCGGCCGCATTCCTCTCCCAGCTCACGCAGGTCATCGTGAATTTTGCGGTAGCCGTATACACCTCCGCTTTCC
>NZ_BBIS01000130.1 GCF_000730605.1 Pseudomonas monteilii NBRC 103158 = DSM 14164 | reverse complement strand
CGTGGATGATGAGTCGGGGCTGGTACACAGCGTGGTAGGCACGGCAGCCAACGTGGCGGATATCACCCAGGTCGACAAACTGCTGCACGGTGACGAGAACGTCGTCTGCGCCGATGCCGGCTACACCGGCGTCGAAAAGCGCCCCGAACATGCTGGCCGCGAAGTGATCTGGCAGGTCGCAGCACGCCGCAGCACCTACAAGAAGCTCGATAAACGCAGCGCCCTGTACAAAGCCAAGCGCAAGATCGAGAAGGCCAAGGCACAAGTGCGAGCGAAGGTCGAGCACCCGTTTCGAGTGATCAAGCGCCAGTTCGGTTACGTGAAGGTGCGCTTCCGTGGCCTGGCCAAGAACACCGCTCAGCTGGTGACGCTGTTCGCGCTGTCGAACCTATGGATGGCGCGCCGACATTTGCTGACTACCGCAGGAAAGGTGCACCTGTAATGCGGAAAATGGCTGCTGCGAGGTGCTCGCGGCGGCCAAAAACGGAGAACTGAGCGGGTTACCTGGTCGATTTTGATCGACGGCCCGCTTTCAAAAGCAGCGAGGGCTGAAGTCGACCGGAAATACAGGGTTACTTCAGACCTTCC
>NZ_BBIS01000131.1 GCF_000730605.1 Pseudomonas monteilii NBRC 103158 = DSM 14164 | reverse complement strand
AATCTCCGAACAAGCCTTCAGTTATGCGAGAATCCCCGCAACACCTGATCCGAGCCGCCCATGAGCCAGATGAGCTTTTCCGACTTTGAGTACGCCGGCAAGCGCAAGCAGACCCGCCGAGAGCGCTTCCTCGCCGAAATGGATCAGGTGGTGCCCTGGGCAGGCCTGCTGGAGCTGATCGAACCGTTCTACCCCAAGGCCGGCGGCGGTAGAAAACCCTATCCTCTGGAAACCATGCTGCGCATCCATCTGTTGCAGAACTGGTTCTCCCTGAGCGACCCGGCCATGGAAGAAGCGCTCTACGAAATCACGCCCATGCGCCAGTTCGCACTCCTGACGCTGAGCGCGCCAATCCCCGAAGACACCACGATCATGAACTTCCGGCACTTGCTGGAGAAGCATCAGCTCGCACCGGCAATCCTTGCGGTCATCAATGGTTATCTGCAGGAAAAAGGCCTGTCGCTGCGCCAAGGCACCATCGTCGATGCCACCATTATTCATGCCCCCAGCTCGACCAAAAATAAAGAAGGCAAGCGTGATCCCGAGATGCACCAGACCAAGAAAGGCGGTC
>NZ_BBIS01000132.1 GCF_000730605.1 Pseudomonas monteilii NBRC 103158 = DSM 14164 | reverse complement strand
GAGAAACAGCCGTGCGGCTGAGAGGATGTTGATCGCCCGGCTCTTGGACAGCATGTCGCGGAACTTGGGTTTGGCCTTGGCTTTGCCCAAGTCCTTTTTCAGCAGCACCAGACTGCCGATCCAGATCATGGCCAGTACTGCCGCCATGGCCAGCACCGCCAGGGTGAAGCCGAGCAACGCGAGCAGTGCTCCGCCGAGGAAAAAGCCCACACCTTTGAGCGCGTTCTTCGAGCCCGTCAGGATGGCCACCCATTTGTAGAGCGTGCCCTGTTGGCTGTCCGGCACCAGAAGCTTGATGGAGCTCTTGGCGCTCATCTTGTTCAGGTCCTTGGCGATGCCGGACAGTGCCTGGGCGGCCATCACCCATGGCACTGTCAGCCAGGTTGCCGGCACCGTGAGCATCAGCAAGGCCACGACCTGCATGCCCAGGCCGATGTTCATGGTGCGGTTGAGTCCCAGGCGGGCGCCGAGGTAACCGCCCACCAGGTTGGTGATCACGCCGAACACTTCGTAGAACAGGAACAGCGCCGCGATCTGCAGCGGCGTGTAGCCCAACGAATGGAAGTGCAG